>CABRIW010000034.1:0-1637 GCA_902471075.1 uncultured Barnesiella sp. | reverse complement strand
TTTTCTTTCCGCTTTCTCCCATAGGCCGGATGGCTTCGCGCTTCGGTCATGCCGCACTTGGATGCGGCATCTAGTCACACCGACAAGATTACCCGTAAGATTCACTTTCCTGGACCCCGCATCACGTGCGGGGTGACACGAAATGTTCATTCTTCTCAGCAGCGAGAAGAACGAACCAAGAAGCGCCGCCGCTGTTATCGGGCCGAGGCGGTCGCAGGCTGCGCCATCGTCGGGGGCTGCGGAACTCGCTACGCTCAAACAGTCCTCGCCCTCGTTCCTCCTCCGGCTTGCCCGCTCCCTGCCCGATAAAGGCGGGATTTTGGCGACTCTTCTCTTTCTTCCATAGGCTGGTTTATCCGCGTCTATCGTCATCCGCTATGAACTGGACCCCGCATCGGGGTGCGGGGTGACACGGTGCGCATCGAGTACGAGGTGGCGCGATAGGTCTCATGCCGCACTCTGCTGCATGGAGGGCGAAACCTTCAAGGAGTTCGACCTGGTCGAGAGCGACACGAACCACAACCACGAAGAGATTGTGGAGAACATCGAGGTATATCGGTGTGTGGCGATTAAGTCCATGCAATAAAAAATCGACTCAAAATGAATCGATTTTGAAATTTTATTGTATATTTGTGAGGCGTAGAGATACGAAGGGACAGGGTCGCAAGACCGTGTACCGCCACCGGGACATCGAGGGATGTCCCTTTTTTATTTAACCTCTTTGAGGACATTTTCATCTTTGACATAAAAGAAGATTCTACCTGTACACTTTCTTCTGGCTTCAGCTAAAGCCTTGAAATATTTAGCATCGGGGGTTGGTAATTCAAAAATTACGGCATCAGCACCTTGTTGCAAAAGTGCTTTTCTGGCGTATTTTACTATATTCCCGGTACCACCTGTCACACATTTAAGGTCTGCTTTGATATTGTTCATTCTAATATCATACGTCTGTCCTTGCGGACGGTTTACTCCCTTCAGATATTCTACATCGTGCCCGTTATCAGCCAATATTTTGCACATACGCATTTCCTTCTCGAATTTTTGACGTTCAGAGTTGCTTGCTTCAGATTCGGTAATACGCTCCTTTTGTGTAACGACAAGACCATTGTCTCCTGATGATACATAAGTCCTTTCCCATTCTTCTTCATCATATTTGGCAATCCTTCCCGATGCACCATTGCTGTCTGGCCTTTGTGCATGGATTAGCTGACACGCCTGGCACAGTTCGTTGTCGGGGATAAACACCTTGGCCAGTTTTGCCTTTCCTTTGGCAATATCACAGTCCCGGCAGCGGCTGATGGTATAGGGGTTGTAATCCGGTACGGCTTTTCCCTCCTTGCCCGGGTTGAAACGAAACATTCCCTTTGTGTCACGCTCCAAGGCTTGTTCGCCAAGCGCCATCGCCTCGTCGTGCGGAGTGACGTGCCGGGGTATGTCGTTCCTCGACGTAGTTTCCAGGGAATGAAAGCAAGGGAATATTCGTTATCCATGAGGTTGGGATATTCAACCGAAAAAGTATAAAATTGCTTTTATATCTCAAATATAAGTTGTATCTTTGCACCGCTCAATAGGGCATCGACTATGGAGAGATGGCAGAGTGGTCGATTGCGGCGGTCTTGAAAACCGTTGAACTGAGA
>CABRIW010000033.1:0-2056 GCA_902471075.1 uncultured Barnesiella sp. | reverse complement strand
CTCGAACTCGCGACCCTCAGCTTGGGAAGCTGATGCTCTACCAACTGAGCTACTACCGCATCTGTTTCTGTGGGGACAAATGTAGCTGTTTTTTTTCGACTTTACAAATTATTGCCGTACTTTTACCCTTAAATTGAGAAAAGAGTCATGGTAAAGATTGGTCTGTTATCCGATACCCACGCCTGGTGGGACGACCGTTACGCGAAATATTTTGCCGAGTGCGACGAGATTTGGCACGCGGGCGACATCGGCTCGGTCGAGCTGGCCGACCGCTTCGAGGCGCTGAAGCCCTTCCGGGCCGTCTATGGCAACATCGACGGTCACGAATTGCGCCTGCGCTACCCGCAACACCAGCGGTTTACCATCGAGGGGGTGGACGTGTGGATGACCCACATCGGCGGATACCCCGGCAAATATGCCCGCGAGGTGATACCCCAGATTTACATTCACCCGCCCCAACTCTTCATCTCGGGCCACTCGCACATACTAAAGGTACTCTACGACAAAACCCTGAAATGCCTCCACATCAATCCCGGAGCCGCCGGGTTGTACGGATTTCACAAGAAACGCACGCTGGTACGCTTCGCCATCGACCAGGGCGAAATTAAAGACCTCGAAATCATCGAACTGGCCGACCGCCGATGAATAGGCCAGCCACTCCCCCGGTAACCGACCGACCTGCCGGCGATTAGATATTCAGTTCCTGACGGACGGTCTCGATAAACTCCCAGAATACCGAGGCGAAGGGCTCGATGATGGAGCGTTTGGGGTCCTCGGCCGGAATGAGGGCGCGCAGACCGCCTTTGAAGCAGCGGATGTCGATGCGGGTACCCATCTCAATAGGCTCGCCGTCGAGGTGCATGGCCCCCGGTTTCTCGCGCTTGATGACGAGCGACTCGGTGGTAAAGCTCTTGATGTTGGCATCCTGGTCGATGTGCTTGGTGAAGAGCAGCAGGGCCAACCCCGCCGTGTCGAAGGGGGTAAAGGGCATGAGCACCGTGACGTCTATTTTGCCGTCCTGCATGCTGGCATGAGGGGCGATATAGGCATTGTTGCCATATTGCGAGGCGTTGCCGCAGGCAATGAGGAAGGCCTTCTCGGTGACGGTACCGTCGGGCATCTCAATCTGATAGGTCTCCGACTTGTACTTGAGGTACTCGGTGAGCGCCTTGGCCACATAGGCCAGCTTGCCGCGACGTTTTCCCTGCGCAAACTTGAGGCTCACCAGCGCGTCGAACCCCACCCCGCAAGTACAGAAGAAGGGGCGGCCGTTGGCCGTGCAGTAGTCGAGGTCGGCGATTACCCCATCGTTGACAATCTCGAGCGCCTTGCGGGCATCCATCGAGATACCCAGGTGGCGGGCCAACCCGTTGCCCGAGCCCACCGGCACGATGGCCAGCGCCGTGGAGGTGTTTATCAATTCGCGGGCAATCTCGTTGCAGGTACCGTCGCCCCCGACCGAGAGCACCACATCCACACCGTCGACAACAGCCTGGCGGGTCATCTCGGCCGCATGGCCGGCATATTGGGTGAAGCGGCACTCCACGCTGTATTTCGACGGGTCTATCACCTCGTCGATCAAGGCAGGCAGTTCCTCTTTATCTTTGGTTCCCGAAATGGGATTTATGATGGCTAAGATTTTTTTCGGTGCAGACATAGCATCTTTTTTGTTTCGAAAACAGAGGTAAACCGCTCGTGTGGAGCCTCTTGCATCGGTGTCGATACAGCCGCCTCCAAGCGACCCGGCTCGACCGCGATTTACCGCAGCGGGGACAAAGATAATAAATATTCCCAATTTCACACACTCCGGCCGAGACTCCTGCAACAATAGCGATTACATGGAATCTTGTTTACATGATACTCTCTTGCCTGTTTCAAGATAAGAACAGGAAACAGATTGGCTAAAAATTCCAAATAAATTCGGCTTTCGCCTCTCACCTTTTTGTCTAAACAGGAAGCGGTTCGGCATAGCCAAATTTGAAAACAGAGTTTTCATTTGTCTCTCCTCTCACCTTTCACTATCTTTGCTTACCGCGAAAATAGGATGCGGTTCGGG
>CABRIW010000032.1:0-6163 GCA_902471075.1 uncultured Barnesiella sp. | reverse complement strand
CTCCTTTTTTGAGGAAAATCCAAATGACTTCAATCTGATATGAAACAGCAGAGGCCATCTCAAATTTTTATTTTGAGACAGCCTCTTTTTGAGTGTCCGAGATGAGATTCGAACTCACACGAGCCAACGCCCACTACCCCCTCAAAGTAGCGTGTCTACCAATTCCACCACCCGGACATACGGTATCTCGTCTCTCATCTTGGTGCCCAGAACAGGACTCGAACCTGCATGCCTCTCGACACACGCACCTGAAACGTGCGCGTCTACCAATTCCGCCACCTGGGCATTTTGTTGTTCATCGATAGAGATACCGATGGAGCGAAAAACGGGACTCGAACCCGCGACCCCAACCTTGGCAAGGTTGTGCTCTACCAACTGAGCTATTTTCGCATTTCATCATTTCAAAGCCTTTTCGGAACGCTTTCCGATGGTCGAGCGAAAAACGGGACTCGAACCCGCGACCCCAACCTTGGCAAGGTTGTGCTCTACCAACTGAGCTATTTTCGCGATTGCGAGTGCAAAGATAAACCCTCTTTTCGACTTATGCAAGTGCTTCGCGAAATTTTATCAAACATTTTTTTCATCAAAACAGGTTACTGTTTGATAAATAACCGGTTATTGCTCGCAAGAATTTTTACCGATGAGCGAATAAAATTCGCGGCGCCACTCGGGTTGCTCGAATTTGCCGGTGCAATCGTAGGTAACGGTGACGGCTCCCTGCTTCTCGACGCCCCGCATCTGCATGCAGAGGTGACGGGCTTCGACCATGACGATGACCCCTTCGGCCTCGAGGGTCTCGGCCAGACTGTGGCAGATTTGCGCCGTGAGACGCTCCTGCACCTGAAAGCGGCGGGCATAGACCTCGACCAGGCGGGCTACCTTGCTGAGCCCTACGATGCCCTTGGTGGGGATATAGCCTACGTGTACCTTCCCGAAGAAGGGGAGCAGATGGTGCTCGCAGAAGGAGTAAAACTCGATGTCGCGCACGATGACGATGCGCGAACCCGTATGCTCGAAAATGGCCGAGGATATGACGTCGTGTGCCGACTGGCGATAGCCTCTGGTCAATTTCATCATGGCTTTGGCGGCCCGCTCGGGTGTCTTGAGCAACCCTTCGCGATTGGGGTCGTCGCCCAATAGAGAGATGATAGCCCGATAGTGTTCGGCCAATTCCTTGCAAACCCGTTGTTGCTCTTCCGGGCTCATAACCTGTTCATCCATGAATCAACAATTATTCGGTAAATCCTTGATGTATCTGTATTTGTATCTTGTCGCGCACTATCCGCATCTCGCGAGCCATCTGGGGGAACTCCCGCTTCAACTCCCGCAGGGCGTTGCCGGCCTCTTCGTAGGAACGGAAGTCGCCTACCCTCAGCCGCCAGAAGGGCGAGGTGAAGGTCACATAGGTGTCCAGCTCGGGGAAGGCCTGCCGGATGAGCCCCTCCTTGTAGAGGGCATTGTTCTTGGCGGTGCGGTAGTCGTTGTCGGAGAAGACCTGGATGCGGAATCCCGACGACTGGGCATAGCCCTTGTTGCCGTCGTACTTGATCACGCCCTCGGCACGGCTTACCCGCTTGGCCAGCTCGGCCGGCTGCACCACTTTCACTTTGCCACCGGTCTCGGGACGCTCGAGGTACTGTACTATCGAGGTGTCGGAGACTGCGACCTGGGCTTGTGCCGTCGCGCCTATTGCTCCTATCGCGAGCAGGGCCAGTATTACATGTGATTTGCGCATAACCTACAACTTTTCAAAAACAATGAGGCTGCAAAAATAAGAATTTATTCCCACTTTTGCAGCCTCTGTGAAAATCTATTTTATTAGAATGCAGTAATAATGCCCATGAACGAGTCGGCTTTCAGGGCAGCACCACCAATCAGACCACCGTCTACGTCGGGTTTGGCGAAGAGCTCGGCAGCGTTGCTGGGTTTGCAGCTACCACCGTAGAGAATCGAGGTGTTCTCGGCTACTTCGTTGCCATACTTCTCGGCAATGGTCTTGCGGATGAAGGCGTGAATCTCTTCGGCTTGGTCGGCCGTAGCAGTCTTGCCGGTACCGATGGCCCAAACCGGTTCGTAAGCCAGGATGATTTTGCCGAAGTCTTCGGCCGAAAGGTTGAAGAGCGACTCTTCTACCTGTGCTTTTACTACATCGAAGTGTTTGCCGGCTTCGCGTTCTTCCAGAACTTCGCCGATGCAGAAGATGGGAGTCAGACCGTTGGCCAGAGCCAGGAGGACTTTCTCTTTCAGGATTTCGGGAGTTTCGTGATAGTAGGCACGACGCTCGGAGTGGCCGAGGATTACATATTGTGCACCCGTCGAAGCGACCATTTTGGCCGAAACTTCGCCCGTGAATGCGCCTTCGGTCTTGTCGGCACAGTTCTCGGCACCTACACCGATACGTTTGGTGTCGATAGCGTTTACAACCGATACCAGGTGAGTGAACGGAGTGGCGATGATTACATCGCATTTGGTAGTTACACCGGCCAGAGCGGCATCGATTTCTTTAGCCAAAGCCACGCCCTCTTGAACGGTCGTGTTCATTTTCCAGTTTCCTGCAACAATGTTTTTTCTCATAACAAATCTTTTTTAGAGGTTAAAAAAATTATCGTATTTCGTTTTGTTTCTCATTCTCGTTTTTCGGTTCGGGAGCGGGTGCGGGCGATTCGGCCGCAGGGGCAGCCTCCTCATCGGCTACCGGCATCCCGCTATTGCCTGCCGGCTCCTCGTTTGCAGCAGCTACGTCGGTCGGGGTCGGCTCGGCCTTTTCGGGTTGAGGCGATGCCCCTGCCGCTTTAGCGGCCGCTGCAGCCTGCAGAGCCTCGTACTCGGCTTTTCGCCGGCGGCGTATGCGGTTGAGCCTCCACAGCTTCACCCGCCCGATAATCATGGCCACGGTCTTCTCGGTCAACAGCAAGAAGAGCATGGGTATGACATAGAGCATGGCTATGAACCCCAGGCGATGGCGGGGCCTGTACACCTCGGGCCGGCCGTAGTCGAGCTGGTCGAGCGGCTGGGTGAGCAGGGTCTCGTCGGGCAGTTGCGAGGGTGCGGTCTTGCGCAAGATGGTACCCCCCTTGAGCAACAGCACGCAGGGGTTGCCCCGCGCTATGGTGCGTATGGTGGTCTTGTCCATGAAATAGAAGGGATACTCGGCTCCGGTATTCTCGAGCCAGGTTATTATACCCCGCGGGTTCGAGGCGGTGACGCAAGCAAAGGCGTAGCCCCGCTCCACACAGTAGTCGTAGAGCTCGTTTATGCGGTCTACCTCGCTGTCGTCGGCCCGCTCAAGGTCGGGCGAAAGCAACAGGATGCGGTAGTTGTCGTCGCCGAGGATTTCGTCGGTAATATCGTCGGCTCCCCGATAGATGGTAAATTCGTCGATGGCGGGAGCCTGCGGCCGGTCACTCTCAATCACCTTTTCGCGCCGGTCTACAAAGGTCCACCCCTCCTCTTCACCGGGAAGATTGTCGAGGGTAAACTCTTGTTGCCGCCCCTCCTTCTCATAGATGAAGACAAACTCGCGCTGAGGCTCGCTGGCGGCAAGAGCTTCGGGTATGTTGACCCCAATCTTGTAGGGACGGAAATCGAGATAGGGCTGGTAATTGATGCCGACATAGGCAAAGAAGAGGACAAAGACCAGCGAATAGAGCCCCGTGAGCCACTGCACCTCCTTGTTGTAGAGGGCTCGCAACCGCTTGTTGGTATAGAGCAGAAATATGGCACCACCCAACAGAACGACATTCTTGAAGAAGGTGGCCCAGTTGCTCAGATGGACGGCATCGCCGAAACAGCCGCAATCGGATATGGGGTTGGCAATGGCCAGATAGAGTGTGAGAGGGGTCATCACGCAGAGGAAGAGGAAGACCAGCCGCGGCGTGGACTTGCGGTACGACCCGAACAGCAGATGAACACCCAGCAGAAACTCGACCACCGAGAGGGCTACCGAGAAGAGCAGAGTGAACGACGAGAGAAACTCGAGGTGAAATGCGGCGAAATAGTCTTCAAACTTATAGGCGGTACCGTACGGGTCGATGGCTTTTACAAAGCCCGAAAAGACGAATGTTCCCCCGACAATCAGGCGGGAGAGAAAAACAAGCCACTGTATCAGAAGGGCTTTGCGTTTCTCGTTAATCGTCTTGCTCTCCATACTCTATCTTTATAAGGCCAAACAGCGAGTAGTTAATCATGTCCATGTAGTTGGCATCGATACCCTCCGAGACGAGAGTCTTGCCTTCGTTGTCTTCGATTTGCTTGGTACGGCACACCTTGGTAAGAATCAGGTCGGTATAGGAGCTGATGCGCATGCTGCGCCACGCCTCATCGTAGTCGTGGTTCTTGGCATACATGAGGGTTTTGGTCTGGGTCATGTACTTGTCGTAGAGGGCCAGGGCCTCGTCGTTGCTGATGTCCTCGGTATCGGCATACCCGAGAGCCAGCTGAATGAGCCCGATGATACCGTAGTTGACGATACCGATGAACTCGGAGCGTATCCCCTCGTCGATTTTACTCTCGCCCTTGATTTCGATGCTTCTTATCCGCTTGGCCTTGATAAAAATCTGGTCGGTAAGCGATTGCGGGCGCAAGATGCGCCACGAAGCGCCGTAGTCCTTCAGCTTCTTGGCGAAGAGATCCCGACAAATAGATATTACATGCTCAAATTGCGCTACCGTATCGGCCATAACTAATCTTTTTTTTAACTCACCCCGGCACCAGTATCCAAAGCCTCGAACACGAGAACCTTACACCTCGGCCTGCATGTGCGGTTTTTATCCCTGCAAAGTTACAATTTATTCCTAAAACTTGCACTCAAATGGCGATTGATATTTAGTCCGAGGGAGAGGGTGCTCTCTCCCCCACCCACTCCGCGCTAAAAGCCGAAGAACTCCATCAGCGCATCGGTCTCCTCCTCGCCCTCTTCGATCGAAGCGATATACTTGCGGGCTATCGTCCGACTCAAAGAGGTGGCGTTGGCATTGTCCACACACTTCTGGAACCAGGCCTTGGCTTTGGAGAGGTCGCTATCGATATATGCCGAAAGGCCCATATAGCATTGTGCCAAAGCATCGCCCTTGCTCGACATCAACAGCAGCTCGGCAATCGAAAGCGTGAGGTAGTTGAGATCCGTACGGTTCTGCTGCTGCAGCCACTTGCGGCAACAGTGGGCTGCCGCCAGCATGAAATTGCCCTTCTCGTAATACTTGAAGGCTATCTGGTAATCCCGGATTACACCAATACCCTCTTCATAACAGACGCCCAGTTTGAAACAGGCATCGTTCTCGCCCTGCTCGGCAGCCTCGGTATACCAGTAGGCAGCTGTCTTATAGTTGCGGTCCACACCCAAACTGTTGTAGTAGCACTCGCCCAATTGCAACGAGGCTTTGCCATATCCCTGTTTTGCGGCTTGACGCCACCAGTACACGGCTTGCTCGTAGTTCCCGTCGTCGAAATACTGCTGCCCCAGCACATACTGTGACACATCGATTCCCGACTGGGCATTGGCCAACGTCGAGGGGTCGACATGCGAGCCCGACGATGACGAAGAAGTGGATGCCGTCGAGGCCGACGTTGTGGAACTGCCGTCGGCCGACAGGCCCAGTTTGGACAGCCGCTGGCGGGCATCCTCATTGCCGCTCGCAGCCGCCTTGCGATAGTAACTGATGGCCAGCGACCGGTTGGAGGCAACCCCCTCCCCATTTTCGTAACACCAGCCCAGGTTGTAGCAGGCCGAAGGGAACTCCTGGTCGGCCGCCTTCTTGTACCACGAGGCCGCCTTTTCGTAGTTCCGCTCGACACCCCGTCCGTAGTAGTAGCACTCGCCCAGATTGTTCTGCGAGAAGCGGTTGCCCTGGTCGGCGCTGCGGCGATACCAGTACGCCGCTTCACCGAAATCCCGTGCGGTGCCGTAACCATTTTCATAGAAATAGCCTACCCACGACTGGGCATAGGCATCGCCTTGCTCGGCCGATTTCTTGGCCCAATAAAAAGCCTTGCTGTCATCTTTCGGGGCCCCCTTTTCCCCCTTCCAGTAGCACATGGCCAAATCGTACTGTGCATCACTGTTTCCGCTTTCGGCCTGTTGCTGGAGAGTAGCCAGCGACTCGGCCCAAGCCGTTGCCGTACTCAAGAGGAGAGCGAGTACGAGGCTTGCAAACATACGTTTCAT
>CABRIW010000031.1:0-7391 GCA_902471075.1 uncultured Barnesiella sp. | reverse complement strand
CGGTATGACGTGCGTGTCACCCCGCACCCCGATGCGGGGTCCAGTCGAGTACAAGCAAAAGGGAATGTATTTTGCAGATATTTACCCCAGCCAGTATTCTTGGATACCGCGTCGTAGCACGGTATGACGTGTGTGTCACCCCGCACCCCGATGCGGGGTCCAGTCAAATGCAAGCAAAAGGAAATGTATTTTGCAGGTATTACCCCTGCCAGTACCTGGATACCGCGTCGTAGCGCGGTATGACGTGCGTGTCACCCCGCACTCCGATGCGGGGTCCAGCAAAGTGCCTCTTGAGGGTATTTTCCTTTGCGCGTATTCCTGGATACCGCGTCGCAGCGCGGTATGACGTGCGTGTCACCCCGCACTCCAAAGCGGGGTCCAGAGACAATCTTCAGCAGGTATTTCCTATCCTCCTCTATTTACCGCCCTCGACCATCTGCTCGAAAGCCTTCCACAACTTGTCGTCGGGTACGGGAGCCGTCACGCTGATGAGCTGCTTCGACACGGGGTGGACAAACTCGACATGGCGGGCATGGAGCGAGATACCGCCGTCGGGGTTGGAGCGTTCGGCACCATACTTCAAATCGCCCTTGATAGGCGACCCCATCTTGGCCAGCTGGCAGCGTATCTGGTGGTGACGCCCCGTCTTCAGATTCACCTCGAGCAACGTATAGCGGTCGCTGTGAGCCAACACGCGATAGTCGAGCACCGCCCGTTTGGCTCCCGGCCGCTCCCGGTCATAGGCCACCGACTTGTTGCTCTTCTCGTTGCGCACCAGGTAGTGCACCAGTTCGCCGCTCTCCTGCTCGGGGGCCTGCTTCACGATGGCCCAATACTGCTTTTTCACCTCGCCGTTGCGGAACATCTCGTTCAACCGGGCCAGCGCCTTGCTCGTTTTAGCAAAAACCACCACACCGCTCACGGGGCGGTCGAGGCGATGGGTTACCCCCACGAAGACATTACCCGGCTTGTTGTACTTCTCCTTGAGCCAAGCCTTCAGCATCTCGCTCAACGGCGTGTCACCCGTCTTGTCGCCCTGCACGATTTCGGAGCAGGTCTTGTTGACGATAATCACATGATTGTCTTCATAGAGTACCTCCATAGTTATCCCGTTTTGTTTCCGGCACAAAGATAGTGCAAACCTCCCAAGCATGCAACCCGAGAAAACGCTAACCTCGAGCTATGAAACACACGCCCGCGACAATCAGCAATATGCCTACTACCTTAGGGACATTCAACGGCTCATTCAATAAAAAATACCCGATCAGCAATGTGATGACATACCCCAGACTCACCATCGGATAGGCCTTGCTCAACTCCATTCGCGACAGCACATAAAGCCAAAAGAGCATACTCACGCCATAGCAAAGAATGCCGCTCCACAGGTAATAATTGTGAAAAAGGAGCCGGAGCATCTCAACCACAGAACCCTTCAAGGACCAATTTGTCATGCCCATCTTCAAAAAATACTGGGCAACGGCTCCCAACAAAATACTGATAAAGGCCAACAGATAAATCATACTTACATCTTTTTACACCAGATAGCCCGATCGGCCAAATCCAACATATACCGGTCTCCCCGACTATCGCCATAGGCATATAAACAATAGCTCTCCCGCCGAGGTTCCTCTGCCAGAAATCGGTTTACTTTCTCTTGCCCGTAACAATTCCGAGAAGAGAATCGCCCCGTCAACCGACCTTGGTCATCGACCTCCACTTCGGTCGCAATCACATGAGATATACCCGACTTTCGTGCCCATGGCAAAATCCACTCTTTCACACTGGCACTGACGATATAAACCGTATCGCCCTGTCGTTGATGCTGCAACAACTTTTGAAAAACCGAATGCTTTATCATCTGGTCTACAGTATCGGCAAAACATTCGCCCCAACGGCAAAATTCATCATACGACATTCCTTTGAAGAAATGAGAAAAAAACTTCTGCTTCACTTTCCAGTTGGGATACATCCTCAATTTATAAGCCACCAATAGAGGGGCATGCCACAACAGGCCTCCGTAAAGAGCAGGTGCACCCTTTACAAATTTAATAAATTCCAATAAGGTATCTTTGCGAGTAATCGTTCCATCGAAATCGAACGTCGCCACAGTCCTCTTTTTCATATCAGATGTATATAATTACAAAGAAAGAAAGTATCCATCCCACAACACAGAGTTGGATGAACAGATCGTGCATCAATACACGAGTAGGGCTTCCACTTTTTACATCGACAATTGTCAGCTGCAAGTAGCGAATAAGTCCGGCCAACACGAAAACCGACGTAACATACAAATAGGGAGTTCCCATACGAGAAACCACCTCTTCCGACACCGTGTACATGATGTAACACACCATAATTATGGTTGCCAGAATGGTTATGACTTGATTTATAAAAGCCAAATTATACCTGCTCACATTTTTCCGCAATACTACTCCGGTTTCTTCAAATGCCACTACATCGTCACGACGCTTGGCAAAAGCCAGAAAGAGAGCCAACAGGAATGTCATCAATATGATCCAATGTGAAATCCATATACCCGTAACCAATCCACCCAACAAGACTCTCAAAACAAATCCTGTAGCAATGATAAAAACATCGACTATTGCTACATTTTTAAGTTTTATGCAATAGACGACATTCATTATAAAATAGGTCAATAACACCCCTGCTACTTTATAAAAAAGAGCTTGGGGGAAATAAATGCAAGTCAACAATATGGATAGAACTGCCATTACCCCCATTAGACAATAACCCATATTCTTCGAGACTCTCCCCGAAGCAATAGGACGAAAGCGCTTCTTGGCATGCCTTCGGTCTGCCTCAACATCCCATATATCATTGAAACAGTAAATCGAACTTGCCATAAAACTGAATGCAAAGAAAGCAACCACTGTTGCCAAGAAATAGTCGTAATGAAGAATTTGCCCAGAAAAGAACAAGGGAAGAAAAACAAATCCATTTTTTATCCATTGGTGAGGCCGCAGTAGAAGAATAAAATCTTTCATCTTCAAAAAAATATTTAGACTAAAAACAAAAGTATATGTAAAATTTTACAGTCACAAATATCACCTTCTTTATCTGCAAGAATTATTTACAATAACATAAAGATTTACAACGTATTGTCATATTCGCCCTAAAAATTTTTCTTTTTTGAGCCGTTTTTTTGCAACGGAACTCGAAGTTTTTACGTCTATAAGAGAAAAGACGATACAGAATGAAACAAACGCTCCCGGCCGCCCTGCTTGCGGTGGCTCTCTCTACCTTGTGCGCACACGGTGTCACACCCAACACACCGGCCCATGCAGACGATTCCATCGCCGTAGTCTATGCCGATACCACCGGCCTGAATGTCGACTCTATCGAAAGTTCGCTCAAGCAGGTCGACCTCGACGAGGTGACTGTCGAGGCTTCGTCGTGGGTGCAGAAGGCCGACCGCAACCTGTTATTTCCCAACGCCCGTCAGATAGAGCAATCGAGCAACGGCTTGCAGTTGCTCCAGAAGTTGCAGATTCCCGGCGTAATCGTCAACCCTACCACCAACAACATTGCCCTGGCCGACCAGAGCGAGGTGAGCCTGCGCATCAACGGCCGGCCTGCCGACAACAAGGAGATTCAGGCCCTCTCGCCCGAGCAGATTGTGCGTGTCGAGTACATCGACAATCCCGGCGTGCGCTATGGCGAGGTGGGAGCTGTCATCGATTTCATTGTCAAGAACCCCACCTCGGGCGGCAGTTTCATGGGCGATATTACCCAAAGTGTCAATAGGGGATTCGGCGAGTACTGGCTTGCAGCCAAGGCCAACAGCGGCAAGTCGGAGTTCTCCTACTCGGGTTGGTTCTCACCCCGCTGGAATATGGAGATGCTGCGCGACAACGTGGAACACTACGAACTGCCCGACGGCTCCCGCTATTCCCGCACCGAAGAGAGTATCGACGGGAATCGTTTCGAGCAGTGGAACAACGGTCATTCGCTCAACTACAATTTTCTCGATTCCAAGAAGCAGATGTTCAACGCTTCGCTCAAATTCTATTACAATCAAAACGTGTCTCTCTTTCGGGGACTCCTCACCGACCACTCGCCCGGAGGTACGACCGGCCTTATGCATGATGAAGAGAGAGAGCGAAGCGTCAATCCCACGCTCAATCTTTATTACCACTATAATCTCGACGACAGTCAGCTGATTATGGCCAATGTCGTGGCCGGTTACGAGCAGCCCAACAGCCACCGCATCTATACCGAGGACAACCTTGTTTATGCCGACGACAAGGCTACGGCCGGCGAGCAGCTCGTCGGTATAGACAACCTCATCAAGAACCGGACCTATTCGATACTGGGCGAGGTCGACTATGAAAAGAGGTGGAAAAACAGCCGTGTGACGGTCGGCATACGTCATACCCAGTCGTGGATTACCAACGATTATGTGGGGCAGGGCATCGACGACCACATGAACCAGGGCAACAGTTACATCTTCGGCGAATATTGGATGCGGTTGGGAAAACATTTCGATTTTTCGGCCGGTGTCGGTTACAGCCTCTATTCCTATGTGCCGCGCGACCGGGAGTCGCACCTGTACTCCATTTGGCGACCCCGCTTCTCGGCCCGATACACCATTGACGACTGCTCGTCGCTACGGTTCAATTTCGTGCGTATGGGCAGTGTCATCAGTCTCAATATGCTCAGCCCCGTGGTGCAGGACATCGACGGCACCCAACAATCGACGGGCAACCCCGATGTCGAGCCTTATGCCACCTATAAATACGACTTGCAATACCAGTACAACCGTGGTGCTTTCTATGGCAAGCTGGGGGCTTTCTATACCCATGCCCCGGGAGCCATCATGCCCGAGAAGGTGTGGGTGGGCGACAAAATTCTCTCCCGATTTGACAACCAGAAGAATGCCGAGGAGTTGCGGTTTTATTTCGATGCTCGAGTGACCGCCATTCCCAACTGGCTCACTCTCAGTGCCGGTCCCGCCTGGCATCGCTATTGGATGCGGGGTAACAACTACACCCATGTTTACAATAATTTTTACTGTTATGCCTCTTTCGAGCTGTCACATTGGGGATTCTCGCTTGCGGGGATACTCCAAACTAATTTCAACCGGTTTTGGGGTGAGTCTCTCTCCGGTGGAGAGAATGTGCATTTTCTGGCTCTTTTCTACAACTACAAAGATTGGAATTTCGGGTTGAAGGTACTCGATCCCTTTGTCAACGATTACAAGATAAAAAGCGAGAACTGGAACCGCTATGCCGGGTACTATCGTGAAATAACCTCGAAACAGATTAAGCAAATGATTGCCGTCAGCGTGAGCTGGAATCTCAACTGGGGGCGTCGGCACGAAGCCGGTGAGCAGCGCATCAACAATGTGATAGGTGGCGGTGGTGTCAATGCCGCCGGTAAATAAGTCGGATTCCACGGGTCGGTCCCGGCACTTGTCTGACAAACGCATTACCCGGCCCGGCACCCAAGAGACACAAAGCGGGGCTGTATCGTTTGCGCGATACAGCCCCGCTCGTTATACAGAGGTCGGTGCAGATTACATGTTCATACCGCCGCAGCAGTGGATAACCTGACCCGTTACATACGACGACAGGTCGGATGCCAGGAACGTAGCCACGTTGGCCACATCTTCGGGCGTTCCACCACGACGCAGAGGAATTTGTTTAGCCCATTCGGCTTTCACCTCGTCGGAGAGGGCTGCGGTCATGTCAGTGATGATGAAACCCGGGGCGATAGCGTTGGCACGCACGCCGCGCGAACCCAACTCTTTGGCAATCGACTTGGCCAAGCCAATCATACCGGCCTTCGAAGCCGAGTAGTTGCACTGACCGGCATTGCCCGATACGCCTACAACCGAAGCCATGTTGATGATGCTTCCGCCCTTCTGTTTCATCATGATGGGCGTAACGGCGTGGATGAAGTTGAAAGCCGACTTGAGGTTTACGTTGATGACCATATCCCATTGTTGCTCGGTCATACGCATCATCAGACCGTCGCGAGTGATACCGGCATTGTTTACCAGGATGTCGATACGGCCGAAGTCCTTCACGATTTCGGCAACCACGCTGTGAGCCTCCTCGAAGTTGGCGGCATTCGAGGCATACCCTTTGGCACGTACACCCAGAGCGGCAATCTCTTGCTCGGTAGCTTTTCCGTTCTCGTCGATGGCGAGGTCGGTAAATGCAATATCAGCTCCTTCCGAAGCGAATTTCAGGGCGATAGCTTTTCCTATACCCCGTGCTGCACCAGTAATGACAGCAACTTTTCCTTCCAGTAATTTCATAATTTTCTTGTTTATATGCAGGGCCGCAAGTCGCCTCGCCGCCCTCGGTTAATAAAATTATCGTTTTATCCCGTACAAGATGAAATCCAGGATGTAATCCTTCAGCCGCGACCGCTCGATGCCCGACTCGGCAAAGTTGTCGCGAATGTAGGGCACATCGAGCCCCCGCAACGCATAGTGCAGCACCGAGGCGGTAGCCGTCACATTGGGGATATGAAACACCCCCTGCTCCACCCCTTCGGTGAGGATGCTCCGCAAGAGCGCCTCCTCGCGGATGTCGATGCTGCGCCGGGCCTTCTCCACCTTCCAGATGTCGCGGAAGAACTCGGCCCGCAGCGTACCGTTGCGCACCACCGCCTCCTTGACCGCCTCCAGCCGGGTGTTGATGTAGTGGAGCAACTTCTCCTCGGGCGGCAAGTCGCGGTTGGCAAGCCCCTCGAGCCGAGCATACAGGTGCTCCGACTCGGCCTCGACCACGGCCCAATAGATTTCGTTCTTGTTTTTGAAATAGGTATAGATCGTGCGACGCCCTTTCCCCGACGCTTCGGCTATATCGTTCATCGTCGTAGCTGCCACCCCTTTGCGGGCAAACAACTGGCGAGCCACATCGATAAGCAATTCACGCGTACGAACCATAAACCTGTCTCTTTTTTCAGTTGCACAATCGTGCAAAACGTGTGCGAAATTACATATTTTTATTATTAAAAACCAAAGTATGCACTTCGTTTTTCAAACCGCACAAAGTGCTAAAAACTTTAACACTATTAAAACCATTTGATATACAACGATTTAATATCTAACCAGCCAAACCGACTAAAAAAATATATCCAAACATTTGCTTTTTCAATTATTCTCCGTACCTTTGCACTCACAAACACCGCGGGGTGGAGCAGTGGTAGCTCGTTGGGCTCATAACCCAAAGGTCGTCGGTTCGAGTCCGGCTCCCGCAACCAAGACAAAGAGGCTGTCTCAAAATAAAATTTGAGATGGCCTCTTTTGTGTCTGCAAAAAAAATCGGGCAAGCCCTAACTTCGTTCAGTCTGGACTTGCCCATTTCCCTAATTTTTTGTATCTTAGGGAATCAAGTAAAGATATCCCAAAGATAATG
>CABRIW010000030.1:0-10441 GCA_902471075.1 uncultured Barnesiella sp. | reverse complement strand
AATAGTCCCCTATAAAAAAGCCCGACTCCGTGCAGGGAACCGGGCTATATAAGGGGTCGTATCAAAGGATGCGATGAAACTCCGAAAGACAGGATTTGAGGGCCTCCGCCCCTTTGTAATCCACCGTGCAAAGCAAACCTCGAAAGGTTGTGGCCCGCCATTGGAACGGAAAGCGTGTCTCGGCATTTCATAATTTTTGATGAGTTTCCCAATCTACTCTGATACGACCGGGCTTTCTCTTTCTCTTTGATACAAAGCTATACAATTCCTTTGAATAAACAAAATATTTCGATAAAAAAATTTAGGGACCCCTTGTGCGGGAATCCCTAAATTCTTATAATAAAAGAAGATTATGCGTCTCTCTTATTTTACTTTCTCGACGATAGCCTTGAAAGCCTCGGGGTTGTTCATGGCCAGGTCGGCGAGAACCTTGCGGTTGATTTCGATGCCGGCTTTGTGAAGGGCGCCCATCAGTTTCGAGTAGGACATGCCTTCGAGGCGAGCGGCTGCATTGATACGTTGAATCCACAATGCACGGAAATTACGCTTATTGTTTTTGCGGTCACGGTAAGCATAGGTCAAACCTTTTTCCCAAGTGTTCTTGGCAACGGTCCATACGTTTTTGCGCGAACCATAATAACCGCGGGTAAGTTTAAGAATCTTTTTTCTTTTTGCTCTTGAAGCAACGTGATTTACTGATCTTGGCATAGTTTTTTTTGTTTTGAATGTTAGCGCTACCGTTCAAGGTAAACTTCAAGCTAAAAACATTCGGTTAATAAATTTTGAAACTACTCTTTTTGTGAGAAAATTTTTCGGAAACCCGTCGAGCGTTATTTCAAGCCCAGCAATGCTTTTACATTGTTCACATCGACCGTCTTCAGCGTAGTCATGTGAGTGAGGTTTCTTTTTTGCTTTTTCGTCTTCTTCGTCAGAATGTGGCTTTTGAAAGCATGTTTTCTCTTGATTTTTCCCGTTCCGGTAAGGGCGAACCTCTTTTTGGCACCGGAATTAGTTTTAATCTTTGGCATTTTACTAAATTTTAATTTTATAATTGAATGAATAGTCTGTCCTATCTCTTCTTATTTTTTCTTGGGGCTTATCATGATAATCATGCGCTTCCCCTCGAGAACCGGCATCATCTCTACCTTGCCGTAGTCTTCCAGGTCGTTGGCAAAACGCAGCAACAACACCTCACCCTGCTCCTTAAAAAGAATCGAGCGGCCCTTGAAGAATACATAGGCCTTCACCTTGGCACCTTCGTTGAGGAAGCCGATGGCATGCTTCAACTTGAAGTTGTAGTCGTGATCGTCGGTTTGCGGTCCGAAACGAATCTCCTTCACCACAATCTTGGTCGATTTGGCCTTCTGCTCCTTCTGCCGTTTCTTCTGCTGATAGAGGAATTTCTGATAATCCAGAATCTTGCATACAGGCGGCACTGCATTGGGAGAAATCTCGATCAAATCGAGACCTTGCTCGTCGGCCATGTGCATAGCTTCCTGTATGGTGTAAACACCCTGCTCTACATTATCGCCGACCAGACGCACCTCTTTGGCACGGATGCGTTCGTTGACACGATATTGATCCTTGATGTCGTTCTTTTTTGCAGGCATAGGCCTGTTCGGCCTACCGGGCTGCGGTTGTGGTTGTGGTTTTTTCTCCATTCAGATTACCATTCTTTGAGTAATTCTTCTACTTCTGCATTTAAATTTGCGGCAAAGGTAGCAATTTTCATCGAACCTTTATCACCTTCGCCCTGTTTTCTTACAGAAACTTCACCATTTTCGGCCTCTTTTTCACCGACAATCAGCAAATAGGGTATCCGTTTCATCTCGTTGTCGCGAATCTTACGGCCTATTTTCTCGTTACGATCGTCGACGATGGCACGAATATCTTTCTCGGCCAATTCGCTGGCTACCTGTTGTGCATAGTCGTTGAACTTGGCACTGATGGGGAGGATAGCCACCTGGTCGGGGGTGAGCCACAAGGGGAATTTGCCGCCGGTGTGCTCGATGAGCACGGCTACGAAACGCTCCATCGAGCCGAAGGGGGCACGGTGAATCATGACGGGGCGGTGTTTCTGGTTGTCGCTGCCGGTGTATTCGAGTTCGAAACGCTCGGGCAGGTTGTAGTCGACCTGAATCGTACCCAACTGCCAGCGACGGCCCAAGGCATCCTTGACCATGAAGTCGAGCTTCGGTCCGTAGAAGGCGGCTTCGCCATACTCTACACGGGCTTTCAGACCTTTTTCCTCGCAAGCCTCTACGATGGCACGCTCGGCCTTCTCCCAGTTTTCGTCGCTACCGATGTATTTCTCGCGGTGAACGGGGTCGCGCAGCGAGATTTGGGCTTCGAAGTTGTCGAACTTCAGGGCCTTGAAGATAATGAAGATAATATCCATTACCTTCAGGAACTCCTCTTTCAGCTGGTCGGGACGGCAGAAGATGTGGGCATCGTCCTGCGTGAAGCAACGTACACGGGTCAAGCCGTGCAGCTCGCCGCTCTGTTCGTAACGGTATACGGTACCGAACTCGGCAAAACGCAGAGGCAGGTCCTTGTACGACCGGGGCGATACTTTATATATCTCGCAGTGGTGCGGGCAGTTCATGGGTTTGAGCAGATACTCTTCGCCCTCCTCGGGAGTGTGGATGGGCTGGAACGAGTCTTTGCCATACTTGGCATAGTGGCCCGAAGTTACATAGAGCATCTTGTTACCGATATGCGGCGTGATTACCTGCAGGTAGCCGAAGCGTTTCTGCACCTTGCGCAGCATGGCCTCGAGGCGGTCGCGCAACTGGGTACCGCGGGGCAACCACAAAGGCAGACCGGGACCTACGTTGGGCGAGAAGGCAAAGAGCTCCATCTCCTTGCCAATCTTGCGGTGGTCGCGTTTCTTGGCCTCTTCGAGCAGAACGAGATACTCGTCGAGCATCTTCTTTTTGGGGAAGGAGATACCGTAGACACGTACCAGCTGTTTGCGCTTCTCGTCGCCACGCCAGTATGCACCGGCCAGCGAGGTAATCTTCACGGCCTTGATGAGCCCGGTATTGGGCAAGTGCGGGCCGCGGCACAAGTCGGTAAATGCGCCTTGCGTATAGGTGGTAATAGTTCCGTCTTCAAGTTCGCTGATGAGTTCGACCTTATACTCTTCGCCGCGTTTGCCAAACATATCGAGGGCATCGGCTTTGGAGATTTCTTTCCGTACGATGGGATCTTTGTGACCGGCCAGTTCGAGCATCTTGGCCTCGATGGTGGGGAAATCGGCAGCGGTAATGGTGGCTTCGCCCGGGTCTACATCGTAGTAGAAACCATTCTCAACAGCCGGACCGATACCGAATTTGATACCGGGATAGAGCTCTTGCAAGGCCTCGGCCAGCAAGTGAGCCGACGAGTGCCAGAAGGCGTGCTTGCCCTCGGGATCGTCCCATTTGAAGAGTTTGATGGCCGCATCGGCAGTGACGGGACGGGTAAGATCCCACTCCTGACCATTGACAGTTGCGGCAAGAACTTCCTGTGCCAACCGAGGGCTGATGCTCTCGGCAATCTGTAAAGGGGTAATGCCAGACTCAAATTCCTTTACCGAATTATCGGGAAACGTAATCTTAATCATCTTTTCTTTCCTTTATCTTTTCAACAATTCTTGAAAAACGTCTCTATATATGATACGCAAATTTTATTCCATATAAAAAGGTAGCACCTGGTGTGCGCCTTTATATCAAGGCACAAAAGTAATAATTATTTCATTACGGAAACGGATATTTATAAAAATCTTTTAGTCGCTCAACCGTTTCAGCAAATTATAGGCCGCAACCACGCCCAATTCGCCGGCTTTGCTCAAGTCGGCGGTACCGGCTGCGGTGTTGCCCTGCCTCAAGTAGACGAGCCCGCGGTTGTAGTAGGCATCGCCGAAGTCGGGGCGCAACTCTATGGCCCGGGTGTAGTCGGCAATGGCTCCCCGATAGTCTTGCTGCGAGCAGCGCAGATTGCCCCGGTTGTAGTAGGCGTAGATGAAACGGGGCGAATCTTCGATTACCTTTTCATAGTCGCGCAGCACCATCTCGTACTCCATCTTCAGGTTTTCGTTCCCCAATGCCGAGATTCCCATCGGCATGAAATCGTTGGCCTCCTTCTTGCGCTGCGACTGGAAATCGATGTTTTGAGCCAATGCCGAAGAGATTTCATACTCGATCTGCTTGGCCCGCACGACAGCCCGCAGGAAGTAGGCCATGGTGAAGTTGCGGCTGGTCATAATGGCCCGGTTGAGATCGTCGAGTGCACTGGCAAAGTCCTGCACGAGCATGAAGTCGACGGCCCGGCCGAAGTAGGCCAACGGGTTGGAGGGGTTAATCTCGATCAGGCGCGAGAAGTCGTTGATCGAGGAGAAGTGGTAGTTGATCTGGTCGGAGAGCAAAGCAGCCTCGGAGTTGGTGAGCAGCAGTTTCTTGGTGAAAACGTGGGTATCGTTGAGCTCTTCCAGCTCCTTGACGTAGTAGATATTCTGGCGCACGGCATCGGGACGCTCGTAGTAGGTGAGCACATACATGGGTTGTATCGACACCTGCACGTTCTGGTCCTGCACACGGCCGCGAGTCTTGTTCTCATACTCGGGTTTGTACTCGGTTTGGGCATCGGCCACGAGTATCTGGTTGAACTTGTTGATGTTCTTGTCCGACTCGGACCGCTCGTCGGCAGCCTGTCCCGACTTGCTTGCGGTACCACCGGCCGCAGCCGTAGCCTCGTCGATGGGTTCGTACTTGGTCTTCTTCTGCAGGTCGAGAGCCAGCATGAAATCTTTCTCGCCGCCCTTCATGTCGCCCATCTTCCGCTTGGCCTCGGAGCGAGCAAAGAAGCCGGCGGCAAAGTCGGGGTACTGCTCCAGCACCACGTCGAAGTCGGCGATGGCCTTGCCGTAACTGCCTATCATGTCGTAGAGGAGGGCCCGGTTGTAGATGGCGAAGTAGTTGTCGGGCTCGGCCTTGATTACCGCCGAGAAGTCGGATATGGCCTTGTTGCGCTCACCCACCTGCATGCGCAGGAGGCCGCGGTTGTAGTAGGTCATGGTGTTGCCGGGGTCGAGCTGGAGTATGTGGTCGTAGTCGGCCATCGCACCTTGCAAATCGTCCTGGTGATACTTGATGCGGGCCCGGTTGAAGTAGTACGAAACCTCCTTGGGGTCGAGCCGCAGGGCCTCGTTCATATCGGCCAGAGCCGAGTCGTAGTCGGCATCGTGCAGCACCTTGATGATGGCCCGCTGGGCGTATGCCCCCGACATGTACTTGTCTATCGAGATGGCTTTGTCGATGTCGGCCATGGCCTTGATTGTGTCGCCCTTCTCGAGGTAGAACTGTGCCCGGCTCATGTAGCCGTTGTAGTAGTTGGGATGCAGGGTGATGAGCTTGTCGAAGCTCTTCTCGGCCTCGTCGTATTTTTTCAGTTGCACCTCGGCAATAGCCTTGTTGTTCAGGAAGGTACGGTCTTCGGGAGCATAGCGAAGCCCCTCGGTATAGTCGTCGATGGCCCCCTGGTAGTTACCCAGATTCTGCCGGGCGATACCCCTCACCTGGTAGGCGTTGACGATGAAGGGGTTGCGTTCGATACAGAGGGTGCAATCCTCCTCGGCACCCTTGTAATCGTCGAGACTGAGCTTGGCCACACCCCGGTAGAAATAGGGCTCGGCCATATAGGGCTTCACCTTGATTACCTGATTGAAATATTGCATCGACAAGACATAATCCTCGAAGTAGAGCGCATTGCGACCGATATTCATCACCCGATCGGTGTTGATCTGGGCCACAGACAAAAGAGAGGAAAGCGATAGCAACAGCAGTATGGTATGGGACTTGATTGTAAGTTTCATTAAACGCGTAACATGATTATCAGACAAATGTACGCAAATAATGAGAAATCATCGCAAGGGCGTGAAATTTTTATAAGTTTTTTCTTTTCTCGCCCCTGCCATGAACATTTTTTACAGCCGACTGTCTTATAGGGAACAGACCAAACTTTTTTACTATCTTTACACCCCCAAAAAAAATTACACAGACATGACTACAGACAACCATACCGAAAAAGAGCTGAAGCATCTCGTCATCGTGGGCGGCGGTTTTGCCGGATTCCTGCTGTCGAAACGTATAGACCACCGGCAATATCGGGTGACACTGGTAGACCGGAAAAACTTCCACGCCTTCCCGCCCCTGTTTTACCAGATTGCCTCATCGGGTCTCGAGCCTGCAGCCATCTGCTTCCCCTTCCGGAAAGAGCTGCGCAAACTGCGCCACGTGCGCTTCCGCATGGGCGAAGCCCTCTCGGTCGACCCCCAAAAACAGGAGTTGGTTACCAGCACGGGAACCATCCCGTACGACTACCTGGTGCTGGCTACGGGCACGACCAACAACTTTTTCAACATGCCCGAGTTGCAGGAACGGGTCTATACCCTCAAATCGACTGCCGAAGCCATCCGTCTGAGAAACGAGATACTGTTCTGCCTGGAGCGGGCCTGTACCTGCGCCGATGCCGAATCGCGCCGCACGCTGCTCTGCTTTACCGTCGTGGGGGGAGGCCCCACCGGAGTAGAGATAGCGGGTGCTTTGGGTGAAATGAAGAAGTACATTCTGGCTCGGGAATACCCCGAGATCAGTCCGAGCGATATGCGCGTCGTCATCGTCGAAGGTTCAGACCGCCTCCTGCAGAATATGAGCCCCGAAGCCTCTGCCAAGTCGCGCCAATACCTCGAAGGACTCGAGGTCGAGGTGATGACGGGGCACACCATGAAGTCGTTCGAGAACTATGTGGCAAGCCTCGACAACGGCGAACAAATCAAGGCCCACACCCTCATCTGGACAGCCGGTATCACCGGCCAGCCGCTGGAGGGTATTCCGGCCGAATCTATCACCAGAGGGAAACGTATCCTCACCGACGAGTACAACCGGGTGAAGGGGTGCGACCGCATCTTTGCCATCGGCGACATCGCCCTGCTTACCGAAAAGAATTATCCCAAAGGGCACCCGCAGGTGGCCCAGGTGGCTATCCAGCAGAGCGAACTGCTGGCTCAAAACCTGAACAAGGGGAGCTTCGACACCCCCTTCCACTACAAAGACAAGGGAAACATGGCCACCATCGGCCGCAACAAGGCGGTGGCCGACCTGCCCCACCTGAAACTCTACGGCCGCCCGGCGTGGTTCACCTGGATGGGAGTGCACCTCGTCTCCATACTGGGCATGAAAAACAAGATTATCACGCTGCTCAACTGGTGCTGGTACTACTTTACCTACAACGCCACGCTGCGGCTGCTGATACGCCCTACCCGATTCCCGAAACGGAACGAGGAGTAATCTTTTGAAAACAGATAAAATACGGAACCATGAGATACAAATTGATTACCGCTCTGGGGGTACTATTGCTGCTGTCGTTCGCAGCCTGCAAGACAACCCAGAAGAGTATGCCCGTGCAAGAAGAGGAGACCGAAACCCCGACACCGCGCAAAGTACCGACCATACCTCGCGAAGAGTTTGACGGGACGTGGATCGTCACCTCGGCCGAACGCCACGACGTGGTGGGCGAAACGACGGCCGAAATCACCTTCGAGTTGGCCACCGGCCGCATCTATGGCAACGACGGCTGCAACGTGGTGAACGGCACCTTCTCTCTCGGCGACGAGAACGAACTGGAGTTCGGGTCGCTCATCTCGACCCAGAAGGATTGCGGCCCCAAAGTGACCGACCGCGCCGTGCTCCGTGCCCTGAACAATACCCGCTCTTACAAACGGGCTCACGGCGACGAGCTGCGCATCCGACTGTGCGACCGTCGGGGCCGCACCGTCATGGTACTCGAGAAACGGCAGGTCGACCTGCTGAACGGGGCCTGGCGAGTGACGGCCATCGAGGGTACGGCCATTACCGAAGAGCAGCCCAAACTGGTTATCGACATTCCCGAGGCCAAACTCTCGGGCTTTGCCGGCTGCAACCGCATATTCGGGAGCATCGCTCTGGACGGGACTCCCTATGGTATCGCCTTCACGCAGATTGCATCCACCCGCAAGAGCTGCCCCGAGATGGAAACCGAGACAAAATTGCTCGCTGCCCTCGAGCTGGTGACCGGCTTCTACCCGATAGACGACAACCACGCCGTGCTCTACCAACAGCCCGACGTGCCCCTCATCACCCTCGAGAAGGGACTCTGATCGAGCAGCAGAGCAAAACTACGAAATCGTTTTGTCACAGGAAATAAATGGCCCCGAAAGGTGCATTTATTTCCTTTTTTCTTTATCTTTGTAGAAGATAGGAGGCGTTCGGCATAGCCAAACTTCGAAACTTCGTTTCGGTTTGTCTCTGCTCTCAACTTTCACTATCTTTGTAGAAGATAGGAGGAATCGAATTATGAGAAACACCACTTTTCACAAGCCTTCACGCTTACCCCTCTCTATTTATCACGAGCAGTACAATCTATTCACTCCATAAAAACAATAGCTTATGAAAAAAATCTCTACACTTTTCTGGTTTGCAGCCCTCTCGGCCGGCACATTCAGCCTGCAGGCCGCCTATTCGGGGGTGGGCACTTTCAACAAAATTGCTTCGGCCAGCGAAATCACTACGGGCTCGTATGTATTCATGGCCAACGACCAAGCCATGAGCAACGACTTCAACAAACGCTTCACGGCCGTTGCTCTCACTTATGCCGACGGTACCAAAACATCGATTACCGACCCCGATGCCAGCATCGTCTTCGACATCGTGGCCGATAACGGTACCCTCACCATCACCAACGGCGACCGCATCGTGGCCTACAAGGGCGACGGTACCGAGTTTACCTTCAACACCGGCCACGCCCAGGATGCCACCCTGGAACAGTGGACGGCCGCAGACGGCTCGAAGGGTATCATCGTGAAGAATGTAAATACCAGCACCCGCTACATCATGTTGCGCGAATCGTCGGGTACCTTCGGTGTCTATGCCAGCTCGAACGAAAACAATTCGGACTACTTTACCCTCACCTTGTTCAAGAAGGTAGACAACGGCATCTCGCCCGAATTGGCTTTTGAAAACGGGAAAGACCGCTACAAAACTTTCGCCGAAGGGTATACCTTCAGCAGCACCGCCTCCTCAAAATCGGCAAGCCCCATTGCATACAGCAGCTCCAACGCGGCAATCGCCACCATCGACAACAGCGGCACAGTGACCCTCAAGGGTGTGGGTGAGACCGAAATCAAAGCCGAAGTGGCCGCCAACGACACCTACGAAGGGGCTGCCGTCAGCTACAAACTGACCGTAGTCAACCCGTCGGCCGAACTGCCTTATGTGACCAGTTTCAAAAACGGGCTGGGCGACTGGCTCAACTACTGTGTAACCGGCACGCTGGCCTGGGAGTCGCACAAGAACTACGGGGCCCAAATCAACGGCTACAACAAGGGCACCAGCGAAACCTGGCTGGTATCGCCCGCCGTATCGAACGAGACGGTATACCTGGCTTTCTCGGCCTACACGAAATATACCGGCAGCGACGGCACCGGCCTGTTCCTGCTCTACTCGACAAACTTCGACCCCAACGCCATGGATAGCCCCGCCGAGGCCTCCTGGACCGAAATCACCGACCAGGCCAACTGGCCGGCCGAAGGTTCGGGCGAAACCGTAGCCTCGGGGACCATCATGCTCTCGGGCTTGACGGCTCCCGTTCGTGTCGCCTTCAAATACACCTGCGGCGAAGAGGCTTCGCAATGGTCGCTCACCGACTTGATTCTGTCGAACCAGACTCCCGGCTCGGTCGACGAGACTACCCTCTCGGGCCTGAAGGTAATCAGCGGCCAGGGTGAGGTCGTTATCCTCTCCGACCAGGAGACCGAAGTGGCCGTCTATGCCCTTACCGGAGCCCAGGTACTCCGCACCACCGTAGAGGCTGGCAGCACCCCCATCGCCTTGCCGGCCGGCATCTATCTGGTAAACGGCGTCAAGGCCATCGTATTCTGAACACGATAATTATTTTCATGCCCAAGGGCTGTGCCTGACCGACAGGGTCGGGTACAGCCCTTGCTGTTTATCGTCCTGCCAGCAAAGAGTCGCTTTATGGAACAAGACTAACAAAATAGTATATATACCATTATAATAATTCTCGAAGCGATGAACCTCATCTGCCCCACCCCGATACCTATACCCGGAAACGGCGAAGGCTCGGCTACACCGGCCCACGTGCACAACCCGGAGGTACAGAATGATTCGTCGACAAAAAAATCTTGCTGCTTGTTTTCAGGACATTACAGCAGCCGGCAACGAAATGGGGATACCCAGAGGCTCCACCGGAACTATCGGGAAGAATGATTTTCAAAAAGAGGAACAGAGGGAGGAGAAAAGTGGCAGGCATAAAAAAAAGAGACAGTCACCCGTGCGAACGACTGTCTCTTGAGTGACTCCAACAGGATTCAAACCTGTAACCTTCTGATCCGTAGTCAGATGCT
>CABRIW010000029.1:0-11977 GCA_902471075.1 uncultured Barnesiella sp. | reverse complement strand
ACCTGTAACCTTCTGATCCGTAGTCAGATGCTCTATTCAGTTAAGCTATGGAGCCGTTTGCGGATGCAAAGATAAGTATAATTTTATTCGTGTGTATCTTTTTTCCGAGTTTTTTTATCGCTTTTTTTCGCAGAAACCGCTATCGCTCCTATTTTCAAGCGCATAGAACTCAAAATTTTTTATTCGAGGAATTTGGGACTGAATACCAGCAGACCTATATTGATACCGAAATTCCAGTTACGGGCGGGGTAATCGTAGTAGTTGGCATAGAGACTGATTGAGGCAAACGAGAGATTCAGTACCACCGAGCTCTCGCCCATGAAGTGATATTTGGAGAAGGCCCTCCCGTAATAGGGCTCGTAATCGGCCCCTTCGTATATCTGGCGGAAAGGAGCAAAAAGATAAAACTCGTTGCGGAATTGCAGGTTGTTCATAATCTTCCAGATGGGGATGACACCTGCGGCCAGGTATTGCGTGGAGCGGAATGCCGGGTTGAAGATCGTCTGGCTGTGCGGCGTAGGGGTAAAGGCCGGAGCCTGGGCTATGGTCGAGGTATAGTTGCTCAAGAGCCCCTTGCTCGAAACGACAGCCTTGCCACGGAGACCCAACACGAATTTATTGCTTATCGGGAGATAGGTATGTATGTTCCCCTCGAGCTGCAGCCACGAGAGAGTCTGTGTCGAGTTTGACTGCACGGTAATATCGTAGGGGCGGAACCGCTCCTTGCCATAGGCGAGCAACCCCAGCACCGAACAGTCGGTGCCGGCCGTGGGATACATGTAGCTGTCGAGGTTGTTACGGTCGAACTTCATCGAGGCCACAAACAGGTTGTAGCGGCTGCGGTCCTGCTCGTTGGTCGAGAAGTCTACGGTATTGGACTGGTAATACTTGTCGGTCATCGAGCCATAGCCTACCGACACCACCGCTTTGGAACTGGTAAGGAAGGGCAACCCCAACCACAGCTTCACGTACTGCTCGGACTGCGTGACAAACGAGGGCATGCGGTCGGAGTAGAACAGCGTCTCGTTCTGGTAGAATTTCTGTTTCGAGGCGACAGCCTGCATCTTGAGGTACATGGGAATGGCGGTCTTCAGGTCGAATCGGGCCGAGAGTATCCCCGACGTATACGATTGCCCGATTTGCCCCGTGAGGTCGACATCGAGCGAGTTGAGGCTCACGGTGCGGTAGTGTGCCCCGATGCAGATCTGGTTCGAGCTGGTCGACGAAATAAAGCCGCCCATACCTACGGAGAGCTGGTCGTGCACCTTGGCATTGAGGTCGAGGTTGAAGAGGCCGCTCTCCTTGTCGTAGCGGGCGTGAGGTATGAGGTCGGATATTTTCCCGTCGGAGATAGTCTTGTAATAAGCCGCCTTGGCATCCTCGTCGGTAAAGCGGTCGCCCCGCTCGAACTGGCGCCGGATATACTCCTTCTGCTGGTGGTTACCCCCCTCGACCGATACGCTGTCGAACACCAGGTCGGGGGTCTTGCTCTTGAAGACCATGCGCTGCAACTGCCGGGTCTCCTGCGACAGTTCGCGGGGGATGCGGCTCTTGATCGAATCCATCAGCTCCATGGCATAGTCGTAGCCTATTTTGGCAATCTGCCGGGCTTTGGGAAAGTCGAGCAGCCCTACGTCGCTCAGGTCGAACCGCATCAGGATTCCATCCTCGGGGTCGAGCGTATAGTCGCTCTTCTGCATGACCATGTTCTCGATTTGGTTGATGAGGTCGTCCTCCTTGGGCTTGTCTATCTTGGCGGCCACGATGCTGCCGATGATGATGTCGGGGTTGAAGTCCGACTTCATCACATCGACGGGAAAGTTGTTGTAGATACCCCCGTCGTAGACCAGCACACTGTCTATCTCGATGGGCTTGAAGACAAAGGGGAAACTCATCGAGGCCCGCACGGCATCGCCCAGATCGCCATCGCGCAGCACCACCTCGCGCTTGTGATAGACGTCGGAGGCCACGGCCCGGAAGGGGATGAAGAGGTTGTCGAAATTCCCGTCGCACTGGGCCGAATAGGGGGCAAACAGGCTCATAAAGGCGTAGTTCATGGGGAACGGATTGATGAGGCTGTTGGGCAGGAAGTGCGGCTCGAACTTGGTAGAGTCCTGCAAGGCGACGTTGAACGTAACGATTTCGGGGGTCGGGTCGGGTTTCTTGAAGTAGTAGACATACCGCTCGTCGAAGATGCCCCGCGACCAGAGGCTGAAGTCGTCGGAAAGAATCAGGTTCAGCATGTCGTCGGGCGCATAGCCCATGGCATACCAGGCCCCCACGATGGCCCCCATCGAGGTACCGGCCACATAGTCGATAGGCACGTTGTTCTCTTCGAGCGCCTTGATGATACCGATATGCGCGATGCCCTTGGCACCGCCGCCGCTCAATACCAAGCCTACGGTCTGAGCCTGCAGATGAGCCCAGCCGCACAACCAGAGCACGAGTAACAACCCAATCCGTTTCATAACAGTCTGTTCCTTGGCAACGAGTGTAATATCTGTTTTTTCAGTTGGTTTCGGAGATAAACGAATCCTTGAACCCGATGAAGTAGAGCACGCCGTCGAGCCCGATGGTCGAGATCGACTGGCTGGCATTCTCTTTCACCTTGGGTTTGGCATGATAGGCAATGCCCAGTCCGGCGGTGCTGAGCATGGGCAGGTCGTTGGCGCCGTCGCCCACGGCTATGGTCTGGGCAATATCTACATGCTCGACCTGAGCGATGAGTTTCAGCAGCTCGGCCTTGCGGCGGCCGTCGACAATATCGCCCACGTAGCGGCCGGTCAGTTTCCCGTCGACAATCTCCAGCTCGTTGGCATAGACATAGTCGATGCCATAGCGTTGTTTCAGGTAGTTGCCGAAGTAGGTGAATCCACCCGAGAGGATGGCAATCTTGAATCCGGCCCGTTTCAGCACCTGCATCAGGCGGTCTACCCCCTCGGTCACCGGCAGCGACTCGGCAATCTCTTTCATCACCGACTCGTCCAGTCCCTTGAGCAGGCTCACCCGGCGGGTAAAGCTCTCGCAGAAGTCTATCTCGCCCCGCATGGCCGACTCGGTAATGGCCTTCACCTCGTCGCCTACCCCGGCGCGCATGGCCAGCTCGTCAATCACCTCGGTCTCGATCAGGGTCGAATCCATATCGAAGCATATCAAGCGGCGGCAGCGGCGGTAGATGCTGTCTTCCTGCAGCGAGATGTCGATGCCCAGCTGCGACGAGAGCTGCATGAACGACGACTGCATGGCCACCTTGTCTTTGGGGGTACCGCGCACCGACAACTCGATACACGACTTGGGGGCGCGAATACTCTCGTCGAGAGGAATACGACCGGTGAGGCGTTGAATGGCGTCGATGTTCAGCCCCTGCTCGGCCACAATGCGAGTCACCTCGCCGATTTGCCGGGCGGTAATGCAACGCCCCAATATGGTAATGATATAGCGGTTCTTGCCCTGCAGCCCTACCCAACTGGTATACTCCTCTTCGCTGATGGGCGAGAAGCGGATATTCACGTCGAGCTCATAGGCCTTGAACAGGAGGTCTTTGAGGATGTCGCCCGACTTGGTCTCGTCGGTCTTGAAGAGGATACCCAGCGAGAGGGTGTGGTGAATATCGGCCTGGCCGATGTCCAGGATAAATGCGTCGTAACGGGCCAATACTTCGGTCAACGCCGTGGTCACACCCGGCTTGTCGTCGCCCGATATGTTAATCAGTATAATTTCGGTTTTCGGTTTCATTTATTATACATCTTACGTTAATACCCCACTCGAGCGACAAGCTCCGTGGCAAACTTCTCTCAATGGCTAATCGAGCGACACTCTCATAGCACCGTGTGCAAAGATAATGAAAGGCGAGCGCAGAGACAAATGGAAAACAAAGTTTTCAATTTGTCCTATGCCGAACCGCATCTTATCCAAAGATATGAAAAGTCGAATACAGAAAGTCAAACTTGTTTGAACTTTTTGTCGAGACGCATCCTATAACACCTAAAAGGGTCGCATCAAACTCCGTTTTAGAGTAGTGACGCGACCCTTTATTTAGCCTTTGGGATTCAAATTAAAAGTTCATCTTTTCAAAAATTGAATTTCGACACTTCATCTTACTATTCAACACGCCTCCATTTCAAACGGCCGAGATCGGCTGTACTATACGACATGATACTGTCCTCTATATTTAAATCCAAGAAACAGTACCCCAAGTCGTTTTCTTTATTTGAATCCTTGTAGTACTCGTACATTTCCCGATATGTATCCTTGCGGATTTCCTCCGCCCTTATATTGTTGTAGTCTATTCCCAATATGGAAGCTCCAAGGGCAGCATTCCACGAAAGTTCGCAATTCAGGTCTTTCACCTTCACGTCCAGTGAGGAGAGGTCATATCCCATGTACAAATCTCCTCCGATAATTTCCCACTCGCCGGATATTGTACAAACAATCTTGTAACTCTCATTCACCGTATAATATTCAGTCGCTGTCCCTATTGTGACCTTCTCCTTAAATTTACCTCCGTCTTTAGCGTTAGATTTCATGTATATAAACTTTACATCTTCCTCTTCTGTATAAGGTATGCCGTCTTCATCTTTTTGGGTGAAAGAGGTATGCCATGTACCGTCTAATTGTTCGGCCAATTGGGTGTCTTGACAGGAAGATAAACCAAGTATGCCCCACCCGCATGCCAGCAGGCATACGAATTTTCGCATTTTGTCATTCTTCAGTATTACCTTCATCGCTTTCTTCATTGCAACTTTCTATCTTCTTGACCGGCACCGTCCAATACCATAGACCGCAGCAAGTTACAATATACAAAAGGCCATATATACGTTCATATAGTTCATAGTCGCGGATTTCGGCTATCATATCTGCCTGAAAATCCTTTTCAGTATATCCATCATCCAAATAACTTTGCCTGAGTTCTCGCATTTCTGTTCGGGTGTATCCTGTTTTACTGTGTATTTCCTCGCCAGTCTGCTCCAAAGCAATCCATGTCCCATATGCAGAGAGCAGCGTCCAAATTGCAAACACAAGACCCAACACCCAACGCTTCCAACCGTAAATAATCCGGTATCCCTCTGTCCCATTAAACAGATATATGGTCGTATAAAGAAAAACGACGAACCCCAATAATCCGCTGTATATGTCGTAATCAGCATTATACCATGTGTGCGTTTCGTAATAGATAGTATCTACTACAAGTATGGCGAGAAGCACAATCATATATACAATGTATCCTCCTAACCCGGCATTTGTGTGTTTTGATTTTTCAATCAAGTTTACTATTTCTGTTGATTTTTCGTTACTTAGCATACTGTTAAAATTTAATTGTTAAACATTTTTTCAATATAGCATAGATTGTCGCATCAATGCGGTCAATAAAAATCATGCGTTTATACAATCTCTATTTTTTCATCTCATACCCATCAAATCAATCTAAAAGTCACCGGTAATATATAACGCACCCTCACATTTTTCCCGTCTGTCTGACCGGGAGTCCAATGCGGCATACTGTTTATAAACCGTAACGCTTCTTCATCGCAGGCCGGATCAACGCTGCGTATTACTGTGGCATCGGAAATGGAGCCATCTGTATTGACAATAAACTGCACAATTACACGCCCTTGAATACCGTTCTCTATTGCCACTTTGGGATATCGCAAATTACTTTCATAGTATTTATTCAATTGATCGCGGCCACCGGGAAATTCCGGCATTTGTTCCACCGCGTCAAACACAGATTCTTCTACAAGGGTATTTTCAGGTATTTCTTCAGCAGGGGTATTTTCAAGCGTTTCTTCCACCTCCTCTTCCAGCTCATTTTCTACTTGTTCCTCTATCGAGGTTTCAGATACTTGTTCTTCACTCGCCTGTCGGGCAGTTGCTTGTTCCTCGTTTGTAGAAGGAGCGACAGGCACTTCCTCAGAAACGACTTGTGGAGTTTCTTCCGTCGGTACATTTTCGGCCACCAGTTCCATCTTTTTTACCGGCTTTCGAACCGCCTGTGTTTCCCGTTTGCTGGTTTTGGTCACTTGTTCTGTGCGTGGAGAGGCTTTCTTGTTTGGCTCCTTTTTATCACTACCGGTACACGTTTCTATAACGCCATAAATCAGAGCAATCGCAAGGAAATAAATAAAGCCTCGTCCCATGCAACTATCTAAACGGCTCTCAAAACTTCTTCCACTTGGGGCTGCTCCGGCTCTTTGTGCAGCTACTTCACAACGTTTGCTACAAAAATAGCCGCGATCTGAGGCAGTACTATTAAGCCAATCATACTTACGGCCACACCATCGGCAATAATTATCAGCACTCATAATTCAATTATTGTTTTATGTTTGCAAAATCATCCACAATCACCCGATAGCGCGCTTCCATCTCCCCTTTCGGCAAATGCGCACTCGGATGATTTGTCCGATAGGCAGGAATGGAAAGCTCCGAAGACATCACTTGCGCCACCTCATTTACGGCATAAGGCGATAGCTCCGAAAATTGCGCATCGTACCAGTTGTCGCGGATACGTTCATCATACGTCCCGGTCAGAAAAAGCAGAAGGTCGGGCTTCAGGATATTGATTTCTTCCCGAATGACAGAAAAATGCGCTCTTTCCAACGCATAAATCTCCGGGCCGCAGAAACCTGTACCTTGCGATTTGCCAACCTTTACCAGATTGTTCCATACATAAGCTATACGCTTGCCGGGAAAGGCTGCGTTCAGCGACATGGCAAAGCGGTTGAAACCATAATGAAACGTGCCATAACGTGTCCCGTTATAACCGAACGTGCCGTCATGGTAGTAAGAGGCATAAAAATCTTCATAAATCCCCATCACGGCCTCCACCGATACATCAGGGGAGAACACAGGAGAAGGAGGCGTGCCAAAATCGTCATTTTTCCCTACCCAAGAATTTGTTTCCTGTCCGAAAACCATCACTTTCAGATCTGCGTCGGTGTACCAGCTTTCTGTGGGCCGGTCGTCTTCCCATCGTGTCAGCCCCAGCAAAAACGGATAAGCCGGTTTCACCCCCGTTTTCTCGCCGCAAACCACTGTTTGCAAGGCGTCGCAAAGCTCTTCCCATTTAGAAGCATAAAGAGCTTTTAGCGGTTCGTGCAACTTCATAATTTAGAATCATAGTTACCTGCAACGACTCCTTTTGCCGGACATAATAATAATGATTAACAACGTCTATATATACAAAAAACGTGGAGCCGACACCTGTTGCCCGTTCCACGATTCAAAGGCTCTCGCATTGCCCAGTTAGCCGAAACGAGCAACGTCGAAAGCCCCACGCCGATGTATGTATATAAATCCACCATTTCCATTGCACCCCTGCGGGGGCGCAATGGCGGTTGTATATAATACACCCCGAGAGACATTCACCGCTGCTTTGTCTTTTGACTAACTGTTTAGAATTTGCGAGATTCTTGAATCGTCAAAACCAAAGCGCCAAGTAAACGCCCTTTATATATATGTATGCCCATCCCTCCCCTTACCTGTCCATAAACAGGTCCGGCGCAGAATGACCATACAAAGTTATTAAAATTATTTTGGTTTTATAAAAGAAAAGCAAATATTTATCCCGATTAGATACTGATTTTTAATTCTCCTATGCAAGGATAGAGAAAGGCGAATGGGGCTGTATCAAAATGATAAATTTTGGCGCAGTCCCTTAGGTGTGTTAGAATTGATAATTATCCAAAGATGATATAACAAACGGCATTTACCCACCGTATAACAAGAATGTTAATGTTTATATAATACATTGATATACAAATAATTATAGTTTGAAAAATGTTAAACTCAGTTCAAAATTTGGTTAATTCCCTAAAAACCTTCAACTTTGCCGTCGAATTTATGGGTTCCCGATAGCAAAGGAAGCGTCCCGAGCAAGAGGAACTAACCGCTGAAAATCAGCGGGGTCTGCCGTTTCGGTGTGATGCCCCCAACGTCAGATTTAGTATGAACCATAACACTTCAGTATGAAGAAAACCAAGTCAGTTATTGGTATGCTGGCGTTGATTTTGTTGTTTTCTTCGGCCTTCAACCCGAACAAAACGGGTTTGAAAGAGGGTGAGCGAGCCCCGCAGCTGAGCCTGCAAAACGCCGACGACAGCGTTTCGCTCCAATCGTTGAAAGGCCGGTACGTACTGTTGAACTTCTGGGCGGGCTACGATGCCCCCTCGCGTATGGAGAACATACGCTACGCCCGGGAAATCGACAAGAGCGGACTCGAAAACATCAGTCTCGTGTCGGTATCGTTCGATACCAACCGCAAGGTCTTCGAAGAGACCATCAAACGGGACGGCTTGAACGCAGCTACCCAATTCTATGACAAAGACGGCTCACGGTCGGATATATTCGACGATTACCGTCTGAACAAAGGATTCGCCAGTTATCTGATTTCGCCCGAGGGTGTTATCATCGCCAAAGACCCGAATCCGGAACATTTGACAAAACTTATTCGTCAATAATCAAAAACCGCCGCTGTACATTTTTGTTCAACGGCGGTTTTCTTTTTTTTCGCATACCCCACCCTCGCGCTCGCGTGCACGCGCCGGCGAGCGGACTATCGTTTATTTTTACCCGGTAACATTGCGACAGCAAACGATTTGTATTAACTTTGCAGCCAATTTCGGGGACGACTCTCCGGCCATTGCCGCGGGGCTGCCGCTCACCCCCCGAAGGGTCAACTTGCAAAGAAAGGCAACAACATGATTATCGCCAGCCAGAAGAAAAAAGAGAATATCGCCGAATACCTGTTGTACATGTGGCAGATCGAAGACCTCATACGGGCTTACGGGCTGGACATAGACCGCATACAGCAACAGATTATCGACCCCTACGACATCTCGCCCGAGCAGAAGAAGGCGATGCGCGAGTGGTACGAGTCGCTCATCGACATGATGCACGCCGAGGGGGTGGAACAGAAGGGGCACCTGCAACTGAACAAAAACGTGCTCATCGACCTCACCGACCTGCACCTGCGGCTGCTCAAGTCGCCCCGCGAGCCCTTCTACGGCGCGGCCTTCTTCAAGACCCTCCCCTACATCGTCGAGCTGCGGGCCAAGTCGGGCGACGAGAAGGCCGGCGAGCTGGAGACCTGCTTCAACGCCCTCTACGGCGTGTTGCTGCTGCGGCTGCAGAAGAAGGAGATCAAGCCCGACACCCTGAAGGCCATCCAGCAAATATCGTCGTTCCTCTCGCTCCTGGCCGAAAAATACAAGCAGGACAAGGCGGGCGAACTGAAACTCGAAAACGATTAAAAAACAGATACGAACCATGACAAAAAGAGTTCTTATTACCGGCGCAAACGGCCAACTGGGCCACGAGATGCGCAACGTACTGGATGGCGACGACCGCTTCGAAGCCATCTTCACCGACGTAGCCGAACTCGACATCTGCGATGCCGAAGCCGTGAACCGGGCTGTCGCCGACAACCGCGTGGACTACATCGTGAACTGTGCCGCCTATACCCAGGTCGACAAGGCCGAAGACAACGTGGAGCTGTGCCGCAAAATCAACGCCACGGCCGTCGAGAACCTGGCCCGTGCCGCCGCAGCCTGCGGGGCCCGCATGATACACGTCTCGACCGACTACGTATTCAACGGACGGGGATACCGCCCCTACACCGAGGAGATGACGCCCGACCCCCAATCGGTCTACGGCTCCACCAAACTCGAGGGCGAACAGGCCCTGATGCGCCTCTGCCCCCAGAGCGCCATCATCCGCACCGCCTGGCTCTACTCGCCCTACGGCAACAACTTCGTGAAGACCATGATGCGGCTGGGCACCGAGCGCGACGAGCTCTCGGTCGTAGCCGACCAGATAGGCACCCCCACCTGTGCCGCCGACCTGGCCCGCGCCATCCTCGCCGTGCTCACGGCCGAGACCTTCGTGCCGGGCATCTACCACTTCTCCGACGAAGGGGCCTGCAGCTGGTACGACTTCACCGTGGCCATCCACCGTCTGGCCGACATCACCTGCCGGGTGAAACCCATCCGCAGCGACGAGTATCCCAGCCGGGCACACCGCCCCTTCTACAGCGTGCTCGACAAGAGCAAAATCAAACAGACCTACGGCATCACCATCCCCCACTGGTACGAGAGCCTGTCGCATTGCATAGAAATTTTACAAGAAACCCGTTAACATCGTGAGTACACTTACAGAGGAAATCAGCAAACGCAGAACATTCGCCATCATCAGCCACCCCGATGCCGGTAAAACCACCCTCACCGAAAAGCTGCTGCTCTTCGGCGGTGCCATCCACATTGCCGGGGCGGTCAAGTCGAACAAAATCAAAAAGACCGCTACATCCGACTGGATGGAGATCGAGAAACAGCGTGGCATCTCGGTAGCCACCTCGGTCATGGGCTTCAACTACGGCGACTACAAGATAAACATTCTCGACACCCCCGGCCACCAGGATTTTGCCGAGGACACCTACCGCACCCTCACGGCGGTCGACAGCGTCATCATCGTCGTCGACGTGGCCAAGGGCGTGGAGACCCAGACCCGCAAGCTCATGGAGGTGTGCCGCATGCGCAACACGCCCGTTATCGTCTTTGTCAACAAGCTCGACCGCGAGGGGCGCGACCCCTTCGACATCCTCGACGAGCTGGAGTCGGAGCTCAAAATCAACGTCCGCCCGCTCAGCTGGCCCATCAACATCGGCCAGAAGTTCAAGGGCGTATACAACATCTACGAGCAGAACCTCAACCTCTTCACCCCCAACAAGCAGGTGGTGACCGAGCGCATCGAGCTCGACGACGTGAACAGCCCCGAACTCGAAGCCTACATCGGCGAGCAGGATGCCGAGAAGCTGCGGGCCGACCTCGAGCTCATCGAGGGGGTATACCCCGAGTTCAACGTCGACGACTACCTGGCCGCCCGCACGGCGCCCGTCTTCTTCGGCTCGGCCCTCAACATGTTCGGTGTCAAGGAGTTACTCGACTGCTTCGTGAAGATTGCCCCCTCGCCCCGCCCCGTCCAGGCCGTGGAGCGTCTGGTGCGTCCCGAGGAGGAGAACTTCACCGGTTTCGTCTTCAAGATTCACGCCAACATGGACCCCAACCACCGCAGCTGCATCGCCTTCGTCAAGGTATGCTCGGGCAAGTTCGAGCGCAACGCCAACTACAAGCACGTGCGCAACAACAAGATGATGCGATTCTCGAGCCCCACCGCCTTCATGGCCCAGAAGAAATCGGTCGTCGACGAGGCCTACCCCGGCGACATCGTGGGTCTGCCCGATACCGGCAACTTCAAGATCGGCGACACCCTCACCTGCGGCGAAGAGCTCCACTTCAAGGGGCTCCCCAGCTTCTCGCCCGAGATGTTCAAGTATATCGAAAACGACGACCCCATGAAGTCGAAACAGCTCAACAAGGGCATCGACCAACTCATGGACGAGGGCGTGGCCCAGCTCTTCATCAGCCAGTTCAACGGCCGCAAGATCATCGGCACCGTGGGACAGCTGCAATTCGAGGTCATCCAGTACCGACTGCTCCACGAGTATGGCGCCCAGTGCCGATGGGAGCCCCTCAGCCTCTACAAGGCCTGCTGGATCGAGAGCGACGACCCCGAGGCCCTCGAGGCCTTCAAGAAACGCAAGCACCAGTTCATGAGTGTCGACCGCGACGGGCGCGACGTATTCATGGCCGACTCGAGCTACGTGCTGCAAATGGCCCAGACCGATTTCCCCAAAATCAAGTTCCACTTCACCTCCGAATTCTGATTCCGGGGGGGAGGCAGAGAAAACGATACCCTACTCCACAGGGGGTTGTGCCTCGGCACGACCCCCTGTACTTTTTTCCCCCGGGTCACCCCCGCAGCGGCTCTCTCCCCCCTCGCCTCATCCCGCCGCGGCCGACCTGCGAAAACCGTACAAACAGACTACGAAAATAGTCCGGCTTCAAAAAAAATATCATTTTTCTTCGGCCCCAAATGTTAAAAATCAGGGCCGAAAAATTTGCTCTATCAACAATTTCTTTGCTCT
>CABRIW010000028.1:0-13709 GCA_902471075.1 uncultured Barnesiella sp. | reverse complement strand
TCTCCTCTCACCTTTCACTATCTTTGCTTACCGCGAAAATAGGATGCGGTTCGGGAAAAAGTTCAAGCAAGCTTGACTTTCTCCTCTCACCTTTCACTATCTTTGCTTGTTATTTATATGGAACTAAACGAAAAAACGATATGAATACTCTTCAAAATCCGCTCGTTCGCATCATTGCCTCTGTCACAGCAGGCTTATTGCTGCTTTTCTACCCCAACGCGGCACTCTCTACAATACTTTTGGTAACAGGTATTTTCATCGGGGTGCCCAGTCTCTACACGATATTGCTTTACTTGCTGAGCGGGAATCAGAAGCACGGCCTCCCGTTCCCGGTAATGTCGCTCGTCTTGCTGCTGTTCGGGTGTTCGCTTATACTGGTGCCGAGCTGGTATATCGGGGTGACCATCTATGTGCTGGGAGGTGCGCTTGTTTTAATCGGGGTTTACCAACTACTCTATCTGCTCACACTGAAAAAGACCATCAAACGCAATGCCGGGTGGGTGGCCTACCTGCTACCGGTCGTTATCCTGCTCATCGGCATCGAGATTCTGGTCAATCCTTTCTCGGCAACCGAGCGCATTATCGTAGCCACTTTCGGCGCTGCCACACTGCTCTATGGCATCACCGAACTCTTGTTTTATATCCGGCTCAAATAGGAGGTGATTCTCAAAAATCGACCGAGAGCCGCAGATTTATCTGCCGGCGGGTAAGGTAATTGGGCACGGCATATTGCGCATTGGTAATGTCGGTTACCCAATAGTAGGAGTTCACGTTGCTGATGTCGAAAAGGTTGAAGACGTCGATGCCTATCCACACACTTTTAAGGTTGCGGAAGATGCCTTTTTGCAAGAGTTTGTCTTCGCCACCGACCAACAGACGCGAGGCTCCTATGTCGATGCGCTTGTAGGCAGGGGCTCTGAAATAGCCGGCCTGACGTCCCTTGCGGGGCGAGCCCACCGGCAGGCCGTCGGCCAGGATAGCCCGCAGGCTGAATTTGTATTTTGGGAAGCGGGGCACGTAGTCCTGGAAATAGAGCCCCACACTATACCGCTGGTCGGTAGGTCGAGGCAATTTTACCCCCCCGATTTCTTCCTGGGTCTTCATCAACGAGAAGGTGAGCCACGAGTCGACCCCGGGCACAAACTGTCCGAAAAGCTTCAAGTCGATACCGGCAGCGTAGCCCTTGGCCTCGTTCTGCCCGCTGTACCACACCCGCAGGTTGTCGATTTCGTAGGGAATGAGGTTATCGAGTTTCTTGTAGTAGAGTTCGGCCGTGAATTTGAACGGACGGTCCAACGCCCGGAACGAATAGTCGCCGCCGAGCACCACGTGTATCGAGCGTTGCGACTTGATGTTGCGGTTCAACTGCACCACGTAATTGTTGGAGGCATCGCACACCGTGTCGCGCAACTCCTTGTAGAAGGGGGCCTGGTAATAGAGACCGCCGGCCAGGCGGGCCGTAATCTGCTCGTTGGCGGCCGGGATGAAGGTAATCGAGGCCCGCGGACTCACCAGCGTCTCCTTGTTGAAGCCCCAGTACGAGGCCCGCACACCACCGGTGAAGATGAGCCGCCCCCACAGGGTGCGCATCCGATAGGTATCCTGCAGATAGGCCGAGAGGCGGTGGCTCTCCATGTCCTGCTTCGAAAAGAGGTTGTAAATCATCTCGACCGACTGCCCGGTATGCGGCAGCGAATAGCCGGCAGAGTCGCGCATCTCCCACTCGCGCACACGGTCGTAAATCTGTTCGTACTGGTGGGTGAATCCCCACTTCAGTTCGTTCTGTCCCAACTTGGTAGCCCCCTTGATCGAGGTGGCAATCACCGAGGCCTTGAGTCGGTTGCGGGCATGCTCGTGATAGGTGCCCACACCCAGCGCGCCGGTATTCTCGGTAGTCTCGCCGTCGCCCGTATCGGCCAGCTCGTCGAGCCAGTATTGCCCCGAAATGTCGTAGGTCACCAGCTCGTTGGTGACAAAGGCCGAAGTCATCAGGGCCCACTGGGTATATTTGTCGGGGAAGAAATTCAGCGACAGAGCCCCGAAATAGGTCTCGAACTTGTCGCGCTCCCCACCGTCGAAATAGACCTTGAACTGCTTGGCATTGGTAGCCGTACCGAACGAGGTATTGCGCTCGTGGGGGGTGAACTTGTAGTCGTTGATGGCAATGTTGCCCAGGAACGAAGCCTCCCACTTGGGGGCGAACTTATAGGTGAGATAGGTTTGATAATCGAAGAACGACGGCTCATATTCACCCTTGGTATCGAGCGAGCTCAACAGGGTTGAGTTGGTCTTGTAGCGGATACCGTGCAGTTGCGAGAACTTCTTGGTACTCTGCCCTATCGAGGCGGTAGCCCCCAGGAAACTGGCCGACACCGACCCCTCGAAAGCCTCGGGGTGCTTGTAGATGATGTCGAGCACCGACGACATCTTGTCGCCATACTCGGCCGAGAAACCGCCCGACGAAAAGCCTACGGCCCCCACCATATCGGGGTTGATGATACTCAACCCTTCCTGCTGTCCCGACCGCACCGTGAGCGGACGATACACCTCGATACCGTTGATATAGACGATATTCTCGTCGAAGTTACCGCCCCGCACCGAGTATTGCGAACTCAACTCGTTGCTCGAGTTGACCCCGGCAAAGGTAGTGAGCATCGCCTCGATACTGCCGCCCGAGGCATCGGGCATCAGCTTGAGGTCCTTCGTGTCGATGGTCTGCAGCGTACTGGTCTGCCGGCGGTGAGTCGCCACCACCACCTCGCTCAGCATCTTCGAGTTCTTGTTCAGCCGCACCGACAGCGAGACGTCTTTCGTGAGGTTGAGCAACTGCCGTTGCTCCTCGCGGTAGCCCAGACACGAGTAGATGACCACAATCGAGTCGCCCGCCGGTATGGAGAGCTGATACTCGCCCTTGAGGTCGGTCATCGTGCCCATGGTGGTACCCGCCACGCGCACCGTAGCCAGTTCGATAGGCTGGTTGTCGCTGTCGTAGACCCGGCCCGTGAGTTTCACACGCCCCTGCGCCGCCAGCTCGAGCACCGCACCTATCGCGATAAAAAGGAGTAATATCTTGTATTTCATCGGGATTCTATACACACCGTGCCCCGTTTGTCGAGAGGCACATTTAATAAACGCAAAAAAGCGTCGTTCAGTATGCGGCCCGCCGAAAAGTAGTGAAAAAAGTTTTCGCAGATTCCCCGCATAAGCATTAGGTTTTGTATCTTTGCTACTGGAAGAGATGCAGGCTCGTGTCCCCGCTCGTCTGTACGCCACACAGCCGGGGCCGAACGTCACCTCCTCCAATTCATGAAATACAAACCGTAAAAACATTACCCTTATGAATAATCTGCACGATCTGTTGATGCACCGCCGCAGCATCCGCAAGTATACCGACCAACCGCTGTCGCCCGACTCGGTGAAGCTGATTCTCGAGGCCGGGCTGCTCGCCCCCTCGTCGAAACGCTGTACCCCCTGGGAGTTCATTGCCGTCGAGGATAAAGAGGTGCTGGCCCGCCTGGCGGCCTGCAAGACGGCCGGAGCCAAACCCATCGAAGGGGCTGCCCTGGCTATCGTCGTGACGGCCGACATGACCCTCACCGATACCTGGGTCGAGGATGCCTCGATTGCCGCCATCCTCATGCAACTGCAAGCGGCCGACCTGGGGCTGGGCAGCTGCTGGATTCAGGTGCGCAACCGATTCGGAGCCGACGACGAACCGGCCGAAGACATTGTGCGCAGCATACTGGGCATACCCGAAACGATGGGTGTGCTCTGCATCCTCTCCATCGGTCACAAGGACGAGGAGCGCAAACCCTTCGACGAAGAGAAGATGATGTGGGAAAAGGTGCATATAGGCAAATGGGAATGAACGAGGCAGCGATGAAGATAATCCTGATCGGTGCCGGTAACCTGGCTACGCGGCTGGCACTGGCGTTGCGGGAAAAGGGCCTTGCCCCGGCGTGGGTGTATAGCCGCACCGAAGAGTCGGCCCGGCGGTTGGGCGAACAGTTGCCCCACTGCCGCTACACGACCGACCTCAACAGTCTGCCTGCCGACGGCGACCTCTACATCTTTGCCGTGAAGGACTCGGTACTGCCCGACCTGCTGGCCCGTATGCCGGCCAACAACGGACTGTGGGTACACACGGCCGGCAGTGTGGACTGCGAGATATTCCGCCCCTACTCGGCCCGCTACGGGGTCTTCTACCCCATGCAGACCTTCAGCAAGGAGCGCGAAGTGGCATTCGACGACATCCCCCTCTTCATCGAGGCCAACAGCGAAGCCGATGCCGACCTGCTGCACCATCTGGCCGCCCGGCTCTCGGGCCGCGTCTACCGGGCCGACTCGGAGCAACGCAAGTATCTGCACCTGGCGGCCGTCTTTGCCTGCAACTTCACCAACCACCTCTATGTGCTGTGCGACCACATTCTGCAGGAACACGGACTGCCTTTCGAGGCGATGCTGCCCCTCATCCGAGAAACGGCCGACAAGGTGGCCGACATGTCGCCCTTCGATGCCCAGACGGGCCCGGCCATCCGATACGACCGCAACATCATCGCCAAACAGGAGGCGCTGCTCTCCGACCCCACGATGCGCGAGATTTACAGACTGATGAGCCGCAGCATTCACGAAATCCATAACCCCGATAAAAACCAAGAACCATGAGCCGAACCGATTTCGACCTGACGAAAATAAAAGCCTTTGCCTTCGACGTGGACGGCGTGCTGTCGTCCGACTCCATACCCCTGCACCCCTCGGGCGAACCCATGCGGGTCATCAACATCAAAGACGGATATGCCCTGCAACTGGCGGCCAAACTGGGATACCCCGTGGCCATCATCACCGGCGGACGCACCGAGGCGGTGCGCAAACGATTCGAGGGGCTGGGCCTCTCGCACGTCTACATGGGCGTGGCCGTGAAGATAAAAATCTTTGAACAGTGGCTCGCCGAGTGCGGCCTGCAAGCGGGCGAAGTGATGTACATGGGCGACGATATTCCCGACTACGAGGTGATGCGGATGGCCGGTCTGCCCACCTGCCCGGCCGATGCGGCACCCGAAATCAAACAGATTGCCCGCTACGTCTCGCCCTTCTGCGGCGGGATGGGTTGCGGCCGCGACATCATCGAACAGGTGCTGCGCGCCCAAGGCAAATGGATGGCCGACGAAAAGGCGTTCGGCTGGTAATCATCTATACTCCTCAAAAAAAACGATTGATTATGTTATCGCACCTCCAGAAATACGAAATCCTGCTGGCGAGCAATTCGCCACGCCGCCGCGAGCTCCTGGCCGGGCTCGACATCGAATACCGCGTGACGGCTCTGCCCGAAGTGGACGAGTCGTACCCCGCTACCCTCTCGGGCGAAGAGATTCCACTCTACATCTCGCAGGAGAAGGCGGCCGCCTATCGCAACCAGATGAAAGAGAACACGCTGCTCATTACGGCCGATACCATCGTCTGGCTCGACGGTCGGGTCTATGGCAAGCCGCACGACCTGGACGATGCCAAAGCCATGCTGCGGGCCCTCTCGGGCAAGACGCACACTGTCATCACCGGGGTTACACTCACCTCGATGCAGAAGCAAGTCTCCTTTGCCGTATCGACCGAGGTCGATTTCGCACCCCTCGCCGACGACGAAATAGACTACTACGTCGACCGCTACCGCCCGCTCGACAAGGCCGGTGCCTACGGCGTGCAGGAGTGGATTGGCTACATCGGGGTAACCGGGTTGCACGGCAGCTACTACAACGTGATGGGGCTGCCTATCCAGCGACTCTACACCGAATTGAAGAAATTCTAAGGCCATGCCGTACCTTTCTGTCATTCCGCACTTGACGCGGAATCCAGAAATACCCGCAAAAGGCTATTCCCTCGACTTCACCTCCTGGGCCCTGCATCACGGTGCGGGGTGACTCCCCATGTCATTCCGCGCCCCGACGCGGAATCCAGAAATACCCGCAAAAGGCTATTCCCTCGACTTCACCTTCTGGACCCCGCATCACGGTGCGGGGTGACTTCCTGTGTCATTCCGCACTCGATGCGGAATCCAGGAATACCGGCAAAACGGCCAGCAAAATAAATATCCACAAGAGGCACCTCTTCCGGCCCCCGCATCGAGGTACGGGGTGCCCTCCCGTGTCATTCCGCACAGCGACGCGGAATCCAGAAAATACCCGGACGGGAATACCGATAAAGAGATACTTACCCCAAAAAGAGAGGGCGCACGACATCGTGCGCCCTGTTCGTATTCCCAAAACTGTCCCCCGCATCGAGGTACGGGGCGGCTAACCTCATCATTTATAAGGCGATGCCCAGAACCACGCCTCGTTCGAGGTGCTGAGCGAGTTGTCATAGGGTTCGCCCTCAGGCGAGAGGGTGACGTAGCGCGGCATCACTTTTCCCTCGATACGGGTCTCGTTGTCGAAGCCGCTAATATCGGAGCATTGCAGATAATAGAGGTTCTTGCTCATGTAGTAGTTCAGGTAGTAATCGGTCGTGCAGTCCACTTGATGATTCCAGTTGGCATCGTCGTTCACCGTGACAAACTGGCCCGTTTTCAACCGTTCGCGCACCTCCGAGAGGCCGAGCAGATTGCCCTCCTCGTCCATCACATAGGCCCCCCAGGTGGGGTCTACCCACACCCACTTGTCGAGGGTGCAGGAGTAGACGGCGTTGATGACGTGGCAGTCGTTGATATAGCTCTTGGGCAGGCAGGTGACATAGCGCGACTTGAACCCCATGGCCAGGTAGCACTCGTTGAGCATCTGCGCCATCATGCGGCAGTTGACGCCCCGGTCTTCGCTCTTGCAGATTTCGTAGATGGCAATGGCATTCTTTACCTTGGGATTGTATGACGACCCGTCGTGACGGATGGTGTTGTGCACCCACAACAGCAGATTCTTGATTTTCGAGATTTCGTCGCCTGCACCCGCAATGCTGTCGAGGTTGAAGTAGCGACGCACCCGCACCAGGTTGCTGTCGTTGGGAGCCATATAGGTAAAGGCCGGCAGCGAGTCGGTAGAGGCGCTGTTGTCATAGCCGGGCGACTTGCGGAGTATGTAGTTGAAATCGCCCACCTCGCGCAACTGGGCCAGAAGCCGCTGAAAGCGCTTGTCGCTGCGGATATTGTCCAGGTCGGAATCTTCCTGAACATGAGCATAATTGTAGTAACCGTGCCGGATAGCCTGCTCGAAAGCATCGACAGCTGCCCGCTTGCGCCCGCGGAGCGACAGGCAACAGGCCAGGTTGTAGTAGGAGTCGGAGAAACACCACGAACACTGATCGACCACCGAGTCGGGCAACGCCTTGCAACGGTCGAAAAACTGCCGGAAGGTCTTCTCGACCAACGCATGATTCTTCCAACTCTTCTGAAGCACAGGTATCACCTGGTTCTCATAATACACCTGCACGCTATCGGCATTCCATTCACTCTCGGCCGCCCAGCTCCCCAAACAGAGGGGCAAAAGCAACAGCCACAAAAATCGTTTCATAGTCTCGTGTGTTTTGTTCGTATATAATAAGACGCAAATATATCGTATTTGTTACAACTTTTTCTCGTTTTTTTTTAGACCAATAGAGTTTACCCTCCTGGTCCCCGCATCGCCGTGCGGGTCGGTACCACAACAAAAGAGAGGTGCGCCACGAGTCTCTCCCCACGACACACCTCTCTATCTCTTTCACATTTGCCCGGTCGTTATCGTTTCACACCTTTGACGACGGTCACCTCGCGCTTGCCCAGCACCCGGAAGAAACAGGTCCCCGGGGCCCAGCCCGAAGTGTCGACAGTCACTTGCCGCTCTACGTCGCTCAACTCGCGGCTATACAACTCGCAACCCTTCTCGTCGACTACCATCAACCGGCGGGAATCTTCGGGCAACTGTACCGTCACCTCCTGATCGAAAATCGAGGGGCAGAGCGTAACCGGAGCTTGAGATACGGCCTCGACGGCACTCACGCCATTCACGCTTTGCGTCACCTTGATGCCGTAGGTCGATATGCTGTCGTTGACGGTGAGGGTTGCCACCCGCTCGTCGATGCCGTCGGGCAGACGGTCGTACGAGATGCGCAGAGTGTCGAGGGTTAGTCCGTTGGGCTGCCCTACCACGCGGCACCACTCGGCATCGCTTTGGACGGGCGTCTCATACCCGTAAATCGAGAAGAAGGGATAGAGTGCCGTACCGGCCTCTTTGCCTACCACCAGCGGCTCACGATCGGTCGGGATGGGCGACATCACCGAGTGTACGATCGAGGGCATAATCAGATAAGAGGTGTGGTTGGCCCCGGCGGGGAAATAGGTGCTCACATCGACCCACTGGTCATCTTTATACATATAGGCCGTGTTGCCGTGGTCGCGGAATTTGGCCATGGCAAACGACACGTCCACGCTGTCGTTCTTCTCGGGGATACCGTCGACCACGATAAAGAACTCGTCGTCGATGACCTTGGGATTAAACTCAAAGGCGGTGCCCACCATCGTACTGCCCGAGGGGGTATCGAGCTCGAACACCCGCCACCAGGTGGAGTCGAGTTTCTTGCCCGGCAGACCGTTTTCGCTGGTGTAGAGGTGCACGCCCACGTCGGCAATCTGGTCGGTGAGGCTCGTAGCCGAAGCGGTAACAAAATAGACATAGGCCCCGAATACCAGAATGGGACGCGAGGGTTTCGAGAACTTCTCGGCGTAGGCCGTAATGCCTATGGTGTTGGTACCGGGGAAGGTTCCCCAGTCTTCCATGTCGAAGGTAGTCGGCTGGTCGCCCGGCTCGAAGTTGGTAATGAGTCCGCTGTACTCGACCGATACATCGGTGGCATCTTCCGACTCGCCGTGTTCGTTGGCCACCTGCAGATTCACCGATTGCTGGTGCAGGAAGTTATAGGCCACCACGGGATTCTCTTCGTTCGAGGTTACCTGGGCATACGACTCGGGGCTTACACCGCCGAAGGTCCACTGCCACGAGGTGGGGTACCCCGTCGAGTTGTCGTGATACTGCACACCCACCAGCGGGGCCACCATGGGCAGGCGCGTCTCGCTGTACCGGAAGGTGGCAGGCGGCAGAATGTGGGCTACAGGAGCCACGCCGGTCACCTTGACAAAGGCGGTGCGGGTCTTGGTATCGCTGCCGTCGGCATTGCTCACCGTCAGGGTCACGTCATAGACTCCGTCGCGGGTGTAGTATACCCGGGGATTCTGCTCGGTCGAGGTCTCCGGCGTGCCACCGGGGAACGACCACTGCCAGGCCGTGGGACTGCCGGTCGACATGTCGGCAAAGGCGATCTCCTCGCCGGTAGTCACCTCTACTTGGTCGATGGCCTCCACACCGGTCATCTGCAACCCGTCGATGGTGAAGTCGCCCATGTAACCACCCACGTTCATGTCGTCGTCGGAACCGGCCGTATAGGTGAAGCGTATCTGAACTTTCTGTCCGGCATACTTCTCGAGCGACACGGCAAACTCGTGCCAGCGCCAGGGTTTCTCGCCGTTCTCGTCGCCGCTGTTCCACAGCAGTTCCGAAGTAGCGAAGGCATCGGTCGACACCGAAATATGCAGACGGCAATAGTTGTCCATATTCTGGCTGAAGCCCACATACCCCTTCAGCATGGCGTTGGCCGGCACATCGAGTTGCGGACTGGTAGCCGAGGCAATACCTCGTTTATACATTTGGAAAGGCCCTTCGATAAAGAGCGACTGCACGTCTTCGGGGTCGATGGCCGAGAAGGCCTTGTCGCCGGTCGTGCTTTTCAACTCCCAGACAATATCTTCGGCATCGGTCAGGGTCCAATCCGCTGCTCCGTCGTCGAAATCTTCCTCCCACACCGTCACGGCGCTGCCCGCACTTTGGCAACTGAAGTCGGCCGTTACACTGGCCGAAGTCGAGCGGAACAGCTGCTTCTTCATCGATTGTTTCCCGGCAAACGTAATGTGCGGAGCCTCTTCGGTCGGGGCTACCCGGTCGTGCACTCGTTCGCTGGCCCATTGCTGCGCACCCACCGGGCAAACGGCCCAGAGCGCAGTAGTCAAGATCAGGTTTACAATAACGCTTTTCATACACTTACACGATTAAAAAATTATTGGATGAATTTGATTCGTTGCAAAATCTCCCACCCGCTATCCAGCAGGCCGTATGGCATAATATGTAGATGAAGTTTTTTCATAGCTATTCTATATATTTCTAATATCGGCAGGACTACAAAACTCAAAGGTAGCAAAAATTTACAATTTGCAAATATTATCGACGATAATTTTTTAATTAGAAAATAAAATAGGATTACATTCTAAAAAATATAATAGATTTTGCATCTTATTCTGGCAATTTGTTCTCTGCCCTGCAACTCGCTCCATAAGCTCCTGCACTCCATACTCTACCCGCTTGCACCGGGTGCATACATTTACTACCTTTGTCGCTCGAAAATATCGCCCACTGTGAACCTCTATATCTTCAACCCCGAGAACGACCTGGCCCTGGCCTTCGGCGGCATCAACTACACGCCGCCCCCTGCCGCCCAACGCATCGCGCGCGAGCTGGCCCTACTGCCGCTGTGGTATGCCCGCGAGGGGGAGGAGACGACGATATGCTCTGCCGAGTCGGTGCCCGACGACTTCCGCCGCAGCCTCGAGCCGCTGGGGCTCGCGGTCTCGACCGTCGCGTTCAAGCAAATCGGCGAACTGCCCTTCGACCGCATCGAGGTGTGGGGGTGGAACCTCGCCCTGGCTCACCGCCTGCACCAGGCCGGTGTGGACAATCGGCTGCTCCCCTCGCCCGAACAGTGCAACCACCTGCGCCGTCTGGCCCACCGCCGTCTGGCTACCGAGGCGGGCCGATACCTCGCCTCGCACATCGACTACCCCATGCCCCCGCTGCCGGTCGAGCTGCATACCCCCGACGAAGTGCGGGCCTTTACCGAGCAGAGCGACCGCAAGGTGCTCAAGGCGCCCTGGTCGGGCAGCGGACGCGGTCTCTACTGGAACCTCTACGGCTACGATACCTCGCTGGCACAATGGAGCAACGGCGTGTTGCAAAAGCAGGGGGTACTGATGGGCGAACCCTTTTACGAGAAAGAGCGCGACTGGGCCATGGAGTTTTACAGCGACGGTACCCGCGTGACCTTTGCCGGATACTCGTCGTTCCTTACCGACAACCACGGAGCCTACAAGGAGAACCGGCTCACCACCGATCACCGCCTGCACGAGGAGCTATGTGCAGCCGTCGGCCCCCACGTCGTCACGGCCGTGCGCGAGGCTCTCGCCCGCTTCTTCACCGGACGCATTGCCCCGGTCTACACCGGCTACCTCGGGGTCGACATGATGACCTACTTCGCCCCCGACGGCACAACCCGGCTGCACCCCTTCGTCGAGATAAACCTGCGCATGAACATGGGCGTGGTGGCCCGCCGCATCGCCGACCGCTTCGTGGCTCCGGGCTACGAGGGGCACTATCGCATCGATTATTTTCCCCGGCCCGGCACCCTCTATCGCGACCACCTGGAGCGTCTCCGCCAACACCCCGCCCGGATTGTCGACGGCCGTTTCGCCGGCGGATACTTTACCCTCACCCCGGTACTCCCCGACAGTCAATACCGCGCCTGCATCGAAATCGATGCCTGATGAATAATACCCGCAAAACTACCGGCAAAAAGAGTTTACCCAGCTACACATCTCTGGACCCCGCGGGGTGACACCTCGTCATACCGCGCCACGACGCGGTATCCAGGAATACCCGCAAAACTACCGGCGATAGACGATCTGCCGGACTCCACACCACGGGCCCAGCTATGTAATTTCAGTAGTAAACTATTGTATATAAATGGATTATATTTCTGACAGAGCTTTCAAACAGGTACAAAAAAAATTGATTGTCTCACGACAACCAATCTTTGTTAACCTTAATCTTAATCTAATACTATGAAAAACACAGTGCAAATGTACGACATTTTCTGTTATACAACATAATTTTCAAGCACATTTCACACCGATTTAATATTATTTAAACATCAACAAACCAGCCGCCGATGCGGTAACCCGTTTTTACCCCACACCGCAAGAGGCAAATATCAGGCGGTTTGCACGGTGTGGCGATATGTCGTATCTTTGCAGCCATGAAAGAATCACAGTCACTCATCGAAAAGGCGTGCCGCAACCTGAACATCGATTCGCTGAACGGCATGCAGAAACAAATGCTCGAGACGGCGCAACGCCCCAACGACATCATCCTGCTATCGCCCACCGGGTCGGGCAAGACACTGGCCTTCCTGCTGCCGGTGCTGCTGCGCATCGACCCGCGGGCTGCCGGTGTACAGGCGCTGGTGCTGGTGCCGTCGCGCGAACTGGCGCTGCAAATCGAGAGCGTGCTGCGCAAGATTGCCGCAGGTATCAAAATCGTGTGTTGCTACGGTGGCCACTCGGTGCGCGAGGAGAGCAAGTCGCTCGAGGTGGCTCCGGCCCTTGTGGTGGGGACTCCGGGCCGCATTGCCGACCACCTGCGCCGCGGACGCCTGTCGCTCGACACCCTCGACACGCTGGTACTCGACGAGTTTGACAAATGCCTCGCCCTGGGTTTCCACGACGAGATGAAAGAGATTATCGCCCCGCTCGAGGAAGTGAAGAAAAAGATTCTTACCTCGGCCACCGACAGCGAATCGCTGCCGGCATTCACCGCCCTGCGCCGCCCGGTGAAACTCGACTTTCTGGGCTCGAAACGGAGCGAGGAGAACACGAACGAGCGGCTATCGCTCTACCGCATCGACTCACCCGTGAAGGACAAGCTCGACACGCTGCTGCTCCTGCTGCGCAACCTGAAGCCGGGGCTTACGCTCGTCTTCTGCAACCAGCGCGAGAGCGTGGAGCGGGTGCAACAATTCCTCACCGACCGGGGCATCATTGCCGAATCGTTTCACGGCGGCATGGAGCAGGCCGACCGCGAACGGGCTCTCTGTAAATTCCGCAACCACAGCAGCTACATCTGCATCTCGACCGACCTGGCCGCCCGCGGACTCGACATCCCCGAGGTGAAGTATATCATCCACTACCACCTGCCCGTCGACCTCGAGAGCTTCACCCACCGCAACGGACGCACCGCCCGCATGCACGCCGAGGGGGAGGCCTTCCTGATTGTGGGCCCCACCGAACAACTGCCCGAGTATGCCGCCCAGGCAACCGACTTCCGCCTCGACCCCAAGGCCAACTGGCTGCAAACGCCGCCGATGGCGACCTTGCACTTTGCCGCCGGCAAGAGGGAGAAGATAAGCAAGGGCGACATCGTGGGATTCCTCACCCAGAAGGGCGGACTGGCGGCCGACGAGATCGGCCTCATCGAGGTAAAGGACCATTACAGCTACGCCGCCGTGGCGCGCAACAAGGCACACGAAACGCTGCGCCGCCTTCGCGACGAAAAGATAAAAGGCAAAAAGGTAAAGATTTCGTTCAGCTACTGATTGGCTCCGAGCCTCTCTGCCCCCACTCCCCGATAAGGAGTCCTGCAAAGTGCCTCTTGGGGGAATTCTCCTTTGCACGTATTCCTGAATACCGCGTCGCAGCACGGTATGACGTGCGTGTCTCCCCGCACTCCGATGCGGAGACCAGCAAAGTGCCTCTTGAGGGGATTCTCCTTTGCGCGTATTCCTGGATACCGCGTCGTAGCGCGGTATGACGTGTGTGTCACCCCGCACCCCGATGCGGGGTCCAGTCGAGTACAAGCAAAAGGGAATGTATTTTGCAG
>CABRIW010000027.1:0-20353 GCA_902471075.1 uncultured Barnesiella sp. | reverse complement strand
AATATCTGATTGGTTACAAAAGTCGGCACCATGCTTTTGAAGAGGAGTTCCGCCATCGGATACATAGTAGTAACGGCTTGTTCTATCCGGTGATTCTTCACGATGGGCAGGTGGTGGGTAACTGGCACCCCACGAGGGAGCCCTCTTTTTTCAGGAACGAGATGCAGCCCGATGTGGCCGATGCCTTTCTACGCTATCGGAAATTCTGGGACAGCGATAGATAAGGCTGTATTTAATAAGTCAAAGATAGTGCAAGGAGAGGGCAAAACAAACAAGTTTACTTGTGTTTTTTGCTGAGCCGCAGCCTATCTTCTTGAAAGATATAAATTTGAAAGCGAATTACAACGCCGCGAAAATTTGTGTGATGGGCTTGCGAATGCCGAAAATTTTCACTATCTTCGGAGAAAAGGAGGGAATATGTCTATATTGATTGCCTTTGGATTTGTGCTTTTGTTCGTGATAATTATGGTCCTTGGAGCACTCACGGCGGTTAGCGTTGTATTCTGGTACATATATTGGATTGTGGTGGCAGCTTTCGTGATAACGGCGATAGTTGCTCTTTGTACCCGTTTCCTTCGTTTTATCAAAAGGAAATATCGTCACTCGTAAGTCGATTATCGGAATAGTCTTCTTGTCGGAGCCTCGGGGAATCCTCCCCCCCGAGGCTCTTTTGTGTCTTTTATTGGGTCGCCTAGAGTGCCCATATTCGTGAAAAATATGAACGAATATGAGCAATTATGAAACATCTGCCTCTATCGTCTTGGAGGTAAATGGCAAGAATGCAGAGGAGCGGTTGAAGGCTCTCCGGCAACGGGCCGAGGACCTCGAGAATGCCCTGGCCAAGGCCCGCAACAGTGGCGACAAAATAGAGATGAACAAGCTCCAGATGGAGTTGAAGAAGGCAAACATCGAAATTAGAGGATGCCGCCGCCGAAGATGAGCCGCAGCAGGCCTACGATGATGGAGACGATGCAGAGGGTCTTGCCGGTGTCGGACTTGAGGATGGCACAGATAATGAGGAAGATGATGGACACGGGTATGGTGATCCAGTTGAGTATCCCCAGCAGGGGGATGAAGGCGACCAGGGTGATGAGCAGGGCTATGATGCCTAAGAATGTTCCCATTGTAAAAGTTGGTTTTTAAGGTGTAACAAATCGAGGGTCGCAAGGGTTGACCCGTGTGGGGTCAATCCATGCGGTTTTTGTAGTCGTTGTAGTCGTATTCGCGCCACATCTCTACGGTGCCGTCGCTCCTGAGGCAGGCGATAGAGGGGTGGGGTATGCCGTTGAACATGGTGGTTTTGACGGTGGTGTAGTGTATCATGTCTTCGAAGATGATGCGCTCGCCCACGGTGAGCTCGTGGTCGAAGTACCAGTCGCCCATGTAGTCGCCGCTCAGGCACGAGTTGCCACCCATGCGGTAGGCGTGCAGGCCGGGAGCTGGTGTGGTGACGGCGCCGCGGATGGCGGGCTGGTAGGGCATCTCGAGACAGTCGGGCATGTGGCAGGCAAAGGATACGTCGAGTATGGCGGTGCGGATGCCGTGGTTCTCGACGATGTCGACCACGGTCGATACGAGGGGGCCCGTCTGCCAGCCGAATGCGCTGCCGGGCTCGAGTATGATTTCGAGGTTGGGGTGGCGTTGCTTGAAGTCGCGCAGGAGCCGCACCAGGTGGTCGGTGTCGTATCCCTGGCGGGTCATCAGGTGGCCGCCGCCCATGTTGAGCCATTTGACTTGCGGCAGCAGGTGGCCGAATCGCTCTTCGACCCGCACGAGGGTCTTCTCGAGGTCGTAGGAGGTCGACTCGCACAGCGTGTGGAAGTGCAGCCCCTCGACACCTTGCGGCAGGTGTGCCAGCTTGTCGGCGGTGATGCCCAGCCGCGAACCGGGGGCACAGGGGTTGTAGAGGTCGGTCTCGACCTCGGAGTATTCGGGGTTGATGCGCAGTCCGCACGACACGCGGTTGCCGTCGGCTACGACCTGGGGGTAGAAGCGATTGAACTGGCTCAGCGAGTTGAAGGTGATGTGGCTGCTGTAGCGCAGGATGGCGGGGAAATCGCGCTCGGTGTAGGCCGGCGAATAGGTGTGGGCGGGGCTGCCCATCTCTTCGAAGGCGAGCCGGGCCTCGTGTATGGAGCTGGCGGTGGAGCAGGGGATGTATTCCCGGATGATGGGGAACGACTTCCACAGGGCGTAGGCCTTGAATGCCAGTATGATGTTGACCCCGGCGGCCTCCTTGACCGAGCGGATGAGTTGCAGGTTGCGACGCAGGCGTGCCTCTTCGAGCACGTAGCAGGGCGATGGTATTTGCGATAGCATGTCGTTGTGCATGTAGGGTATCGGTTTGTGTGGTTTATGATTATAGGATGGTGAATTTGGCAAACTTGAGCAGCAGTTGCTTACGGCCTACGTTGTCAAATTCGACGGTAATCTTGCTGTTGTCGCCCGTGCCTTCGATGGCCGACACGGTGCCGTTGCCGAACCGGGCGTGGCAGATGCGGCTGCCTACCTCGATGGTGCCGGCTGCCGTCGTGGTAGAGGCTTGCGATGCCGACGGGGTTGCACCCGAGGGTCGCGACTCGATGCGGGTGAGCCGCTTGGCCGGGGCCGGAGCTGTGAAGGGGCGGGGTGCCGGGGTGCGGCTGTCGTCGTTGTCGTCGCGGCGGAAGGGTTTGCGTCCCCATTCGCCACCGAACGAGCTGCGCCACGGGACTTTCTCCTCGCGAGGCTCTTCGAGCCGCTCCTGGGCAGGCATATCGACATATCGGGGGTCGAGCTCCTTGATGAACCGGCTGGGGGGCGACGATACCGTCTGGCCGTTGCGGTAGCGGGTGAGGGCGTAGGTGAGGGTGCAGTTCTCTTCGGCCCGGGTGATGGCCACGTAGAGCAACCGGCGCTCCTCCTCTATTTCGCGCTCGCTGCCCTGGCACATGGACGAGGGGAAGAGGTTCTCTTCGACCCCCACGATAAATACCTGCTTGAACTCCAGACCCTTCGAGGCGTGTACAGTCATCAGCGTCACCTTGTCCTGTTCGGCCTCGTCGCCGTTGTCCTGGTCGGAAGCCAGCGATATTTCGGCCAGGAAGTCCGAGAGAGTCGTCTCCGTTTCGCCCGCCTCCTGCCGCAGGGTGCAGAACTCCATGACACCGTTGAGCAGCTCTTCGATATTCTCCTGCCGGCTGATGTTTTCGGGGGTACGTTCGGCGGTGATGTCGCGCAGAATGCCCGATTGCTGGACGATGGTCTCGGCCAGCTCGGCCGTGTTCTGGCGGGTAGCCGCCTGGCGGAAGCTCTCGATGAGATTCTTGAAGCCCTTCAGTTTGTTCAGTGTGCCGTTATTGACCTCGAGGTGGTGGTTCAGTGGGTCGGAAATCACGCTCCACAGGCTGTCGCCGCTCTCGTGTGCCCGGTCTATGAGCTTGGCCAACGTAGTGTTGCCGATGCCTCGGGCGGGGTAGTTGATGACCCGCTTGAGGGCCTCCTCGTCGTCGGGGTTGATGGTGAGGCGGAAGTAGGCGATGGCATCCTTGATCTCCTTGCGCTGGTAGAACGAGGTGCCCCCGTAGATGCGGTAGGGGATGTTGCGCTTGCGCAGCGCCTCCTCCAGCGTACGCGACTGGGCGTTGGTGCGGTAGAGTATGGCAAAGTCGTTGTAGTGGCAGTGGGTGGTGAGGCGCAGCTCGGCAATGCGGTTCGAGACGATGAACCCCTCCTCGAAATCGGAGTAGGCACTGATTACCTTCACCTTGTTGCCCACCTCCTTTTGCGAGAATACTTGCTTGGGTATCTGCTCCTTGTTCTTGGCAATGAGGCTGTTGGCCGTGTTCACGATGTTCTGGGTAGAGCGGTAGTTGCGTTCGAGCTTGAATATCTTCAGGCCCGGGTACTCTTTGCTCAGCCCCAGAATGTTGTGGATGTTGGCCCCCCGGAAGGAGTAGATGCTCTGGGCATCGTCGCCCACCACGCAGATGCGGTTGTGCTCTTTGCTCAACTGGCTCACGATGAGGTGCTGGGCAAAGTTGGTATCCTGGTACTCGTCGACCAGAATGTAGGCGAAGAGGTCGCGGTAGTGCTGCAGCACGTCGGGATGGTCGCGGAACAGGATATTGGTGTTGAGCAGCAGGTCGTCGAAGTCCATCGCCCCCGACACAAAGCAGCGGTGGCGGTAGATACGGTAAATCTCGCAGATGAGCGGCCGCTTCGAGCGGGTATCCATCTCGATGAGTTCGCGGTTCTTGGCATAGACTTGCGGCTCGATAAGGGCATTCTTGGCATTCGAGATAATCGATTGCACGGTCGACGGTTTATAGACCTTGTCGTCGAGCTGCATCTCGCGGATAATGCTCTTGATGAGCGAGAGCGAGTCGGCGGCATCGTATACGGTGAAATCGTGGCGATAGCCCAGCCGGTCGGCATTGGCCCGCAGGATGCGCGAGAAGATCGAGTGGAACGTGCCGGCCCACAACCGCGAGGCCGTGGCCATACCCACCACCGAAGCGATGCGCTCTTTCATCTCGTTGGCCGCCTTGTTGGTAAAGGTGAGCGCCAGCAGACGATAGGGGGGATACCCCATCTGCAGGAGGTGAGCTATTTTGTAGGTAAGCACCCGAGTCTTTCCCGACCCGGCACCGGCAATCACCAGTTCGGGTCCCTCGGTATAGAGTACGGCTTCGCGTTGCTGCTCGTTGAGTTCGTTCAAAAAATCTTCTTCCACTTGTCCCTTGTTATAAATGCAAATGCAAAGATACAAATTTGGGAGCGAATCGCAATCATTACGGAGCGGTCGTCGCAGTCTCTTTGTCAAGTTATAAAGATGTGCATGGCGGTGGATAGAAACATACTTTTCAAATGAAGATTGTGCCTGGTAGAAGTCATACCGCACTCCGATGCGGTATCCAGTTTTTTACAAACTGAACTATCGTTCCAAAATATTATTCTGCTTTCATGTTCTACTATTGAGTTTTATCTATATCGATAAAGTAGGAAATACAGCCTATTTTACCATCTATATTACATTGACGATAAAAGTGTTGAGAATGAATTTGATGGTAGCATTTGTTTTGTGGATTGTTGAGTATTTTGTGTAGAAACTCCTCATTATATTCCTTATTTTTATTGAACCTATTGCCTAAACAAATAGCTGATACACAATTTTGAATAGATAGAAAGTTTATGTTGGAAGAATCTAAAATCACCAGTCTTCTTTCGTGTTCTCTTTCCCAATCAATATGTTTCTTAAATAATATTTGTTTGTAATATTGCTTGATAGATTCTTCTGTATCAGATGAAATAGTTATATGTTTATTGTATGCTCTTGTAGTGTATTCAACATTATCTATAATATAGGATTTACCCCGTAGAATTTTTTTGTTACGTTCTATAAATAAGGGTTCGTCGATAATAATGCAAGCGCCCGTATTATTCCCTGCATATTGTGCCCACATACGTGGGTGATTGATACCGCTATAGATTCGATTATTTTCCCAATAGTTCTGAGAAAAACAGAGTAGTTTACATTGTTCTTCTATGTATTTATGAATTTTTATTTTGGATAGTCCATGGTCATTCCAATTACAACAGGGATTTGTCTCGTTTAAATCATTGAGATTCTTGAATTCAGATAATCTTAAGCTCATAGATTCTAATATCATCATCAAACTTTCGGCGGTAGTGAAGTGATAAAGATATTTATCATTGCTTGTTGGAAAACTGGGATTTGTAAAAGTCATATTTTGAATAAATAGAATCTATTTCAAAATCCGTTTGAGCCACTTCAGTTTGTTGCCATAGGGCGGGAACCGGAATTCGGAGTAGAGCCGCTGGTTCGAGGTGACGACGCTGCGCTGGTGGCTGAAGGTCTCGAAACTGGTACGGCCGTGATAGGCCCCCATGCCGCTGTTGCCGATACCTCCGAAGGGAAGGTGGCCGTTGGCAATCTGCATGACGGTATCGTTGATGCAGGCACCGCCCGACGAGGTGTGCTGTATCATGTAGCGGGCCCGCTTGCGGCTGCGGGTAAAGTAGTAGAGGGCCAGCGGTTTCTCGCGCTGGTTGATGTACTCGACACAGTCGTCGATGTCGTCGAACGGTATCACGGGGAGTATGGGACCGAAAATCTCGTCGGTGAGCAGGGGCGATTGCGGGTCGATGTCGGTAAGTAGCGTAGGGGCTATGTAGCGGTCGGTAGGGTCGCAGGTGCCGCCGCAGAGGGGAGTGCCGTGCGAGAGCAGAGCCGCCAGACGTTCGAAATGCCGCGCGTTGACAATGCGCGAATAGTCGGGGTTGTGTTGCGGGTCCTCGCCGAACTGCCGCACGATTTCCCGGCGCATCAGCTCGACGAGGTGCGACTCTACCCGGCTGTGCACCAGCAGATAATCGGGAGCTACGCAGGTCTGCCCGCAGTTGATGAATTTGCCCCACACGATGCGGCGGGCAGCCGTAGGCAGGTGGGCGTCGTCGTCGACAATACAGGGACTCTTGCCCCCCAGCTCGAGCGTGACCGGTGTGAGGTATCGGGCAGCCGCCTGCATGATGTGGCGAGCATACTCCACGCCGCCGGTATAGAAGATGTAGTCGAACCGCTCCTGCAGCAGCTCCTCGGTCGTCTCGCGCCGGTCATCGGCTACGGCGATATACTCCTCTTCGAAACATTCGCCGATGAGTTCTTGCAGGGCCCGAGCCGTGTGGGGCGCTTCGCCCGAGGGCTTGATGATGGCACAGTTGCCGGCCGCGATGGCACCCACCAGAGGCGACAGTGCCAGTTGCAGCGGATAGTTCCACGGGGCGATGATGAGCACACACCCGTAGGGCTCGTAATGTATGCGGCCGTGGGTACCGAAGAGGAAGAGAGGCGTGGGGCGCCGGCGGTCGCGTGCCCAGCTCTGCAGATTGTTTTTGGCGATGCGAATCTCGTGCAGGAGGATACCGATTTCGGTCACGTAGCTCTCGAAGGGCGACTTGCCCATATCGGCCCGCAAGGCTTCGTTCAGTTGTTTCTCCCGGTCGGCAATCCCTTCGGCCAGGCGGTCGAGGGCACACAAGCGGTAGGGGATTTCGCGGGTAATATGTTCGTTGAAGAATGCTTTCTGCAGATTTACCAAGTGGTGATAGTCATGCGTTGTCATATCGTCGTTGTTTGTAATCGGGTGATAAAGATAACAATTCGCCGGCAGATACAGTTTAAAATTATTCCAAATTCTTTGAGTAGGGAAAATAGTATTTCTTGGGTCGGTATCTCGGGATGCCGCGTCGTAGTGCGGAATACCGCGGAAGACAATAAAAAACGAGACCTCTCTCCCGTGTGGGGGAGAAGCCTCGTTTTTATGGAGTGAGAATACTCGTATTACTTGCGGTAGTCGGCCATCATTTCGGGTTTGAAGTGGGCGATGAAGGCAGCGTGTTTGGCTACCTCGGCCTCACCGAAGTTGATGTATACCTCGGCCGAGTGACGGAACGATTCGTTGCGCGTGGTGTCGGCGAGCAGCAGGTGACCCATGATGATGTGTCCGGCCATCTCGACCATGCGGCGAGCCTGGAAGTCGATGTATTCGTTGTCTTTGGTTTCGGTAACCGATTCGACAGCTTTTACATAGGCCTCTTTCATGGCTTTGAGGCGGTCGCGCAGGGGCTCCAGTTCGGGAGCGATGGCGGCAGCCTCGTAGGCTTCGATCTGGTGGAGGAAGGTGCCGGTGGTCACGTGGCGGATAGCGGCTACTACCTGCAGCTGGGTGGTACCTTCGTAGATCGAGGTGATGCGGGCATCGCGGTAGATACGCTCGCAGGCGTAGTCTTTCATAAAGCCCGAACCGCCGTGTACCTGCACGCAGTCATAGGCGTTCTGGTTGCAGAATTCGCTCGACATGCCTTTGGCCAGAGGGGTGAAGGCATCGGCCAGTTTCTGGTAGGCTTTCATCTCGGCACGTTCTTCGGGCTCGAGCGAGCGCTCTTTGGCAATGTCCTCGTAAGTCTTGTACATGTCGACGAAACGGGTCGTCTCGTAGAGGAGCGAACGCGATGCGTCGAGTTTGGCTTTCATCAACGAAATCATTTCGTATACGGCGGGGAACTCGATGATGGGTTTGCCGAATTGTTTACGGTCGCGGGCGTAGGCGATGGCTTCGCGGTAAGCGGCCTCGGATACACCTACCGATTGGGCGGCGATACCCAGACGGGCTCCGTTCATCAGGGCCATTACATATTTGATAAGACCCAGCTTGCGGCTGCCGCAGAGCTCGGCTTTGGCATTCTTGAACACGAGTTCGCAGGTAGGGGAGCCTTTGATACCCATCTTGTTCTCGATGCGGCGAACCGTTACGCCGCCGCTGTTGCGGTCGTAGATGAACATCGACAATCCGCGGCCGTCTTTGGTCCCTTCTTCCGAACGGGCCAACACGAGGGCAATGTGGCCGTCGCCGTTGGTGATGAATCGTTTCACACCGTTCAGATACCAGCAGCCGTCGGCTTCGCTGTAAGTGGCTTTGAGCATGACGGCCTGGAGGTCCGAACCGGCATCGGGTTCGGTCAGGTCCATGGCCATGGTTTCACCGGCGCATACGCGGGGCAGGTATTTCTGTTTCTGCTCTTCGCTGGCAAATTCGTAGATGGTCTCGGCGCAGTCTTGCAGACCCCAGATGTTTACGAAACCGGCATCGGCGCGGCTCACCATATCGGCTGCCATGATGTAGGGTACGAGCGAGAAGTTGAGGCCGTTGTAGCGGCGGGGCATCGAGATACCCATCAGGCCGGCTTTTACCAGGGCGTCGAGGTTCTTCTGCGTACCTTTGGCATATACTACGTGGCCGTCGACTACGTGGGGACCCTCGTGGTCTACGTCTTCGGCGTTGGCAGCTACGATTTCGCCGCTGATTTCACCGGCGATTTCGAGCACCTTTTCATAACTGTCCATGGCGTCTTCGAAGTTGAAGGGCGCATAGTCGTATTTTTCGGCATCGGAGTAGTTCCGTTCCCGTAAGGCCACCAGCTTCTCCATGAGCGGGTGGTGCAAGTGATGTTTCAGATCACTGTTGTCTAAAAAGAAATTAGCCATATTCTGTTTTTACTTTTTCATATATGAATGAAAACTCCTTTTTCTCGCGGCTTTCTTCGGCCGGAGGTTTTCTCGCGGCGCGGCTATGGTGGCAGCGTGTGCGATTATTTGGAGTTCTTCTTGTAGTATTTGATCAGTTTGGGAACTACCTCTTCGACCGTACCGGTAATCACATAGTCGGCTATCGTGTTGATAGGTGCGTTGGGGTCGCTGTTGATCGAGATGATGATCGAGCTGTCCTGCATGCCGGCGATGTGCTGGATTTGCCCCGAGATACCGCAAGCGATATAGAGTTTGGGACGTACCGTTACACCCGTTTGGCCGATTTGACGGTCGTGCTCTACGAATCCGGCATCGACGGCGGCACGCGAAGCACCTACCTCGGCACCCAGCGTAGCGGCCAGGTCGAACAACATGTCGAAGTTCTCCTTCGAGCCCATGCCGTAACCACCGGCTACGATAATCGAAGCGCCCTTGATGTTGGCTTTCGATTTCTCCATCTGGCGGTCGATAACCTCGACTACGAAGTCGGTATCGGATACATATTTTTTCGGGTCGAGTTTCACTACCTCGCCTTTGTAGTTGGGGTCGTAAATCTCTTTCTTCATCACACCCTCGCGCACGGTAGCCATTTGCGGGCGGCACTCGGGGTTGACGATGGTAGCCACGATGTTACCACCGAAGGCGGGACGAATCTGGTACAACAGGTTTTCGTAGGTCTTGTTGTTTTTCTTGTCCTCGTGCGGGCCGATTTCGAGAGCCGTACAGTCGGCCGTCAGACCGCTGTGGAGCGACGACGATACGCGCGGACCCAGGTCGCGGCCGATGCTGGTGGCACCCATCAGGCACACTTGGGGTTTCTGTTCCTTGAAGAGGTGAACCAGTACCGAAGTGTGGGGAATCGAGGTGTAGGGATAGAGGCGGGGATCGTCTACGGTATAGACCGTGTCGACTCCGTAGGGGAATATCTGTTTCTCCACGCCGTCGAGGTTGCTGCCGATGACGAGCGCTTCGAGTTTACAGTTGAGTTGATTGGCCAACGAACGACCTTTGGTGAGCAGTTCGAGGCTCACATCGGCGATAATGCCGTCTTCTATTTCGCAATATACAATCAGATTGTTCATAATCGTTAGTTTTTTAGTTCATAGTACACGGGCATTAACCAATGGTGTGATTGGCGATCAACTCTTTTACGAGGTCTTCGATTTCGTTGTCGGCTGCCGTGAGCTGCTTGCTTTCTTTGGCTTGGAATACTACGTTTTGTACGGCTTTCACCTTGGTGGGCGAACCGGCGAGACCCACCTGCGTGAGGTCGGCATCGACATCGTTTACACTCCACTCATAGAGGTTCAGGGCCGGACGCTCCTCGTAGAGCTTGAGGCACTCTTCGCTGAGGCCCTGTTTCTCGCTGGGCGTCTTGGCATATTTGTAGCGTTGCACGAGTTTGGCATTGCGGGGACGGCATTCGTCGGCCGAACCGTTTACGGTGATGACGGCGGGCAGGGGTACCGTTACGGTCTCGACACCACGTTCGAGACGACGTTTTACGGTTGCTTTGCCGTTCTCGATTTTGAGTATTTGCTCGGCATAAGTCACTTGGGGGATACCCAGCTTCTCGGCCACCTGGGGGCCTACCTGAGCCGTATCGCCGTCGATAGCCTGACGACCGCCCAGGATGATGTCGTAGTCTTTGATTTTACGCACGGCACACGAGAGGGCATACGAGGTAGCCAGCGTATCGGCACCGGCAAAAGCGCGGTCGGTGAGCACGATACCACCGTCGGCACCGCGGAAGAGACCTTCGCGGATAATCTCGGCCGCACGGGGAGGACCCATCGTGAGCAGGGTAATCGTTGAACCCGGATTCTGTTCTTTCAGTTGCAGAGCCTGTTCCAAGGCATTCAAATCTTCGGGGTTGAAGATAGCGGGCAGGGCGGCGCGGTTGATGGTTCCGTCCTCTTTCATGGCATCTTTCCCCACATTTCTGGTATCGGGCACTTGTTTGGCCAATACTACGATTTTAAGACTCATAATTTAATGTGAGATTTATGATTTATAAATATTCTTATGTTTTGTGTCGTATTATTGCTGACTTGCAAAATTACAAAAATGATTGTTATTATCAATCTTTTAGCGGAAAAAACCTCTATATCCCGGTGCAGCTGGCGTGTAGCGACCGGTGGTATAGAGGTTTAGGTCTTTATGCCGCGGGGGCGATGGCTATTCGTAGCTGCTGCCGTCGAAACAGTGGGTGCAGATGCACTCCTTGGGCAGGCCTATCGATTCGACAAGGGTCTCCAGCGGGTTGAATTTGAGCGATGTAATCTTCAGCTTCTTGCAGATGCAGTTGACCATGCAGTGGTATTGGGGCGAATTGGTGCGGGCGTATGCCTCGACGTTCTTGTCGGGGTCGCCTTCGAGCTCGGCGATGGTGCGGCGGGTGATGAGCTCCATCTCGCTCTTCGAGGCGGTGAAGTTGAGGAACTTGCAGGGGTAGAGCAGGGGCGGGCAACTGATGCGCATGTGCACCTCTTTGGCTCCGTAGCGGTAGAGGTCCGATACGTTGTCGCGCAACTGGGTGCCCCGCACGATCGAGTCGTCGCAGAATACTACCTTTTTACCGTTGAGCATGGTCTTGTTGGGAATCAGTTTCATCTTGGCAACAAGCTCGCGCATGGCCTGGTTCGAGGGGGTGAAGCTGCGGGGCCAGGTGGGGGTGTACTTGACAATACCCCGTTGGTAGGGAATCTGTTTTCCCACGGCATAGCCCAGAGCCATGCCCACACCCGAATCGGGGATACCCGACACGAAGTCGGCCTCGATGTCGTCGTTCTTGCCCATCTCGAAACCGGTGTGGAAGCGCATCTCCTCGACGTTTTTCCCTTCGTATTCGCAGGCGGGATAACCGTAGTATACCCACAGGAACGAGCATATCTGCATCTTTTTGCCGGGTTGGGCCAGGGTTTCGTAACCGTCTGCCGTGAGTCGTACGATTTCGCCGGGGCCTACGTTGTAGCAGAGCTCATAACCCAGATTGGGGAAGCTGCAGGTCTCCGACGATACGGCATAGCCGTTTTCGCCACGGCCTATCAGGATGGGGGTACGGCCGTATTTGTCGCGGGCGGCGATGATGCCCTGCTCGGTGAGCAGCAGCATGGAGCAGGAGCCTTTGATTTTCTCCTGTACCAGACGGATGCCCTCGATGTAGTTTTTGCCCTGGCTGATGATCATCGACACCAGCTCCGACTGGTTGATGATGTTGTTGCTGTGTTCGCTGAAGTGGTTGCCGCTGGCCAACAGCTCTTTCTCGAGCTCCTCGACGTTGTTGATCTTGGCCACGGTGACGATGGCAAATTTGCCCAGGTGGCAGCTGATGATGATGGGTTGTGCGTCGGTGTCGCTGATGACGCCGATACCCGAGTTGCCTGAAAATTCGGGCAGCTCGGCCTCGAACTTCGAGCGGAAGTACGAGTTCTCGATATTGTGAATGGCCCGTTTGAAAACGCCGTTGCCGTAGGTCACGATACCGGCGCGTTTGGTGCCCAGGTGCGAGTTGTAATCTACCCCGTAGAAGAGGTCGGTTACGCACGATTCTCTCTTTATAGTACCAAAAAATCCTCCCATAGTGTTGTTGGTAATGGTTATTTGTAGTGTTGAAATGAACAGAGCGAGAGGGCGACGATGCCCTCCCGCTCTGCGGAATATACGGTGTTATTTGGTGTGTTGTTCAACCCATTTGCGGGCGTTGACAAAGGCCTCGATCCACGGGGTTACTTCGTCGTTCTGGCGGTCGGCGGGATAGTAGCCGCACTGCCAGGGGAAGATGGCCCGTTCGAGGTGGGGCATCATGGCCAGGTGACGGCCGTCGGCCGAAGCGATACCGGCGATGGCGTAGGGCGAACCGTTGGGGTTGGCCGGGTAGGCGTCGTAGGTATATTGTGCCACGATGTGGTAGCGCTCTTTGTCGTACGGCAATTCGAACTTGCCCTCGCCGTGAGCTACCCAGATGCCCAGCTTCGAGCCCGAGAGCGAGCCGAACATCACCGAGTTGTTCTGCGGGATGGTGAGCCCGATGAACTCCGATTCGAACTTGTGCGAATCGTTGTGCCGCATCTTGGGTTTCTCGGCGTGGTCGGGGGTGAGCAGACCCAGCTCGACCATGAGCTGGCAGCCGTTGCAGATACCCAGACTCAACGTGTCGGGGCGGCTGTAGAAGCGGTCGAGTGCAGCCTTGGCCTTTTCGTTCCAGAGGAAGCCGCCGGCCCAACCTTTGGCCGAGCCCAGCACGTCGCTGTTCGAGAAGCCGCCGCAGTAGACAATCATGTTCACGTCGTCGAGGGTTTCGCGGCCGCTGATGAGGTCGGTCATGTGCACGTCTTTCACATCGAAGCCGGCCAGGTAGAGCGAGTAGGCCATTTCGCGGTCGCCGTTTACACCCTTCTCGCGGATGATGGCGGCTTTCACGCCACTGCGGGTGCGGCGGTCGGCCGAGATGCCATACTGGGCCAGCGTGCCGGTGAACGACGGGGCGAAGCTGTATTGCAGGGGTTGCTCCTTGTAGTTGAGGAAACGGGCCTTGGCAGCCTCTTCGCCGCTCTGTTTGCGGTCGAGCAGGTAGGACGATTCGAACCATACGTCGCGCAGGTGGTCGATGAAGAACTGGTAGTCGGCACCATCCTTATGGATGAGCAGGTGACGCTCTTCGCAGGGACGGGCCAGCTTGATGAAGGCGACACCGGCGTGTTTGAGAATCTTCTCTACCTCTTCGCACTTCTCTACCTGGATGAGGATGCCCGGGTTTTCGCTGAAGAGAATCTTCACCAGATCCTTTTCGGGTATTTCGTCGAGCGATACTTCCAGACCGCCCTCGGTATTGGCAAAGTTCATTTCGAGCAGCGTGGTAATCATACCGCCGGCCGAGATGTCGTGACCGGCCAGAATCAGCTCTTTCTTCACCAGCTCCTGTACGGCGTTGAAGGCGGCGGCGAAATACTCGCTGTCTTGTACCGTGGGCACCTCTTTACCTACCTTGTTGAGCGATTGGGCAAAGGCCGAACCGCCCAGTTTCAGACGGTCGAACGAGAAGTCGATATAGTAAACGGTGCTGTCGATGCCGGTGCGCAGCACGGGCGAAACCACCTTGCGGATGTCCGATACTTCGGCACCGGCCGAGATGATGACCGTGCCCGGCGAATAGACCTTGTCGTTGCCATATTTCTGAGTCATCGAGAGGCTGTCCTTGCCGGTGGGGATGTTGATGCCCAGCGAGCAGGCAAAGTCGCTGCAAGCCTCGACGGCACGGTAGAGGCGGGCATCTTCGCCCTCGTTTTTGCAGGGCCACATCCAGTTGGCGCTCAGCGATACGCTGTCGAGACCCTCGGCCAGCGGAGCCCACACGATGTTGGTCAGTGCTTCGGCAATCGAGAGTACCGAACCGGCAGCCGGGTCTACCAGGGCAGCTTGCGGGGCATGGCCTATCGAGGTGGCGATACCGGCGCGGCCGCGGTAGTCGAGAGCAACCACACCGCAGTCGCTCAACGGCAACTGAATCTCGCCCTGGCATTGCTGGCGGGCAATCTTACCCGTTACCGAGCGGTCTACCTTGTTGGTGAGCCAGTCTTTGCAGGCTACGGCTTCGAGCTGGAGCACACGCTCTACATACTCGTCGAGCTGGGCCTGGTCGTAGGTTACATCTTCGTATGTCTCGGTAACCGTGTGGTCGGTCATCACCGTGCGGGGTGCCTTGCCGAACATGTCGTCCATGGCCAGGTCGATGGGTTTCACACCGTCGGCCTGACGGAATACGAAGCGGTGGTCGCCGGTCGTCTCGCCCACTACGTAGAAGGGGGCGCGCTCGCGGTCGGCTATCTGACGGATGCGGTCAATATCTTCTTCGTGGATGACGATACCCATGCGCTCCTGACTCTCGTTACCTACGATTTCCTTGGCCGAGAGGGTGGGGTCGCCCACCGGGAGCTTGTCCATGTCGATGACACCACCCGTCTCCTCCACAAGTTCCGAGAGGGCGTTGAGGTGACCGCCGGCACCGTGGTCGTGGATGGAGACGATGGGGTTCTCGTCGGCTTCCGACATGGCACGTATCACGTTCGATACACGTTTCTGCATTTCGGGGTTGGCCCGTTGTACGGCATTCAGCTCGATGGCATTGGCATACTGTCCCGTCTCGACCGACGAAACGGCGCCGCCACCCATACCGATGCGGTAGTTGTCGCCACCCATCACCACGACCTTCTCGCCGGGAACGGGGGTACCTTTCAGGGCGTCGCGCATGTTGGCGAAACCCACACCGCCGGCCAGCATGATTACCTTGTCGAAGGCGAACTTCTTGCCGTTCTCGGCATGCTCGAAGGTGAGCAGCGAGCCGCAGATGAGGGGCTGTCCGAATTTGTTACCGAAGTCCGAAGCACCGTTCGACGCCTTGATCAATATCTGCTCGGGCGTCTGGTAGAGCCAGGGACGGGGAGCCATGGCCCCCTCTTCCCACTCGCGGCCCTCTTCGGTGCGGGGATAGGCCGTCATATATACGGCAGTACCGGCAATAGGCAAGCTGGCACGGCCACCGCCCAGACGGTCGCGAATCTCACCACCCGTACCGGTAGCGGCACCGTTGAAGGGCTCGACCGTGGTGGGGAAGTTGTGCGTCTCGGCTTTGAGCGAGATGACCGTTTTAATATCTTTGATTTCGAAATAGTCGGGCTGTTGCGGGTTGACCGGGGCAAATTGCTCGATCGTGGGGCCGGCGTTGAAAGCCACGTTATCTTTATAGGCCGAGACCAGTCGGTTGGGATTATACTCCGAGGTCTTTTTGATAAGTTTGAAAAGCGAACTCTCTTTTTCTACCCCGTCGATAATAAAGACGCCGTTGAAGATTTTGTGGCGGCAGTGCTCCGAGTTCACCTGCGAGAACCCGAATACCTCGCTGTCGGTGAGCTTGCGGCCTATTTTGCGGCTCAGCTCGTTGAGGTAGTTGATTTCGTCGGGGCTCAGGGCCAGACCCTCTTGCTCGTTGTAGGCAGCCAAGTCGTCGATAAAGACGATAGGGTCGGGCTGCTTGTCGATTTCGAAGATACGGCCGTCGATACCGTTGTAAAGCCGTTGCAGCATCTTGTCAAACTCGGCCTGGTCGTTCTCGACCGGGAAGAACTCCTCGATACGGGTAATGCCGGCAAGTCCCATGTTTTGCGTGATTTCCACGGCATTGGTACTCCACGGGGTAATCATCTCTTTGCGCGGTCCTACAAACCAGCCCGGCAGCGAGTTTTGAGCAAGCTGCTCGGCTTGGCCGAAAAGCCAGGATAACTTTTTTGTCTCTTCGGCCGAGAAGTCATGATCGGCCTGGACCGCAATAATGTTTTGAACGGGGGTTTTGAAAAGAATGACCATTATGTCTTGTTTTTTTTAGTGGCATGGTTGTATTCCCGCCGTCACCGAAAAAATGGGCACGGGAACGATTTATGGGTTTTCGCCGCAAAATTAAATAAACTTTCTGGAATATCCTCACAAAAAGAGGGGAATGACTTTAAATCGATATTGCCTTATTAGTCTATATATTTTATCAGAGGTATCATTGTGTTTATCATTGGATTAGTTAAAATATTTTATATGTGTAGCTACATGTAAATTATGGTCGTTATAAAGATAATAGATAGCAAATAAAAATGGTAATTAATTTATACTACTAGGGCTTAGCTCAGAAGAAGGTGTTTCGCTTGTCTCTATGTAATGAGATGTTTGTAAACGACCAAAAGCAAAGTCGTCTATACAGTAGGTTGTCGAGTTGTAACTACCACCTTGGGCCTGATAGCAGAACCCTATGTAAACGATGTCTCCTTTACCTTCTAAAGAGATATCACCTGAAGCTACCCAAGTGAAATTCTTTTCATTAGACGTAGCAACTTTTACATTTAATAGCTCTTTATTTGGGTCGGTCGATTTGGGTTCTTTGAGTAGATATACTTTGAGAGAAGATGTTTCCTCCCAATAGGCTCCTGCACTATAAAAGGAGAATACTTTATGAACCGCATCTTTTACATTTAAGGCAGGAGTGATTATCCACCATTCATATGATATCCCCCAGTTATTATTATACTCTCCTCTGTGAGCACTAGCCTCGACATACTTTTCAATACTAGAATTGTTGGTATAGGACCTGCTTCGCCAAGTGCGGTCGTCTTCGTATCTATCAAGAGGCGAAATGATTTCATCTCTCCACCCTTCTTCTATCTCGCTGATAGGTATATAGTTACAAGGAATATTGTCGAATGTGTAAATCGTATCGGTTATTAATTTATACTTTGGCTCATATGCAGGTGTATCATCTTCTTCGATATAATGAGGCGTTTGCAAACGTCCAAAAGCAAAATCATCGATACAATAGGTAGTCGAGTTGCAACAACCACCTTGGGCTTGGTATCGGAATCCGATGTAAACAATGTCTCCTTTGCCTTTTAAAGAGATGTCTCCCGAAGCTACCCAAGTATAGTCGCCATCGTCCGATGTAGCAATTTTTATGTGTAACAATTCTTTTCTTGATGCTGTTGATTTAGGCTCATTGAGTACATATACTTCCAATGAGGAAGATGCTTGCCAATAAATTCCTCGGCTATAAAATGAGAAAACTTTTTGAGTAGCTTTTTTTACATTCAAAGCTGGAGAGAATAACCACAAGTCATAAGTTTTTTCAGTATTTGCATTATTAAAATCACGAGCCGTTGCCTGGATATATTTATCGGTAGAACCATCATGGTTGCTGACAAAAATATGTCCTTGCCAAGTCTTGTTATCGTTGGTTGGCGAAACGATCTCTTGAGTCCAACCAGGACATAACTCGTTAATAGGATTTTTATTGTCAATATCGTTAAACTGATAGAGTGCCTCGATAACTGTATTTGAAACTGTATCTTCATTAGTACAGGCAGAAACTCCTACAAATACTGTGGCTGCCATAAAAATCCATGTAAAATTTCTCATATTTTTCTTATTTAAATGTTTAGTTATTATGTTGAACTCAGAAAATTATGAAAATGGGAAATAAAACTAAAAAGGAAATTCTAATTCTAGTTGGTTATATCTATCCCCTGTTTTATTTAAATCCTTTTCTAAAATTTTATGACTAGAAGTCATGCAAATATAATATAATCTAATTTGATTGCAATGACTTAATAAAGGTTATTTCTATCGTTTTGACCATTATTTTCACTCGTATCGTCCTTCCCCTTGTCGGACTTGTTGCGGGTGAGTTGGTAAAGCATCGCTCCCAGAGCTAGCCCTATGCCAATCCCGGCCGGAATATTCTTCATGCCCGCCCCCAAGGAAAGGCCCAGGAGCAGGCCTATGGCGATGTAGCGGGCGAGAGGTCGGTTTTTTGCTTTTCCGTTTTCCATGATTCAAGAAGCGTTGTTAACGGGTAGGGAATATCTCCTACCGAGGTGTTATTATAGAATGGCATGCGATATTGACGAGGCCAAAGTTACAAAGAAACCTGAGTTTTGGAATAAAAATAGGCCGCTCAAAATGGTAATTTTCTCACATTATCTTGTATATTTGCGAGAGATGCACCAATAGTTCGGCCACAGAGAACACTAATAAATTTGGTTCTACACGCGGCTTGTGCTATCTTTGCATTCCCTTGCCGGATTTTTCCCGGCCTGATAGGATAGTTTTTTTAGACTGTATGAATTTAGCGCTCTATACGATTATTCGGGGATTGGCCATCGGCATACTGGTGTCGGCACCTATGGGGCCGATAGGGATATTGTGTATCCAGCGCACGCTCAACAAGGGGCGTTGGTCGGGATTCGTCACGGGGCTGGGAGCCGCTTTGTCCGACCTGATATATGCCCTGCTCACGGGTTTGGGCATGTCGATAGTCATCGACTTTATCGAGGCCAACCAGAACGTGCTGCAGATTCTGGGCAGCCTGGTATTGGTGGGCTTCGGCCTCTATCTCTACCGGCAGAACCCGGCGAAGAATATCCGCAAAGCCAACTCGTCGATCAATTCCTATACGCAAGATTTCATTACCGCCTTCCTGCTTACCTTCTCCAATCCGCTTATCCTGTTTCTGTATATAGGTCTGTTTGCCCGCTTCAACTTCTTCCTGCCCGAGTCGCAGTTGTGGCACCATGTCGTGGGTTATCTCTCTATCCTCGTCGGGGCGGTAGGCTGGTGGTTTTTCATTACCTATGTCATCAACAAAGTGCGTTCGCGGTTCAATGTGCGCAGCATCTGGTTTATCAACCGCGCTATCGGTATCATCATTATAGCCATGTCTGTTTTCGGATTTGTGTGGGGGATAAAAGATTATATATTACATTAAGATAAACATCATGAAAAAAGTTATTGAAGTACCTTTTGTCGCCGGGTTGAGCGACAAACCGTTGGCACAAGTCTCCGAGGTGCTCGAGACTCAAGGTGTGCGACAGGCTATCGACTGTGTCGATTGGCCCCATGAATTTCCCTATAAACCTATTGTATCGTTTACGATTGCCCGCGACAAGGAGTATCTCTATATCGACTATTTTGTGCGGGGCAACTACCTGCTGGCTGTCAACAGCACCGACAACTCTCCGGTATGGCAAGATAGCTGCGTAGAGTTTTTCATACAGATTCCCGGCGAAAAATACTATTACAACTTCGAATTCAACTGCATCGGTACGGCTCTGGCCGCCCGCCGTACCAGCCGCTCCGATGCCGAGCACTTCTCGCCCGAGAAGATGGCCCGCATTAAGCGCTACGCGTCGGCAGGCAACAAGCCTTTCCGCGAGATGGAGGGGCTCTTCTCGTGGGAGCTGCTCGTGGCCATTCCCTTCGACCTCGTGGGTCTCGACGGCGAACATCTGCCCGAGGCCGTGGCTGCCAATTTCTATAAATGTGCCGACGGATCGTCGCTGCCGCACTACCTCAGTTGGTCGCCCATTCCGGTCGAGAAACCCGACTTCCACCGCCCCGAATACTTCGGCGAACTGCGGTTCAAGTAAAATAGGGCTTTCCCAAGATAGATATAAGGTATTCTCTCTGTCGTGAGGGGATACCTTTTTTTATCGGTTGAATACCGCTGTCCCGGTCATTCCGTGCTTCCTCGTCATACTGCGGTGCTCCACGTCATTCCGCTCTTGATGCGGTGCACCACGTCATACCGTGCTACGACGCGGTGCTTCACGTCATACCGCGCTACGACGCGGTATCCAGGAAATACCCTCTCGGTCATACCGCGCTACGACGCGGTGCTTCACGTCATACCGCGCTACGACGCGGTATCCAGGAAATACCCGCCACTGGACCCCG
>CABRIW010000026.1:0-25413 GCA_902471075.1 uncultured Barnesiella sp. | reverse complement strand
CGACTACCGCCACAAGAAACAGTCGGGCGGTGCCGGACAGTTCGGCGAGGTTCACCTCATCGTCGAACCCTACTACGAAGGCATGCCGGCTCCCGATGTCTACAAGTTCAACAACCAGGAGTACCGCATGAACGTGCGCGACACCCAGACCATCGACCTCGAGTGGGGCGGCAAGCTGGTGGTTTGCAACTGTATCGTGGGCGGTGCCATCGATGCCCGCTTTATCCCGGCCATCGTCAAGGGATTGATGGACCGCATGGAGCAAGGCCCCCTCACCGGCTCGTATGCCCGCGACGTGCGCGTATGTATCTACGACGGCAAGATGCACCCGGTAGACTCGAACGAAATCTCCTTCCGTCTGGCCGGCCGCAACGCCTTCAGCGAAGCCTTCCGCAACGCCGGGCCCAAGATTCTCGAACCCGTTTACGACGTAGAGGTACTCACCCCGTCGGATGTCATGGGCGATGTGATGAGCGACCTGCAGGGACGCCGCGCCATCATCATGGGTATGGCCAGCGAAAAGGGATTCGAAAAGATTACCGCCAAGGTACCCTTGAAAGAGATGTCGTCCTACTCGACCGCACTCAGCTCGATTACCGGCGGACGCTCCTCGTTCTCGATGAAATTCGCCTCGTACGAACTCGTACCCTCCGACGTTCAAGAGAAACTGCTCAAGGCCTACGAAGCCGAACAAACTGACGAATAAGCCTTTCGTTTTGTTAAATAATCAAAAAGCCACTGGTTTTTCCCAGTGGCTTTTTTGCATATAAACATTTGTTTGTTAAATTTGCAGGAAAGTGTTAAACAATAAGCTTTTATAGGTTTTCATAAAATAAAACAAAAATAGCGGATTCGGTGTTTAGGTAATAAATTTGTACAAATGATGTAAAAACCCAAACACCCCAACCGTTCAACCGGAAAAAGACCGAGAGGCAAACGCAATGAAAAAGTCAACAATCTGGCTACTGGCCGTCATTATGGCACTCACCTTTATTGGGTTGCTCTATATACAAATCATGTATATGGAGAACATGATAAAGATGCGGAACGAGCAATTCACCGAAGCCGTCAAGCGAAGCCTGTATGCGGTATCGACAAGCCTCGAACTGGACGAGACGCAACGCTATCTGGACGAATACCTGGAAGAGGAAGAGAAGAAGATGCTCTCCTCCTACGACCAGCGGAACGACCAGCAAGACATCACGACGCACCACCAGTTCTCCATCGTATCGCCCGACGGTTCGGTGGCAAGCTTCTCCTTCCGCGAGCAGACGAGCACCATCATCTCTCCGGCAGCTCCGCAGCCCAAGGACCGCAATACCCTCATCAGCACCTACCGCAACATGCAAGAGGCCCGCAAGGGACAATACCTCTACCAGAAGGGACTGCTCAACGAGGTGATACTCAACATGCTCAGCAAGGCCAGCACGCGCCCCGTAATGGAGCGTATCGACATCAAGAAACTCGAGGGGTACCTGAAGTCGGAGTTTGAGAACAACGGGCTCAACCTGCCGTTCCAGTTTGCCATCTACAACAAGAACGAAAAGATTCTCTACAGCTCCAACCAGTACGACCCCAAGATCGAAGGGAACCTCTTCACGCAGGCCATCTTCCCCAACGATCCGCCGGCCCGTATCAACTACCTGAAGGTCTACTTCCCCACCAAGCGGGACTACATATCGAGCTCGGTCAAATTCATGATACCCTCGTTTGCCTTCACCTTTATCCTGTTGGTAACCTTCCTGTTCACCATCATCGTGGCCTTCCGCCAGAAGAAGCTCACCGAGATGAAAAACGACTTTATCAACAACATGACCCACGAGTTCAAGACCCCCATCTCCACCATATCGCTGGCGGCTCAGATGCTCAACGACCCCTCGGTGGCCAAGAGCCCGGCTCTGTTCCAGCACATCTCGGGTGTCATCAACGACGAGACCAAGCGGCTGCGCTTCCAGGTCGAGAAGGTGCTGCAGATGTCGATGTTTGACCGGCAGAAGACGCTGATGAAGCTGCACAACGTCGACGTGAACGACATCGTGACCAGCGTAATGAGCACCTTCAAGCTGAAGGTCGAGAAGTACGGCGGCGTAATCGACGCCGACCTCGAGGCCGAAGACGCCATCGTATCGGTGGATGAGATGCACTTTACCAACGTCATATTCAACCTGCTCGACAACGCCGTGAAATACCGCCGCGAAGAGGAGCCCCTCTCGCTCTTTATCCGCACCCGCACCATCGGCGACAAGGTAGAGATTTCGATTCGCGACAACGGTATAGGCATCAAGCGGGAAGACCTGAAAAAGATATTCGACAAGTTCTACCGCGTATCTACCGGCAACCGCCACGACGTGAAAGGTTTCGGACTGGGCCTCGCCTACGTCCACAAAATCATCACCGACCTCAAGGGCGACATCCGCGTAGAGAGCGAGATTAACCAAGGTTCGACATTTATAATTACACTACCACTAATAAAAAACAAATGATTATGGAAGAAAGATTGCGTATTCTACTCTGCGAAGATGATGAGAATCTGGGCATGCTGTTAAGAGAGTATCTGCAAGCCAAAGGCTATGCCGCCGACCTCTTCTCCGACGGTGAAAGCGGATACAAGGCATTCCTCAAAGGCAAATACGACCTGTGCGTACTCGACGTGATGATGCCCAAAAAAGACGGATTCACACTGGCACAAGAGATTCGTACCGTAAACAGCGAAGTACCCATCATATTCTTGACTGCCAAGTCGCTTAAAGAAGACATTCTCGAAGGTTTCAAAATCGGTGCCGACGACTATATCACCAAGCCCTTCAGCATGGAAGAGCTCGTGTTCCGTATCGAAGCCATCCTGCGCCGCGTAAAGGGCAAGAAGGGCAAAGAGGTGACCATGTACAAGATAGGCCGCTTCACCTTCGATACCCAGAAACAGGTTCTCGCCATCGACGACAAGAGCACCAAACTCACCACCAAGGAGTCGGAGCTGCTCAGCCTCCTGTGCGCTCACGTCAACGAGATTCTCGAGCGGAACTTCGCCCTCAAGACCATCTGGATCGACGACAACTACTTCAACGCACGAAGCATGGATGTTTACATCACCAAACTGCGTAAACACCTCAAAGACGATCCCTCGATCGAAATCATCAACATCCACGGCAAGGGCTACAAACTCATTGCCCCCGATGTAGAAGCCAAAACGAAATAAACTTCGTCTGCACAAACTCAGGAAAGGCGGCCCGCAAAGCCGCCTTTTCTTATGCCCGACAGCCCGGGCCGGAACCGGCGCGACACACCCCGACAGTCAATTCATCGTCTTAAAATTTGTTTCTACCTCGGGGGTACACTATCTTTGCAACCAAACCACATCAAACCAAAAAGAGAACGACATGCTACGTATCCTTACATTCCTATACCAGTGGCTCATCGCCATGCCCATCCTGCTCGTACTCACCCTGCTCACCGCCATCATCACTCTCATCGGGTGCCGCCTGGGCAAAGGCAACGTCTGGGGCTACTATCCCGCCCACATCTGGTCGCGGCTCTTCTGCATCTTCTCGCTGGTACGCATCGAAGTGCGCGGGCGCGAAAACATCGATAAAAACACCTCCTATGTATTCGTAGCCAACCACCAGGGGGCCTACGACATATTCCTCATCTACGGCTACCTCAACCACAATTTCAAGTGGATGATGAAAAAGAGCCTGCGAAACATTCCCTTCGTGGGGAGCGCCTGCGCCGCTGCCGGACACATCTTTGTCGACAACTCCACCCCCAGCGGCGTGAAAGAGACCCTGCAACAGGCCGAAGCCACCCTGCAGGGCGGCATGTCGCTCGTCGTATTCCCCGAGGGAGCCCGCACCTGGACCGGTGCCATGCGTCCCTTCAAACGCGGAGCCTTCCAGCTGGCCGTAGAGTTTTCGCTCCCCGTAGTGCCTCTCACCATCGACGGAGCCTTCGCCGTGATGCCCCGCACCACCTACAACTTCAAACCGGGGAAAATCATCCTCACCATACACCCGCCCATCTATCCCGATAAGAATGAGGGACATGACCTCGACCGGCTGATGAAAGAGTCGTATCAGGTAATCGAATCGGCTCTACCCTTGAAAGGATAAAGTGTAAAAAAATATTAAACACAAGAAAATTTGTGCCTCTTATGATGGCCATATAAAAATAAAATTGCAACTTTGCAGTCGCAAAACAAAAACAAAGCTTGTCCGGTGGTGTAATGGTAGCACTTCGGATTCTGGTTCCGCCTGTGAGGGTTCGAATCCTTCCCGGACAACAAAAAGCCACCTTCTTTCACGAAGGTGGTTTTTTTGTATATCCCCCTTTTGCCATAAATCGAAGTTTTTTCCGTATGTTTGTAAATAGAATATGATTTTAAAATCTTTTCGACATGCGACAAATCATCACCCACTTTACCGACGATGACCTGTATAAGTTTACCATGTGCTGTGCCGTAATCGACAACTTCCCGCGAGCACAGGTGAAATATACCTTTACCGACCGCGACAACACCGTCTATCCGGCCGGATTTGCCCAGGCTCTGAGCGAACAGATAGAGATGCTCGACTCGGTCATCATCTCCGACGAAGAAATCGAGTTTATGAAACGGCAATGCCGCTATATCCCCACCTGGTTCTACACCTACTTGAAGGGCTTCCGCTACAACCACGAGTGGGTGAAGGTGCACCAGGACGAGGAGGGGCACCTGCATGTCGACATCGAAGGCAGCTGGGCCAACACCATTCTGCTGGAGGTAAAACTGCTGGCCATCATCTCGGAACTCTACTACATCATGACCGGCCAAGACCAGGATTTCGACTACGACGCGTACTACACGAAAACCTGCGAAAAGGGCAAACGGCTTCTGGAGGCCGGGTGTGTATTCAGCGACTTCGGTACCCGCCGCCGGGCCTCGTTCGAGAGCGAAGATACCGTGGTGCGCGCCTTGAAAGCGTGCGACCACAGCCAGCAATGGCCGGGCCGGTTTGTCGGTACCAGCAACGTATACCTGGCCATGAAGCACGACCTGCTGCCGGTGGGCACCATGGCTCACGAATTTATCTGTGCCATAGGGGGCATGTTCGGCCCGCAGATGGCTAACCACATGGCCATGGACTACTGGCGCAACACCTTCCGCGGGGCGTTGGGGACCTTCCTGTACGACAGCTTCGGGTGGAACATCTTCAGCCTGAACTTCTCGGAAGACTTTGCCAACCTCTTCAAAGGGCTGCGCATCGACAGCGGCGACAACTACGAGCAACTGATGAAGATTGTGGAGAAATACCGCTCGCTGGGCATCGACCCCAAGAGCAAGCAAATCATCTTCAGCAACGCCCTGAATACCCAGCAGGCCATCGAGATACAACAGTATGCCCGGGACTACTGCCAACCCTCGTTCGGGATAGGCACCCACTTTACCAACGACTTCGACGGCATAAAACCGATGAACATCGTCATCAAGCTCATTGCGGCCAAAATCACCGAATCGTGGTCGTTCTACAACGATACCTGCAAGATAAGCGAAGACGACGGTAAGCACACGGGTAATGCCGAGGTGATTGCCCGGTTCATGGAGGCGCTGCACATCGCATAACCGCAAGAGCCGGCACCCGCGTCACACCACATGGAGGCTTATAGCGCGGTATGGATACAACGAGGGGTTGTGTACGGGAACTCACATTCCGTCACAACCCCTTGCGTCACAATTATCTTCTTACTTACTCTTTCCGTCTACTTTACCGAGGTGGCCGTCAGGCTCCGCTCGCTGGTGGTAGTGGAACTATCGCCTACCGTATGGTCGAAGTCGCAGGTGTAGTCGCGGGTACCATTGTGCAGCGTGCGGACCGCAATCTTCAACCCCTTTATGTCGGGGAACTCACTCTTTATATCGTCCATGCGGAACGAGGCTACCCCCCACAGGAAATGGTCCACATCGGGATCGTTCATGCGGTTGTGCCGCAAGTTGAGGTGCAGGTAGCCCTCCTCGTCGAGCGTGGCGGCTTCGGAATAGTCGCGCACCAGATTGATCATGTGCTTCTCTCTACCGAGACCGCGCGTTTCGAACTGTACCGTCAGGTACTTTTCGCTCGTCCACATGCTCAATATGTTCATCGGGTCGTTGCCTATGCTGTCGGTCGTTTCGGGAGTAATAGGTATCACATTCTTCACCAGTACCGAGTCGATGTCGTTAACCACGATGTAGTAGTCGTACCCCTCGCGTTGTCCGTCGAGGAAGGTGAAGTTGACAATCACCCGCTGGCCGTTCTTGGTCAGGTAGCTCGGCAACCGGTCGCCGTTCGAGGGGAACATGGTCTTTTTATCATCGAGCTGGATATAGGGCGAGTGTCCCTCCTCGACCACCATATCGCCCACGGCATAGGAATAGGGCACGTAATAACCATCTTCGTCATCACCGCAGGAGGTCAGCCCGCACGACAGGATCACACCCAGCAATCCGGTCCACAACAAGTGTTTCATTTTCATATCTTCCTGTATTTAATTTTATTCGCTTTTTATGGGATAAACGGGCACGCCCCCCAAATACTGCACCGGCTACTGTTAAAGAGTGAAAAACAATTTTTCTATCGCCCGCCATGCAGTATTTTTACATCGTTGCATTTATTCAATAACAGGATTCTCACCATGAACGAAGCAGAGCTGGTAGCGCGTTGCAAACAGAAGGAGCCCTCGGCGCAAGCCGAACTCTACCGACGGTATGCCGGCGAGATGTTTGCCCTCTGCATCCGATACGCCGGCAACCGCGAAACGGCCAAAGACCTGCTTCACGACGGATTTCTCAAGGCATTCACCTCGCTCGACAAGTTCGACTACCGGGGTGAGGGTTCTTTGAAAGCGTGGTTGAGCCGCATCATGGTAAACACAGCGCTGGAAGAGGCGCGGAAACAGGCACAGCACCTCGATGTCGACCTCGACGAGGCTCCCGAGGTGGCCGACCCCGACTCTACCGACGACGGTCTGGTGCAACAAATCGCCCCCGAGGTCTTGCTCCGCTTCATTGCCGAGCTGCCCGACGGCTACCGTACGGTATTCAACCTCTACACGTTCGAGAACAAGTCGCACAAGGAGATTGCCTGCCTGCTGCACATCAACGAGAAAAGCTCTTCGTCGCAGCTATACCGGGCACGCACCTTATTGATGAGTCGAATAAAAAGATATTTGGCACAACATGGAGACGAATAAAAACAGCAACGACTGGCGAAAGAGCTGGCAAGAACAGTTCGACCACTATTCGGTCACGCCCCCGCCCGAAGTGTGGGAGGAGCTGAGCGAAGAGCTGGCCCCCCGGGTACGCGTGGGCCGGCGGGTCGTACTGTGGGCTGCCGCGGCCTGTGCCGCCATTCTGATAGGATGCTTCGTCGGGCTGCAATATCTCTCGCCGGGAATACCCGCCCACGAGGCTCCGCTGCAAGTAGCTCAGGACAACCGACCGACAACGGGCCAGCCCAATCCCGACCGCTCCATCGAGACGATTACCCCCGACCCGGAAATCCCGCTCTATACCCAGACCCAATCGCCGGCAAACGGCCATACGGCTCGGGCAGCCCGTCGGACTGTCCCCACCGCCGCTTCCCTGCCGACTGCGGAGAGCGAACCGACAGTCGAACTACAACGGGTCATACCCGACACCACCTCCACAACCGGCCAACCGGCACCGGACTACGAGGCAGAAGCACATGAGCAGCCGGCACAATCGGCAACTCCGTCGCCGCGTACGCGCGAGGGCTACACGCTCTACCCCCGCTCGGGCGAGAGCGAACAGACCGATTACCGCCCGGCCCGCACGCAAACCCGCACAAGCGGTGGCTGGACCGTGGGGCTCTCGCTGGGCAACAGCCTCATTACCGCCACCGACAACCGCAGCGGATTCGGCAACCTGGCCCCCTACGCCACGGCCGAGATGGCCAGCCTCCCTTCGCCCGAAACCGGCGCTACGCCCAACGGCAAGGAGGCATCGGCATCACCCTACCAGCAAATCATGCTGCAGAATATCAACGCCCGACCTACCACCGACGTGAAGCACCACCTGCCCGTATCGATAGGCGTCACGGTGCAAAAGTCGCTCAACCCGGCTCTCGCCCTTGAAACGGGCCTGGTATATACCTATCTCGCCTCCGACCTCATGGCCGGCGATGCCGCCTACTACACCCAGAAACAGCAGTTGCACTATCTGGGTATCCCCCTGAAGCTGCAATGGAATTTCCTGCGCAAGCGCTATTTCAACCTCTATGTCATCGGGGGCGGCATGGCCGAAAAGTGCATCTACGGCAGCCTGTCGTCGCACTACGAAGCCAACGATCGCCCGTCGCTCAATCAGGACGAGCGGCTGAGCATCGACCCGCTGCAATGGTCGGTATCGGCAGCCGTCGGCATCACCCTCAAGCTGGCGCCTCATGTCAACCTCTACGCCGAACCGGGCGTGGCCTACTACTTCGACGACGGGTCGCAGGTCTCGACCATCCGCAAGGAGAAACCCTTCAACCTCAATCTGCAGGCCGGTCTGCGATTCGATTTCTAACCACCTGTTCGTCAACGGCGAACTACCATCCGGCGTCATAGCGCCCGACCCCGTTGTGCCCTGTCATCGCCCGACCGATTAAATTTTTTCTGCTTTTTCTGTTACAAAGCCGATCTCCGTTCGTTACATTTACAGAAAACAAAAAGAGTAACCCAAGTCGTTCAAACCCCGACAATGAAACAGGAACCGCTGCTATCGGCTTTCACGCGTTTGCGAGACAATCTGCTGTCGATGTCGCGCCGCATTCTTCAGGACGAAGACGACGCCTCCGATGCCATACAGGATGCCTTTTGCCGCCTGTGGCCCCTGCGGGGCAAGATTCGGGACGAACGGGAGGCCTCGGCTCTGACGGTCACCACCACCCGCAACCTCTGCATCGACCGGGCCCGGCAAAAATCCCGTTTCACCGGGTACGACCCCGACCAGTGCGATAACTGCGACGACGAAACGGCTGCCGAGAGCGAGGCTGTAGCCGAGCGGTTCAAGGCGGTACGGCAACTCATCGAGAGTGCCCTGACCGAAAACCAGCGGACCATACTCGAGATGCGTGACTTCCGCGGACTCGAAATCGAAGAGATTGCCCAAGAGCTACAGATGCAGCCGACAGCCGTGCGCATGAATCTGTCGAGAGCCCGCAAAACCATACGCGAACAATATAAAAAACAATACGACCATGACCGGTAAATCATCGACACACAGCACCCGCACCCCCCACGACTGGGAGCAGCTCATCGAGCGATACTACGCCGGAGAAACCTCGCTGCACGAAGAGGAGGAGTTGCGAAGGTTCCTCTTCTCGGACGAGGCCGACGACCGTTACGACGACACCCGGGCCGTACTCGCCTACACCCAGATGGGCCGGCGACAGACGGCTCCCCGCGTGCATGCCACCCGGCACCACACACTGCGGGCCTGGGCGGCTGCCGCCTGCATAGCCCTGATGCTGGGGGGCGGAATCGTCTACTACACCACGGCTCCACGCGACACCTGCGTGGCCTATGTCTATGGCGAAAAACAGACCGACCCCGAAGCGGTAATCTCGCAGATGCAACAGTCGGTATCGCAGTTTACCTCGACCGATTTCGCCGTAGAGAGTCAGCTCGACGCCATCTTCTCACCCCTCGAATCCATACCTTAAACAAGCTCGTTATGAAACGATTATACAAAATACTCATCACTTGCCTGCTGCTCGTCGGCGCATCGGTCGCACAGGCTCAGGAAGGTCTGGCCATCGCCCCCCTCTTTGCGGGGCAGTACAACCACGACAAACAGGCGGTCGTCGTCCTCATCAAGGGGAATAAACTGAAGGAGTACCACCTCTCGCTCTTCCGCAGTATCGCCATTACCGACCGCCCCGACGACGTGGCTCTCTTCGAAGCGGCCGTGCGTGCCGACAGCTCCAAGGCCAACAACAGCGAAACGGTGAAATCGGGCAACAACACCATAGCCGGCTACTACCAACTGCCCCCGGCCTCACCGGGCGGAGAGAACCGGTTTATCCTCTTCCGCAAACTGTCGCCCGACGACGCCACCCTCATCTACCTCGAGGGCCACACGCAGCTCGACCGGCTCATCAAACTCTTTATCAACAAGAAACAATAAAAAACTGTATCGATATGAAACCTATTCTCACGCTCTTGCCTGCGCTCCTGCTCGCCCTGCCCGTCGTGGCTGCCGACTGCGAACGCGACACCACCGTCTACTTCAACCAAAAAGAGATTCAAATCAAAGACTCGGCCGACATCGTGTCGGTCAAGGTTTTCGAGGGGGATACGCCCTACAAGAAATTCTACGAGTCGCGCTACGCCGACGGCAAACGGCAAACCTCGTGGGAACTCTCCGAGTCGGTAGCGTTCCCCTTCTCCGACCTCATCACGGGCAACAAGGCGAAGAAACGCAAACGCTTCGACCCGCACTGGTCGGGCGTAGGCTTCGGCTTCTGCAACGGCATGGGTAACGGGCTGCGGTTCCTCAACAATCCCAACGGAATCTCGCTCGACTTCTCGGGCTCGTTCGAGATTTTCTGGAACTTCATCACCGTCTATACCCCCATCAGCGGCAACAACTGGGGATTCGTCACCGGCTTGGGTATCGACTGGCGCAACTACGTCATGAACGAAAACCGCTACTTCGTCAAACAGGAGGGTAAGATAAGCGTCGTGCCCTGCCCCGAGGGTGCCGACCTCGACTTCTCGCGGTTGAAGACCGTCGACCTCACCGTGCCCCTGCTCTTCGAGTGGCAAACCCACAAATTCCTGCACGGCCCCATCTTCTTCTCGCTGGGCCCCGTCATCGGCATCAAGACCTACAGCAGCACCAAAACCAAATATACCACGGCCGACGGCCAAAAGGTGCAACTCTTCGAGAAGGGCATCAAGCCCAACCCCATCAATCTCGACATCATGGCCCAGGGCGGATACGGCACCTTCGGCTTCTACGTGAAGCTCTCGCCCTTCAACGTCCTGCAGCAGAGCCGGGGCCCCCAGATGCGCAGCTTCTCGGCCGGCGTGATGCTCCACTTCTGATACACGACATCCATACTCATACGACCCGGACCGAACAGAAACTGGCGGTTTCTGTTCGGTCTTTTTTTCTATATGCAAATGTATATTTATTACACAATCCGATAAAATACGTGTATATATTCAAATATTCCCGAAAAACGGCCCCTTTTATTTGCATTATTATTACATTTGCAAACGAAATCAGAATAGAACCGACATGAACGAGAAAACCAAAATACCTGCTCCCCTTATCGCTATCATCCCGCTGGCCGTACTGGTGGCCCTGCTGGCCATGGTTATCCCCATCTTCGGGAGCGATGCCCTGATGGGCGGCAGCCAGGTGTCGCTGCTTGTCGCTTCGGCCGTGTGCGTGGCCCTGGCCATGGGACGTTACAACTACAAATGGAGCGTACTCGAAGAGGGTATGGCCAAAAACATCAAGAAGGTGACCCCGGCCATCATCATCCTGCTGCTCATCGGGGCCATCTCGGGCACCTGGATGCTCAGCGGCGTGGTACCCACGCTCATCTCCTACGGTCTGCACATCCTCTCGCCGCGTTTCTTCCTGGCCTCGTGCTGCATCATCTGCGCCATTGTCTCGGTCATCACGGGCAGCTCCTGGACCACCATCGCCACCATAGGGGTAGCCCTGCTGGGCATAGGCAAGGCCATGGGATTCGACACGGGATGGATTGCCGGCGCCATCATCTCGGGGGCCTACTTCGGCGACAAGATTTCGCCGCTCTCCGACACCACCGTGCTCGCCTCGTCGACCACGGGCACCAAACTCTTCACCCACATACGCTACATGCTGGTTACCACCGTGCCGTCGATAGTCATCACCCTCATCATCTTTACCGTGGCCGGACTGACGATGAGCCACACCGACAGCGCCCAGAGTGCCCTCTTTGCCGACACGCTGGCCCAGAAGTTCAACCTCTCGCCCTGGCTGTTGCTGGTGCCCCTCATCACCGGAATCCTGATTGCCGTCAAGCTGCCGACCATCATCACCCTCTTCATCTCGTCGGTTGTGGCCGGTATCTGCATACTCATTTTCCAACCCCACATTCTGCTGCAAATCGCCCAGAGCGATACCCTCGACTTCGCCACCGGCTTCAAGGCCCTGATGACGTCGGTCTTCGGCAGCACCGCCCTCTCGACAGGCCACCCCGAAATCGACGCGCTGGTGGCTACCCGGGGCATGCGGGGTATGATGGACACCATCTGGCTCATCATCTGTGCCATGTGTTTCGGGGGAGTGATGTCGGCCAGCCACATGATAAGCAGCATCACCAACCTCTTCGTGCGGTTCGTACACAAGCCCAAGAGTGCCGTATGCTCGACCGTAGGGGCCGGCCTCTTCTTCAACGCCTGCACGGCCGACCAGTATCTGTCGATTATCCTCACGGGCAATCTGTTCAAGGATCTGTATCACAACCGCGGGCTGGAGAGCCGGCTGCTCAGCCGCACGGTGGAAGACTCGGTGACGGTCACCTCGGTACTCATCCCCTGGAACTCGTGCGGCATGACCCAGGCTACCGTACTGGGCGTAGGCACACTCACCTACCTGCCCTACTGTTTCTTCAACCTGCTGAGCCCCCTCATGTCGATACTCGTGGTATTCACCGGATTCAAGATAAAACAGGGTATTGCGGCCCAACTCGCACCTCAAGAGCCCCAGGCGGTGAAGGGCACACCCGATGCCGGCCACGTACTCGTGGGGTGATTGCGTGGCGGTCAAAAAAGGGAAAAGGGATATGAAAGATTAGTCACTCCTTCGCGTCGGGGAGCGTGGTACTGCTCAAGATCATGTCGGCCTTGTCCACATCTTCGGCAAAGACATTGAGCCGGATAGCCCCCACCGACGAATTGGTCAGCGGCAGCACACTCGAGAAAATCTCGTTCGACAGGAAACAGGGCACACCGTTTGTCTCCAGCACATCCTTCACGATATTCGCTTCGACCGACGAGTCGAACGTACGATACAACACAATCTCTTTTTCCATAATGGGGTGTTTTAGGTATTTTACAAATCGAACAGAACCGAATACAGAAGGCTATACCTCTTCAGGTTCTTCACTGGAAAATATTCTTATATATTTTGTTCAAAAGCTCTTAAAAAGATAATACGATAAAAAGTCTACCGGCTTTTTCGGCTAAGATAGTGAAAGGAAAATGCAAAAGCAAATAAAAGCCGGGAATTTCGATGGGAATAATGCCTCGATGCCTGCCCGATGATTTTGAAAATGTAACTCCCCGACATGCAAAAATTCCTACCCGCCTACCGGTTTTCTTCCAGCGAATGCCACAGATTCTGCACCGCCCCGGTATACTCATCGACCGACCGCGCCTTCAACACCCGCTTCTTCAACCGCCGGTCCACGTCGGGCAGCAGATACTCCCAAAACGTGGCCATGTGAGCGAGCAGCTGGTGCTCCCCCTGCAACACCCCGGCATAGCGGGTGAACACCTGGTCGTGCAGCCGGGCCACCCGGGCGTAACCATCGGGCGGCATCGCACCATCGCCGGCATAAGCCTCGGCCAACCAGGGGCGAGCCAGCAATCCCCGCCCCACCATCAGGCCAGAGAGCCGGGGGAAGCGCTGCTCGATGCACCTCATCGCCTCGACCGTAGTCAAGTCGCCATTATAGACCAGCGGAAGGTGACACGCCTCGTAGAACCAGGCAAAGCCGTCGAGGTCGGGCTCGCCCTTATACTGCTGCCGCCCCACCCGGGCGTGGAGCGTAATCTGTCGCACCGGCGAGCTCTCGAGCAGCGGCAACAGGCGCAACGACTCGTCGGGGCTCTCCCACCCCAGCCGCATCTTCACCGAGAAATCTATCCCGCCATACCCCTCGAGCGGGCGCAACAGCCGCTCCACCTCGTCGGGGAAAGGCAAGATGCCCGACCCTTTGTGCCGCCGCGCCAGTATGGGAAACGGACACCCCAGATTGAGGTCGATACGGCGATACCCGCAAGCCGCGATACCGTCGACCAGCCGGCACAGCTCGTCGGGCTGCGAGGCTATCAACTGCGGCACCACCGTCATACCCTGGTTATTTTCGGGAGCAATATCGCGCAAATCCTTCCGGCGGAAATCATCTTTCTCGATGCGGACAAACGGCGTGTAATAGGCAGCCACCCCACCAAAAAGCGAGGCGTGGGCACAACGGTACACCGCATCGGTATACCCTTGCAACGGGGCAAAACAGACGGGCAATGACATGATGGACAAAAGTAGTGCAAGCCGAATAGAAATCAAAATTATACGGCATACTTATCGAGCAGCCCGCTCGCATCTCCCGCCCCATGCCCCCCGGATACAAAAAGAGCGGGGGCTGCATCGTCTGCAACGACACAGCCCCCGCTTGGACTTTATGGCCTTATCCCGCGGTTATCCGGTTTCGAAGCCAGGACACCCGTCGGGGAACAGGCGTTATCGGCTTAGCGATTCAGCACCTTAACCGTGCGAACCACCTTACCCTCTTTCATTACCTTAACCACGTAAACGCCCTTGGCTCCGAGCGTAATGCTCATGTGCTGACCGGCAGCTACCGTAGCCTCTTCCTGAGCCACAAGCATACCCGAAACATTGTATACGCCTACTTGATAAGCACCGGCTTCGGCAAACTCTACGAAGAGGAGGTCTTCAACCGTATAAGTGCGCATCTCATCGGCTACGCCATCCTCTACGGCATCTTTCTGATCAACCAGGAATACCGGATAAGACTTCGTATCCGAACCGAGCGTATTCTCAAGCGTCAAGGTAACGGTATAATCACCGCTCTTGCTGTAAGTCAACTTCGTAGAACCTGCGGTATCGTTACCGGTCGATTCGGAGAGCTCACCACGTTTGGCAGTCCACGTCGGGAGAGTCTCTACTTGGAAAGCAGTTCCGGCAATAAACGGACAACCCGAGATGTAGAGAGGTCTTTGCGGCGTTTGAACACCCGAACCTTGAGCCGTCGAAGCTACCAGTTTGAACGAGCAGGCTTTTGCACCCTCTTTCGAACCTTTCGACAAGAAATAATTCTGGTCGTTGGCATCGGTTTCAAAATCCCAGTAAGCGATTACCTTGTCGGGCAGGTCAGAAGCATCGAGACCGGCTTTCACTTGATTCACCTCTTCTTGAGTCATGCCACCGTCCCAAATCAACAGGTCGTCAACGATACCGTTGTTGGTAACAGGTTGTTCACCACGACCACCGGCGAAGCAGAACCAGTCGGAAGCCGAAACATCGTAACTTGCCTTGGGAACCCAATCCTCGGTTTTTCCACTTGCAGAAGAACCGTAGGTCCAGGTAGACTCTTGCAGAACACCATTCAGGTAGAAGAGCGAGCGGAATTGACCTTGATCGTTATACTCGAAGGTAAGAACTACATGGTTCCAAGCATTGGGCGATACAATCGTATTGGGGAAGGTATAGTTCACGGCAACCGGAGAAGCATTACCGTCGCCACGAACCGTATAGGCGGTAACCCGGCCTTCGCTGGTAATGTTAGACCACATCCAGCCCCAGTTGTTTACAGGCCATCCACCCGCACGGTTCTCGATGCTGAAGAAGGCAGAAGACTCGGGCAACGTAGTAAAGCGAACCCAAGCCGATACCGAGAAAGATTTACCACCTACGATACCTGCTTCATTCAGGTTACCGCCAATCCAGCTGTCGTTGATTTCGATACCGCGCGACGAGGCACCATCGGCTTTTCTACCGGTATAACCCAGTGTGAGCGTTTGGTCGAGGTCTACCTTCACTTCGGCGGCCGAAGTCTCTTCGCCGTCAACCGTCAGCGTATAGATTTCGGGCAGAGCACCTACGGACTCGCTCGTAATCTGTACATAGTAGCCGAAAGTAGATGTTTGACCGTTGCAAGTTACCTGCAGGTCATAACCACCAATCTCAGAGATACCGTCTTCTACCGAGAATACCGTCGTATTGGTAGCTTGTTTTACAGTCTCGCCGTCGCTGTTGAGCAGTTTCCAGTCGGCCGGATCGTGACGAGGATCGACGTAAGAGATTTCGAAGCTCTCGTTCGGTTTGATGGTCGTCTTGTCGATTTGAATGTCGTCGGTCGTCGTGTACTCACCCATATCCATATACTCGCTCCAGGAGATTTCGGAATCGCTCTTCATGTCGACCGAAACGGCAGCAACACCCAGACGGATGCGGTCAGAACCCTGCAAGTTGGTAGGAATCGAATAGTACATACCGGCCCACGAAGTGGTGATACCCATAAAGATAGGCTCTTCATTCTCTTGTTGAGCATAGAGCTTGAACATCGAAGCGTTTACATCGAGGTTGTAAACCGGCTCGCCCAGAGGCTTGGTATTGTTCATTTCGAAGATGACCTTGGCATCTACGCCCTTGTAGTGAGAAGCCAGCACTTTGGCTATCTTGATGACAGGAGCGGCAGGAGTAGTCATCTCGTTACGCGTAATCGAGAATTCACCCAAGTAGAGTTCCAGATTCTCGGCGTTCTCAAAGTGGAGAGCCACCATGGCAATATTCCGGTTGGCCAGCGAAGCCAAAGTACCACTGATTGTAAAGGTCTTCTCTACCCACACTTCGTCATCGGCCTCGCTATCGGCAACCGTCAATACCTTGAAACCAGACTCACGCAGAATCGAGGTCTCGGAACCTACAGCCGAAAGAGCCAGATTGATGTCGGCCTGACCACGGATCAATTTGTAACGAACCGTAATCTTATCGCCCGAAGCCAGCGTGAAGGCCGTCTTGAAGAGGTGCAGATATTCATCGGCAGCCGAACCGAAGATGCGCAGACACGAACCGCCTACATAAGCATCGTCGAAGGTAAACTTGGCATCCAGACCATTGGCTACCACCTTGTCGGCCGTTTTGCCCAAGAATTCGGAAGCAAACCAGAAACGCCAGGTAGGCAGATAGTCCTGTACACCGATGTTGTACCACTCATTGTCGTTCTGACGTTCGCCCATCCAGTTGAAGAACTGACCGTTACCCAGGTTGAAATAGGTGATGAACGGCTCGGTAGCCAAATCCCAGCTGAGCGAGCTTCGAGCGGTCATAAAGGCCGACATACCGAACCAACCTTCGTTGGGGTGGTGACTGCCACGATCGAATACCGCGATCTTGTCAATCGGGTTGCGACGACCGTTCGAGAAGAATTGCTCGATTACATTTTGATAACCCAACTGTTTCGACATATCGGTACTACCATAGTTGGCACGGTCGGCCCACAACATGTTGAAATCGTGAGCGCCCCACAAACCGATAGAAACATTGTAGTCCTCGAGTAACGTCCAAGTCGAGGGGTCGCCACCTTGCATGTTGAAACCGGCATACAAGTCGAGCAAGCTACGACCGGGAGCCTGACTATTGATCGTACCCGTATTGAACGTGCTCAACGGAGTTCCCCACCAGTTGTAGTTCAAGAACAGTGACGTACGGATGTGTTCTCCATCACCAAAGGTCTCATTGTTGTGAGACCCGAGGCCCTGGTCAAAACTGATCTGACCATTATCATTCGTACCATCATACCAGAAGTTCTCGGCTACGGGGTTTCCTTGTTCGGTCAAATATTTGTGTACCTCTTCGTTCAGAGCGCGCACATTAGACAGCATCGTCGTATTCGAAGTGTTGAACTCCGAGTTATAACCGAGACCATCTACACCGTGATAGTGAAGGAATTTGGCTACCTTCTCACGAATGGTCGCATTCTTGGACATGTTATCCAAAGCGGTAGCCCAATCGGACGACAAACTACCCCAGGGAATAGAGGCCACACCCGATACACCTACACCGTTTTTATGGGCGGCATCGGCAAAACCACCGGGTACCCAGCCTTGCGGAGCAGTCCAGTCGCCATAGTGGGTAACATACGACCACATACTGAATACTTCGGAATCGAACTTGCCGTTAGGACGGGCATTCGGGTTACCTCCCGAAGCGGTACCTACGGGGACCCAGAAAACCAGATTCTTGTCGGTTTCTTCGGTCAATGTTTCGTTTATCTGCGTATTGGCATTGCGGAAACGAGCTTTAGGCTTCACACGCGAGATGTAAAAGTTTTCATCTTCAAACAAGTACGTTCCCGGAGTCCATTGAGAAGCATACTCTCCAAGACCTTGGCTATTGGGCCATGTCATGTACTCTTCTTTCAACTCTTGTGCATTGGCCGTGAGCGAAAGAGCCAAGATTCCGGAAAACAAAAATAGATTTCTTTTCATGGAAATTGTTTTTAGGTTAATAATGAATTATGTAATCTCTGTTTTCTTTTTCTTTGATGCCAAGAGATTTGAGAAGGAGGAGAGTATAAGGCCATACTCCCTTCCTTCCCAAACCTTTTTTACTTAGAGCAATACCGGTATGTCAACGACCTCGATCGAGAACACCTTACCGCCTACATTACCCGAAAGGTTGTAGGATACGGTCGTCTGTCCGGCCGACGTGGCAACAGTCAAACTACCCGACGTCACTTCAACTTCAGCGCCATCGATGTTAAGGGTAGCACCGGCAAGCGAGTATTGACCATCGTAGCTGCCTCCATTATAAGGAAGGGTCAGCGTAATCAGGCTATATCCCGATGTAGGAGCTACAAGCACTACCAGATTACCCGATTCGTCATAGATAGCCGAGTTCTGTTGATCGATATCGGCAGCCGTCAGATTCAGATCTACCGGCAATGCAATCACCTGTACCGTAGCGACATCAGACGTTACTCCGGCAACCTCGGCCGTCACATCGGACGAACCGACGGAGAGACCCGTAATCGTACCATGCTTGTTATCGCTGCCGGTCTGTTCGGCCTTAACCACATCGGGATTCGTCGATTTCCAGGTTACATCGTAGGGGTTGTCGCCACCCGAGAGGGTCTTCGCGTCGATAGTCCATTGTACCGATTGGCCGGCAAAGAGCGTACGGGCATTACCCGAAACCCACAGTACCGAGTGGATACCCTCGGTAACGGTTACCGGAACTCGTTTTTCCTTACCGTTGGCGGTAAGAATCAGCTCGGTTTCACCCAAGGCAAGGCCACGCAAGGTAATCATATTGCCGTCGTATGCACCTACGGCAACTTTGGTAGGATCGGCAGCCTTGACCACCGGTTTATGATAAGCATAGGAAGTAGCCGGTATTACACCCGTTGTCAACAGTACGGTACCACCCACAGGCATGGAGATGGGATCTTTGTCGACGGTAATCTCGTCGACCGGATAACGGGTCTTGAAGTCTTTCACCCGGAAGGTGGCAACGAATACCGTATCGGGGGTTACGCAGTGAATCTCGGTATCGCCCTCTTCCACACCGGCACGCACCGAAAGCACGGCATCGAAACCTTCGTTTTCCACATATTCGTTGGTCTTGCTGGTAATCACAACCGAGCTACCCGAGGCGATTTCCCAACGGTAGGCATTGTAGGCATTCTCGATGTCTTCCTTCAAACCCGACTGCACGTTCATGGCGATGCGAATCGTGTCGGACGTATTTATATCCATCTCCTTTTCGTAGGTGTAGGCAAAATACATCGGCAGGATTTCCTTACCGGGACGAGTCTCCAGATAGGGCATATTGGCATAGGCTTCGCCGTAGAATGTAGCGAATATCTGAGGAGCTATCGTAATTGTACAAGAGCCCGTCTTCGCCGTCGAGGCATCGCCAAGCGTGACGGTTACTTTTCCTTCACCCGACTCACGAGGCGAAACGAAGTGAACCGTTACAATACCTTTCTCGTAATTGATGGTAGTCATCGGGTCATAGGCCGTAACACCCTCGAGTGCAACCTGGGGCTCATAATCATACAGCAATGTCTTGGGCGAAACGGCAAACATAACCGAGTCGTGAAGCATGTTGTAACTTTGTTTAGAGGTCATCTCGGGCATAGTGCTGTCATTGGCGACACAAGTCACCCCTTCGGGCAGGTTGCGCAAAACGGTAACCGAGGTAAGGGCATATTTGCCATTTTCCAACGTAGCTTTCAAAGTCGTCTCCTTGTCCTGACCGCCATTAACGGCTACAATAGCGCTATCGCCCAGCAACTTGGCTACAGTCTCGTCGGCAAGCGACCAAGCGATGGGCGTATTGATGATTTTTCCGCTCACATTGGTAACCTTGGCCGAAATCTTCACCGTATCGCCTACCCGCAAAGAGATGTCCGTGGGGTTGAGGGTGATATACACCTCGGTCGCACCATCGAGCGTGGCCTCTTCTTCACAGGCCGAGAAGATGGTAACGCCAAAGAAGAGAGCCAAAAATAATATAATGCTATATCGTTTCATTGTTCTTAAAGATTTATAGATTAAAAGTTGTGCGGTACTACCAGTAAATATTCGTTATCGGGACTCTGATCGCCACGAGTTTCGTTAGCAACATCCCAGAAGACACGTGAACCACCCCAGTTGGGCTGACCAAGAGCCTGCACAAGCGAAGCGATTTCCAACGTATTGTTCGTAGTTTCTACAATAGGAATACGACGCAACTGCAACTCGGTATCGACATTCTGGTCTTTCAAGTTGTTCACCTTAACCGGGAACAGACGGGGATAACCCGTACGGCGGAAGGTCGTCCAGGCCTCGGCACTCATGGGGAAGTTGGCGATATACTTTTGCGTGATGATCTTTTCGAGTTTCACCTCATTAGCATCGCTTTCGTTCCATTTTACGCACACGTTCACACGACCGGCAATATTATTCTCTCCATTATAGGGATCGACATAATCCACATCGTTCACTTCGGTCTGCTCCAGATACTGGGTGATTACCGACTCGTCGGTGATACCGTTTTCCTGGAAGCAAAGGCGGATACCGGCTTCGTAAAGCTCCTGAGCCGTACGGCCTCTCGTATTCCAACCTCTCAAAGCTCCCTCGGCCATCAGGAACAGGCTCTCGGTACGTTTGAAGAAGGGCTGGTGCATATATTGGAACTCACCCGTAAGAGTGGCAAAAGGTCCATAACCGCCTTTGTCCTTACCGGTGGTATTGTTGTTACGCATGTTGATTCCGGCACGAACTCCATACACATCGATGGGAGCGGCGATACCCGACGACTTGTCTTTAATCGTGTAGGCATTGGTATCGAACCAACGGGTAAGCAAGGGGTGATTGCAGCGTTTGAGAATGTTCTCCAACGAGGCACCCAGACGAATATCGTTCCACGAGTTGCCAAGTACATACCACGAGCAGGCATATTGCTCTTGATAGTAAGCGATGTCACGGGCATCGGTCTCGCTGAGAACTCCGATGTCGTCGGTTACAGCCTGTTCAAATTTCTGCTGTGCCGTACCGGCATCGTATTTCACGATATTCATGGCCATACGCATCTTGATGCTGTTGGCAAACTTCACCCACATGCGCCAGTCACCATTAGACAAGGTTCTGATGGTCAAGTCTTCGATCTTGGCAATCTCATCACGCGAGGGCTGACGCTCTTTCAGAATGCGGATAGCCTCGTCGAGGTCGTTGAAAATTTGTGCGTAAATATCCTCACCTTTTTCATAGGTCAACGGCGGATTACGTTGCAGGTTACGCCAATCGTTAAACGGTGCGGCACCATAGAAATCGACGATTTCATGACCTTGATAGGCTTGAATAATCAGGGCAACGGCACGCCATTCGGGTTTGCCCAACTCGGTGGCATGGTGAATGGCATTGTACGACTGTGTAAAAATCGAGTTATCCATCGGGCCTCCCAGATAGTCGTTGGGATAGGTGTAAAGCGTAGGCAGAGCGCCACCGAAGGCAAAGGTACCCTTGGTCGTCGTCCAATATCCGGCATAGTTGTCGATATTGTTGGACCGTTGGTATTGATAGGCATGTGGTTGCCAGCTACCGCCCTTGGTGTAGCTAATCATGTAAGGGATGGCTCCACGAAGCTCTTTCTCGAGTACCGTAATATCGGTGGCTCCGGCTCCCTCTTCGTTACTGTTGTCCATATCTTCCTGCCGCCCGATCATCCACGGATACTCCTCCTGGAAACGATCGCCGCAAGAAGTGAAAAGACCTACTGATAATACGGATTCAACCACAAAGAATCCGATTGCATATATTGTTTTTCTCATCTTGATATTATTTAAACCCAATTTCATTATAAATCAAACTTCAAAGTCAAAGCAAAACTGCGCGTCGTAGGCAACGTATAGCAGTCGATACCCGAGTAACCGTTGGCAGCAGATACCGAAATATCGGGATCGACGGGCGAGTTCTTATAGATAAAGAAGGCGTTCTTTACCGAGAATTGCACCGTCATGCCTTGGCTCTTGCCGAAAAGATGAGGCATGTCGTAGCTCAACGAAATATCACGCACGCGCACGCTGGTTGCATCGTAAACGTGGTCTTCCATGGGGAATGCACCGATGGTCATGTAGTAGTTCTCTACCGATACTTTGCGACCAGAACCGTCGGGCAACTCCTTGAGGACATACTCCTTGCCGTTTTGCATCACGCGCTCGCCATTCAGACGATCTTGAGCCGAACGCTCGGAGAGACCGTACAAGTCGTAATCGGCCTCGGTCAGCGACATCACCTTACCTCCGATACGTCCCTCGAGCAAGAAATAGAGGCTCAGGTTCTTCCACGTGAAGGTATTGTTCCAACCGAAATTGATAGGCGAAGTCATGTTGCCTACATAGGTTTCATACTTACCCGAGGTCATCACGGGAACGGCATTGGCATAGTCGCCTTCGTCGTTGACCTTGATATAACCGTTTTCGTCACGAGCGAAAGAGTTTACATAAATATCGCCATAACGGCCGCCTTCTACATATTTAATCTTGAAGGCATTGGGGCCCATCTGTACTTCATAGGGAGCACCCGTTTCCGTTTTGTAAGTTTCCAGGATGCGGTTATCGTTCCAAGCGATGTTGAATCCGGTTTCCCAACGCCAGTCGCGGTTGATGTTCCAACGGTAGGCGGCCTGGAATTCCAAACCGTAGTTGCGAATCACACCCGTATTGACAGGCTTGGACTCGCCATTGGCCGTAGTCACATACAGGAACTGATTGCGAAGTGTAGAGTTGTAATAGGTCAGGTCGAAATTGAATTTGTTTTCAAACATCCATACATCGAAACCCGTCTCGAACGAAGTGGTCGTTTCGGGCAGAGGATTGCCGAACAACGGCGGACGAGTACCTACGGTTCCCGTACCGAAGTCAATCGTCTGCCGGGCAAACAGGGTATTGGGAATGGGGTTACCCACAACCGACCAGCTGCCACGCCATTTCAACTGATTGAGCCAGTCTCGGCGAGGCAAGAACTTGTCGAGAAGCACATTGACACCGGCCGAATAGTAGTCGAACGATTTATAACCGCTGCCTTGCGTAAATTGCTGGAACGACTGGGCCCACTCCAAACGATAGCTGCCATCGAGGTAAATCTTGTCGAACAAACCGAGAGATGCCGTGGCGAAAACGGCCGTACTCCAATCGTTGTTGTTCCAGCTATCGTAGGCCGAAGTAGCACTACCATTGGGGTTGTTGGGACGGCTGTGCTTGCTGTTCTGAGGAACGAAGGCATTGGGAACACCGCACGTATCGATGGCGGTCGTAATGTTCGAATTACGATCATAGTGACGGGTAAAGCTGGTACCCACGGCAGCATTGATGTCGATCTTATCGGCAAAGCGGTCGTTCCAGGTAAGCATGTGATCGTTATAGATATCGCTCGAGCGAGAATTGCTGGAGTAATATTTACCACCCACATAGTCAAATGCGGTTCGGAACATACCAGCATATTCCTCATTCAAGTTGTTGTTTATCACATAGTCTACGCTAAAACGGGTCTGATACTTCAGGTTTTGCCAAATCTTGGCATCCAAAGTGACATTGGCCAGCAAACGATCCCGCTTGGCCACATCGTTATTCATGTTGGTCACCCAATAGGGGTTATTCAGATACTGGTCATACCAGTACCAGGTTTGAACCGGCTGTCCGGCCAGTTTGGGGTTACCGGTCTGGGGATTGCTTACAATATCATCGGCGGCAGTACCCGGGTGTTGGTAATTGTGTTTGAAATAGCGCATATCGATGTCGGCCGGTGTACGATACAGAGCATAGAGGGCACTCAACGCCTTACCTACAACCGGGCCGTTATCGGTTTTCTGGTGAATCCAGTTCAAGCTGGTATTGATGTTGATTCGCTTGTCGAACAAGGAGAAAGTCTCCTTGAACATCACGTTGTGACGGCTGAACTTGTTCCCGGGAAGCAAACCGGTTTGATAGGTATTGTTGTACGAGAAGTAGGTACGGAAGTTTTCGGTACCACCGCTCAACGTCAAACCGTTATTGGTCGTCAGACCCATATTGAAGAAGTCCTTCACGGCACTGCGAGCCGTATTCATCAGATAGGGAGACGAAGCGATTTCATCGGCCGAACGGGTTCCGATTTTCGGGCCCCACGCCGACCATTGATTGTTGTCGCTGATACCATAAATCTGTTGTACCTTGGGATACATGGCTATCGTCTCGACCGAAGTGGAACTCGAGATATTTACCTTCACGGCACCCGCAGCACCCGACTTGGTGGTAATCACGATTACACCGTTGTTGGCGGCACTACCATAAAGGGCGGCAGCATTCGGGCCTTTCAGAATGGTCATGCTCTCTACATCCTCGGGGTTGATGGTCGACAAGAGGTCGTCGCCGCTGCGGTTACCACCCAGAATCATGTTATCGGTAGCCTGCGTACCCATACCGTCTTGCATAGGCACACCATCGACAACGATCAACGGTTGGTTGGTACCCAGAATCGAGGTAGAACCTCGAAGCACAATCTTAGAAGCACCACCACCGGCACCGGTATTGTTAGGAACGATGGTCAGACCGGCACTCTTACCTTTGAGTGAATTGATGAAGTTCGTCTCCTTGATACGGGTCACCTCTTCGCTCTTGATCGTTTGAGTAGCATACGTCAGGGTTTTGGATTCTCTCGATATACCCATGGCGGTTACAACCACCTCGTCCAATACGCGATTCTCCTCCTTCATAACCACATTGTACGAAGTGGCACCCGCCAACGAGAGTGATGTTTTCTGATAACCTACATAACTAAAATCGAGAACAGCGTTGTCGTTCGGGACATCGATTGTATAGACACCGTCGATATTCGTAGAGGCACCGGTTGCCGTACCTCTCACCAATACGCTCACGCCTATTAAAGGTTCGCCCGACTCATCGGAGACTACACCCTTGATCTGATGCTTGCCCGACTGAGTTGACTTCGCTGTTGCCACTCCTGCCCCCAGGGTCGTCACACTGGCAACAACCGGAAAAAAAAGAGACAAGAAGAGCACCAAAAGCCCAAATTTACACTTGTGAATCTTTTTCATGTTTTTTAGATTTAAATACTTAAACCCGTTGGCGGAATTAAATTAGCGCATATTTAACTCTACCAATGGGTCTCTCA
>CABRIW010000025.1:0-27318 GCA_902471075.1 uncultured Barnesiella sp. | reverse complement strand
CTCCTTTTTTGAGGAAAATCCAAATGACTTCAATCTGATATGAAACAGCAGAGGCCATCTCAAATTTTTATTTTGAGACAGCCTCTTTGCCATATCTCAATCTCGGATGATTACCAGATGACTACCCGATCGGCAGGAGCCAGATACATGAGATCGCCCTCTTTGATATTGAATGCCTTGAAGAAGGTATCGATATTACGCAGGGCAGCGTTTACACGCCAGCGGCCCAGCGAGTGGGGGTCGATTTTGGTCAGACGCAGAATCTCGGCATCGCGAATGTTGCCGGCCCACAGGTTGGCATACGACAGGTAGAAGCGTTGGTCGGCAGTGAAGCCATCGATCAAGGCAGGCTCTACCCCGTTGAGCGAATTGCGGAATGCCGTGTAGGCTACACGCAGACCACCGTGGTCGGCGATATTCTCGCCCAGCGTGAAGTGACCGTTGGCATGAACCGTATCGAGCACGATGATATTGTCGTACTGTTTGGCCAGAATCTCGGCCCGTTGGTTGAACTGCTCGGCATCTTCGGGCGTCCACCAGTCGTTCAGGTTACCATCCTTGTCGTATTGACGGCCCTGGTCGTCGAATCCGTGAGTCATCTCGTGACCGATAACCACACCGATAGCACCGTAGTTCACGGCATCGTCGGCATCGAAGTTAAAGAAGGGCGGTTGCAGAATACCGGCGGGGAAGCAAATCTCGTTCGAGGTGGGGTTGTAGTAGGCATTCACCGTTTGCGGGCTCATGTACCACTTGGTCTTGTCGACAGGTTTGCCCTCGTCTTTGAGCGAGTAGAGCGTTTCAAACTCGGCAGCACGACGCACGTTGGCGTAGTAGCTCTCTTTCGGGTCGATGGTCAGGCCGCTGTAATCGCGCCATTTGTCGGGGTAACCGATTTTTACGTAGAAGGTATTCAGTTTCTCATGAGCCTTGGCTTTGGTGGCATCGCTCATCCATTCGAGGCTGTCGATGTGCTGGCCCAGAGCCGTCTGCAAGTTGGCTACGAGCTGTACCATGCGCTCTTTGGCTTCGGGGGGGAAGTATTTGGCTACATACATTTCGCCGACGGCTTCGGAGAGCAGGCTGTTGGGCACGTTGAGAGCCCGTTTCCAGCGGGGTTCGATCTGCTCTTTACCCGACAGCGTCTTGGAATAGAAGTCGAAGCGGGCGTTTACGAAATCGTCGCTCAGGTAGGGAGCGGCACCGTCGATGCAGTTGAAGGCCAGATAGTCGCGCATCTCCTGCTCGCTCAGCGTCTTGAGCAGTTCGTTCACGGCCTTGAGCGTACGGGGCTGGCCGATGTTGATTTTCTGGATGCTGTCGAGACCTACGGTCTTGAAGTAAACATCCCAGTCGAGACCGTCGTACTGTTTCTTCAGGTCGGCAACCGTCATCACGTTGTAACCGGCTTGCGGGTCGCGCAGCTCTTCACGCGTGAAAGCGGCCTTGGCAATAGCCGTCTCTACCTTCAGCACCGTAGCGGCAACCTGCTCGGCAGCCTCTTGCGTATAACCCGAAAGGGTGAAGAGGGTCTTGATATAGTTGGTGTAACTGTCGCGAATCTTGCGGCTGTTCTCGTCGTCGGATACGTAGTAGTCGCGGTCTCCCATGTTCATACCGGCCTGGTACCAACCGGCGATATTCATCGAACTGTTCTTGGCATCGGCATCGACATAGATGGCGAAGAACGGAGCCGACATGGTACGGTGCATCTCACCGATCATGGCACTCACGGCCTCTTTGCCCGAAAGCGACTGGATGCGTTTGAGCTCGTCGGCAATAGGAGCGGCCCCCTCTTGGTTCAGGCGCACGCTGTCGAGCCCCATGTTGTAGAGGTCGCCAATCTTCTGGGCCACGCTGCCCGGCTCGGCTTTCTGTTTGCCCAACTCATCGAAGAGCAGACGGATTTGCTCCTGGTTGTTCTCCCGCAGTTGGTCGAAAGAGCCATAGCGGGCATACTCGGGTTTCAACGGATTTTTCTGCATCCATCCGCCGCACGCATACTCATAGAAATCGTCGCCGCAAGCCACCGTCGTATCAAGGTTGGTCAGATCGATACCCGGAGTCTTGGTGACCGATTTGTTTGTACAGCCTGTGGCTATCAAAGCTGCTGCAAACGATAAAATCATTACTCTTTTCATTTTACAATATATATTTATGTATTTCATTTACCCTGTTTCTGCAAATGCTCCAGCATCTCCGAAGCCTCGGACCACTGCCACATGGCATCGTCGAGCTGCTTTTTCAACTGCCCGTGCTGCTCGTAGAGCGAGGTATCGGCAGCCCCTTCGGGAGTAGAGAGTTTCTCCTCGAGCGAAGCAATCTGCGCCTCGAGGTCGGCCACCCGCTTTTCGGTGTCGGCCACCTCCTTCTCTGCTTTCCGCAAACGCCGTGCCAATTCCTTTTGCTCCTCATACGAGAGTTTCGACCCTTCGGGGGCGGCCGAAATGGCAGGTGCGGACTCGGCCTTCGGCGAAGCTACCTTCTTATCGGTCACCGCCGTAGCCGGGTTGCGCTGCTCGAGCTCCCGCAGCGATTCGAGCTTGCGGCTCTCGAGGAAGTCGTAGATGCCGCCCAGATGCTCGCGCACCCGTCCGCCACCGAACTCGTAAACCTTCGACACCAGCCCGTCGAGAAACTCGCGGTCGTGCGACACGACGATGACCGTACCGTTGAAGTCGCGGATGGCCTGTTTCAGTACATCCTTGGTGCGCATGTCGAGGTGGTTGGTAGGCTCGTCGAGGATGAGCAGATTGACCGGCTCGAGCAACAGCCGTATCATGGCCAACCGCGTGCGCTCGCCACCCGAGAGCACCTTCACCTTCTTGTCCGACGCTTCGCCGCCAAACATGAAGGCACCCAGGATGTCGCGTATCTTGGTGCGGATATCGCCCACCGCCACGCGGTCTATCGTCTCGAACACGGTGAGCGACTCGTCGAGCAGGCTCGCCTGGTTCTGGGCAAAGTAGCCGATCTTCACATTGTGCCCTATCTTGAGGGTACCGGTGTGGGAAATCTCGCCCATGATACACTTGACCATGGTCGACTTACCCTCGCCATTCTTTCCCACAAAGGCCACCTTCTCGCCCCGCTTGATGGTAAAGGTAGCGTCGGCAAATACCAGGTGGTCGCCATAACTCTTGCCCACCCCCTCGGCAATGACGGGATAGTCGCCCGACCGGGGAGCCGGCGGGAACTTCAGGTTCAGGTGCGAGGTATCCACCTCGTCGACCTCGACCCGCTCGAGCTTGGCCAGTTGCTTGATGCGCGACTGCACCTGCACCGACTTGGTGGCCTTGTAGCGGAACCGCTCGATGAAGGCCTCGGTATCCTGTATCTGTTTCTGCTGATTCTCATAGGCCCGCCGCTGTTGCTCCAGCCGCTCTTGCCGCAGCACCACATAGTGCGAGTAGTTGACCTGATAGTCGTAGATGCGGCCCATCGAAATCTCGATGGTGCGGGTCGTCACGTTGTCGATAAAGGCGCGGTCGTGCGAGACCAGCACCACGGCATTGGCCCGCGTGGCCAAAAAGTTCTCGAGCCACTGTATCGACTCGATGTCGAGGTGGTTGGTGGGCTCGTCGAGCAGCAGCACGTCGGGACGCTGCAACAGCAGTTTGGCCAGCTCGATACGCATGCGCCAACCGCCGCTGAACTCCGACGTGTCGCGATTGAAATCGTCGCGGGTAAAGCCCAGACCGATCAAAGTCTTCTCAATCTCGGCCTGATAGTTGGAAGCCCCGATGAGCGAGAGTTGCTCGTTGGCATTGGAGACCCGCTCGATGAGCTCCTGATAGTCGGCCGACTCGTAGTCGGTACGCTCGGCCAGCTCGTTGTTCATGCGCTCGATGCGCGCCTGCAACTCAAAGATGTGCGAGAAAGCCTGCTCAGCCTCCTGCATCACCGTGCGGGTATCGGTCAGGTTCATCTGCTGAGGCAGATAACCTATGGTGAGGTCCTTCGGCATATTCACACTGCCCGAGGTAGGCGCCTGCAACCCGGCTATGATTTTCAGCATAGTCGATTTGCCCGCCCCGTTCTTCCCGACCAGAGCGATGCGGTCCCTCTTGTTGATGACATAAGTAATATTGTCGAACAGCGTATTTCCACCAAATGCAACCGAAAGTCCTTCTATCGATATCATATTTCTCGTTTTATCGGTCGGCAAATATAAGCAAAAAAGCCCAGCTTACTTGAGTTTTTTTGTTAATCCTTTAACATCGCCATCCATCGGATACGATGAAAATGCCGAAATCAATCTCATTTTCCCGCCCAGATTTCGGAATCTGGATAAAAAGCCGTAAACTTGTAAGCGTAAATCGCACTTTCCCTTATGACTCCTTTTCTATACCGCATAGCCCAAGCCTTCTACGAGCGTTACGGGCACGACATTTCGCAACTGGCCTTCGTCTTTCCCAACCGGCGGAGCGGCATCTTCTTCCAAAAGTACCTGGCCGAAGTGGCGGGTAAACCGCTCTTCTCGCCCCGGGTGACGACCATCAACGACCTTATGGCCGAGCTCTCGCCCTACACGACCATCGACCGCATCAGCCTGCTGGTGATGCTCTACAAACGGTACATCGAACTGCGGCAGAGCGACGAGACTTTCGACAACTTTGTCTTTTGGGGCGACATGCTGCTGGGCGACTTCGACGACGTGGACAAATACATGGTCGATGCCCGACAGCTCTATACCAACATACACGACCTGAAAGAGATCGACGAGTTTTACCTCACCGACGAGCAGATTGCCATCATCAAACGCTTCTGGGGGCACCTATTCTTCCCCTCGATCGAGAGCGAGAACAAGCAGCAGTTCATCCAACTGTGGCAGATTCTTTTCGACCTCTATACCCGGCTGCGAGACGACCTGGCCAGCCAGAACAAGGCCTACGAGGGGATGATTTTCCGCGACGTGGCCGAGCGTTGCCGCCGCAAGGAGGAGCTCGACCTGCCCTACACGCAGGTGGTTTTCGTGGGGTTCAACGCCATCACCGAGGCCGAACGGGTATTCATGGAGTACCTGCGCGACACGGGGCTGGGCGATTTCTATTGGGACTACTATGCCCCTACCCTGCACGACCCGTACAACAAGGCAGCCTTCTTCCTCAACGACAACAAACGGCGATTTCCCTCGAAAATCGACCTCGACGAACGCATCGAGCAGGTGCCCCGCATCGAGCTCATCTCGGTGCCCTCGGCCGTGGGGCAGGCCAAGCAGGCGACCGACATTCTGCAACGGCTCATCGACGAAAAGCAGCTCTCGCCCGAGCGGGCCATCGACACGGCCATCGTCCTCCCCGACGAGGAGTTGCTGCTGCCCATGCTCTACTCCATTCCGCCCGAAATCTCGACGGTCAACATCACCATGGGCTACACGTTGCAGCACACCACGGTGGCGGCTCTCATGGATTCGATATTCCAGATGCAGCGGCACGTGCGCTTCTCGAAGGGCGAACCGCGTTTCTACCACATCGACGTGAAGCAACTGCTGGGGCACCGCTTCATCGCCGCCCGTCTAGGCGACGAGGGGCAGCGCATCACCGCCTTCATCAACGGCAACAATCGGGCTTTCGTTTCGCCCGGCGAGCTGGGCCGTCACCCGCTGGTCGAGCTGCTGTTCCGCATCCCGGCTACGGCCGACGAGGCAGCCGACTACCTGACCCGCCTGCTCGAATATCTGCAACAGGATACCGCTGCCGACGAACCGGCCGAAACTGCCGACGAGGAGAATTCGCCCGTAGGATTCTCGGCCGTAGAGCGGGAGTTCATGTATCACTACTACATCACCATCAAGCGGTTGCGCGACGTGATGACCGAGCAACGCATCGCCATGGGGGTCGACACCTTCTTCCGCCTGCTGGGCAAGATGGCGGCCTCGATTTCGATTCCCTTCCGGGGCGAACCGCTCTCGGGATTGCAGGTGATGGGTGTGCTCGAGACGCGAGCTCTCGACTTCGAGAACCTCATCATCCTGTCGATGAACGAAGGCATCTTCCCTGTAAAAAAGGTGGCCCCCTCTTTCATCCCCTATAACCTGCGGCGGGGATTCGGCATGGCAACCACCGAGCATCAGGACAGCATCTATGCCTACTACTTCTACCGCATGATAAGCCGGGCCAAACGGGTATTCCTGCTCTACGACAGCCGTACCGACGGCCTCAAGAGCGGCGAGGTGAGCCGCTATGTCTATCAGCTGAAATACCACTATCGCCTGCCCATCCAGGAGATTCAAATCAACTGCGACATCGCCACTTTCTCACCCACGACCATCACGGTCGACAAGCACAGCTTCGGCATCGACCGCAAGCTGGCGGCCTTCCTATCGGGCGGCGACAGTGCCCTCTCGGCCAGTGCCATCAACCGCTACCTGAACTGCCCCTTGCAGTTCTACCTGCAATATATCGAGGGGCTCGAACGCCCCGACGAGGTGGCCGAGAGTGTCGACAGCGGTACCTTCGGCAGCATCTACCACGGCATGATGCAGCACATCTACGAACGCATCGAGGGCGACCGCGAGCAGGTGACCGTCACGGCCGACCACATCGACGCCATCCGCAAAGACAAGCCGCTGCTCACCCACTACCTCGAGGAGTGCTTTGCCCGCGACTACTACAAAACACCGCAACACCCCCGGCCGCTCACCGGATACGACTACCTCACGGGCGAAATCATTCTCAAGCTCATCGACAAGACCCTCGAGAAGGACCGCTCGCTCACCCCGTTTGTCTACCGGGCTTCCGAGTTGCGCATCACGGGCGAAGCTCCCATCAGCGGCCAACGCGCCGTGCAACTGAAGGGGTTCATCGACCGGGTGGACGAGTGCAACGGCCGCATCCGCATCGTCGACTACAAGACCGGCAAGGAGCGGCTCGACTTCAAATCGGTCGAAGAGCTCTTCGACAGCTCGGCCACCGAACGCCGCAAAGCCATCCTGCAGGTGCTGCTCTACTGCAAACTGTACAAGATGAACTATCGGCCGGCCTCGCCCATCTACCCGGCCATCTACATCATACGCAACCTGTTCGACAAATTCGAATGGAACATCCGTTACGAGAAGGATCTGTTCACCGACTTCGCTCGCGTAGAAGAGGAGTTCGACCGGTGCCTCACGGCCTGCCTCGACGAAATCTTCGACCTCGACCGCCCCTTCACCCAGACGACCGAAGAGTCGCACTGCCAATATTGCGACTTCAAGTTGCTGTGCAAGCGATAAGCCGGAAGAAAGCAGGCTCATAACATTGATTATCAAACTAATATATAAGCATTACAGAACCGAAAAATAATTCTTTACCCAACCGGAAGAGTAAAAAGAGAATTTATTTTTATCGAAAAACGATAATTTTTTATTGATTTCCTTTGCAAATTCAATTTTTATATCTATGTTTGCATAGAATAAACGACGAAGATAAACGACTCATGAGCTTTTTCTTCCGAAAAAGAGTTTATCTTTGTCAAATCGAATGAAACAAAAACATTAAACAAAGCGATAAGACAATGAAAAAATTTTTCACTACAACCTTCGCCTGTGTGCTGGGCGTATTGATTGCAGGCATCTTGCTGATGTTCCTTTCGATTGCAGCACTCACCGGTATGGTGGCTACGACCGAAACGACATATACTCCCCAACCGCATACCATCCTGAAGCTCGACCTGGGGAGCGTGACCGAACGCAGCCAGGAAGACATCATGGGTCTCTTGCTGGGCAACCAACAGAAGAGCGACGGCCTCGACAACATACTCAAAGCCATCGAGACGGCCAAGGAGAACAAGAATATCGACGGTATCTACATCGATGCCGGCGGCTTGAACGTAGGCATCGCTACCCTCGACCGCATACACCGTGCACTGGTCGACTTCAAAGAGAGCGGCAAGTTTGTCTATGCCTATGCCGACACCTACTCGCAACGCGAATACCTGTTGAGCGCCGCTGCCGACAGCGTGATGCTGAACCCCGTGGGAGCCATCGACTTCAGAGGTCTGGCCAGCCAGGTGATGTTCCTGAAAGGTCTCTACGACAAACTGGGCATTGAGATGCAGGTATTGAAAGTAGGTACCTACAAATCGGCCGTAGAACCCTACATCAACACCCAGATGAGCGACGCCAACCGCGAGCAGACCATGGCCTACATGACCCCCATCTGGAACCACCTGCTCGAAAACCTGTCGAAAGACCGCAACCTCACCGTCGAGCAACTGAACAACCTGGCCGACACGCTGCTGATTACGGTCGACGCCAAAACGCTGGTGGCCAAAGGACTGGTCGACACCCTCATGTATCGCCCCCAGATGGACAGCTTCCTCAAGAACAAAGTGGGGATAGATGCCGATGACGACCTCATCTTTGCTTCGGCAAACGAGGTTGCCACAATCAAACAGAAAAAGAACAAGGCCAAAGACGAAATCGCCATCGTCTATGCCGAGGGCGGTATCGACCTCGACCCGACTACCGGCATCCACTCGGACGAACTGGTAGAGGAGCTCACCAAGATACAAAAGGACGAAAACATAAAGGCCGTGGTGCTGCGGGTGAACTCGCCGGGCGGTAGCGCCTACGGGTCGGAACAGATATGGGCCGCCATCGAAGAGATCAAGGCTGCCGGCAAACCGGTTGTCGTATCGATGGGCGACCTGGCCGCCTCGGGCGGATACTACATCTCGTGCAACGCCGACCGCATCTTTGCCAACCCCACCACCCTCACCGGCTCGATCGGCATCTACGGCATGATTCCCAACTTCGGCGGGCTGGTTACCGGCAAACTGGGTGTCACCTTCGACGGCGTGCAGACCAACCGCTACGGCAACTTCGGTGCCTTCAACCGCGCCATGACCCCCGACGAGCGCAACCAGATGCAACACTACATCGAGCGGGGCTACGAGCTCTTCACCTCGCGTTGTGCCGAGGGCCGCGGCATGAGCCTCGAGGCCATCAAGAAGATTGCCGAAGGCCGGGTTTGGGACGGACAGACGGCCCTCAAGATAGGATTGGTCGACGAGCTGGGCGACCTCGATGCAGCCGTTGCCTGGGCTGCCCGGGAGGCCAACCTCGAGAAATACAAGACCAACGCCTACCCGGCTCAAAAGACGGCCATGGAGCAGTTGCTCTCGGAACTCAACTCCAACGTGCGGACGCGCATAGCCGCCTCGTACCTGGGTGAAAACTACAAGTATATACAAGCATTGGAACAGTGCAAGAATATCGACCCCATACAGTATCGTATGGAAGATATTGAACTCTATTGATACCGATTCTCATGTATGGCAAATCGATTAAGATAAACCGTTGGCTCATCCCGATCAGCTGGTTGTACGGCTGCGGGGTCGGTCTCAGGAACAAACTCTTCGACTGGGGTATTCTCCCGGTCGAAGAGTTCGACATTCCTGTCATATCCGTGGGCAATCTGGCGGTGGGCGGCACCGGCAAGACTCCCCATATCGAGTATTTAATCGAATTGCTGCAACCCAAATACCGGGTGGCCGTACTCAGTCGCGGCTACAAGCGCAAGAGCCGGGGCTTCGTCCTGGCCGATGCCTCATCGACCGCCCGCGAAATAGGCGACGAACCTTACCAGATAAAACGGAAATTCCCCGACATCGTGGTAGCCGTCGATGCCAACCGCCGCCGCGGCATCAAACAACTGAAAGAGCTGCAACCCGAACTCGACGTGATTCTGCTCGACGATGCCTTCCAGCACCGCTATGTATCGCCCTTGGCCTCGATTGTGCTCACCGACTACAACCGGGCCCTGCACCTCGACAAGCTGCTGCCGGCCGGTCGGCTGCGCGAGTCGCGCCACGAGCTTTCGCGGGCCGACATCGTGATTGTGACCAAATGCCCCGCCGAGATGAAGCCTATCGAATACAACATCATCTCGCGGTGGCTGCACCTCTTCCCCTATCAGCACCTCTACTTCACCACGCTCGACTACGGCAAGTTGCAGGCGGTATTCCCCGAGAAGGCCCCGGCCCGCGAGCTGGAGCTGAAAGAGCTGCCCGCTACGGCCGGACTGATGACCCTCACCGGCATAGCCAACCCGCGCCCCATGCTGCAATACATGGCGCAACATCGTGCCCCGCAAGAGGAGCTGCAATACCCCGACCACCACAACTTCTCGAGCCGCGACCTGGAACAGATTGCCCAACGATTCGAGTCGATGAAGGGGACGAAAAAGTACATCATCACAACCGAAAAGGATGCCGCCCGATTACGGTCGGCCGCCCTCGACGACACCATGAAACAGGCCCTCTATTACCTGCCTATCCGGGTACGGTTCATGCAGCATGCCGGCATCTCGTTCGACGAAAAAATAACCGGCACCATCTATAAGAACCGCCGCATCAAGCCTCCCCGCAAATAGTCAGAACTCCACCGTAATACCCAAGGTAGGCAGTATGGTACCGCTCTGCTGGGCGATATACTTCATGCGATAACGCTCCGTGCCGTTGTCGTCGACATAGGTTTCGCCCGTACTGATCAAGAGCGGCTGATTGTCGTACTTGAAGTTGAGCACATTCTGCAAATCGATATAGAAGCCCAGCATCCCCCCCTTGAAATAGAACGACTTGTCTACCCGAAGGTCCACCTCGTAGAAGGTCTTGAGCCGCCCCGTATTGTAGCGGCCGTAATCGTAATAGGGCCGGGCCGTGGCATCCCAGGCCGGGATGAGCGACGAGACACACTCGTCGTAGGGCGTATAGGGAGCCCCGCCCATCAGCCTCACCTTCATGCCAATATCCCAGTTCCTGGGCAGCTTGCAAGTGCCCGACAGCGTGAAGAGGTGCCGGTAGTCCCAAGCCGAAGGCAGGTAACGCCCCGTGGCGGGATTCTGGAACTGGCTGCGGTACCAGGTGTACGAGGCCAGGGCCGTGAAGCGACCCAACCCCAACCAGCGGAGCATCACCTCCACGCCATAGGCCCGTCCCCGGGCGGTCGAGGCGGCCGCCTCGTTGCCCGAAACACCGTAGTCGGTACCCTTGCAGGCCAGCGGGATGCTGTCGGTAAGCGACAGCGGCGAGTGGGTATACTTCTTGTAAAAGCCCTCGACCGTAAGGCGGGCCCACCGGTTGATATAATACTCCAGCCCCACGACCGCCTGGTCGGAACGGATGTAGGTAAGCCGCGAGCGGTTCACCAGCACATCGTCCTCCTGATAGCCCATGGTCGTGTAGGCCGGCAACTGATAATAGCGCCCTATGCTGCCGTTCAGGTAGATGTTGCCAGCCACATTGTAGGAGAGAGCCAGCCGGGGCGAAAACTGTTTGAGCGGATTGGACATCGGCGACGAGTAGTCGCAGGCATCGAGACGAAAACCGAGCGAAGCCGTGAACCGTTCGCCGGCCGACTTGTAGCCCGCCGTGGCAAAAAGCCCCCAGCGGAACAACCCCAGGTCGGTCGAGTAGCGAATCTCGCGAGGCACCTCGGCAAAAGCCCGCTGAAAAGTACGGTTGGTATAGACGGCATAGTCGGCATTGAGCCCGGCCGTCACGTCGAAAAGCCCCAGCAACGAGCGGTTCTCGAGCCGCAGGTGGTTCTCGGTCTCGACCGACTTCAGACGCAAGGTCAGGTTATCGTCGGTCGACTCGTCGTTGTCGCGATACTTCACGTTGCTGTTGCTCATGTAGCTGCGGCTCAACACCACCGTCTGGGTGTGGTTGCCCGCATAGTGCTTGTAGACCGCCCCCAGCGTATAGGTATTCTGCTTGATGGTAGGCAGGTAATTGAGCAGGTACTGCTTCGACTCGTCGGCCGGGTCGGTCTCGGTATTCAACTTCATGTCGTCGATAGCCCCCAACCCCAGCACGGTGAGCTCGTGCGCCTGCGAGAAACGGGTCTTTATCTTGAACTGCGCATCGGTGTACCGGGGCAAAAACGGCATGTCGAGCAGCGAGAAGAGCAGTTGCAGATAAGATTGCCGCACCGACACCACGTAGGTAGTGCGGCTGCCGATGTGCCCCTTCGAACCCACCGCCAGTTCCGACGCCCCCACCGTACCCTTGAAGGTATAGCGGTCGGGCGTACCGTCGAGCAACTTGAAGTCGAAGACCGAGCTCAACGCATTACCCCGGTTCACCGGGAAAGCCCCCGTATAGAAATTGACCTTGCGAATGAGGTCGGCATCGATAATCCCCACTGGGCCACCCGAAGCCCCCTGCGTACTGAAATGGTTGATGTTGGGAATCTCCACCCCGTCGAGATAAAACTTGTTTTCGGCCGGACCGCCGCCCCGTATCATCAGGTCGTTGCGATAGCCGCCCCCCGCCACCGTAGCCACCCCGGGGAAGGAGTTGACCACCTTCGAGATGTCGCGATTGGCTCCCGGGCTCTTCTCAATCTCCTGCACCCCGATAACCCGCCGGGCAATGGGGCTCTCGACCGAACTGCGAAACGGAGCCGCCACCACACTCACCTCGCCCAGCGCCACCTGCGACTCCTCCAGCCCGATGTCGAGCGTATAGTCATACGAAGTAATGCGGAACTCGGGCGACACATAGGTCTTGTAACCCACCGACGACACCTGCACCCGATAAGCCCCCGGCGGCAGATTGCCAATGCGATAGTCGCCCACCGAGTCGGTCGTCGTCCCCCGCGAGGAGTTCCAGATACCCACACTCACGAAGGGCACCCCCTCACCCGTTTCGCGCGAAACTACCCGACCCTTTACCGAATAGGTCTGTGCACACCAGGTACACACCACGACACACAGACTACAACCCAACAATAGATACCGTTGCCACATACTTGTCAAATCCTTTCCACAGCCTCCGCATCAAGACACAGATGGCCACAGGCTATATACAACCGGCTCTCCGATTTTGTTCATCCCCATATACGACTGAAGCGGCTTTCTCAAAATAGAATTGCTAAAGGAAAATCTTATAAATCGAAACTTATAAATAAAAAGGCTCCTGCTTTTAGCCCTATAATTAAACAAAGGCTAAAGCAGGAGATTTTTATGTTGTAGCTTATAGATTGTAAGTAACCCTATCTCTATTTTCTATTTTGAGACAGCCTCTTTGTTACAAAAAACTACCAGTCGATAGGGGCGATACCCTGGCTCTGCAAATAGGCATTGGCACGACTGAAGTGCCTACACCCGAAAAAGCCATGGTCGGCCGAACGGGGTGAAGGGTGTGCCGCCTCGAGCACCAGGTGCTTGCGAGTATCGATAAGCGAAGCCTTGGCCCGGGCATAACTGCCCCACAGCATAAAGACCAGATGCTCCCGCTCGTCGCTCAACTTGCGGATTACGGCATCGGTAAAAATCTCCCACCCTCTGTTGCGATGCGAGCCGGTTTCGTGTGCCCGCACCGTGAGTACCGAGTTCATCGGGAATACGCCCTGCCGTACCCAGCGGTCCAGATTGCCCGACAGCGGCATGGGTTTGCCTACGTCGCTCTCGATTTCCCGAAAGATATTGTAGAGCGAACCGGGAATCGCCACACCTTCGGGGACCGAGAAACAAACTCCGTAATATTGTCCGGGATTGGGATAGGGATCTTGCCCCAGAATAACGACTTTCACGGCCTCGAAAGGACAGGCATTGAATACCTGAAAAATCTGATGCCCCGGCGGCAATACCTGCGCCCGGGCATACTCGCTCCGTACAAAAGCGACCAACTGCTCGAAATAGGGTTTGTCAAATTCTTCTTGCAATCGGCGTCGCCAACTCTCTTCGATCTGTACTTTCATCGTTTCTTTTGTCTGTATGCTCACAAAGATAGTACAACGGATGGAAAAATAGACCAATCGACCGGTAATCCTATACCGGACAAACTTCTTTTATCGCCACCCCAGTTTGATACTCCTGTTAACGTACCACAAGAGGGCTCCTGCCGATACGAAAAAACCGCGCGGCACATCTCGACGATGTATCGCGCGGTTCTGTTTATCATATCCTATGTGTATTATTCGAACATGTGGCGCAACTTGCTGAATATACGCTGCTTGGTCGTGAGCGTAGGTTGCATGTTGGAGGAGTTTTTCATCTCTTCGAATTGTTTCTTCTCGGCCGCATTCAGGTTCTCGGGAATGTAGACCGATACGTTCACAATCAAATCGCCCACGCCGTAACGGTTGACCGAGGGCAGACCTTTGCCCCGCAAGCGGAATATCTTGCCCGGTTGCGTACCCGGCTCTACCTTGATACGGGCTTTGCCGTCGAGCGTAGGCACATCGACCGAACCACCCAGCACAGCCGTAGGCAGGTCGAGCAGCAGGTTGTATATCAGGTCGTTCTCGTCGCGGACCAAATCGGGATGCGGCTCCTCTTCAATCAGGATAAGCAGGTCGCCGTTCACGCCGCCATGACGGGCAGCGTTACCCTTGCCGGCCATCGAGAGCTGCATGCCTTCGGATACACCGGCGGGGATGTTGAGGGTGATGACCTCCTCTTCGCGCACGATGCCTTCGCCGGCGCAGTGGGGGCACTTCTTGGTGATGACGCGTCCCTCGCCACCGCAATCGGGACAAGTCGTCGTCGACTGCATGGCCCCGAGGAATGTCTGCTGAACCCGAGTCACTACACCCGAACCGTTACATTTCGAACAGGTGGTATAGGCGGTTCCGTTCTCGGCACCCGTTCCCTTACAGTAGGTACAACTTACATATTTGGGCACCTTGATTTTCTTCTCGACACCGGTGGCAATCTCCTTGAGGGTAAGTTTTACCTTCACACGCAGGTCCGACCCTTTGTTTACATGCCGACGGCCGCCACGCGAACTGCTGCTGCCGCCAAAGCCTTCGAATCCGCCGAAACCTCCGCCGAATATATCGCCGAAGTGCGAGAATATATCTTCCATAGACATACCGCCGCCACTGAATCCGCCGCCGGCAGCACCGCCCAGGCCCTGGTGACCGAACTGGTCGTAACGAGCCCGCTTGTCGGGGTCGCTCAACACCTCGTAGGCTTCGGCTGCCTCCTTGAATTTCTCTTCGGCCTCCTTGTTCCCGGGGTTCTTGTCGGGGTGATATTGAATAGCTTTCTTACGATATGCCTTCTTTATCTCTTCGGGTGTCGCATTTTTGGCGACCCCCAGCACTTCATAATAATCTCTTTTTTCCATTGCTCTCTATCCCTCCAAATCGTTATTCACCTACTACTACCTTGGCAAAACGAATTACCTTGTCGTTAAGCGTATAGCCTTTTTGTACGGTATCGATTACCTTGCCTTTCTGGGCAGGGTCGGGAGCCGGGAATGTAGTCACGGCCTCGTGATACTCGGTATCGAAATCGGCATCTTTCGTAGGAATCTCTTTCACGCCGTTCTGCTCGAGGAACGATTTGAATTTATTGTATATCAAATTCATACCCTCTTTCACGGCGTTCAGATCGTTACTGTTTTCCACAGCGGTCAATCCCCGTTCGAAATCGTCGATTACCGGCAGAATTGCCTTCATGCAATTTTCATTGCCGTTCTTAATCAAATCGGCTTTCTCGCGCAAGGTACGTTTGCGGAAATTATCAAACTCGGCCATCAACAGCAGATAATCTTTCTGCATCTTTTCGATGGTCGCTTTCAACGTGTCCAGCTCGGCTGACAATTTGGCAGCCTCATCGGCCTCACCCTCTTCGGCTGCAGCTTCGGGTTCGCCCGTCTCCGCATCCTGGGGCTGTTGCTCTGCGGCTTCCTCTTTGTTCTTTTCAGGAGCCTCGTCCTCAATCACTTGCGATTTCTCGCGATCTTTCTCTTCAGCCATATCTTTAGTTTTTCTTTTTTTACGATTCATATTCTGCCTCCTCGAAGAATAATCTTCAACAAGCATTTATATAGTATCAAAAACACTGCCAAACCGGTAGCGACTGTATTTTTGTCACGCCCGGCCTACCCGACTGTCAGCCTCAGACCCATGCCCGATACAACACCGAGGGGCAGCCCCGCCGGGCCACCCCTCGTATATCTGCGGCAGCGTGTCGTCTGCCTATTTCCGGGTCGGTACGATTTCGAATATCTCGGCATCGCCCGTGAGTTGTACAGACGCAACACCGGGCTGCAAAGCAACTTTGCAGAAGGGCTCGGTCGCCGTCACCTCGGCTACGACAGAACCGTCGGCAGCCAACTGCTTCACCGTTACAGCCAGCGGCTTGCCGTCCTCCCGGCAATTCATCAACAGGGCATAGGCCTCCACACCCGGTTTCACCCCGAAGGTGATGGTACCCTTGTTGCAATAGCTCGTGCCCAGTTGGCCGTCGAACAGGTAGAGAGCCTGCTGCATGTCGTCGGCCTTCAGGTCGAAACCCAACCGCTCGAGACGAGGCGGATTCACCTCGAACGAACGTATCGAGGCATAGTTGGTGCGGGCCGACTCGAGCCGTTTCAAACGAATGTATCGGGCCTGTACCGGCTCGCCCTGCCAGTCGATGACATACTGCTGCTTCAACTCGCCGGTGAGGGGCGTCCACGTCTTTCCGTCGGCCGAATACTCTACCACAGCGTGGTCGAAGTAGTCGACATCGTCGACCGAGTTGCGACCCTGACGAATAGAAACCTCGGTCACCGGCTCAACCTTGCCCAGGTCGAGGCCCATCCAGTCGCCGGCCTTCTGAGCGATACCCGACGTGTAGTAGGTTGCCGTATCGTGGTCCAGCATCAGTTTGGCCTGCGGGGTTTTAATCGTGCTGAAGGTACCGATGCCCTTGTAATAGATGGGCGTCTCGCCCCACACGCGGGCCAGGAAACCGTGAGCCATATCGTCCATGGCATTTTCGTAGAAGGGTTGCAGCTTCATGGTTCCGCTCTTGTGAGCCTCGTAGGCGGCGCGGTCGTCGCGGCTCATCAGGTTTTGCACGTAGAGGTTCCAGAAGGCGGCATGGTCGCCATCCGTGCGATAGAGACGGGCCAATTCGATGGTCCGTTTGCCCCGCGCGCCCAGCTTTTCAAACTCGACGAGCCAGGGAGTCAACTCTTTGACCAGGCCCCGGTTGGTACAGTTGCGCTCTATGGTAGCGGGAGCCTTCTCTACCCGGTCAAACTCCTGCCAGAGGGCATCGGCCGCAGCGTCGTCCCAATCGGCCAGGCAGAAGGTGCGGGTCTCCCACGACTCGTCGCGGCGATAGCCGTTCTCGGTATCGCACGAGTGGATGGCAAAAGTGCGGTATGCATCGCGAGCCTCAGGCATCAGTTCGCCCAAGCCCCGCTCCCAGTTGTCGATGGGGTTGTAGTCGGCCACGTTCCAGGTATAATCGGCCACGCCGTAAAGGGCCAGCTTCGAAGCCTCGCCATGCTCCATGGGGTTGCTGGCGATACCGCAGAGGTCGTTGGAGGTCAGGGTGGTATCGAGGCCATAGACAGGGCCTTGCAGAATAACGTGACGCACATAGTCGTTCACGGGATAGTTCCACCAGAAGTAAGCCGGCCGTTTGATGCGGCTGTTGACCCACTCCATCGTCTCGGGCGTGAGGTCGCTGCACACCACGTCGCCGGTCCAGAATACCTCGACCGAGGGGTCGAGCGTGTTGCCATAAATGGCCAGAGGGCCCTGCGGTGTGGGGTTGGCCCACAGTTTGGAGTAGTCGGTAGGACAAACCGTGAGGTAAGCCACGTCGCCCTTGGCCTTGACAAAGTCAGCCGTCAGGCGGTTGAGCAGTTCGGTCTGTTTCACGGGGTTGGTACCCTCGCCCGATATGTCGTCGAAGAAGAGGGCAAAGGCACGCACGCCCAGGTCGTACATCCTGTTGAATTTATTCACGAGGTTCTGATAATCCTCTTCGTTCCATTGAATATCTTTCCCCGGGTGAATGGCCCACACGAAATCAACCCGGTTGCGGCGGCAAGCCTCGATCAACTCCTTAATCTGCCCGGCCTCCTTTTCGGGATAGGGCAACCGCCAGTTGGGGCTGCTGTGGTAGGGGTCGTCTTTGGGACCGTAGAGGTAGCTGTTCATCTTGAATTTGCCGTAGAAGTCGATGAGCGACATGCGCACCTCGTGCGACCAGGGAGTGCCGTAGAAGCCCTCGACCACGCCACGATATTTCAAATCGGGGTAATCGTTAACCTCGACATAGGGCAAACGGCCGTCGGCTGCCGCCGGACTCTCGACCAACTGCCGCAGCGTCTGCAAGCCGTAGAAGGCACCCCGCTCGTCGTAACCCACAATATCGATACCCTTCTGGTTCACACACAGCCAGTAGGCACCCGATATGGCTTTCACTCCTTTGCGTTCGGCCTGTTTCTCACCATAGTCGACGGTGAGTTTCACCCCCTTCTTGTTCAGGGTCAGGAACGGCACGTCGGCCGAGAAGCGGCCCTGACGGTCCTTGAGGTTCACCCCCTTCGACAGATCCAGCACATGCGCCCGGTCGAGGGTCATCTGCTGCGGCGTAGGGTTCACCACAATACCGCCGTGATCGAGCTTCTTGCCCGGAACGGCCAACACATCCTGCGACTCGGAACGCTGACTCGACAAATCGAATTCGGCCTCCTGAGCCCACACACTACCGCAGGCCAACATCGCGACAGCCCATGCGGTCAATACTTTGCTACACTTCATCATATTTTTTGGTTTCTGTTGTTTTTCATTGGTCAAGACGGCACCAGCACGAGACCGCTACCCTCTTCCGGGGTCAAAAATAGCAATTATTTGCCTTTCTTCAAAAATTTCCGGCTCAACCAGCGGCGCACCGGCTCGTCGTAGAGTTTCAGGCAGAGGTAGGCCACCGCCACATTCCACACATACACGCACAGGGCCACCTGCCAGGTTTCGCCAAAGGTGAAGTACCCCTTCTCGATAAGCCAGGCATAAAACAGATACATGAAGGCGTAGTGGGTAATATAGAGCGGATAGGAGATGTCGCCCAGAAACTTGCACACCCGGGTCGAAAAGGCATCGGTAGTAGCCCCAGAAGCTCCCAAGACAATCAACAGCGGGAATACGGCGACAATGCAAACGGTCTCGAACAGACCGTTCAGGCAGAAGCTCTCGGTCCCGGGCAGATAGGGCACATGAAACAACACCAGCAAGACAAGCGAGCAAATCCAAAAGGCACCCCGCACCCGCACCGGTTTGAAGCGACGCGAAAGCAACAGCCCCATCGAGAAGGGGAAGAGCATGCGCAACAGACCGCCCACGAAGTTGACCGTGTCGAGCGTCCACCCTACCCCGATGTTGCCGTAGCCCGACACATCGAAGGTGGCAAAGCCGGCCAACGCCAGCCCCAGCACCACCACGACGCCGGTCAGGACCCGGGTCGAGAGCCGGTGAAGCACCAGTGCATAGAGCAGGTTACCGATATATTCGAAGAAGAGCGACCAGCTGGGGCCGTTCAACGGGAACATCTCGCCATTGCCCCGCACCTCGTAACCGGCTCCGGGAACGGCCGGAATAAAAAACATGGCGCACAGCAGGGCCAACATCACCATCGAGGTGGCCACATGGGTACCGTTCCACTGCACCTGCCCCTGCAGGCAAAAGGTGACGGCTCCCAGCACCGCCCCCATCACCACCATGGGATGCAGACGGATAAGCCGGCGTTTGAAAAAGTTTTTCAGCGTCAGACTCCGGCCCCAACGGTCGTCGTAGGCATACCCGATAACGAATCCCGAGAGGATAAAAAAGAAGTCGACAGCCAGGTACCCGTGGTTGATACCTTCGATAAGGGTCCCACCGGCAAAGGCATAGCCTTCGAACACGTGGTACCACACGACCAGGAGGGCCGCCACGCCCCGCAACCCGTCGAGCAGTTCGTAATGGGGTTTGGTATCGGAGAAGGCGGCAGAAGAGATGTTTTGCATGATGATGAATTTTTCTACTGGATGAATTTCTGTTTTTCGTAGCAGCGTGCTACGACTGCAAAATTACAGCAGTTGCCGCACTTGAAATTTGACCTACATCAAAAACGGCCGGGACTCCCCCACTATTTTTTGGCCCGGCGCAACCGGCTGAGTGTCGAGAGCGTGATGCCCAGATACGAGGCGATGTAACCCAGTTGGGCCCGTTGGCACACCTGCGGAAACTGTTGCTGAAACGCCTCGTACCGCTCGCGGGCCGAGAGGGTGAGTCGCTCCTTGTGCGAACGGTGCAACCGCCGGTATTCGTTCTGGTGAATGATGCGCCCCCAGTTGGCCAGCTCGAGATTGGTCTCAAACAGTTCGCGCAGCCGCGATAGCGCAATGCGATAGGCCACCACCTCCTCGAGGGTCTCGACATACTCCTCGCTCACCTTGTCGTAATAGAGTTCGTCCATGCTGAAAACGATGCCCCCCTCGCACGAAAACGAGGTGGTTATCTCCTCGCCGTTGACCAGCCAGAACGAGCGCGTCATGCCCTGCTCGATAAAGTAGGCATACTTGCAGTAGATGCCGGCCCGCACCAACTGATACCGCCGGGGGAAGCGGCACTCGGTCACGCTCTCCTTCAAGGCCTGCACCGTCTCGGGCGAGAGCGGATACAACGCATTTATCGTTTCAATCACTACATCCATCATAGACTTGTTCTCCTCTCCCATCAAGGCTCTACACCTCGCACATACCGCTCCATACGAAGCAGTTGCGATAGCAATCGGCCAGGTCGACCTCCCGGTCGAACAGTCCGAAGACCGACGACCCCGACCCCGACATCGAGGCGTAGACCGCCCCGGCCTCGTAGAGGCTCTCCTTGATGGCCCCCACCTCGGGGAAGCGGGCAAAGACACTCTTCTCGAAATCGTTGACCAGCCGGTCGCGCCACTCGGCCACCGGCCGCGCAATGGTCACGCTCACCGGCTCATCGGGCTCGGCAGGAGTCACCAGCGAATAGGCCACCGCCGTAGGCACCGCCACGGCCGGCTTCACCAGCACCAGCCGATACCCCTTCAGCGAGAGAGCTACCGGCTCGAACTCATCGCCTATCCCCTTGGCCAGCAACGGCTTGTTATGCAGAAAGAAGGGACAGTCGGCTCCCAAAGCGGCCGCCTCGCGGTCGAGCTCCTCGTCGCTCAGCGGCAGGTGGAAATAGTCGCGCACCATCGAGAGCAGAAAAGCGGCATCGGCCGACCCTCCGCCCAGTCCAGCCCCGAAGGGTATCGCCTTGTGCAGGTGTATCGACACCGGCGGCAGGTCAAAACGCTCGCTCAACCGACGCCACGCCTTCATCACCAGGTTGTCGCGGCTGTCGCCGTCGATGACTATCCCCGACAGCGAGAGGCGCGTAGTCGGGTCGGACGTCGGCACCAACTCCAGCGCATCCTGCAGCTGTATGGGATAAAACACCGTTTCGAGATTGTGATACCCGTCGGGGCGACGCGAAACGATGCGCAGCCCCAGGTTGATTTTTGCATTGGGAAACCGTATCATGGTTTTGTCTGTTTTTCGAGTTTCTCGGCGAAATTAACCATTCTCCCCCACATGGACAACCATACTTTAAAAAAGAATAAAAATTTTAATATCGGCAGAATTTATTCTAAATTTACCCGCATAACTCAAAAAGTGCTTAGATGAATAAAAGAATTCTCACGGCAGGCGCTCTCCTGCTCGCCCTATCGTCATTCGCATACGGGCAAACCTCGACCCGCGATTTCCTGCATCGTAACCCGCAGTTTTTCGGCAGTACGGGTACCCCCTACTACTGCAACGACACCACCGACACGCCGGCTCCCGAAGGGTTCGTCCCCTTCCATGTCGACCACATAGCCCGGCACGGTTCCCGCACACACGACTCGAAAACACTGGTGCCCAACCTTTATAAGACCTTGAACCGGGCCGACTCGCTCGGCATGCTCACCTCGCAGGGCAAACTGCTGAAAAGTCAAATAGACTCGATATACCACCGCATGAATCACCGTTGGGGCGACCTCACTCCCCTCGGCGCCCGGCAGCACCGCGACATGGCCCGCCGCATGTACAACCGCTTCCGCCCGGCATTCACCCCGCAAGACGGCCGTGTGAACCTCATCGCCCAATCGACTACCGTACCCCGCTCCATGGCCAGCATGGCGGCCTTCGTGGCCGAGATGCGAGGCTACACCCCGGAGGCCGATTTCTCCATGGACCCCAGCAACGGCTACGACAACACCTTGCGCCCTTTCAACAGCAAGGACTACAAGCAATACCTGGCCAAAGGGTCGTGGAAATCGGTACTCAAGGAGTATCAAACGCGGCACACCCCCACCCGGCTCATCGACCAGACCTTCAAAAAAGGGTGGGAAGAGCTGATTCCCAACCCCGTCACCTTTATGACGCACCTCTATGCCCTGGCCATGATTCTGCCCAATACCGACTACGGCATCGACCTTTTCCCCTGGTTTACCGAGGATGAGAAGTACGACCTGTGGAGTGTGAACAACCTCTCGCAATACCTGCGCAAGGCCAACTACCCCGACGGCCAAGGACTGCCCGTGGCCATAGCCAAACCTCTGCTGGCCGACATGCTGGCCACCTCGCAGGCGGCTGTCGACGGCAACGGCATCGAGGCCAACCTGCGATTTGCCCACGGCGAAAACACCATCCCGCTGCTGGCTCTGCTCGGCATCGAGAATGCCGCCGTGGCCGAGTCTGACCCCGAGAAGGTGGCCGACTGCTGGCAGGATTTCAAATACAACCCCATGGCCACCAACATCCAGTGGATTCTCTACCGCAACCCGGCCGGCCGGGTGCTGGTCAAGGTACTCTTCAACGAGCAGGAGGTGAAGTTGCCCATCGCTTCGGACCACACCCCCTACTACGACTGGGAAGCGTTCAAAGCCTACTGTGCCGACCGGATGGAGAGCTTCCCCAACGTAGCCCCCGCCCTGCCCTAAAAGCCGAGACCTGCAACCTCACTATTTCACTGCCGATATACCTACTTGGGCCTGAATGCGAGACGAATCGTCCCCTTCAGGCCCAAGCCTGTCACTCCCTCTTGTTGAAAACTTCTTCATAAGATTTGGCTCGCCCTGTACCTCGGCACACAAAGATTATATACCTTTGCATCTCGAAAGAAAGCGATATATGGAAACTCGAAGAAACTATACTCCCCGTCAGAAGAAAACCTATGCCCCGAAAGTCTCGGAACAGGGCAAGATACAACCCCAGGACACCGAGCTCGAAGAGGCCGTGTTGGGTGCCCTCATGCTCGAGAAGGATGCCTACACCACCGTGTGCGACATCCTGAAACCCGAGTGCTTCTACGACCCCAACAACCAGACCATTTACAGCGCCATTGCCAAGCTGGGTGCCCAGCAGCGCCCTATCGACATGCTCACCGTCACCGAGCAACTGCGCCTCGACGGCAAGCTCGACGAGGTGGGCGGCGCCCTGCGCATCTCGGAGCTGACGGGTCGGGTGGCCTCGGCGGCACACATCGAGTATCATGCCCGCATCGTGGCCCAGAAATACCTGGCCCGCGAGCTGATCGAGTTTTCGAGCGAAATCCTGAACAAGGCATTCGACGAGACCAACGACGTCGACGACCTCATGCAGGAGGCCGAGGGGAAACTCTTCGAGATTTCGCAACGCAACCTGAAAAAGGATGTGGTGCAAATTGCCCCCGTCGTGAGCGAGGCCATCAAGCAGATACAGATAGCCGCCAACCGTACCGACGGTTTGAGCGGCCTGCAGACCGGGTTCCACGACATCGACAAAATCACTTCGGGCTGGCAGAACTCCGACCTGATTATCATCGCCGCCCGACCTGCCATGGGTAAGACCGCTTTCGTCCTCTCCATGGCCAAAAACATGGCGGTCAACTACAACACCCCGGTGGCCATCTTCTCGCTCGAGATGTCGAACATCCAGCTGGTGAACCGTCTCATCATCAATACCTGCGATATTCCGGGCGACAAAATCAAGAGCGGACAGCTGAGCCCCTTCGAGTGGGAGCGCCTCATGTCGCGCATCGAGATTCTGCAAAATGCCCCCATCTACATCGACGAGACTCCCAGTCTGTCGGTATTCGAGCTGCGAACCAAAGCCCGCCGGCTGGTACGCGAGCACGGCATCAAAATCATCATCATCGACTACCTGCAGTTGATGAACGCCAGCGGCATGTCGTTCGGCAGCCGTGAGCAGGAGGTGAGCACCATATCGCGGTCGCTCAAGCAGTTGGCCAAGGAGTTGCAGATACCCATCATCGCCCTGTCGCAGTTGAACCGTAGCGTCGAGTCGCGTGGCAACGACAAGGACAGCAAGGAGGCCAAGCGGCCGCAGCTCTCCGACCTGCGTGAGTCGGGAGCCATCGAGCAGGATGCCGATATGGTCTGCTTCATCCACCGCCCCGAATACTACACCCGTTCCAAGGAAGACGGCAACGGCAACAACATCGAGGGTCTGGCCGAGTTTATCATCGCCAAGCACCGTAACGGTGCCACCGACATCGTCAACCTCAAGTTTGTCTCCTACCTGGCCCGCTTCCAGAACTACGACGAGGATACCCGTCTCTCCGACCTCAGTGCGCCGGTCACCTCGAAGTTCAACGCCGCACCCGCCGGACAGATAGCCGGCGGTCTGCCCGGAGATCCGCTGCCCGGCAGCGCACCCCTGCCTGGGAACACCGACTTTCTGAATGCTGGAAAAGACGAAAAATTACCCTTCTAAGGGTCCGAACTTTATTCCCCCGCCGATGTTACTCTATCGAAACCATTGGAGTAACATCGACGTATGGAAAACAAACGACACAAACGAAAAAAAATCTGGACAGCCATCGGCGTAGCCCTGGCCATTGTCCTGCTATTGTTCTGGCTCACCCTGGCTATCTGGGTCAACGACGAGCCCGAGGCCGCCATCGTACCTCATACCGAACAGACTGCCGACAGTTAACGCACGTTAAAACCGGCGACCTTCGAAACCTTTCCACACCCAGCGTTGTTTTATTATCGAAAACGGCCCCACAGAGCCCCTCCCACCCGGAAAGCGAAGCGTCGCCCCGCCGGAGACAGGCCGGGAGCCCGATTCAAAGAGTTTGATTTATACGATAATATTCTTGTTTTTTGTGTGTTTCATTGGTATTATATTATCCTTTGTTTATCCTGTATAAACATTATCCTCTTTCTTGTTTTTGATATATTTCAAGTAGTAAAGCCCCGTCGTGAGACGAGGCTTTGCTATTTTAAATCCTTGTTATTTATCCATATCCGGGAGCAACCCGAGGGTCAGCGTATGCCCCGGCGATTCAACTCGCGCTGATAGCGCACGGCGTTGCGCTGGTGCTCGGCCAGTGTCGTGGCAAAATTGTGATACCCCGAGAAATCCTCCCGGGCACACATATACAGATAGTCGTTGGGCCGGTGGTTCAGCACAGCGTCGATAGCCTGCTTAGAGGCGATACGTATGGGACCCGGCGGCAACCCCGTCACCCGATAGGTATTGTAGGGCGACTCGATAGCCAGATGCTTCTTGAGGATACGCCGCAGCGCAAAGTCGCCGCAGGCAAACTTCACCGTGGGGTCGGCCTGCAACGGCATCCCTTTGCGCAGACGGTTCATGTAGAGGCCGGCCACCGTACCCATCTCGTCGGGTTTGTTGGTCTCCTCCTCGACAATCGAGGCCAGCGTAGCCACCTCGACGGGGGTCAAGCCCCAGGCCTCGGCCTGTTGCTCGCGCCTGCCCTTCCAATACCGGGCATACTCCTTGCTCAATTTTTGCAGAAAAGCCTCGGGAGTCACCGTCCAATAAAACTCATAGGTATCGGGCAGAAAAAGGGCCGGCAGCGTGACCGGTGAGAATCCCAGCGCGGCACACACGCTGTCGCTCCGCAACAAGGCGAGCAAATCCTCCTTCGAGAAACAGAGTTGTTCGTCCAGACGAGCGGCCAACTGGTCGAGAGTGCGCACATTATTAAAAGTCACACGCACGGGACTCTGGCTGCCACGCGACAGTTTCAAAGCCACCTTCCAGGCACTCATACCGGGCTCCAGCCGATAAGCCCCCTCACGATTGGCCGCATCGAACTCATAAACCGAGAGCATACGCTCCACCCGAGCCACCGAATGCTCATCGCCCAAAGCCTCACACAAGGCGCTGTCGAGCTGTGCCGCACTCCACTGCCGGTGCACATACACCATCGAACGGTTACTCACGACAGGGTCGTAAAGATAACCTTTGGCCACCCACAAGGCAACACATGCCACCACAAACACCACAGCCGCCAATGACCCAAGCAATATTCCTATCCTTCTCTTTTTCTTTACATTTGTCATAAACAATCGGTAATACTACATGAACATTTTATATCGGGACGACAAAAATAGCGAATATTCACGAAATAAAATAGTGCGAAAAAATTTGCGGATTCAAATATTCGGCTTATCTTTGCGCTGCGTTTGGAAAAACGTTGTTCAACAACGACTCCATCTTTGGAAGGATGGGTGAGTGGCTGAAACCACCAGTTTGCTAAACTGACGTACTCGAATTTGGGTACCGGGGGTTCGAATCCCCCTCCTTCCGCTTCGACGGGTCGAGAGCGGGCCTTCACGAGAGGTTTTCACAACTTCGGATTTCCACAAGAGGGGCTTTCCACAAAAGCGGGCCTTCACAAAAGAAGGTTTCACAAGATCGGATCTTCCCGAGAGGTGGATTACACAAGAGCGGGCCTTATCGAGAGGTTATCACGCGAGGGAGTTTCACGAGATGAAGCCTACGATTGAGAGATGCGGTTTTCCGAGGCGCTTCCTTAAGCAAAGGATGACGGCATCTTACGCAAATGGGATCCTCCGCCAAGGATAATGACGGATAAACACCATATCCGGCACCCCGTCACAGGAGCGAGAAATTCATGACTCCGAAAAGAGATGGTTTGACAAAGCCATGAGGTTAATTAAGGGTATTGTAAATGGAGCGCGGAACCAATCGATTCCGCGCTCCATTTTTTCATTCCGCCGCATTACGCGACTACACTAATCACGCTCGTAAGTATATATCGGATTCACACTGAACGAATCCCCCTTGTACAACTTCATCCCGCGATCGGTGTACTCCAGACGATACAGAATATCAAAAACACTCTTCATACCGCCCTTGTATATCGTATACGTACCCTTTCCATCCGCCGTAACAGTGTACAGGGCATCGAAAACACTCTCCATGCCGCCATTGTATACGACCCACTCGCCCTTGCGGCAGCGGATCGTATAAACTACATCGAATATCGTACTACCCTTGCCGTTGTATATGCGATGCGTACCCTCTGGCATGTTCATTATCTTTACCACATTGTATATCAGTTCCCGATCGGCCTTAGGTATTGGAAGCCGCCCCCAGTCCTGCGCCGCAGCCACGGCTGCCGACACGACAAATATTACCGACAGCAGGATTCTCCGGATATTTACACTCGTTCCCATATTCCTTACATTAAAAGTCTCCGCAATCCGTGCGGCACGGGTTCTCAGTCAAGACGAGGAAGTATCACATAGTTTACCAAAGGATGCAACTTAT
>CABRIW010000024.1:0-31379 GCA_902471075.1 uncultured Barnesiella sp. | reverse complement strand
TTGTGCTCTACCAGCTGAGCTAGCGAATCTAACCTTGGTGCTTTTTGTAAAAGCGTTGCAAAGATAGTGCCTTTTATTGGAATATACAAGGGTTAGCCCCAAAATATTCTATTTATTTTTCGCTCTGGGGCCCATGACTCACGGTCGTGGGATTGATTGTCAGCGCATGAGGGTTTCGAACACCGGGATGAGGAGCGAGGTGATGACCCCCATCAGACCGATGGCCAGGCCACTGATGGCACCTTCGACGGCTCCCAGCTCGATGGCGCGGGCGGTACCCAGTCCGTGGGCGGCCGAACCCAGGGCCAGACCGCGGGCTACGCGGCTGTTGACGTGGCAGCGGTCGAGTACGGCCGGGCCGATGATGCCGCCCAGCAATCCGCAACCAAATACGATGACGGCCGTGAGCGAGGGGATGCCGTTCGAATGCTCCGAGAGAGAGATGGCGATGGGTATCGTAACCGACTTGGGTTGCAGCGACGAGGTGATGGCTTCGTCGACTCCCATTATGCGGCAGATGGCGATGACACTCACGATGCCCACGATACCTCCGGCAAAGACGGCCGTGAGCACGGGAATCTCTTTGCCCCGTATCTGCTCAATCTGTTCGTAGAGTGCATATCCCAGGGCAACGACCGAGGGGCCCAGCAGAAAGCTGATGAAGCTGCTGCCGGCGCAGAAGGTGTCGTAGTCGATGTCGAGCAGCGAGAGTAGCGCGATGATGAGCACCATAGCTACCAGCAGGGGGTGAAAGAGGGCGATATGTTTTTTCTGATGCAGTTTGCAACCGGCCAGATAGCTGCCCAGAACCAGCAGCAGGATGAAGGGCGTGGAGGAGAATATGGCGTTCATTGTTCAACCCCTCCTTTCTTGTGCGACAGTTTGCGGTCGAGATGCTCTTCGGTGACTCCTACCACGATGATGACCAGCAGTGTAGTCACTACCGACACGGTGAGCAGGACCACCCAGTTGCTCATGAGTATCTTGTACTCGTGCATGAGTCCGATGCTGGCGGGAACGAAGAAGAGGGCCATGTTGCGGGTGAGGGCCGAGGCGGCCTTGTCGACGTCGCGCGGACGTACCCACTTGAGGGTGAGTGCCAGGAACAGCAGTATCATGCCGCACACGCTGCCGGGAATGAGTTTCCCGATGAGCAGGCTTACCATCTCTCCCAGTACATAGAAGAGCATGATGTAGCAAAAACCTTTAATCATTTTCTTAAAACCTTACTTGTTAATACCTAAATACCTAAATCTTTTTTTATCTCTTTATTCCTTGTTTTTATAGTGAATTTCGTCTTCGCAGACGACGAATCCTTCGTCACGCAGGAAGCGCAGGGCTTCAATCACCTCGTCCTCGGGATAGGGGAGCGAGTCGACTATCCGGTTGCGGCTCACGGTGCCGGTGCCGATGACCTGCTGTATGGCCCGGGCTATCTGCGCAGGCCGCTGTATCGAGTGGGGCTCGTGCTTGCGCCGCTCGATACAGTTGTCGCAACAGCCACACTCGTAATCGCCTTTCTCGCCGAAGTATTCGAGCAGCATCTGTTGCCGGCAGCGGGTCGAGGTGGCATAGGTAATCATGCTCTCGATGCGGTCGGCCATGCGTTTGCGCCGCTCTTCGTAGGCCTCGCGGGTGATGTGCACGTAGCGGGGCTCCATGCGCTCGCGGGTGTAGACGATGTAGGGGGTGCGCCGCCGGGGCACGTAGTGGAGCACATGCAGGCGGTTCAGCTTCAGCAGTGCCTCGTAGACGGCATGCTGGTCGATGCCGAGCCGCTGGGCCAGCAGATCTTCGTGAATGTATATGTAGTCGGCAAAGAGTCCGGTGTAGGAGCGCAACAGGCATTGCAGCACGCGGTCGGTCTGCGGGTCGCAGTCGCGCAGGTTGTAGAGTTCCTCCTTGTGAACCAGGATCATCACGCGCGAGAGGGTGTCGGTCTCTTCGATAAACTCGATGTAGCCCGATATGGTGAGTATCTTCAAGGCGTTGAGCACCGGTGTGGTGGTGTAGTTGAAGGTGGTGCAGAAGCGCTTCAGGTTGAACTCGAATATCGAATCCATGCCGCAACCGAGGGCAATCTCGAGGAAGTTGCTCACCCGCTCGTAGACCTTCAGCACAAACTCCTTGTCGGGGAACTCCTCGGTGAGCCGCTTGTGCAGGTTGGCCTTGTCGCACCGGGCATAGAGCAGTACGGCGTAGGCCCGGGCCCCGTCACGACCGGCGCGGCCTGCCTCCTGGAAATACTCTTCGGGGGCATTGGGCATATCGATATGCACCACCACCCGCACATCGGGCTTGTCTATACCCATGCCGAAGGCGTTGGTCGATACCATCACCCGCGTCTCGTCCTCTTTCCACCGGCGCTGCTTCTCGTTCTTCTCCTCCTGTCCCAGGCCGGCGTGGTAGTAGTCGGCCGAGATTCCGGCCCGTATCAACTCCTCGGCCACCTCTTTGGTGCGCTTGCGGTTGCGCACATAGACGATGGCGCTGCCGGGCACACGGGTGAGGATGCGCAGCAGTTGCTGCATCTTGTCCTCGCCCTGCCGCACGACATACGAGATGTTGGGGCGGGTGAAGGGGGTGCGGAATACGCGCCCGTCGTGAAAGTCGAGTTTCTGTTGTATATCCTCGGCCACGCGCGGGGTCGCCGTGGCGGTGAGTGCCAGCACGGGAACGTGAGGCAGGGTGTGGCGTATCTGGGCAATCTTCAGGTAGGCGGGACGGAAGTCGTAGCCCCATTGCGAAATGCAGTGTGCCTCGTCGACGACGATAAACGAGACCGACAGCCCCTTGATGCGGGCCGTGAACAGTTCGGTATCGATGCGTTCGGGCGAGATGTAGAGAAACTTGAATCGTCCGTAGAGGCAGTTGTCGAAGGTGACTACCATCTCGCGGCGCGACATGCCTGCGTGGATGCAGGCTGCCCGGATGCCCCGTGCTCGCAGGTTGTCGACCTGGTCTTTCATCAGGGCCACGAGGGGAGTGATGACGAGGCAGAGCCCTTCGCGACAGAGGGTGGGTACCTGGAAGGTGAGCGACTTGCCGCCGCCGGTGGGCATGAGCCCCAGCGTGTCGTGTCCGTCGAGCAACGAGGTGATAATCTCCTCTTGCATAGGGCGGAACCGGTCGTATCCCCAGTACTTCTTCAATATTTCGTAGATAAGCTCTTGCATGCCTTTCCTTGAAAATCGGCTGCAAAAATACAATTTTATCTATTACGATATAGAAATCGGGCGACGAAATCTTCGGATAAGGTGCTAAAAGGACAGGATGCTATCCGATACCGGGGGGGAGGTAAAAACGGCAGAGGCACGGTATCCGGGTCGATTGCCGTGCCTCTGCCGTGATGCGGGTTAGCCTCCGCTCGGTTATTCCGAGGGGCGTATGTCTTTGATAAAGAGTTGTATCGAGCCGCTGTTGTGGGTGTTCTCCTCGATGGTGTAGCAGATGTCGAACGGTTTGCCTGCCTTGATGTGGTCGAAGTGACGGCTCATGTTGAAGGCGATGCCGTTCATGATATTCTTTGACTTGCTGTCGACCAACTCCAGTTTCACGTGTTCGTTTTTCTTGCCCACGAGCCGGCTCGTGCCATAGTCGGTCACGTGCCGGGTGCTGAAAATGGGCTTCTGGTTACCGGGTCCGAAGGGGTTGAATTGCTTGAGCAGCGCGAAGAACTCGGGGGTGATTTCGTTGAAGTCGATTTCGGTGTCGATGTCGATTTGGGGTTCCATCTGTTCGGGCAGGATGTGTTTGGCCACATGCTCCTCGAAGCGGGCGGTAAACTCCTTGATGTGCTCCTCCTTCATCGAGAGCCCCACGGCGTAGGTGTGGCCGCCGAAGTTCTCGAGCAGGTCGCGGCACGACTCCACCGCCTTGTAGATGTCGAATCCCTGTACCGAGCGGGCCGAGCCGGTAGCCAGTCCGTCGGAGAGGGTGAGCACCACGGCCGGTCGGTAGTAGAGTTCGGTCAGGCGTGAGGCCACGATGCCGATGATACCTTTGTGCCAATCCTTGTTGTAGATGACAATCGATTTGCGGTGGTTGATGTCGACGTGCTCCTCGAGTATCTTGCTGGCCTCCTCGGTAATGCGTTTGTCGAGCTCCTTGCGGTTCTCGTTATACTGGTCGATGTTCTGGCTCTTTTCGAGGGCGCCGGCCATATCTTTGGCCACCAGCAAGTCTACCGCCTCTTTGCCCGACTGCATGCGACCCGAGGCGTTGATGCGGGGGCCTATTTTGAAGACGATGTCGCTGATGGTGATGTTTTTGTTGTTCAGCCCGCACACCTTCAGGATGCCGCGCAGTCCCATGCTGGGGTTGGAGTTGAGCCGCTTGAGGCCGTGATAGGCCAGGATGCGGTTCTCGCCGGTGATGGGCACGATGTCTGAGGCGATGCTCACGGCCACCAGGTCGAGCAGCGGTTCCAGGTCGGCGGCGATGTCGATGCCGTTGTTCAGGGCAAAACCCTGCATGAACTTGTACCCCACGCCGCAGCCCGACAGATGTTTGTAGGGATAGGTCTCCCCCTCGAGTTTGGGGTTGAGAATAGCTACGGCGTCGGGCAACTGGTCGTCGGGCATGTGGTGGTCGCAGATGATGAAGTCGATGCCTTTGCTCTTGGCGTATGCAATCTTCTCCACGGCCTTGATGCCGCAATCGAGGGCGACGATGAGCGTGATGCCGTTCTGGGCGGCATAGTCGATACTCTTGTCGGAGATGCCGTAACCCTCGTCGTAGCGGTCGGGGATGTAGTAGTCGAGCCCCGAGTAGAAATTCTGCAAGAACTTGTATACCAGCGATACGGCCGTCGTTCCGTCCACGTCGTAATCGCCATAAATCATAATCTTTTCTTTACTCCCTAATGCGCGGTTGAGCCGAACTACCGCTTTCTCCATATCTCGCATGAGGAACGGATCATGCAGATCGGACAGTTGGGGCTTGAAAAACTTCTCCGCCTCGGCTACAGAAGTGACCCCTCGTTGAGCCAGTAGTTTACAGAGCGCAGGGACCCGTGGGTATCGGGCCTCTAATCTCTGGGCTATCTGTTGTTGGTTGGATGTTAGGGGTAAGTAATTCCATTTACTTATCATTTATATTTTTTTTATTTTTTATCGCTCTCGGTTCCCGCAACGACCGGCTGTTAAAAGTCTGACAGCCCGATGGTGTCCAGCGGGAAAAATGGACCTCGGCCAAGCTATCTGCCTTGTCCACATTTATATAGCAATGAGCAGGAGATGTAATTGCTTACAGACAGTCCTTTTTCACCTCATTATTGGCGTAAAGTTATAAAAAGACATTCAATGTTGAACCGCTTTTGCGTATTAAAATAGTAAATCTTCAAAATTTTAACGTCCTTTATTCGGTTCGGTCGGGGGCGGCTTGTGAAGCCAGCAGCAACTCGTAATCGACCACGTCGAGCCATTGGCCGAATTTGTAGCCTACCTCTTTGAAGAGCGATACCTGTTCGAACCCGAGCCGGGCATGGAAGGCGCGGCTGGCCTCGTTGTTGCCGGTGATGCAGGCAATCAGGGCCCGGTAGCCCTGCCGGCGGCACTCCTCGATAAGACGGAGCATGAGTTCCCGGCCCAATCCCTTGTTCTGGCCGAGAGGCGACAGGTATACGGTGGTTTCGAGCGTGTGGCCGTAGGCGGCCCGCTCTTTCCAGGGGTGTGCATAACAGTAACCGACTACGGTGCCCGCCTCTTCGGCTACGAAGTAGGGGTAGTGGTCGGCAATGTGGGCGATGCGGTCGCGCATGGCTTCGGTGGTGAGCGGTTCGGTCTCGAACGAGATGGTGCTGTGCAGAATGTATTCGTTGTAGATGGCCGTAATGGCGGCGGCATCGTGTGGGGTAACCTTGCGTATCATCGTATCGTTGTTTTTTTTAGGGCACGAATATACGAATAAACGGCCTACCGTTGTGCACGGGTGGGGGCTATTCCCGAAAAAAAACGGGAGACAACCCTCTTGCAGGTCGTCTCCCGGGAATAATGTGTTTGTGCCGTGTGCCGGTTACTGGTCGACCATGTGCACATCGACCTGCGGGTAGGGGAAGTGCAGGTTGTACTTCTCGAACTGCTTGTATACCTGTTCGTTGAAATCGTAATAGACTCCCCAGTAATCTTCGGCGGCGGCCCAGGCGCGAACGGTTACCTCGACGGCACTGTCGGCCAGGCTGCTCAGAGCCACGAACGGGGCCGGTTCGGTCAATACCCGTTTGTCGGCCGCCAGCAGTTGCAGGACTACCGTGCGGGCCGTATCGAAGTCGTCGCCGTAGGCGATGCCTATCTTCCAGTCTACGCGGCGGCGCCCCTCTTTCGAGTAGTTGTTGAGGCTGCCGGTCGAGAGTCCGCCGTTGGGTATGATGATGGTTTTGTTGTCGGGAGTGTTGAGTATGGTGTTGAATATCTGTATCTCCTTGACGGTCCCCGAGTAGCCTTGTGCCTCGATGAAGTCGCCCACCTTGTAGGGCTTGAAGAGGAGAATCATCACTCCGCCGGCAAAGTTTTGCAGCGTGCCGCTCAACGCCATACCTACGGCAAGACCGGCCGAAGCAAAGATGGCCAGGAACGAGCTGGTATTGATGCCCAGAATACCGATGACGATGACAATGAGGATAAGCATGAGGATGATGCGGATGAGGCTCAGCAGGAAGGTACGCAGCGAGAGCTCCACGTTGCGGCGGATGAAGGCTTTGGCCACGAAACTGTGGATGCGGTTGATGATCCATTTGCCGATGAAGAAGACGGCCAGGGCGATGGCTACCTTCACCAATCCGTGCAGGATGGCCGAGATGGCTTGCTCCATGAATTGCTCGAACGAAAGCGACGAAAGCGACGAGAGCTTCTGTTGCCAGGTTTGGGCCACCTCTTCGGGAGCCGGGAGGTCGGGCGTTTGTGCCCACAGGGTCAATAGCGAATTGAGAATAGACATAGGTAAAATATGGGGTTAATGGTTTTTATTGATTTCTTGGTTGGAAATGGGGTAGACCTGTTGGTACCAGTCGAGGGTCGTGTAGTAGCTGTCGAGGGTCGAGTCGCCGCTCCCCAGCGCATAAGAGCTCAGGCCACAGTGCGTGTTGACGGGTACTGTTCCCAGTATCGAGGGGGTAGCTGCCTGGTAGATTACGGTAGCGGCCAGGGCTTGGTCGAGCAGGCTTATCTCGTCGGCCGTAGCGATTTGCGACAGGTAGTCGCGCAGGTCGAAGCAGATGTAGGGCCGTTGGCGGTCGAAGTGCTGCACCTGGGTGAGGTCGGGGGCGGCCTCCTCGCTGTGAGCTGCGAAGATGGTGCGTGTGGCGTCGGCCAGCACCTCGAGTTTGCTGCAGTCAATCAGGCTGGTGGTGGCTGTCCGATAGGCCCCCGAGAGTCCGTTGTAGTAGGTGTAGATGGCGTGGCACACGCTGCTCAGGTCGAGCCGGTAGTCAAAGAGCAGGGGGATGGTGAGCGTATAGGGCATGCCGGTCCCCATCACCTCGGCAGCCGAGCCTATGTAGTAGTCGGTCTTGTTCCGCAACTGGTAGGCGCACTCGACGCTGCCCATGAAGCAGGCGTCGGTGAGGATGAACCGGAACCGATGGTCGGGCAAGGCCCGGGCCAGTTCGTCGAGCTCCATGTAGTTCGAGCCGTCCTGTCCGAACGAGCGGGTAAGAGGTCCCGTCCACCGCTTGCGCGAGAGGGCCAATGACGAGTTGCCCGGTACCCATCCGGTGCTGTGCGACCAGAGTATCAGGCCATATTCCGAGGCGGGGAACAGTTTGACGGTCTCGTCGACGATTGCGCTTAACACCTCGCCGGTAGCCGAGTTGCGATTGGGGTACTCCCTCACAATCACCTTTTGGGCCTGCCCCGAGGCATTGCGTTTGATCTGAATCAGTTGCGGGTTGGTGTCGCCACCGTCGCGATAGATAATCAGGTTGCCGCCGTTCAGCTCGCCGGCCTGGGCTACCTGCAGTATTTCTTTGATGTTTTGCGTGTCATACCCGTAGTAGCCCAGACTGTTGTCGGAGAGCATGTAAATCAGCACCGTGCGGTCCACGGGAACGGGTTCGGGCTCGTCGTTTTTGCAGCATCCGGTCAGAAGCGAGGCGACGGCAACCAGCAAAAGCAAGGCCCATCGGCCCGGACGGGAAAGGAATGTCGTATCGAAACTCTTCATAATTTCGCAAAAATAACAGAAATTTTTTCAAGGACTGTTTTTTTTGAGTACTTTTTAGAATCCCGGAGTGGGAGAATAACGCCTAAACCTGTACCTTTGTTAGGTAAAATATCGGGTATGAAAAAACTTGGATTTCTGTTTTTGATTCTACTCTTGCCCTTGGGGCTGTGGGCGCAGAGCTATTACCAGTGGGTCGAAAAGGCCGACAGTTGCATCAAGGCCAAGGACTGGACCGGGGCCGAGCATGCCCTGCTGAGTGCGCTGCGCACTGAACCGGCCAACGGACAGAACTCGCTGCTGATGTCGAATCTGGGCACCGTGCAACGCTATGCCGGCAAATACGACGAAGCGCTCAGAAGCTACTCCAACGGTCTGCTGATGACCCCCAACTCGGTCACGCTGCTGCGCAACCGGGCGGCCCTCTATTCCGAAATCGACAGCATCGACCTGGCCTATAACGACTATAGTCAGATATTGATGATCGACGATTCCGACGAAGATGCCCTCTACCAGCGGGGACTCATCGAGCTGGGGCGGGGCGATACGATTTCGAGCCGGGCCGACTTTGAGCGTCTGCTCAAAATCAATCCCGCCAGTGCCAACGGCCGCATCGGCTTTGCCTCGCTGCTGAAGGTGATGGGCTACTACCCCGAGGCTATCGAGGTCTATTCGCAGGTCATCAAGTTCAACCCCGAGAAGGAGATTCTCTATGTGGGGCGGGCCGAAGCCTACCTCTTTGCCGGGCAGTATGCCAAGGCCGACAAGGATATAGAGAAGGCCCTGGAACTCGACCCCGACGACCCGGTGGTGTATGTGCTGCGGGCGCTGGGCAAGTTGGCCCGGTATGAACGGGAGTCGGCCAAGGCCGATTTGAAGCGGGCCGTCGAGCTGGGGTACGACCGGGAGTCGGCCGAACAGTTGCTCCGGCAGGAAGCGGAGTGACCTGACCCCTCGCTTCTCTCTTTTACGGGCCGTAACCCTTCGCTCTCTCGAGGAGAGATAAAGATTTTTTTTCTCACCTATTGCGCCGACGAAAGAAAATGCGTACCTTTGTTGTATGATTGAACTGGCGCGTCATATTGAATATTTGTTGCTGCACAACGACCGGGTTTCGGTGCCCGGGTTGGGTGTGTTTACGGTTGCTTACCGCGAAGCTCGGCTGTTGCCCGACGGGAGTTCGTTTTTGCCCCCGGTGCGGAATATCGGGTTTCTTCCCGGCGAGACAGGCGACGACGAGCGGTTGCTCCGCTCGGTGATGCGTGCCGGTTTTCTGTCGTACGACGAGGCTCGCGAAGCCCTCGACGGCGAGGTCGACTCCATTCGCCGGGCCATCGAGGCCGAAGGCGAATACCGGTTGGGTCGGTTGGGCCGTTTCGTACAGCACGACGGCGGGTTGAGCTTCTGTGCCGATGAGGCCAATTTCGTCGAATACCCCCGGTTCGGGTTTGCTCCTGTCGAGGTCAATCTGCTGGAAGAGCCCGAGGCCGAAAACGAAGTGGCTGTCGTCGAAGAGGCGAAGACACCCGACCGCATCTACATTTCGTTCCCGCGCCGCACGTTGCGGGCCGTGGCTGTGGCTGCGGCGGTCATCGTCTTTCTGCTGATGCTGTCGAAGCCTGTCAACACCCCCGATACCACCGTCAACTATGCCGGTTTGCTCTCGGCCGAACTCTTCGGCACGGCAAACGATACGGCCCAACTTCTCGACGAAGGCGACGTGCCCGACTCTCGGGCCGAGTCGCAGCAAACTGCTCCCGCCGCTGAGGAGACGACGGCCATCACAGCCGATGCACCCGCTACTGCCGATACCTATTACATCATAGTTTCGTCGCTTCCCTCCAAACGGTTGGCCGAGAAACAGATCGAGTGTTTCCGCCAGCAGGGCGTTGCGTGCGACCTGCACATCTATGAGACAGCGCGGAAGGCGCGGCTCTATGTGGCCTCGTTCAACGATTTCGAAGAGGCCCGTCAATACCTCTCGCAACTGGTCAAGGAGCAGCCCCTTTTTGAAAATGCCTGGATTATGAACGCTCGGGATTGAGGGGCGTGACGCGTGGTCCGGTCTCGGTCGGGGGGCTCTATTGTTATCGAATTATCGGATAAGCGATGCTTAGTAAAAATCAAATCAAACGCATACAATCGCTCGCCCGTAAGAAAGGGCGGCGCGACGAAGGCTGTTTCATAGCCGAGGGTCACAAGCTGGTCGAGGATACCTGGGCGGCCTTCGAGTGCGACACGCTGCTGGCTACCCGCCGGTGGATCGATGTGCATGCCCGCGCGTTCGACCGCCCGGTGCAGGAGGTGACCGAGCAGGAGATGGCGAAGGTGTCGCAACTCACGACCCCTACCGACGTGATGGCCATCTACCGCATACCCCGTTATCGGCTCGATGTGGAGGCGCTGCGCCAGGAGCTGGTGTTGGCTCTCGATACCGTGCAGGACCCCGGCAATCTGGGTACGATTGTGCGCCTGGCCGACTGGTTCGGCATCCGGCACATCGTCTGCTCGCCCGAGACAGCCGACCTCTACAACCCCAAGGTGGTACAGGCCACGATGGGGGCTATGGCTCGGGTGCGCCTCTACTATACCCCGTTGGCCGATTTCCTCGGTTCGATGGACCGCGCTACGGTCTACGGCACCTTTCTCGACGGGGTCGACCTCTATCGCTCAACCCTGACTCCCCGGGGCGTTATCGTCATGGGTAACGAGGGCAACGGCATATCGCCCGAGCTCGAGCCCTACATCGGGAGTCGTCTCTATATCCCCAGCTATCCGGCTGGACAACCCACCTCCGAATCGCTCAACGTCGCCGTGGCGGCAGCCATTACCTGTGCCGAGTTTCGCCGGAGGCAAATCGTATCGTAAAATATGGCAAAGACAAAATCGGTTTACTATTGCAATAATTGCGGGGCCGAGTCGGCCAAATGGATAGGCCGTTGTCCCGTGTGTGGCGAATGGAATACCTATGTCGAGGAGGTGGTGAGCACGAAGCCCGCCGCCTCGTCGGGCAGCGGATACAGCCTGTCGGGCGAGAACCGGGTGCGCCCGCAACGCATTGACGACATACAGGTGACCGAGGAGTCGCGCATCGACCTGGGAAACGGCGAGCTCAACCGGGTGTTGGGCGGCGGTCTCGTGCGCGGGTCGCTGGTGCTTATCGGCGGCGAGCCGGGCATAGGCAAGTCAACCCTTATCCTGCAAACCGTCCTGGGGCTGAAAGGCTATAAGATATTATATGTATCGGGCGAGGAGAGTGCCCGCCAGTTGAAGCTGCGCGCCGAGCGCATAGGCGGCAGTGCCCCCGACTGCTATATCGTGTGCGAGACTTCGCTCGAAGATATTTTCGTGCACATCCGCAACGTCGACCCCGACATCGTGGTCATCGACTCGATACAGACCATCGCCACCACGGCCATGGAGTCGTCGCCCGGCAGTGTGGGGCAGGTGCGCGAGTGTGCCGCCTCGTTGCTGAAGTTTGCCAAGCAGACCAACACGCCGGTGCTGCTCGTGGGACACATCAACAAAGAGGGGAGCATTGCCGGCCCCAAGGTGCTCGAGCACATAGTCGACACGGTGCTGCAGTTCGAGGGCGACCGTCACTACATGTACCGCATACTGCGCTCGATCAAGAACCGATTCGGCAGCACGTCGGAGCTGGGCATCTACGAGATGCGTCAGAACGGGTTGCGCGAGGTCTCGAATCCCTCGGAGATGCTGCTCACGCAAGACCACGAGGGGTTGAGCGGTGTAGCCATCGCCGTCACCATCGAGGGGGTGCGCCCCTTCCTTATCGAGACGCAGGCTCTGGTGAGCACCGCTGCATACGGCACGCCCCAGCGGTCGGCCACGGGTTTCGACCTGCGGCGCATGAACATGCTGTTGGCCGTGCTCGAGAAGCGGGTGGGGTTCAAACTGGCTCAGAAAGATGTATTCCTCAATATCGCGGGCGGCATCAAGGTGAACGACCCGGCCATGGACCTGGGGGTCATCAGTGCCATCCTCTCGTCGAACATGGATATGGCCATCGAGACCGGCACCTGCATGACCGGCGAGGTGGGCCTCTCGGGCGAGATACGTCCCGTCAACCGCATCGAGCAGCGCATCCTCGAGGCCGAGAAGCTGGGATTCAAACGCATGCTTATCCCGCAGAACAACATCAAGGGTTTCGACACCTCGAAGCTCTCCATCGAGTTGATTCCGGTGCGCAAGGTCGAGGAGGCCTTCCGTCAACTCTTCGGATAAAACAGAAAGAAGATTATGATTCAGGAATTGCAATTACGAATTTTGCCCGAGCAGGCTGCCAACGAACAGAATATAGCGGCCTATGTGGCTCGTGAGCAAGGAATAGATATACGCACGGTGAAGAGCGTGCGGGTGCTGAAGCGCTCGATAGACGCTCGCCAGCGCACCGTCATGGTCAATTTGAAGGTGCGCCTGTACATCAACGAGTTTCCGCAGGACGACGAGTTCCCCCGCATCGACTATGGCGATGTGTCGGGTAAACCGCAGGCGGTGGTGGTGGGAGCCGGCCCGGCCGGATTGTTTGCCGCCCTGCGTCTGATTGAACTGGGGGTGCGCCCTATCGTGGTCGAGCGGGGAAAGAACGTGCACGACCGTCGCAAGGATATTGCCCGCATCAGTCGCGAGCAGCGCATCGACCCCGAGTCGAACTACAGTTTCGGCGAGGGTGGGGCAGGTGCCTTCTCCGACGGCAAGCTCTACACCCGCAGCAAGAAGCGGGGCAATGTAGACCGCATTCTGCAAATCTTTTGCCAGCATGGCGCTTCGGTATCGATTCTCTCCGATGCTCATCCGCATATCGGCACCGACAAACTGCCCGCCGTCATCGAGCGCATGCGCAACCGCATCGTCGAGTCGGGGGGCGAAGTCCACTTCGAGACCCGCATGGATAGCCTCATAATCGAGGGCGACGAGGTGCGGGGCATCGTCACGGCCGACGGGCGGGAGTATACCGGCCCCGTCATTCTGGCCACCGGCCACTCGGCCCGCGATGTCTACTACATGCTGCACGACAAGGGGGTAGAGCTCGAGGCCAAGGGTATCGCCGTGGGTGTGCGTCTGGAACATCCCCAGCAACTCATAGACTCCATACAGTATCACAATCCGCACGGTCGGGGCAAGTATCTGCCGGCTGCCGAATACAGTTTTGTCACCCAGGTGAACGGGCGGGGGGTCTACTCCTTCTGCATGTGTCCCGGCGGGTTTGTGGTGCCGGCTGCCAGCGGACCCGAACAGATTGTGGTCAATGGCATGTCGCCTTCGACCCGCGGTTCGGTCTGGGCCAACTCGGGCATGGTGGTCGAGCTGCAGCCCGAAGATTTTGCCGACCGCTTCTCGGCCTATGGCGTGCTGGCCGGTATCAAGTTTCAGGAAGACCTCGAGCGCCAGTGCTATCTCAACGGCAACTGCAAACAGACGGCTCCCGCCCAGCGCATGACCGATTTCGTGAACCGCCGCAACTCCTACGACCTGCCGCGCTCTTCCTATTCGCCGGGGCTTATCGCCTCGCCGTTGCACTTCTGGATGCCCCCCTTCATCGTCACCCGTTTGCAGGAGGGGTTCAAGCACTTCGGCAAGGTGTCGCACGGGTTCCTCACCCGCGAGGCGGTGATGATTGGGGTAGAGACCCGCACCTCGTCGCCGGTGCGCATACCTCGCGACCGCGAGTCGATGACCCACATTCGCCTGCAAGGGCTCTATCCCTGTGGCGAAGGTGCCGGATATGCCGGCGGTATCGTGTCGGCCGCCATCGACGGCGAACGCTGTGCCGAGGCGTTGGCCCTTCGACTCACCGGCAAACCCGTATAACCCGCAGTGTGTGGTATATATGTTGTCTATAAGAGTGTAAGACGATGAAACTGACCTATCTTTTTCACAGCGGATTTCTGCTCGAGGCCGATGGCTTTGCCGTCGTTTTCGACTACTATCGTGGTGGCGAGGCCATCCTCGACGAGGTGCTTCGCCGTGGCGAGCCGCTCTATGTGCTGGTGTCGCACGAGCATCGCGACCACTACAACCCCGAGATATTGACCTGGAGCCGGCTGAACAGCCGCATCTGTTACCTGTTCCCCCGCGAGATGGACAGCCGCAGCGAGTTGGCCCACCTGCCCAACGCTGCATTTTTGAGCCGGGGCGAGTCGTTTGCCGACGAACGGGTGCGGGTGACCGCCTTCGGGTCGACCGACCTGGGTGCCTCTTTCGAAGTCGAGACCGGCGGTCGTGTGATATTCCACGCCGGCGACCTGAACAACTGGCACTGGACGGACGAGTCGACCGAGGAGGAGGTGCGCGAAGCCGAGGCCGCCTATCGGGCCGAACTCGACTACCTGGGGCAGACGGTGGCCCGGTTCGACGTAGCCATGTTTCCCGTCGATGCCCGGCTGGGCAGCGACTACATGCGGGGCGCCCGGCAGTTTGTCGAGCGGTTCGAGGTAGGGCTTTTCGTGCCCATGCACTTCTATCCCGCAGTCTCCAGGGCCGAAGCCTTTGCCCCCATAGCCCGGCAGCACGGGGCCGGTTTTGTGCTGTTGAGCCATACGGGCGACTGTGTGACGATTCAATAACTATTCTATAATCATTCTATAATTTATACTACGACTATGGAGATAAAATCGAAATTCGACCATTTCAATGTAAATGTGACCGACCTCGACCGCAGCATTGCCTTCTATCACAAGGCGCTGGGTTTCCATGAGGTTAGCCGTAAGGAGGCCGCCGACGGCTCGTTCGTGCTGGTCTATCTCTCCGACGGCGTGTCGCCCTTCCTGCTCGAACTCACCTGGTTGCGCGACCACGGCCAGCCCTATGAACTGGGCGAGAACGAGAGCCACCTGTGTGTGCGGGTCGAGGGCGACTACGACCAGGTGCGGGCCTTCCACAAGGAGATGGGCTGCGTCTGCTTCGAAAACGAGGCGATGGGGCTCTACTTCATTCACGACCCCGACGACTATTGGATCGAGGTGCTCCCGGTGAAGGAGTGAATAGCGTCATAAAAACTTAGGAAGCTGTCATTCTCGCAGGAATGGCGGCTTTTTTCTTTTGAATAGGTTGTCAGAATAATAAAAAGGTTTTACCTTTGTACGATTCCATGAAAAAGAGGCGATAAAGATTTCGTTCGATTTGTATCAATGGCATTTTGAAAGAGTGCGAGATTCTTCTTTCGTGAAAGAGTATTTGACAAGCAGAAGTATATTTGTAGTATGATAACCTTTTGTATTGCCCTGTTGCTGCTGGTTGCAGGCTATTTTGTGTATGGTGCCTGGGTCGAGAAGGTGTTTGGCGTAGAGCCGAGCCGGACGACCCCCGCCTATGCTTCGACCGACGGGATTGACTATATCCCCATGCCCACGTGGAAAGTTTTCCTCATACAGTTCCTCAACATCGCCGGGCTGGGCCCCATCTTCGGGGCTATCATGGGAATCCTCTACGGTCCTTCGGCCTACCTGTGGATTGTCTTCGGTACCATCTTCGGTGGAGCCGTGCACGACTATCTGTCGGGTATGCTCTCGGTGCGGCGCAACGGCGCCAGCCTTCCCGAACTCGTAGGAGACGAACTGGGAGTGGGCATCAAGCAGGTGATGCGGGTATTCTCGCTGCTCCTGATGGTGCTTGTGGGGGCTGTCTTTGTCATCAATCCGGCCAATCTGCTCGACCTGCTCACGGGCGAAGGTACCACCACGACCCTGTGGGTTGCCATCATCTTTGGCTACTATATACTGGCTACGCTGCTGCCTATCGACAAGCTCATCGGGCGGCTCTACCCGATTTTCGGGTTTGCCCTGCTCTTTATGGCCATCGGCATCATGGTGTCGCTTTTCCTGCGTCCTGACAGTCTGCCCGAGTTTACCGAAGCCATGGCCTACACCCGGCCCGATGCCGACGTGAATCCCATATTCCCCATGATGTTCATCTCGATAGCGTGTGGAGCCATATCGGGCTTTCACGCTACCCAGTCGCCCATGATGGCCCGCTGCCTGAAAAACGAGAAGATGGGCCGCCGGGTATTCTATGGCGCCATGGTGGTCGAGGGTATCGTAGCCCTCATCTGGGCGGCTGCCGCCATCGCCTTCTTCGACGGGTCGTTTGCCGCGCTCTCCGACTATCTGACGGGTAAGACCCCGGCTATTCTGGTCAACGACATATCGGTAGGGTGGTTGGGTACCTTCGGCGGTATTCTGGCCATGCTCGGTGTGATTGCCGCTCCCATTACTTCGGGCGATACGGCTCTGCGGTCGGCCCGGTTGATTGCGGCCGATTTCCTGCACATCTCCCAGAAGAAGATACGCAACCGGGTGCTGGTTTCGCTCCCCATCTTTGCCCTGGCCTGGCTGGTGATGATGATCGACTTCGAGGTGCTGTGGCGTTACTTCGCCTGGTGCAACCAGACGTTGGCCGTCTTCACCCTGTGGGCCCTCACCGTGTGGTTGGCCCGCGAACGCAAATGCTACTGGATTACCTTTGTCCCGGCCCTGTTTATGACCCTGGTGACGGTTACCTATATACTCTTTGCCCGCGAAGGGTTCAGGCTTCCCTACGGCGTTTCGCTGGGCGCCGCCTTTGCCGTCACGCTGGTGATAACCGTTTTGTTCGTTCGGTTCAAACGCTCGCTCTCGGGCCGTGAATCTTTAAGGAGATGATATGAATCTGTTGACCAATTATCATTCGCATTGTGAGTTTTGTGACGGGCACGCCCCCATGGCCGACTTTGTCGAGGAGGCCGTTGCCGAGGGTTTTGCCTCGTACGGCATATCGTCGCATGCCCCCTTCCCGGTAGCCAACAACTGCAACATGCACCGGGAGCGGCTGGCCGACTATCTCGATGAGTTCCATCGGCTTAAATCGCTCTATGCGTCGAGGATAGAACTTTATGTGGGTCTCGAAATCGACTTTCTCGACGATACCTTCAACCCCTCGATTTCCTATTTTCAGGAGTTGCCGCTCGACTACCGCATCGGGTCGGTGCACTACATCGTCACCCCCGACGGAACCCCCATCGACACCGACGGCTCTCCCGACCGCTTCAGAGGCTACGTCGATACCTATTTCGGGGGCGATGTCGACGAGGCGGTGCGCCGCTTCTACCGCAGTTCGTTCCGCCTGATCGAGTTGGGCGGGTTCGACTTTCTGGGGCACCTCGACAAGATAGGCCTCAATGCCTCGCTCTATCGGCCCGGCCTCGACCGTGAGGTGTGGTACCGGCGGCTGGTGAACGACTACCTCGAGGCAATCGCCTCGCGCCACCTGCTGGTCGAGATCAACACCAAGGCCTTTGCCACGCGCGGCCGCTTCTTCCCCCACGAAGACTGTTTCGAGCAGATGCACCGGCTGGGCATCCGGGTGGTCGTCAACTCCGACGCACACTATCCTGCCAAAATCAACGCCGGCCGCCCCGAAGCCCTGCACGCCTTGGCCCGTGCCGGCTACACCGCCGTGTGGCAGTTGAGCCGGGGCGAGTGGGTAGAGGCTCCGCTCGACTTGTAACGGGGTCGTATGATTTTCTTTCGGAAAAGAATATAAAGCTGTTTCTTTCATGGTTACAGCTTTTTTTGTATCTTCGTGCCGATTTTTTTAAGTAAATATTATTTCAGAAATATATGGGCAAGAAATTCACCGAATATTCTCACTTCGACCTCTCCGAAATCAACAAGGAGGTTCTGGATCAGTGGGATAAGCAAGACCTTTTTCATCAGAGTTTGGAAACCCGCGAAGGTTGTCCTTCGTTTGTATTCTACGAGGGTCCCCCCTCGGCCAACGGTATGCCGGGTATTCACCACGTAATGGCTCGCTCCATCAAGGATATTTTCTGCCGTTACAAAACCATGAAGGGATTTCAGGTGATGCGTAAGGCCGGTTGGGATACCCACGGTCTGCCCGTAGAGTTGGGAGTGGAAAAGGCGCTGGGTATTACCAAGGAAGACATCGGTAAGACCATTTCGGTGGCCGACTACAACGCCACCTGCCGCAAGGATGTGATGAAGTTTACCCGCGAGTGGGAAGACCTCACGCACCGCATGGGTTACTGGGTAGATATGAAGAACCCCTACATCACCTACGACAACCGTTATATCGAGACGCTGTGGTGGCTGCTCAAGCAACTCTACAACAACCACTACCTCTACAAGGGATACACCATCCAGCCCTATTCGCCTGCTGCCGGTACCGGCCTCAGCTCGCACGAGCTCAACCAGCCCGGTTGCTACCGCGATGTGAAGGATACGACCTGTATCGCACAATTCAAGATTCGCAATCCGCGTCCCGAGATGGCGGCTTTCGGTGAGCCCTATTTCCTGGCCTGGACCACGACGCCTTGGACTTTGCCCTCCAACACGGCGCTGTGCGTAGGTCCCAACATCGACTATAATCTGGTACAGACATACAATCCCTATACCGGCGCACCCATCAGCGTGATTGTGGCCAAGGTACTCGTGCCTACGCTCTTCAACGCCAAGGCTGCCGGTCTGGAGCTCGACGCCTACAAGCCGGGCGACAAACTCATTCCCTGGAAAGTCGTAGCCGAGTACAAGGGCAGCGACCTGGCCGGCATGGAGTATGAGCAACTGTTGCCGTGGGTAAATCCCGGCAAGGGTGCTTTCCGCGTAATCACGGGCGACTTCGTGACTACCGAAGACGGTACCGGTATCGTGCACATTGCACCTACGTTCGGTGCCGACGACGACCGGGTGGCCAAAGCCAGCGGCGTGCCCCCGTTGATGATGCTCGACAAGGACGGCAACCGCCGGCCTATGGTCGACATGACCGGTAAGTTCTACCTGCTCGAAGACCTCGATCCCGAGTTTGTGAAGGAGAATGTCAACGTAGAGGCTTACCGCGAGTATGCCGGCCGTTTCGTGAAGAACGCCTACGACCCGGCACTGACCGAGGACGACGCTACGCTCGACATCGACATCTGCGTGATGTTGAAGCAGACCAACAAGGTGTTCAAAATCGAGAAGCACGTACACAGCTATCCCCACTGCTGGCGTACCGACAAACCGGTGCTCTACTATCCCCTCGACAGCTGGTTCATCCGCACCACGGCTTGCCGCGACCGCATGATCGAGCTCAACAATACCATCAACTGGAAACCGCAGTCGACCGGTTCGGGCCGGTTCGGCAAATGGCTCGAGAATCTGCAGGACTGGAACCTCTCGCGCAGTCGCTACTGGGGTACCCCGTTGCCCATCTGGCGCACCGAAGATGGCAGCGAAGAGATTTGCATCGGTTCGGTCGAGGAGCTTTACAACGAAATCGAAAAGGCTATTGCCGCCGGTGTGATGACCGAGAATCCCTACAAGAAGCAGGGCTTCGTACCGGGCGAATATACGGCCGAAAACTACAACAAGATAGATTTGCACCGTCCCTACGTCGACGACATCGTGCTCGTTTCGCCTTCGGGCAAACCCATGAAGCGCGAGAGCGACCTCATCGACGTGTGGTTCGACTCGGGTGCCATGCCCTATGCCCAGATACACTATCCGTTTGAGAACAAGGAGGCCTTTGACAAACGCGAAGTTTACCCTGCCGACTTCATTGCCGAGGGTGTGGACCAGACGCGTGGCTGGTTCTTCACGCTGCACGCCATCGCTGCGATGGTATTCGACAGCGTGGCCTACAAGGCCGTAGTTTCCAACGGTCTCGTGCTCGACAAGAACGGCAACAAGATGTCGAAGCGGTTGGGCAATGCCGTCGACCCCTTCAGCACCATCGAAAAATACGGTTCCGACCCGCTGCGCTGGTATATGATTACCAACTCGTCGCCGTGGGATAACCTCAAGTTCGACTTCGACGGCATCGAAGAGGTGCGCCGCAAATTCTTCGGCACCCTGTACAACACCTATTCGTTCTTTGCCCTCTATGCCAACGTCGACGGCTTCACCTTTGCCGAGCCCGAGATTCCCGTAGAGAAGCGTCCCGAAATCGACCGCTGGATTATCTCGCTGCTCAACTCGCTCATCAAGGAGGTAGACGAGCAGCTCTCGGCCTACGAGCCTACCCGTGCCGGACGTGCCATCTCCGACTTTGTCAACGACAACCTCAGCAACTGGTATGTGCGTCTGAACCGCAAACGCTTCTGGGGCGGTGCCATGACCGACGACAAGCTCTCGGCCTACCAGACCCTCTATACCTGCCTCGAGACGGTAGCCAAACTGATGGCGCCCATCGCCCCCTTCTATGCCGACCGCCTCTACACCGACCTCACCGCGGCTACCGGTCGCGACAACCGTTCGGTGCATCTGGCCGACTTCCCCGTAAGTTGCGACCGCTATATCGATTCGGCTCTCGAGGAGCGCATGCAGATTGCCCAGAGCATGACCTCGATGGTACTGGCTTTGCGTCGTAAAGTCAACATCAAGGTGCGCCAGCCGCTCACGACCCTCATGGTGCCGGTTCTCAACCAGGACCAGCAGGCTCATATCGAGGCCGTAAAAGACCTGATATTGAGCGAGGTGAACGTGAAGGAGATGAAGTTTGTCGACAACGCCGCCGGCATACTGGTGAAACGCGTGAAACCCGACTTCAAGAAACTGGGCCCGCGCTACGGCAAAATCATGAAGCTGCTGGCTGCTGCCATCGCCGCCATGTCGCAACCCGATATTGCCGAGTTCGAGAAGAACGGTTCGTTTACCTTCGACATCGACGGCCAGCAGGCCACCATCGAGAAGGGCGACGTAGAGGTGATTTCGGAAGATATTCCCGGCTGGCTGGTAGCCAACGAGGGTAACCTCACCGTAGCGCTCGACATTACCGTGACCGACGAGTTGCGTCGCGAGGGTGTGGCCCGCGAACTGGTGAACCGCATCCAGAACATCCGCAAGACCTCGGGCTTCGATATTACCGACAAGATTGACGTCTACATCGCTTCGAACGAAGAGACCGACCAGGCCGTGAAGGAGTATCGCGACTACATGTCGCGCCAGGTGCTGGCCAATACCTTCGAAATTGTCGACACGCTCTCGGGCGAGGGGGTCAGCGAGTTGGATTTCGACACCTTCAAGGTAAATATCAAAATTGTTAAATCCGTGAAATAATAGAGAGCCATAGTAATATTTCTGTTATATTTGACCTAACGTAAGGCACCCCCGGCGGGGGGAAGTGAACCGATGGAATGTGTAACTTTAACCAATAATAATTATGAGTGAAAAAACACGCTATTCCGACGCCGAGTTGGAAGAGTTCAGACAGATTATCAACGAGAAACTCGAGAAGGCTTATCGGGATTATGATTTGCTGAAAGCCTCGATCATGAATACCGACGGTAACGATGTGACCGACACGTCGCCCACATTCAAGGTGTTGGAGGAGGGCGCAAGCACGCTTTCCAAGGAAGAGGCCGGACAGTTGGCTCAACGTCAGATGAAATTTATACAACACTTGCAGGCTGCACTCGTGCGCATCGAGAACAAGACCTACGGCATCTGCCGCGAAACCGGTAAGTTGATTCCCAAAGAGAGACTCCGGGCTGTTCCTCACGCCACGCTGGGCATAGATGCGAAGGTAGATGGACGCAAAAAATAAGTGGGCCGCGCTTTTGCCTGTCGGCTCCCTGCGGGAAGCCGCGGGACGGTATGCCGGTTTTACGAAACTTATCGAAGCGATATGCTGATACACAATTCGACCTTCGGTCGCTCTTCTCGCCGTAGAAAAGCACGAAGGTCGAATCTGTTTTTTTGAAAAAGAGAGAAAAGATGAAGAAATTGACCAAAGGCCAGATTGCCCTCGCGGTGATTGTGCTTGTACTCATTATCGACCAGGTCGTGAAGATATGGGTGAAAACCCACATGTATATAGGCCAGGCCATTCATGTGACCGACTGGTTCTATATTGCCTTTATCGAGAACAACGGTATGGCATTCGGTATGGAGGTGGGGAGCAAACTGTTCCTTACGCTGTTCCGTATCGTGGCCGTCGTGCTGCTGGTGTGGGTCTTGTGGCGGGTGAAGAACAAGCCGCAGATGCCCACGGGCTTTATTGTCTGCCTGGCCTTGATTATCGCCGGGGCTGCCGGCAACATATTCGACTGCCTGTTCTACGGATTGTTGTTCGACAATCCCATACCCCCGATGGTGGCCTCGTTTGTCCCGGGCGAAGGGTATGCCGGGCTCTTCTACGGGCGTGTGGTCGATATGCTCTACTTCCCGCTCTTCAGTTTCTACTGGCCCGACTGGATGCCGTGGATCGGCGGGGAGCGTTTCGAGTTCTTCCGCCCGGTCTTCAACATAGCCGACTCGGCCATCTCGGTCGGTGTCGTATGCCTTATTCTGTTTTATCACCGCTATCTCTCTACCGACCATAAGAAGGAGGCCAAACCGCAGTAACGATATGAGAAAGCTGGTATATCTCGTCATGGCGCTTTTGGTGCTGGCTGCCTGCAGCCACGACCCCGACTATGTAATCGGCAAAAAGAAGATGGTCGATGTGCTGGTCGACGTGCACAAGGCCGAGGCCGTAATCGAGTCGAACTACAATCTGTACAGCAGCAATGCCGACAAGAAGAAGCTGCGCGAGGCGGTCTTCCTGAAGCATGGCATCACGCAGGAGCAGTTCGATACCAACCTGGTGTGGTACGGGCATCATATCGAAGATTATATGGCGATATACGAGCAGGTGATAGAGCGGCTCCAGGCCGAGAACGACGAGGCCAAGAAACTGCTGGCCGAGGAGAACTCGCAGACCATGTCGCAACCCGGCGACAGCGTGGATGTGTGGAAACAGAAGCGGGCTCATGTATTCGATACGCGGCAGGCCTCTAACCTGCTCGTTTTCGAGATTGTGCCCGACGAGAACTTCCGCGTTCGCGACTACTTCGAATTGCGGTTCAAGGTGCTCTTCATGCCTCGTTTGGCAGTGAAGCCGCAAGTCTACATGGCCATACGTCATAGCAACAACGACATCGTCTACAACCAGGTCGATGTCGACCGGGAGGGGTGGTGCACGCTGCCGTTGCAGTCCGACTCCGTGGCTTCGTTGCAGCGCCTTTTCGGTTATGTCGTGTTGCCCGTTCAGCCGGTGCCGTCGACCATGTATGTCGACAGCCTGTCGCTCATCCGGCTCCACTACAACAACCGCATTCCGGCGGTAAGCGGTCAGAAGTCGTTGCCCGAACAGCATGCGGCAGGCAACTCTGTTAAACGTACGCCGATAAAAAAATTGGGAAACTTGAAAAAATAGCTTCAGAATAGCAATTATGAAAAAAGGATTCTTCTCACATCAGTTATGTTACAGACGCTCTCTGTTGAACAAGCATATTCTCTACCTGACCGAAGACAATAGGGTAGACCACATTTTGCCGTTCCAGCGCGAGGTCTCCCTGACCACCTTTTGTGAAGGGGTGCTTTTTGTCGTTTCGCCCGATTTCGAATCGGAGAAGGAGGAGTTCTGCCGCATCATGCGCGAGCAGTTGGAGGCTAACCGGTTGCTTACCGTGGGCGAAGCCATTATCCAGAATCCCGTCTATTTACGCCATATGGCCGACGATGTGCAACCCTGCAGTCTCTATACAATCACCTCTATCAGTTGGGCTACGGCCCGGTTGCGCGACGACCGCCTCGATTTGGTAAAGGTGATTTGAGTGGCCCCCGAGGCTTCGACTCATCGGCTTTTCCCGGATTGGTGGGTATCCTCCCCGTTTCACGGGCCTGGCCGTGAATCCAATGGGATTATCTGCGGGCGGCGATACCGCTGTCGGCAATAAACAAGAATAAGATGATAAAGATAAAAAGAGAGCGGCCCCGTGTGAGGTCGCTCTCTGTATAGATAGGTTTGTCTGTTCTTTTGATTAGATGACACCTTGAGCCATCATGGCTTTGGCCACCTTCATAAAGCCGGCGATGTTGGCGCCCTTCATGTAGTTGATGTAGCCGTCGGGTTCGGTACCGTATTTCACGCATTGGGCGTGGATGTCGCTCATAATCGTGTGCAGGCGTTGGTCAACCTCTTCGGCCGTCCACGAAATGTGCATGGCGTTTTGAGTCATCTCCAGACCCGAGGTAGCTACGCCGCCGGCGTTGACAGCCTTGCCCGGGCCGTACATGATACGATGTTTGATGAAGAGGTCGATAGCCTCGGGACGGCAACCCATGTTCGAAATTTCGCCCACGCAGATAACGCCGTTCTCGATCAGTTTCTTGGCATCCTCTTCGTCAAGCTCGTTCTGGGTAGCGCAAGGCAGAGCGATGTCGACCTTCTGTTCCCAGGGACGTTTGCCGGGGAAGAATTGCACGCCGTATTTCTCGGCATAGGGGGCTACGATGTCTTCGCCCGAAGCACGCAACTCGAGCATGTAGTCGATCTTCTCGCCCGAGATTCCGTCGGGGTCATATACATAGCCGTCGGGGCCCGATATGGTAACCACCTTGGCGCCCAGTTGGGTAGCTTTCGAAGCAGCACCCCAGGCCACGTTGCCGAAGCCGCTGATGGCGATGCGTTTGCCGGCGATGTCGATACCCTTGGTAGCCAACATCTGTTTTACGAAGTAGAGACCTCCGTAACCGGTAGCCTCGGGACGGATGAGCGAACCGCCGAATTCGAGACCCTTGCCCGTGAATGTTCCCGTATGCTCGTGAGTGAGTTTCTTGTACATGCCGAACATGTAGCCCACCTCGCGGCCGCCTACGCCTATATCGCCGGCCGGTACGTCGGTGTCGGGGCCCAGATGGCGCCACAACTCCAGCATGAAAGACTGGCAGAAGCGCATTACCTCGGCGTCTGACTTGCCGCGCGGGCTGAAGTCCGAACCACCTTTGGCACCGCCCATGGGCAGCGTGGTAAGGGCGTTTTTGAAAGTTTGCTCGAATCCGAGGAATTTCAATATAGAGAGGTTTACCGATGCGTGGAAACGAATGCCGCCTTTGTACGGGCCGATGGCATTGTTGAATTGTACGCGGTAGCCCAGGTTCACCTGGATGTCACCGTTATCGTCTACCCAGGGTACTTTGAAGGTAACGATTCGGTCGGGCTCGACAAGCCGCTCGATCAGTTTGGCTTTTTCGAACTCGGGGTGTTGGTTGTATACCTCTTCGATAGAGAGTAACACCTCGTGTACCGCTTGTAAATACTCCGACTCACCGGGGTGCTTTGCCTCCAATGATGTCATGATGTGCTCGATGTTCATAGTCGCGATATTGTTAAGTTAAATTCTTGGTTGAGTACCCCCCCCTTGGGAGAAATACTCGTTTCTCTTATTGCAAATGTACATAATTATATGGATAAAAAAATTTTTTTTACTACTTTTGAACAATTAAATCGTAAAAAAGTGGAATGGCATTTTGTAAGCCAAAGTCGGCAATAGAACAATGAATCGACCAAATATAAATCAATTATACTTGAAAGATACCTCTTTTGCTAACTTAATGCAAAAAAGGGTCTTCAATGTCTTACTTGTTGCGAGCCGTTACGATGCCTTTATCATGGAGGAAGACGGGCGGGTCGAAGAGCAGATTTACTTCGAATATGTGTCGCTGAACCTGAGCTCGCCTCCCCGGGTGAAGCAGGTGACGACCAACGAAGAGGCCTTCGAAGAGCTGGCCATGAAGCGTTACGACCTCATCATTACCATGCCGGGGGTCGACTGTTCCGAAACCTTCACCCAGGCCAAGGCCATGAAGCGCCTCTATCCTTATATACCTATCGTGGTGCTCACCCCCTTCTCGCATGAGGTGTCGAGGCGCATTGCCAAGGAAGACCTGAGCGGTGTCGACTACGTGTTCAGCTGGTTGGGCAACGTAGACCTGCTGGTGGCCATCATCAAACTCATCGAGGATAAGATGAATGCCGAGGTCGACATCACCTCGGTGGGGGTGCAGCTCATCCTGCTGGTCGAGGATTCCATCCGGTTCTACTCCTCCATATTGCCCCACCTCTATAACTTTGTGCTGAAGCAGTCGCAGATATTCTCGACCGAGGCGCTGAACGAGCACGAACGCATGTTGCGCATGCGGGGGCGCCCCAAGGTGATGCTGGCCCGTACCTACGAGGAGGCCATGCAGATTTACGAGAAATACTCGGGCAATATGCTGGGCATCATCTCCGACGTGTCGTTTATCCATGCTGGGGTAAAAGACAAGAAGGCCGGCATCAAGTTCTGTTCCTATGTGCGCTCGTGCGACCCCTATCTGCCGCTCATCATCGAGTCGTCGGAGTGGGAGAACCACAAGGATGCCATTCGGCTGAACGCCTCGTTCCTCGACAAGAACTCCAAGAAACTGCCGGTCGATTTGCGGAAGACGATTCTGAAGAACTTCGGTTTCGGCGACTTTACCTTCATCAACCCCCATACGGGCGAACCGATTGTCACCATCAAGAACCTCAAGGACCTGCAGGACAATATTGACATCATCCCCGACGAGTCGCTCTACTACCACGCCTCGCGCAACCACATATCGCGCTGGCTCTATTCGCGGGCCATATTCCCGATGGCCGAGGCGTTGCAGCCGCGCCGCATTACCGACCTGAGCGAGATTTCCGAAATCAGGCAACTCATCTTCGACGCCATCGTGCAGTACCGCAAGATGAAGAACCGGGGGGTCGTGGCCATCTTCAAGCGCGACCGTTTCGACAAATACTCCAACTTTGCCCGCATCGGCGAAGGTTCGTTGGGCGGTAAGGGGCGTGGTCTGGCCTTTATCGACGCCATGATCAAGCGCAACCCCATCTTCGACGACATCGAGGGGGTGAATGTGACGGTGCCCAAGACCGTAGTGCTTTGTACCGATATATTCGACACCTTTATGGAGAGCAACAACCTCTATCAGGTGGCGCTCTCCGATATACCCGACGAAGAGATTCTGGAGCAGTTCCTCAAGGCCAAACTCCCCGAAGAGCTGAATCCCGACCTGCTGGCCTTCTTCGACGTGGTGGGCAAACCCATTGCCGTGCGTTCGTCGAGCCTGCTCGAAGATTCGCACTATCAACCCTTCGCCGGCATCTATTCGACCTATATGATTCCGGCTCTCGACGACAAGGAGGAGATGCTGCGGCTGGTACTCGATGCCGTGAAAGCCGTCTATGCCTCGGTATTCTATGCCGACAGCAAGGCCTATATGACGGCCACCTCAAACGTCATCGACCAGGAGAAGATGGCCATCATCCTGCAAGAGGTGGTGGGCAACCAGTACGGCGACCGCTATTACCCGTCGTTTGCCGGGGTAGGGCGCTCGATCAACTACTATCCCATCAACGACGAGAAGGCCGAGGACGGCGTGGTCGATTTGGCAGTCGGCCTGGGCAAATACATTGTCGACGGCGGCCGTAGCCTGCGCTTCTCGCCCCGGCATCCCAACAAGATACTGCAGACCAGTACCCTCGACCTGGCGTTGCGCGATACCCAGACTCGCTTTTATGCACTGGACATGAAGCGGAGCGAGAAGAATTTCTCGATCGACGATGGTTTCAATCTGCTCAAACTCTCGGTGCGCGATGCCGAGAAGGATAACTCGCTGCGGCTGATGGTCTCGACCTACGACCCGATGGACCAGATTATTCGCGACGGCTATTACGAGGGTGGCCGCAAGGTGGTTACCTTTGCCAATATACTCACGCACAATGCCTTCCCGCTGGCTACCATACTCGACACCATGCTCACGGTGGGCAGTCGCGAGATGGGGCGCCCGGTCGAAATCGAGTTTGCCGGCCTCCTCGGTACGGGCGGGAATCCGGGTACGGTCTATTGGCTGCAGATACGGCCTATTGTCGACATGAAGGAGATGCTCAACGACAACGTGATGGATGTGCCCGACGAAAAGACCATCTTGAAGAGCAATACCGCCCTGGGGCATGGCATCATGGACAACGTGCGCCACATCATTTATGTGAAGTCGCAAAACTTCAAGGCTTCAAATAATGTCAATATAGCAAGGGAAATCGAGAAAATAAATCGTACCTTTACCGAGCGGGAAGAGTATTATATCCTGATAGGCCCCGGCCGGTGGGGCTCGAGCGACTCGTCGCTGGGCATTCCGGTCAAGTGGCCGCACATCTCGGCGGCACGGCTCATTGTCGAGTCGGCGCTCGATAACTATCGGATAGAGCCGAGCCAGGGTACACACTTCTTCCAGAATCTCACCTCGTTCGGGGTGGGCTATTTCACGGTCAATTCGTTTGCCGGCGATGGCTATTACGACGAGGCGTACCTCGACAGTCTGCCGGCCGTGTACGAATCGGAGTTTTTGAGAATAGTGGAATTTGAGAAACCTGTATTGATAGAGATTAACGGACGAAAGGGCAAGGGACTGGTCACGAAACCGGGTCTGGACCCGAATGAAAATAAAAAAGAAGAATAAGCTATGTCGATATTTAAGAAAATGGGGAGAGCCTTGGGCTTCTCTGGCGAAGACGACGAATTGGAATCGCAACCCTATACGGCCGAAAACATAACCAATGCTTGTGTGCGTGAACGTGATTCGCAGGTCGAGGCTGCCGATGACGCAACTCCGGCAGAGTCGTCGCACAATACCGAGGCGCCCCGGTCCGACGAATCGGGCGAGATTCAACTGCCCGATACCATGCTCGAGGTGATGGTCGAGATGCTCAACCGTTCGTTGCCCGAATATGTGGTGGCGGCTCTCGATAAGGATGCCGAGAAGAAATACCTCTTCGAGCAGCTCGACGAGCCGTTCAAGAAGTTTGTGGCCGATGTCAATGCCCGTTCCCGCGAGTGGGTTGCCCGCAAGTGGGAGACCCGGCACAAGTCGTTGACGAAAGAGGTCGAGGAGGCCCGGGTCAAGGTGAAGGAACTCGAAGAGCAGCGCAATGCCATGCAGAGCGCCCAGTTGAGCGCCGAACGGCAAAAGCGGGCCGTCACCGACAAGGTGCACGAGTTGGAAGCCCGCATCGCCACCCTCGAAGCCGAGCGCGAGCAGTTCGACCTCGAGAACAAGAGCCTGGTCAATAAACTGAAGGTCTCGACAGTTCATCAGGAAGAGGTCGACGCCGCTTATGCCGAGGTTGCCCAGTTGAGAGAAGAGCTGAAGAAGCAGACGGGCAACTCCGCCGAAGCCGAGCAGCTTCGCAACGAACTGCAGCAGGCCCGAGAAAAGGAGCAAGAGGCGACAGCCCAGCTCGAGACGGCTCGAAAAGAGTTGGCACAGCAGGATGAGAAGGTTGCCCAACTGACCAAACAGATAGAGACGCTCGAAGCCGATTTGGCCGAAGCCCGCAATGGACTGAAGGTAGTCGGCGAAGTCGAGGCCAAGCTCAAGCAGTTCGAGCAGGTCAAGGCTTCGAAAGACGACCGCATAGCGCAGCTCTCCAAAACCGTACAGGAGTTGGGCGAAGCAAATGCCCGGTTGCAGACGCGGCTGGGCGAGATGGCGCAGCGCAACGAGCGGTTGGAGAGTCAGACTCAGGAGTCGGCAACGCGACAGAGCGAATTCGATACCCTGAAAGCCGACTTGGAGAGCGCCAACGCCTTGGTAGCCGCATTGCGCAATCAGCGGCAGGAACTGTTGTCGCAGATGGAGGCGCTTCAGGCTGCAAAACTCCACGAGGAGAAGCCTGTGCCATCGGGCAATACACCGTCGGCCGTAGAGAAATCCGAGCCTACGGTAATCAGTTTCGATACTCCGAAAAGCGATGAGCCGGAAACTGCTCCCGCTCCCGTAGACGACCCGAATCCCGAGTCGCCGGTCGAGACAGCTCCGCAATCCGATACCCCCTTGCAATCGGAACAGCCGGAGACTCCTCGGCAGGAATCGGTAGCCGAGCCCGAAGAGGAAGCGTCTGCACAACCGGCCGAAAAGGAGAAACCTGCCAAAAAATCCAGGCGCAAGGCCAAAGCCTCCGAGAAGGTCGAGGCCGATCCCATCGACGACGATTTCCCGGGACTCGACAGCTTCGGCGATAACTGGCTGATTCCTACCCGGCCCGATACCCCCGAGATGATTGCTAAACGCAAGGAAGAAGAGAAGAAGAAACGCGAAGCCGAAGAGCAGGCTGCGATGGAACAAAAGAAGTCGCATCAAGTCGACCCTTCGCAAATGTCCCTTTGGTAATAATACGGTAAGCAGATGATTTACGACAACACCACGGTCCGTCGGCAAGATCGCTTGCTCGACGAACCTCGTGCTCGAGAGCTCTTGCAGAAGGGCGAGTATGGGCTCCTTTCGCTCGTCGACCTTCAAGGCAATCCCTACGGCATACCCATCAATTACGTGTGGGATGGGCACGGCCACATCTATCTGCACTGTGCCCCCGAGGGGAAAAAACTCAACTGCATTAAGCTGCATCGCGAGGTCTCGTTTTGCGTCGTAGGCCGCACGCATGTCGTGTCCGATAAGTTTACGACCGGCTACGAGTGTATCGTTGTCAAGTGTCGGGCGCAAATCGGACTCTCGGCCGATGAGCGTCGCCATGCCCTCCGATTGTTTTTGGACAAGTATTCGCCCGCCGATAAGGAGGTGGGGCTGAAGTATGCCGAGAAATCGTTCCATCGGACCGAAATCATTCGCCTCGACATTCAGGAGTTTAGCGGTAAACAGAAAAAAGTAGATTGACTTTTGCACTCTACGCTCTTGCTCTATGAATATAGAGGGGGAAAGGGTAGGGAGTCGTTCGACCGGTTGCCGGGAACCGGCGAAAACCTTCAAAAAAAGTTTTTCTGTAAGGTGCAGGCCGATAGGCGATTGATGGCATCACCGAAAAATTTTTAGAAAAAAGTTGCTGAAAAATTTGGAAGGGAAAAGAAAAAGGGTGTATCTTTGCATCACTTTCGCCGCGAGAAAGGGCCGAAAAGTCCGGACTCGGAAAGACGGAATAAAGATCATTGACAAGACTGAAAAGAAGCAAGTGTAGTACAAGAGAAAAAGAGAGAACGAAGTCAATTCGGCCAGGAGTCCTTCGAAGGTATAAAATAAGAAAAACAAGATATACAACGAAGAGTTTGATCCTGGCTCAGGATGAACGCTAGCGACAGGCCTAACACATGCAAGTCGAGGGGCAGCGCGGAGGTAGCAATACTTTTGGCGGCGACCGGCGCACGGGTGAGTAACACGTATGCAATCTGCCTGTAACAGGGGGATAACCCGGAGAAATCCGGCCTAATACCCCATAACGACGAGAATCCGCATGGGTTTTTGTCTAAAGAGAGCAATCTTGGTTACAGATGAGCATGCGGTCCATTAGCCAGTTGGCGGGGTAACGGCCCACCAAAGCGACGATGGATAGGGGTTCTGAGAGGAAGGTCCCCCACATTGGAACTGAGACAC
>CABRIW010000023.1:0-33681 GCA_902471075.1 uncultured Barnesiella sp. | reverse complement strand
GAGCATCAGCTTCCCAAGCTGAGGGTCGCGAGTTCGAGCCTCGTTTGCCGCTCTTCGAGAAGCCGGTTTGCATGCAGCAAGCCGGTTTTTTTATATATCCATTCCGCCTGTAAGTTTATAATTTTATGAATTGAGACGAGATATTGTCAATTTGGGAAGGCATTTTTATATTTGTTGTGATTTTCCTTACGCTTAGTTAATATAATTAACAGTATATAGTCACAATCTAAATATGACGTTGAACGGAGTTTCGCAGACTTCTGTCCTCAATTATATGATACGGGACAATAAGTTGTATCTCTCGCAAGGCGACGAGACTGTCGTGTATGTAAGGCAATAAACTTTGATCCGGAATATAGCAGCAGGGGATAGAACGTCGGTTCTATCCCCTGCGTGCATATATTGGAAACACCGTGGTTATTCCTGACTTACCTTTTTCATCTTCACCTCGTAGAGGTCGCTGCGGCGGTCCTTGAGGTTGCGCACGCTGCCGTAGGTGTGGAGCTCGTTGAGCAGGTCGAGGTCGACGTCGGAGATGAGAATCATCTCGGTGTTGGGGGTAGCCTCGGCACGGCGTCCGTCGGTGGGGAAGGCGAAGTCGCAGGGGGTGAAGACTCCCGATTGGGCATACTGTATGTCCATGTTGTGTACCTTGGGCAGGTTGCCTACACTACCGGCAATGACTACGAAGCACTCGTTTTCGATGGCTCGGGCCTGGGCACATACGCGCACGCGCGAATAGGCGTTTTGTGTGTCGGTGAGGAAGGGGACGAAGAGTATCTGCATGCCTTCGCCGGCCATGATGCGCGACAGCTCGGGGAACTCGACATCGTAGCAGATGAGCACGCCTATCTTGGCGCAGTCGGTCTCGAAGGTGCGGATGGCTTTGCCGCCGTTCAATCCCCAGCACTTCATTTCGTCGGGGGTGACGTGCAGTTTCTCGTACATCTCGTAGGTACCGTCGCGACGGCACAGGTAGCCGATGTTGTAGAGCAGTCCGTCCTCTTTGATGAGGGGCATGCTGCCGGTGATGATGTTGATGTTGTAGCGGATGGCCAGGTTGATGAACCGCTCGCGTATTTCGTCGGTGTACTGGGCCAGACCGCGGATGGCCTCCGACTCGCTCTCGTCGTTGAAGCGGGCCATGAGGGGGGCGTTGAAGTATTCGGGGAAGAGCACGAAGTCGCTCTGGTAGCTGCTCACCGAGTCGACGAAGAACTCGACCTGTTCGAAGAGGTCGTCGAGCGTCTTGTAGCTGCGCATCTGCCACTGCACGAGTCCCACCCGCACGGTCGTCTTGGGCGAGATATACTCTTCGGTAGGCTCCTGGTAGTAGATGTTGTCCCACTGGAGCAGGCAGGCGAAGTGTTTCGACTCCTCGTCGTTGGGCAGATAGTTGCGCATCACCTTGCGCACGTGGAAGTCGTTGGAGAGTTGGAAGAGCAGCACCGGGTCGAATATCTCGCGCTTGCGCACCTTGTCGATGTACTCTTTGGGGCGCATGTGGTCGGCATACTTGTGGTAGTTGGGCAGCCGACCGCCAAACATGATGGCCTTGAGGTTGAGTTTTTCGCACAGCTCCTTGCGGTATTCATACATACGGCGGGCGAGCCGCAGGCCGCGGTAGTCGGGGTGCACGAATACCTCGATGCCGTAGAGGATGTTACCCTTGCGGGTGTGGGTGTTGAAGGTCTCGTTGCCGGTCACCTGGGCATAGGTGTGGTCGTTTTTCACATCGTTGTAGTTGACGATAATCGAGAGGGCGCACCCCACGATTTTGCCATCGACCACGGTCACGATCTGCCCTTCGGGGAAGATGCGGATGAGTTTGTCTATCTGTTCGGGAGTCCAGAACACGTCGCTGCCGTCGGCATATACACGGGTGAACGAGCTGGCCAGCTGGTCGTAGTCTTCGCGTTGCAGATTACGAATCTCGACTTTATTGATCTCTTTGGGTTTCATAGCTTCGTTGTTTGTTTCGCGGTGCAAAATTACCGCTTTTTTGTGGGCGTTGTCCGTTTGTGCCCCTATTTTCTTGGATTATGAGTAAATTTGTTGAGCCTTCGGCCGGGGGACGATGCCCTGTCGAGAAATTTTTTTGAAAAAAATCGGGGATGTCTGCAACCTGCGGGGTGTGTGTTTGCGTCTAATGGTTGAATTTCCGGAAAGAGAGATGAACAGAAAACCGATATGTATATAAAAACAGATAGCAATATGAAACGATTTATGATGACAGCGCTCCTCTCACTCGTGCTGTGGACGGGCGCAACCGTAATGGCACAAAACGGGAATGTGAACCCGACTTCAAAACCGACAGCAGCCGTGGCTGCGGCGACAACCGAAAACGATACCCTTGGCGACATGAACGAGACCGAAGCCTACAAGATACGTATGGCCGAGATTGATCTGGAACGACAAAAGGCTTTGGCGCACTATGAGCCCGATGCCGAAGATATTCTCGATGCGATTGTCCCAGTGTTGGGCATAACCGTTCCCTTCCTGTTTGCCTTCCTGATTATCTTCTTCTTTATCTACTACCGCAACAAGAAGCAGAAGGCCCACTATCAGGTTATCGAGAAGGCCATCGAGGCTGGGCGTGAGTTGCCCGACGGATTTTTCGAGTCGCCCCGGTCGCGGCAGGCTCTTCCCGACAAGCTGGTGATTCTCAATCAGGGTTTGGTATTCCTGGGTATCGGTTTGGGCCTTGCCATCTGGAGCATTGTGATGTGGCGTATCAACGGCACCGAAGAGTCCGGCGGTGGCGTGGGAATCTTCCTGTTGGGTCTGGCGGCCATCTTTATTCTGGTGGGTGTGGGCAAACTGATACTCTATCGGGTATCGTCGCGCCCCGAGAACGACCACACCGATAATCAACCCGAATAACCGGCCTCGATACGATGGAGAAGACCGAGGATATGATGTGGGTGGCACGTTGCGCCCTGCTGGACGACCGCAAGGCTTTTGCCTCGCTGGTCGACAAGTACCAGGGGCGGGTGAAGCGTTTCTTTCTGAGCCTCACCGGTGGCAACGAAACCCTCAGCGACGACCTGGCACAGGAGACCTTCATCAAGGTCTATTACCACCTGCGCAGCTACAAGGGATTGTCTTCGTTCTCGACCTGGCTCTTCAGGGTGGCCTACAACCTCTACTACGACGAGTTGCGCAAGCGGGGCGACCGCTACTTCGAGCCTTTGGACGAGGCGGCGACGATACCCCAGTCGCCCGAGCCGGTAGACCGCCGGCTCGACATGACCCAGGCTCTGTCGATACTGCGTCCCGAGGAACGTACGGTCGTTACCCTCTACTTTGTCGAGGATATGGCCATCGCCCGCATCGCCGCGGTGACGGGTATGCCCGAGGGGACCGTCAAGTCGTACCTCTCGCGGGCCAAACAAAAATTAGGAGAATATTTAAAGAAAAACGGATATGAAAGAGTGGAATGACGACCAGTGGCGGGAGCTTTTCAACCGACACACTCCCCAACCCCGGCACGACCGGTGGTTTACCCGCCGGGTGATGAACCGACTGCCGCGCAAGCGGTGGAGCCTCGAGGCGAAGATTTCGCTGGTGGTTCTGGTACTGATATTGCTCATCTGCACGGCCTTGTGTGTAGCTTTTGCCCGCGAGCTGACAGCGAACCCCTGCTGGAACTGTGCCGGTACCTGGGTGATGTATGGAGCCTTGACCGTGGCCTGTATCCTGTTGGGCGCACAGGCGAACTCTTTCTTCCGGTCGATTTACGACGCTTCCTGAAACTGAAATAAATTTAAGTAAACATGCCAAGGAGCAGACATCCCGTTGCCGGGGGTGCCTGCTCCTTGTGTGGTTTATGGCGAGCATCGTTCAACCCTGCGGCTTGCCGGCGATGGGCGAGTGGCGGGCGATGAACTCGGCAAACGACTCCTTGTAGGTGTCGGAGATGGGGATATACTCCTTGCCGAAGACGATGCGGTTGCGGTCGATCATCTTGATTTTGCACCCCTGCACGATGAACGAGCGGTGCACCCGGATGAACTGCCCCTCGGGCAGCATCTCTTCGAGCGACTTGAGGCTCAGCAGCGAGAGGATGGGGTGCGGCTCGCCCTCGAGATAAATCTTTACATAGTCTTTCAATCCCTCGATGTAGAGAATCTTGTCGAGGGGTATCTGCTTGAGCTTGTAGTCGCTCTTGACGAAGATGTAGGGAGAAGCAGCCGCGGTCTCGGCCGGGGTGGTCGTGGCGTTGGCTGTGGCACTACCCTCCGACAGTTCGAACCATTGCAGTGTCTTTTGTGCCGCCTTGAGGAAATCGGCATAGGCGATGGGCTTGAGCAGGTAGTCGATGGCGTTGACCTTGTAGCTGTCTACGGCATACTGTCCGAAGGCGGTGGTAAAGACAATGCGGCTGCGCCCCTCGATCATGCGCGAGAACTCCATGCCGTCGAGCTCGGGCATCTGTATGTCGAGGAAGATGAGGTCGATGTCGCCCCGCGAAACCCGTTCGACCGCCTGCACGGCCGAGTTGAACGAGGCTTCCAGTTGCAGGAAGGGGGTACGCTTGACATAACTCTCCAGCAGTTCGATGGCCAGAGGCTCGTCGTCGATAATGCAGCATTTCAGTATCATAGTCTCCACGTATTTGGGTTAGTTCAAGTCGATGGTGAGCGACGAGCGGTAGACCCGTGCATCGCTCTCGGCATGCAGCGTGTACTTGCCGGGATAGAGCAGTTCGAGCTGTCGCGAGAGGTTTTTGAGCCCGATGCCCGAGCCACTCTTGTCGCTCTCGTTTTTGGGGAAGCAGCTGTTCTCGATGTGGCACTCGATGACTCCCTGCGAGGGTTCGCTCATGACAATCTTTACAAACGAGGGTTCGGTGGCGCTGGTGCCGTGCTTGAAGGCATTCTCGATGAGGGTGATGAAGAGCAGCGGCGCAATCTGGTATCCGCGGCACAGCCCTCGGGGCATATCTACCTCGACCTTTACGTGGCGGGCCAGCCGCAGCCGCATCAGCTCGATGTAGTTGTGGTTGAACTCCAGCTCTTTCTCCATGGGTACATAGGGTTGGGTATTCTCATAAAGCACGTAACGCAACATCTTGCTCAACTCGAGCACGGCACTCTGCGCCCGGTCGGGGCTGATGGCGATGAGCGAGTAGATGTTGTTGAGGGTATTGAAGAGGAAGTGCGGGTTGAGCTGGTTCTTCAGGTTCTTCAACTCGGCTTCGGTGCGCTCCTGCTCCAGTTGCTGACGTTCCTTTTCGGTGACAATCCACTTCTGGGTCATCTTGATGGCTACGCTCAACCCCACCATCAGAGCCAGCGTGATGGAGTCCTGCCACTGCACGAATACCGGTCTTGGAGGTCGCGGTCCGGGCCCGGGATGCCGGGGTATGAATTCGTTGGGGAGAAGCATGTGGTGCACCAGGTAGATGACCACATTGGCCACCACGATGAGCAGCAGGTTGTAGAGAATGAACTGTACCGGTTTTTTACGGAACAGCACCCGGTCGATGAGCCACAGATAGTTGATGTAGAAGACGATTGCGATGCTGATGGGCTGGATATAGAACCTCATGAGGCTGAAGTCGTGTATGCGTCTCATGCTCTCGACCCGCTCGATGAAGAGGAGCGGAAAGAGGAAGACAATCGTCCACGCCAGTATGTGGATAAAGACGGGGTTCCATCTGAAGCGTATATGTTGCCGGTTGGGTGTCATGGTACAAAGATAAAGATTTTGAGTATAAGAATGTCGATTATTCATAACGAATAGCTTCAATGGGGTCGAGGTTGGCGGCTTTGCGGGCCGGGTACCAGCCGAAGAATATGCCGGTGAAGGTACATACCAGGAAGGAGAGTATCACCGAATAGGCCTGGATGTAGACCGGCCAGTTGAATACGAGGTTGACCACCATCGATGCTCCCACACCCAGCAGCACCCCGATGATACCGCCCGTGACGCTGATGAGCACCGCCTCGATGAGGAACTGGGCCAGGATGTCGATGCCCCGGGCTCCGATCGACATGCGCAGCCCGATTTCGCGGGTGCGCTCCGTTACCGATACATACATGATATTCATAATGCCGATACCGCCCACCAGCAGCGAGATACCGGCGATACAGGCGAGCAGGATGGTCATCATGTCGGTAGTCGAGCTCATCATCGAGCTCATCTCCTCTTGCGACCGTATTTCGAAGTCGTCGTCTTCGCCCTCCTTGATTTTGTGATTCTTGCGCAGAATCTGGGTAATCTCGTCGATAGCCTGCGGGGTGAGTTCCTCGGTCAGGGCCGAGCAGAAGATGCCTTGCAGGTAGGTGATGGCCAGCACCCGCTTCTGCACCGTGGTGTAGGGGGCCAGCACCATGTCGTCCTGGTCCATGCCCATGCTGTTGTAGCCCTTGGGGGTAAGGGTTCCCACAATCTTGAGCGGTATCTTGTTGAACCGTATCACCTTGCCGATAGGGTTCTCGCCGTTGGGGAAGAGGTTGTCGATGATGGTTTGTCCCACCAGGCAGACTTTGGCCGAGGTGAGCACGTCTTGCGGGGTGAACATGCTGCCCTCGTCGATGGAGAATTTGCGTATCTCGAGGTAGTCTTCGGTCACGCCGTAGATGGTGCTGGGGTAGTTGTTGGCCCCGTAGATGAACTGCCCGCTGCTGCTGACCGAGGGCGAGCAGGCCGACACATATTCGGTGCCGTCGAGAATGTTCTGGTAGTCGTTGAGCTTGAGGGTCTGCATCGACGAGGCATCCTGCCGCACGCCGCCCCGCTCCATGTTGCCGGGGTGAATCATAATCATGTTCGACCCCATTTCGGCAATCTGTGCCCGGATGCTCCGCTTCGAACCTTGCCCGATAGCCAGCATGGTAATCACCGACGCTACGCCGATGATGATGCCCAGCATCGTGAGGAAGCATCGCATCTTATTATTGTTGAGCGCCTTGAGCGCTATCTTGGTGAGATTGGTCAGATTCATAGTCGTTTGTTCCTTAATCGCTTTCTACCGGTAGTTTTTTCAGCATCTCCAGGGCCGAGGCCGGATGGTCGTTGGGGGTGTCGCTGATGATTTTCCCGTCGCGCAGCACGATGTTGCGGCTGCTGTAGGCCGAGAGTTCGGGGTTGTGCGTGACGAAAATGATGGTGCGTCCCCGGTCGTGCAGCTCCTGGAAGAGAACCAGAATCTCGAACGAGGTGCGGGTGTCGAGGTTACCGGTAGCCTCGTCGGCCAGAATGATGACCGGGTCGTTGACCAGCGCCCGGGCAATGGCCACACGTTGCTGCTGTCCGCCCGACATCTGGTTCGACTTGTGGTTTTTCCGTTCGGCCAGTCCCACGGCATCGAGTGCCCTGGAGGCCAGTTCGTGCCGCTCGCGGGCCGAGATGGCCGAGTTGTACATGAGGGGCAGCTCCACGTTTTCGAGGGCGGTCGTCTTGGGCAGCAGGTTGTAAGACTGGAATACGAAACCAATCTTGCGGTTGCGCAGCACCGACCGCTCGTTTTTGCCCATGCTCCGTACCGGGATGCCGTCGAGGTAGTATTCGCCCGAGGTGGGGGTGTCGAGGCAGCCCAGAATGTTGAGCAAGGTCGACTTGCCCGAGCCGCTGGTGCCCATGATGGTCACGAACTCGCCGGCGTTGATGGTGAAGCTCACCCCCCGCAGGGCGTGCACCGTCTCGTTACCCACGATAAAGTTGCGCCGTATGTTCTCCAGACGTATGATCTCTTTTGTTGCCATGCTGTCGGTTTCCTTTCTTTATTTCTTCTTTCCCGGCGGTTTGGGCATGAAGGGGCTCTCCTCCTTGTTTCCCGAGAGTTGTTCGGCCGGCAGGCCGCCGTTGCTCTTGCGGTCGATGGCTACGGTTTCGCCCTCGTTCAGCCCCTCGCAAATCTCTACATTCACGCCGTTGTCCATACCCACTTTTACCTGCCGGGGAGTCCAGGTATTGTTCTCCTGTACCCAAATAGTCTTGATGCTGTCGTTGCCCGGCTTCTGGGGCTGCGGTTGCGACTCGGCTGCCGGAGCTTGTCCCGAAGGCATATCGGGGACGAAGCGGAGTGCCTTGAGTGGAATGTTGATGACGTTGCGCCGCTCGGCGATGTAGATGGTGACGTTGGCCGTAAGGCCCGGTTTCAGTTTCAAATCGGGGTTGTGGGCCGAGATGACCACCTCGTAGGTGACCACGTTGCTCTCTTCGGTAGCCTCGAGACGCACCTGTGTCACGGTGCCCTCGAAGGTGTCGTTGGGGTAGGCGTCGACGCTAAATTCGACCCGTTGCCCCTCTTTCACACCACCTATGTCGGCCTCGTCGACATCGGCAATCACCTGCATCTGGGTGAGGTCGGCGGCAATGGTGAAGAGAGTAGGCGTTTCGAATCCGGCGGCAACGGTCTGTCCCTCCTCGACGGCACGGCTGATGACTACCCCGTCGATGGGCGAGGTAATGGTAGCGTAGGCCAGGTTACGCTTGGCCTTGGCCAGATTGGCCTCGCTGCTCTCGTAGGCACTCTTGGCCTTGGCATAGTTGTAGGTCGACTCCTCGAACTCGGTGTCGCTGATGAGCTGTTTCTCGTGCAACGCCTTGTTGCGCAGGTAGTTCTTCTCCTGATACTCGTACTCGGCCTTGGCACCGTCGTAGGAGGCCTGTTGCGAGGTGAGTTCGCTTTGCAGGGTCACCTTATCCATCTCGGCGATGAGCTGTCCCTTGGTGACAATCGAGTTGTAGTCGGCATACAGTTTGTCGATGATACCCGATACCTGGGTACCCACCTCGACCTTGGTCACCGGCTCGATGGTACCGGTAGCCGTGACGGCCTCCGATACGTCGCTTCGGGTGGCCGTGGCCGTCTCGACGATGTAGCTTGTGCTGTTCGATTTCCGTCCGAAGATAAACCACAGGATTACAATCACTGCGACTATCGACACGGCGAGAATGATGATTTTTTTTCGTTTCATATCGTGATGATCAGTTTATTATTCGAGATTGTCAAATCAATCGAGCGTAAGCGGCTTGTTTTCGTAGTAGTCGAGCAGCTTGAGGTTGAGCAGCGCCATGAAGCGCGATTGCAGCTCCTCTTGCTGGGCCGAGAGCCAGTTGTTTTTGGCGGTGAGCATCTCGACGGTATTTTTCATGCCCAGGTAGAATTGCTCTTCGGTGAGCTCGAACGATGTCTGTGTGGCATTGAGCTGCTCGCGGGCGGCCAGGTATTGCGACTGGGCCGACGAGGCGTCGAGCCAGGCGCTCTCGATTTGGTTGAGCAGATTTTTCTCCTGATTCTTGAGGTCGAGCTCGCTGATTTTCTGCTGTATACGAGCCCGCTCTACGGCCGACTTGTTGGCTCGGCGGCTGTAGATGGGTATCGACAGGGTGAGCCCGATTGACTCGTTGAGACTCTGTTTCAGTTGAGTACCTATACCGCCGTTGTTGTCGGTGTTGTGCCCGGTGCCTATGCCGGCATTGAGCGAGAGGTTGGGGTAGTAGCCGGCCTTGGCGTTGGCTATGTTGAGTTCGGCCACTTCAAGTTCCAGCTTGCCGCTCTGTATCGAGGGGATAAATCCCAGCGCCGTGGCATAGACCGTGCTCTTGTCGGGCAGCGGCACGAGCACCTTGCTCTCGTCGATGGGCGGCAGAGCCAGGTTCATCTCTACGTCGATGTCGAGTTCGAGCAGTTGCTTGAGGTTGAGCCGCAGTTGGTCGCGGTTGGCTTCGGCCGATACCAGTTGGTACTTGTCGTTGCTGTATTGGGCCTCGAGTTGGGCCAGGTCGCTCTTCGAGATAGAGCCGGCGGCCAGCAGTTCGCGCGACCGCTCGACTTGCCTCAGCGATACCTCGACAGTTTGCTTGCAGATATTCACGGCCTCCTCGGCATAGAGAATTTGCAGATAGTCGGTGAGAATCTCGATTTGCAGGTTGTCGAGGCTCTCTTGAAAGGCATATTGCTGTTGCTGCTCTTGCAGCTGGTTGCTCTTGATGGTATTGCGGCGCTTCCCGTCGAAGAGGGTCCACGAGGCATTGAGTCCGTAGGTGCCGGTGTAGACGTTTTTGCCGGCCTGGCTGCCGTCGGCCAAGGGGTAGTTGCCGTAGTTGTGCGACGTGGAGAAGTCGAACGAGGGGAAAAGCTGGGCTTTGGCCTCCTTGGTATTGACCGAGCTCTCCTCGATCGACAGTCGGTTCTGTTGCAGCGTGATGCTGTGGTCGTGGGCGTAGTCGAAGCAATCCTGTAATGTCCACACTTCGGGCATCGACTCTTCCTGGCTCACCTGAAGTTCCTGAGCATGCAGCGGCGAGTAGCAGAGAAGCGTTAAAATGCCGGTGGATATTATTAAATTTTTCATAACCGATACGTTAAATTCGAACTCAAATTTAACACTTGGCGAGCCATTAAGAAAAATGTAATAGAGAGAGCCCCTTTTTTTGAGGATAAAGCGGGCTCTTTTATCGATAAAACAGGAGTGTATGGTTATGCGTTTTCCCTACTGGGAGGGCCGGTGAAAAAACGAGGGGAACCCGTGTGGATTCCCCTCGTGAAGATAGTTTCGAAAAGGTTGTATCGTTAGTAGAAGAGCAGGATGAGCAACTGTGCCGAGAGTACCCGCAGGAACATGGTGAGCGGGTAGACGGTCGAGTAGGCTACCGAAGGTGCATCGTTACCCGAAACCTTGTTGGCATAGGCCAGGGCAGGGGGGTCGGTGCAGGCTCCCGAGAGCAGACCCATAATCGAGCAGTAGTTGATCTTGTAGTGTGCCCGTGCTACGATGGCAATGACGAGCAGGGGGATGACGGTGATGAGGAATCCCCACCATACCCACACGAGGCCGCCCGACATGATGGTATTGACAAACTCGCCGCCGGCCGAGATGCCCACACTGGCCAGGAAGAGGCAGATGCCTACCTCGCGCAGCATGAGGCTGGCGCCTGTCGAGGTGTAGGTAACCAGGTGTACCTTGTGACCGAAGCGGCCCAGCAGAATGGCTACAACCAGAGGACCACCGGCCAGACCCAGTTTCATCGGCACGCTCATGCCCGGGATGGCCAAAGGAATACTACCCAGAATGATACCGAGGAAGATACCCACGAAGAGGGTTACCATGTTGGGCTCGTGCAGACGTTTGGTCGAGTTGCCCAACTTTTCGGCCAGACGGTTGATGTCTTCGATACGGCCTACTACGGTGAGGCGGTCGCCGATTTGCAGCTCCAGATTGGGGTTGGCCAACAGGTCTAAACCGGCACGGTTCACGCGGGTAGCGTTCAGGCGGTATCCCATGCGCAGCCGCAAGCTACCGATTTTGCGCCCGTTGATTTCGGGGCGGGTAACCAGAATACGGCGCGAAACCACCGGTGCCTGAATGGCTTCCCAGTTCATCTCGACGGGGCGTCCGATGAAGGCTTCGAGGGCGCTTTCGTCCTGCAGCGAGAGAACCACCAGCAACAGGTCGCCCTCTTGCAGCAGCGTGTCGGAGTTGGGAATCATCACCTCGTCGTTGTGCTTGATACGCGACACCACAAAGTTGCGGTCGATGAGCTTGGCGAGGTCGTCGAGCGTTTTACCTACGATGAGTTTGTTTTCTACCTGGTAGGTAACCACGTGGGGCACGAGTTGGCTCGACTGGTTTTCCTCCTCGATTTGCTTATTTTCCTTGTCGAGCTTCACTTTGAAGATGGCCCGAATCACCAGCATCGAGGCGATGATGCCGATTACACCCAGCGGATAAGCGGCGGCATAGCCCAGGGCAATCTCGGGGACTTCGGTGATAGAACCGTCGAACCGCAGCTGCGACAGGGTTTGTTGTGCGGCACCCAGTCCCGGGGTGTTGGTAACGGCACCCGAGAGAATACCCACCATCATGGGCATGCTCACCTGGTCTTCGTTGAGGAAGTAGATGCCGAGCGCCACAGCGATGTTGAGAACAACGATACCCACGGCCAGCATGTTGAGGGTGAGCCCGCCCCGCTTGAACGAGGAGAAGAAACTGGGACCCACCTGCAGACCGATGGAGTAGATAAAGAGAATTAAACCGAACTCCTGTACGAAGTGGAGTATGTTTTTCTCGGCCGAGAAGCCGAAGTGCCCGGCTATCAGCCCGACGAAGAGAACAAACGTAACTCCCAAAGATACTCCGAAGAACTTCAGTTTGCCCAATGCTACTCCCACCGCAATGACAAAGGCGTATAGGATTACGGTATGGGCTACCGATGCGTCATTAAATAGCAGACTTTGTATCCAATCCATTTTAGATAAACAATACTTTTTACTTTTTGTGCAAAGTTAGCAATATTCTCTATAAACAACTCTTGTCGGTATAGTTTTTCTTGTTGCCGAAAAAGGATATGGCGAAAAAAAAGGTCCTGGACATCGCGCCCTGGACCTTCCATCAAGTCAATACACTTTTTATGCTAAGAGCCTTCCTCGGCTATACTCGCGCACAGCGTTCGGAATATTTAGTTAGATTTGTTTTTCACAACACAGTATTCAATTCAATAGTAAGCAGTTGTTTCCTTTTTTCGTATTCCTACATTATGTATTGCTTTTTGAATATAATAGTGCATTAAGGTCTGTTAAGGAGGTTATATGATAGTTCGATACCCGTTTGGCCGGAGGTACCGGGCGCAGATTCAGCCAAGCCGTTTGGCAGCCGATGCCTTGTGCGGGCAACAGGTCGTTGTTGAGCGAATTGCTCACGCACAGTGTCTCTTCGGGGGCAATGTGCAGGGCATCGACCGAGAGTTTGAAAATGGCTTGGTCGGGCTTGTTGAGGTTGACGGCACTCGATTCGATCACGTCGGTAAAGTAGGGGGTGAGCCCGAAGTCTACCAGCATGGCCGGCAGGTTGCCGTACGACTGTGCTACGATACCCAGTCGATATTGCTTGACCAGTTGTTCGAGAATCAATTCGTTTTGTCTCACGTGCATGATGGCCCGATTGTAGCAGAGGGTAGCCAACTGCTGCGGATACTTGCGGGTGCATACGTTGTCGGATAGCAGTCCTTTGTCGATGAGATATTTGATTTGCAGCGAGAGTTTGATGTAGAGCATCTGATATAGATTGAACCCGGGCTCGATGAGATTACATTCCGAAATCTGGGCTTCGGCATATTCGTGGGCACACAGGTAGTCGCTCTTCGATACCGGAATACCGGTCTCCCGATATTTCCGCCAAATGAGGTCGAACCATTCGCATCCCTCGGTGTCGATTGTACCCGAAAAGTTAAACAGAATGCCCTTTATGTCGTGTGTTTGTTCCATATCCTTTTGTTAGAAAACAGTGCAAAGTTACCTTGTGACAGGCCTCTCCACAAGGTCGTTATGGATATATAGTTGTTCTAAATGTCGTATTTGTGAAAAGTGAATGTGCTCCTGCTTTTGTGTCCGATTGGGCGTTCCCGGCCTTGCCGGACGATAAATCCAGATACCCGAAATCCCGTTCCTCCGGTTGCCGCGACTCGTATCTGTGAGCCCTTTTTACAGAGAGGGGACCGATAAAAAATCTCAAACAACACGAACTCTTTTATTCACGCCGGTTGTATTTGTATTATCTTTGCAGGCTCAAGGAGAAAAAGATGAAACAACTGGTTATTTTTGATTTGGACGGGACCCTGTTGAACACGATAGCCGACCTGGCTGCAAGTACCAACTATGCCTTACGGGGATGCGGATTCCCCGAGCATCGGGTCGAAGAGTATCTCTATTTCGTGGGGAACGGCATTACCAAACTGTTTGAACGGGCTTTGCCCGAGGCGGCCCGTACGGCCGAGAATGTGGCGCGCATGCGTGCCCTCTTTCTCGAGTATTATACCGAACACAATACCGACCACACCTGCCCCTACGACGGGATTGCGCATCTGCTCGATGACCTGTCGGCCCGGGGTATAAAGCTGGCGGTGGCTTCGAACAAATATCAGGCGGGTACCGAGAAACTCATTGCCCACTATTTCCCTCAAGTGCCGTTTGTGGCCGTACTGGGGCAGCGCGAAGGGGTTCCGACGAAACCGGATCCCGATATTGTATACGACATCATGCAGCGTGCCGGGGTGGAGAAGGACGATACGTTGTATGTAGGCGATTCGGACGTAGACATGTGTACCGCTCGGGCTGCCGGGGTAGAGTCGGCCGGGGTTACCTGGGGATTCCGGGGTCGCGACGAGTTGAGCCGGGCTGGCGCAGCCCATCTGGTCGATACGCCCGATGGTATTCTGCACTTGTGCGGCATCGAGGCGTGAGCCGTAGAAAAAAAGCAGCAATCCCGCTTCACAGCGAAATTGCTACATAACCAAAATATATAGAATAGTTAATCGAAAAAAATAGTCTGTAATATCTTACATAGGGGCGATTAATCAATTGTGATACAAATGTATGTCTGCTTTTGGCAAGAACAAAACAGTTTCGACAAAAGGCTGAAAAATATCGCCTAACCGCCCCTTTTTCCGTTGGAATATCGCCTTGTCGACAGACGAAATCGGCCTCTATTTTTTCGGTTCGAAGGGCAGCTTGCACCCCTGTTTGTTGAGGTAACCCTCCATGTCGTAGCCGAGAGCGATGCGGTAATAGTCGAGTATGTGGCCGCACCAGTCGTTTTCGGTGGTGGTGCCGCTGCGGTGGCGGTTATACTCCGATATGGTTTGGTCGTATTGCTCGAGGTCGGCGCTCATGTCGTCGGTGCGATAGTGGTTGTGATGTACCACGAGCGAGAGGGGTTGCTTGGGTTTCAGGTCGGGCGATTCGCGGGGAATACCCAGCGTGAGGGCGCAGATGACAAAGGTGCCCTGAGGCAGTTTCAGAATTTCGGCAATCTTCTCGGGATTGGCGGTGCGGGCATATCCCACGCAGCAGCTGCCCAGACCGGCGGCCTGTGCGGCCACTACGGCATTCTGCATGGCCAAGGCGGCGTCGATGATACCCACCATCACCCCGTCGAGCGTGTTTTCGAAGTGGGGGTTGTCTATTCCCTTCTTTTGGGCCAGCACGTCGATTTTGTGGAAATCGGCGCAGAACATCAGCAGCGTGGCGCAGGTTTTGATTTGCTTTTGGTTGGTGATGGCATAGAGCTCCTCCTTGATGGCCTGGTCGTCGATGGCGATGACCGAGAATTGCTGACCGTTGTAACTGGTGGGGGTGTTGGCAATGGCCCGGTAGATAAAGTCGAGAGTCTCGGCCGGTATCTTGTCGTATTCGTAACGGCGTACCGAAGTACGTTTGAGTAAGGTTTCTTCTACTGTTTTCATATCGAATCGTATTTAATGTGAAACAATCGGGTGGGGTTGTTGGTTCTCAACAGGTTGTATCTCGTGCAGTCCGGTCTTGAAGTAGTCGCGCTCGTAGTCTTGCGGGCGCAGGGTCTCGCCGTTCCACACGACGATGTCGATGTCGAGCGGAATCTCGCCGCTCAGTTTCGACTGGGGGGTGCGGCCGTGGGCTCGCTCCATCTCCTTGAGGGTATCGTAGAGCACCGGGTATTCGGCCGCAGTGCGGATGCAGGCCACGGCGTTGAGGTAGTTGGGGTGTCGGGGATTTCCGTAAGGGGCCGTCTCGTAGATCGACGACGACCGGGCCACGATGCCCATGGCCCGCAACTCGGCAAAGGCCTGTTCCATCTGTTCCCGTTTATCGGGCGAATTGGAAGCCAAACTGATTAAAGCGGTATTCATGATACATCTTTTAATGAGAGTTGTATGCGTTTGCGTTCGCGGTCTATCCCGATGACCCGTACCCGCACTGGTTGGTGCATGGCCACCACCTCGGCGGGGTTGGCGATGTAGCGGTCGGCCATCTGCGAGATGTGCACCAGTCCGTTCTCCTTGATGCCGATGTCGACAAAGCAGCCGAACTGCGTAATGTTGGTGACGATGCCGTTGAGCACCATGCCCTCTTGCAGGTCGTCGATGCTCTTGACTTTGGCGTCGAACTCCATCATCTCGATATAGCGGCGGGGGTCCCGCCCGGGTTTGTCGAGCTCGGCCATGATGTCGGTGAGGGTGGGCATGCCCACGTCGCCCGCGATGTATCGCTTCAGGTCGAGCTGTTTTTTCAGCTCTTTGTTCTCGATGAGTTCGCCTATGGTGCAGCCCAGGTCGGCGGCCATCTGTTCGACGATGGCGTAGCGCTCGGGGTGAACGGCCGAGTTGTCGAGCGGGTTGGCGGCATGGGGTATGCGCAGGAATCCGGCCGACTGCTCAAAGGCCTTGGCACCCATGCGGGGCACCCGGAGCAGGTCGCTGCGGCTCATAAAGTCGCCGTTGGCCTGGCGGTACTCCACGATATTCTGGGCCAGTTGGGGTCCCAGTCCCGAGATGTAGGTGAGCAGGTGCTTGCTGGCGGTGTTGACGTTGACGCCTACCGAGTTGACGCAATACTCCACCACACGGTCGAGCGACCGCTTCAGCTTCGTCTGGTCCACGTCGTGCTGGTATTGCCCCACGCCTATCGACTTGGGGTCGATCTTCACCAGTTCGGCCAGGGGGTCGATGAGCCGCCGGCCTATCGACACGGCACCTCGCACCGTCACGTCCTGGTCGGGGAACTCCTCGCGGGCCACCTTCGAAGCCGAGTAGATGGAGGCCCCGCTTTCGCTCACGACAAAGACCTGTATCTTGCGGTCGTAGCGCAGGTTGGTGACAAACTCTTCGGTCTCGCGTCCGGCGGTACCGTTGCCTATGGCGATGGCTTCGATCTTGTAGCTCTCGACCAGTTGGGTGAGTTTGCGGGCCGCCCCTGCGCGGTCCTGCCGGGGCGGGTGGGGATAGATGGTTTCGTTGTGCAGCAGGTTGCCCTGGGCATCGAGGCAGACCACCTTGCAGCCGGTACGGAATCCGGGGTCGATGGCCAATATCCGTTTCTGCCCCAGCGGAGGGGCCAGCAGCAACTGCTTCACGTTCTCGGCAAAGACGGTGATGGCCGCATCGTCGGCCTTCTCTTTGGACGAGGCGGCAAATTCGCTCTCGATCGAGGGTCGCAGCAGCCGTTTGTAGCTGTCGGTCACCGCCTCCCCTACGAGGGTAGAGGCTTCGCCTTCGCCCTTGACAAAGAGGCGTTGCAGGCGAGTGAGAGCCTGTTCGTCGTCGGGGGCAATCGATACCCGCAGGATACCCTCCTTTTCGCCGCGACGCACGGCCAGAATCTTGTGCGAGGCGCATCGCCGCAGCGGTTCGCTCCAGGCAAAGTAGTCGCGGTATTTGTCGCCTTCCTCCTCCTTGCCCTTGACCACTTTGGCCGCGATGACACCGCTCTGCTCGAAGCTGCGGCGCACGGTGTTGCGGGCCCGTTCGTTCTCGGCCACCCACTCGGCCATGATGTCGCAGGCCCCCTTGATGGCACTCTCGGTGTCGGGTACCTCGGCCGTGATGAATCGCGAGGCGCTGGCCTCGATGCGGTCGTTGCGCTGCGACATGATGATTTTGGCCAGCGGTTCGAGACCGCGTTCGCGGGCAATCTCGGCACGGGTCCGTCGGCGGGGCTTGTAGGGCAGGTATATGTCTTCGAGTTCGGTGGCGTTCCAGCACGAACCGATGCGCTGGCGCAGCTCGTCGGTGAGCTTGCCCTGCTCGTCGATGGTCGAGAGAATCGACTCTTTGCGTTTGGCCAGTTCGCACAGCCGGTCGTAGCCCTCCTTGATGCGTCCTATCTGCACCTCGTCGAGCGAGCCGGTGGCCTCCTTGCGGTATCGGCTGATGAAGGGGATGGTGGCTCCGCCCTCGAGCAGTTCGATGGTTTTGGCTACCTGATGTTCGGCAATACCCAGCGACTGGGCCAGTAGGTTGGGGAACGTCGTATTCATGGTTCTTTCTTTAGCGTGATGATGGTAATCTCGGGGCGGGCGCCTATGCGCATGGGCAGGCCCACACACCCCATGCCCTCGTTGACGTAGAGCTTTTGCCGGCCGTCGGGGGCAATGTAGAGGCCGCTCCACTCGGGATACATGGGCTCGGCCAGTGAGTATTCAAATCCTTTCCACCCCAGCTTCAGCTGCATGGCGTGGGTATGGCCCGAGAGGGTGAGGTCGATGTTGCTCTGCGGAATCACTTCGTGGCGCCAGTGCAGCGGGTTGTGCGAGAGCAGTATCTTGAAGGTCGAGTCGTTCAGTGCGGGGTAGGCTTCGGCCAGCCGTCCGTATTGGGGGAAGGGGGGCATGCCCCAGTTTTCGACCCCGATGAGGGCGATGCTGTCGTTGCCGCGGTGCAGCCACACCGAGCGGTTGTTGAGCATGTGCCACCCCATGCGGCCTTCGTCGGCGATGAGCTGTTGCAGGGTCTTCTTCTGTTCGGCGGGCGATGTCCAGTGGTAGTAGTCGCCATAGTCGTGGTTGCCCAGTACCGAGTAGACCCCGTCGGTAGCCGAGAGGCGCGAGAGCTCCTGCATGTAGCGGGTCAGTTCGCCGCCCTGTCGGTTCACCAGATCGCCGGTAAAGACGATGAGGTCGGGGTGCAGGCTGTCGATGTCGGCCACCCATCGGGGCAGGTATCGCCCGGCCGAGCCGAGCGTCTCGATGTGGAGGTCGGAGAATTGTACGATGCGGTATCCGTCGAAGGCCTCGGGCAGGCGGTCGAAGGTGACGGTACGGTAGTTGTATACCGGGTGCTGGCGGGCATAGAAGGCTCCGTAGAGCATGCTCGCCATGACGTAGAACGACAGCACGAGTCCCACGAAGTGGCCCCAGCGTCCCCGCCGTTTGTGCCACAGGCGGGGCAGGTAGTCGAACAGCGAACAGATAGAGTAGAACCATTTGGGCATGTAGACGAGGAAGAAGGCGTAGAATGTCCACATGGCTACGTTGATGTCGAGTCTGCCTTTGAATTTGATCTGGAAGAGTACCGCCAGGAGTACGGCTACGAGAACGAGGACTGTGACAGCCCACCAAAGCACCTTGACCCACCGCGATTTGTGCCGCAGGTTCCGCCCGTAGATGTAGGCATCGGCGGCAAGGGCCAGGAGTGGGAACAGAATGAGAAGAAGAGGTAACCGCATAGATTTCGTGTTGAGTTTGAGAAGAAAAACGATGAGCCGTTTTGTACGGAAACCGCTCATCGTTTTGTCTTATACGTCTTTCGTCAGGCTTCCTGACCGGTTGCCATCAACTTGTTCTTCAGCGGATTGGCATACATCAGCAGAATGCACCGTTCGAGAAACTCCCGATTCTTTTCGTCGTTGGCATCGGGTATCTTGGCCAACTGCGAATGCAGGTAGTTGGTAAAGGTGAGCGACTCTTTGTGGGTGTAGCGGTGGGCAAACCGGTCGGTGCCGTTGAGCATGTCGTAGGCAATGTAGTTGCCGGGATAGATCATGTAGCCCGAGTGGATGCCCTTGTCGATGATTTTGAGTATCTGGGCCAGAATCTCCGACTTCTCCTCGATGTGGGTGAGCTTGTCGAGTTCGTCGTTGATGCAGGGCGATATTTCGAAGTGCACGCGCCCCTTGTAGCCGAGCAGGCCTATTTCCATGCTGTGCAGGTCGTCTTCCTGCGACTTCTTGAAATCGGGGTTGTCGCGTCTGAGCAGGAACTCTTGCGCCTTGAGGTAGTCGCACGGGTCGTATTCGTACGAGATGGATACGGGCACGAGGTTGATTTCCTTCAGGTTGTCGATGAGGTTGCCGTCGCCGGCCAGCCCCAACATCTTGATGAGCGACTCCTGGGTGCGGTCGTCCGAGTCTTTCGACCGGCCCTCGCGCTGGGCGATCCATACCGACTCTTTCTTCTGGGTGATGGCAAAATGGATATAGCCCGAGAGTTGCCGGGCCGCCTCGAGCATTTGGCGCACGCCCACGTCGCGCTTCACGATGAAGCTCTTGTTGAGCCGTACCAGGTCGGATATCCAGTCGAAGATGAGCAGGTTGTTCCCGATGGCAATCTCGCTGGTGTTGAAGCCGTGGCGGATGAGCAGCAGGTTGAGCAACGAGGCATCGAGAATGATGTCGCGGTGATTCGACATGTAGGTATAGTTCTTGCTCTTGTCGAGCAGTTCGAAGTTCTTTTCGGAAAGACTTTTGGTAGTCTTCTTGGTAAGGACTTCGAGAAAGGATCGCATGACGAGCAGTTGAAAATCTTTCTTGTTATCGAGCGAGAGCAGTTGTTGGCACAGTACATCGTAGTTGACGTCGCGCAGCACGTAGCGCACGGCGTGTTCGAATTTTGGCTCTTTGACCAAGACCTTCATCTTGTCGTGAAATTCGCGGTCGTAAAACGGCCTGATATCGTCAAATTCTTTTGGGCATTCCATAACTCTCATGTTTTAAGGTATAGAACCGTCTTTTATTGATTGGTTGTTTCTTTCTGTTTCTAATAATATCTCCTTATTATATATCTCGGTTGGCGGTGTAGTTGCGCCATTTGTCGAAAAGTTGAGTCATATCCTGGGGGATAGGCGAGTCGAAAAACATCTCTTCGCCCGTGACGGGGTGCTTGAACCCGAGGGTCTTGGCGTGCAGGGCCTGCCGGGGACAGATGTCGAAGCAGTTCTGTACGAACTGTTTGTATTTGGTGAAGGTCGTCCCCTTGAGTATCAGGTTCCCGCCGTAACGCTCGTCGTTGAAGAGGGTGTGTCCGATATACTTCATGTGTACCCTGATCTGGTGTGTACGCCCCGTTTCGAGCTTGCACTCGACAATCGATACATATCCCAGCCGTTCCAGGGTCCTGTAATGGGTGACGGCGTGTTTGCCCTGGTCGCCGTCGGGGAATACGGTCATTTGCAGCCGGTCCTTGAGGCTGCGGCCTATGTTGCCCTCGATGGTGCCTTCGTCCTGTTCCATCAATCCCCATACCAGCGCCACATATTTGCGCTGGGTGGTTTTGTGGAAGAACTGCAGACCCAGGTTGGTCTTGGCTTCGGGGGTCTTGGCGATGACCAGCAGCCCCGAGGTATCTTTGTCGATGCGGTGTACCAGCCCCAGCCGGGGGTCGTTTACGTCGTAGTTGGGGGTGTTGCGGAAGTAGTAGGCCAGGGCGTTTACCAGCGTGCCGCTGTAATTGCCATGCCCGGGATGCACCACCAGCCCGGCCGGCTTGTTCACCACCAGCACGGCATCGTCTTCGTAGACGACATCGAGGGGAATATCCTGAGGAATGATTTCGAACTCGTAGCGGGGACGGTCCATGACGACCGAAACGACGTCGAGCGGTTTCACCCGGTAGTTCGACTTGACGGGCTTGCCGTTGACCAGTATGCAGCCGGCTTCGGCAGCCTGTTGCACCCGGTTGCGCGACGAGCTTTCGAGGCGGGCTACCAGAAATTTGTCTACCCGCAGCAGGCTCTGCCCCTTGTCGGCTACGAACCGAAAGTGCTCGTAAAGCTCCCGTTCACCCTCTTCGGCAACGATTCTATCGTCGGCTTCTATGTCTTCGTCGCAAAAGTTCATACTTTTCGCATCGTCTGTTTAGTTAAACCAACTTTCATCGGCCAGGGATTCGGCATCCATTGCCTGCGGGGCCTCTTCGTCGGCGGTCGAGTCGGTGTAGGTTTCGGGTATCCCGTTACCCACGAGCAGAGTCAGGGCGCTGCCGGCCGGAACCTTGTCGCCGGCTTGCAGTGTCTCGCCCTGGTATTGCAGCCCGATGACGAGGTCGGGATATTCCGACGGCACTTCCTGGATGCGTACGTCGTTCAGGCCCCGGCTCTCCAACAGCGAAAGCGCCTGGCGCATCGACATGTCGACCACTTTGGGGCAGGTAATCATGCGCGGCGAGTAGGCGTTGATCGAGAGGTAGACGATACGTCCCTCCTTCACTTTGCTGCCGCCGGCCGGTGTCTGCTCTACGATGGTGCCGGGCACGGCCTCGTCGATAAACAGCGAGTCGATGATGTCGTATCTGAAGCCCTCCCGGTCGAGAGTGCGCAGGGCGTCGGGCAGGGCCATGGCCTTTACGTCGGGCACGAGCACGGCTTTTCCGTGTCGTGTATATAGTTTCAGCCCGTAGAGGGTGATTCCGATTAACAGAAAAAAGACGATAATCATCTGTACTAATGTTTTGATTATCGGGTGCTTCTTGAAAAATTCGATCAATTTTCCCATCATTGCTTAGGCGTATAACTGTTCTAAGGTTTCACAAAGATAGAGAAAATCGTTTGCAATAGGTGTTAACTTAATTATTTTTATGAGAAAAAGATTTTTCGGACGAGGCTTACTTTCTTTTTGCCGATAGGGTCGCCGCCGTTACTCAATCTGCTTTGAAAGCCGTGTGAATAGACTATTTTAACATTTATAACTTAAATAATCTGTTTCGCCTTGATTGGTTGGCGAGAATGCGTTACTTTTGCAGCGAAATAATAGCTTCTGATAAACTATGAAAAGAAGTAATCTGGTAGTGATTATTATTGCCGTGTTGGCTGTCGCTCTGATAGGGACAGGTATTTTCATCTATATACAGCACAAGCAGATGTCCGACTTCAAGGAGCAGGTCGAGATTGACAAGCAGCGTAGCGAGCTCGAGAAGGAGTATAGCGACCTGGCTGCCCAGTACGACCAGTTCGAGGGACAGAAGATGATGTTCAACAACGACTCGCTCATCGAGAAACTCGATGCCGAGAAGGTGAAGGTACAACGCCTGCTCGAAGAGTTGCGCACGGTGAAGAATACCAGTTCGGCCCGTATCGAGGAGCTGAAGAAAGAGCTGGCTACCCTGCGCGGCATCATGCGCCACTATGTGATGCAGATCGACTCGCTCAACGCCGCCAACAAGCAGTTGCGCGAAGAGAATGCCCAGGTGACCCGCCGCTATCGCGAGGTATCGGCAACGGCTAACCAATTGAAGCAGGAGCGTGAGGAGCTTACCGAGAAGGTGACGCTGGCTTCGAAACTCGATGCCGTGGGTATCGTGGTTACTCCCATCGATTCGCGGGGCAAGGTGGCCAAGCGCATCAAAAAGACCGACAAGATAAAGATTTCATTCTCGATAGCCAAGAACGTGACGGCCGAGGTGGGCGAGAAGTATATCTATGCCCGCATCGTGAAACCCGACGGCGACGTGCTGGTCAAGGACCGGGCCGACGTCTTCCCCTTCGAGGATCGCGAAATCAACTATTCGTGCCGCAAACTCATCGAGTTTACCGGCGATGAGCTGAACGATGTGACCATGTACTGGGCGGTCGAGGAGTTCCTCTATCCGGGTGAGTATCGGGTCGACATCTTTGCCGACAACTACAAGATAGGTACCCGCTCGTTTACCCTGAAAGAGTAAGCCGGGAGCTCCCCGTAGCCTCCTGCCGATGGGGTGGGGGCAGGACTCTTAAAAAAGAGTAAAAATAGAAAACAAACTCATCAAATATTTGTTTAATGCTAAACTCGGCGTATTTTTGCGGGGTAATGCCGAGGCATTATTTTTTTAAGATATAAAATTGTTTAGGCAACTATAAGCATGGCAAGTATTGACCCTGCAACGTGTAAAAGGTAAAAAGATATGAGAATCAATCGAACTTTAGGGGCGGGAAGAGTGCTGGTCGCCCTCTTTCTGCTCTCTTTCCTGGCCGCTTCGGCGCAACAGCCCGTGTCGCTCGACTCGTGCCGCCGCATGGCTTTGAAGAACAACAAGCAACTGCGCATTGCCGAGGAGAAGGTCAAGGGTGCAGGCTATACCAAGAAGTCGGCTCGGGGAGCCTATTTCCCGGGAATCGATTTCAGCGGTACCTACATGTATAACCAGAAATCCATCTCGCTGCTCGAGGAGGACCAGTATCTGCCCACCAAGAGCTTCGACCTGGCTACCCAGGAGTATAAATACAATGTGGTGACCAACCCGATGACGGGCGAGCCCATCCTGAACAACGGGCAGCCCATCCCCCAGACCGTGGCACTTATCCCGAAAGAGGCTTTCGAGTTCGATGTGCACAACGTCTACGCCGGTCTGGTTACCCTCACGCAACCCATCTTCATGGGGGGTAAAATCAAGGCGCTGAACGACATTGCCAGCTATGCCGAAAAACTGGCCGTCACGCAGCGCAACACGGCTGAGAAGGAGATTGTCTATCAGACCGACGAGGCCTACTGGCAGGTGGTATCGCTCGTGCATAAAAAACGGTTGGCCGAGAGCTATACCGCCCTGCTCGACACCCTCAACCGCCACGTGCAGGATATGATCGAGGAGGGGGTAGCCACCCAGTCCGACGGCCTCACGGTAGCCGTGCGGCTCAATGCCGCGCAGATTACGCTGGCCAAAGTCGACAACGGTCTGGCCCTGTCGCGCATGGCGCTGGCCCAGATTTGCGGGTTGCCGGTAAACTCGGTATTTACGCTCGAGGACGAGTCGCTCGAGCGGGTAGAGCCGCAGGAGCAACCGCTCGCCTACGATATGGACGAGGTGTTCAGGAACCGTAACGAGGTTCTCAGTCTCGACTATGCCGCCAAGATTTACGAGAAGAAGAAAAACCTGGCCCTCTCCGACATGTTGCCCAAGCTGGCGCTGGTCGGTACCTACTCGTTCTCCAATCCCAACGCCTTCAACGGCTTCAAGAACGAGTTCAACGGCATGTTCAGCGTGGGGGTTATGCTCAACATTCCCATCTTGCATTGGGGGCAGAACTACAACAAGATACGGGCTGCCAAGAGCGAGGCTGTCGTAGCCAAGCTGCAACTGGCCGACACGAAAGAGAAAATCGAATTGCAGGTCAACCAGGCTGCCTTCAAGGCTTCGGAGGCTTATCGCACCTACCGTATGGCGGTGAAGAACCTCGAGAAGGCCGACGAGAACCTGCGCAACGCCCAGGTGGGCTTTGAGGAGGGCGTGCTCACCACGACCAACGTGCTCGAGGCCCAGACTGCCTGGCTCGAAGCCCAGTCGGAGAAGATCGATGCCGAAATCGACACCCGCCTGTGCGAGGTCTACCTGGCCAAGGCTTTGGGAACCATGAGATATTGAAAAGGAAAATAAAAAAATAGCAAAACAAGATTTACGATGGAAAATCTAAAAGAAAAGAAAGAACGCAGTTTGGTCGTTGGACTCATTGCTTTGATTGTCATTATCGTTGTTTTGGCCTTGATTGGATTGTTCCTGTTGAAACCCGAACCCCAGATTATCCAGGGGCAGGCCGAAGCTACCCAGGTGCGGGTATCGGGCAAACTGCCCGGGCGCGTGGTCGAGTTTATGGTCGAGGAGGGGCAGCATGTGAAGGCCGGCGATACGCTGGTGCACATACACTCGTCGCTCGTCGAGGCCAAGCTCTCGCAAGCCGAGGCCATGGAGTCGGTGGCTCAAGCCCAGAACAAGAAGGTCGACAAAGGCACCCGCATCGAGATGCTCAACTCGGCCTACGACATGTGGCAGCAGGCTCAAGCCGGCCTTACGATAGCCAAGAAAACCTACGACCGCATGGAGTCGCTGTATAAGAAAGGTGTCATTTCGGCACAGAAGCGCGACGAGGCCGAAGCCTCGTACAAGGCGATGGTAGCCACCGAGAGTGCCGCCCGCTCGCAATACGAGATGGCCAAGGCCGGAGCCCAGGTTGAAGACAAGGCTGCCGCCGCTGCCATGGTAGCTGCCGCGCGGGGCAGTGTGGCCGAGGTTGAGTCGCTGCTCGACGACTCCTACCTGACGGCTCCCACCGATGGCGAAATCTCCGACATATTCCCCAACGTGGGCGAGCTGGTGAGTCTGGGTGCTCCTATTATGAATGTGCTGAAACTCGACGACATGTGGGTTTCGTTCAACGTGCGCGAAGACCTGTTGAAGGACCTCACGATGGGGGCCGAGGTGCGTGCCGTCATTCCCGCCCTCGACAACAAGGAGGTTACCCTCAAGGTATTCTATATCCGCGATATGGGCTCGTATGCCGTATGGCGGGCCACGAAGGTGACGGGACAGTACGATGCCAAGACCTTCGAGGTGAAGGCTCGTCCCGTAGAGCCGGTCGAGAACCTGCGTCCGGGCATGTCGGTACTGTTGAAACGCGATAAGTAAGCCGGCCTCCGGCATACGTTTAACATCGGGAGATTGTTATATGACAGAACAAACGGAAAATAGAACAGGCTTGTGGGCAAGCATCGTCAGGGAGATGCGGCAACTGGTGTCGCGCCCCATCTATGTGCTGTGCATGGTGGTGGCTCCGCTGTTTTGCTGCCTCTTCATGTTCTCCCTGATGCACGAAGGGTTGCCCCACAAGATACCGGTAGCCATTGTCGACCAGGACCACTCCAACTCGTCGCAAGACTTCACCCAACAGTTGGGTGCTCTGGAGTCGGTCGATGTGCGCTACAAGCTCAACAGCTTTACCGAGGCCCGCGAGTTGATGCAGTCGGGCGACATCTTCGGCTTCCTCATGATTCCCGAGGGGTTCGAGGCCAAGGCCACGGCCGGACGTCAGCCCGAGATTTCGTTCTACACCAACAACGCCTATTACATACCCGCCTCGCTGCTCTACAAGAGTTTCAAGACCATGTCGGTGTTGGCTTCGGGGGCGGTCGTGCGGCAGGTGCTGCTCGCTACCGGGGCAGAGGAGTCGCAGATTATGGCCAAGTTGCAGCCCATTGCCACCGATATGCACGCGCTGGGCAACCCGTGGATCAGCTACTCGGTCTACCTCAACAACTCGTTCCTGCCTGGCCTGCTGCAACTGATGATTCTGTTGGTGACGGTCTTCAGCATCGGGTCCGAAATCAAGCGCTCCACCGCTCGCGAGTGGCTGCGCACGGCCGACGACTCGATTATCGTCGCCATTACCGGCAAGCTGGTGCCCCAGACCATCATCTTCTTTGCCATGGGGCTTCTCTATCTGGCCCTGTTGTATGGCTACCTGCACTTCCCCATGCAGGGGAATATCTGGCACATGATTGCGGCCATGTTTCTGCTGGTGGTGGCAACCCAGAGTTTTGCCGTCATCATCATGAGTATAGCCCCCTCGTTGCGCATCGGGTTGAGTGCCGCCGGTCTGGTGGGGGTCCTGTCGCTCTCCATTGCCGGCTTCTCGTTCCCGGTACCGGCCATGTATCTGCCTTTCCAGGCCATGTCGTATGTGCTGCCCGTGCGCCATTACTTCTTGATTTATGTCGACCAGGCGCTCAACGGCATACCGCTCTACTACTCGCGTTGGCACTACGTGGCGCTCATTCTCTTTGCCGTGGCGTCGACCCCGTTGTTGCCCCGGCTCAAAAAGGCCCTCATGCGGCAGGTATATGTACCGTGATGTAAAAAACAGATTGCTATGAAATTTTTGCATTCCATAAAAATAGGATTGGCCGACATCTACTACATCTGGCGGCGGGAGTATCATGCCGTCTTTCAGGATTTCGGCGTTATCCTCTTCTTCTTTGCCTTGCCCTTTGTCTATCCCATCGTCTATGCCGCGGTCTATAATCCCGAGGTAGTGCGCGAGGTGCCCATGGTGGTGGTCGACAATGCCCGTACTCCGTTGAGCCGGGAGCTGGCTCGCGATATGGATGCCACGCCGTATGCCCACATCGTGTCGTATTGTGCCAACATGGACGAGGCCAAACGCATGATGCACGAGAAGAACTGCTACGGTATCTTGTTTATACCGAGCGACTTCAGCCAGAAAATCGAACGGGGCGAGCAGAGTGTTGTCTCGTTCTACTCCGATATGAGTATCCTGCTCAACTACAAGGGATTCCTTATTGCATTGACCGACGTTACCCTGAATCTGGGCGGTCAGCTGCAGACCCAGTCGCTGGGGGGTGCCACGCAGGAGCAGATCAACGTGGCCACGCAGCCCATTCCCTACGTCTCGGTCAACCTCTACAACCCCGAGTCGGGTCTGGCCTCTTTCCTCTTGCCCGCCATCCTGATTCTCATCTTGCAGCAGAGCCTTATCCTGGGCATCGGCATGCTGGCCGGGGGTATCTACGAGCACCATCAACTGCACCTCTTTTACAGCGGACGCGAGCACATGCACAACAACGTGCTGCACCTGGTCATAGGCAAGGCCTTGTGCTACTTCAGCCTCTATGTGCTGTGTACGGCCTACATCCTGCACTTCATACCGTGGCTGTTCAAGTTCCCGCAGATAGGCAGTCAGGTCGAAATCTATTCGTTTGCCGTGCCTTTCCTGCTCTCGTCGATATTCTTCGGCATGACCCTCTCGGTCTTTGTGCGTGAGCGCGAGAGCTCGTTCCTGCTCTTTGTCTTCACCTCGGTCATCTTCCTCTTCATCTCGGGCATCACCTGGCCGCGCTACGCCATGCCCGAGTATTGGCAGTGGCTGGGCGCCATCATCCCGTCGACTTGGGGTATCGAAGGTTTTGTGCGCATGAACACGGCCGGGGCCGGTATCTACGATGTGCGGCATGCCTATACGATGCTGTGGATACTCACCGGCGTCTACTTCGTCACTACCTGTCTGGTCTATCGGTATCAGATATGGAAAGACAAGACGCGGGGCCACTCGGGAGTACTCGAATCGGAATAACTCGCTTTACGAAAGTAACTCTATCACGGCGGGCTGGCTTCTCTGGCAGAAGTCGGCCCGCCGGTTTTTTGTAAAAATGAACGACTCTTAAGCAGATTTTGATAAATTATTATTATCTTTATCGCCCTTTTCCAAAAATAAAAACCTAAATAATAGATTATGAATTGTATTTCACACAATCGCTTCGGGCTTGCCATCGTTGCTTGCCTGTTTTCGCTCTCGTTGTGGGCCGAGGTTCCTGCCGGATATTACGACGCAGCCGTCGGCAAGAGCGGTGAGGAGTTACAGAAGAGCTTGTCGACCATTTTAAATAATGCAGATAATGTTGGATATGATGGCTTGTGGGAGGTTTACAAAACGACCGATCGTCGGCCCGACGGAAAGGTGTGGGATATGTATTCCGATGTAACCGATTTTACGTTTGGAACCGATCAGTGTGGAAATTATAAAAATGAAGGCGACTGTTACAACCGGGAGCACTCGGTGCCCAAGAGTTGGTTCAACAATGCATCGCCCATGTATTCCGATGCCTGGCATATCTATCCCACCGATGGCAAGATAAATAGCTATCGCAGCAATAATCCCTTTGGTGAAGTAGGCTCGGGTGCTTCGAGTTCGAAAAACGGTTTCTCCAAGTGGGGCAAGTGTGTAACGCCCGGATATTTCGGTACGGTGTTCGAACCCAACGACGAGTATAAAGGCGACTTTGCCCGTACCTATTTCTATTTTGCTACGCGCTATCAAAACCGTATCAACAACTGGGGCGGTATCTTCGTGTCGTCCTATCCGCATATCGTACAGTGGCAGCTCGACATGCTGCTCCGTTGGAACGAGATGGACCCCGTGAGCCAGAAGGAGATTGACCGCAACGAGGCCGTGTATGCGTCGAAGCAGGGCAACCGCAACCCCTTCATCGACTATCCCGAACTGGTCGATTTGATTTTCGGCGACCGTCGTAACGAGCCTTTCTCGCCTGCGGGACAAAACTCGCCCTATATCGAGGCTCCTCAAGGAGGATCGACTATCGACCTGGGCATTGCTTCGGTCAATGTATCCGACCCCGTCACCATGCAGATTCAGGTGAAGGGCCGCAATATCGAGGGTGAAGTGTCGCTCGAGATTGGCGGAACCGACAGCGAGTGCTTCTCGGTCAATCCCCGTACCCTCACGGCCGATGCCGTCAACAACGGGACTACGGTCGAACTCTCTTACCACTCTACGGTAGTAGGTTCGCATCGGGCTACGCTCGACATCACGGGTGGAGGCATCTCGTCGGCTGTGGTAGTCAACCTCACCGGTCAGGCCATCGACGACTTTGTGGCTCTGCCGGCCAAGGAGATAGGCAAGACCTCGTTTGTGGCCGCCTGGACTCCCAAGTCCGAGGCTACCGACTATGAACTGAATGTGTGGTACGACGACTATTCGTCGAGTTCGCCCGAGAAAGAGATATTGAATACCGTATTCTCGTCGAAACCCGATACCTGGACATACGAAGGGTATACGGCTGTCGAGAATGGAATGCTTCGTTTGGGTTCGGGTAGCAAAGATGGCAGTGCCACCTCGCCTGCCATGGATCTCTCGGCTGGTGATGCCTCGATAACGGTAGTAGCCGAGCCTTATCACAACGACCAGTCGGTGATCTATGTTTCGGTTGATGGGCAGGAGATCGGCCAGATTACCCTCGACGGGACTACCACCACGACTATTCCCGTGAAGGAAGGCACAGCCGCTTCGACCATCACCCTGATGGCCGAGAGCGACCACCGGGCCTACCTGCACAGTGTGGTGGTGAAGAGCGGTGGCGGATTTACACCGGTTACTCTCGACGGCTATCCCCGTCGCGTGGGTAATGTGACCGAATACGAGGTGACCGACCTCACCCCGGCCGTACAGTATCACTACACCGTTACCCCCTATGTGGGCGACGAGGCACAGACAGTCTCCAACACCGTATCGGTAGCCACGTGGTCGGCTGCCGTCGACGAGGTAGCCAGCGACCATATCCTTATCTATACCTCGGGTACGACGCTGTATATCCTCAATGCCCCCATGAATGCGGTAGCCCAATGGTATACGATGGACGGCCGCTTGTGTGGCTCGCGCGTGCTGCACGGCGAGGAGACCGAATGGGAGTTGCCCGAGGGGCTCTTCATCGTGCGGGTGGTATCGCGTACCATGCAGAGCACGGTGCGGGTACGTAGCGCTCAATAAAAACGAATTGAAACAGGGGAGAGCTTCAAGCTCTCCCGCTTTCCTTAATTTTAATCTTGACAGCCATGAGAAATAGAAAATTTATCCAGATAATTTTAGTGGCAATGGCAATCTTCTCCCTCGGGCCTTACCTGTGGGCCGAGGTGCCTGCCGGCTATTATTATGCCGCCGACGGCAAGAGTGGAGCCGAGTTGAAAACCGCCTTGCACCAGATAGTGAGTGCCATGCACACCCTCGGCTATGGCAGTGGCGAGGGGGCTACCTGGGAGGGCTTCTCGCGCACCGACCGCCTCGACGATGGTAGCGTATGGGATCGCTACTCTTCCGAGTTGCGCTATTTCGATGGCTACAAGGCAGTCGATGGCATGCACATCGAGCACTCCTTCCCCAAGAGCTGGTGGGGTGCCTACGAGAACAATGCCTATCGCGACCTGCATCACCTCTATCCGGCCGACGGCTCGGCCAACTCGTCGAAGAACAACCTGCCGCTGGGCGAGGTTACGGGTACCCCGGGCTTCGATAACGGCGTTTCCAAAATCGGGTATAACGGTTTTGGTACCGGGTATACCGACCGCTGCTTCGAACCGGCCGACGAGTACAAGGGCGATTTTGCCCGGGCCTATTTTTATGTGGTCACGGCCTACGAAAATCTGTATGACTATTGGCAATCGCCCATGGTCGACAACAACACCTATCCGGTGTGGAAGGATTGGGCTCGCGACCTCTTGCTCGAGTGGCACCGGCAGGACCCGCCGAGCGAACGCGAGATGGCTCGCAACGATTCGGTCTACGCCATACAGGGCAACCGCAATCCCTACATCGATTACCCCGACCTGGTCGAATATGTGTGGGGCGACCACATGGGCCAGGCTTACGCCTTCCCCGAAGAGACGGCTCCCTTCCTGGCTCTGCCCCGCTACGGCGAGTCGGTCGACATGGGGGTGATTCTGGCAGGCGACAGCCGGTCGGCACAGCTCGAAATTCTGGGCGACAACCTCACCTCTGCTTTAAGTATCGCTTGGGCTCAAGGCAATATATTCTCTTTGTCGGCTACGACTCTTTCTCCGCAACAGGTGAGCGACGGGTATAGTCTCGAAATCGCCTGCGACCGTCCGGCACAGGGAGAGTATCGCGACACCCTGACCATCGCGGGTGGAGGGCTCGAGCGGCAATATCGCATCCCCGTGCAACTGATTGTAGTGCCCTCGTTCATCGTTACCGGTGCTGCCGACATCACGGCTTCCGAAGCTACGGTGCAATGGGTCAACTACCCCTCGGCTACCGACTACCGGGTGTCGCTTTGGCGGGGCAATACGGCTGCCGGCGATCTCATCATCTCGGCCTATGTCGAGGGTTCGAGCTACAACAAGGCCATCGAACTCTACAACGGCACGGGAGCTCCGGTCGACCTTTCGGCATACAGCCTGCGCATCGAGTCGAACGGCAGTGGTAGCTTCTACAACGATACCCCGCTGGGCAATGCCGTGTTGCAGAATGGCGAGACCTGGTTGCTGCTGAACGAGCAGTCGACCGATGCCACACTCCGCGCCAAGGCTTCGCAGATTATTCCCGGCGGAGAAGATTCGCCGCTCAATTTCAACGGTAACGACGCCGTGGCACTCTGCCGCAACGGCATCATAATCGACGTGGTAGGCTTTTCCGGCGAGATAGCCTATTGGGGGCAGGACAAGACCCTCTATCGCCAATCCCGCGTCACGCATCCCTCGGCCGTATACGACCCGAGCGAATGGACCGAAGCGCCCAAAGACGACTTTTCGCAACTGGGTAGTTTCGTGATGCAGTTCGATGCGGAGCGCGAATACATCTATGACGGGCAGTCGGCCGGTCTCGGTCTGGAATATCGTTTCATCGGGCTCCGACCGATGACTCGCTACACCTATCGGGTCGATGCCGTCACCCCCTCCGCTACCGTCGCTGCGGCATACAGCATGCAGTTTGTCACCGATTCGCTCGAGACTCCCCAGCTGCTCGATGCCTCCGACGTGACCGATACCTCCTTCCGCATCAACTGGGAAGAGGTGCAGGCCGCCGACGACTACGAGGTGCTTTGCTTTACGCAGAGCGGCGAGCAGCATACCGTGACCGAAGGTTTCGACAACGTGGGCTCCAAGGGCGAACCCTTGCCCGACGGCTGGAGCGGCAGTGCGAGCGGCAACTACACCTCGGCGGCCAGCAGCGGCCAGTCGGCCCCCTCGGTAGCACTGAAGGCAACGGGCGAAAACCTGTGCACCCCCACCTATCCCCAGGGCATTGTCTCCTTCTCGTTCATGTACCGCTTTGCCTCGTCGGGTACCGGCTCCTATATGGTGGTCGAGAAAGAGGTGGGTGGTAACTGGGCGCCGGTCGATACCCTGCGCTACGTCAATACCTCGAAATATTATCCGAGCTACACCTTTTCGATTGACGAGGGGGTAACGGCCATGAAGATAACCTATGCCTACAAGGCTTCCGGCAACGTGGCCATCGACGATGCCACGATTGTCTATGGCGACTATGTCAATACCGTACACTCGCAGGAGCGGGTGGGGCAGGTCACCTCATATAGGGTTGATGGTCTCGAGCCGTTGAGCGAGTACCACTATCAGGTACGGGCACTTTGCGACGATGTGATTTCTCCCTGGTCGTCGGTGCAGACGGTGACGACAGCCGAGTTTTCGGCCGTTGCCCGACCTCAGGCCGATACCCCGCGGGTCTATGTCGCCGACGGCCGGGTGATTGTCGCCGGTCTCTCGGAGTGTGGGCAGGTTGCCATATACAATCTGTCGGGGCAACTCCTCTATTCCGGCTCCGTAGATAACGGTGGCGAGGTAGCTGTCGGTCTGAATCGAGGCATCTATTTGGTGCGTGTGGTCGACAATAATCAAATATACAATTATAAAGTCGGTTTGTAATATGCAGGTCGATAGGCGATTGATGGCATCACCGAAAAATTTTTAGAAAAAAAGTTGCTGAAAAATTTGGAAGGAATAGGGGAAAGGGTGTACCTTTGCATCGCTTTTCGAAAGAACACCGGGTCAACCGGAGCGAAAACGGAGGGCGCAGTTCATTGACAAGACTGGAAAGAAGCAAGTGTAGTACAAGAGAAAAGAGAGAACGAAGTCAATTCGGCCAGGAGTCCTTCGAAGGTATAAAATAAGA
>CABRIW010000022.1:0-34932 GCA_902471075.1 uncultured Barnesiella sp. | reverse complement strand
TGCCACCAGGAATCGAACCGGGGACACAAGGATTTTCAGTCCTTTGCTCTACCATCTGAGCTATGGCACCTTTATTTTTGCGTGTGCAAAGGTAATGGATTTGTTTGAATCTACCAAATTTATCGTTTACTTTTCTATCGAAAAGCGAAATCACGAGGTATTGACAGGTAGGCACAAACGAGATTACCGCCTGTTTATCAGCTTCATAAAAGTATCGGGAGAAGAGTATAAACTTTTCGAGTCGGCCTCTTCTCTCGAGTATATCTCACACTATCAACGTAGGTTACTCCTCCTCTTCGGCAAGGGAATTCCACCCTTGTGCCCGCAGGGTTATCTCGGCATCGTCGCGAGTAATCATGCAGCAACCCAGGTCGGGCTTGGTGATGTGGCCTATCACCCGAATGCCGGGGATGGCGGCGACGGTGTCGTGCTTCTCGAGGGGTACGGTGAAGAGCAATTCGTAGTCTTCGCCTCCGTTGAGGGCGGCGGTGACGAGGTTCATGTTGAACTCGGTGGCCATGGTGGCCGTCTGGTAGTCGATGGGGATGCGGTCTTCGTAGATGCGGCACCCGACATGGCTCTGCGAACAGATGTGGAGCAGCTCGGAGGAGAGGCCGTCGGAGACGTCCATCATGGCGGTAGGTACAATCCCGGCCTTGTCGAGCTCTTCGATAATGTCTTTGCGTGCCTCGGGTTTCAACTGGCGTTCGAGCAGGTATTCGTGACCTTCGAATGCGGGTTTGAAATCGGTCTCGCCAGCAAAGACGCGCTTCTCGCGCTCGAGCAGTTGCAGCCCCATGTAGGCGGCACCCAGGTCGCCGCTCACGCAGATGAGGTCGTTCTCGCGGGCACCGTTGCGATAGACAATCTTATCGGGGTCGCCCTCGCCAATGCAGGTGATGCTGATGGTAAGGCCGGTCATCGAGGCCGAGGTATCGCCGCCCACCAGGTCGACTCCGTAGATGTCGCAGGCGAGTTGTATGCCGGCGTAGAGCTCCTCGAGATTCTCGACCGAGAAGCGTTTCGACACGCCCAGCGAGACGGTTATCTGCCGCGGGGTCCCGTTCATGGCGTAGATGTCGGAGAAGTTGACTACGGCCGATTTGTATCCCAGGTGTTTCAGGGGCACGTAGGTGAGGTCGAAGTGAACCCCCTCGAGCAGCAGGTCGGTGGTGACCAGCACGCGCTTCCCCGCATAGTCGAGCACGGCGGCATCGTCGCCCACCCCTTTCAGCGACGAGGCGTTTTTGAGTTGTATCTGCTTCGTCAGGTGGTCAATCAGTCCAAACTCGCCCAACGTAGCTATTTCGGTTCGTTTTTCTTCCATAGGTATAGCCGGCAAAGCCCACGACGCTCATGGGCTTTGCTCTGTTTTTATCGGTTGATACTTAAAATTGTTCTACCAGTTCCTTCATGATGAAGGTCATTTTGGGCTGAGCGGCAGCGGCGGCCTTCTGCACCTCCTCGTGCGAGCACTTCTCCACAATGCCCTCGACGCCCAGGTCGGTGATGACCGACACGGCAAATACCTCGATACCGGCATGACGGGCCACGATTACCTCGGGCACGGTGCTCATGCCCACGGCATCGCCGCCGATGATGCGGAAGTAGCGATACTCGGCCGGTGTCTCGAACGTAGGTCCTTGCGTGCCCACATAGACCCCCTGCTGTACCTTGATGCCGTTCTTCCCGGCAATCTCGAGGGCCTTGGCAATGAGGCGATGTGAATAGGCCTCGCTCATGTCGGGGAAGCGCACGCCCAGCTCGTTGTAGTTGCGGCCGTGCAGCGGATGTTCGGGGAAGAGGTTGATGTGGTCGCGGATAATCATGATGTCGCCGATGGCAAAGTCAGGGTTCATGCCTCCGGCCGCGTTGGAGACGAAGAGGTGCTCGATACCCAGTTCCTTCATCACCCGCACGGGGAAAGTAACCTGTTTCATGTCGTACCCCTCATAGTAGTGGAAACGGCCCTGCATGGCCATCACATCTTTCTTGCCCAGCTTACCGAAGATGAGTTTTCCCTTGTGGCCTTCGACGGTCGACACCGGGAAATTGGGGATTTCGGTATAGGGTATCTCGGTTTTATCGGTAATGTGGTTTACCAACTCGCCCAACCCGGTACCCAATATGATAGCGGTCTTGGGCAATACCTGCACTTTCGAAGCAATGTAGGCAGCGGTTTCTTTAATCTTTTCAATCATCGCAGTAACTATTTTGGTAAATAACAAAGTTTGCAAATATAGCGAAAGGCGAGAGCAGAGGCAAATAGAAAACGTAGTTTTCAGCTTTGACTATGCCGAGCCGACTCCTATATTCTACAAATATAGTGAATGGTGAGCGCAAAGACAAATAGAATAACAGGTTTTCAAATTTCGTGCTCCCTCCAAATCGGATTTTAAACGAGATTCCATATCCTCTACATATATAATAATGAGCACAGCAAAGCCCGACGTTCCTTGATTTTGCAAAAAAAGACAGAGGACTCTTCGCTCCCCACATAACGCCTGCGGCGATGTTTTTGAGGAGACCCGATTCTCTTTTTTCTTAAATTTCAATAAATAATCACCGGATAAAGTCTTTTCTCGCTATCTTTACAAAAGATAGTGAAAAGCGGGTGTAAACAGGAGAGAATCGCCGTAATTCAAGAGTTGTTCTGCCAAGCCGCTTTCTATCTTCCATAAAGATAATACCATCGAAGATGAAACGTATTCTACTCGGTCTCGTAGCCCTGATATGGGGGCATATACTCCTTGCCGACAGCATGGGCGGTACACTGACCGAATTACAATTCGAATCGGGAAGCATCAATCGCAGTTACAAACTCTATCGCCCGGCCCATCTATCGCCCGGGGCACCGCTGGTTTTCGTGCTTCACGGCTACGGCGGCAGTGCCGACCCCGAGAGATTCGGCATGGATTCCATCGCCGACAAATACGGGTTTGCCGTGTGCTATCCCCAAGGCGAGCGCGACAAGCGGGGCAAGACATGCTGGAATGTGGGCTACCCCTTTCAGGACGATATGACCATCGACGACGTGGCATTTCTGTGCGAACTGGCACAACACCTGCAACAAACCTATCGACTGAGTGCCCGCAACACCTTCTGTACAGGCTATTCCAACGGTGGCGAAATGTGCTATCTGCTGGCCTATAAATGTCCCCAAGTGTTCAAGGCGGTAGCCCCTATCGCCGGGCTTACGCTCGAATGGATGTACCGGGAGCTGGAAGCCGACCGACCTATCCCGCTGCTCGAAATCCACGGCACGAAAGACAAAACCTCGATGTGGAACGGCGACCCCGAGAACCGAGGAGGTTGGGGCGAATACATTGCCGTACCCCTGGCCGTAGGCTATTGGGCGGCCCAAAACCGATGCACCCACGAAATAACCGACACGATTGCCTCGCTCAATCCCGAGTCGGGACATTCGATTGTTCGCCACCGATATGTCGGCGGAACCGACAACCACGAGGTGTGGCTCTATGAAATCATGGGCGGCACCCACTCATGGGGCGAGAAAGACTTGGTCACGGGCGAACACATCTGGCAGTTTTTCAGTCGCTTTGTCGAGCCCGAGCCGGTAACGATACCCCAACCGGCAACCCGATAACGATTTCGAATATCTCACTTTAAAATACATTCATCATGTTCACAAAAAACAAATGCTTATTCGTGCTTTTAGCAATCATTGCCATCTCGGCAAGTGGAAAAGAGAAATACCCTCCTTTGCGGGTGGGTTGTTCCATCGGTATCAATACCGCCAACTACAACAACCTGCACGCGATGAAAGAGGCGGGTATCGATTGTGTGGAGATTTCGTTAGGGGCAAAACTCTTTACCAACAAGGAGATTAGCGACGAAGAGATTACGGCCCGCATGAAGAGAGCCCGGCAGGCTGCCGACTCGGCCGGTGTCGAGATCTGGTCGATACACATGCCTTTCGGCAAAGAGATTGACCTCTCGCAAAGCGACGAAACAATCAGACAGAGTACCGTAGCCCTGCAACGGCGTATTCTGCGGTTCTGCAAGATACTGCAACCCCGGGTTATCCTCTTTCACCCCAGCTGGTATTTGGGACTCAACGAACGCCCCAAACGCATCGCCCAACTCTTGCGCTCGGTCAACGAACTTAACCCCTTGGTCAAAGAAGCCGGCGCCATCATGGTCATCGAGAATATGCTCGGTCACGAATTGCTTCGCAACGAGAAATACGAACGTCCGTTGTGCCGTACGGTCGAAGAGGTAGAGCTGATTATGAAACAGATGCCCAGCGATGTCTATTCGGCCGTCGACATGAACCACATCGACAACCCCGAACGGCTCATCGAAGCCATGGGCAACCGGGTGAAGACTCTACATGTCTCTGACGGGAACGGCCGGGCCGAATGCCACTACATGCCCAACCCTTACAGCGGGAAAGGCGACAACGATTGGAACCTGATACAACAGGCTCTCTATAACGCCGAATACACGGGGCCCTTCATGTACGAGGTCAACTCAAAAGAGTACAACAATCCGCAAGAGCTCTACGAGTGCTACCAAATGCTCTATCGTGCGTTCATCGAATCGATTCAACAGAAACAATAAATAACGACCTATGAAAGATTTGAGCAGCATCTTGTCGCATTTTGCCTTGACGGGCAAAGTGGTCGAGATAAAACCACTGGGAGCGGGTCTCATCAACGACTCGTACAAGGTGACCACCACACCGCCCGAGGCACCCGACTATGTGCTGCAACGCATCAACCACACCATCTTCACCAACGTGGATATGCTCCAGAACAACTTCTACCAGGTGACGACCCACATCCGGCACAAACTCGAGGCCCGGGGCGAAACCGACATCGACCGCAAGGTGCTCACCCTCATCCCCACGAAAGACCATAAGCTCTACTACTTCGACGGCGAGAGTTACTGGCGGGTACTCATTTTTATCCACAACGCCAAGAGCTACGATGCCGTAACCCCCGAATACTCCTACTATGCCGGGCAGGCCTTCGGCAATTTCCAGGCCATGCTCTCCGACATTCCGGTAGAGTTGGGCGAGACGATTCCCGACTTCCACAACATGGAGTTCCGCCTGAAGCAACTGCGCGAAGCCGTAGCCGCCGACCCCGTGGGGCGCGTAGCCGAGGTACGTCCGCTGCTCGACGAAATCGAGAAACGGGCCGACGCCATGTGTCTGGCCGAACGGCTGCACCGCGAGGGCAAGCTGCCCAAGCGTATCTGCCACTGCGACACGAAGGTAAACAACATGATGTTCGACGAGAACGGCCGGGTGCTGTGCGTAATCGACCTCGACACGGTGATGCCCAGCTATATTTTCTCCGATTTCGGCGATTTCATGCGCACCGCCGCCAACTCCGGCGAGGAGGACGACCCGAATCTCGACAACGTCAATTTCAATATGGAGATTTTCAAGGCCTTTACCAAAGGCTATCTGGAAAAGGCCCGAGTATTTCTCACCGATATCGAAATCGACAACCTGCCCTACGCCGCCACCCTCTTCCCCTACATGCAGACCGTGCGGTTCCTTACCGACTACATCAACGGCGACACCTACTACAAGATTAAATATCCCGAGCACAACCTGGTTCGCTCCCGCGCGCAGTTCAAGCTGCTGCAAAGCGCCGAGGCTGCCGTGCCTGCCATGAAAGCCTATATCGACGAGTGCCTGGGTAGGTGATTCCGCACCTCGTGGCGGGGCCCAAACCGTCCTTCATCTTGTCGGGACAACTCTATCGTTCCCTGCTGCGCGACAAGAAGCACGGCAGGGAACTTTTATCTTCACCCGGCAATTATCAAAACCCACCCCATACTCCTCTCAAAATAATTAAAAAAGTCTGAAACGACGCCTGTCGACACTCGCTTTTAGCTACCTTTGCAGTTGAAAAGACTTGGGGCTGTCTCATTTGAATGCAAGGTAGAGCCGCAGCACATTACAAGCTTCGGTTCCCCGCCTCGAAAGGCAGCCCGGAAAACCTGAAACCGGGGAAATGAAATCGATTAAAGGACTGCTTTATGCCGTGGTGTCGTCGTCGACATTCGGGCTCGTGCCCCTCTTTGCCGTACCCGCTCTGCAAGCCGGTGTACCGGTCAATTCGGTCGTATTCTATCGGTTTGCCTTTTCGGCCGTACTGATAGGACTCGTCCTGCTCATCAAGCGGGAGAGTTTCCGCATCGAGAAACGGCAACTCCCGGTCATCGCAGGCTTTGCGTTCCTCTATGCCGCCACCTCGATTCTGTTGACACAGTCGTACCTCTACATACCCAGCGGACTGGCTACCACGCTGCACTTTCTCTACCCGGTGCTGGTGACGATATTGATGGTCGTTCTTTTCAAGGAGCGGCTCTCGGTGCCCGTTGCCGTGGCCACGCTGCTGGCCCTGGGCGGCATCTACCTGCTGAGCGGGAACAACGGCAGCGAGGTGAACCCCACGGGTATGGCCTTGGCACTGACTACCGTACTCACCTACGCCTCGTACATCGTGGGGCTCAACCGCTCGAGCATCGGCCGCATCGACAGCCTGAAGCTCACCTTCTACATACTCTCGACCGGGAATCTCTTTTTCCTCGCCAACCTGCTGGTGCGAGGCGAAGGGCTGGCTCCAATCCCGTCGTGGAAGAGCGGCATCGACCTCTTCATGCTGGCACTGGTGCCCACACTCATCTCCAACCTCACCCTCATCCTGGCCGTCAAACACATAGGCTCTACCACCACCGCCGTACTGGGCTGTATGGAACCGCTCACTGCCGTGGTGATGGGTATCCTCTTCCTGGGCGAAAGTTGCAGTCCCATACAGGCTCTGGGTATCGGCATCATACTCGTAGCAGTCACCACGGTGATTATGGCCCGCAATCCCGGCGAGCTGAAAAAGGCTTGCCGAATCGTGCCCCGGCTGCTCAACAAGACAACCTCACAAACCAAACGATAATCGCCTGAGAGATAACCGTCGCCGGGTTGTTTTCGATCTCCTTGCTTACAGAAGAACGGCTGACAACCCGCATTCCCGTATATTTATCTACCTCCTTCTCCCGGGTAAAAAGTCCCCCCGACTCCCGCATCCTTAACAAGTGCGAAATGGTGCTGGAATACCTCAACATACTAAACTTTTGTCCTGCCGGGGCTGTTGTTTACCTGCGAAGCCGACTCCCCCTCCGGGAGCATCGGTCTCGCAGGTCTAATTTATAAATACTTGATACGATGAAAGATTTTAGTTTAAGAGAAGGAGATGCCAAGACAAGCATCTTCGGGTCCGACGAAATGTTGAAACCCTCGCCCGTAGAGCGCATACCCGATGCACCTACCACCCCCGAAATCGCCTACCAGATGGTCAAGGACGAGACCTTTGCCCAGACTCAACCCCGCCTCAACCTGGCCACCTTCGTCACCACCTACATGGACAAGTATGCCACCAAGCTGATGAACGAGGCCATCAACATCAACTACATCGACGAGACGGAGTATCCCCGCATTGCCGTGATGAACGCCAAGTGCATCAACATCATGGCCAACCTGTGGAACTCGCCCGAGGAGGCCAAATGGAAAAGCGGCGCCGTGGCCATAGGTTCGTCCGAGGCCTGTATGCTGGGCGGTGTGGCCGCCTGGTTGCGCTGGCGCAAGAAACGTCAGGCTCAGGGCAAACCCACCGACAAACCCAACTTTGTCATCTCATCGGCCTATCAGATCGTGTGGGAGAAGTTTGCCCAACTGTGGCAAATCGAGATGCGCGAGGTTCCGCTCACGCTCGACAAGCCTACCCTCGACCCGGAAGAGGCCCTCAAGATGTGCGACGAGAATACCATCTGCATCGTGCCCATCGAAGGGGTTACCTGGACAGGCCTGAACGACGACGTGGAGCGACTCGACCACCTGCTCGACGCCTATAACAAAAAGACCGGCTACGACATCCCCATACACGTCGACGCCGCCTCGGGCGGATTCATCCTGCCCTTCCTCGAACCGCACAAGAAATGGGACTTCCGCCTGAAGTGGGTACTCTCCATCAGCACCTCGGGCCACAAGTTCGGCCTGGTCTATCCCGGTCTGGGTTGGGTCGTATGGCGCGACAAGAAGTATCTGCCCGACGACATGTCGTTCAGCGTCAACTACCTGGGTGCCGACATCACGCAAGTGGGGCTCAACTTCTCGCGTCCCGCCGCACAGATTCTGGGCCAGTACTACCAGTTCATCCGGTTGGGATTCCAGGGCTACAAGGCCATCCAGTACAACAGCATGCAGATTACCCAATACCTGCACGACGAAATCGGCAAGATGAAACCCTTTGTCAATTACAGCGACCGGGTAGAGAACCCGCTCTTCATCTGGTACATGCACCCCGACTATGCCAAGAATGCCAAGTGGACCCTGTATGACCTGCAGGACCGTCTGCGCCAGAGCGGCTGGATGGTACCCGCCTACTCGCTGCCCAAGAGCGTAGAGAGCTACGTGGTCATGCGTATCGTCGTGCGCCAGGGCTTCAGCCGCGACATGGCCGACATGTTGCTCAAAGACATCTGCGACGCCGTGGCCGACCTCGAGAAACTCGAGTATCCTACCCCCACCCGCATCGCCCAGGAGAAAAATATCGAGGTCGAAAGCACCATGTTCACCCACACGGGCTATCGCCGCAAATCCAAAAAGTAACGGTTATGAAAAAGGTTATTTCGATTGCTCAAATCGAGCAAACCCTGCACGAGGCCCACAACCTCTACCGCAACAACCACGACGGCAAGAATGCCGACTACATTCCCTATCTGGCCGGCATCGACAGCCAGCTGTTCGGCATAAGCGTGTGCCTCACCAACGGGCACCTCATCGAGGTGGGCGACACCCAGTACCGGTTCGGCATCGAATCGGTCTCGAAGGTACACACCGCCATTCTGGTGCTGCGCCAGTACGGGGCCGACAAACTGCTCTCGATGATCGGGGCCGATGCCACGGGGTTGCCCTTCAACTCGATTGTGGCCATCCTGCTCGAGAACGACCACCCCTCTACCCCGCTGGTCAACGCCGGTGCCATATCGGCGTGCAGCATGGTGCAGCCGACCGGCAACGCCCAGGCCAAGTGGGAGGCCATCGTCGAGAACATCACTCAACTCTCGGGCAGTGCTCCCGTCCTGATCGACGAGCTCTACAAGTCGGAGTCGGACACCAACTTCAACAACCGCTCCATTGCCTGGCTGTTGAAGAACTACAGCCGCATCTACGACGACCCCGACCTGTCGCTCGACCTCTACACCCGCCAATGCTCACTGGGCATCACCGCCCAACAGCTGGCCATCTGCGGGGCCACCATCGCCAACAAAGGGGTCAACCCCAAGACGAACCAACAGGTGTTCGAGGCATCACTGGCCTCCAAGATTACCTCGCTCATCTCGACCGTAGGTTTCTACGAACACACGGGCGACTGGCTCTACACGTCGGGGCTGCCGGCCAAGTCGGGCGTAGGCGGCGGCATCCTGGGCGTACTGCCGGGCGTGATGGGCATCTCGGCCTTTGCCCCGCCTATCGACGAGGCCGGCAACTCGGTCAAGGCCCAACTGGCCATTCGCTACATCATGAACAAGCTGGGCCTTTCGGTATTCAGCGGCGACTCGGTGATTGTCTCGGCCTGACCGGCAATCGCCTTCCTACAAGACAAGAGAGCCGGGTGCCATCGCACCCGGCTCTCTTGCTGTATCCGGCCAAAGGATTACGCATCGCCCTTGCGCCGGGTCGCCTGCTGGGCCCAGTTGGTCACATAGACGGTGAAGATGGGAAACATCATCATGCCCAGAGCCGCCAGCACGACCGACAGAATCTTGCCGGTGGCCGTGACCGCATAGATATTCGACCCTACGGTAGTCACATCCATAAAGGCCCACCAAAGGGCATCGGTATAGTGTGCGACCAGCGGATTGACATCGTGCTCGATGACAAAGAAGAGCAGGCTCGAGAAGTAGACCGTGGCCAACAGCATGGTGAGGTACGACACCAGCAGGCTCGACGCCCGGTTGCGGGTGAACCACCCCACCACGATGGCCAGCGCATAGCCGCTACGCACCAGCGGGATGAACCGCAGGAAGTAGCCGGCCTGGGGCGAAAAGTCGATGTGCATGAAGGTGATGATGTTGAGATAGGGTATCGACACCAGGAAGAAGACAAAGCGGCTCTTCAGATAGCGCCACTTGTGGGGCGAGAGCACCAGTTCGAGCAGAAAGTCGAACATGAAGAAGGTGCACACCCACAGCTGCACGGTCATGTAGCTGCCTTGATTGAGGAACGAGAGGTTGCGAAACGTATCGACCGAAATAGTGATAACAAGAAACACCGAGAGCACCAGAATGGCGATGTGCAGGGCGCCGTAGACTTTCGACTCGTACCGTCGCCACCCCGACGGAGAAGTTGTTTTTTCCATTTTTCCTTTCTTTATAATTTCATGCCGGTAAAACAACAAGCGCCCGAAGTTTGTTTATCTGCATGAATGTGGCTGCTCCACCACGACAAACTTAAATTCAAAACGCATATGGCAAACATCGGAAAATCTGTCAAACTGGGCGTATTCACGCTTGCTATCATGAATGTAACGGCGGTCGTCTCGCTGCGAGGACTGCCGGCCGAGGCCGAATATGGTGTAAGCTCGGCCTTCTATTATCTGTTTGCAGCCCTGGTATTCCTCATTCCTACGGCGCTGGTAGCCGCCGAACTGGCCGCCATGTTCCAGGACAAGCAGGGCGGTGTGTTCCGCTGGGTGGGCGAAGCCTTCGGCAAACGGGCCGGCTTCCTGGCCATCTGGCTGCAATGGATCGAGAGTACCATCTGGTACCCTACGGTGCTGACTTTCGGTGCCGTGGCCATTGCCTTCATCGGCATGGACCACACGGGCGACATGCTGCTGGCCTCGAACCGTTTCTACACCCTGGCGGTGGTGCTGTTCATCTACTGGCTGGCCACCTTCATCTCGCTGAAGGGTCTCGACTGGGTAGGCAAGGTAGCCAAGGTGGGCGGTCTGGTGGGTACCATCATCCCGGCCGCACTGCTGGTGGTTCTAGCCATCGTCTATCTGGTCATGGGCGGCAAGTCGCAGATGGACTTCTCGGGTAGCTTCCTGCCCGACTTCTCCAACTTCGACAACCTGGTGCTGGCCGCCAGCATCTTCCTCTTCTACGCCGGTATGGAGATGGGCGGTATCCACGTGAAAGACATCAACAACCCCTCGAAAAACTACCCCAAGGCGGTATTCATCGGCTCAGCCATCACGGTGCTCATCTTCGTGCTGGGCACCTTTGCTCTGGGCATCATCATCCCGCAAAAAGACATCAACCTCACCCAGAGTCTGCTGGTCGGGTTCGACAACTACTTCAACTTCATCAAGGCCTCGTGGCTCTCGCCGGTCATTGCCATAGCACTCGCCTTCGGGGTGCTGGCCGGTGTGCTCACCTGGGTGGCCGGCCCCTCGAAAGGTATCTTCGCCGTGGGTCGTGCCGGGTATCTGCCCCCCTTCTTCCAGAAGACCAACAAGATAGGCGTGCAGAAAAACATCCTCTACCTGCAAGGTGCCGCCGTCACGCTGCTGAGCCTGCTCTTCGTAGTGATGCCCTCGGTACAGAGTTTCTACCAAATCATGTCGCAACTCACGGTGGTGCTCTACCTCATCATGTACATGCTCATGTTCTCGGCCGCCATCTACCTGCGGTACAACATGAAGAAGAGCAACCGCCCCTTCCGCATCGGCGGCAAAGGCAACGGCATGATGTGGTTCATCGGCGGACTGGGATTTCTGGGCTCCCTGCTGGCCTTCGTGCTCAGTTTCATACCTCCCAGCCAAATCTCGGTGGGCAGCAACACCGTGTGGTTCTCGGTGCTGATCATCGGAGCCCTCGTCGTGGTGATTGCTCCCTTCATCATCTACGCGTCGCGTAAACCCAGCTGGACCAACAAGGAGAGCCAGTTCGAACCCTTCCACTGGGAAGAGACGGCAGCCCCGACGGCACAGCCCCAATCGAAGCCGACCGCACCGACAACCGACCCGAGTGCCGGAACGAAAGGCTCTACCCCGCCTCAACCGTAAACGGTCCCGCTACAAACCCATATGAAAAAGCCGGCGTCCTCTTCTCGAAGACGTCGGCTTTTCACGTGTTCAATTATCCTTATGCCATCACTCGGCCGGCTTGACATTCCACACAAAGAGTGCCAGCACGAACGAGAGGATGGAAGCTCCTATCCAGAATATCGACACGGGCAGGAAATCGTAGGTGACCACATCGCCCGATACCGTTTTGAAGTTCTCGATGAGCGTACCCGAAATGACATCCTGCAGGCCGGCAGCGATGTAGCTGGCCATACCCACTACACCCAGGGCTGCCCCCGTAGCGTTGCGGGGAACGATGTCGACCGCCATCAGTCCGCCCAGGAAGCAGATGAGCACCCCGATAGCCACCCCGAAGAGCACCATGCTGATGACATTCAGCACCAGACTGTCGCCGCCCAGCAGGAAGAGGGTGAGCGCTATGGTGTTGAGCACCCCGAAGATAAAGGCGGGCATATTGCGCTTGCCCTTGAAAAACTTGTCGGAGAACCAACCCGAAAGCACCGTGCCGAAGATACCCAGCAGGGCATTGATGCCGATAACCGTCGTGGCCAGTTCGAGCGAATAGCCCTTCTCCATCTCAAGGAAACGCACGCCCCAACTGTTCACCGCATAGCGGCTCACATACATGAAGGCACTGGCCAGGGCCAGAATCCACACGTAGGGATTGCGCAGAACGCCTTTCTGCGCCTTGTCGGTCGACTCCTTGGGCGGATTGCCCACATGAGGCAACCCCTTGCTCTCGGGGCTGTCGTGCAGGAAGAAGATGATGATAAGCACCCCGATAGCCCCTGCTATGAACGAGCCCATGAAACCGGCCTGCCAGCCCAGCCAGCCGACTACCGACCCGACAAAGATGAAGGAGAAGAACTCGCCCAGGTTGTGGCTTGCACTGAAGAAACCGTAGTAGGTTCCCCGCTCCTTGGGCGAAAACCAGCGCGACAGGGCTATGATGGCAGGACCCGCACCCATCGACTGCGACCAGCCGTTGAGAGCCCACATGATGAAAAAGCAGACAAAGAAGGCCATCGACGACAACCCGATGAGACCTTTGGCCATCCCCAGCACACCCACGATGAGGTTGGCAATGGACGAGACGATGAGCCCCGTAGCCATAAACCGCTTGATATTGGAGTGGTCGGCCATGAAACTATTCACAAACTTACCGATGGCATAGGCAAACAGCAACGCCGAGCCCACGATGCCCAGCTGTTGGTCGTTGAGCATACCGCTCTCGACTATGGGGGTCTTCACCACATTCAGCCCGGTGCGGCATACGTAATACAGACTGTACCCCAGGGTCCCCGCAAAAAAACTTTGCAATCTCAATTTCTTCGTCAACCTGGCTGCCTCTTCATCGGTAAGTGATGCCGGCCGCTCGGCCGGGGGCAAGGCCCGATAAAAGTCGACGACTTTTCCCAGCATTTTTTTCAACATTTCTCTAGCGCTTTAATTAGATTTAACAATGTGTGTTTCGTTGCTTTTCGCTTTCGTTTCGTTTTATACGCAAATATACGAAATATCGCTGGAATAATCGAAGAAAATCAGCAGATTAACGCAATAGAAATTGAGATTTAAGCAGTTAGGAGAAAATCACGGAAGTTGGGCAGAGGTCTGAAAACCGTTTCAAAGCGGATTGGAGAAAGAGAACGGTTTCCTATTCGTTACCCGTCAAAAGTGCAGATTTAACACTATCCGTCCCGTTTGCTGCGTTCTGCGTAGGTTTGCTTGTCAAGGTTTAACTTGTTGATTTATAGTTTTGTACCAAAAAACGAGTATGACAAGGAGCACATTTCACGTGCTGTTCTATGCGAACGGCAGCAAGGAGAAGAACGGAATTGTCCCCATCATGGGACGGGTTACAATCAACGGGACGGTGGCGCAGTTCAGTTGCAAGCGGAGCATCGCAAAGGAGCTTTGGGACGCAAAGGGCAACCGTGCCAAAGGCAAAAGCGTGGAGGCAAGGGAAACGAACCTTGCGCTCGACAACATCAAGGCGCAAATCATCAAGCACTACCAGCGCATATCCGACCGTGAGGCGTATGTCACGGCGGAAATGGTGCGCAACGCCTATCAGGGCATCGGCTGCGAGTATGAAACGATACTCGGCGCATTTGACAAGGAGAACGCCAAGTTCCTGAAACGTGTCGGCAAAGACCGCTGCATGGGGTCTTACCGAGTGATGGTACGTTCAAGGAACTATGTGGCGGCATTCATCAAGTCGTTTTATAAGCGCAACGACATGTCCATGCTGGAACTTACTCCCGACTTCATCAAGGAGTTCTCCGTATTCCTCACTACGGAGCAAGGGTTGAAAAACGCTTCCGTGTGGCTGGCTTGCATGTGGGTCAAGACGGTCGTTTCACGGGCGCATTACAACGGTCTGATACCGAGAAACCCGTTTGCGCAATTCCGCATCACGCCCAACGTGAAGGAACGGGAGTATCTTACGGAGGGGGAAATCCGGCAACTTATCGAGCATGAGTTTTCCGATGCCACGCTTGCTTTCACCCGAGACCTGTTTGTCTTTGCCTGCTTCACCGCACTCAGCTTCGCAGACATCAGGGAACTGACCACGGACGAGATTATGGATGTGAACGGTGAGAAGTGGATTATCTCCAAGCGGCACAAGACGGGCGTACCGTTCCAAGTGAAGCTGCTGGACATTCCGTTGCAGATAATTGGGAAGTACAGACCGTTTCAAAAGGACAATTCAGTTTTCGGCGAAATCAACTATTGGAATGTTTGCAAGAAGCTGAAAAAAGTCATCAGCGAGTGTGGCATAAACAAGCAAATCAGCTTTCATTGCGGCCGCCACACGTTTGGCACATTAGCCCTCAGCAAAGGCATGCCGATTGAGAGCGTGAGCCGTGTTTTAGGTCACACAAACATCAAGACCACACAGATTTACGCAAAAATAACCACGCAGAAGCTGGGTGACGATTTGACGGCATTCGGTAACCAACTGAACCAGACTTTCGGTAACATCAAAGTGGCAGGGACATGAAACGGACAACAATCACGATGGACGGGTGCGGCAGGGTTGCCGTGCCGTCCGATGCCGCCAGCGTGTGGATGAGCGAAATGGAGTTGGTTAGGCTGTTCTGTAAACAAAGCCAACGGGAGGGTAGCAAGTTTGTGTTTTGGTCTGCCCAAAACCGCTTGCTACCCTCCCGTTGGTTGGTTGAAACGTCACTTTATTTGTGCTCTAATCCTGCTCAGACTCGCTTGCGTGATACCTAAATAGGTGGCGATGCTTCCCAACGGCAATCGCTGTAACAAATCAGGTTCTTTCTCCAACAACTCCTTATAACGTTCAGAGGCGATGGCGGACAACATGGAAATCAGCCGTTCTTCAGTGGCAAGCAGCTCCATCTCCGCATAGCGCCGCCCCCAATTGGCAATGTGCAAGTCTTCCGAAAACAGCACTTTCAGCTTTTTCCTTTCCAATACATACAAAACTGAATCTTCCATCAGTTCCATCGTTTCATAACCCGGCTCATCATTGACATAGCCTTTCATAGAAACAAGGGTCGCTCCTTCCTTGCCAAACCAAAAGGTAATTTCCTTCCCGTCCACCGAGGTATAGGCGCGGACAATGCCTTCCTTGATGAAAAAGATGTTCTTCTCCACCTTGCCGCTTTCCAGCACGCGGAATCCTTTGGGATACGAAACTTCCGTCAAACATTGCCGCAACTTGTCCAAAGACGTGTCCGGCATAGCATATCTTTGATTGATGATTTCCTTTATATCCATAGCGCATTGTTGTATTCGGTGTGCAAAATTATAAAATAGCACATAGAAACGAGAATGAACGGTTGCTTTTTGTCAAATGCAAAATCGGTTTTTGCCAAATGTAAAAAGCTGTTAGGGATTACTTGCTTACTTTTGCGCCCGAATTTAATAAATCATAGGTATGAATTGGATAATCTTATTGTTGGCAGGATTGTTTGAAGTAAGCCTTACATTCTGCTTGGGGAAAACGAGGGCGGCATCGGGTATTGGATTCTATCTGTGGGGAAGCGGGTTCCTTGCTTCCACCATACTGAGCATGGCTTTGCTTGCCAAGGCGGTGCAGACGTTGCCTTTGGGTACGGCATACGCCATCTGGACAGGCATCGGGGCGGTCGGCACGGTCTTGATAGGAATATTCGTTTTCAAGGAACCTGCCACTCCCATCCGGCTTTTCTTCCTGTTCACACTCATTGCTTCCTTGATTGGATTGAAAGTCGTATCATATTGAGAGGAGGCGGAAAATGAAGTATGAATTGAGGGAGAATCAAGGCATTCCGGCACCTCTGCTGGCTTTGATGGCAGCCGCTACCGGACTTTCCGTCGCCAACTGTTACTACAACCAGCCTTTGTTGGGCAGCATGGCAAAAGACTTCGCGGTAAATGACTTTTCTGCCAGCATGGTAGCGACATTGACCCAGATAGGCTATGTGACCGGACTTGTATTTGTCATCCCGCTTGGTGATCTGGTTTCACGAAAGAAGCTGATATTGACCAATTATATCGTTTCTGCGTGCGCCTTGCTTGCCATATCCCTTGCCCCGAACATCTATTGGGTGTGGGGCGCATCCTTGCTTGCCGGCGCATCTTCGGTCATGCCGCAGTTCTTCATCCCGTTGGTGTCTTACCATTCAGCACCTGCACACAAGGTGCGCAATGTGGGCATTATACAATCCTGCTTGCTCATAGGCATTCTCGGCTCGCGGGTGTTCAGTGGTTTTCTGGCTGATGTGTGGGGATGGCGTTCCGTCTATTTCGTGGCTTGCGTGTTTATGCTCGGATGTTTTCTGATGATTTACAAGATGCTGCCCGTGCTGTCTGCCCGCTCTCAAGAAAGTTATGCAGGGCTGATGAAATCCTTGTTGCGTCTGCTCTCCCAATACCCGTACTTGCGTATCGCGTCGCTGAGGGCGGCATTGGCTTATGGCTCGTTCTTCGCCCTGTGGAGTTGCCTTGCTTTCCGGATGAAACAGGAACCTTTCTTTGCAAGTGACGACATTATCGGGGCACTCGGTTTGTGCGGACTGGCAGGTGCATCCACGGTCGTATTCATCAGCGGCTATATCCAAAAGTACGGTGCAAGGTTCTTTTCTATTGCCGGAGGATGTGTGGTATTGGCTGCATGGCTGCTGGCATTTTTAGGGAATGACAGCTACCTGTGGATGATAGTTGCCATCCTGTTGATTGATGCCGGTATGCAATGCATCCATTTGTCGAATCAGACCAGCGTAGTCGCCCTTGACGCATCTGCCATCAATCGTGTCAATACCGTTTATATGACCATTTACTTCTTGGGCGGTTCTGCGGGCACTTTCGTTTCCGGTCTGTCCTGGCAACATTATGGATGGGCAGGCGTGGCTTGGACGGGAATCGCTTTTACTGTGGCTTCCTTGCTTGTTAATTATTTCAAGCCTCAAACAACATAATGGTGGATACAAAACAGGCTGAAAGAATATTTGGGATGATTCTTTCAGCCTGAATATTTTTTGTACCTTTGCATCCGAAGAGTTACTTGAACAAGCAAAGCGATGCAGACCACGGCAATTGGAACGGTTGCCAACTCATTACCCGAAAACGAGGTAATTCTTCTAACTCTCTTGATTTCAAAGGGGTATATCCTTTTTGCAGAATTAAAAAATATACCTGACAATCGGGCTATCTTTCTCCTCGAAATATACTCATCGGATACAATTCTCCAAGCCTCAGGTATAAGCAACCTTTTTCTCCATGCAGCGATTGCAGAGTACTACGACACAAACCGATAACGAAAAACCTTCTTTTTCCTTTGTTCTTCGCCCGGTTTGATTTATCTTTGAAGTGGTGACCCTGACAAACAAAACAGACTGCCCCAAACAGCAAAACCATGAATGTACATCTCCTCCTTACTATTCTAGTTATCGTGCTTTGTGCCGGTTCGTGCGTGGCCCAATCGTGGTACACGGGTGAGGAGCCGCTACGCCGGGCTGTGATTCAAAAAGATGTTTTATCGGATTGTAACCGCAATGCCGACAGCGATGTGGTGAACGTAGTATCTACCGGCATTGTTCCGGGCGAAGGAATGCGTCCGTCCATCACGGTCGAGCTGGCCAATCGCCACAACCGAACGGGCAGAAAGTATGCAGTCTATCGGGTCGACGACTCCGGGAAGAGCCGGCGGGCTGGTTCGGTGAAGAGACCGGTGTGGGGCGTGGTGTGGGGATACCGCGATGCCCGGAACTACCACGCCGTGCTGATGCGGGCCGGAAACGACGACTTCTACGGCTACCAGCTGCCCGAACTGCAATTTACCATCCTGACCGTAGCCGATGGCGACACCTTGGTTCACTCCCATTGGCAGCGAATCGCCTCATCGGCCATCCGCCCCGAGACCGACTACAACCGGCTGCACATTGTCCCTACCCAGGGCGGATACGAAATCTTGCTGGGCGACGAGCGCGAATGTCGCATCGGCTTTTGCCGCGACGACCGCCTCTTTGGCGACCGGGCGGGTATCTACGTGGGGCGCGGAGCCTGTGTTGAGCTGAAGTCGTGGACGGTCACACCGTGCGAATATCCCGAGCGGCAGGTTGTCTGGGAACCCGAAGCCCTGAACGAGTACCTGCGCCACAGCACCGACCCCACCGAAGGGGTCTATGAATTCCTGCAAGCCTCCTCGTCGAGCCTCAACACCCGACTGGGCGGCAACTACCGGTTGGCCCTGGTGGCTAACGGGACCAACTACCTGCTCGTCTACGAGAGCGGGGCCCAGCGATTCAACGACCAATGGCAAGCGGGCATGGTGAAGGCGGTACTGCGACCGACAGGACTCGCCAACCTCTTCGACGTCACCTGGTTCGATGCCGAACACAAACCGCTCAAAGAAGGGGTAAAGGCCATGATAGGCGACAACGGGGTACTTACCCTCCACTTCAGCCGCGAGGGAGTAATCATCGAATGGAACCGGGCCTTCGGTCCCAAAGAGCAGGCTCGGGACGCCCGGCAATCCGACGGGAACTACCCCACCCCTAGCTCGTCTGTCACCCCCTAACCCCTGCCCCTCACGCAACGGAGTCTCCCGTATCGGCCGCGCAGAGAGAGAGTCTGCGGTCACATCCTCCCCCCCCTGTTTCCCTGCAAACGCAAACAACAAGGGCGGCCCCGCTGTCGGAACCGCCCTGTGCAGTATGGTTGAACTTGTATTCGTCTCGATTAGTACGAGCGGGCAAAGAGCACGCGGCGAGCCGACGGCTTGCCGGTAACCATGCAGACGCCCGGCGTGGTATCGCCATCGAACGGGATACAGCGAATCGTCGCCTTGGTCTCCTCCTTGATGCGCTCCTCGGTCTCGGTCGTGCCGTCCCAGTGAGCCAGGATAAAGCCGCCCTCCTCGATCTTCTCTTTGAACTCGTCGTAGCTGTCGACCGTAATGGTGTGCTCCTGACGGAACTTGAGAGCCTTCTGGAAGATATTGGCCTGTATCTCGTCGAGCAGACCTTTTACAACCTGCTCGATGTTGTCGACGGGCAACGTCTCTTTTTCGAGCGTATCGCGGCGCATCACCTCTACGGTGCCGTTCTCGAGGTCGCGGGCACCCATGACCAGACGCACGGGCACACCCTTCAGCTCATAGTCGGCAAACTTGAAGCCCGGGCGTTTGTTGTCGGCGTTGTCGTATTTGACCGAGATGCCCATGGCGCGCAACTTGCCGGCGATTTCGTCGGCCTTCACGTCGATGGCATGCAGTTGCTCGGCATTCTTGTAGATAGGGATGATTACCACCTGGATGGGAGCCAGCTTCGGCGGCAACACCAGACCGTTGTCGTCGCTGTGGGTCATGATGAGGGCACCCATCAGACGGGTAGATACGCCCCACGAGGTAGCCCACACATATTCGAGCTCGTTGTTCTTGTTGATGAACTGCACGTCGAATGCCTTGGCGAAGTTCTGCCCCAGGAAGTGCGACGTACCCGACTGCAGGGCCTTGCCGTCCTGCATCATGGCCTCGATGGTATAGGTATCGAGGGCACCGGCAAAACGCTCGTTGGCCGATTTCACACCCTTGATCACCGGCACGGCCATGAAGTTCTCGGCAAAGTCGGCATAAACCTCGAGCATGCGACGAGCCTCGGCCTCGGCCTCCTCGCGGGTAGCGTGGGCGGTGTGCCCCTCTTGCCACAAAAACTCGGCCGTACGCAGGAAGAGGCGGGTACGCATCTCCCAGCGGAACACGTTGGCCCACTGGTTGCACAGGATGGGCAGGTCGCGATAGGAGTGAATCCAGTTTTTATAGGTGTTCCAGATAATGGTCTCGGAGGTAGGACGGATGATGAGCTCCTCCTCGAGTTTGGCGGCGGGGTCTACCACTACGCCCGTGCCGTCGGGGTTGGTTTTCAAGCGGTAGTGAGTCACTACGGCGCACTCTTTGGCAAAGCCCTCTACGTGCTCGGCCTCGCGGCTCAGGAACGATTTCGGAATCAACAACGGGAAGTAGGCATTCACGTGGCCCGTCGCCTTGAACATGTCGTCGAGCTGACGTTGCATCTTCTCCCAAATTGCATATCCATAGGGCTTGATTACCATACAGCCCCGCACGGCCGACTGTTCTGCCAGGTCGGCCTTTACCACCAAGTCGTTGTACCATTGCGAATAGTTATCGGCACGCTTGGTCAATTCTTTCAACTCTTTTGCCATTATTTTATGCTGTTTGTTTATTGACACGAAAAAATTCTCCTCTGCCCGAAGCAAAGGATTTGCCCCAATAGCGAGGGGCGAGAGCATAAAGTCAAGTCTGCTTGCACATTCTGCCGGGCCGCCCCTGTTTTTTGCAGCATGCAAAGATAGTGAAAGGTGAGCGGATAGTAAAAAGAAAAACGGAGTTTTTCAGTTTTTGACTATCCCGAACCGCATCCTGTCTTATCCAAAGAGAAGGAAATCCCGAAGTCTCCCGGCTGCGGGCATCCCGGTTACCGCTTGTCGAGCTGACCGCGGCGAGCCATATCGATCATCTTCTCGCCCGGTATCAGATAGATTTCGAGCCGCCGGTTCTTGGCCCGCCCCTCCATGGTACGATTCGAAGCGATAGGCGAAAAGGCACCGGCCTCATACGTCACCACAAAGTCGGTATTGCCCCCGTTGCGGGCAAACCAGTTGCGCACGGCCTGTACCCGGGAGCGGGTCAGGTCGAGGCTGTAAGCCTCCGAGCCGGTATCGTCGCTGTGCATGACCAGCATCACATGGTAGTAATCGGGTATGCGCAGGTCGGCCAGGAAGGGACGCAGAAAAATGTCGGCCTTCTCGCTCAGCACCGTATCGTTGGGCAGGAAGAGGTTCGAAGCGGCTATGGTAGCCTTGATTACCTCGTAGTTGCGCACCAGCTTCAGGTCGGTGAGACGGGCCCTTTGCAAGCGACGCATCTCGCGCGACTGGGCGGTGCGTATCTTGCGGGCCTCCTTGTCGAGGTCGGGTATCGAGATATTCTCGTCGAGAGTCAACTGCGTAAGGTCGATATGTTCGACGGGAACCGCCTCCTCTTTCGACTTGTCCGACGAGAACCACGACGACACCGTATTGGCCGCCTTCTGAAAAATATTCTGCGAGGCCGCCTCGACGGGGAGCAACGCGGCTACGCCCAGCAATATGACAAATCCTGTTTTCCTGTTCATCACTCGCCTCCTCAGAAAACACCCAGCGACTCTTCGTAATCCAATTCACCCCGTACCAGGAAAGGCATATCCTCGTCGTCGATTTTCACGCCGTCCTTGTGGGCACACTTGCGGGCAAAGTCGATGATGTCGTCTTCGTCGAGCTCCACCTCGTCGCCGGCATCCTCGTTGAAGAGCCCCTTCTGCTCGTAATAGTCGTACACGACATCGGTAACGTAGACAATGTCGTCGTCGCTATACTTCTCTTTCAGCTCCTGGGGCAATACATTCTTTATATACTCTACGGCCTTGTCTTCGTCGTAGGCAAATATATCTTCGTTTTGGCTCATTTTTTTCTATGTTTTTGGGGTTATTTGATTGGGTAAAAGTACAAATCATTAACGGCTTTTGCAAATCGACAGAAAAAAAATAAGTTTTTTTGTTGCAGATTCAAAAAGTTTATCTACATTTGCAGTGTACTATTAAACTAATACACCAAAACAGTAAAACAATTTTAGCCTGAAATACTATGTTACAGATTGAGAATCTTGAATTTAGTTATCACAAAAAGAAGGCCCCCATCTTCAACGGCATAAGCCTGACGATACAACCGGGTTCGGTCTACGGCCTGCTGGGTAAAAACGGAATCGGTAAATCGACCCTGCTCTATATGATGTGCGGCCTGATGTTTCCCCACAAGGGCCACATCACGCTCGACGGCGTGGAGGTGCGCCACCGCCGCCCCGAGACACTCGAGAAGATTTTCCTCGTTCCCGAGGAGTTCGACCTCCCCTCGATCTCGGTCGATGCCTACGTGCGCCGCAACAGCGTCTTCTATCCCCGCTTCGACCGCGAGCAGTTCGACCGGTATCTGGCCGACTTCGAACTGGAGAATGTCAAGAACCTGTCCAAGACCTCGATGGGACAGAAAAAGAAATACCTGGTGAGCTTTGCCCTGGCCACCAACACCCCGCTGCTGCTCATGGACGAGCCCACCAACGGCATGGACATCCCCTCGAAGAGCCAGTTCCGCAAGGTCATCGCTTCGGGCATGAACGAACAGAAGAGCATCGTCATCTCGACCCATCAGGTGCGCGACCTCGAAAACATGATCGACCGCATCGACATTCTCGAGGGCGGCCGCCTGCTGCTCGACCGCGACACGGCCGACATCACCTCGCACCTGCGATTTGTCAAGGGAGCCGGCGAAGCCGACATCGAGGGGGCTCTCTACTCGGTCTCGACCATTGCCGGGTACAGCGCCATCCTGCCCAACCCCACGGGCGAAGAGACGCCGCTCGACATCGAGATGCTCTTCAACTTCGCCATCGAAAAACCGGCGGAGATCGAACGTATATTTGCCAACCCTGTAAAATGATACGACCATGAACGAATATGACATAACCCCCAACGCCCAAGAGGCCACCGCCTCGGTAGCCTCACGCCCGACGGCCTCCAACATCTTCAGCCTGAAACGCTTCGGACGCTACTGTTCCAAGCAGATACACGAGTGGAAGCGGGGACTGTTGCTCCAGTTCTTTTCGCTGGCAGGCATCTACACCCTCTTGATGTTCCTCTTCCACTCGACCGACGAAGAGGGACTGATTCCCTCCATCGCCTCGACAGGCATACAGATAATTATCTGGCTCGGCTTCTTTGTCTATATCGCCAAGAGTGCTTCGAGCCTGGCCGATCAGATAGGGGTGCGCTCCAAACGGGTGCTCTACCTGGTGGTGCCCGCCTCGACGGCCGAGAAGTATATAGCCCATCTGCTGTGGACCATCGTGCTCTACCCCATTCTCTTCTTCGCAGCCATCCTGGTGGCCCAGTATGTCTCGGAGGCAGCCTCGTCGATCATACGCAGCGAAGCCTTCAACCCGGGCACACCGCTGCAAGGCTCGCTCTCCTTCTGGAACGACAACATGTACAGCACCTCGTTCCTGGTGAACTACACGATCAACATTATCGTTACCTTCACGCTGGGAGCTACACTGTGGCAGAAAAACAGTTTTCTCAAAACCATTGCCGCCTGCTTTCTGCTGGGTATCATCGTCGTCTTCTTCTACACTAACCTGCTGGATACGGAAGAGCTGGATTCGCTGTTCACCTACCTGGTCGTAGGCAACTTCTTCAAAAACTTCGACAATAACGACTTCATATGGATACTCAACGGCATCAGCGCCGTAGAATATCTGCTGTTCGGATACATCGGCTACATGCGCATGAAAGAACTCGAAATAAACGAAACCAAACGATAAGTATGCAATTCAAAGAGAACCAAACCATCTACCTGCAAATCGCCGAACGCATCAGCGACGAGATACTGCTGGACCACTATGCCATTGGAGCCCGCATACCCTCGGTGCGCGAATACGCGGCCCTCGTGGAGGTAAACGCCAACACGGTGATGCGTTCCTATGAATTTTTGCAGACCCAGGGTATCATCTTCAACAAGCGGGGAATCGGCTTCTTCGTTTCGCCCGATGCCAAACACAAAATCAGGGAATACCGGCGAAACGAGTTCCTCAAGACCGAACTGCCACGCTTCTTCATGCAGCTCTATACCCTGCACATCCCCATGGACGAGATTGACTCCATGTACCGGGAATTTATCGAAAACCTCACGTCAAACCCCTCAAAACAACAATCATGAAACGCTCGACCATAGTCCTGTTAATCGTTCTGGCCGTGATGATATTCGCCCCCATCATCGCCATCAAAGTCATCAGCAACCTCTCGCCCGAGACAAAGATAAAAAGCCTGAAAAAGTTGCTGGATTATAAAGAAAACTCCGACGCCCCCGTGCGTTACCTCGTTATCGACGATACCGACAACGACTCGATCAGTGAAATCATCTTCATCTCGACCCGAGACAAAGACGATACCCGGCAGGGCATTGTCTTCGCCAAGGGCGAAAACTACACGGGCGATACCCTGCACCTCACCGACCAGTGGCTGAAGCAGCCGTCGGCCGACGACTCCAACGGCACCAACAACTCGATACCCCAGTCGTGGTTCGGAAACCAGTCTCTCGACTACGACTACAACACCCGACTCATCGTCGAGAACCGCAACCCCAACGTCACGCTCTTTTTCTCGGAGGGCAACTTCGAAAAGCTCATCGTCCAATCGCAAGGCGACATGGTCTTGCGGGAATCGAACGTAGGTATGCTCGTCGTGCAGGACAGCATAGGCCACAGTGGAACCACCTGCCAGCAAAGCAATATCGGCACACTATTTGCATACCTCAACAACAAATGTTCGTTGAGCCTCTCGAAAAACAACATAGGCACCGCCTTCCTTCCCAAGGCGCTCAACACCCTGTCGATCGAGGGCAACAACATTGGTGTGACCGGCTCTATCGACCTCATGGAGTTCAACCTGTCGAAGTCGATCGACAACGACAGTATCGACGCCGTGAGTTTCGGCATCGGTATGAAATACACCTCCGACGACAAGGATAAAAAAGAGAAAAAATAAGAACAGACCGATCTATTCATCACACATTTTAATTGACTAAAACAGATGAAACGAGTTTTCAAACTGGGTATTCTGCTGGGAATGCTACTCTCGGCATTCACTATGGCCCACGCCGCTGCGGCCGATTGTAAAATAAGCGGCACCGTGACCGACTCGATCAGTGGCGAGGCCATCCCCTTCGTGACCGTAGGGGTAGAAAACAGCGACGGCAAGGTATTATCCCGCGTGGCCTCCGACGTGAACGGAAGCTTCACCGCCACGGCTGCCGCCGGCAACCGTTATACGCTGGCCATCTCGTCGGTAGGCTACACGACCCGCCGCGTAGAGGTGGCCATCGAGCCGGGCGAGCGCACCAAGGCCCTGGGCAACCTCACCCTCACCGAAGGAACCGAACTCTCGGAGGTGACCGTCGTGGCCCAGCGCCCCCTCATCAAGAGCGACATCGACAAGATAACCTACGACATGGAGGCCGACCCCGAGGCCACCAGCAACAATGCCCTCGACATGTTGCGCAAGGTGCCCATGATTACCGTCGATGCCGAGGAGAACATACGCCTCAACGGGCAGAGCAACTACAAGGTGCTGCTCAACGGCAAGAGCTCGGCCATCATGTCGGGCGACAACGTGAAGGAGGTGCTCAAGAGCATGCCGGCCAGCTCGATCAAGAACATCGAGGTCATCACCAACCCCTCGTCGAAATACGAGGCCGAGGGTGTGGGCGGCATCATCAACATCGTGACCGTGACCCGTCGCGACACCAACGGCGTAGTGGGCAGCGTGGGAGCCAATGCCGACAACCGCGGCGGATTCGGCGGCAACATCTACCTCTCTTCGCAGATCGGCAAGTTCGCCTTCTCGGGCCGCTACTCGGGCAGCCGCTACACCAACGGCCACGGAGGCCACTCGAAGACCTTCACCGAGACCTACGGCAGCGACGAGTTCAACCACTCCGAGGGCTACGGCAAGTCGCGATTCGAAGGGCTCGGCCACAACCTCTCGATCGAGGCCAGCTACGAAATCGACACCCTCAACCTCATCAGCTTCTCGGCCTTCGGCTGGCTGGGCAACAACAAGTCCAACTCCAACCTCGACTACACCTACTACAACCGGGCCAACGCCATCAGCAGCCAATACCAGTCGCTCACCCGCTCGAGCAGCGACTACGGCTCGGTGTCGGGTACGCTCGACTACCAGCGCTCGTTTGCCAAGAAAGACCGCACCCTCACGGCTTCGTACCAGTTTGAATACAACCCCAACAACACAGACTACACGACCGAGAGCAACGGCCTCATCAACTGGGACAGCTACATCGAACGCAGCAAGAACAAGGCTCACGGTACCGAACAGACCGTGCAGGTCGACTACTTCGACCCCCTCACCGAGATGCACCAGATCGAGGCCGGTGCCAAGTACATCATGCGCTGCAACGTGAGCGACGGCAACCGCACCCAAAGCCTGTGGGACGAGCCTACCGACACCTGGAGCGACGTGCTACTGCCGGTCAACGACCTCGACTACACGCAGCACATTCTGGGCCTCTATGCCGGCTATGTGTTGAAGATCAAGAAGTGGAGCGGCAAGGTAGGCGCCCGGCTCGAATCGACCTGGAACGACGGCCGCACCACCAACCACAACGCCGAGGGAGGTACACAAGAGACCCGCTTCGACAACGACTTCTTCAACGTGGTGCCCTATGTAACCCTCTCGTGGCAACCGCGCGAGATGCAGACCGTCAAGCTCTCCTACACGCAGCGGCTCAGCCGACCGGGCATCTGGCAACTCAACCCCTTCAAGGATACCTCTACCTCCATGCAGGTGACCTATGGTAACCCCAACCTCGACTCCGAGATTTCGCACACCTTCTCGCTGGGATATACCCTCTTTACCGCCACGGGCATGAGCCTGGCCGCCGAGCTGAACGGCCGCGTGCAGAACAACGGTATCGAGCAGACCATCTTCATGGACGAGAACGGTATCGCCAACGTCACCTACGACAACATAGGCCGGGTGCGCGAGGGCAAGCTGAACGTATTCTTCTCGGGCAACGTGCTGCCCACGCTCAACCTCTACACCAACCTCTCGGGCGGATACGGCGACTACAGCTCGGCCCGGGCCGGTTACTCCAACAAGGGGTGGGACTACAACGGTTTCCTGGGTGCCCGCTGGAATGCCTGGAAAGACGGAGCCATCAGCGCCAATGTGGGTTACTATTCGGGATTCCGCATGCTGGTGGGAACCTCGTCTCCCCTGGTCTTCTGCAACTTCAACGTGAGCCAGTCGTTCTTCAACAAGCGGTTGCAGGTGAGCCTCTCGGCCAGCGACCCCTTCTCGAAAGAGCGCAAGTTTGTCATGCACATCAAGAACGACGACTACCGCATCGACAGCTACAACTACAACCCCTGCCAGTATGTGCGGCTGGGTATAACCTACACCTTCGGCCAGATGAAGGACTCGGTGAAGAAGGCCCGCCGCAGTATCAACAACGACGACCTCAAGAGCGGCGGCAGCGGTGCCGGTAGCGGCACGACCGGCGGCATGGGAGGCTCGGGCAGTGGCTCGGGCATGTAACGAACGACATGCGACGTATTAACTTCCTGATTTAAATAAACGAAAAAGGCCCGTATCTCTGCGAAGAGGTGCGGGTCTATCTTTTTCACTCGTGTGTAGATAATGCAAGAGGAGGAAAAGTGGTCAGCTCCATGCTCGTCAGAGAGGACCTGACAGTCACAGAATCTGCTTTTTACAGGCTCTCAACTTGTTCTTGATGCGGAATATCTGAGCCTTCACCGTACCCACCGGCATATTCAGGCGCCGGGCAATCTCGTCGTAATGGTATCCTTGCAGATAGAGGGAGAAGAGCGTGCGGCACTTGGCCGGCAACAGATTCATGATCTGCTGAATATCGGTGGCCGATATGGCACATTCGGCATTGATTGCCTCCTCCATGTCGTCGGCAGCGTCCAGTTGGAAATCGGCTATCATGGCCTGCTGGCGCAAGGAGCGGCGCCGACAATTCACGAACAGGTTGAACATGATGGTGCACAACCAGCTCTTTATGCTCCCCGTATCGTGATAAAGCTCCTTGTTTACCAGGGCTTTCAGAGCCGTCTCCTGCAACAGGTCTTTCGCCTCGTCGTCATCGCGGGTCAGACTTTTGGCAAAACCCAGCAACGCACCTTGCAGGCTGACTACACGCTGCTCGAATTCTTTTTGAATCATTATTGTTTTTTATCTCATGAAGAACCAAATAGAGCCGTAAATTTAATATATTATTTTTACAGACTCTTTACAAATGCTAATTTTTCTTTTTTTTCGAGCAAAAAACGAGATAATTTTTACTTGGGAGCTTTCTTGTAGAGCACCACGGCAATAACCGTATAGATGATGTTGGGAATCCACATGGCCAGCATGGGCGACGTGGCTCCCGTGACGGCAAAGGTCGAGGTGACTGTCGAGAAGAGGATATAGCTGAAACTCAATAACAAGCCTATACCGATGTTGATACCCATGCCCCCCTTCACCTTGCGCGACGAGAGCGACATGCCTATGGCGGTGAGGATAAAGGCGGCGGCAGCCATGGCAAACCGGCGCTCATACTCGATTTCGAAATTCTTGATGTTGGCAACGCCCCGCTCCTTCTGACGGGCAATGTAGCGGCGCAACTCAGGGGTGGTCATCATCTCGCTGTCGTTCTGCGAGATAAGGAAGTCGGAGGGTTCGATGGGCACAATCGTATCGAGCGAAGTACCGCGCACCAGCTCCTCGCGCATGCCGTTGAAGTTGCGAATCAGGTAGTTGTTGACCCGCCAGTGATAGGCCGAGTCATAATTGATGGTCTGTGCCGTAAGGCGCGACTTGAGCACCTTGCCTTCAAACTTTTCGAGCGAGAATCGGTAGCCGGTCTTGTTGCTGTTGTCGTAGCGGGCAATATAGGCAATGACCCCGGGCTCGACCTGCAACTGGATGTTGCTGGCATAGTCGACCCGCTTGTTCTTCACATAAGTATTCATGTACTCGATGCGGGTCACGTTGGCCGGCGGTATCACATAACAGCTCAAATAGAGGTTCAGCACCGCGATGATGGCCGCCGAAATCATATAGGGCACAAAGAGCCGCTTGAAACTGATGCCGCTCGAGAGCATGGCGATAATCTCGGAGTTGTCGGCCAGCTTCGAGGTAAAGAAGATGACGGCAATGAAGGTAAAGAGCGGGCTGAAGAGGTTGGCAAAGTAGGGCAGAAAGTTGAAGAAATAGTCGAAAATCGTGGCCGACAACGGAGCCTTGAGAAACGAATCGAGCTTCTCGTTGATGTCGAACATGATGGTGATAGCCAGAATAAGGGCTATCGCAAAGAAGTACGTTCCCAGAAACTTCTTGATGATATAGATGTCTATTTTCTTCAGTACCTTCATCATGCGACGTTTTACAACCGTGTAGTCACCCGGCGCACCATCTCGTCCTTCCACGGTTTGAATGTGCCGGCCAGAATCTGGCGACGGGCCTCCTGGGTGAGCCATACATAAAATGCCAAGTTGTGTATCGAGGCAATCTGCATGGCCAGAATCTCTTCGCTGATGAAGAGGTGGCGCAGATAGGCCTTGCTGTAACAGGTATCGACAAACGAGGTACCCTCGGGGTCGATGGGCGAAAAGTCGTCGGCCCACTTCTTGTTGCGCATGTTCATAATGCCGTTGCGGGTAAAGAGCATGCCGTTGCGGCCGTTGCGCGTGGGCATCACGCAGTCGAACATGTCGACCCCGCGCTCGATGCCCTCCAGTATATTGGCCGGCGTGCCCACTCCCATCAGGTAGCGGGGTTTGTCTTGGGGCAGAATATCGTTCACCACCTCGATCATCTCGTACATCTTTTCGGTAGGTTCGCCCACGGCCAGACCGCCGATAGCGTTGCCGTCGGCCCCCAGGTCGGCCACATGCTTGGCCGCCTCGGTACGCAGGTCGCGGTAGACGCACCCCTGCACGATGGGGAAGAATGTCTGCCGATAGCCATAGAGCCCCTCGGTCTCGCAAAAGTGCTTCCAACCCCGGTCGAGCCAGCGGCGGGTAAGGGCCAGCGACTTCTTGGCGTAGTCATAGTCGGCATCGCCCGGCGTACACTCGTCGAGCGCCATCATGATGTCCGACCCGATGATGCGCTGCGTGTCCACCACATTCTCGGGCGTAAAGAGGTGTTTCGACCCATCGATGTGCGAGCGGAAGTGAGCCCCCTCTTCGGTGAGCTTGCGGCGGTCCGAGAGCGAGAATACCTGAAAGCCCCCGCTGTCGGTAAGAATCGGGCGCTCCCACCCGTTGAACTTGTGCAGTCCGCCGGCCTTGTGCAAGATGTCGAGGCCCGGCCGCAAGTACAGGTGGTAGGTATTGCCCAGAATAATCTGGGCCTTGATGTCGTCGCGCAACTCGCGCTGATGCACGGCCTTGACCGACGCCACCGTGCCCACGGGCATGAAGATAGGCGTCAGTATCGTACCGTGGTCGGTCGTGATGACGCCCGCCCGCGCGCTGCTACGCTCATCGGTATGTATCAGCTCAAAATCCATCGTCTGTCGTTCAAGTTTGAAAATAAGGGGAGACACCGCACTGCCCCGACCCGCACCTCGGTGCAGCCGCCGGAAGCCCCGGGCTCAGATTTTTCCAGGACAAAGATAGTGCAAGCCGCGGGTAAAATCAAATTTATTTGTGTTTTGCCAGAAGCATCAAGCATTTATATAGATGTGGAAGAGATCAGGGGCTCTGCTGTTTCGGGGTCATGGCCCGACTTTTTCTAAATATTTTTATAATATTATTAACGGTTAATTTTCGGGAGAATCGCCAAAAGGTTACCAAATTGCGGGTATCTTTGCAAATGGTATGGTGAAACCACGAACAACAAGAGAGATGCGACTATGGTTGTGCGGCCTGTTTCTGACGGCCGTCGGTACCGTGTGCGCACAATCTACCCCGCCTCCCATGCGACCGGGCAACGGCTCGGAGCTGGAGATCAAGGGTGGCGAACAGTCGTGGCCCCGCACCGAGCAGATGCCTACCTCTACCCCCAACGACCACTTTATCCAACGCCGGTTGGACGACCACCTCGAGAAGGCTTCGATTCAGGTGATGAAGCCCTCGACCCTCTTCCCCGAGAATCCCTCGGAATTCATGCTCAACGTCATCCTGCTGCACGCCGTGAAGGACAGCATCGCCAGTCTGCACGACGAGACGATTGCCCGCATGGTCGACCATTTTCTGGTGCGCAACCTGCTGCGTCCCCTCTCGGACGACCGGCCCGACCCGGTCAACAACTTCATGATGGGAGCGCCCAACACCATGCCGCTCGGTGCAAGTATAGCTTATGTGGGGATTATCGACCCCGTGGAGCTCTATCGTGAATGGAAACGCAAGAAGCGGGCACTGCGCACCAAGATGGTGCTGATGACTCTCTTCGGCGACGACAATCGGCTGCTCACCAAGCAGGAGACCGACTCGATAAAACAAGACCTCGAGAAGAAACGGAATGCCCCGGTGAGCCGCATCGACAACCCCGTGCTCATCTCTGCCCTGCTGGCCAACGACACCATCGTGGCCCCGTCGAAGCCGAAGTTTACGGCTCCGCTCTGGGGCAAGGAGCGACCCCGATTCAAACTCGAATTACCCGCCGCAACCAACGACTCGAGCGCCCGGCGGCCGGAGCTTCCCGCCATCGCGGCCGATACCCTCGCCCTGCCCGACTCGACGGCTACCGACCGCCCCGATTCCCTTTCGGCCCAACCCCTGAAATAGCCCCGCCTCTGCCCGTCCCCACCCCATAATCACCCGCCTGCCGTCGAACTTTCGAGGGTCGTGCGTGTTGTAGCGTGTGGAGTGACGACATTTTGTCAGAAACAGAACATGCTACAAATGACCCCGTTACCCTACGCCCCCACGGACGGACGGATAAACGAGGACATTTTGTCATATTAACCGACTGATTTTCAGACAATATTTCATCCTTTTGGGTTTGGCACTTCTTTTGACTATACAAGGGCGTAAACACAACCAAGAAATTAGAAAGGAGAACATCATATGAACTTTGACAATTTTACAATCAAATCGCAAGAGGCCGTGCAAAAGGCCGTGCAGATTGCCCGCGACCACAACGAGCAGTCGATCGAGCCGGTGCACCTGCTGAAAGGAATCTTGCAGGTGGGCGAAAGCCTTACTTCGTACCTCTTCCAGAAGCTGGGTGTCAACGCCGGTTTGCTGAACAGCCAGCTCGATCGTGAGATAGAATCGTTGCCAAAGGTAAGCGGGGGCGAACCCTACTTGAGCCGCGAGGCTAACGACGCTCTTCAAAAAGCCATCGACTACTCTCAGAAACTGGGCGACCAGTTTGTGGCTCTGGAAGCCATGCTGATGGGTCTGTTCCTGACCAAAAGTTCGGCTTCGTCGTTCCTGAAGGATGCCGGCGTTACCGAGAAGGAGTTGGGAGCTGCTATCGATGAGCTGCGGAAAGGGAAGAAAGTAACCGAGGCTTCGGCCGAGGATACCTATAATGCGCTGAGCAAATACGCCATCAACTTGACCGAGCGTGCCCGTAGCGGCAAACTCGACCCGGTTATCGGGCGTGACGACGAGATACGTCGGGTGCTGCAGATCTTGAGCCGGCGTACCAAAAACAACCCTATCCTGATAGGTGAACCGGGTACCGGTAAAACGGCTATCGCCGAGGGGTTGGCTCACCGTATCGTACGTGGCGATGTGCCCGAGAACCTGAAGAGCAAACAGATCTTCTCGCTCGACATGGGTGCCCTTATCGCCGGTGCCAAATACAAAGGTGAGTTTGAGGAACGACTCAAATCGGTAGTCAACGAGGTAATCCAGAGCGAGGGCGAAATCATCCTCTTCATCGATGAGATTCACACCCTGGTAGGTGCCGGCAAGAGCGACGGTGCCATGGATGCCGCCAACATCTTGAAACCTGCCCTGGCCCGTGGCGAACTGAGGGCCATCGGTGCCACTACCCTCGACGAGTATCAGAAATACTTCGAGAAGGATAAGGCTCTGGAGCGTCGGTTCCAGATCGTTATGGTCGACGAGCCCGACGAGATGAGCAGTATATCGATTCTGCGTGGTTTGAAGGAACGGTATGAAAACCACCACAAGGTGCGGATTAAAGATGATGCCATCATCGCTGCCGTACAGTTGTCGGAACGGTACATTACCGACCGGTTCTTGCCCGATAAGGCCATCGACCTGATGGATGAGGCTGCCGCCAAACTGCGTATCGAGGTCGACTCGGTGCCCGAGGCCCTCGATGAAATCACGCGGCGTATCAAACAGCTCGAAATCGAGCGCGAGGCCATCAAGCGTGAAAACGATACCGAGAAGCTGCAACAGCTGGCCAAGGAGATTGCCGACCTGAAAGAGGAGGAGACCAAGTTCCGCGCCAAATGGCAATCGGAGAAAGAGCTTGTCAACCGTATACAACAGAACAAGATCGACATCGAGAACCTGCGCTTCGAAGCCGATAAGGCCGAACGCGAAGGCGACTATGGCAAGGTGGCCGAAATACGGTATGCCAAAATCAAAGCCAAAGAGGACGACATACACGCTACCCAGCAACGCTTGCACGAGTTGCAGGGCGACAAGGCCATGATCAAGGAGGAGGTCGATGCCGAAGATATTGCCGACGTCGTATCGCGGTGGACCGGTATCCCCGTGAACAAGATGATGCAGAGCGAGAAAGACAAACTGCTCCACCTCGAAGAGGAGTTGCACAAACGGGTAGTGGGTCAGGACGAAGCCATCACCGCCATTGCCGACGCCGTGCGTCGGAGCCGTGCCGGCCTGAACGATCCCCGCAAACCTATCGGTTCGTTCATCTTCCTGGGTACGACGGGTGTAGGTAAAACCGAGCTGGCCAAGGCCCTGGCCGAGTATCTGTTCGACGACGAGAACATGATGACGCGTATCGATATGAGCGAATATCAAGAGAAGTTCAGCGCTACGCGACTCATCGGTTCGCCTCCCGGATACGTGGGCTACGAAGAGGGCGGTCAGTTGACCGAGGCTATCCGCCGGAAACCCTATTCGGTAGTGCTGTTCGATGAAATCGAGAAGGCTCACCCCGACATCTTCAACATCCTGTTGCAGGTACTCGACGATGGCCGTCTGACCGATAACAAGGGGCGGTTGGTCAACTTCAAGAACACGATTATCATCATGACCTCCAACATGGGTTCGTCGCTGATTCGTGAGAACTTCGAGAAGATGACCGATGCCAACCGGGCCGATGTAATCGAAAAGACCAAGGAGCAGGTTCTGGAGATGTTGAAACAGACCATACGTCCCGAGTTCCTCAACCGTATCGACGAGACCATCATGTTCACGCCGCTTACGAAGAACGAAATCGAACAGATTGTATCGCTGCAAATCGACAACATCAAGAAGATGCTCGAGAAGAACGGTGTTACGCTCGAAATCACGCCCAAGGCCTTGAGCCTCATCGCTACCGAGGGCTACGACCCCGAGTTCGGTGCACGTCCTGTAAAACGGGTTATCCACCGGCTCATCCTCAACCAGCTGTCGAAAGACCTGCTGGCCCAGAAAGTGGATCGGTCGAAACCTATTGTGGTCGATGCCGAAAACGATCAAATCGTATTCCGCAACTGATGCGGGTGTGAAATAAACCATACGAGGCTGTCTCAAAATAAAAATTTGAGATGGCCTCTGCTGTTTCATATCAGATTGAAGTCATTTGGATTTTCCTCAAAAAAGGAG
>CABRIW010000021.1:0-37639 GCA_902471075.1 uncultured Barnesiella sp. | reverse complement strand
ATTTGCACTTGTTTAGCTCTTGTTTTCATTTTAGGGCTTTACTTTATAAATCTGGTAAATAAAAAAATCGCCTCTCCGCACCAGTCGGGAAAGGCGATTCTTTGTTTTTCGCAGTGAGATGAGCGTAGGTATCACCACTCTTGTTTCAGGGCGTTGATGGCTGCCTCGTAGTTGGGCTCGTGGGTAATTTCGGGCACGAGCTCTTCGTAGATTACCCGGCCGGTTTCGTCGATAACCACCACGGCGCGGGCCAGCAGGCAGGCCAGGGGGCCGTCGGTCATCTCAACGCCATACTCCTTGCCAAATTCGGGCGAGCGGAAGGCCGAGGCGGCGATGAGGTTCTCTATGCCTTCGGTCGTGCAGAAGCGCGACTGGGCGAAGGGGAGGTCTTTCGACACGGCTACGACGGTGGTATTGTCGAGCGAGGCTGCCAGTTGGTTGAACTTGCGCACCGAGGTGGCACAGACGGCAGTGTCGAGGCTGGGGAAGATGTTCAGGACGATGCGTCGTCCCTTCAGTTCTTCGCTGCGCAGTTCGGTCAGGTCGCCGCGGGTGAGGGTGAACCGGGGAGCGATGCTCCCGACTTGAGGCAGTTTGCCGCAGGTGTGTACGGGGGTGCCTTTGAATGCTGTTTTTTCCATTGTAGTGAATTTATAAATTGAAGTTTAATGTGGAGGCTGTTTCGACGGGTGACGCATCTGCCGGATGGCCAGTTCCAGTTCCTCGGCCAGCGAGGGGGTGTAGCCTGTCTTGACCCAGTGGATTCTCCCCTCGGCGTCGAGCAGAAAGAGGGTAGGGCAGCCGGTCACGCCATAGGCGGTAGCGGTTTTCTCTGCGTGCTCCAGTACGATGGCTCCGGCCGGATTGGGTGCCGCCTCGGGTTCCCGGGAGGGGTAGAGCAGTACCGGAGTCAGATTCTCTTGCAACGAAATCGCTTCGGCTGTTTGTCGCACCGGGGTGCAAAATTCTCCTTCGGTATCGAGGAAGAGAAGCAAGGCCTCCTGTCCCTTCAGATAGTCGGAGGTGAAGCGGCGTTCGCCCCAGGGCAGGTCGAACCGGGGAGCCTGTTGTCCCACACGGTCGCTGGCGGCATAGCTCCCTTCGCGAAAGAGGAGGAACACCTCGTTGTAGGCGTGTAACAGGTGCTCTTCGTCGAAGTGATTGGGAGAGAAACGGGTGTCGGTATGACTCGGACCATACCTCACCACAACCGTTTGCGAACCCAGGTGGCCGGGATTGTTTTCGGTCTCGCGGTAGAGAGGCAGGCCGGTAGCCGGGTCGAAGGTATAGAGTATGGTGCGGGCTACCTCGCCCCGCATCGAGTCGGTTACCAGAATGGCGTGGCAACGCTCTCCCTGCACCGTCGTGTCGGGGAAGAAGAGCATCCGGCAGTCGGGTTTCGCCCGAAACTCGTTCAGTTGTCGGGCCATCTCGGCCGGGAAGAGTTCGGCAAACAGCCCCGAGCGGTGCACCCCGAGATTGCGGCCCCGCGGGACAAAGGGTTCGGGGTTCTCGTCGTGGTGATACTCCCGCAGCCGGTTGCGGTCGAAGCGAAAGCAGTGGCCGGAGGCATACGCCGCGAAATTGCGATAGGGGCAGGTGTCGTTCTCGGCCTTGTAGTCGACGAGGTAACTGTACCCGCACAAGGTATCGGCCGGCTCCCTGCGGTAGTCGAGCCGGGCGCGGTATTCGATTTCAGAGTCGGTGATGGGCAGCGTCACCCGGTAGGTAAACGAGCTCTGGTAGTTCGACATCGTGTCGAGCCGGGCAATGAGGTCGTCCATGCCCACCTGAGCCTGAGCAAGCGCAATGCCCGCCGACAGTGCAAGGAGGAGGACCCGAAGGCGATGGTGTGTCATAGTCGTGATGATTGGTCTGTCCCGGATATAACAATCGCAACGGGTGGTTGGTTCGATGAGATTTGTTTATTCTCTGTATGGATTAAAAATTACGAAATCACACCGAGAGCCATTTGGCTGTGGCCTCGAGCGAGAGCCCCCTCTGACGGGCATACCGCTCGCGCTGGTCGGGAGCGATGTGGCCGATGTGGAAATAGCGGGCATCGGGGTGAGCCAGATAGAGCCCGGCGGTCGAGGCGTTGGGATACATGGCCCCGTTTTCGGTGAGGGTAATCTCTATCTCTCCGAGGTCGAGCGCGCGGTCCCAGTCGAAGAAGAGCGAGTGGTCGGGCAGCGAGGGGTAGCCTGCGGCCGGGCGTATGCCGCGGTAGTTGCCGGCCAGGAGAGCCGGCAGGCCGAGTGCGGGTTCGTCGGGGGCATATCCCCACAGTTCGCGCCGCACCTTCAGGTGCAGCCACTCCGAAGCGGCTTCGGCCAGGCGGTCGGCCAGCGATTGCATCAGCAGGGCGTTGTAGTCGTCGCCGTCGAGGCGCAGCCGTTCGATGCGTCGCTGTATGTCGCCGCCGGCAGTGACGGCAAAGAGTCCGGCATAGTCGGGGGCTCCGGTCTGCTCGGTGCGCACAAAGTCGCTCAGGGCATAGTAGCAGGCATCGGTTTCGGGCTTGCGTACCTGTTGACGCAGGCAGGGAATTTCGAGTACGTCGCCCTCGGGCAGATGCAGGCGTATGAGGTTGTTGCGGCTCGATGCTTCGGTCAGCAGATAGACCCCTCGGGGCGAATCGTTGTTTTCGTGTTCGAGGGTATCGAGCAGTCGGTTGGTCTCCTTGTAGAGTTGCATCGCTTCGGTGGCTTTGGCCCGCTCGGCCGTGGGGAATGCGGCGAGCCAGGCGGCCCGGCAGTGGTCGCAGCCCCGCATGTCGGCTATGGCGGCGTATTGTGCGCCTATCTTCCATACGGCGAAGAAGGCCCGCCAGTTGATGTAGGGGCGAATCTCGGTGATGGTGGGGGCAATCGTGTGGCGGCCCAACTCCCGGGGACGCGGTGCAACGTAGCGGGCCCAGTCGATGCGGGGAGCCCGCTGTTCGGCCTCGGCCAGGGGCAGGGTATCGGCCGGTTTCTGCGAGCGGCGCAGGGCCTCCTGCTCGGCTTGCAGCGAGTCGATGAAGCTCTGGCGGGTCAGCGGGTTGAGCAGTTGTGCGGCGATGAGCGGATTTTGCGAGGCGTCGCCGGCGTGGACGATGGGCCCGCTGTATCGTGGGGCTATCTTCACGGCGGTATGCAGCCGCGAGGTGGTGGCCCCGCCGATGATGACTGGAGTGCGCAAGCCGGCCTTCTCCATCTCGGCCACGACGTGACCCATCTCTTCGAGCGAGGGGGTGATGAGCCCGCTCAGACCCACGAAGTCGGCCTTCTCGGCAATGGCCCTCTCGACGATGCGTTCGGCCGGGACCATTACGCCCAGGTCTATCACCTCGAAGTTGTTGCAGGCGAGGATGACACCGACAATGTTTTTACCGATGTCGTGCACGTCGCCCTTGACGGTGGCGATGATGAATTTGCCCCGTTTCGCCGTCTCGCCCGTGCGGGCATTCTCCTGTTCGATGAGGGGTTGCAGGATGGCCACGGCCTGCTTCATGGTGCGGGCACTCTTGACCACCTGGGGCAGGAACATCTTCCCCTCGCCGAAGAGCTGGCCCACGCGGTTCATCCCCTCCATGAGGGGCTGTTCGATGACGGCGATGGCCGAACCGTATTGGGCAACCGCCTCGGCCAGGTCGCTCTCGAGGTGGGTCGACTGTCCTTTGACGAGGGCCTGACGCAGCCGGTCGGCTACGGGCACGGCCGTGCGTTCCTGCGGTTCGGCCCGATTTGGTTTTTCGGCCTCCTCCCGGTGTCGGGCGGCAAAGTCGATGAGCCGTTCGGTCGCATCGGGGCGGCGGTTCAGCACCACATCTTCGATGAGCGTGAGGGTTTCGGCAGGCAGGTCGTCGTAGGTCACCGAGGTGGCCGGGTTGACGATGGCCATGTCGAGCCCCTGGGCAATGGCGTGGTAGAGGAAGACGGCGTGCATCGCCTCGCGTATGTAGTTGTTGCCCCGGAAGGAGAAGGAGAGGTTGCTCACCCCGCCGCTCACCTTGGCCTCGGGCAGGTGCTGGTGAATCCAGGCCGTGGCACGGATGAAGTCGACGGCATAGTTGTCGTGGCTCTCGATGCCGGTGGCTATGGCCAGTACGTTGGGGTCGAAGATGATGTCGCAGGGAGCCATGCCCGCCACCTCGGTGAGCAGCCGGTAGGCTCGGGCACAAACCTCGATTTTGCGTTCATAGGTATCGGCCTGGCCCTGTTCGTCGAAGGCCATCACCACCACGGCCGCCCCTATCCGTTTGATTTCGCGGGCGTGCTGCAGAAAGAGCTCTTCGCCCTCCTTGAGGCTGATGGAGTTGACAATTGCTTTGCCTTGCAGGCACTTGAGGGCTGCCGAGATGACCTTCCACTTCGACGAGTCGATCATGACGGGTACCCGGTAGATGTCGGGGTCGGAGACGATGAGGTTCAGGAAGTTGACCATCTCGTCGCGGGCGTCGAGCATGGCGTCGTCCATGTTGATGTCGATGACCTGTGCGCCCGCTTCTACCTGATGGCGGGCGATGTCGAGCGCCTCGGCGTAGTTCTTTTCGTGAATGAGCCGCAGGAATTTGCGCGAGCCGGCCACGTTGCACCGCTCGCCGATGTTTACGAAGTTGGTTTCGCGCGAGACTACCAGGTCGTCGAGTCCGCTCAGGTGCAGCCGGTGGTCGCGGGGAGCTGGGCGACGGGGTGCAGCCCCGGCCACGAGTTCGCGATAGGCCGCAATGTGTTCGGGGGTGGTGCCGCAGCAGCCGCCCACGATGTTGACCAGCCCCTCGTCGATAAACTCTTTGATCTGTACGGCCATCGACTGGGGCGTTTCGTCGTATTCGCCCAACTGGTTGGGCAGCCCCGCGTTGGGGTAGGCGCTCACGTAGCAGGGGGCAATGGCCGCCAGACGTTGCAGCCAGGGCTTCATGTCGCGGGCCCCGAACGAACAGTTGAGCCCCACGGCCAGAAGAGGGGCATGCGATACCGAGGTGAGGAATGCCTCGAGGGTCTGCCCCGAGAGGGTGCGGCCGCTTTCGGTAACGGTGACCGAGAGCACCACGGGCACCTCGCGCCCCGCCGACTCCATGGCCTGGCGGGCGGCCCACAGGGCGGCTTTGGCATTGAGGGTGTCGAAGATGGTCTCGACAAGCAGCAGGTCCACGCCCCCTTCGACAAGCGCCTCTATCTGTTCGCGATAAGCTGCGGCAAGGGTGTCGAAGTGGAGGCTGCGCAGGGCGGGATTCTCCACGTCGGGCGACATGGAGCAGCTCTTGTTCGTAGGCCCTACCGATCCCGCCACGAAGCGTGGTTTCTCGGGAGAGGAATAGGCGTCGGCCGCCTGGCGGGCCAGACGGGCAGCAGCGAGATTGATTTCGCGCACGGCCCCTTCGAGCCGATAGTCGGCCATCGATATGGCGTTGGCATTGAAGCTGTTGGTCTCGATAATATCGGCCCCGGCCTCGAGGTAGGCTCGGTGTATCTCGTCGATGATGTGCGGTGCGGTGAGGCAGAGCAGGTCGTTGTTGCCCTTCAGCTCCACGTCGGTGTGGGCAAAGCGTTCGCCCCGGAACTCCCGTTCGCCGAGTCCGTAGCGTTGTATCATGGTTCCCATGGCTCCGTCGAGCACGAGAATGCGTTGGTCGAGTAGTTGTTGCAGTGTAGTCATATCATCTATAGGTATGGCGTGAATACAAAACGGGCAGGATGGAAATCCCGATGTACAAAGGTAATGCTAATTATCGTTCGGCCTCTCGAAATAATCTCTTCTTTGGGGTGGGTGCGGTGGTGAAATATTCTGTTTTTCGACCGATAAGGCAGAGGAAACAAACAAATTTTCTGTCCGATGTGGAGATAATGTGTAGCCGAGGGCCGGGGCGGGAGCTGATGCGACGCGGGTCGGACGCTATTTCTTGGGCGAAGGTTTCCCGTTCGAAACCTTGTCGGGGTTCTTGTTGATGAAGTCCTTCCAGCTGTTGTAGCTTTTGGGTACCTGGGGGCGGTTGGTCTGGTAGAAGTGGCAGAGGGCGGCCGCCAGTCCGTCGGTGGCATCGAGTTGGGGCAGCATGTTCTCGTCGGGGATGTGGAGGATGCGTTGCAGCATGGCGGCCACCTGCTCTTTCGAGGCACCGCCGTTGCCGGTAATCGACATCTTTATTTTCAGGGGGGCATATTCGGTGATGGGAATATCGCGCGAGAGGGCGGCCGCCATGGCTACCCCCTGGGCACGCCCCAGTTTGAGCATCGACTGTACGTTCTTGCCGAAGAAGGGGGCCTCGATGGCCATCTCGTCGGGCAGGTATTGCTCGATGAGGCCGAGTACCCGCTCGAAGATGCGCCGCAAACGCAGGTAGTGGCTCTCGAACTTGTTGAGCTGAATCACCCCCAGCGCCACCACCTCGGGCTTGTTCTTGACCACGCGCAAGATGCCGTAGCCCATCACGTTGGTGCCGGGGTCGATGCCTATGATTACTCGGTCGTTCTCGGGTACCATTTACAAGTCGATTACTTCGAGCAAGGTGCTGAATCCCAAAACCTGTTCTCCAAACCGTTTTTGCATCTCGGCAAGCAGTGCCTCGCCGCACTCCTCGTGCCAGCGTTCCAGCGATTCGGTATCGGGCGATTTGAACTGGAGCGAGAGGCTCGTGCCTTCGTCTTCGTTATCGGCAAAGATGCGGGTCAGTTGCGGCTCCCGCAGCAGGCCGTGCTCCACGACGGCGGGGATATACGACTCTTTCAGCCAGTCGATGAACTCGTCTTTGCGAGCATTGTCGGCATGATAGGTGGTGTTGAAGATAATCATTTCGAACGGTTTTTGAACGGTTATATCAGTTACAAAGGTAAGAAGATTTTGCGAAAGTCGTATGGAGATGGATGTCTCATTTGCCATTGTGCTTTTCTGTTTATATATTTGTAGAATCTGTTATTTGTCCAACGTATAAGTGCTTTAATCCTTATGAAATCGATCGACTCCAATTTGCTTTATACCTTAGCCTCTTTTGCGGTAGTGGGTAGTTTGGCTTCGTGCCAGAATACCAAAAAGGAGGCCCAACGCCCCAATATCATCTATATTATGACCGACGACCATACGGCTCAAATGATGAGCTGCTATGATACCCGCTATATCGAGACACCCAATCTCGACCGCATCGCCCGCGACGGTGTGAGGTTTACCAACAGCTTCGTGACCAACTCGCTGAGCGGTCCCAGCCGGGCTTGCATGATTACCGGCAAGTTCAGTCATAAAAACGGCTTTACCGACAATACCACCTGCCGGTTCGACAGCTCGCAGCAAACCATGCCCAAACTGTTACGGCAGGCTGGTTATCAGACGGCTATCGTGGGCAAATGGCACCTCGAGTCGTTGCCTACGGGTTTCGATTTCTGGGAGATTCTGCCGGGGCAGGGCGACTATTACAACCCCGATTTCATTACACAGAACAACGATACGGTGCACAAGCACGGCTATGTGACCAACATCATTACCGATGAGAGCCTCGACTGGCTGCAAAACAAGCGCGACAAGTCGAAACCCTTCTGCCTCTTTATCCACCACAAGGCCATTCACCGCAACTGGATGGCCGACACCTGCAACCTCACGTTGTACGAAGACCGTGAGTTCCCGTACCCCGAGACCTTCAACGATACGTACGAAGGCCGTTTGGCCGCTGCGGCTCAAGAGATGAGCATCGCCAAGGACATGGACCTGATTTACGACCTGAAGATGCTGCGTCCCGACAAGGATAGCCGTCTGAAATCGCTCTACGAGCAGTTCTACGGCCGCATGGATTCGGCCCAGAAGGCTGCCTGGGACAACTTCTATAACCCCATCATCGACAAGTTCTACAAAGACAACCTGCAGGGCGAGGAGCTGGTGCACTGGAAATACCAGCGCTACATGCGCGACTATGCCAAGACGGTGAAGTCGCTCGACGACAATGTGGGCCGGGTGCTCGACTACCTCGAGAAGGAGGGGATGCTCGACAATACACTTGTGGTCTATACCTCCGACCAGGGTTTCTACATGGGCGAGCACGGATGGTTCGACAAGCGCTTCATGTATGAAGAGTCGATGCACACGCCCCTCATCATGCACCTGCCCAAGGGGCTCGACAAGCGGGGCGACATTCCCCAGATGGTGCAGAATATCGACTATGCGCCCACCTTCCTCGAACTGGCCGGGGTTACCGTACCCGACGACATACAGGGCGAATCGCTGGTTCCGCTGCTGCGGGGCGAATCGCCTGCCGACTGGCGTACCTCGATGTACTACCACTTCTACGAGTTCCCTGCCGAGCACATGGTGAAGCGCCACTATGGCGTACGCACCGATCGCTACAAGCTCATCCACTTCTACAACGACATCGACGTGTGGGAGCTCTACGACTTGAAGAACGACCCTTGCGAGATGTACAACATCTACGGGCAGGAGGGTACCGAGGAGATTACCCGTGACCTGAAGAAGGAGCTGAAGCGGCTGCAAATACAATACGACGACCCGATCTTGAACGAGTTTCCCATCGACGAATGACTGAATGGGTCATCCTGCCGAATCTGGAGTCGTCACGACAGCCTGTTGTGGCGTAGAAACATAAGTATTTTATAAGATAAAGCCGATGAAAACTATACCGATTGTCATACCGATGCTGGCTTTGCCCTTCTCGGGCCATGCCGAAAAGCCTTTTCCCGAGCAACCGCATCGTCCCAATGTCATCTTCATTTATGCCGACGACATCGGCTATGGCGACTTGAGCTGCAACGGAGCCAAGACCATCAGCACACCCCACGTCGAGCAACTGGCCGCCGAGGGGGTGCGCTTTACCAACGCCCACAGTGCGGCGGCCACCAGTACGCCGGCCCGCTATGCCATGCTCACCGGCGAGTATGCCTGGCGGCGGCAGGGCACGGGCATTGCCGATGGCGATGCCGGCCTGATCATACGCCCCGACCGGTATACTCTGGCCGATATGTTTCACGATGCCGGTTATGAGACCGGCGTTGTGGGCAAGTGGCATTTGGGGCTGGGCCACGAGACAGGTACACAGGACTGGAACGGACTCGTATCTCCCAATCCGGCAGATATCGGATTTGACTACTCCTATATCATGGCGGCCACGGGCGACCGGGTGCCTTGTGTCTTTATGGAAAACGGGCGGGTGGTGAACCTTGATCCCCATGACCCTATCTATGTGGACTATTACAGAAACTTCCCGGGCGAGCCTACCGGGCGGGAAAATCCCGAATTGCTTACGATGCACCCTTCGCACGGTCACGACCAGAGTATCGTGAACGGCATTTCGCGCATCGGGTTTATGAAGGGGGGCAAGTCGGCTCTGTGGAAAGACGACCAGATTGCCGATGAGTTGACGGCCAAGGCCATCGACTTCATCGAGCAGCACAGGGATGAGCCCTTCTTCCTCTACTTTGCCACGCAGGATGCCCATGTACCCCGGGTGCCTGGCGCCCGTTTTGCGGGCAAGTCGGGCATGGGACCGCGAGGCGACGTGCTGTTGCAGTTCGACTGGAGCGTGGGCGAGGTGATGGCTGCATTGAAGCGGCTGGGTCTCGACGAGAATACGATTGTGATTCTCTCGAGCGACAACGGGCCGGTGGTAGACGACGGCTATCGGGACCAGGCGGTCGAACTGCTGGGCGACCACAAGCCGGGTGGACCCTTTCGCGGAGGCAAATACAGCCTGTACGAGGCCGGTACCCGCGTGCCGTGCATCCTTCGTTGGACCGGCCGTGTGCAACCGGCGGTCTCCGACGCGCTGGTTTGTCAGCTCGACTGGATGGCTTCGCTGGCCTCGCTGCTGGGAGTGTCGATGCCTGCCGGGGCTGCACCCGACAGCGAGAACTGGCTCGATGCCTGGCTGGGCAAAGACCTTCAGGGGCGCAGTTCGCTGGTCGAGCAGAATGCCCAGAACAACCTCTCGATTATTACCGCCGACTGGAAATACCTCGAGCCGGGCAAGGGTAGCCCCTACAACAGCAACGTGGGTATCGAGACCGGCAACAGTCCCGACCCCCAGCTCTACGACATGCGCAGCGATAAGGGCGAGACGAAAAACGTGGCCGGCCAATACCCCGACGTTGTCGAGGAGCTGGCCCGCAAGCTGGCCGAAATCAAGAACGGTCGGGTAGGGCTCCCGCTGGAGTGATGGTATGTGAATGTAACTTTTTTTTGAAATCTATACTTTTTTGAAACGATGAAGAGAATGATATGGACGGGCCTCTGCCTCGCGTGCCTGACGGCAGCGACCATGCAGGCCCAACAGAACCAGCCCGAGTGGCAGAGCCAATATGCCACGGGACTGAACAAACTGACCCCGCATGCCTATGTGTGGCCTTATGCGGCAGGCGATGTCAAGGCCATTCGCGAGCAGGCCTATGAGTCGTCGCCCTACTACATGAGCCTGAATGGTGCCTGGCGATTCAACTGGGTGCGCAACCCCGATACGCGGCCGGTCGACTTCTACCGCCCCGATTACTACGTGGGCAACTGGAACGAGATACAGGTGCCCGGCAACTGGGAGCGTCAGGGGTACGGTACGGCCATCTATGTGAACGAGTCGTACGAGTTCGACGACCCCATGTTCAATTTCAAGAAAAATCCGCCCCTGGTGCCTTACGCCGAAAACGAGGTGGGCTCGTATCGCCGTACCTTCACCGTGCCCGACTCGTGGGCCGGGCGTCGCATCGTGCTCTGCTTCGAGGGGGCCGCGTCGTTCTACTACGTGTGGCTCAACGGCGAGTTGCTGGGCTACAACCAGGACTCCAAGACCCCGGCCGAGTGGGATGTGACCGACCGTGTGAAACCGGGCGAAAACGTGCTGGCCGTCGAGGTCTATCGCTGGAGTGCGGGTTCGTATCTCGAGTGTCAGGATATGTGGCGGTTGAGCGGCATCGAGCGCGATGTCTATCTGTACAGTACGCCGCAACAGTATATTGCCGACTACAAGGTGGTGTCGCCGCTCGACCGGCAGGACTACCGGGATGGCGAGTTGTCGCTGGCCGTGCATGTGGGCGGAGTCGGCGGGATTGAAAAGCCTACCGTGGCCTACGAGTTGTACGATGCCGACAACCGGCTGGTGGTGCGCGATACCCGCGAGGTGTCGGCCGACAGTATCGTGAGCTTCGAGCAGGTGATACCCGATGCTCACCCCTGGAGCGCCGAGCAGCCCTATCTCTATACGTTGGTTGTGAATCTGAAGGACGAGGCCGGACGGGTGGTCGAGACGACCGGTTGCCCGGTGGGCTTCAAGACCTCGGAAATCAAGGAGGGCCGCTTCTGCATCAACGGGGTGCCCGTCCTGGTCAAGGGGGTGAACCGCCACGAGTTCTCCGACCGCGGCCGCACCGTGAGCAAGGAGTTGATGCTGAAAGATATACAACTGATGAAGCAGAACAACATCAATACGGTGCGTTGCGCCCACTATCCCAACAATCCCTATTGGTACTACCTGTGCGACCGCTATGGACTCTATGTCATCGACGAGGCCAACATCGAGTCGCACGGCATGGGTTACGGCCCGGCTACGCTGGCCAAGGATACCACCTGGCTCAAGGCCCACATGGACCGCACGCGGCGCATGTACGAGCGGAGCAAGAACCACCCCTCGATTTCCATCTGGTCGCTGGGCAACGAGGCCGGCAACGGTGTCAACTTCGAGCACACCTACCGCTGGCTCAAGTCGGTCGAGACCAACCGCCCCGTGCAGTACGAGCGCGCCGAGCAGAATTTCAATACCGACATCTATTGCCGCATGTACCGCAGCATCGACGAGATAAAGGCCTATCTGGCCCAGCCCGACATCTACCGCCCCTTCATCCTGTGTGAGTATGCCCACGCCATGGGCAACAGCGAGGGCGGTCTGCAGGACTACTGGAAGGTGTTCGAGTCGGAGCCGATGGCTCAGGGCGGTTGCATCTGGGACTGGGTAGACCAGTCGTTCCGCGAGGTCGATGCCAACGGCCGCTGGTACTGGAGCTACGGCGGTGACTACGGTCCCGAGGGGATACCTTCGTTCGGCAGCTTCTGCTGCAACGGGCTGGTCAATGCCGCCCGCGAGCCGCACCCCCATCTCCATGCCGTCAAGCATGTGTACCAATATATCAAGTCGACCCTCACCGATGCCGACAACCTCACCGTCACGGTGAAAAACTGGCACGACTTTACCGACCTCGACGCCTATACCCTGCACTGGAACGTGACGGCCGACAACAGTACCGTCGTGGCCCGGGGCGAGCAGGTGGTTGCCTGCGCTCCGCACCAGACGGTCGATGTCGCCTTGGGTCGTGTGGCACTGCCCCGCGACGCCCGAGAGGCCTACCTCAACCTCAGTTGGACCCCCAACCACGCTACGGCTTTTGTCCAGACGACCGACGAGGTGGCCTACGACCAGTTCGTGCTCGAGGCCAATCCGCGCTACGAGGCCAAAATCGATCTGCCTTCGGGTCGGTCGCTGAAACGCGACGGCTACACCTGGAGCAACGACCGGGTATCGGCCACCGTATCGCCCGAGACCGGCGCCCTGACCTCCTATCGCTACGACGGCACCGAGATGATAGCCTCGCCCCTGGTGCTCTCGCTTTACCGTCCCTTGACCGAGAACGACAAGAAGGACAAGACCAGCGGCCAGTTGTGGGCGAAGGCCGGCCTCTCGTCGGTATCGCAGCGGGTCACCTCGATCGAGCCGGGCAAAAACGGATGCGAGGTGGCCATTGCCCTCACCAATGCACAGGGCCAATCGATAGGAGAGGGTACTCTCACCTACGTCTTCGACCGCAAGGGGATGTTGACGGTACACACCACATTCACCCCCGACACCACGGTGGTGAAGTCGTTGCCCCGCGTGGGCCTCACCTTCGGGATGCCGACCGGGAACTGCCGCCGGGTAACCTATCTGGGCCGGGGCGATATGGAGACCTACGTCGACCGCCTCGCCGGCAAGATAGCCCTTTACGAGACCAGTCCCGACGAGATGTTCCACTGCTATGTAGTGCCCCAGGCCACCGGCAACCGCACCGATACCCGTTGGGTAACCTTCGGCAGCGAGGCCGGTAACGGCTGGAGAGTCACGGCCGATGCTCCCTTCCAGTTCAGCGCCACGCCCTACACCGATGCCTGCATCGATGCCGCCACCCACGTAAACGAGCTGCATGCCGACGGTACGGTCACTGTTCACCTCGATGCTGCCCAAACCGGGGTAGGTACCGCCACCTGTGGCCCCGGCATATTGCCCGCCTACCGGTTGCCGCTCGACACCTATCGGTTCGATTTCACCTTTGTCCCGGTGACAAAATAGCATAAAAGCAAGAATAAGAGAGAAACGTAAAAGATTTCATCTCCTTGCGAGCGGGGCGGATGTTCACTACATTCGCTCCGCTTTTTTCTATGGTCTATTTTTTTCGGGATATAACTCTTTGAAGATGAGGCTCTCGATTTTAAATGCAGAAAAAAGTTGAAAATATCTTTGCACGGTTCGAAAAAAGCGCTTATCTTTGCAGCGCAAATCAGCTCAAGGGGTATTAGCTCATCTGGCTAGAGCGCGACACTGGCAGTGTCGAGGTGAGCGGTTCGAGTCCGCTATACTCCACTTCATTATCTATCTTTCAAAACATATCATTGGGTGAGTTTCTCGTATCGAGGAACTTTTTTTATTGGCATAAAAAGGTAAGATAATGAAAATCAACAGTGTAAAACATTTGAGGTTATGGGCCGTGGCCACATTGTGGCTGCTGGCCGTGTCGGCTTGGGCGCAAGAGCGGGGCGAACAGATACGGGAGCGGTTGTTGGACCGCGAACTGTCGTCGGTAATCGTGGTTGCTCATCGGGCCGACTGGCGCAACTTCCCCGAGAACTCCCTGGCGGCGATACAGAGCGCCATCGATATGGGGGTCGACATGGTCGAACTCGATTTGCAGCGCACCCGCGACGGCAAGTTGATTTTGATGCACGACGACACGCTCGACCGCACCACAACCGGCAGAGGCAAGGTAGGGGAGTGGACGCTCGACTCGATACGCACCCTGTACCTGAAAAACGGGTGCGGCATCAGGACCCGTCACCGGGTACCCACCCTCGAGGAGGCCTTGCGGCTGGCCCGGGGAAAAGTCATGATCAACCTCGACAAGGCCGACCGCTACTTCGACCAGGTGTACGAGCTGCTCGAAAAGACAGGAACCACCCGCCAGATTGTGATGAAGGGGAGCCGCCCGGCAGCCGAAGTCAAAGCCCTCTATGGGGAATACCTCGACCAGGTTATCTATATGCCGGTAGTCAACCTCGATAAAGCGGGAGCTCAAGAGCAGATAGAGGCCTTTGTCGACGACATGCAACCGGCGGCCTTCGAGCTGCTGTACGCCCGTGAGGGGAATCCGCTGCCCCGCCGTCTGGCCCGTTCGCTTCGGGGCAAGTCGCTCATCTGGTACAACCTGCTGTGGGATACGCTGGCCGGCGGGCACGACGATGACCGTGCGCTCAACGACCCCGACCGGGAGTATGGATACCTCGTCGACTCGCTGGGCTGCCGCATCTTGCAGACCGACCGTCCCGCCTTCCTGCTCGACTACCTGCGCCGCCGGGGCCTGCACGAGTGAGGGCCGTGGCATCGCATTTTGCCCGCGGCATATGCCGCGGGGGAGCAAAGCCGTTTCATCTGGGACGAGGCGTCTAATTTCTCCCGTAAATGGTATTTTTTTTGTAAAAGTTGTTACCTTTACTCCAAATATCCCATTTGTGAGTATCTATGGCAGCAATGAATACAGCCGATATAGGCTTTGAGAAGGAGATTTGGAAGGCAGCCGACAAGATGCGCGGCAATATCGACGCGTCGGAGTACCACAATTAGAAGGTGCACTAAAAAGGGGGGATTCATAAAATCAGATATACATTGAGGTTAATCGGAGTAAATCTTCTCAATTCTTCCTTTTCGTCTCTATACTTGTTCTGTCAAAAGGACCAAAAAGGGCTATTGGTGGAGCCAAGCCGTTCATTATATTTGCTAACAAAAATTAAAAAAACAGTTACTATGAAAACAAAAAATTGGATAGCAATCGGTGTAATGGCCTTGTTGGCAGTCTCATGCAAACCTCTTGATCCTGCCGAAGAGGCTGCACGTGTCAATCGTGAAACCGATAGTTTACTCTCGGTTTATGATTCGATAGCCACGCCGTTCGTAAGGTATCAGGCTCTTATGGACATCAAGAACAAGGCTGACTCCATAATCGCGACAGCCGGGAAAAATTTCAAAAAAGAGAAATACGAAATCTTCAGCAACGCGGTTGTCTATATTGAAGATAATCCTCGTTACGAGTCAGCCTGGACATCGATGATCAACGATAATGGTGCAGAACTCGATAAGATTCCATCCAATACCTGGCTTATCAATGCCGATTCGTCTACGGTCAATACCATATTCAAGTTCAACCGGAATAGAGAACAGATTATCCCATACAATATTAAAGGTTCGAACTTTGTAGAATCGAGTCAAAAGGATGGACTGATTTATGGAGAAGGTCTTATTGACAATCCTCTGTTTTTTCACTGTGACGATTCGACGAAAGTCTACGAAATATCCATAGCACCCAATCGTACTGCCCGATTCAGAAAGGCCGGGATGAAAGACCTTGCGCAAGGATATTACACTGCCGTATATGACTATAGAATTAGTTATGAGGAATATAACTATCTGGAAATAGAAAATGGAACAATAAAATATGGAGGTGGGGAATATCCACTTGTGATGGGCACAGAGAACTTTCTGGGAATGAACGTGAAAAAAATGAAGGTTGGAGATCTTATAATCATGTTTCTTCTTGAAAGATATTGCCGGGATGGATGTTACGACTGTTGGGGACCAGTTGACGATTTCAAATTCCGTTACAAGTACTCTCGCAGAATTCTCGACAAGGCAGAAAACATATCATATATCTTTGGAGAACCAGAAGAGGTATGGCGGCCCAAAAAGACCGAATCGGCTTCTTTGGATATTCCGGCAGATGGTGATTGGGATGCCGTACTCGATCTCTACGAAGAGTGTGTCGACGAATATGTGGCTGCGGTCAAAAAGGCGGCCTCGGGAGATTTGTCAGCAGCTGTGTCGTATGCAAAGATAGCCCAAAAGGCGACTGAACTCTCTGAGAAACTGTCTGGGGTAAATGACGAACTGACTCCGAAACAACAGAAAAGATATGTTAGCATACTCAACAAGATGACCGAGATGGCTAATAGGGAATAGCTTTAATTCCATAAATTTCAGAAGAGGGTCTTACTCTCAATTCCTTGGGGCTGTGTCGTAATGTACGATACAGCCCTTTTTCGCAGGGGCTCCTTTATCTGGATTTTCGATTGGCAGACAGTATGGAGGGACTCTTGTATGTTTTTTTGAAGTATGTCGGGCATCATGTTTCTCGTTTTGCATGAGGTGCAACCGAAAAAAAGTGATAACTTTACGGCTGAATTTTTGAGGGAAACGTAAAAAGCGTTCGAAAATTATCTCGTTTTCAGAATCTGGTAAATTCTTAACACACAGAGATAATGACAACTGGACGCTCACGCTTGTTATACAACGGGCGTGAGCTTGTCGTTTGTCTTGTGTGTGGGTTTACCAGAGCCTTGAAAACGGATGGACGATGCAGCTTACGCCCTTTTTGTATAACCGCTGCCGGAGCGTCGGCGGCATAACGATAGGGATGAGGTATGACGAGTATCGTAGCGTGTAAATTGTTTTCGGCTTTGGGGTGCTGGTTGTGGAGTGTGGTGCTGCCTTGGTCTGCCGGATGAGAGGCAAGCCGTAGTCTCGAGATTACATCGTGGCAGATTACCGTCGAAGGTCGGTGCTGGAGTTTTCGGCTTGCCGACGACGGAGACCGGTCGTGCATCTTTTGTCTGGAGGTCGAGGGAGCGGGTTGGACCGTAACGGTTCAGCATTGAATCTGGCGGAGTGTATTTGTAGCTGGTTAAAAATAGCTGAAACAGGGGGAGGAGGTTTTTATTCTTCTCTCACTTTTTGCTATCTTTAAATAAGATAGGATTCGGTTCGGGATAATTAACCTTGAAAACTGCGTTTTCGGTTTGCCTCTCCGCTCACCTTTTACTATCTTTACGCCTCGAAAATTAAAAAAAGAAACGAGATATGAAGAAAATCAGAGCTGCCATAGTAGGTTATGGCAATATAGGCCACTTTGTATTGGAGGCCTTGCAGGTGGCACCCGACTTTGAGATTGCGGGTGTGGTACGTCGTAGGGTAACCGATATTCCCCGGGAGTTGGCGGACTATCGGGTGGTGACGTCGCTCGACGAATTGGAGGGGGTGGATGTGGCTATCCTCTGCACGCCTACCCGCGAGGTGGAGCATTATGCCCTGAAGGCTCTCGAGAAGGGTATCCGCACGGTCGACAGTTTCGATATTCACACCCAGATAGGCGACTTGCGCAAGACGCTCGACGCCCAGGCCAAGGCTCACGACTCGGTGGCCATCATTTCGGCCGGCTGGGACCCGGGTACCGACTCGGTGGTGCGTGCCCTCATGGAGGCTTGCGCACCCAAGGGGGTTACCTATACCAACTTCGGCCCCGGCATGAGCATGGGTCACACGGTGGCCGTGAAGGCTATCGCCGGCGTGAAGGCTGCCCTGTCGATGACTATCCCCCTGGGTACGGGTATCCATCGCCGCATGGTCTATATCGAACTCGAGGAGGGTTACAAGTTTGACGAGGTGGCCCAGGCTATCAGGACCGACGACTACTTTGCCCACGACGAGACGCATGTGATGCAGGTAGAGAGTGTCGATGCTCTCAAGGATATGGGGCACGGCGTGAACATGGTGCGCAAGGGTGTTTCGGGCAAGACGCAGAACCAGCGTTTCGAGTTCGACATGAGCATCAACAACCCGGCCCTGACGGCGCAGATTCTGGTGGGTACGGCCCGTGCCGCCATGTTGCAGCGCCCCGGCTGCTACACGCTCATCGAGATACCGATGATCGACTTGCTTTATGGCGACCGCGACGAGCTGGTGCGCCGGTTGGTATGATGTGACGAAAGAATCGGGGCGGAAGATTCCCGTTTTCGCCGACAAATATGTATCTTTGTCCCTGTCTGTGTGTTTGCACGGGCAGGGCATTGTTTTTTACGAAGGTTATGATTACTGATTTTATCACTTGGACTGCCAACCCGGCACTGTTCGACGGGGTTATTCAGCTTCGTTGGTACGGGCTCTTTTTCGCGATTGGTTTCATCGTAGGGTATAGCCTGATGGACCGCATGTATCGCCACGAGCAGTTGAATGTGAAGTGGCTCGATTCGCTCTTTATCTATGTGGTGGTGGCTATGGTCATCGGGGCGCGGTTGGGGCATTGCCTGTTTTATGAATGGGACCTCTATTCGCAGCACCCGATCGAGATTCTGAAAATCTGGAAAGGCGGCTTGGCCAGTCATGGCGGTGCAATCGGTATTCTCATAGCCATCTGGATTTACTCGCGCCGGGTGACGCACCGCAGCATGCTCTTTACGCTCGACCGTCTGGTGGTGCCGGTGGCTCTGGTGGCGGCCTTTATCCGCACGGGCAACCTGATGAATCACGAGATTTACGGGCACGAGACTTCGCTGCCGTGGGGCTTCCGCTTCATCGAGAATCTGCCGGAGTGGATGGCCGGTGCGCCTCCCGTATTTTCGGCTCCGTCGCATCCGACACAGATTTACGAGGCCCTGTGCTATCTGCTGCTCTTCGGGCTGTTGCTCTACATGTATTGGCGTCGCAATGCCGAGGAGCGCGAGGGGCTCATCTTCGGTACCTTCCTCATCGGTACCTTCCTGTCGCGATTCCTGATCGAGTTTATCAAGAACGACCAGGTGGCCTTCGAGGCTTCGATGTCGTTGAACATGGGGCAGTGGCTCAGCATCCCGTTTGTCATTGGCGGGGTGTGGCTGGTGGTGCGGGCCATGCAGCGTCCGCGACTCCCTATCAAGTATGCACCGGCCAAGGCCAAAGGCAAGGGCAAGCGATAGAGGCGGCGGTATGCCGGGTGAGTGTATGGCCCGGGTCAGAACCGACGTTGAATGAATTTTTTTTGAAGAGAGAGGCGTCATTTATATGATCGACGAAGAGTTGTTCCCGGTAATCGGGGGCAGCTCTTTGTCTGTTTTTTTGGGGGAAGTCTGTTTTTAGAGGAAAAGGTTTGGAGGTTGTCGTGCGGGCGGTTTATGACCCGAGGTTCATGCGGAGGATATGGAGACGAAACACCGAGGCCCTGCCTCCTGCTTGTAGCAGAGTGGGGCAGGGCCTCGGTGTATGGTGTGGGCCCGATGGCCGGGCGAGGTGTCAATAGTCGTATTCGAGCGAGAAGTCGTCGATGAAGAGCACGCTGCCGTCGCCACCCGTGAAGTAGTCGCCGTATTTGCTGGCCGAAGCTACCACAATGATGTAGGAGGGGATGCGTGAGGTATCGCGGTACTCGAGTTCGAGGGTGAAGGGGGTATATTCCGGAACCGACTCTCCCGATGAAATCTCGGCATAGGCAATCACGTGCGGGTCGTTCTTGTCGAACACCTTGCGGTCGCTGGGTTTGGTGCGAATCTCTACCGGGTCGCTCCAGTCGCCCAGGGCGATGTATATCTGGCAGGTGTCGGGTTGTCCCATGAGGGCGGTCAGGTCGTTGTTGGTCTTGTTGATGGGCACCGTGGTGTACTTGAAGTATCCCTTCAGACGAGTGGGCCGCTGGGTGAAGGGTTTGCCGAAGTTGAGCACACCGTTGGAGCCGTCGGTACGCAGGTAGTTGCCCACGTACATGTTGCCGGCTGCCAGTTTGCCCAGCGAGCCGATACCCACGAATTTGGTGGCCAGTTTGGCCGCTTGCCCGGTACCCGACCAGGTGTCGTCGGTGGGCTGGGTGTTGCTGTCGCCGAGTGTTGTTGCCCCCTTGTTGCCGGTATCCCAGAAGTTCTCGCTACCCTCGGGCCAGGGGTTCCATACCTTGCCGGCCAGGTTCCAGTAGTCGAAGCTGCCGTTGGGCAGTTCGGCCACCGAGCCGGTGGTGAAGGTCACCTCGTTGCCCGTGAGGTCGCCCGATACGGCGCGGCACACATAGGTGGTGTTGGCCTTGAGGTGAATCATGCGGGCCGTGAACGAGCCCTTGTCGTGGGTAATATAGTCGTCGGGTACCCGTTCCCAGGTTTCGGCGGCAGCCTCTTTGATTTCGAATCCGTTCTGCGCCCCCTCCTTGCCGCTGCCGTGCAGCCAGGCCACGTTGGTCCAGGCATCGACCCCGTCGGTCGATACCTCGCTCTCGGTGGGTACGACGTAGAGGGTCCACTCCTCCATGATGTCGTGGTAGGTGATGATTACCTTCTGGTATCCCAGCGAGAAGTCGGAGATGCTCTCGATTTGGGGCGAGTAGGTGGTGATACCCTCGGGACCCAGCACCAGTTCGGTAATGTGGATTTTCGAGAGATCGGCATCCTTGTTCACATAGGCGACGGCCCGGTGGTTGTAGGCATCGAATACCGGGGCACCGATTTGCCCCTCGACACTAAAGGCGCGTGCAATGTTCTGGGCCGCCTGTATGGTCCAGGTGTAGTCCTGATAAATGGAGAGGGTAATGGCGTAGTCGTGAGTAAGGTCGATGGTCGAGTCGGCCGGCAGTGTCGAGGTAGCCCCCTCGGTGAGTGAGAGCGACTTGATGCGAACCCGCCGCATGTCTACGGTGTCGGCCAGTTCTATCCGCACGGTCTGGGTGGCGTTGTCGATGGTGGCCGTCCCCACCTGACCCCGTACGGCTATGGCAAGAATCTGTGCCTTGATGCGGGGGTAGGGGATGTCGTTCTGGATGCACGATGCCAGCAGCAGCGCGCAGAACAACGGGATTATGTAGCTTATCTTTTTTCGCATGACTTTCATTCTATATGTGCAGGCACATGCCTATGTTGATGTTGAAGAGGTTGAGTTTGAAGTCGGCTCCGCTCGAGCTTCGGCTGCCCGTCTCTACGTTGTTGGTGGTCTGTTTGATGGTGCCGTAGCGCAGACCGGCTACCCCGAAGGAGACGCTGGTGCTGATGTTGTTCATGATGAACACGCAGAAGCCCGGGTTCAACCCCAGTTTGATTTCCGAAGTGGTTGTCTTGGTGTTGCGCAGCTTCTCGTCGGTACCCCGCACGAAGCGGTTCGAACCGCTCGAGAAGGCCAGTTCGGTTTCGTTGAAGAAGCCGAACCGCTTGTTGCGGTCGATACCGATGTAGGCCCGGTGGAATATCGAGGCCGAGAAGGTCTCGCCCAGGTAGCGCATGTTGCTCAAGTTGAACTGCATGTCTTCGTCGATGTCGATGCTGAGGTTGTCGAGGTTGGCGCTCAGGTGACTGTATCCCAGCTTGATACCGATACATTCGTTGTCCTTGATGAAGTATCCGATAAAGGGGTTGAGCGTGGTGATGTTGCCCTTGAAGTTGAAGTCCTTGACGAAAATCAGCAGGTTGTTGTCTTTGCTGTCGAATTCGCCGTGCGAGAGGGTGAGACCCATGATCCACTGTTTCTTGGGGATGAGCAGGTAGTTCCGCAATCCGCGTTTGTATTTCTTGCGGTTGAACCCGCGTCTTCCCACGATGGTATCGGGTTCGGCCGCAGTTGTCGCGGCTACGAGCGAGGTGGCGGGAACCTCTTGTTGCACGGGGGAGGCCACGGCCGTCGAGTCGAGCTCTTGAGCGTGGAGCTGCGATTGGCCGGGGAGCATGAAGCCTATGGCGATGAGTATGTATTTCCAGTTTTTCATAAATAAAAAGCGATACCTAATCCCAGAGAGAAGATGTTTACTTTGAAGTTGGCCAGATTTTGCGACCGTTTACCGGTGTAGACCTGGTCGGTCGTTTGGGTCACGTGGCTGTAGTTGAAACCCAGCACACCCACATTCACCTCGATGGCGGTGTAGTCGTTGATAAAGGCCATCAGCCCCGGTGCGATACCTATCTTGAGGTTGAACGAGCGTTCGAAGGTGCCGGTGAGCGCATCGCCCGAGCCGTTTACCATCTTCGACTCGCCGCCGCCCAGGTTGAGCTGCAGTTCGTTGAAGAGGCCGAACCGGCTGCTGTTGCCTATGCTGATGTAGTTGCGCATGATGGCCATGCCCGAGTAGGTGTGGCTGAGGCTGTAGACGTTGTTGACATCGAAGTTGAGGTCGTCGCCCAGTTGTATCGAGGCGCTGTTGAGCTTGGTGAGGCTGCGCTCATAGGCGAAGCGGCCGCCCAGGCCCAGGTTGTCCTTGACAATGTAGCAGAGCATGGGGCTTATCTTGAAGTTGTAGCCGATGCCGTCGATATTCTCGATGACGAGGAACTGGTAGTTGTTGTTGCTGTACTCCGAGTAGGAGATCGAGTTGCCTACAACCCATTGTCCCTTGGGTATGAAGGTGTTCAGCACGATGCCCCGGTTGAACTCCTCGGCCCGTGAGAGGCCGGGAATCAACAGGAACAGCGCGAGTATGGGATAGATAAGTTTATTCATAAATCAATTCTAAGTCGTCGATCCACATGGTGCTGCCGGTACTTCCGGTGAAGTAGTCGCCATATTTGCTGGCCGAGGCCACGAGCACGATATAGCTGGGTATACGGTCGAGCGAACGGTAATCGAGCGGGATTTCAAATTCGAGCAATCCGCCGTCGGCACCCTGGGTTTCGCTGGTGATTTCCCATTCGCCGTAGGCGATAATCTTCTCGTCGTTCTTGTCGAAAAGTTTCTTGTCTTTGGTGCGGATTTCAATCGGCTCGCTCCAGTCGCCCAGGGCGATGTAGATGTTGCCGATGTCGGTCGAGCCTTTGGGCAGCTCGCTGGTGTAGGAGTAGTCGACCGTACCCGGGGTGTACTTGATGTAGCCTTTCAGTTTGGTGGGACGCGAGGTGAAGGGGCGCCCGAAGCTGAGCACGCCGTCGGTACCGTCGGTGCGCAGGTATTGGCCGGCAAAGAGGTTTCCGGCGGCAAGTTTGCCGAAACTCAATATGCCCACGAATTGCGATTGCATTTTCACCGAGTAGCGTCCGCTGTGCTTGTAGGTCTCGTCGGGCGAGGTCACATTCTTGTTCATTGTGGCCGACCCGTGGTTTCCGCTGTCCCAGAACATCTCTTCATTGGGCCCGTATAATACCATGACCTTCGAGAGGGTTTGCCAGTTCTCGAAGCTGCTGTTGGGCAGGGGAGTAGCCGCTTCGGTGGTAAAGGTGGCAGTCTTGACCGATGCTTGTGCCCCGGCGACAGCCTGGTATTCATAGGTCGTACCCGGTGTAAGGCCGGTTACCTCGGCCGACAGGGTCGAGCCCGAACGGTTGGCGGCCACCGATGTCCAGTCTTTGGTCCCTGTCCGGCGGTACTGGAAGGTGAGCGGCTCGGCAGTCTCTTTCACCACGTTGCCTCGCAGGGTAGCCCGGCATGCCCAAATGTCGGCCCGTTCGGGGTCGACGGTCACGACAACGGCGTCTGACACGATAATCGACAGAGTGGCGGTATTGTCCTTGCCGGCAGCATCGAGGGCCTTGATGGTGAAGGTATATTCGTCGCTCGGGAGTGACTTGACGAAACTCTCCGAGAGGGTAATCTTGGCGTTGGAGAGGTCCTTCTCCTCCTGGTAGGTGTGCTTGCACGAGATGCCTCGCGACTCGAACCCGGCAGCCAGAGAGCCGTCGGTGGCCAGGAAGTCGACCGAATCGGAGGGGAATCCCAGTGTGGTGAGCTTGTCGCACGAGATCCAAACCCGTTTCAGCTTGGTGGCGGCATTGACCCACACCGAGGTTTCGCTACCGTTGCCGGTCTCGTAGTAGAGCGGGTCCGACAGGTCGAACCCGTTGCCCACGATTTGCGGGCGTTGGGTGATGACTACCGTGTGCGTAGAGTCGACGGTCGACTCGTTCACCTTCACGTCGAGGAAGGTGCCGCCCGTAGCCGCGCTCTCGGCATTGTAGCTGAAGGTAAAGGCATATTTGGTGGCGCGCTGTACATCCTCGACCACACCCGACTGGGTGTAGCTGCTGCCGTCGGTCTTTTTGCCTTCGAAGCTCCAGGCCAGGTTGTGCTCCTTGCCGTTGAAGAGGTAGTATCCTACCGAGTCGGTGGTGGCTTCGGTGAAGTAGAGTTCGCCGTTGGTGGTAAATATCTTGACCTTGCAGTCGGTCACCACCTCGTTCAGTCCCTTGTCGAAGGCTACGGTAGCCAGGGTATTGGCCACGGTGCAGGTGACGCTGGCCGTGGTGGTCTCGCCGCTCCGCACGTCGAAGTCGGTCGAGCCGGTGTAGTAGGGCGAGTCGAAGGCTGCGGGCACCGAGTCGCCGGCCAGAACGAACACATGGTATTGACCGCTGGCGAGGTTGAGGGTTTCGGGGACAGGTGTCGTGGCGTCGTAGTAGCGGATGAGCCCTTTGCTGCTGTAAATGCGGGTTTGCATGGTGTTGTAGATACCCGGGTCGACTGCCCGCGTGACCACGGCCACATCGTCCGAGACACGCACATTCAACCGCACCGAGCCTTCGCCCAGCGCCATATCCTCCTCTTTACAGGCGGTAAAGAGGAGCAGGAAGAGGAGCGTGCCTGCCAAATATCTCTTTATATTGTATCTCATATCATTCGGTTACAAGGATTAACGATTCGGTTGTGGTGCCTTGAGCATCGGTCGCCTTGATGATGAAGTTGTGCGTACCGGCCCCCAGCAGTCCCAGCATCGGCATGAAGTCGCTGATGTTGAAGGTTACCTTCGGTTGGTTCAGCACATTGCCCTCGGTGGGGAATCCCAGACTCTCGATAGGAGCCTTCAGGTTGCCGGGGTTCACCAGGTCGAGGTGAGACGAGAGGCCCAGGCCGGCGAGTTCATCGGGTGTAAGCGTGGGCGAGTCGATGTCGACGGTAAGTCCCGTGAGGCCGGCCGGGTCGCTGCTGGTGATGTCGACTATCACCTGCATGCCAGCCGTAACGACGACGGGGGTACCCAGCTGTATGGTTTCACTCGTGATTTTGGGAGCTTCGCCCGGTGTGGGATCGGGGTCAGGATCGGGATCGGGGTCGGTACCCGGGTCTACGGGATTGGGGTCGGGGATAATCTCCTCTTCGATGGTCACGTTACCTTCGTGGTCGATGGTCTCGCACGAGGCGTCGAGGGTAATCGAGGGAGTCACGCCGCCCGTCTCGCTGCCCGGTTCGGGGCGCTTGATGTCGTAGTGAATCTTGCGCCAGTCGCCGGCCTTGACGTTGTCGACCTGGATGCGGTTCACCTCTTCGTAGCCGTCGATGGTGCCGGTGAAGGTGGCGATGAGCAGGTTGCTCTCACCGTCGGAGCGGAAGTATCCGGCACGGGTCTCGGTCTGCGAGAAGTCGAGCGAGCCGGAGCCGATGTCGACCGTCACTTTGCAGTCATTGCCCATGAACGATTTCAGGTCTTCGGAGTAGGTTACCGTCACCTTGATGTTTTGCAGTGTGCACACCACCGTGTCGAGTTGGGTCACCCGGTTCTCTTCGATGGTGAAGGCCTTGTCGGCATAGTAGTAGGGGTGTTCCCATTCGGCCGGCTGCACGCGGTGCGAGAATACGGCCACGTTATAGTCGCCCACGTTGAGGGTGACAATCTCGGGCATCTCGCTATATTTCCATTCGAGGGTGTCGGTTCCCTGCGAGGGGTATATTTGCACGGTGAAGTCGCCCGTATCGACGGCCCGGCTCACCGGTGCTTTTTCTATCACTTGTGTGTCGTTGTTGGGTATGGCTCCGAAGGTCGAGAGGTCGAGTGTCCCGGTTTTTCCCGACGGGGTTTCTATACCCAGGTCGTAGGTGAATTTCTCCCGGTCGCACGAGGAGGCGGCCACGGCCAGAACTACGGCCAGAGAGATGCCTAATATATTTCTCATAGGGTTATGCTTTATCTTATTCATAGGTGAAAGTTAAGTTGTCGATGGTAAGGGTTGCACCTCGCGAGGCCGATTCGTACTGGCCGTTCGAGACCGAAGTCTTTATGGCCGCACTCTCTTCGCTCTGGTTGTAAGAGGCGTGGTTCGACGAGGTAATCATGATGCGCAGCGTGGTAGCCTTCTGATTGGTTACCGAATAGGTGACGGGCACCGAGAACTCGGTGTAGTCGGCAGCGGCCGAGAGACGAGCCGTGCCGGTGGCAATCACCTTCTGCCCGTTGAGCAGGGTCACGGTCACTACGCCCGTTTCGGTGGGGTCGTTGCCGTCGTTGGCATATTTGTACCACCCTTTCAAGGCCGAGGGGCGCGAGGCGAAGCTCACCCCTTCGGTGTAGGTTTCGCTGCCACCCGAGTAGGAGTAGCTGCCCAGAAACAGCTTGCCGGCCGAGCGGTTGGCTATGTTGGGCACGTTGGTGTTGTAGTAGGTGGTATTGAAGGCACCGCCCGAGGTCCCGGGAGTGGTTCCGTTTTCGTCCCAGGCTACGTTGCGCACCACCATGGCGTTGCTCCCGCTCTGGGCCGTGAGGTCGCGATAGAGGTCGGGCGTCACGGTGCTCATGCCGAAACTGCGGTAGGCATCCCAGGTGAGGGTGGTATTGTAGGTCGAGGGGATGACAAACCACGAGTTCTGGTTGGCAGCCGAGAGGTTGCAGGTCTTGGCGTTGACACTGGCCCAACCCGTAGGCTCCTGTATGGTGAAGCTGCAGGTATTCTGATAGTTGACCGGCCATACCGAGTATTTGCCGCCCTGGTTCATATCGGTTACCGAGATGGTTTGGGCTATCTCTTCGAAGTCGCCGTTGGGCACGGCGGCTGCCGACTCGGTGCGCAGGGTGAGGTCGCCGCTGTAATTGACGTTGTCCTGGCCGCTGTTGCACGAGCCCCGCAACTGGTAGCGGGTGTCGGGAGTGAGGCCGGTGATGATGCGGCGGCCCTGGCTCAAGGTCGAGGTGACGGTTTCCCACTGGCCGGTACTGTTGGCAAAGAGCACGGCATACCGGTCTACGGCCTCTTGATATTGCGACTCTTCGGCCGTGAGTTTGACAGTGGCACGGCGGGCCCAGATGTCATACTCCTCGGCGGTAATGGTGAAGGCCGGGGTCTTGACCGGTATCGAGATGGTCGAGGTCTTGGCTCCGTTGGCATACGAGCCTTCGACTACGACGGGCTGGTCGGTAGCTTCGATTGAAATCTTTATCTGGTAGAGGTTGCCTTCGCTCGAGACGACGGTCGAGGTGCTGTTCACCTTCGCGCCTTCGGCGTTAAGGTAGCTGAACTTCACCTGGTCGATGTAGGCGCCATCGAACTCGACGGGAATCGTGGCGGTCTTACTGCCTACGAATACCGGGTCGGGAGTCTGCAAGGCGAATGTAATGGGTATGCTCTTGACCGACAGGGCGATGGGCGATTCGCTCACCTTGCCATACATGTCTTTGGCCGAGAGGGTAAAGGTGTGCTGGTCGCTCCCGTCGGTGGTGTGCAGGTGGGCAAAGACTTCGGCAAAGTCGATGAATCCCATCTTGCTGCCCATCTCGGTAAAGCCTTTCAGCTTCAGGCCCAGCCGCGAGAGCAGGGCGCGGTTTTCGCTGCTCAGGTTCACCAGGTCTATTTCGCGGGGCCACCCTTCGCTTTCGAGGCTGGCCGACGAGGTGGTGAGCGTGCAGGCGGCGAGGCCGGCCTTGGCCGTGAGTGAGATATTCACCTGCCGGTTGTCGGGGTAGCTGTTCTCCTTCACCTCGAGGGGGGTACCCGGCACGAATCCGGCCGGGAGGAACGAGGGGGCGGGGGCCACCATCACCTCGTCGGAGATGTCGATGGCGACAGGCTGCGTCTCGGTTGTTTCGTCGAAGCTGATGCTGAGTTGTGCTTCACCCGCGGCATTGTCGGCAATATCGAGTTTGATGCGGTAGTGCTGACGCGGTTGCGCATTCTCGATAGCGGCCGGTTCGAAGGTCGATTCGATGCCGTTCTGTTTCTTCAGATAGGTCTGAATGGTTATCTTGCCGGGCTTCACGTAGGCGGCCCGGGTCTCTTCTTTCTCGAACTTTACATAGTCGCCCTCGGCCGCGTGTACGGTGGTGGCATAGTCGGCAAAGTATTTCTTGAAGGCGTCGGAGTATTCGACCGTCACCTTCACGTTGGCCAGCGTGCAGTTTATTTCGACCGGCGTGTTCTCGCGGTCGCGCACGGCCACGTCGGCCTCACCCAGGTAGTAGGGCTTGTCGAAGCCTTCCTCTTCGAGGTTGCCATAGTAGGCGCTCATGGTGTAGGATCCCACGGGAATCTTTTCGGCGGGGTCGAAGTCGGCCAGACTGTCCCAGGCGCGGGAAAAGCTGCCGTCGGAGGATACTAACTTCAGGGAAAATTCGCTGACGTCGGGATTGGATGTTTCGGTCGTTTCGGAGGTAGAGCGAGTGACAGGCACTACTTGGTAATCGGCTGAAACTTCCACGTTTATGGAGCCGTAGCCCGAAGCAACCTGATTCTCCTCGTTTGCGCAAGATACTAACAATAGCATGGTTGCGCCACATAAGAAAATATTCTTTACATTCATGTTTCTCTTTTTTAATTTCCGTCTATTCACAGATGGATCAAGTGCGTAGGGGAGTCCCCTGGAATCGCCCTCATACACGTTGAGTATAAGTCGAAAATCGCTCCAAAGATAGTAAAAATTCCGTAGATAGAACAGTCGGGCGTGAGTTTTGTTGCTTTTGTCTCTCTGAATAAGGTGTATAAGATTCTTCAAATGAATGGCTTCCGTTTGTCTTGAGACGCCGGGGAGGAGAACTTTTGGTCTCTTTCTCCGACGAAATCGACAGAAAAGAGCGTATAGCTCGAAAAATGTCACTATCTTTACCCCACGAAGAGCGGGAGAGGCTTGGTTGAACACTGAAAACCGAGGGTTTACGCTTGCCTTTGCACGGTCTTTTCGTATTTTTTTACGGACAAAAAAAGAAGTATATGAAAATAGCGGTAGTGGGTACAGGCTATGTGGGCCTGGTTACCGGAACATGTTTTGCCGAAATCGGTGTCGATGTGGTTTGTGTAGACATCGACGCCGAGAAGATAGCCCGCATCGAGCGGGGCGATATACCTATTTATGAACCCGGGCTCGACGAGATGGTCCTTCGCAATATGAAGGCGGGTCGGTTGCGCTTCACCACCGATTTGTCGACTTGTCTCGACGGGGTAGAGATTCTCTTCAGTGCCGTGGGCACGCCTCCCGACGAAGACGGCTCGGCCGACCTGCACTATGTGCTCGACGTGGCTCATACCGTGGGCCGCTACATGAACGACTATCTGGTGGTGGTTACCAAGAGCACCGTGCCGGTGGGTACGGCCCGCAAGGTGAAGGCGGCCATCCAGAGCGAGCTCGACAAGCGGGGCGTGTCGATAGAGTTTGACGTGGCTTCGAACCCCGAGTTCCTCAAGGAGGGTAATGCCATTGCCGACTTCATGCGCCCCGACCGCGTGGTGGTGGGTGTGGAGAGCAAACGGGCCGAGGCTCTGATGCAAAAGCTCTACAAGCCGTTTATGATTAACAAATACCGCATTATCATCACCGATATACCTTCGGCCGAGATGATTAAGTATGCCGCCAATGCCATGCTGGCAACCCGCATCTCGTTTATGAACGAAATTGCCTTGTTGTGCGACGAGGTGGGGGCCGATGTGGTTGCCGTGCGCAAAGGTATCGGTGCCGACGACCGTATAGGCAGCCGTTTCCTCTATGCCGGTTGTGGCTACGGGGGCTCTTGTTTCCCCAAGGATGTGAAGGCTCTCATCCGGACGGCCGAAGAGAATGGCTGTCACATGCAGATACTGGAGGCCGTGGAGCGGGTGAACGAGTCGCAGAAGGAGCTGCTCTACCATAGGCTGCGCGACTACTTCGGGGGCGACCTGACGGGGCGCAAGTTTGCCGTGTGGGGGCTCTCGTTCAAACCCGAGACCGACGACATGCGCGAGGCTCCGGCCCTGATTCTGATCGACCGGCTGTGTGCCGCCGGGGCTGCCGTGCGGGTTTACGACCCGGTGGCCATGCCCGAATGCCGCCGCCGCATCGGCGACCGGGTGGAGTATGCCGAGAATATCTACGAGGCGGTAGCCGGCGTAGATGCCCTGCTTATCGTTACCGAATGGAAAGAGTTCCGCATGCCCGACTGGGATGTGGTGCTCCGTGCCATGAAGTCGCCCGTGATATTCGACGGCCGCAACATCTACGACCCGGCCGAGATGAAGGAGTTGGGATTTGTCTATCGCAGCATAGGCCGGCCGTTGCATTGAGCCATCGGCCGATAGCAGAGCGACGTATGGAATGGAAAAAGGTAAGGCAGGTATGCGTCCTATCCCTGGGCGGATACCTGCCTTTTTGGTAGGGAAAGGGGCTGGAGCGATAACCTTCCGCTCGCAATGGCTGCTCCTCCTTTTACCGTTACGGTGTGGAGGCCATCCCTCCCGGGCGCCCTTTCTGCCTATAATAACATCACTTGTCGGTTTTGGTTCAATGCCGACGCGTTTTTATGGAAAAAAGTGAGATGGAGGGGCTGTCTGCACTTTCTCGTCCGACTCGAGAAGGCGTAGGAATACGGTATATATTTCCCGATAAAATTGTATATTTGCAAACGTAATACCATATAAGAGAAACAAATAATTAGAGAATAGGATTGGATTATGAAAAGATGGATTTTGGCACTGTGCGGGCTGTGTTTATTCGGAAGCAGCGCTCACGCGCAATTTTCGCTGGGCGATTTGTTGAACTCGTCGACTGTCGACAAAGTGGTAGGGGCATTGACCAATAAAGATGCTACGCTTACCGTTGCCGATTTGGCCGGTACGTGGCGTTATTCGGCTCCGGCCTGCAAATTCGAAAGCGACGACCTCTTGAAGTCGGCCGGGGGCGAGGTGGTAGCCTCGACCTTGAAAGACAAGCTGGCCACCTATTACGAGAAAGCCGGCATTACCTCGTCGCGCGTATCCTTCTCGTTTGCCGATACCACGATGGTATTGAATTATGGCAGCGCCAAACTGAACGGCTATATCGTGAAAGACGAGCCGAGCGGCAAGTTTGTGGTAACCTTTACGCTGGTAGGCGGGCACATCCCGGTGATGGTGATGGATGCCGACATTACCAAGAGCGGAAACACGATGGAGATACTTTTCAATGTCGACAAACTGGTCGATGTGCTGGTTTCGATTTCCTCGAAGACGCAAAGTTCTACCCTGCAGACCATCAGCAACCTGCTTTCGGAATACGACGGAGTCTTGATGGGATTCGAGCTAACCAAGCAGTAGCACACCCGGCATATCGGACGACAGAGGCCGTAGCGATTTGACTCTGCGGTTTATCTATTTTAACAGTTCTGTGAAAAAAGAGAGGTTAAAAATAGGATTGTTGAAAACAAATTCTTATATTTGTTCTTACAATTTAAACTAAAAAACACATAAAATGAAAAAATTAGTTTTAACCTTAGCGCTTGTATTTGGCATGTTGACAGCCAATGCACAGTTTTTTGTAGGTGGCCAGTTTGGCTTGACTTACGATGGCGATACTGAAAACACGACCTTCCGCATTGCTCCTGAGTTTGGTTATGCGTTTAACGACGCATGGACGGTAGCCGGTTCGATAGGTTATACCCACATGGATAACTACAATTCGTTTTACATTGCCCCCTATGCCCGTTGGACTTTCTTCAAGAAAGATTTCCTGAGCCTGCTGGTCGATGGCGGTTTTGGCGTTTCGGTCGGTAAACATAAAGGCCTCGATTCGCAGACCGGCTTCGAAATCGGTTTCAAACCGGGTGTTTCTTTTGACATTACCGACAATTTCTCGTTGGTGGCTCACTATGGCTTCCTGGGCTATCGCGACAAATACAACGGCAACAGCGTTTCGGGTCTGTCGCTGAGTGGCAACGACTTGAGCTTCAGTCTCTACTATAAATTCTGATATTCTGTTTCGTGAATCATATGGAGTGCCCGGTTTGCGCCGGGCACTTTTTTTATGTCCGCCAGTCTGGGGTGAAGGGGGATAGGGTTGCCTTCCTTCGGTCTGCGAGGTATCCTGCGAGGTATCCGGGCCGGGCTCGGTAGGGCAGGTGTTGCTCGTGAGATTACGGGCTCTCCTCTGTCATCGAGGTATATAAAAGAAGGGTGTGGCTCCCGATGGACAGGAACCACACCCTTCTGTATGGTGCGTGACCGATTGCGGTCTCGGTTACTTCTTGAGGGCGGCGATGCTCTCTTCGAGCGATCTGATTTTCTCTTCGGCGTCGGCTTTTTTCTTGCGTTCCAGAGCTACGACAGCCTCGGGGGCGTTTTGTACGAAACGTTCGTTGTTGAGTTTGCCCATGACGGTTTTGAGGAATCCTTGGGCGTGTTGCAACTCGCCTTCGAGTTTCTTCAGCTCGGCCTCTACGTCGATGTTGTTGCCCAGCGGTATGGCATACTCGGTGGCGTGTACGCGGAACGAAGCGGCGGCGGGGTCTTTCTCGTCGATGGCTTCGATGGCCTCGAGGTTGGTCATCTTGGTGAGTATGCAATCGTTGGCGTGGTCGTGGGCTCCGATGATTTGCAGCGTGAGGGGCTCTTTGTTGGCGATACCCTTTTGCAGACGTATGGTGCGCACACCGGCCACAATCTGCTTGGTGGTCTCGAAGCGGTCGATGATGGTGTCGTCGACGGGGTGAGCTTCGGGCATGCGGGCATACATGATGCTCTCGCCCTCTTTACGCTCGTAGAGGTGTTGCCACAACTCTTCGGTGATGAAGGGCATGAAAGGGTGCAGCATGCGCAGCAGGGCATCGAAGTAGGTGAGCGTGGCGTCGTAGGTGGCGCGGTCGATAGGCTGCTGGTAGCCGGGTTTGATCATCTCGAGGTACCACGACGAGAACTCGTCCCAGAAGAGGCGGTATACAGCCATGAGGGCCTCGGAGAGGCGGTATTTGCCGAAGAGGTCTTTTACCTCGGCCAGCGTGCGGCTGAGCTGGGCGTCGAACCACTTGACGGCGATTTGTGCCGTTTGCGGCTGCTCCAGACTCTCGTCGACGTTCCATCCTTTCACCAGACGGAAGGCGTTCCAGATTTTGTTGTTGAAGTTACGGCCTTGCTCGCACAGGGCATCGTCGTAGAGAATGTCGTTACCGGCAGGTGCGGCCAGCATGAGGCCCATGCGCACACCGTCGGCGCCGTAGGTCTTTATCAGTTCGAGGGCGTCGGGCGAGTTGCCGAGCGACTTCGACATCTTCCGGCCTATCTTGTCGCGCACGATACCCGTGAAGTATACGTTCTTGAACGGTTTTTCGCCGGTGTATTCGTAGCCGGCCATAATCATGCGGGCTACCCAGAAGAAGATGATGTCGGGGCCCGTCACCAGGTCGCTCGTGGGATAGTAGTATTTTATCTCTTCGTTGCCGGGGTGGTTGATGCCGTCGAAGAGCGAGATGGGCCACAGCCACGACGAGAACCAGGTGTCGAGGCAATCCTCGTCCTGACGCAGGTCGCTCAGTTGTAGCGAGTCGTTGCCGCTCTTTTCGCGGGCCAGTTTCAAGGCCTCTTCGGGAGTCTCGGCTACGACAAATCCGCCCTGGGGCAGGTAGTAGGCCGGGATGCGGTGGCCCCACCACAACTGGCGCGAGATACACCAGTCCTTGATGTTTTCCATCCAGTGGCGGTAGGTGTTCTTGAACTTGTCGGGGTGGAATTTGATGTCGTCGTTCATCACGGCTTTGAGGGCCGGCTCGGCGAGTTTGTCCATCTTGACGAACCACTGCATCGAGAGTTTCGGCTCGATGACTACGTTGGTACGCTCCGAGAAGCCCACCTTGTTGTCATAGTCCTCGACCTTCTCGAGCAGCCCGGCAGCCTGCAGGTCTTTGGCAATCTGCTTGCGCACGTCGAAGCGGTCCATGCCGATATAGAGGCCGCCGGCCTCGCTGATGGTACCGTTGTCGTTGAAGATGTCGATGGTGGGGAGGTTGTATTTCTCGCCCAGCATATAGTCGTTTACGTCGTGAGCCGGAGTCACTTTCAGACAGCCGGTACCGAACTCGATGTCTACGTAGTCGTCCATGATGATGGGCACGGCCCGGTTGACCAGCGGCACGATTACCTTCTTGCCCTTGAGGTAGGTGTAGCGGGGGTCGTTGGGGTTTACGCATACGGCCGTATCGCCCAGAATGGTTTCGGGACGGGTGGTGGCTACGATGATATACTTGTCTTCACCCTCGATATAGTAACGCAGGTAGTAGAGCTTGCTGTGCTCCTCCTTGTAGATAACCTCTTCGTCGGAGAGGGCGGTGAGGGCCTTGGGGTCCCAGTTGACCATGCGCACGCCGCGGTAGATGAGCCCCTTGTTGTAGAGGTCGACAAATACCTTCAGCACGCTCTTGGAGCGAACCTCGTCCATGGTGAAGGCGGTGCGGTCCCAGTCGCACGAGGCACCCAGCTTCTGCAGTTGTTTGAGGATGATGCCGCCGTGCTCCTCTTTCCACTCCCAGGCATATTTGAGGAACTCCTCGCGGGTGAGGTCGCTCTTCTTGATGCCCTGGGCGGCGAGTTTGTTCACCACTTTGGCTTCGGTGGCAATCGAGGCGTGGTCGGTGCCGGGTACCCAGCAGGCATTTTTGCCCTCCATGCGGGCACGGCGTACGAGAATGTCTTGTATCGTGTTATTCAACATGTGCCCCATGTGCAGAATACCGGTGACGTTGGGGGGCGGGATGACTACGGTGTAGGGTTCGCGACCATCGGGTTTCGACTTGAAGAGCCCGTTTTTCAACCAGTAAGCATACCATTTCTCCTCTACGTCGGCGGGATTGTACTTTGTGGCAAGTTCGTTCATAAAGCGATTCTTTCAGATTTTCTTATTATTGTGGTGAGGTACAGAGGTATCGGCCTCTTGTACCAATTGGGTGCAAAAGTATAAAATATTTTCCGAAAACGATACTTCTTTGCTGTCAAAGTGGCCCGTAACCAGTCTATCGGTCGAGATGGTTCACGGCCTCTTCCAGTTGCTCGAGTGCTTTTTGCAGTACGGCCCGCGGTGTACCCACGTTGAGCCGCATGTGGCCTTTGCCTTCGGGACCGAACATCTCGCCGTCGTTGAGGGCGAGCCGAGCCTTGTCGACGAAGAGGTCGATGAGGGCGTCGTGGTCGAGCCCCAGCCGGGTGCAGTCGAGCCAGACGATAAACGAGGCCTGCGGTCTGATGGCCTTGATCTGGGGGATATGCTGCTGGAGGAACTCCTCGACAAAGAGGATGTTCTGCTCGACGTAGGCAAGCATCTGTTCGCGCCAGTCGCGGCAGTGGTTATAGGCGGCTTCGGTGGCGATGGTGGCCATGAAGGTGGGTTCGTCCAACTCGTTGGCCGTGAGCCAGTCGAAGAACCGCTTGCGGATGGTCTCGTTGGGCACGATGGCATAGGAGCTCACCAGTCCGGCGATGTTGAAGGTCTTGGAGGGGGCGCCGAACGAGATGCTGTTCTGGGCGGCCGTCTCCGATACCGAGGCGAAGGGGTGATGCTTGGAGCCGAAGATGGGCATGTCGGCATGGATTTCGTCGGCAATGATGAGGATATGGTGGCGGGCACAGATGTCGGCCACACGTTGCAGCGTGGCGAGCGGCCACACCACACCGCCCGGGTTGTGGGGATTGCAGAGTATCAGTATCTTGCACTGCGGGTCGATAATCGACTCGAGGTGGTCGAAGTCCATCTCGTAGTGGGTGCCGTTCCACTTGAGGGGGTTGTGCACCACTTGCCGGCCGTTGCCCTCGGGCACGGCCATAAAGGGAGTATAGACGGGAGTCTGTATGATGATTTTGTCGCCGGGGTTGCTGAATACGTTCACGGCCAGGCCGATGCCTTTGACAATGCCGGGAATGTAGGTAATCCACTCGCGTTTCACCTCCCAGCCGTGCAGGTATTTGAGCCAGTCGATAATCGACTGCCAGTAGCTGGCTGGAGCTTCGGCATAGCCGTAGACGGGGTGTTGCAGACGTCGCACGAGGGCTTCGGTAATCGGGGGAGCTACGGCGAAGTCCATGTCGGCAATCCACAGGGGAATGAGGTCTTCGCGACCGTATCGTTCGCCCAGCACATCGGTCTTCATTGCGCCGGTGTGGTGGCGGTCGATAATTGTGTCAAAATCGTACTGAATGGCCATGATCTATATTGTTTAGGTATTAGGTTTCGTCGAATGGACAGAGCGGGTCAGAATCCCAGCTCTACCTGGAACCGCAACTGCCAGCGGCTGTAATCCGAGGCGGTGAACTCGTCCTTGTAGTTGTAGGAGAGGTCGGCCTGTACTTTGAGCCGGTGGTCGATGAGGTATTTGGTTACGCCCAAGGTCGACTGGTTGTAACAGCGGTAATTGGTGTAGGGCTGTACCTCTTTGTCGGGCTTGATGGTCGAGTTGCGCAGAGCTATTTCCCAGTTGGAGGGGAACAGGTAGCTGGCCTGCACGTTGAGACCCATGCCGGTGAGGATATATTGCTCGACGGTTTCGCCCGATTTGATGAGGGGCGATGAGGTGCATGTACGTCCCATGAAATCGGTATAGAAGGCAAAGCCTCGGTATTTGAAGATGAAATCGACGAAATAGGACGAGAGGTTGCGTGCCTGGTCGAAGCGGAGCAGGTCGCCGTTGGAACCTTGGGCTCGCAAGGCCCGGTCGTTGTAGCTGTATGCTCCGGCCAGGAGTATCTTGGGCGTCTGCTCGCGTTCATAGTCGCCCTCCATGGCATCGCCTTTGCCGGTAAAGCGGCCCAGGGGGAAGAACTCTATGCGGCCCGTATAGGCGAGTCCGCTGCCCTTGTTGTTGCCCCAGTTGCGCCCTTCGCCCGTAGTAATCGAGGCTTTGGCTGCCAAATCGAATGAGCCGAACAGGTGCTGGTTGTACTCGCCGAAGACACCGAAATCACGGTCGAGGTTGAACTCGGAGTTGACAATCGAGCGGTCGACAAACTGCAGGGCGCTCGACGAGTTGACACGTGCCCGGTTGGCACGTATCTTGGTTTGTCCGAAACCGATGTTCCATGTCGCATTGGGCACATAGTAAATCATGGCGTCGCGCACGATGTTGCTGTTGCCGTTGGGCAGGGTTTTCGTGTCGTATGGCGAGAATCCCAGTTGTACGAGATAAGTGAGCTTGGGAGTATAGATATATCCGTCGAATCGCAGACGCAACCGTTTCACGCGCGCGTCGAGTTCCTGAGCTTCGAATTTTTCGTTGAAATCGACGTCGACCATGTTTTGCATTCGTATCCGCATGGTGAGCTTGTAGCTTTTGTTTTTGGGCTGGAACGAGATACCGTTGCCGACCTCGATGTCGGGCATGTGCATGCGTATCAGTCTCAGCTCGTCGGAGTAGTCGGTATCGGGGAGAGTGATATTGAGCGAGTCGTTTTTGAAAGCCGGAGTTTTGGCGGCCGCCGACCACGAAAGAAGCATGAAAACCAATACCGATAAAAAGAATTTTCGATGAGTCATAATGTTTTGAATTTTTTTCATGAGTAAATTTTCATGCAGCAAAAATGAGGTCTAATTTTGAATTTAAATTGAAATGTTACAAAATTTTGTTCGGGATAGAGTGGCGCATAAATTCACCCCGATTCCTGTTGTGGGGTCTCTCGGGGAGTTCGTTTTGTGCAAGACTCTATACTCCTTTGTCTCCTGTCTTTTATTCGGGTCAAAAATACAACCAAAGCGGCAATATTCCAAAGTTGCGGGGCTAATTTTGCGGGA
>CABRIW010000020.1:0-56912 GCA_902471075.1 uncultured Barnesiella sp. | reverse complement strand
CTCCTTTTTTGAGGAAAATCCAAATGACTTCAATCTGATATGAAACAGCAGAGGCCATCTCAAATTTTTATTTTGAGACAGCCTCTGTTTTCTATATCGGTTCTGTTGATTTAATGCTCCTCTTTCACACCGGCAAGTTCCGGATCAATCATGATACGTCCGCAATATTCGCAAACGATAATCTTTTTACGCATCTTGATGTCGAGCTGTCTTTGAGGCGGAATGCGGTTGAAGCAACCACCGCAAGAGTCGCGTTGGATATAAACCACGGCCAGACCGTTGCGGGCATTCTTGCGGATACGCTTGAAGGCTGCGAGCAAACGGGGCTCTACCTTGTTCTCGAGTTTCTTGGCCTTCTCTCTCAGTTTCTCTTCGTCCTGTTTCGTTTCCGAAACGATTTCGTCGAGTTCGCTCTTCTTCTCGGCCAGGATGTGCTGACGATCCTGCAGCGTCTCTTCGGCAGCAGCAACCTCATTGCTCTTGGCCTCTTGTGCGGCAATGTATTCGTTGATACGTTTCTCGCACAACTGGATTTCGAGCGTCTGATATTCTATCTCTTTCGAAAGGAAATCAAACTCACGGTTGTTGCGCACATTGTCTTGCTGCTTGGTATATTTGTCGATAAGCGTTTGGGCGTTTTGTATTTCTACTTTTTTGGCCGCTACGGCAGCTTTCAGGTCTTCAATCTCGGTATGGTAGTTTTTGATACGCGTTTCAAGACCGGCGATCTCGTCCTCAAGGTCCTGAACTTCGAGAGGCAGCTCACCTCTCAGCGTCTTTATTCTATCGATCTCCGAGAGAATGGTTTGCAAATCGTACAGTGTTTTCAACTTCTCTTCCACTGTATATTCTTTTTCAGCTTTTGTTTTGTCAGTAGCCATACGTTACAAATAATTTATCGGATTTGTATCTACTTGTGTAGAACGGATTGCAAAGGTAGGGAATTTTTTTTGAATAATCTCACAAAAAATCTCTTTTGTATATTGTTCACTCTCATAGTGACCGATTTCGGCCAGCAGGATACGCGACTCATATTCGAAATAATCGTGATACCGTATCTCACCCGTCACAAACATGTCGGCTCCGACGGCAACGGCTCTCGACATGAGCGATGCTCCGGCACCGCCACACAGGGCCACACGCGAAATCTTGCGCCCGTGCAGAGGCGAATGCTTCACACAACCTACCGCAAAGGTATCTTTCAGCTTCTCCAGCACCAGCAGTTCGTCGGCCGGTTCAGGCAAATTGCCCACCACTCCGGCCCCCACCTGCTCCCAGCGATTGGCCAGAGGTATCCAGTCGAAAGCCGGTTCTTCGTAGGGATGGCTCCGCTTCAAGGCGGTCTCGACGGCACCCTGCATGTAGACGGGCACGATTACTTCGAGTCGAGTCTCGGGCTCGCGATGCTGCTCGCCTATCGTACCGCAATAGGGATGAGCCTGCACCCCGGGACGATAGGTACCCTCGCCCTCCTGACCGAAACTGCATTGGTCGTAGTTGCCGATATGACCGGCCCCCGCCTCGAACAGCGCGGTTCTCACCGCTTCGACATGAGACACCGGCACACAGGTAACCAGCTTCATCAACAACCCGGGCATGGGGTCGAGCACCCGCACCTCAGTCAAGCCCAACTTGCGGGCCATTCTGAACGAGACACCGCCCGGAGCATTATCGAGATTGGTATGGGCGGCATAGATGGCTATGTTGTGTTGGATTGCCTTGATGACAATACGCTCGACATAGCTCCTCCCCGTAATCGATTTCAGCCCCTTGAACAGCAGGGGGTGATGCGATACGATCAGGTTGTAGCCCAGGGCGATAGCCTCGTCGACAACCCCTTCGGTCACATCGAGACATACGACCGCTCCCGAAACCGGCTGAAACCGGTTGCCCACCTGCAGCCCGGCATTGTCGTACGACTCTTGCCAGGCGACAGGCGCTACCGACTCGATGGTCTCTATAATATCGTTTAGAATTACCACGTGTTAATCCTTCAAATCTACTTTGATACACAATTCGTTCAACTGCGAGTCGTCCAGCGGCGACGGAGCATTGAGCATGACATCGCGGCCCGAGTTGTTCTTGGGGAATGCGATGCAGTCGCGAATCGAATCGAGACCGGCAAACATCGATACCAAGCGGTCGAGACCGAATGCCAGACCTCCGTGAGGAGGAGCACCGTATTTGAAGGCATTCATCAGGAACCCGAATTGAGCTTCGGCCTGCTCTTCGGTGAATCCCAGCAGACGGAACATGTGGTCTTGCAACTCGCTGTCGTGAATACGGATAGAACCGCCACCCAGCTCTACTCCATTGATTACCATGTCGTAGGCATTGGCCCGCACGGCTCCCGTATCGGTATCGAGCAGGGGAATATCTTCGGCCTTGGGCGAGGTGAAGGGGTGGTGCATCGCATAGAAGCGTTGTGTCTCGTCGTCCCACTCGAACAGGGGGAAGTCGATAACCCACAGCGGAGCAAAGGTATTTTTATCGCGCAAGCCCAGACGCGAGCCCATCTCCAGGCGCAGTTCGCACAGTGCCTTGCGGGTCTTCATCGCAGGACCGGCCAGAATCAGCAGCAGGTCGCCCGGTTTGGCTCCGAAGCGTTCGCCCCACTTCTTCAGGTCGTCGGGCGAATAGAATTTGTCGACCGACGATTTGGGATTTCCGTTCTCGTCGAAACGTACATAAATCAAGCCCTTGGCGCCGATTTGCGGACGTTTCACAAACTCGGTCAGCTCGTCGAGCTGCTTGCGTGAGTACGTCGCGCATCCTTCGGCACAGATACCGCCCACATACTCGGCGCTGTCGAATACCCCGAAATTATGCCCCTCGGTCAAGTCTTTCAACTCGACAAACCGCATGCCGAATCGCATGTCGGGCTTGTCGCTACCGTAATATTTCATGGCATCGGCCCAAGTCATGCGCAAGAAAGGCTCGTTAAATTCGATACCGCGCAGTTTCTTGAACAGGTGCTTAATCATGCCCTCAAAGATATTGAGCACGTCTTCCTGCTCGACAAACGACATTTCGCAGTCGATTTGGGTAAACTCGGGTTGACGGTCGGCTCGCAAATCCTCGTCGCGGAAACATTTCACAATCTGGAAATAGCGGTCGAAGCCCGACACCATCAGCAACTGCTTGAGGGTTTGCGGCGACTGCGGCAACGCATAGAACTCACCCGGATTCATTCTCGAAGGCACCACAAAGTCGCGGGCTCCCTCGGGAGTAGATTTAATCAATACAGGCGTCTCTACCTCGAGGAAGTTCAACTCGTCGAGATAACGACGTACCTCGAAGGCCATCTTGTGACGCAACTCGAGATTGCGGCGTACAATGGGACGGCGCAAGTCGAGGTAACGGTACTGCATGCGAATGTCGTCGCCGCCATCCGATTCGTCTTCGATGGTGAAGGGCGGAGTCTCGGCGGTATGGAGCACCACCAGTTTTTCGGCTATGATTTCAATATCGCCCGTCGGCAGATTGGCGTTCTTGTTCGAGCGCTCGGTCACGGTACCCGTCACCTGTATCACATATTCGCGCCCCAGTTTATTGGCCTGGTCGCACAAACCGGCGTTGGTCTCCTGGTTAAATACCAACTGAGTGATACCGTAGCGATCGCGCAGATCGACAAAAGTCATACCACCCATCTTACGGCTGCGTTGCACCCAACCGGCCAGGGTTACCTGTTGGCCCACATGGCTCAATCGCAGCTCTCCACATGTATTCGTTCTATACATTGTTATAGGATTTATATGTTTTGTTGTTATTGATTTCGGTTACTCAACGGCATTCGGAACAGCCCGAATGTCCTTGCAAAATTAAAATAAAACATCGGTAAACAGGTATCTTTTACCGAAGAATTTGATAAAAATGTAAGCCCATAGTTGGCGATACGAAAAAAAGCAGTAAATTTGCCCTGCCCAAAAAAGAGAGGGCCATTGCTTGTTTCGGGGTGTAGCGCAGTCCGGTTAGCGCACCTGCTTTGGGAGCAGGGGGTCGTGGGTTCGAATCCCGCTACCCCGACAAAACAATAAAGGCATTGGCAATCGTTGTTCATGCGGTTGCCAATGCCTTTTCTGTTTCACCCATCTCCTCACTCTACCCCACTCCATTTGTATTCTTCCCTGGCGGGAAAAAAAAGAAAGGTTATCCGATTCACATCGGATAACCTTTCGAGAGAGGCAGTCTTTTTCAGACTGATTATAATCTAAAACAATCTTAGATTATTTTTTGATCATCTTTTGGTTGCGAATTACGCGACCGTTTTGCATCTTCACTACATAAACACCGGCAGAGAGGTCAGATACATTAGCCGATTCGGGGTTGTTCTTCAAGAACTTAACGAATTGACCGTCGGCAGTGTATATCCAAGCCTTTTCTACGTTGTTGAAATAGATCATGTCGCTGGTAACGGTAGGATACATCGACGAAACCGAAGCGAGACCGTTTTCACCGTTCACTACGTTCTCGATGCCCGATACTTCGTTCATTTCGGGTTCATCGGCAACACCTTGGTCGCGGAATTCGGTATAGCTTGCAGCCGGTTCACGACCCGGGTTCGTACCGCTTACCTCAACCGGGAAGTCGATCGAGAAGCCTTTGTTCGTAGCGCCCGTGGGACCGGGGTGCGGGAACCAGGCATCCGAGAATACGATACGGAGACGAGTAGCACCTACGGCAGCATCTTCGGGAACATCGATTGTAAAGTCAATTCCATCGGCAATTGCAGGCGTACTGCCATTCAACGTTCCGCATTGGAACACAACCTCGTCACTACCCTCCGATGCATCGAACTGATAGTTGATATCCCAGTCCATATAACCTACACCGAAGCAGTATTTCAGGTTATCGTTAGTCGCGGCATCATAACCCGGTTCATAGTTGTTATTTACACCATTACCATAAGCGTCGAGGTGCAATTTTATTTGTTGGCCTTGTTTTACTTTCAGTACACAATCTTCGGCATATACGTAGTTGTCGCCGCCCACAGAGTCGCTTCTGGAATAGTTGATATTCTGCGTAGCACCCGTTGTCGTCAACTCTTCGATAAACCGAATCTTCAAAGCGGTTTGATAACCGTCGGAAGCCGTATTGATGTACGTGGGAGGATATTGCGAAGAAGAAGCCTCGGGCAACGTTTCGGTAGAACGTGCGATGTGAACCCACTCGATGGGCGAATAGGTCTTCATGTCTTTCGATACCGAACGGATACCGATGTAGGGATCGTCGTTTTCGTTTTCGAATTGGATGTTACCTACATAAGCCGACCAGGTAGAAGTACGACCTACTTCCGATACACGACCCTCTTCGCCGTTCTTGTAGAGAATTTCGAAGTGGTCTACGTTTACTTCGTCATTGTAAATCATACCATAGTCCTTGCGAGCAGGCGAGAAACCGGTGGGATCTACTTCCCAAGTCAGTTTCACCGACAGCGAAGTGGTAGTCTCTTCTTTCACCTCGGCGATGATGCTTTCGCCATCGATACCGGCCGGAGTCGAAGCAGCACGGTCGTCGCTCAGCATGAGCTGACCAACCATAATCTTATAATCGTCGCTGGCAGCACTACCTTTCACACGGAAACCGATATACTCGATTACATCGCCCGAGTTGATACCGCTAAGAGCGATTTCTTTCTCTTCCCAGTTAGCACCGGCCAGGTCGCCTACGGGGAATTCCAGCCAGTTGGTATCGTCGAATTTTCTCAAAATCAGATACAGATTCGAAGGATTGGAGCCTTTTACACCCGTCTTCACGGCAATCTTGGCTTTGGGGTTACCGGCCGATACGTTCAGTTTGGCACGATACAACCACACATCGGCACCCGTCGAGGTGGGAGTACCTTTCAGGCGCAATGCCGAACCACCGATGTAAGCATCTTCGTGAGTAAACTCGGCTTTGATGTCGGTCGAAAGATTTTCGGTACCCGTGTTGTAGATGACCCAACGATAGGTGGGCACATAGTCTTGCTGACCCATGTTGTACCAGCTGCCCAGCGTCTTTTTACCTTTGTAGGCATAGAAATCGCCGTTACCCAGCGTAAAGTTGGTGTTGAAAGGCAAGTCGCCCTGAATAGCCGTACGCTCGGGAATGAACTCGGCCAGACCACAGAAATTGTTCAACTGATTGGCGGTACCTACCGAGTTAGACACCTGGAACGCTCCGGGCATGTTCGAAATGGCCGGACGGTTGAGCGGCGTGCGATTGGAGCCGCTGAATACTTTCTCCAACAGTTCCTGATAGTTGGATTGCAACTCCATCAGCGAGTTACCTATCGTGTACTGGAAGATACGGCTCACTTTGTGTTCGCCCCACAGACATACACCGCAACGTTTTGCTTCATCGTTTGCGACCAGGCGCGACCAATTGCGGTTCATATGTACCATCCACACACCGGCATAGAGACCGTCGGCAGTACCCATGGCTGTTTCGGCAGCCCTTACCGAAGGTTGGATACCATACGAGAAATCGCCACTACTGTAATTCAGCATCAGGTCGGCCGTCTTACCGGTGGCGGTCGTACCATAAAGAGCATCTACATACGTGGAACTCAAAGTTGAGTTACTCGTATAGATACCGATGTGGAAGCTGTCGAAACCGATTTCAGCAGCTCTCTTGTAGAGGGCTTTGTGGAAATTAACCACATCGGTTTCACGATAGCCTTGATCCTCGAAGTTGTAGTTGATACCGTCGAGACCCAAGTAAAGCAAAGCATTCAACAGGGCATCGACATAACGGAACGAGCCGTCTTCGTTCTTGGTTGTGATAAATTGAACATACTCACTCGATGTTCCTCCAGGAGTCCAAGACTCGAAGAACTTGATACCCGAGAACATGTGGGTACCGTGCTTGTGAGCGGCATCGGCCCACGAACCGGGAGCTTGCAGAATGCTGTGGTTCCAGGCACCGAACAAATTAGTGTAGTTCCACATGGAGTACACGTCGTTGTGGAATTCGGCACTGGGATAACCACCAATCAGGTCACCCTGACCGGTAGGAATGTTCATCCACAAGCGACGGGTGGGATACACACCTTCTACGATGTTTTTGGCGGAATCCTCCATGATGGCGGCCGGACGCACATGCGAGCGAGAGAACTCCAGGTCGAGATTGAAACCGGCAGCTTCAAACTCTTCGGGGGTAGGATACTTGCGCCCCTCGTCTGCCGCATCGGCAAAAAGTTTGAGCAGCGCTTCGTTGTCCCATGGAGTAAAGTCAAAAAGGTCAGTCGATGCAGACGCAGGGTATTCCACCTCCTGAGCCTGCACATTCACAGCCAAGCCCAAAAGCAAAGCCGCACCAAATACAGTAAACTTCTTCATGATAAAAACATTAAAAAATTAGTAATTAGTAATTTGTGATTTTTATAGCGAAGAGCGAGAGAGGCCTTCCCGGGGGAAAGCCCCCTCGCTCCCGGACTATACGGTTTAGATATTGGCACCTTCTACATCCCACCATACACGAGTACCTTGCGTATCGCTGCCACCCAAGGCATCGAGACCCGAGGTGTTGATATCGCTCATACCCACCGAGGTGTCACGGCCGGGCAGAGGTATCTTGCGAATAATGTCGCCCTGTACCAGACTACCGTCGCCATCCTCGACATTCAACACGGGGAACAGTTTGGGATAGCCCGTGCGGCGCAAGTCGTTCCAAGCCTCGTAGGAATAGGGGAAAGCGGCGATATATTTCTGGGTAATGATCTTCTCGAGTTTCGTCTCTTTCGAGTCGCCCTCGTTCCATTTCACGCCAATCGTCGTCACGCTCTCGATGTCGTTGCTGTGGTCATACTGGTCTTCATATTTATAGGGCACCGCAGCCTCGAGGCTCATATACTCGTCGACATAGTCGGGATAGTAAGGCATCAGACGGTTTTCTATCTGAGCGTTTCGGATACCTTCCTCGTAGAACGATTGTGCGCTACCACCCATGGTCCAGCCGCGCAAGTCACCCTCGGCGCGCAGGAACTGCACCTCCGAAACCTTCATCAGATAGAGCGGAGCCATAGCTAATTGCTCGCTGTTTTCAAGCTTCGAATAAGCAATGCGGAAATTGTCCTTGTAGGCCTGACCCGGACTCATGCGGATACCGGCGCGCAGACCAATGATCCGGGTATTGGCCTGCATGATGTCGGTCGCATCTTCCTTGTTGACAATCACGTCGCTGTTCTTGCCAATCAAATATTCCAGATAGGGGTGCTTGAGGCTGGCGAGCAGGCTCTCGAACGAAGCGTTCAGACGAGTATCACCCCAACTGTTCGAAATCTCGATCAAAGGGTGGGGAAAACCTTCAATCAGGGGATCGAGCAACATTTCCTGAGCCGTAGTTTCTATCACACCGGCTTGAACAGCTTCTTCGGCCCATTTTTTGGCTTTATCGGGCTGTACCTTCGCAATGTGCACGGCCATACGCAGTTTCAGCGAGTTGGCCAACCGGCGCCACGATTCTATGCTCTTGTCTTGTGATACTACATCATTCTGCGACAGAATAGACTGTACCCCAGACTTATACCAGTCGGGACGGGTCTCGAAATGTTTCAAGCAGGCGTTGATGGTATCGAGATTATCCACGATAGAGATATAAATCTCTTCCATCTTGTTGAAGGTAAAGGGGTTGCTCTCCTTGTTGGCCTTGTGGTCGAAATAAGGGATAGACCCGTAGAGGTCGACCATCTCTTGTGCCGAATAGTCGAAGATCAACAGGCCGATGGCTTTCAACTCGGGAATCGAGTCGATCATGGGGTGGTTGATCATGTTGGCAATGTTGTTCTTGACACCGAGGAATGCCCCGTAAGGGCCATCGCAATAGTCCTGGTTGTAGGCATAGGTCGAGTTGAGCAAGCCACCCTGACCATGTGAAAAATTGTGGGGTACTACCATATAGCCGGCGTAGTTGTCGACCGTGATGCTATATACATACTGGTATTGGTGTGCAGCGGGAGCTTGGGCATCTTTACCGCCTCGCAGATAATATTGAGCCGTTCTCATCTGACCGAAATACTGGCTCAACTGCGATTGAGCTTCGTTGAAACCCTCCTCCGAAATATTCTTCCAGTAGTCTATGCTATCGGCCTTACCTTTGTACACGACCGGGTCCAAATCGGTCTGACCGCCGGTAAAGGTATCGGTAGGCATATCGAAATCCAAACACGAGTGCAGGCTTGCAGCGGCAAGCATGGCACAAAATGCCGTTAAAATGGTTTTTTTCATATTTCTATTCTTTATTAGCTACGACTTAAAAATCAATTTTCAAATTCACACCAAACGAACGGGTTGCCGGCATATTGAAAATGTCGAATGCACCCAAACCGTTTTTGGTCGAAAGAGCGATATTGGGATCGATCGGAGCATCCTTGTAGATGAAGAAGAGGTTGCGGCCGATAACCGAGAGCGACAGGTTGCGGATAACACCGCCGAACAGATTGCGGAAGGTATAGCCCAGCGAGAGTTCGGCCAGACGGAAATTGGTGGCGTCGTACACATATTGCGAGCCCATGTAGTTACCGCCTACGGTCTGATAGTACTCCTGGATAGGAGCCACATTGCCGTCGGGCATGATCATACCCGGTTTCGTAACCGAACCGTCGGACGACGTCCACACGAGGTTGTGAGCAGCCGCGTAGTCGCGAGCATCGCCTACCCGTTTCGAAACGCCTTGATAATCGAGGTAAGCCTCGGTGAGCGAAATGACTTTACCACCGATGCGGCCGTTGATCAGGAAATAGAGCGAAAGGTCTTTCCAGGTAAAGGTGTTGCCCCAACCCAGCTGGAACTTGGAGTTCATGTTGCCCAGATAAACAAAGTCGGTCGTACTTACCTGGGGAGCACCTTCGGAGCTCAACCAGATGCTGCCGTCGGCATTGCGACGGAAATCGAGGGCGTACATGTCGCCATAAGAACCGCCTTCGTCGTAGCGAACCACGATGTTACCACCGGCAATCTTCTGCTCGAGTTTGGCGGGGTTGCCTTGGTCGTCCTTGAAGGTTTTTACAATCTTGTTGTCGTTGTACGAGAAGTTAACCGAGGTTCTCCACATCCAGTCTTTCGAGAAGTTGAGCGAGTAAGAGAGGGTGGTCTCGACACCTTGGTTACGAATGAGACCGGTGTTGACCGGTTTCATCTTACCGCCCGTAGTGGTTTGCAGGAAATAGCTGTTGCACAGCTGGGTGTGGTAGTAGGTCAAATCCCAGTTGAGAGCACTCTCGAAGAGCGATACATCGAAACCGGCCTCGAACGATTTGGAGGTTTCGGGCAGCGGGTTGTCGAAATAGCCGTAGGTCGACGATGCGATGGCACCGGTGGCCAGGTTCTCGGTACCCATGCTGAATACCTCGTTGGGAATCGAGTTACCTACCTCACTATACGATGCGCGGAGCTTCAAGTGGGTGATGAACTCGGGCATGGTGATGTATTTGTGCATCAAGGTATTGGCACCTACCGAGAAATAGCCGTAGTTGTCGGGGGTACCGCGGTACTCGAATTGCTTGAAGGCGCGGTACCAGTCTTGACGGTAGCTACCCTCCAAATATACATAGTCCTTATAACCTACCTGACCGGTGAAGAAGAGGCCTTTGTCCCAGTTGGACGAGAGGCTGTAGGTGGTTACGCTACCGGCACCCCACGAAGCCGTAGGCTCGAAGAAATTGATGCGGGTGGGCAGCTCGTTCATCGAGGTATAGGAGAAATAGGAAGCGCGGTTCCACATCTTTTGGGTTTCGCCCTTCACGGTGTGTCCTACCCAACCGGCGGTTGCCGACACCGAGAAATCTTTGATCTGCTTGTTATAGCTCAACATGGCATCGACATAGACATCGTTGCTCCAATAGAGGTCTTGGCCATACATACCGTAATCTTCCATGGTAGCTACGTTCCAGGTGGTTGCGTAGCGGTTGGTATAGCCTTTGTATTTGGCACGGTCCATGTTCAAGCGACCCTGAACTTTCAAGCCGGGGATAATCTCGTAGCTGGCCGAAATGTATCCGTAGGCGCGTTCCTCGGTATTTTCGCTCCGGTTCATGCCGGTAATCCAGTAGGGGTTGTTGTTACCGGCCGAGAAATAAGCCCATTGTTGCATGGGACCCGACAGCTGGGTGGTACCGTTGGGTATCCACTCTCTCTTGTCGTTGTAGTAGCCATAGATATTGGAGGTCCAGGTACCTTCGCCCCGATAGTTCTTGCGATAGTAGTCCATGTCGATGTTACGCGGCATGCGGTACAAGTCGTACAAGGGGTTCATCACCGTACCACCACCGGGACGATTCTTGGTATTGGCATGCACATAGTTCAACGACAGGTCGATGTTCAATTTCTTGTTGAACAACGAGTAGTTCTGACGGAACGAGAAGGTGTTTCGTTGGTACGAGTTGTTGGGTACCATACCGTCGGAATAGGAGTTGGCATACGAGAAATAGGAACGAACCTTCTCGGTACCACCGCTTATCGAAACCGAGTTGTTGTAGGTAGCACCCGTCTCGAAGAAGTCGGCGATATCGTTTTGGGTATAATTACGCAGATGAGCGCCCGAGTAGGCGAGCTCGTCGGCCGTCATATCCGACACCTTCTTACCCCAGCTCGTGGTAGAGAGCTGATTGGCAGCCACGTTGACATCGGCACCGTAGGTGTTTTGGATTTGGGGGAGAACCAGCGGAGTCTCGAAAGTTACATTGGAGTTCACGCTCACCGTGACACTACCCTCTTTACCACGCTTGGTGGTAATCATGAGCACACCATTGGCAGCAGCACTACCATACAGGGCGGCGGCATTGGCACCTTTCAGAATGTTGATGCTCTCGATGTCGTCGGGGTTGATGAGCGAAAGGGCGTCACCACCTTCGGCCGTGCTCGAATAGGTGAGCGAGCTACCATCGCTGCTCCACGACGAGCCGGCGCCACCGATTTGGTTGGTCATAGGAATACCGTCGACCACAATCAGCGGGCTGTTGTTACCCATAACCGATTTGTTACCACGCAACAGAATCTTGGAAGTACCACCGGCACCACCGGCACTTTGTGTAATCGTTACACCGGCAGCCTTACCTTGCAGTGAGTTTACAAAGTTGGCATCCTGTACTCTCATTAACTCGTCGCCTTTGAGTTCCTGAGTGGCATAGGTCAGCGACGACTCCTTACGGGTAATACCCATGGCGGTTACCACCACTTCGTCGAGCAACTTGTCGTTGCTGTCCATCACTACATCGATCTTGCTCTGTCCGTTGATAGCTTTCTTTATCGTCTCATAGCCGATATACGAAAACTCCAACTCGTTGCTCCCTGCAGGAACTTTAATCGAATAGTTACCGTCGATGTCGGTAGCTACGACTACATTGGTGCCCACAACCTTTACGGTAAGACCGATGAGGGTCTCGCCCGAGGGGTCGGTCACTGTACCCGTAACCACTTTCGTACCTGCGGCCACATTCTGATTTACACTCTGGGCTTGTGTCGTACTCGACGCCAAAGCCGGGGCTGCACTGGCATGCGCAGCGGTACCGATTCCAAAACCTGAAACCAGTACAAAAGCTACAATAATTGCTTTTAGATTTCTTCTATACATACGTGCATTTATAGGTATTCGAATACTAAAAAAAAATTTACCTCTCTCATTAAAAAAACTGTTACTTTATCTCCATAGGCTTTTTATAATTTATAATGTTATGCTGTTTTCCACGGAAAAACTGTCTCAAATGAAACCTTATCATACGATTTCTACACGTTTCAAAAATAAAACGGTTGCAATATATAAATAAATTTTTGATTTCATTGCAAAAAAGGGATGTTTTTTCATGGTTGCTTTCCAGATACGTTACACATTATTATATTATAATATATTACAATTATATTACATATACTTTTTTCTCTTGCTTTATTTAATAACGCCATTTCTTGATTTTCCCCTATAATAAAAAAAATATTTTTTTTCTATTTTCAACATCCAAGGAATGTGAAAAGGTATAGATAAATCAAAAATTGGTTTATATTCAATATTTTAAACACGATGCAAATATATATATTTCTTGAGAAATACAAAAATGTTTTTTTTTGTAAATTATTTTTCCACTTGAAAAAGCAGCTATCAATTTTCAACCCCACGGACTCCCGGCCCGAATCCGCCGGAGAGAGAGCCCGATTCCCCACCCGGCATTCTTTTTAAATATTGTAATAGAATAACGCATTTGACGAAAAAAAAGTGTACTTTTGCGGACTATTCCATTCTTCATTAAATTAGGATTACTGTGTTTCGGCACTAAAAACAACGAATTGAACTTTATGACAAAACTTTCTTTTGAAAATATTCGGCGCATGACCCGAAGACTCGGAGGTTACCTTTTGCTGCTACGAGAGCAACTTCGCCGCATTTCGTTACGCTCATGGATATATATAGGTATAGGCCTGCTCGTGATAGGTGGTGGTCTGTACTGGTTCTTGCGGCCGGCCCCCCCGGCTCCCGCCCTGCCGATTGTAGAAGTAGAGCCTGTGACGACCGACGACGTAGAGATTTATGGAGAATATGTAGGGCGCATCAGGGCCCAGCAATTTGTCGAGATACGGGCACGGGTCGAAGGCTTCCTCGAGAAAATGCTTTTCGACGAGGGTACCTATGTAAAAAAAGGACAGCCGCTCTTCATCATCGACCCCAAACTATATCAAGCCCGAGCCAATAAAGCCAAGGCTCAATTGAATAAAAACAAAGCCCTGGCCCTGAAAGCCGAACGCGACCTGGAGCGCATACGCCCCCTCTACCAACAGAATGCGGCCAGCCAGCTCGACCTCGACAACGCCATCGCCTCGTACGAGAGTGCCAAGGCCGAGGTGGAGATGAGCGAAGCCGACCTCACGCAGGCCGAGACGGCTCTGGGATACACGACCGTAAGTTCGCCCATCTCGGGCTACATATCGGAGCGTAATGTCGATATAGGTACCCTCGTGAGCCCGGGCGGACAGTCGCTGTTGGCTACGGTGGTCAAGAGCGACACGGTGCGTGTGGACTTCAGCATGACGGGGCTCGACTACCTGAAGAGCAAGGCCCGCAACGTGAATCTGGGACAGAAAGATACGACCCGTACCTGGGAACCTTATATCACCATCACCCTGCCCGACAACTCGGCCTATCCGCAACGGGGTATCGTCGACTTTGCCGACCCGCAGGTCGACCCGCAAACCGGTACCTTCTCGGTCCGTGCCGAGATGCCTAACCCCGAGCATATCCTGTTGCCGGGGCAGTTCACCAAAGTGCGCCTTCTGCTCGACGTGCGGGAAAAAGCGGTTGTAGTACCTACCAAAGCGATTATCATCGAGAAGGGCGGTGCCTATATCTTTGTGGTGAGGAACGACAGTGTGGCCGAACGCCGCATGGTCGAACTCGGCCCCGAAGTGGGTAACAACGTGATTATCGAGCGTGGTCTTGTTCCCAACGAAAATATCGTGGTAGAGGGATACCACAAACTTACCCACGGCGACAAGGTGATACCGGCCATCTATCGGAAAGAATCCCAAGAAGAAAGTCCTAAAAAATAGTGCATTATGAAATCGGACTTTTTTATTGACAGGCCCATATTCTCGATTGTCATTTCAATCGTGATTGTAATCGTGGGTGTATTGGGTCTTATCCTCCTCCCCATAGACCAATACCCTCAGATTGTTCCCCCGGTAGTCAAGGTTTCGGCCTCCTATCCGGGTGCAAGTGCCCAGACCGTCACCCAGGCCGTAGCCACGCCTATCGAGCAGGAGTTGAACGGTACCCCCGGCATGCTCTATATGGAATCGACCAACAGCAACTCGGGTAGTTTTTCGGCTACCATCACCTTCGATATATCCACCGACCCCGACCTGGCGGCCGTAGAGATACAAAACCGGGTCAAGCAGGCCGAAGCTCGTCTGCCGGCCGAGGTGGTACAGAACGGTATCTCGGTAGAGAAGCAGGCCTCGAGCCGGCTGATGACCGTCACCCTGCGGTCGAACGACCCGAAATTCGACGAAATCTACCTGAGTAACTACGCCACACTCAACGTGTTGGATATGCTGCGACGTGTCAAGGGTGTGGGTAGCGTGTCGAATGTCGGCAGCCGCTACTATGCCATGCAGATATGGGTACAACCCGACCGCCTGGCCAACCTCGGTCTTACGGTCGACGACCTGCAGAAGGCTCTGAAAGACCAGAACCGGGAATCGGCAGCCGGTGTGCTGGGTCAACAGCCCATCGAAAACATCGACGTGACCACCCCTATCATCGCACAAGGGAGATTGTCGTCGGTTGCCGAGTTTGAAGAGATTGTGATTCGGGCCAACCCCGACGGGTCGCTGACCCGTTTGCGCGACGTGGCCCGCATCTCGCTCGAGGCTCAGTCGTACAACACCGAGAGCGGTATCAATGGCGGCAATGCAGCCGTACTGAACATCAACATGTTACCGGGAGCCAATGCCATGGAGGTAGCCAAATCGGTAAAGAAGGAGATGGAGGCAATCAGCCGCAGTTTCCCCGAGGGTATCACCTACGAGATTCCGTTCGATATGACCTCTTATATCTCGCAATCGATCAGCGAGGTTTATCACACGCTCATCGAAGCCCTCGTGCTGGTGATTCTGGTGGTATTCCTCTCGCTGCAGAACTGGCGGGCCACCCTTATCCCCGTGATTGCCGTACCTATCTCGCTGATCGGTACCTTCGGTATCATGCTGGCATTCGGGTTCTCGCTCAACATGATGACCCTGTTGGGCCTCATTCTGGCTATCGGTATCGTGGTCGACGATGCTATTGTGGTAGTCGAGAATGTCGAACGCATCATGAACGAGGAGCACCTCGACCCCTATACCGCTACCAAAAAGGCGATGCAGGGATTGGGCAGTGCCATCATTGCCACTTCGCTGGTGCTGTGCGCCGTGTTTGTGCCGGTGAGCTTTCTGGCCGGAATCACGGGTCAGCTCTACCGCCAGTTTACCATTACCATCGCCGTATCGGTGCTCATCTCGACCGTGGTCGCCCTTACACTGAGCCCGGCCATGTGTGCTCTGCTGCTCCGGCCGGCCTCGGGTAAAAAGAAAAACAAGGTCTTCCGATACATCAACTTGTGGCTGGCCTTCGGTAACCGGCTGTACGAAAAGCTCATCCGCAAAGGATTGAAAAATCCGCGCCGGGTGCTGGTCGCTTTCGGGCTCTCCCTGATTGCCATCTGGCTGCTCAACAAGGTAGTACCTCAAAGTTTCATGCCTCAGGAAGACCAGGGATACTTCACTGTCGAACTGGAGCTGCCCGAGGGGGCTACCCTCGAGCGTACCCGGACCGTGACCGACCGCGCCATGAACTATCTGATGTCGCGCAAGGATGTAGACTATGTGCTCAACGTGACCGGCTCAAGCCCTCGTGTGGGCACCAACCAGTCGCGCAGCCAGTTGACCGTCATTCTCAAACCCTGGGAAGAACGCAAGTCGTCGAACCTGCGCGAAATCATGGAAGAGATTCGTGAAGAACTGAACACATATCCCGAAAGCAAAGCCTACCTGAGCACACCGCCCGTTATCCCGGGTCTGGGTAGTTCAGGCGGTTTCGAGATGGTACTCGAGGCCCGTGGCGACGCTACCTACGAAAACCTGCAACAGGCGGCCGATACCCTGCTCTACTACGCTTCGCAGCGTAAGGAAATCAGTGGACTATCCTCGTCTATTCAGAACGATATTCCCCAGCTCTATTTCGATGTCGACCGCGACAAGGCACAGATGTTGGGCGTGAAAATATCCGATATATTCTCGACCCTCAAAACCTTTACGGGGTCGATCTATGTCAACGACTTCAACATGTTCAACCGTATCTATCGGGTTTACATCCAGGCCGAAGCTCCCTATCGGGCCCACAAGGAGAACCTGGGGCTCTTCTTCGTCAAGGGCAGCAACAACGCCATGATACCCATCACGGCCCTCGGTACCACTTCGTACACAACCGGCCCGGGTACGATACGGCGGTTCAACATGTTCACCTCGACCACCATCTCGGGCGAAGCTGCCCCGGGTTACAGTTCGGGACAGGTGATGACCATACTCGAGGACATTGCCAAGAAGCACCTCCCCTCCAACATCGGCGTAGAGTGGAGCGGTCTCTCTTACCAGGAGAAGCACGTGAGCGGACAAACCGGCTATGTGCTGGCGCTGGCCCTGCTCTTCGTCTTCCTGTTCCTGGCGGCCCAATACGAAAGCTGGTCTATCCCCGTGGCCGTGATTCTGTCCCTGCCGATTGCCGGTGTGGGAGCCTATCTGGGTAACTGGATTTGCGGGCTCGAAAACAATATCTACTTCCAGATCGGTCTGGTCATGCTCATCGGTTTGGTAGCCAAGAACGCCATCCTTATCGTCGAATTTGCCAAAGACGAGGTGGAAAAGGGCAACAACGTGGTCAATGCGGTAATCAAGGCCGCACACCTGCGGTTCCGCCCCATTGTGATGACCTCGTTGGCCTTCATCCTCGGCATGCTGCCGCTTGTCTTTGCCAGCGGTCCGGGTTCGGCCAGCCGACAAGGCATCGGTACCGGCGTATTCTTCGGTATGATCGTGGCCATCACGATAGGTATTATCTTTGTTCCCCTGCTCTTTGTATGGGTGTACAAGTTGAAATTTAAACTGATGAAACGATGAAAGAGATTAAAATAATCCTATCCATACTGCTGGCCGCGTTGTTCCTGAACGGCTGTTCCATTCAGAAACGCTGCCAGGCGCCCGAGCTCAATCTGCCGGACGAAATCATCGCGGGGGAAAACGACACCCTCACGCTGGCCGATATGGCCTGGTGGGAGCTCTACTCCGACTCGACACTGAGCAAACTCATCGACAAAACGCTGAACAACAACCGCAACATGCGGGCGGCCGAAGCGCATATCCGGCAGATGGAGGAGTTGTATCGGGTGAGCAAGGCGTCGCTGTGGCCCTCGATTGGCGGCCAGGTATTTGCCGACCGCGAGACCAACGCCTACTACGGCGAAAAGACCAGTATCGAATCCGAACTCAGCCTGAAGGCCTCGCTGAGCTGGGAGATAGACTTGTGGGGCAGCCTGCGCTGGAGCAAGAAAAAGGGAGCGGCCGAATACCTCAATTCGGTCGAGGCTGCACGGGCCATGCAGATGACCCTGATTGCCGAGACGGCCACCGCCTACTTTGAACTGGTAGCACTGGACCAGGAACTCGAGATTGTGTTGCAGACGGTCGAGACCCGCGAGGAGAGCGTCAACCAGGCCCGCCTGCGGTTTGAGGGTGGACTTACCTCCGAGACGGCTTACCAACAGGCCCAGGTAGAGTTGGCCAACGCATCGGCCCTTATCCCGAATCTGGAGCAGAAGATTGCCTTGAAAGAGAATCAGATAGCCGTCCTTTCGGGAGAATATCCGTCGAAAATAGAGCGGCGGAAATTCGACCTCAATGCCTCGTTGCCCGAGAATATTCCCATAGGACTCCCCTCTACCCTGCTGCAACGTCGCCCCGACGTGCGGCAAGCCGAGCAGCAGCTCAAGTCGGCCATGGCTTCGGTGGGCATCGCCTATGCCGACCGCTTCCCCCGGCTGACCATCAACCTGGTAGGCGGTTTCGAGAACGACGAGTTGAGAGGCTATTTCCAATCGCCCTTCTCCTACGTGGCCGGCAATCTGGTAGCCCCGCTCTTCACCTTCGGAAAGAAAAAGGCACAGTACAAGGCGGCCCTGGCGGCATACGACGAGAAACGCTATGCCTATGAGCAGAAGGTGCTCGAGGTCTTTCGCGAGGTCAACGATGCCGTCATCACCTACCAGAAGAAGCGGCGCACTTCGGAGCTGCAACTCAACCTCTACGAAGCAGCCCAGAAATATGTCGACCTGGCCCAACTGCAATACCTCAACGGGGTAATCCGCTACATCGACGTACTGGATGCCCACCGTAACTTCTTCGACGCTCAAATCGGGTTGAGCAACGCCATACGCGACGAGTATCTGGCCATGGTCAATCTCTACAAGGTACTGGGCGGTGGCTGGAGCACACAAGCCTATTAAACTCAAACGGAAATTCCGATAAAGAAAATCCCCGGCGTGAGTCATGCACACCGGGGATTTTTTTTCTATCGGGTTATCTTTTCTACAACTTAGCAGAGCTTGCGGGCACCGTCGGAGATGACTACGTCGTATACCTTGGGCATACGGCCATAGGTCTCTTTATAACGGGCTTTGGCCGTTTCGATAAAGTGGTCGTAGAGTTCGTTCTTCACCAGGTTGATGGTGCAACCGCCGAAGCCACCACCCATCACACGCGAACCGGTCACGCCACACTCCTTGGCTATTTCGTTCAGGAAGTCGAGCTCTTCGCAACTTACCTCGTAGAGTTTGCTCATGCCGTAGTGAGTCTCGTACATCTTCTTGCCCACGGTTTCGTAGTCGCCGCATTCGAGGGCGTCGCACACGTCGAGTACCCGTTGAACCTCACCGATTACATACTCGGCACGCATGTAGTCTTCGGCCGTAATCTCGCCTTTCACCTCGTTGAGCATATCCATGTTGGCATCGCGCAGGAACTCTACGTGGGGATGTCTCTTCTGGATGGCAGCCACTACATTCTCGCACGATTTACGACGGTCGTTGTAGGCCGACGAAGCCAACTCGTGTTTCACTACCGAGTCGAGCAATACCAAGCGGTAACCCTCGGGATTGAAGGGGAAATATTGATACTCGAGCGAACGGCAGTCGAGGCGGATCAGGTGACCGGCTTTACCGAATACCGAGGCAAACTGGTCCATGATACCGCAGTTTACACCGCAATAGTTATGCTCGGTAGCCTGACCGATTTTGGCCAGTTCGAACTTGTCGATACCGCAGTCGAACATATCGTTCAAGGCATAGGCATAGGTGCTCTCCAAAGCGGCCGACGAAGACATGCCGGCACCCAGAGGCACATCGCCGGCAAATGCCGTGTTGAAGCCGGCAATCTTTCCGCCGCGTTTGATAATCTCGCGACATACACCGAAGATGTAGCGTGCCCAGCTTGCCCGGGGAGCATCCTCCTCGTTCAACCCAAACTCTACATAATCTTTCAGGTCTATCGAGTAAGCCCGTACCTTGTTGGTCCCGTTTATCTTGAGCTCGGCTACCATACCTTTGTCGATTGCGCCGGGGAATACGAATCCGCCGTTATAATCGGTGTGCTCACCAATCAGGTTGATACGTCCGGGAGAAGCATATACCGACCCCGTAGAGCCGTCGAAGTGTTTGATAAAACGACTTCTTACAAATTCTATATCCATAATACTAAATTAAAATGATTGTAATTTATATAACTGATTATTTTCGAATCGAAAACTTGAATTGCGTATGACTCTCGAACTTCTCGTGCGGACGCAAAACGACCGACGGATAGTTTTCATGGTTGGGACTGTCGGGGAAGTGTTGAGTCTCGAGACAGAGGGCGGCCCGCATGGGATAGCGCTGTCCGTTCTTGCCGATGAAGTTGCCGGTCATCCAGTTGCCGGTATAGAGCTGTACGCCGGGTTCGGTCGTATACACATCGAGCACGATGCCCGTCTTGGGCGATATGCACTCGGCGCAGAAGGCAAACTCGCCCGGGAGCTTCTTGTTCAGTACATAGGTGTGGTCGTACCCCTTGCCGTAGATAAGTTGGATGAAGGGTTCGTCGATGCGGCTGCCCACCTCGTAGAGTTTTCTGAAATCCATCGGGGTACCCTCTACGGCCGACTTCTCGCCATAGGGTATGGCCGTATCGTCGGTAGGCAGATAGTAGTCGGCATCGATGCACAACAGATGGTCGCCGATGTAGGGATCGCCTGCCCCCGAAAGATTGAAATAGGAGTGGTTGGTCAGGTTGAGAATCGTAGCCTTGTCGGTCTCGGCCTGATAGGTAATATCCACGGCATTGTCGTCGGTGAGTTTGAAGGTGACCTTTACCCGCAGATTGCCGGGGAAACCCTCTTCTCCGTCGGGCGACAAGCGCGAAAACTCGATGGTCTGGCCATCAATCCGACAGGCATCCCACACCTGGAAGTTAAAGCCCTTGATACCGCCGTGCAGCGTGTTGGGGCCGTTGTTGATGGCCAGCTTGTCATACAACACGCCATCGACCGTAAACTTGCCTTTGGCTATACGGTTGGCATACCGACCGCAGGTTGCACCGAAATAGGGTTCTTCCGAAGAGAGATATTCCTGTATATTGTTGTGACCGGTAACTACATCTGTCATTTTCCCCTCCTTGTCGGGAACCATAAGCGAAACGATACGAGCCCCGTAATTCGTCAAGGCCAGTTCGCATCCGTTCTTATTTACCAAAACATAAAGCGCTGTTTTCTTTCCATCGACAACTCCTTGGAAATGGGTTGGATTCAAACCTGAAAGAGTCATATCCATATTCTTCTTTTTAAGGTTAACTATTATTGATTGATTGTGTAAAGTTAATGTTATCTTTTTTTCTTGCAAAAATTTTGACCGGCTTTTACTTAAAATTATTTCGGTTGTTAATATTTAACAAAAATTTATATATTGTACCTTGAGGAATCTTCTCCTTCTCCTCAATGTCGATAGAGTTTTTCAGTCAAACTATTCTATTCAAACGACTTACACGCCACGAAATCTAATCGGCAGCGCATATAAGCAGCCATTCTTCCCCACTCTATCGACTCGCCAGAGGTTGTTCTTCATGGAATATGGATGAGTTTGTGGGTCTGGAGCGAAAGTCGCCATTCGGGATGCTCCTTGATATAGACCACGGCCCCGTCGAGCAGCACGGCATTCCGCTCTGCATTGCCGGTATCGCAAGGCTGCAGACTGCGACAGGCACCGTACGAGCGGGCCATCGCCTCATAAGGAGCCATATCCTGCCCCTCATAAACCACCTTGAGCTCATCAACCCGCCCGATTTTCACGGGCAGAGCCTTGGGCGAACAGGTAATCCAGTCGATTGCGGCTACCACATCGGGCTCCAAAGCTATCGAGCCATTGGTCTCGATTTGTACGAATTTCCCCGCCTCATGCAGTTTATCGACCAGCATGCGAGTGAGTTGCATGGTGGGTTCTCCGCCGGTAATCACCACATGCCGGGCCGGATACGGAGCTATGGCCGCTACAATCTCGTCTGCAGTATAAAGGGTATAGTCGTCGTGACGGGTATCGCAGAAGCTGCAACGCAGGTTGCAACCCGACAGCCGTATGAAGATGGCAGCCGTGCCGGTGAACCGGCCTTCGCCCTGCAGGGAATAGAAAATTTCGTTGACTCTCATAGGGCAAAATCGTCATCGGCACAGTCGTCTACCCGATAGACGGCAATGTTTCCGCCGCTCTCCTGTACCTTGGTCTTATAACATTCGGGTATCTGCTCGGTTATCCAGCGGGCTATGTTCTCGGCCGTGGGGTTGAAGGGCAACAACTCGTTGAGGTTACCGTGGTCGAGATAGCCGTGAATCTTGTCCTTGATGTGCTTGAAGTCGCACACCATGCCGTCGGCATTGAGCTCCCGGGCCTTGCAATAGACGGTAACAATCCAGTTGTGGCCGTGCAACTGCTCGCACTTGCTTTCGTATGAGAGCGTCAACGCGTGCGCTCCCGCAATCTCCATAGTCTTTGCTACGTAATACATATCGATGCTCTGTTCTTTTGTTTATTCCTCGTATTCGGTAGGATCGTCTATTCCGGCATCGCGCAGGGCCTCTTTGCGCTCGACACAGGTGCCGCACTTGCCACAATGCTTCTCGCCGCCCTTGTAGCACGACCAGGTCTCGGCATAGTTGACATGCAGCTGCTTGCCCCGGCGGGCAATGTCGGTTTTGGTAATCTCGGAATAGGGAGCCAATATCTCGATGTGCTCGTAGGTCCCCTCGCGCATGGCCTCGTTCATGGCCCGGATAAAGGAGGATCGGCAGTCGGGATAGATGGCATGGTCGCCGCCGTGATTGGCAATGAGAACCCGCTTGAGCCCGTTGCTCTCGGCTATGCCGCAGGCAATCGACAGCATGATACCGTTGCGGAACGGCACGACGGTACTCTTCATGTTCTCGTCGGCATAATGGCCCTCGGGTATCGCTTCGCCCCCACTCAACAGCGAACTTTTGAAATACTCTTTCATAAAGGCAAGCGGTATGACTAGGTGTCGAATACTCAGCCGCTCGCAATGAAGCCGGGCAAACGGTATCTCCCTGGCGTTGTGATTGGCTCCGTAATCGAACGATACCCCCAGCGCAATGCGGTCGGCATACTCGTGCAGCAGTGTGATGCTATCCATGCCGCCCGAAACGACTATCAACGAATCTTTCATACTCTTCTTTTCATTAAATTCTCCCGGGTAAAAACTGCCTGTCCCCACAACCCGGATATAATCAGGAACTCGCGGCGAGCGACAACCGGGCCTCTTCTACATACCCAAACGGCTCACTTCAAACCTTGCCGAACGGCTGTCAACCTTCGTTATGTGCAAAGATAAACTAAAAATTGCAATACTCCCGGCAAATAGCTCATAAGCCTTTCAAAAAATAGTTATCTTTGTAGAAAAGATAAAGCGGCCAAGGCAAAGCATCACAGGCTCGTCAGACTTTTGCCGTCGGCTGCAGACATCGTTTTACAAAAGAAGGGGGATACTTTCGGCAAAAGGGTACCGACAGACGGGTCACCCGACCGACGACTTCCCCCCTTTTGCTTCATGTACCATCAAATTCAAACCCGCAATGAAAGCCAAGACACGCGTTCGCATCATATTCCTTACCCTCACCGCACTGGCCGTCGGTTTTCCGCTGCTGTTTCTCACGGCACCGCCTGTTCCTCACCCCTTGGGACCCGAGGTAATTGCCGTCTCGTTTGTCGAGAACCTCACCAACGCCAATTTCGACGAAGCCCGCAAGCTGGTGACTCCCGAATCGGTCGAGACCGTACACCTTTTCGAGACTCTGGTGGGCAGCCAAAGCGACGAGTTGAAAAGTGAGCCTACCCACTTCACCGTATCGAATTCGCAGATGAACGCCACCCAGGACTCTCTCTTTATCGAAGGAAAACTTTTCTTCTCGAACAAGCATAGAATCATACGGCGCATCAACCTCGTTCTGGTCAACCGCGAAGGGCGTTGGCTGGTCGACTGCCACGACAACAACATCTTTTAAGTGTGACGAACCAAACGACTCGTACAGCCGTTACTTGCTTGATTACATATCGATTGTTTAATACTTTGACGCAATGGGAAAATTTCAGGAAATTCTTGCCGGCAACACGCCGGTGTTGGTCGACTTCTTTGCCGAGTGGTGCGGCCCCTGCAAAATGATGAAGCCGGTACTCGAAGAGTTGAAACACAAGATGGGCGACAGACTTATTGTCCTTAAAATCGATATCGACAAAAACCAGCCGATAGCCATGGCCTACCAGATTCAATCGGTACCCACACTCATCCTTTGGAAAAACGGGCAGATTGCCTGGCGGCAGTCGGGAGCTCTTCCCCTGTACGAGCTGGAGCAGATTCTCTCGGCCTATCTCTGAGAAGAGAGCCCACTGCGAGAGAGGGTTACTACGTTTCCTGTCACGGAACAGTAGCTTTTTGTCGCGTGTACCATATTATTTTGTACCTTTGCAGCGCCTAAAAAAAACAGAGGGGCCAGGCGATTGTGACCCATAGCCTGCCCCTGTTTCGTATCATATTGAACAGAGCCAAAAAGCCTATGAAAGCCGGTATATATCTGAAACTATTCACTTCGTTCCTGAAGATAGGAGCCTTTACCTTCGGAGGAGGGTGGGCCATGATACCCATTATCGAACGGGAGGTCGTAGACAAACAACAGTGGATCAAGCGCGAAGACTTCATCGATGCTTTGGCCATCGCCCAATCGCTGCCGGGAATCCTGGCCGTAAACATCTCGATTCTGGTGGGCAACAGATTGCGGGGCCTGAAGGGCAGCCTGACCGCTACGCTGGGCACGATACTCCCCTCGTTCCTGATTATCCTGGCCATCGCCATCTGGTTCGTACAGGTCTACGACAATCCGGTAATCGAAAGCATCTTCAAGGGTATACGACCGGCCGTAGTGGCACTCATCGTGTCGCCCGTACTCTCGACCGCCAAGACGGCCCGCATCAACCTCAAAAACGTAATCATCCCTATCGTCGTGGCTCTGGGTATCTGGATGGGAGGCATCTCTCCCATCTGGTTCGTACTGCTGGGCGGCATAGGCGGCGTCATTTATTACAATCACATCATCAGCCGCATCAAAAGGCGGTATAACGAGAAAAAGAAATAAGCCATGTGGATCGTCTATCTTAACTTATTCTGGGCCTATTTGAAGATAGGTCTGTTCGGGTTCGGCGGCGGATACGCCATGCTCTCCCTCATTCAGCACGAAGCGGTAGAGGTGGTCCACTACGGCGAGAGCCAACCGTGGCTTACCCCTACCGAATTTACCGACATCGTAGCCATCTCGCAGATGACTCCCGGTCCTATCGGTATCAACAGCGCCACCTATGTGGGCTATGTAGCCACGGGCAACAGCGTGTGGGGCTCGCTGGTCGCCACCTTTGCCGTGTGCCTGCCCTCGTTCATTCTGGTACTGATGATCAGTCACTTTATCCTCAAACACAAAGAAAATCCTATTATCAAGAGTATATTTGCCGGTTTGCGTCCCGTAGTCGTGGGGTTGATTGCCTCGGCAGCCCTGCTGCTTATGAACAAGGAGAATTTCCCCGACTACACGTTGAGTATCGCCATTGCGGTCGTCTCGTTCGTACTGGTGCATTACACCCGGCTCCACCCCATACTGGTGATTGTCCTGGCCGGTGTGGCGGGATATGCTCTCTATTAAACAGACGGTAATGAACTACGAAGAGACTTTGGAATATCTATACCGGCAGCTCCCTGTATTTCAGCAGGTAGGGAGCGCGGCTTACAAACCGGGATTGCAAAACAGCGAAGCACTCGACGAGTACTTCGGGCATCCCCACCGCAAATTCCACACCCTGCACATCGCCGGTACCAACGGGAAGGGTTCGGTATCGCACCTGCTGGCCTCGATACTGCAACTCAACGGTTATAAAACGGGGCTGTATACTTCGCCCCACCTGGTCGATTTCAGAGAACGCATACGCATCGACGGACAAATGATTCCTCGCCAGGAGGTTATCGACTTTGCCGAGAAGCATCTGGCCCCCACACTTCACATTCGCCCCTCGTTTTTCGAGTTGACCATGATGATGGCCTTCGACTATTTTGCCCGCCAGGCGGTCGATGCCGCCGTTATCGAGGTGGGATTGGGCGGACGTCTCGACAGTACCAACATCATCACCCCCGACCTGTGCGTGATTACCAACATCAGCTACGACCATGTGCAGATGCTGGGGCACACCCTGCCACAGATTGCCCGCGAAAAGGCCGGCATCATCAAGAGCGGTATCCCCGTAGTCATCGGCGAGGCACAGGGCGAGGTCAAACAGGTATTCATCGACAAGGCCCGCGAGGTGGGTGCCCCCATCTTCTTTGCCGAGGAGTGCGTACACTTCGACTCGGCCCGGCAGAGCGCCCGCGGCTGGGAGTTCGACTCGCCGGAATATCCCCACCTCTTCGGCGAACTGGGCGGCCTCTGTCAGGAGAAGAACGCCGCCACCGTGCTCACGGCCGTAGCCCGTCTGCGCGAACTGGGCTATCGCATCACCGACCAATCGGTCTACGAAGCCTTTGCCCACGTCACCCGACTCACCGGCCTGATGGGCCGCTGGCAACAACTGCAGGCGTCACCCCGACTCATCTGCGACACCGGCCACAACACCGGCGGCATGCAATACATTGCCCGCCAGCTACGCAACGAGCACTACGACACGCTGCGTATCGTCATCGGCATGGTCAACGACAAGGATATTTCGGGGGTTCTGGCCATGCTGCCCAAGGAGGCTACCTACTACTTTACCCGGGCATCGGTACCTCGGGCCCTGCCACAGGACAAACTCACCGAGCTGGCTGCAAAAGCCGGGCTGAAGGGGCGTAGCTTCCCCACGGTGAAAGAGGCGGTGACGGCCGCACAAAAAGAGAGCCGCCCCGAAGACCTTATCTTCGTAGGCGGCAGTACCTTTATCGTGGCCGATTTGTTGCAGTTTATGCCTTTACCGCAATAACTTCGATTTCGACCAGTGCCTGCTTGGGCAACTCTTTGACGGCGAATGCCGAACGGGCCGGGAAGGCTCCCGAGAACTGTTGGGCATAGACCTCGTTCATGGGGGCGAAGAGCGACATGTCGGCCAGGTAGACCGTAGTCTTGACTATGTGGTCGACCGTACAACCGGCCTCGGTCAGAATGGCCTTGATGTTTGCAAACGATTGGCGGGTTTGCGCCTCGATGCCTTCGGGCATGGTGCCCGTAGCCGGGTCGATGGGAAGTTGTCCCGAAAGGAAAATCATGCCGCCGGCTTCGATAGCCTGGCTGTAAGGCCCGATGGCCTTGGGTGCTGCAGTCGTGGAAATTACTTTTTTCATAGATCCGTAGTTTATTTTTGCGGGAGTTCCACACGGCTCTCCTCGATTTCTAAATCTTTCAACCCAATCTTGTCGCCCTCCTCTTCCATGAGCCGACGGGTATCGACGATAACCCGCCACTCGCGGGGGAAGTCGTCCTTCAGACTGCTGATGAAGTCTTCGTCGCCTTCACGATCGATGGCCCGCAACAGGTAACCCACCGACAGTTTGCTGATGTCGACAGCCGGCTGGTAGGCAGGCACCCGCTCCTCCTCCGAGAGAGTTTGCGATACGACACCGGCCTCTTCCAACGTCTCGACCGTCCGCTCTACCAACTGTATGGGTATGGCGTAACGGCGCGAAATCTGCCCCTTGGTCAGGGGCGGCAATCCGTCTCTGAAACGGTGCACGATGACCGTGGCGATAACCAACACGATGTAGTCGGAGTAGCGGCGCGAAATCTGGTTGGTCTCCTTCTCGAAATTGAAATTGACCACATTCTGAGACGAGTAGGTAAGCACAGCCCCGAACAGACAGATGAGCCACGAAAATTGCATCCAGATAAGCAACAGCGGCAGAAACGCGAAGCTACCGTAGATGGCATTGTACTTCGATACCCATATCTGGCCCGTTATATATATGTATTGGAATATCTGGAAAGCCGTGCCGCAAATGAGACCCGAGATGAAGGCATACTTGAACTTTACCTTCGTGTTGGGAATAAAGATATAAATAGCGGTAAAAAAGAGGACCGTAAGAATATAGGGCGCCAACCGGAAGACCCAGCGCAGCAGCGGAGTCATGAACTCAAACACCACCGACGAGTTGAGCATGGTAGACATGAAGAGGGAAAAACCGCTCGAGGCCACCATGAGGATGGGCAGAATCAGAAACATCGAGGTGTAGTCGGTCACCTTGCGGTAGAACGAGCGACCGCCCTGCACCTGCCAAATATCGTTGAAAGCCTTCTCGATATTCGACAGCAGACTGATGAGCGTCCACAGCAGGAAGCAGAGACCTATCCCCACGAACACCCCACCCTTCATCTGGTCGAGGTATTGGTCGACGAAACTCAACATATACTCCAGCGCCTGACGTTGGGCCGGGAAGTAGTCGAAGAGCTGGCTCTGCATGATGTGCTGGAACCCGAATCCCTTGCAGATGGCGAAGAGCATGGCCAGCGCCGGCACAATGGCCAGGATGGAGCTGAAGGTCAAAGCCGAAGCCTTCTCCTGCAACTTCTCGTTCAGGAAACAGCGGACCGACAGGTTCAGGGTTTTGAGTATGTGGATATGCAGTTTATACTCGGTAATATGCCATATATCCACCGAGACAAATTGCCAAAACCACCTCACCCACGAACTGACTCGAGCAAAAAACGAAGGTTTCTTCTTACGCTTAGCCATATATCTATATTGCCCGGAACATATTTCACAAAAAAAATACAGCAGGCCTGTAAGCCGGGTTATGTACTCCCTTGCGGGAGCGTCTGTCATTTATCTCGACCCTGTGTCGCCACAGGGCTCTAGCGGTTTACCCCCCGGCATCGGGCGAGCAACCCTACAACGCCGGTATACATAACCTTACAACCCATAAGACGTACGGCACTCTACATTGCTGTAAAGCCCGGTGAGCTCTTACCTCACCTTTTCACCCTTACTGCTTGCGCAGCGGTTATTTTCTGTTACGCGACTCTACCCTCACGAATAGCTTCCCGTTAGGAAATATGGTGCTCTGTGTTGCCCGGACTTTCCTCCCGCACAAGGCGAGCGACAGACCGTCCTGCTGTACGAGACAAAGATAGTGATAAAAATGGCAAAGAAGGCAAAAGTGTCAGCCGATTTTTGTCAAACAGATAATTTAACAGTCAATCTGACATACCCGTCGATCCATAAACGCCCATGTTCAGTCGCGCGTTGCGTTAACCCCTGTTAAGCAGTTATCCGGCTTATTAAAAGAGCTTAAAAAGAGATTGACACGATTATAATGGCACAAGAAATGTATTAAATTTAACGTCACAAAAACTTAAATACAACAGAATATTAACACTTAAAACAAATAGATTATGAATTCTTACGGGAAAAAATTGATGGGTATTGCTTTAGTGGCAATCCTAAGTTCCGGGGTTACCATCGGAGCATTCAGTTTAATCAATAGATCCGCCAATTCAAAAATCGAGGATCAACCACTCGAGAGCGGTTATGCACAGCCCACCCGCTTCACTCGAGTTGCCAACCATCCGGCTGTCGAGACCGACTTTACCGTAGCGGCCGAAAACACGGTCAATGCCGTGGTGAGCATCAAATCGACCTCCACGCCCAAGCAAAGCCAGATGGGCGGATTTACCGACCCCTTCTTCGAATACTTTTTCGGACAGGGCGGCCGTAACATCGAGCCTCAACCCCGCACGGGTCTGGGTTCGGGTGTAATCATCACCCCCGACGGATATATCGTGACCAACAACCACGTGGTCGAAGGGGCCGACAAGCTCGACATCACCCTGAACGACAACCGTACCTTCAACGGCCGGGTAATCGGTACCGACCCCTCGACCGACCTGGCCCTGATTAAAATCGACGCCAAAGACCTGCCCATTGTCAAATTCGGCGATTCGGACAATCTGAAAGTGGGCGAATGGGTATTGGCCGTAGGTAACCCGCTGGGACTTACCTCGACCGTAACGGCCGGCATCGTCAGCGCCAAAGCCCGTAGCATCAGCGCACTCAACCCCCACAACCAGAAGATGGGTATCGAGGCCTTCATCCAGACCGATGCAGCCGTGAACCCCGGTAACAGTGGTGGTGCTCTGGTCAACACGGCCGGTGAACTGGTAGGTATCAATACCGCCATCTACTCCGAAACCGGTAGCTATGCCGGCTACTCGTTTGCCATTCCTACCTCGATTGTGAGCAAGGTCATCGCCGACCTCAAGGAGTACGGAACCGTACAACGTGCCGTGCTGGGTATCGGATATGTCGAAATCAACTCCGACGTAGCCAAGGCCAAGAACCTCGAGGTTCAGGAGGGTATCTATGTAGGCGAGGTTTATAACCGCAGCGCTGCCATGGAGGCCGGTATCAAGGAGGGCGACGTCATCACCTCGATCAACGATGTAAAAATCAAAAACGGCGCCATGCTCTCCGAGCAGTTGAGCAAATACCGCCCCGGCGACAAGATTAAAATCGGGTTGCTGAGAGGCAAAGAATCGAAGACCGTATCGCTCACCCTCAAGAACAGCCAGGGCAATACCGAGATTACCAAAATCGCCGGTATGGACTCGCTGGGCGCCGGATTCAAGGAGCTCGACGCCAAGAGCCTGAGAGAGATGAATATCCGCTACGGTGTACAGATTATCGGCTTGAAGAACGGCAAATTCAAATCGGCCGGCATCAGAGACGGGTTTGTCATCCTCGAGATCAACAACACCCCCATGAAATCGGTTAGCGATCTGGAGAGCATGTACGACTCGATTGTGAAATCGAACCAGCCCCAGAAGGTAATGTTCATCACGGGTGTCTACCCCAACGGAAAGATGATGTACTACGCCGTAGATTTGGCCGACTAAATCATACCGGGGATAAGGTTCGCAAGAGCCTTATCCCTGTTTCCGTAACCAAACTCCAAATAACATTAACGGGGGAAACAGAACGAACCATCGAGCGTTGTAATAATGCGCAGGAAAACGGCTTGATTCTCGAATCGAGGAATTTACCGACGCACGTTCAAAATAAAACAATTTTTGTTACGTTATTAACAACAAATACACTATATTTGCAATCCCAAAATCTCTATATTGCAAGATGAGACAATTAAAAATTACAAAATCGATTACCAACCGGGAGAGTGCATCTCTGGACAAATACCTGCAAGAAATCGGACGCGAGGACTTAATTACGGTAGAAGAAGAGGTAGAGCTCGCCCAACGCATCAAAAAAGGCGACCATGCAGCTTTGGAGAAGTTGACGAGAGCCAACTTGCGTTTCGTTGTTTCGGTTGCCAAACAATATCAAAATCAGGGATTGAGCCTCCCCGACTTGATCAACGAAGGAAACTTGGGTTTGATTAAAGCCGCCGAGAAATTCGATGAAACCCGAGGTTTCAAATTCATCTCTTATGCCGTATGGTGGATTCGCCAATCCATTCTGCAAGCCTTGGCCGAACAGTCGCGTATCGTACGTCTGCCGCTCAACCAGGTGGGCTCGCTCAACAAGATAAGCAAAGCCCTCTCGAAATTCGAGCAGGAGAACGAGCGTCGTCCGTCGCCCGAAGAGCTGGCCGAAGAGCTGGATATACCCGTCGACAAAATCTCCGATACGCTGAAGGTATCGGGCCGTCATATCTCGGTCGATGCCCCGTTTGTCGAGGGCGAAGACAACAGCCTGCTCGACGTGCTGGTCAACGACGACTCCCCCATTGCCGACCGTTCGCTCATCAACGAATCGCTCTCGAAAGAGATAGACCGGGCGCTGAAACAGCTCACCCCGCGTGAAAGCGAAATCATCAAGATGTTCTTCGGCATCGGCTGTCAGGAGATGACACTCGAAGAAATTGGCGACAAATTCGGCTTGACCCGTGAACGTGTACGCCAAATCAAGGAGAAGGCCATCAGACGGCTCCGCACCGCCTCGAGAAGCAAACTGTTAAAAACGTACTTGGGATAACTGCCTGCCCGTAAAGACAGTAAAAGAAACCGACCTGCACGCAAGCCGGTTTTTTTTATTTTAATTTTTTTTCTTGCACATCGATTGCTTAATCGCAAGAAATCATCTATCTTCGTTTTCACAAAGCATATCATTATGAACAAATACCTATATCGTATCTTATTGTCGGCTATCCTACTTGTTTCGGTACAAAACGCAACGGCACAAGAGTCGACTACAGGATTTGAAGACGGCAATAACCAGTATGTCATGCGGGAAAGCAACCTCGCCGACCTCGGTGAGGTCAAAAAGATAAAACCCTTTACCTTCGGTGCCGAGGTAGGCGCCTCGATCGACATGGCGGGCAACGACCTCTCGACCTTCGATGTCGACCTCTTTGCCGGTTACCGCTCGTCGATAATCAAGTGCCTGGGATTGGGCGTAGGCCTCCACAACTCCTTCTCGAGCAATCGTCACTACCTGCCGGTCTATCTGCTGTTCCGCAGCAACCTGCTCAAGAACAAGTCGCTCTTCTTTGTCGACTTCCGGGCCGGCTATTCGAGCAACCAGATGTGCAAGGGCGAAAATCAGGGCGGATTCTTCGGGGCGGCCGGGTTGGGTATCAACCTCTCGGTAAGCAAGCGATTCGGGTCGCATCTGCTTGTGGGGTACAACTTCTACCAGGTGTCGCCCTTCACCGACGAGAAGGGAGCGTTCCAGGACATCAACGGGAGCCACCTGGTATCGGTACGGCTGGGAATCACCTTCTGAGTACGGGAATCCAAAGTTGCAAATAGATACGCTTTATCGAAAATCGATTGCAAATAACCAGACTATTTAAAGAAAAGTAGTCTTTTTATTTTGTTTTCTCGAAATAATAATTACCTTTGCAATCGTATCAAGACAATGGATATATGAACATATCGCTGCTAAACAACCTGATTATTATTATTGATCTTCTATCGAACAGTCCCGACGAGAAGTGAGAATCAGTGTTGCGCAGTAAACCGATAAAGAAACGTATATAGCCTTTCTCACGAATATGTTGGGAAAGGCTTTTTTTATTAACCTCATATATGTGTAAAAGTATGTCAGACAGATTGTACATTTTCGACACAACCCTGCGAGACGGCGAGCAAGTGCCCGGCTGTCAGCTCAACACCGTAGAAAAAATACAAGTAGCCAAAGCGCTCGAAGCCCTCGGGGTCGACATTATCGAAGCCGGTTTCCCGGTATCCAGCCCCGGCGACTTTGCATCTGTCGTAGCCATATCCAAGGCGGTGACCTGGCCCACCATCTGTGCGCTCACCCGGGCAGTCGAGAACGACATCAAGGTAGCGGCCGAGGCCCTGCAATATGCCAAGCACAAACGCATACACACCGGCATAGGCACATCGGACTACCACATCAGATACAAGTTCAACTCGACCCGCGAGGAGATTGTCGAGCGGGCTGTCGCAGCCGTCAAGTACGCCAAGCGATACGTCGAGGACGTACAGTTCTATGCCGAGGATGCCGGCCGCACCGACAATGAATATCTGGCACGCGTCGTCGAGGCCGTCATCAAGGCCGGAGCCACCGTCATCAACATACCCGACACTACCGGCTACTGCCTGCCCGACGAGTTCGGCCAGAAGATTCGCTACCTCATGGAGCACGTCGACGGGATAGACCGCGTGGTCATTGCCACCCACTGCCACAACGACCTGGGTATGGCCACCGCCAACACCATGGCCGGTATCCAGAACGGGACCCGGCAGGCCGAGGTGACCATCAACGGTATAGGCGAACGGGCCGGAAACACCTCGCTCGAGGAGGTGGCCATGATATGCAAGTGCCACCATGATCTGCAAATCGAGACCAACATCAACACCCAGAAGATTTACGGCACGAGCCGCCTCGTGTCGAACCTGATGAATATGCCGGTACAGCCCAACAAGGCCATCGTGGGACGAAACGCCTTTGCCCACTCGTCGGGCATCCACCAGGACGGTGTGCTGAAGAACCGCGAGAGCTACGAGATTATCGACCCCAAAGAGGTGGGTATCGACGAAACGGCAATCGTACTGACTGCCCGCAGCGGACGGGCCGCCCTCAAGCACCGCCTCCACCTGCTGGGTATCGAACTCGACAAAGAGGCGCTCGACAAAGCCTACGAGGCTTTCCTCAAACTGGCCGACCGCAAGAAAGACATCAACGACGACGACATACTGATGCTCGTGGGGAAAGAGCGCACGGCCAACGCCCGCATCCGCCTCGACTTCCTGCAAGTGACGGCAGGCGTAGGCATCAAGTCGGTAGCCAGCATCGGGCTCGACATTGCGGGCGAAAAGTTCGAGGCCGCCGCTTCGGGCAACGGTCCGGTCGATGCCGCCATCAATGCCATCCGCTGCATCATCCACCGCAAGATGGTAGTGAGCGAATTTCTCATCCAGGCCATCACCCGGGGCAGCGACGACGTGGGCAAGGTGCACATGACCGTTGTCCACAACAACGCCTCCTACTACGGATTCTCGGCCAACACCGACATCGTAGCCGCTTCGGCCGAAGCCTTTATCGACGCCATCAACAAATTTATCATATAAACCATACCCTATGAACACTTTATTCGACAAGATATGGGATGCCCACGTAGTCACCTCGGTGGCCGGAGGTCCCGACCAGCTCTACATCGACCGGCACTACTGCCACGAAGTGACCAGCCCGCAGGCATTCAACGAGTTGCGTGAACGCAAGTTGAAGGTATTCCGCCCGCAGAAGACCATCTGCTCGCCCGACCACAACATACCCACGCTCCACCAGGACCAACCCATTGCCGACCCCGTGTCGCGCAACCAGGTCGACACGCTCGCCCGCAACGCCCGGGAGTTCGGTCTCACCTACTACGGTCTGGGCAACGAGAAGAACGGCATCATCCACGTAATCGGTCCCGAGTACGGGCTCACCCTGCCGGGCATGACCATCGTATGCGGCGACAGCCACACCTCTACCCATGGAGCCTTCGGCGCCATCGCCTTCGGTATCGGCACCAGCGAGGTAGCCATGGTACTGGCCTCGCAGTGCATCTTGCAGCCCAAGCCCAAAACCATGCGCATCAACATCGAGGGGCAGCTCGCCCCCGGTGTCACCGCCAAGGATATAGCCCTCTACATCATCGCCCGGATGACTACGGGAGGGGCTACCGGCTACTTCGTCGAGTATGCCGGCGAGGCCATCCGCGCCCTCAGCATGGAGGAGCGCATGACCGTGTGCAACCTCAGTATCGAAATGGGAGCCCGCGGCGGACTGATTGCCCCCGACGAAACCACCTTTGCCTACGTCAAGGAGCGCGAGTTTGCCCCCAAGGGTGAAGCCTGGGAGCGGGCCCTCGCCTATTGGAAGACGTTGCACAGCGATGCCGATGCCACCTTCGACCGCGAGGTGACCTTCCAGGCCGCCGACATCGCGCCCCGCATCACCTACGGGACCAACCCCGGCATGGGTATCGCCATCGACGAGGCTATCCCTGCGGAAGCGGACATCGACGAGAGCGGCAAGCTGTCGTTCCGCCAGGCGCTTCGCTACATGGGATTCGAGGCCGGAGAGAAACTGCTGGGCAAAAAAATCGACTACGTTTTTCTGGGCAGTTGCACCAACGGTCGCATCGAAGACTTCAGAGCCTTTGCCCGTCTGGTGAAGGGGCATCGGAAAGCCGACCACGTGACCGCCTGGCTCGTGCCCGGTTCGCAAGCGGTAGCCCGCCAGATCAAGGCCGAAGGGCTCGACCGCACGCTGGCCGAAGCCGGCTTCGAGATACGTCAGCCGGGTTGCTCGGCCTGCCTGGCCATGAACGACGACAAAGTGCCGGCCGGCAAATATGCGGTATCGACCTCGAACCGTAACTTCGAAGGCCGTCAGGGCCCCGGTGCCCGCACCATCCTGGCCGGGCCGCTGGTAGCGGCAGCCGCAGCCATCACGGGTGAGATAACCGATCCACGAAAATTTTTATAACTTTACACTGCCATGATTGAAAAAATAAATATCATAACCTCGTCGTGCATTCCCCTTCCACAGGAGAATGTCGACACCGACCAAATCATTCCGGCCCGATTCCTCAAAGCCGTATCGCGCGAGGGATTCGGCGAAAACCTCTTCCGCGACTGGCGCTACGACAAGGAGGGGAAACCCGTGGCCGACTTTGTACTCAACAACCCCGCCTACTCGGGCCAGATACTGGTAGCCGGCAAGAACTTCGGCAGCGGCTCGAGCCGCGAACATGCCGCCTGGGCCATCGCCGGGTACGGATTCCGGGTGGTGGTGTCGAGCTTCTTTGCCGACATCTTCAAGAACAACGCCCTCAACAACGGGGTGTTGCCGGTCGTAGTCTCCGAAGGGTTCCTGGCCGACCTCTTCCGCCATATCCAGGCCAACCCGAAAGCGACCGTGACGGTCAATCTCGAGGCACAAACCATCACCGACAACACCAGCGGCGTGTCGGAACATTTCGAAATCAATCCCTATAAAAAGAGCTGCCTGCTCAACGGTTACGACGACATCGACTATCTGCTCAGCAAAAAGCCGCAAATCGAAGCGTGGGAAGCCTCACACCAGTAAACGATTGCCTATGTTTATAGAAATCATGGATACAACGCTGCGGGACGGCGAACAGACCTCGGGGGTATCTTTTGCCCGGCAAGAAAAATTGAGTATTGCCCGGCTGCTCCTCGAGGAGTTGAAGATCCCCCGCATCGAAATAGCTTCGGCCCGAGTCTCGTCGGGCGAATACGAAACTGCCTCCCAACTGTGCGAATGGGCCCGGAAACGAGGGCACATCGACAAAATAGAGATTCTGGGATTCCTCGACAACGGAGCCTCGATCGAGTGGATACGCTCATGCGGGGCCCGGGTGATGAATCTGCTCTGCAAAGGCTCGGAGAAGCACTGCACCTTCCAGCTCAAGAAGACGGTACAGGAGCATATCGCCGACATCAAGGCAGCCATAAGAAAGGCGCGGGAAGCCGGACTGAAAATCAACCTCTACCTCGAGGACTGGTCGAACGGCATACAACACTCGCCGCAATATGTCTACCAACTGGTCGACGAGTTGAAGAACGAAGCCGTAGAGCGGTTCATGCTGCCCGATACGCTGGGCATTCTCAACCCGCTCCAGACCCTGAAATATTGCCGGGCCATGCGTCGCCGCTACCCCAACCTGCGGTTCGACTTTCATGCCCACAACGACTACGACCTGGCCACGGCCAACACCTTCGCGGCCGCCCTTACCGGCATACAGGGGGTGCACTGTACCGTCAACGGCCTGGGCGAACGAGCCGGGAACGCCCCCCTCACCAGTGTATTGGCCGTGCTGCACGACCAAGTGAAGGCTACGACGGGTGTCACCGAAAACATGCTCAACAAGGTGAGCCGCATCGTCGAGTCCTACTCGGGCGTGCGGGTAGCCGCCAACAAGCCCATTATCGGCGAGTCGGTATTCACCCAGTGCGCCGGGGTACATGCCGACGGCGACAACAAGAACAACCTCTACTACAACGACCTGCTGCCCGAGCGCTTCGGCCGCAAGCGCGAGTATGCTCTGGGCAAGACTTCGGGACGGGCCAACATCCGCAAAAATCTCGAATCGCTGGGCATCGAGCTCGACGAAGAATCGATACAGCGGGTTACCCAACGGGTGGTCGAGCTGAGCGACAAAAAAGAGATGGTCACCCCCGAAGACCTCCCCTACATCATCTCCGACGTGCTGAAACACCAGACCATCGCCCAGCACGTGAAGGTAGTCAACTACACCCTCAACCTCTCGCAGGGGCTCAAGCCGGTAGCCATTATCGCCATCGACATCAACGGCCAGGTGTACGAGGGGGCATCGACCGGCGACGGTCAATACGATGCCTTTGTAAAGGCCATCCGCAAAATCTACAAGGAGCAGCTGGGCCGCACCCTGCCCCTGCTCACCAACTACACGGTGAATATCCCGCCGGGTGGTCGCACCGACGCCCTCGTGCAGACCGTCATCTCGTGGGACTACAACGGCGGCGTGCTGAAGACCCAGGGCCTCGATGCCGACCAGATGGAGGCCGCCATACAGGCTACCATCAAGATGCTCAACCTCATTGAAGACAAAGAACACAAGGAACAAATCATAGCAAACTCTTAAACACACAACCGCATGAAGGAATTACATATCGCAGTATTACCGGGCGACGGCATAGGCCCGGAGGTAGTGGAACAGGCCTTGAACGTGACCCTGGCCGTCGGTAAGAAATTCGGTCACACCATCTTGCACGAAACGGCTCCGGTAGGAGCCTGCGCCATCGAAGAGACCGGCTCGCCCTACCCCGACTCGACCCACGAGCTGTGCATGCGCTCTGACGCCGTACTGTTCGGTGCCATAGGCTCGCCCAAGTACGACAACAACCCCAACGCCAAGGTACGCCCCGAGCAGGGATTGCTCGCCATGCGCAAGAAACTGGGGCTCTTTGCCAACATCCGCCCCATCACCACCTTCCCGGGGCTGATTCACAAGTCGCCCCTGCGGGCCGAGCTGATTGACGGAGCCGACTTCATGTGCATCCGCGAACTCACCGGCGGCCTCTATTTCGGTCGTCCGCAAGGCCGCAGCGAAGACGGCAGCGTGGCCTACGATACCTGCATGTACAGCCGCGAAGAGATTACCCGCATCGTACAACTCGCCTACGACTATGCCATGCGCCGCCGCAAGAAGGTGACGATGGTCGACAAGGCCAACATCCTGGCCACCTCGCGGCTCTGGCGCGAAGTGACGCAAGAGATTGCCGCCGAATATCCCGAGGTAGAGACCGAGTTTCTCTTCGTCGACAACGCCGCCATGCGCATGATTCAATGGCCCAAGAGCTTCGACGTCATCGTGACCGAAAACATGTTCGGCGACATCCTCACCGACGAGGGGTCGGTCATCACCGGCTCGCTGGGCATGCTGCCCTCGGCCTCGATCGGGCTGCACACCTCGGTATTCGAGCCCATACACGGCTCCTACCCGCAAGCCGCCGGCAAAGACATAGCCAACCCGCTGGCCACGATTCTGTCGGCCGCCATGATGTTCGAATACGCCTTCGATCTGAAAGCCGAGGCCGACCTTATCCGACAGGCCGTGGCCGAGTCGATGAAAGCCGGCATCGTGACCGAGGATATTGCCGACCCGGGAGCCCCCACCTGCCACACCCACGAGGTAGGCGAGTGGATTGTGAATTGGATAGAACGGCACTGATTGTACCTGCAACATGCAAAAAGCGGGTGGCCTGCACACAAGGCCACCCGCTTTCGCATTAAAAACAGACTCTGTTATCACTGGGCCGAACCGGCAAAGACGACGATGCGATTCCAGTTATTGTTCTTCGGATACAGTTGCGAGTCGCTGCCGTTGGCCACGATCTGTATCCGCTTTTTATCGATGTTGTACTTCCCGGTGAGCAGATTTACCACCGACTCGGCACGACGCTGGCTCAGTTGCTTGTTGTATTCGGGAGTACCCGTATCCTTGTCGGCATACCCTATCACCGAAATATTGCACGAGGGGTTGCTCTTCAGCCACTGGGCAATGTTGTAGACGTTGACCATCTCTTCATCGGAGACTACGGCACTGTTGATGGTGAAGCGTACCACACCGGTCAGCTCCTGGTTGCAACCGGCCGGCTCTACAACCGTTACCTCCTCGACAACGGGTTCGGGACAGGGCGGGCACTCCACCTCTTGCGACTCACACTCCTCGAGCTGGCCTCTCAAGCTGTTCACCTTGTCGTTCAACTGGTTAATCATCATCTGGTCGGCATACGCATCGTAGGCTTTGAAGCGGTCTTTGCCGAACTTGATCGAGAAACCGCCTACGGCCGAAACGACACTCTCTACCTCTGTTCCCTCGACAATACCGTTGAAGTGGTCGCCTATGAGATTGCCACGACCTTCGAGGAAGAAGTCGACATAGTGCGACAATCTGAAATTCAACTTGATACCGGCCGTAATGGGGAAGGCATAGGTCTTGCTGCCATACGGCGTATTGTGGAACGAATAGATACCGCCGGCACCGGCAAAGGGAATAATCGAGAATACCCGCCGCTCGTTATAACCGTGGAAGGTGTTGAACATGTCCCACATCAAATCGCCATAGACTGCGGCATAACGCATGTGCGTCATCACCCCTTCGGAGAAAGGCCAGTTGGTATGCAGGGCCCCGCCCATGGCCGACAGACGGAATCCCAGATAGGGGCTTATCCACTTGCCCACGGCGAAGTTCATGGCCAGCGTATACTGCGCGTCGCCCATGTGTTCGGTAAAGAAGGTCTGGCCACCGGCGCCCAGCGAAATGAACCAGTTGTTCTTATGGCTATCGGAGTAGTACCGGGGCTTGCCGGGCAAAACCTCGGTCACCGAAACATCTTCTTCGACGATGAGCGCTTGTGCCGATGCCGGTTCGACATATCCGCAAAGCGATGTTGTAGCCGCGGCTACTGCTAAAAAAAAGAATTTTGTTTTCATCTTCATGCGTTTTAGTTATACATTTTTGATTTTGCTGTTTGCTGTTCAAAAAGAGAGCAGCCTGTCAAAGCCACTATCTGCTTTTTGTATCCTAAAACAACCGGATAAAAGATTGTGTTCACCGCCCGAAGAGAAAAGAATAGCAAAAATCCATACTATTTAGACCTTTTAAGCGTCTTATAAAAAATGAAAACAGCATACAGCGGTTGGTAATAAATTACTAAATTTGCACGTACCCGATGAATATCATACCTTTATAGTCGCAATCAGAGCAATAGTTTTATGAAACGAAATAAAAAGAGCCCCGATTTCTTTCCCCGGAAACGGTCCAAATACAAACTGACCTTCTTCAACGAGAGCTCGCTGGAGGATGTGTGGACCATCTGTTTCTCGCGGACGGGAGCCATCACCACCGCCATACTCCTCGTTGCCCTTATCGTCATAGCCATACTCTCGATTATCGTGGGTACTCCGGTGAAGAATCTGCTGCCCGGCTACCTGAAGGCCGAAGAGCGCATCGAGATGGTCGACAAAATCCTGCGGGTCGACTCGCTGGCCGCCGAAGTGCAACGGCGCGATGTCTATATCCAGAACCTCGCGGCCATCCTCACGGGCGAAATCAAAATCGACTCCATCGGCCAGCAGGCCGACAGCCTGCTCTCGACCCGCAACGACACCCTGCTGCCCCAGTCGCAACGGATGAAGGAGTATGTAAAGCAGTACGAACAGGAAGAGAAATATACCCTCAACGTCTTCACCCCCACCACCCCTATCGACGGCAAACTCTTCTACACGCCGCTGAAGGGCGAAATCGTGCAGGGTTACGACCCGCACGCGGGCCACTTCGGGGTCGAGGTAGAGTGCCCGCGCAATACGGCGGTATCGTCGGTACTCGACGGGACCATCGTCTCGGCCGGATATACCCCCGACTACGGCTACGTGGTGGCCATACAGCACAGCAACAACTACCTGTCGATTTACAAATACAACTCGGGTATCCTGAAAACCATCGGCGAAAAGGTGCTGGGCGGCGAGAAAATTGCCGTTACCGGCTGGGAAAAGGACAAATCGTCGAAGCAATCGTGCACGGCCGAATTTCAATTATGGCACATGGGACAATCGCTCGACCCCGAAAAATATATTACTTTCTGACCTCGATTCGCAGAAGATGGACTTTATTTTATACCTTTGCATAGTTTAACCCGAGGATTCTGACATCTTAACCCGAATGAAAAAACAATTAGCCATATTAGGTTCGACAGGCTCGATCGGCACCCAGACTCTGGACGTGGTTGCCGAATATCCCGACCTGTTCGAAGTATATACCCTGACAGCCAACAACAACGTAGAACTGCTTATCGAACAAGCCAAACGGTTCAACCCCGACTCGGTAGTCATTGCCAACGAGGCCCACTACCCCCGGTTGAAAGAGGCCTTGAAGGAGTATCCCATCAAGATCTATGCCGGCGACGAGGCCATAGCCCAAATCGTCGAGGCGGCGCCTATCGACATCGTGGTTACCGCCATGGTGGGCTACGCGGGGCTGAAACCGACCATCCGGGCCATCGAGGCTCACAAGACCATAGCCCTGGCCAATAAGGAGACGCTGGTCGTGGCAGGCGACCTTATCAAACAGCTCGCCCTCGAGTACCACGCCCCCATTATTCCCGTCGACTCGGAGCACTCGGCCATCTTCCAATGCCTGGTGGGCGAGTGGGACAACCCCATCGACAAGATTATCCTCACCGCTTCGGGCGGCCCCTTCAGAGAGTTGACAGCCGAACAGATGAAACACGTCACCAAAAACGATGCTCTCAAGCATCCCAAGTGGAACATGGGACACAAAATCACCATCGACTCGGCTACGCTGATGAACAAGGGATTCGAGATGATCGAGGCCAAATGGCTCTTCGACGTCGCCCCCAAAGATATAGAGATAGCCGTGCACCCGCAATCGATCGTGCACTCGATGGTACAGTTCAAGGACGGTACGGTGAAGGCTCAACTGGGCGTGCAGGACATGAGGCTGCCCATACGCTACGCCCTCTCCTACCCGGCACGGCTCGAGAGTGCCAACTCGAAACTCACCCTCGAGCAGTATGCCCGGCTCACCTTCGAGCGTCCCGACCTCGAGCGGTTCCCGCTGCTGCGCTATGCCTTCGACGCCGTAGCCGAGGGGGGCAACATGCCCTGCATCATGAATGCCGCCAACGAAATAGCCGTGGCTGCCTTTCTCCACGATGCCATCGACTACCCCAGCATTGCCCGCATCGTGGCCGAAACGATGGCTCACATCGAGTTCATCGCCTCGCCCCGATACGAAGATTACGTACACACCAACCAGCTGGCTCGCGACTATGCGACCTCGCTGCTTCAATAACCCGCTAAAACAATTTGTATACGCCGATGGAAACATTCCTCATAAAAACCGTACAACTCCTGTTGAGCCTCTCGATACTGGTCATCGTACACGAGTTCGGGCACTTCATCTTTGCCCGCCTGTTCAAGGTTCGTGTCGAGAAGTTCTACCTCTTTTTCGACCCCTGGTTCTCGCTCTTCAAGTTCAAGCCCAAAAACAGCCACACCGAGTATGGCGTGGGCTGGCTGCCGCTGGGCGGATATGTGAAGATTGCCGGCATGATAGACGAGTCGATGGACCGCGAGCAGATGAAACAGCCCCCCAAACCGTGGGAGTTCCGTTCGAAACCGGCCTGGCAACGGCTGCTCATCATGGTGGCCGGCGTGGTCTTCAACTTCATCCTGGCCATCTTCATCTACTCGATGATTGCCTACACGTGGGGCACCACCTACATTCCTTTCAAAAATGCCTACGCCGGCATGGAGTATTGCCAGTCGGCCAAAGAGATAGGATTCCGCGACGGCGACATACCCTTGACGGCCGACGGGGCTGACCTCGGATTCATGTCGAGCGAGACCCTGCAGCAAATCGTAGAGGCCAAACAGGTACAGGTGCTGCGCGGCAACGACACGGTGACGATTGCCATGCCCAAGGACTTCATGCTGCGCCTTATCGACAAGGAGGAGCAGTTTGCCATGTACCGCATTCCGCCGGTCGTTTATGAAGCCGCGGCCAATACGGGAGCCCAGCGGGCCGGATTGCTGAAGGGCGACCGCATCCTCTCCATCGACAGCCTGGCTACCCCGTCGCTCGACGAGCTGCACCAGGTGCTCTCGACTCGCCGCGACACCACGGTGAACGTAGCCTACCTGCGCAACGGCGCGATGCAGACCACAGCCGTAGCCACCGACTCGGTAGGCAATCTGGGCATTCTCATCTCGCCTCTGGTCGAAAGCTACGAGGTGGTAACCGAGCACTACGGCTTCTGGGAGTCGTTTCCCAAAGGTATCGAACTGGGTGTGAGCAAACTGACGAGCTACGTCAACAGCATGAAATATGTCTTCACCAAAGAGGGAGCTCAAAGCCTGGGCGGCTTCGGAGCCATCGGCAGCATCTTCCCCGAGCGGTGGGACTGGGAGTCGTTCTGGAGCATGACGGCCTTCCTGTCGGTCATCCTGGCCTTTATGAACATCCTGCCCATACCGGCCCTCGACGGCGGCCACGTGCTCTTCCTGCTCTACGAGGTGATAACCCGCCGCAAGCCCAACGACAAATTCATGGAGTATGCCCAAATGTGCGGCATGATTTTCCTGCTGGCTCTGCTCATCTATGCCAACGGAAACGACATCGTCCGCTTCTTTTTCAAATAACCGATTATGAACTATACGAAAATAACATTGAAACCGGGTAAGGAAGATTCGTTCCACCGCTTCCACCCGTGGGTATTTTCCGGCGCCATATACCGCTTTGAGAAACAGCCGGAAGAGGGAGAAATTGTCGAAGTGACCGACCACCAGGGCAACTTTATCGGTGTCGGGCAATATCAGATCGGCAGCATCGCCGTGCGCATCCTGTCGTTCAAGCCCGAGACCATCGACGAGGCCTTCTATGTAAAACGTCTGCAAGAGGCCTACAACGTGCGGCTCAGTCTGGCTCTGCTCAACGATCACAACAACACCTGCCGCCTGGTGCATGGCGAGGGCGACAACCTGCCGGGACTCATCGTCGACCTCTACGACCGCACGGCCGTCATGCAGGCCCACACGCCGGGCATGCACTATGCCCGTCACCAGATTGCCGAAGCGTTGAAAACCGTCCTGGGCGACCGCATCGACAACATCTACTACAAGTCGGAGACGACCCTCCCCTACAAGGCCGAACTCGATGCCGAGAACGAATATCTGCTGGGAGGCGACGCCCCCAACATCGCCACCGAAAACGGACTGAAATTCTATGTCGACTGGGTGCGCGGACAAAAAACCGGCTTCTTTGTAGACCAACGCGAGAACCGCGCCCTGCTCGAGCGGTATGCCCGCGGCCGTTCGGTGTTGAACATGTTCTGCTACACGGGTGGATTCTCGTTCTATGCCATGCGGGGCAACGCCAAGCTGGTGCACTCGGTCGACAGTTCGTCGAAAGCCATCGACCTCACCTGCCGGAACGTGGAGCTGAACTTCCCCGGCGACAGCCGTCACCAGGCCTTTGCCGAGGATGCGTTCAAGTTTCTCGACTCCATGGGCGACCAGTACGACCTCATCATACTCGACCCACCGGCCTTCGCCAAACACAAGAAGGTGCTGAACAACGCCCTGCAAGGCTACCGCAAGCTCAATGCCAAGGCCATCGAGAAGATTCGCCCGGGCGGCATCCTCTTCACCTTCTCCTGTTCGCAGGTGGTAAGCAAGGAGAATTTCAGGCTGGCGGTCTTCAGCGCGGCGGCACAGACGGGGCGCAACGTGCGCATCCTGCACCAGCTCACCCAGCCGGCCGACCACCCCGTAAACATCTACCACCCCGAGGGCGAATACCTGAAAGGGCTGGTTCTCTATGTAGAATAAACCAATTTCAAAATCACATTATATGAAAAAAATCGTTTGTACCATGGCTTCATTGCTAATCTTGGCCTCGTGTGCTACCCAAGAAAAGAAAGACGACTTCGACTACACCGTAGAGTCGTTTGCCGATCTGGAAATCCTGCGCTACAAAGTACCGGGATTCGAAGAGTTGACACTTCAACAGAAAGAGCTGGTCTACTACCTCTCCGAGGCTGCCGCCTACGGTCGGGACATTCTCTATGACCAGAACGGAAAATGGAACCTGGCTATCCGCCGTACCCTCGAAGCAATCTATCAGGACTATGCCGGCGACCGTCAAAGCGAAGACTTCAAGAACTTCGAAGTCTATCTGAAACGGGTATGGTTCTCCAACGGTATCCACCACCACTACGGATGCGATAAATTCGTGCCCGGTTTCTCGCAAGAGTTCTTTGTCGATGCCGTGAAATCGCTCGACCCGAAGAAACTGCCGCTCACCGAAGGTGCTACGGTCGACGATCTGCTCAATACGCTGGTGCCCGTTATCTTCGACCCCACGGTCATGCCTAAACGGGTGAACCAGGCTGCCGGCGAAGACCTTATCGCCACCTCGGCCTGCAACTATTACGACGGGGTAACCCAAGCCGAGGCCGAAGCCTTCTACAGCAACATGAAGGATCCCAAGGACGAGACTCCCATCTCCTACGGACTGAACAGCCGCCTGGTAAAACGCGACGGCAAGATTATGGAAGAGACCTACAAAGTGGGCGGCCTCTACACCGAAGCTATCGAAAAGATTGTATTCTGGCTGCAGAAAGCAGCCGGTGTAGCCGAGAACGACCAACAGAAACAGGTCATCGAGAAACTCATCGAGTATTACCAGACGGGCGACTTGAAAGACTTTGACGAGTACGCTATCCTGTGGGTAAAAGATCTCGATTCGCAAGTCGACTTCGTAAACGGCTTCACCGAGACCTACGGCGACCCGCTGGGCATGAAAGCCAGCTGGGAGTCGATTGTCAACTTCAAGAACCTCGAAGCCTCGAAACGCACCCACACCATCAGCGAAAACGCCCAATGGTTCGAGGAGCACTCGCCGGTAGATGCCCGCTTCAAGAAAGAGGAAGTGAAAGGCGTATCGGCCAAGGTAATCACCGCCGCCATGCTGGCCGGCGACTGCTACCCCTCGACCCCGATCGGTATCAACCTGCCCAACTCCAACTGGATTCGCCACCTGCACGGCTCCAAGTCGGTAACCATCGAAAACATTACCGAGGCCTACGAGAAGGCTGCCCAAGGTAACGGATTCAACGACGAGTTCGTATGGAGCGACACCGAGCGCGACCTCATCAACAAATACCTGCTCCAGGCCGACAACCTGCACACCGACCTGCACGAGTGCCTGGGTCACGGTTCGGGCAAGCTGCTCCCCGGTGTAGACCCCGATGCCCTGAAGGCTTACAGCTCTACGCTCGAGGAGGCTCGCGCCGACCTTTTCGCCCTCTACTACATGGCCGATTCCAAAATTCTGGAACTGGGTCTGCTCCCCTCGCCCGATGCTTACAAAGCAGCCTACTATCAATACATGATGAACGGTTTGATGACCCAGCTCACCCGCATCGAGCCGGGCAAGAATATCGAAGAGTCGCACATGCGCAACCGTCAGCTCATCGCCCGCTGGGCCTATGAGCACGGCAAAGCCGACAAGGTAATCGAGTTTGCCAAACGCGACGGCAAGACCTACGTGGTAGTGAACGACTACGAGAAGCTGCGCACGCTCCTCGGACAACTGTTGGCCGAAGTGCAACGCATCAAATCGGAAGGCGACTACGAGAGCGGCAAGAATCTGGTGGAGCAATATGGTGTCATCGTCGACCCCGAACTGCACAAAGAGGTTCTGGCCCGTTACGAAAACCTGCACATCGCTCCCTACAAGGGATTTGTCAACCCCGTATATACGCCGGTTACCGATGCCAACGGCAACATTACCGACATCAAGATTTCGTACAACGAAGGCTATGCCGAGCAGATGCTGAGATACTCGAAAGATTACTCGCCGCTGCCCATCTGCACCCCCTTCCCCGTTAAGAAATAAGTACTTATCCCGATAACACGCTCGGCCCGGCATTCCCCAAATGACCGGGCCGAGTTTTTTTTGACAACCATCTTGCGCGCTCCCTTGTTTTTAATTCGTATCTTGCGGAAAAATTCAGAAATAGTCATGCAACAAAAACTCAAAGAGATAAAAATCAAATTCCGCCATGCCATGAACGGCATCGTGTCGCACAACATGAGAAGCCAGGGTGCCGACTACAAAATAAACTTCGGGCTCACGCTGCCCCTGTTGAAACGAATTGCCGCCGAGACCCCGGCCGATGCCCAACTGGCCAACGCCCTGTGGGCCGACACGGCCGTGCGCGAGTCGATGATGCTGGCTCCGCTGGTCTACCCGGCCGACGAGTTCACCGAAACCGAAGCCGACCGCTGGATGGAGACCATGCCCAACACCGAGGTGGCCGACATCTGTTGCAAATTCCTCTTCAGCCGGCTCCCTTTCGCTCGGCAAAAGGCTTGCGAATGGAGTCGCAGCGACCGGCCGCTGACCCAATACACCGCCTTCCAACTGGCTACCGCCTGGCTTGTCGCCCACCCCGAAAACACCGAAGTCTCGAACCTCGAGCCGGTTGTCGATGCCGCCATCGCCCAGGCCTCGGGCCAGCGCGATAACCGGGCATTTGCCGCCGTAAACCTATTGAAACAAGCCATGCACAACGACACGTTGGCCGCATACATTCTACCCTTGCTGCAGGCCAAAGCCGAGACGGACACAGCCATACAACCCCTGCTCGACGCACTGACCGAAGAGCAGATGCTCTTCCGCGAATTTTCGGGCCGCGATTCCCGCTGATTTTGTTTTGCTTGTAATACAAAAATCGCTAAATTTGTAACACAGGTTTTTGATCATGCCAGAAGAAAAATCGAAAGAAACTGTAAAACAGTTGTTTATACAATTCTTGGAAGCCCGAAAATTACGTAAGACTCCCGAGCGGTTTGCCATATTGGAAAAAATATATACCACTACCCAGCATTTCGATGTAGAGACACTGTACGAAGCCATGATCGAGAACGGATACCGGGTGAGCAAAGCGACCGTCTACAACACGATAGACCTGCTGCTCGAGGCCAACCTGGTGCGCAAGCATCAGTTCGGCGGCAACCTGGCCCAATACGAGCGGGTATACAATACCAACCACCATCACCTTATCTGCATCAAGTGCGGCAAGGTGCGCGAAGTGAAAGACCTGGACCTGATGTCGAGCCTGAACACCCGTAAATTCAACAAATTCACTACCTCGTACTACACCCTCTATGTCTATGGCATCTGCAGCCGGTGTAACCAGAAGAGCAAAAAAGACAAGGACAAAGACAAAAACGAAAAGAAATAAACCCAATTAAATTTCACGAAACACACTAAGTTATGAAAGTAGATGTTCTCTTAGGATTGCAATGGGGCGACGAAGGCAAAGGCAAAGTCGTCGATGTACTGACGCCCAGATATGATATTATCACCCGTTTCCAGGGAGGTCCCAATGCGGGTCACACATTGGAATTCAAGGGCGAAAAATATGTATTGCGCTCCATCCCCTCGGGTATCTTCCAGGGTGGAAAAGTCAATATCATCGGCAACGGTGTCGTATTGGACCCCGTACTCTTCAAAGAGGAGGCCGAGAGCCTGTCTGCCAGCGGTCACGACCTGACCCAATGCCTGTGCATCTCGAAGAAGGCCCACCTCATTCTGCCCACACACCGCATACTCGATGCAGCCTACGAGGCCGCCAAAGGTAAATCGAAAATCGGAACCACGGGCAAAGGCATCGGCCCCACCTACTCCGACAAGATAAGCCGCAACGGCGTGCGGGTTGGCGACATCTTCCTTAACTTCAAGGAGATTTATGCCACGGCCAAAGCCAAACACGAAAGAATATTGCGCTCGCTCAACTACGAATACAACATCGACGAACTGGAAGCCAAATGGTTCGAAGCCATCGAATACCTGAAACGCTTCCGCATCATCGACAGCGAGCATGTCATCAACAACTACCTGAAAGAGGGCAAGTCGATTCTGGCCGAAGGAGCACAAGGTACGATGCTCGACGTCGACTTCGGCTCCTATCCCTTCGTTACGTCGTCGAACACCATCTGCGCCGGCGCCTGCACGGGTCTGGGCGTAGCTCCCAGCAAGATAGGCGAGGTATACGGTATCTTCAAAGCCTACTGCACCCGCGTAGGCAGCGGTCCCTTCCCCACCGAACTGTTCGACGAGACGGGTAAGACCATCCGGGCCATCGGTCACGAATATGGTGCCGTGACGGGACGTGAGCGTCGCTGCGGCTGGATAGACCTGGTAGCCCTGAAGTATGCCATCATGATCGACGGCGTGACCAAACTGATTATGATGAAGAGCGACGTGCTCGACAACTTCGACACCATCAAGGCCTGTGTGGCCTATCGCATCAATGGCAAGGAGGTGACCGAGTTCCCCTATTCGATCGAAGAGGGCATCGAACCGGTATACGTGGAACTGCCGGGCTGGAAAACCGACATGACCAAGATTCACAGCGAAGCCGAATTTCCGCAAAGATTCAAAGAGTACATCGCCTTCCTCGAAAAAGAGTTGCAGGTACCTATCTACATCGTATCGGTAGGTCCCGACCGCGAGCAGACGATTGTCCTCTCCAATAAATAACCTAAAAACTTATTACTATGGCAAAGATTAAACCGTTCAAAGGATTACGTCCGCCGAAAGAATTTGTCGAACAAGTGGCTTCGCGTCCTTACGATGTGCTGAATTCCGAAGAGGCTCGACAGGAGGCCGAGGGAAATGAGAAATCGCTCTACCACATCATCAAGCCCGAAATCGATTTTGCCCCCGGTACCGACGAACACAGTCCCGAAGTGTACCACAAGGCAGTAGACAACTTCAACATGTTCCAGCAAAAAGGGTGGCTGGTACAAGACAACAAGGAGCACTACTACATCTATGCCCAGACGATGAACGGTCACACCCAGTACGGACTGGTCGTGGGGGCTAATGTCGACGACTACATGTCGGGCGTCATCAAGAAACACGAACTTACCCGCCGCGACAAGGAGGAAGACCGCATGAAACACGTACGCATCAACAACGCCAACGTCGAGCCGGTATTCTTCGCCTACCCCGACAACGACGAGCTCGACGCCATCATCAAACGCGAGACGTCGCGTGCACCCGAGTACGACTTTGTCGCTCCCGATGGATTCGGCCATCACTTCTGGGTCATCGACGACGACAAGACGATAGCCCGCATCACCGAAATCTTTGCCCATATTCCCAGCCTCTACATCGCCGACGGTCACCACCGTACCGCAGCGGCGGCTCTGGTGGGCAACGAGAAGGCCCAACAGAACCCCAACCATCGCGGCGACGAGGAGTACAACTACTTCCTGGCCGTATGTTTCCCCGCCTCGCAGTTGAAGATTATCGACTACAACCGCGTGGTAAAAGACCTGAATGGGCTTACCCCGCAAGAGTTTCTCGAGAAGCTGAAAGAGCACTTCATCGTTGAGGAGAAAGGCGAGCAAACCTATCACCCCGCGAAGCTGCACAACTTCGCGCTCTACCTCGACGGCAAATGGTACTCACTCACGGCCAAAGAGGGCACCTACGACGACAACGACCCCATCGGGGTACTCGATGTAACCATCTCGTCGAACCTCATTCTGCGCGACATTCTGGGCATTACCGACCTGCGTTCCGACAAACGCATCGATTTCGTGGGCGGTATCCGCGGGCTCGAGGAGTTGAAACGCCGGGTCGACAGCGGCGAAATGAAGATGGCCCTGGCTCTCTACCCCGTTTCGATGAAACAGCTGATGGACATCGCCGACACGGGCAACATCATGCCGCCCAAAACAACGTGGTTCGAACCGAAGTTGAGATCGGGTCTCATCATCCACAAACTGGATTGACGCCAAAGACCCTGATTTCCTGAAATATAGAAATAGCGGTTCTTTGTATAATATTCTTTAACAAAGAACCGCTATTTATTTTTTTACCCTCATGCAGCAAAAAGAGCTCGAATTACGTCTACCTAATAGTAGTTGTTATTCGAGCCGAGTAAAATCGGTATGGACGAAAAGAAGCTGATAGAAGCTTGCAAACACAACGACTCGCGGGCGCAAAGGCAACTCTACGAAACCTTTGCGCGCAAAATGATGTCGGTATGCTTGCGCTATGCCGGCAATCGCGAAACGGCCGAAGACTTTCTGCAAGAGGGTTTTATCCGTGTCTTCTCGTCGATACAGAGTTACAACTACGAGGGTTCTTTTGAAGGTTGGATGCGACGTATTTTCGTGAATACGGCTTTGGAAGCCCTGCGACGCAACGACTTGCTGCGCAACGGTGTAGAGCTCGAGGCCCTCGAACCCCAGCAAGAGGCCGACTATTCGGCCGTAGACCGTATATCGGCCGACGAACTGATGGAGCTTATCGCCCAGCTACCGCCGGGATTCCGCACCGTATTCAATATGTTCGCCGTCGAGGGTTACTCCCACCGGGAGATTGCCCGGGCGCTACACATTACCGAGAGTACCTCGCGATCGCAATATACCCGAGCCAAAAGGCTGCTTCAAAAATGGATTCAAGAACTGGAACAATAGGTATTAACGACTATGCAGATAGACGACCGACAATTTGAAAAGACGATACAATCGAAACTGGCAGGGCACGAAGCCGATGTCAGAGGCGACTTGTGGGCGGCTATCGAGTCGAAGTTACCCCAGAATCCTCCCCGAGTCACAACCCGTAAGGTACCCCTCTACCGGCGTATTATTGCCTATTCGGCAGCCGCTGCGGCCGTGGGTATTGTCGTAACGGTCATGTGGTGGCCGACGCCCGAGCAACCGCTCTCTACCCCGACAGCCAACCAGCTACCGACCGAGAGCGTGGAGAAGGTACTACCCGCAACAAGCGACAACGAGCGGCCGCTCGTTGCGGCGGCTACCGCACCGCAAACCGCACGCCCAGCAACCCGGGTCGTGCGCAGCAGCAAGACGGCAACGGCACCCGAAGCTCAATCGATATTCCATAGCGAAACTCTCGCTCAACCGGCCGAGACGACAATAAATTCCCAGACAACCGAACAGACTGTCGAAGCAAGCACGTCCACGACCGAGGCACAATCGGCCCGAAACGAAGCCGACTATCGCCGCAAACTGGACCAGTTTGAAAACGACGGTCGGGAATTGAAAGAGAGCGGCCACATTACCGACGAGTCGACAAAGAGGAAAGGTCACGGTATCCAGGTCGGCGTGATGGCAGCCAACGCCGCCACCGATAAAAGCCAGAATACGGCAACGGCAGTCCGGACCAAGAACCCCATGTTGTTGTCGCGACGCAATCCCGTCTATCACTTCGACCACAGGATGCCCATATCGGCGGGCATCACCGTATCGAAGACCCTGCCGAAAAACTGGGAGCTGGAATCGGGATTGGTCTACACCTACCTCTATTCGAAATATAGTTCGACCAACGGCAACGGCAACCAGGAGTTGCACTATCTGGGTATCCCCCTGAATGTCGTCTATCGTTTTGCCCGCATCAAGCGGCTGTCGTTCTATGCCGCAGCCGGCGGACAAGCAGACTTCTACCTGGCCGGCCGACAGAAGGACGAAGGTTATGACGAAGGCATATCGGGCTCGGGTTACAAGGAGCTGAAGCACGAGAACGTACAGTTCTCGGTACAGGCCAACCTGGGTGCAGCCCTTACCCTGTACAAGCAGACCGAACTCTATCTGGAACCCTACATGGCCTACTACTTCGAAAACAAGTCGGCCATTCACAATATCTGGAAGGACAAGCCCTTTAACTTCGGCTTGACCTTAGGTATAAGAACCGGATTTTAAGACACAACCTAACCATAAATTGCAAACAAAAACAATTCACAAGAAACAATGAAAACATTGAAATTTGTATCGGCTCTATCGTTGCTTTGCGGCGTCTTAACCCTCTCGAGTTGTCTGGGCGAGGGAGGCAATACCCTATCGGTATACACTACCGGCAGTATCTACAAAACCAATACGGGTACCTCGTACATGTACCTCGACCGTACCGGACTGTCGGTCACGAGCAGTGAACTGCAAAGCGAAGACTGGGAAGAGGGCGACCGACTGTTGGCCACGACAACTATCGACTTCGACAATCAGGGTACACAACTGTCGAACTATATCTATAACGCCACCATCACGGGCATTCACCAATTCGACTGCAAAGACTATCTGTACAATGGCGCCTTCGGTGCATTCCAGAGCGATACCCTCCCCTCGCTCTACTCGATAGAACCCTTTATCAACTACCGCAAGGACGATACCATCCTCACCTTTGCCTATGTGAAATACGAGGTAGAAAGCGGCGATGCCGGTTCGCTGGAGCTGATTCAGCCCAAAATGTTCGACTTCGATACCAAGACCGATACCCTCTATCTCGTCTACAACAAAGGGAATATCAAGGAGTCGAAGAGCTCGGACTACATCTCGTTCAAGCTGCCACAATATCCGGTCAATACCGACATCAATGTGGTCGTGAGATACCAGGCAGCCAGTTCGAACTTCTCGACCGGTGGCAACGACAAGACCAGCAGATACTTCTCGTTCACCTACAACCGGCCCGAGACTTTGAACTAAAACCGAAAGAAAGCAACTTTTATTTTTGATGTTTATAATTTCAGACGGGGGTGTCCGTGAGGATACCTCTTTTTTTATGCCCTTTCGCAACCCGGGTTGCCACGAAATAGTGCTATCTTTGTTACTGTTTTAACACCGACACCATGAAAAGATTCTGGATTACCCTCCTGTTTATCGGCAGTCTCATAGCCCCCGCGGTTGCCACTACACTACCCTTGTCGGGCACGCTTGTCACCCCCGACCATCCCTACCTCCAGTACATGGGACGTGTCAGTTTCAAAAATCCCCAGGCCCCTGCCTTCGACTACCCGGGCGTACAGATACGGGCCGCCTTCGAGGGTACCTCGCTGAAGATGTATGCCAAGCCGATGAGCGGTTTTTTCATGGTGACGATAGACCGGTCCGAGCCCTTCAAGGTGTCGTTCAACTCCCCCACCGACTCGGTAGTCACCCTGGCCGTCGCCTTGAAGGATACCATCCATACCGTCTGCATCATGAACTGCATCGAAGCCTATCAGCGCAGGCCGCTCTTCAAGGGGCTCCTGCTCGACCCGGGGAAAGAGTTGGTCGATCCATCGCCCCTGCCCGGCCGGAAAATCGAATTTATCGGCAACTCCATTACCTGCGGGTATGGTGTAGAGAGCACCGACAAGACCGATCCCTTTGCCGACGAAACCGAGAACCACTACTACACCTACGCGGCTATCACCGCCCGTAACTTGCAGGCCCAGCACTACGTCGTAGCCCGAAGCGGCATAGGCATCTACCGCAACTACAACGGTCCCCTCGAGGGGAGCCCCGACTGTATGCCGGCATGCTACAACCGCACCCTCTTCGGCGACTCGACCGAACGGTGGGATTTCTCCCGCTATACCCCCGATGTGGTCTGCATCAATTTAGGCACAAACGACGTCAGCACCTCGGGCTGCGACCCCGACCGACTATATCGGGCTTATGCCGATTTCCTCACGACGGTCCGTCGGCACTATCCCGAAGCAAAAATCGTGCTGCTCACCGGCTGCATGCTCCGCGGGAAATCGCTCTCTATTGTCACGACAGCTCTCGACCGCCTGGCCCGGGAGCACCACCAGGCCGGCGACCACGAGGTCTATCGCTTCGACATGACATCCCAATCGGGCAGTCTGGGCTATGGTGCCGGTTGGCATCCCAGCCTGCTCCAGCAACGACACATGGCCGACGAACTCACCCCCTTCCTGCGAGAGCTGATGGGATGGGAATAATCGTCCTTTCTACGACAGCCCAATGACCAGGCATACAGCCCGACCGATTCGGTTGTGGGGAAATGCCGCATCTATGTCACCAAAAGCGCCATCTCCTTTTAACGGTCCGAAAAAACTTCTAACTTTGTACCATCAAAAGCAGAACGGGGACATAAAAAAACTTTCAGTATAAAATCATACATGATGAACAATCACAGAAAAATCGTATACCTATTGCTCTGCATGGTAATTCTCGGGAATTCCTGCCGTTCGGAACAGCAATCGGAAACTCAGTTTATCGATAAGGCTCAACAGTTATTGACCCTGAATGAAGAAGGTATCATACCCGATACGGAAATAGACCGATTTTTTAATTTTATTCAGGAGAATCCTCAATCCTTGGATTTTCGACTAACCGATGAAGAGCATGAAATAGAAGCCATGGAGATAGCTACATCGCCCGATGGCAATATGCGAACATACAGCATCGAACTATATGGCTTTAGGGGAACGCCTTCGTATGGATTCGAGACTCGCACCTTGCTTCAATATCGGGCCAACGATTCGGTCGTTTGTCTGGAACTGGACAGTATCCGGGGATATGTAACCCAAATAACCCGAATAGAGCCCTCGAAACCGCTATATATGCTTGCCGACTACGAAGAGTTTAACGCTCAAGGAGCACATGTTTTCATGAATCTGATGGGCCTGCAAATAACCGCTCAAGGGACTATTGCTCCGGCTCCGATATTCAAGAAGAAGACACATTTATTGACAAGACTCGATTGGGCATGGGACGAATATGGTTACGATGCCGAAACCGACCAATCCATCTCTTCGGCCGAATTGTCTGACCCGTATGGAATAGCTTATGATACCGTTTCGAACGAATTACATCTGCCTTATATCGTAACACATGGCGAATATTCCATAGCTACAGAAGCACATCGGGTATACCAGTGGAATGGAAAATATTTTGTAGACAAAGGGGTAGCTCCCCTGTTCGATTTGCATAGTGGCGACTTTCATATTATCATTGATATACAGGCTAATGGCAATTACCGATATAGGTGTTGGAATAAGGGACGCAAAATCGACGACAAACCCAGTTTGCAAATTGAAAACGGCATTAAAAAATATTGGAACACGGACGAAACAATTTTTGATCATGACACCTTTTATGGAGAGTTTCAGAGCGAGCCTTCCGGACAAATATATCTGTTTCAAAACCGTGGCTTTCGATATGAATATCACATTGGAGATATTCAAGGTAAAGTCGTCAACAAGTTGTGTATCTATAATCCTCAAAACGATCTGATTTACGAGCAATCTTACGATTGACATCCATCAATGGAAAGCTGCAGAAAAACAAGAGGCTGTCTCAAAATAAAATTTGAGATGGCCTCTTTTGTGTCTGCAAAAAAAATCGGGCAAGCCCTAACTTCGTTCAGTCTGGACTTGCCCATTTCCCTAATTTTTTGTATCTTAGGGAATCAAGTAAAGATATCCCAAAGATAATG
>CABRIW010000019.1:0-59649 GCA_902471075.1 uncultured Barnesiella sp. | reverse complement strand
CTCTATATATAAGCTAAACCAAAGTAAACTATATTTAGATAGGCATATTTGCTTGTCAGTATGCCTATGACTATTATTGTAAGAGCAGTTTGCTGACAAAAAAAAGGAAGCGCAGACAGAAGAGAGATTGGATGTTTTTCTTTTTTGGCTGCAAGTATGTTCATCAATAAATGGCTCTTGGAGCAGAGAGAATAACTGCTCACTGTAGAACACGGACTCCTTGTGCAAACAAGTGAAAGGAATGAAACCTAATGAAAATAGAAAAGGCTTGAATTTGCTTTAATCGATGGTTTTGTTTCTGTGTTGTTTCTTAATCAAAGATGTAAAGATATAAATAAATTGATTATAAGTGGATTATGTATAGAAAACTTACGCTAATTTCAGATTTTCCAGATTTTATCGATATTACGCAAATCGGTTGATGATAGAGGCAATCTCGTGCACATCGTCGTCGGTCAGATAAGACGACATGGGCAGGCTCAATACCTCGTGGGCTAGCGTTTCGGCCAGCGGCAGATGCAGGTGGTTGTATTCGCGATAGCACTGTTGCTTGTGCGGCGGTATGGGGTAGTGAATGAGACTGCCTACCCCCTGCGACTCGAGATAACGCATCAGCCGGTCGCGCTCGGTGCACCGCACCACATACTGGTGCCAGATGTGTTCGCCGGGCTCTCCGGCCTGTGGCAGGATGAGCCGCTCGTTGTCAATCGACTCGGTATAGAGGCGCGCTATCTCGACCCGACGGCGGTTCTCCTCGTCGAGGTGTTTCAACTTTACCAAAAGGAAGGCGGCCTGCAAATCGTCCATGCGGCTGTTCACCCCCTTGTATTCGTTGACATAGCGCACGGCCGAGCCGTAATTGCCCAAGGCCCGCACCACATCGGCCACCTCGCGGTCGTCGGTAGTCACGGCCCCGGCATCGCCCAGGGCTCCCAGGTTTTTGGTGGGATAGAAACTTTCGCCTGCAGCATCGCCCAGCGCCCCGGTATGGTGCGAACCTTGCAGTCCGGCGACCGACGAGACGGCCCCAAAGGCCTGGGCATTGTCCTCGACAATCTTGAGTCCGTGACGGGCAGCTACCGACTTCAGTGTCTCGTCCCAACAGGCCCGGCCATAGAGGTGCACCACCATGATGGCCCGCGTGCGCGATGTGATGGCCTGCTCGACCAGCGAGGTATCGAGGTTGTAGGTATCGACCGACGGCTCTACAAAAACCGGCACCAGTCGGTTGTCGGTTATGGCCAGAACCGAAGCCACATAGGTGTTCGACGGTACGATAACCTCGTCGCCCGGCTGCATTACCCCCCTCTCGATATAGGCTCGCAACATCAACCGCAGCGCATCGAGCCCGTTACCCGTAGCCACCGCATAGCGGCAACCCAGGTATTGGCACAACAGCTCCTCGAGCTGCGACACATATTTGCCCCGGATATACCAGCCGCCCTCGATGACCTCGGCAGCGACGGCCTTCATCTCGGCCATATAGGGTTCATTGGCCCGTTTCAAAGAGAGGTGGGGATATTTCATTCTTGACTGTCTATCTGCTTAAAATCGTTATACTCGCGCACATAATCGGACTCGTCGTAATAGTCGGAGGTCAGCACCAGACACACCGAGCCCGACGAAAAGTTGTTGAGGACCCGCCAGATACCCGGCACGATGAGCAAGCCGTAATAGGGACGATTCAACGTCACCGTGCGGGTGTGCTCGCCATCGTCGAGCAACACGTCGAACGAGCCGCCGGCTGCCACCAGAAACTCGTACAGCTGCTTGTGCGAATGGCCGCCACGCTCCTCGCCGCCCGGCACATCGTAGAGATAATAGACCCGCTTCACGGCAAAGGGCAACTCGCGGTTGTTCTCCACCACCGTAATGCTGCCGCTCTCCTGCATGTGCTTGGGCAACTGGATGATGCGGCAATCGTCTACCGAAACCCGTTTACTCATCCCGACCTCCTTTCAACAACGTGCGATACTCCTCGAAATCTTCGATATAATCGGCGGCATCGTAGGGGGTCGACGAAAGCACCAGCGCCAACGAGTTGGTGGAGAAGTTATCGAGCTCGCGCCACATCATGCGAGGCACATAAAGCCCGTAGTACGAGCGGGCCATGTGGTAGCGCCGCGTCTCGGTGCCGTCGCTCAGCACCACGTCGAAGCTACCCGAAAGGGCTACGATGAACTCCTCTTGCTGCCGAAAGGCGTGACCGTTGCGCCGCTCGTCGCCCGGCACGTCGTAGAGCCAATAGGTGCGCGCAATCTCAAACGGGATGTGCCGGTCGCTCTCGATAAACGACAGGTTGCCCCGCTTGTCGGCCACTTTGGGCAAATCGATTAATCGCACCTGGTTAAAGCTCATTGTTCGCCAATCTTATCAAATATTGTCCATACTGGTTTTTCTTCATCGGTTCGGCCAGCTCGAGCAGTTGAGTCCGGTCGATCCATCCCATGCGATAGGCCACCTCTTCAAGCGAAGCTACCTTGAGGCCTTGACGGTGCTCGATGGTTTCGATGAAGTTGGAAGCTTCGTAGAGCGACTCGTGCGTACCGGTATCCAGCCAGGCAAAACCACGCCCCATCAACTGAACACCCAGTGCCTGCGACTCGAGAAAAGCCTGATTTACCGAGGTAATCTCCAACTCGCCCCGGGCCGAGGGTTTCACCTGCTTGGCCACCTCGACTACCCGGTTGGGATAGAAATAGAGCCCCACCACGGCATAGTTGGACCGCGGTTTGGCCGGTTTCTCCTCGATACTGATGGCTCGCCCACTCTCATCGAACTCGACTACGCCATAGCGCTCGGGGTCTCCCACCCGATAGCCAAACACCGTAGCCATGCCCTTGTCGGCCTCGGCCACAGCCTGCCGCAGCATGCGGGTAAAGCTCTGCCCATAAAAGATATTGTCGCCCAACACCAGGCAAACGGTGTCGTTGCCGATAAACTGCTCGCCGATGATAAAGGCCTGGGCCAATCCGTCGGGCGAAGGCTGCTCGGCATACTCGAACTTCACGCCGAACTGACTGCCGTCGCCCAGCAACCGCTTGAACCCGGGCAGGTCGGTAGGCGTGCTGATGATGAGTATCTCGCGAATCCCAGCTAGCATCAATACCGATATGGGATAATAAATCATGGGTTTGTCATACACGGGCAGCATCTGTTTCGACACACCCCGCGTAATGGGATACAATCTCGTACCGGAACCTCCGGCCAATACTATGCCTTTCATTGTACTATCTGTTCTAACAGGCAATCAACGATTGCCATACATTTGTTCGTAATATTTTTGATAATCACCGCTTACTACCTCGTCGACCCAGTCCTGATGGTCGAGATACCAACGCACGGTCTTCTCGATACCCACCTTGAAGGGAGTCTCGGGATACCAGCCCAACTCGCGAGCAATCTTCGACGGATCGATAGCGTAACGCATGTCGTGTCCCGGGCGGTCACCCACAAAGGTAATCAAATCTTCGTTGATATTCTCGACATCGGTCTTCAATACCCGACGGTATTCGGGCTCCTCGCGCATGATGCGGGCAATGATGGAAATCACCAGTTTCACGATGTTGATGTTCTTCTCTTCGTTGAAACCGCCCACGTTGTAGACCTCGCCTATGCGGCCGTGCTCCAGCACGGCATCGATAGCCTTGGCATGATCCTCGACATAGAGCCAGTCGCGCACATTGTCACCCTTGCCATAAACGGGAAGTTTCTGACCGGCCAGGATATTCTTTATAATCAGCGGAATCAATTTCTCGGGGAAGTGGTACGGCCCGTAGTTATTCGAGCAGCGAGTAATGTTTACCGGCATGCCATAGGTCTCGTGATAGGCCCGCACAAAGAGGTCGGCACTGGTTTTCGAAGCCGAATAGGGCGAACGCGGATCGAGCGGCGTCGTCTCGGTAAAGAAGTGCTTGCCATAGGTGTGCAGGTCGGTACGGCCGCTTACTACCCTGCGCACGTCGGGGTCGGTAATTTCGAGCGGATGCGGTTCGTCGTAGTCTTTGGTCAGCGAACCATACACCTCGTCGGTCGACACCTGCAAGAACTTCTTCCCTTCGGCATAGACCGGCTTACCCTCGGCGTCCTTCCCGCGATACCACGCCTTGCGGGCGCAGTCAAGCATGTTCTGGGCCCCCAGAATATTGGTTTCCAGGAAGAGTTGCGGATTGGTGATACTGCGATCGACATGCGACTCGGCCGCAAAGTTGACCACATAGTCTATATCGGTCTCGGCAAAAATATTGGCTACCAATTCGGCATTGCGTATATCCCCTCTGATGAATCGTACCCGAGGGTCGGCAATCTCCTCCTTGATTGTACCCAAGTTGCCGGCATAGGTGAGCTTATCCAAAACTACCACATAAATATCGTTTCCATACTTCTTCAACAAGTATTTCAAAAAGTTAGCACCAATGAAGCCGGCTGCGCCGGTAACCAAATATTTTTTCATGTTCGACAATTAAAAAATTCGTCGCAATTTACGACTTTTTTAAGAAAAAATACAATACGAGCTTCATTATGTTTCAAAGTTACATCAAAGATTCTGCCCTACACATCCATTTACCTTTCACAATAAAAAGAGAAGAAAAACATCTCTTACCTCCAAACGAGTTCCAATAAATCGATAGATGCGTTACCAAATACAAAAACACGAGACAATATTGTTAAAATATATTTATCACGTTAGGGGTAACTCGATTCCCCCGGTTTAATATTATGCGAAGGTTTCGTTTTTTCAAGCTTTCGCTTACCATGAAACAACAAATTTAAAAACCAAATATCCATTAAAAACACTCTTTATGAAAAAGAATTTACTTTTATCGTTACTTTTTGTAACAGGTTTATTTACCACCAATCACATCGAAGCAGCCGTTACTCCCCTGGATGGAGCCGTAGTTCCCGAAATCAGCACCGCCGATTCGCCCAAATGGTATCTGCTGATGTCGTCGCACCTCTCGGACAACACCCGTAAGAACCGCTTTCTGAAATTGGACGGCACCACATTGTGCACCGAACAATTCATGTCGGGCATTCCCGAAGGTCAAGTAACCGAGGCCTTCATCTGGCGCTTGGAGTCGGCCAACGATGGAACAAGCACGCACGCCTATCTGGTCAACAGCAACGGTCAGCGGGTATTTGTTCCCACTTCGGCTACAGCAGAAGACGGATCGACACACGTAAATACCCCGCTCGAAATGAACGAGACCGGTACGGTGTGGGACGTAATCACCAGCCAATCGACCGGTATCAGCAACGATTGTGCTGCCAACCAATACGCATTGCAATATATCGGATATAGCGGGGCTCGTGCCTTCATGAATGCCATGGACGGCGGTACCCAGTTCGGCGTTACCATCTACGCCGCCGGTGTACACCAAGCCTCGGGCTGGTTCTTCTACGAGACCGACTACTCTCCGGCAGTGCAAAAAACTGTCACCATTGCATCAAGCGATGACAGCAAAGGTTCTGTTTCAATCGAGGGCAGCAACGAAAACAGCGTAGAGGTTGGCTCGACCGACGCCGTAACCGTAAAAGCAGAGGCCGCCGAGAACTATATGTTTTACCGTTGGGTTGAAGAGGGTACCGAAAATGCAGTCAGCTACCGCCCCACCTACTCCTATGCCGGAGAGGAGAGCATCAATCTCGTGGCCGAATTTGTAGAAAAAGACTATCCCATCATGACTCGTTTCTATGAGGTAGGCTTGAATCAACAAAACCGCTACCTGGGTGCCGCTTCTTATACAGCAGGCGATGAGAGCCACGAACTCTTCACTTGCAACAGCCAGGAAGAACTGCCCTTCACCGAATATAAGGAAGTACATACCCCCCAAATCGAAGGTGCTGTTATCGACAAGACCTCTACGCCTATCGAACTGACCGAAGGCCTCGAATCTTTCACCTTGAAACTGAAACAATATAACAGCGACATCACTGTAAGTGAAAACGTGTGCGAACCCGAACTGGTTTGGACTCGTCAGGCTCTCTACATCGACTGGAACAACGACAAGACATTCGCCGGTGAAAACGAACTTTACGAGCCGCTGGGCGACAGCAGCAAGAACAACAACTTTGGCGATCCCAACGGCAGCGTTGCCGAAGGTTGGCAAAGAACCATCGCCATTCCCGAGGGAACACCCGACGGCACCTATCGCATGCGTGTCGTATACATGGCCCCCAATCCCTATACCGAGGACTGGAACACGAAAGTATTTACCGATTTCTTCAACGAGCTGAGAAACGGTATCGCCTATGACTTCGAGATTCAGATTTCTCCGGCATCGGGTATCGAAAGCGTAGCTGCCGAGACCATCTACTACGACTCGCAGGCTCAGACTATCGTAGCACCCCACATGGAGAAAGCCGCCATTTACAATCTCGCCGGCCAAGTCGTACTGCAAGCCGAAAATGCCGATGCTATCTCGGTTGCAGCTCTGGCTAAAGGTGTATATGTAGCTCACATAGACGGAAAGGTGATTAAATTCATCAAATAATCCAGTAACACTCGTAGGGGAGGAAAACAAACGGAAAGCCTCCCCTACGCTTTGTTTCTACTCACCCTCCCCCCCCAAAAAAAATTAAAGAAACTCCTCATGAACAAATTTTTCAAATCCCTATTCATCATTCCTCTTGTAGCCTCGGCCTTACCGATAGCGGCAGCCGATACGACAGCCGACAGCTACATCACGTCGGATCCTTTCGAAACAATGGTCCGTCTGGGACGCATCAGCGAAAACAGCCCCATCTACCAAATGCCGGCAGGCTCGGCCAATGGCGGATACATCACCTCGGCTACCACCTCGGGTAATGCCATTATCTATCCGCTGGGATATGTCAAATCGAGTGCCCCAAGCAGCTACTTTACAATCGTATCGAAAGAGACTTCGCTGCTGATTGCCGGCGAAAGTTTCGAACTCAATGCCACGATGTCGGTCGACCCGTCGAGCTACGTAATCACGGCTTATACCGACTGGGACCGCAACGGTATATATGAAAAAGAGTCGCAAACGGCACAAGTAAACGCCTCGACCCGCAGTTTCGTGCAACCCATTACCATCCCCGAAACGGCCGCATTGGGCAAAACACGCGTGCGGATAAGAGTCGAGTCGTCTACCCCTTCGTCGGCCGATGCCTCGATTTCGGGACGCATATACGACTTCGTAGTCTATGTGATGGAAGCTTCGGATCGGACCGACTGCTTCATCAGCGTAACCTCGAGTAACAACGAGTTGGGAACGGCTCTTATCGAAACGGCTCCAAACGAAGCCGGCCGCTACGAAATCGGCAGCCAGGTTACCGTCAAAGCCGTTATCAACGAAGAGTCTGAAACAGCTATCGATTTCAAGGGCTGGCAAGAAGGCGGCCAAATTGTGAGCGAAGAGGCCGTCTACACCTTTACCGTAAGCAAGAGTACAAGCCTCATTGCCGTATTCGAAGCGGCTGTTCCCCAACTGGCTACCCCCGAGGTGAGCACGGCCGAGAATCCCATTTGGTATCAGATTATGAATGCCCACACCTCCGAAACCCGCAAAGAGCGTTATATTGCCTACGACACAAACATCGGCGGCGACTATACCACCGAATTGCGCGTAGAGAAGCCGGCCAATCAAACCGACAAATTCCTGTGGCGGCTCGAAGATGCCGGCAACAATCAGGTATATATTGTAAACCGCGGCACCGACCTGCGCATATCGGGGTCGAAGGTACTCGAGACCGTAAACTTCACGGCTTCGGCTACCGGCAGCCGGTTTGAAATCGCCCCCAGCGGAAACGCCAACGGCAGCTATTCGATCAAATACGAAGGCGACAACTCCTACCTGCTCAATGCCAAGGACGGCGTGTGGAGCGTAGTGCTGTACAATGCCGGTATCGGTACCGGGTCGGGCTGGTATTTCTACAAGGTGTCAATCAAAACACCCACCGCTATCGACGATGAAACCCAAAGCGTAGCTCCTCGGGCCCGGCTCTACGACGGACACCTCACGGTAACCGGTCTCGACGGCCGCAACCGGGTGAGAGTCATCAGCCTCTCGGGACAGTTGCTGGGCGACTATCTGGCAACCGATACCACCTTCGAAGGCGACCTGCGATACTCCGAGCGATTCATCATCGTAGTCATCGAATCGGAAACCGGAAAGACCACCTCACTCAAACTTCTCGACAGCAAACTCTAAATATCAAACATACCAACATGAAGACCAGCAAATTTATATATCCGGCCAGCGGCCTGCTCCTCACCTCGGGCATGTGTTTCGCCCAAGAAAGAGATGCCGTAGCCACAACCGAACGTCCGAACGTCATCTACCTGCTCTGCGACGACATGGGATACAGCGACATCGAGGCCTATGGCCAGCAAATGATTTCGACTCCCAACCTCAACCGGCTCGTCAACCAGGGTATGACCTTCACCCAATTCTACGCCAGCACCGCCGTGAGTGCCCCCTCGCGAGCCTCGTTGATGACCGGCCAACACACCGGCCACACCAAAATCCGTGGCAATAAAGAGATTCAGCCCGAAGGGCAGGAACCGCTCGACCCGAACGTAGAGACCTTGGGCAACTTGTTCCAGAAAAACGGGTATGTAACCGGCTGCTTCGGCAAATGGGGCATGGGCTATCCCGGCTCGGGTGGCGAAGCCAACGACATGGGCTTCGACGTGTTCTACGGCTACAACTGCCAGCGCAAGGCCCACTCCTACTACCCCGAATATCTGTGGAACAACAAGACCAAGGAGTATCAAAACGGGCGCTACTCGCAGGATGCCATCCACGAGCATGCCATGAAGTTCATCGAAGACAACAAGGATAAAGCCTTCTTCGGCTACTTCACCTATACCATCCCGCATGCCGAGCTGCGCCAGCCGCAAGACAGCATTGTGGACATGTATAAAGGCAAATTCCAGGAGCCCAAACCCTGGTATAGCGACGGCGACTACGGAACGGCTACCGACCCGCGTACCCAGTTTGCAGCCATGATTACCCGCCTCGATACCTATGTAGGCCAGATTATCGACAAACTCGAAGAGCTGGGTATCGCCGAGAAGACCCTATTCATCTTCACCAGCGACAACGGACCTCACAACGAAGGCGGTGCCGACCCCACATTCTTCAACACCGAAGAGCGACTAAGAGGATTGAAACGCGCCTTGTACGAGGGCGGAATGCGTGTACCCTACATCGCTTACTGGCCCGGGACCATTCAACCCGGTTCGATTACCGACCTGATGGCTGCCGGCTGGGATATGATGCCTACCTTCGTCGAACTGTTGGGCGAAAGTCCCAACTGGCGCGACGAAGCCATGGACGGCTTGTCGATACTCCCTACCCTCACCGGTAAAGGCGAGCAACAACAGCATGAGTTCCTCTATTGGGAATTTCACGAAGAGAACGGACGCCAGGCCGTGAGAGCCGGTGAATGGAAACTGATACGCCAGAATATCAAAAACGGCAATCCTACCCACGAGCTATACAACATCGACGAAGATCCCCACGAAGACAACAACGTGGCCAGTACCTACCCCGACAAGGTAGAGGAGCTGAAGGTCATCATGGATCGCGAACACACGCCGTCCACGATATTCAATTTCGGACGTTAAAGGTACACAACACATCTTCAATTCGATAAAAACAGATAGCGGCCTCGAGTTCATTCTCGGGACCGCTATTCTGTTTCTGCCCCTCACACGGGGCTATCTCCTCAGACCGGCAATCAGTCGATGTTGGCATTGAGCTTGTGCCACTCGGCAATGGGCGGGATAATACCCATTTCAATCACCTCGTCGCGCAGTTCGCACAAGTGCTTGTAGCTGTTCTCCAGCTCCTTCTCCTCCTCGGGCGTACCGTAAACCGGGTTGTAGTGCACACCGTTGCGGTCGATAATCGTCTCCATGGCCATGAGGATGTGGTTGAACTTCCCTTCCGAGAGGTAAACACCGGCCGGCCAGGTAAAGGGATTTCCACCCATGGCGGCAGCAATCATCTCGATCGAGAGGTAAGCCGGGCTCTGGAACGACGAGCGGCCACGCAGGTCGATAATATGCTTGCCACCTTGAACTACTTGATGACGAATCTTCTCCCAATCTTCGGCAGGCAACTTGTCGGTACCAATCAGGTCGGTGAGCGGCGTACCCTTCACCTTGGTTGTCGAAGCGAAAACAGCCATCTGCTCGCCATGACCGCCATAGGTACGGCAGTTCTCAATCTCGTCGGCAACGGCATGGAAATATTTGGCCAGCTCGCTTTGCAGACGGGTGCTGTCGAGAGCGGCAAGCGTCGAAACCTGCGAAGGTTTCAAACCCGAATAGAGCAGTACGATGAGGCCCGTAATATCGGCCGGGTTGAAGATAACGACTACATGTTTTACATCGGGGCAATAGGCACGCAGGTTTTTACCAAATTCGGCAGCAATCTCGGCGTTGCCCTTGAGCAGGTCTTCACGAGTCATGCCGGCTTTACGGGCGGCACCACCAGACGATACCACATAGGCAGCACCCGTGAGAGCCTCTTTCACATCGCTCGTATAGGTCAGGTTCACCCCTTTGAAAGCACAGTGACGCAACTCCTCGGCTACCCCTTCGAGGGCCGGAGCATACGGGTCGTACAAACATACATTGGGGGTCAAGTGCATCATCAAGGCCGTTTGAGCCATGTTCGAACCGATCATACCGGCTGCGCCTACAATCGTCAGTTTCTCGTTTGTCAAAAATTCCATAATCGTTTTTATTTTAAGTAAGAATATTTCCGTCTTTACAAATATAGCGAAAGGTGAGAGGAGAGGCAAACCGAAATAAAATTTCGAGTTTGATTATCCCGAACCGTATCCTATATTCCACAAATATAGATAAAGGCCCAGGCAGAAGCAAAAGGAAACAGAAGTTTTCAAAGTCTCTGACCCTGCCGAACCTCCTCTTATATTCGTGTAACAAAGATAACAAGTAAAACCCGATTTTGATTATCATTCTTTTTTACTTTCCATAACAAAAGGTTATTACTTTCGGTCATGCCGAAGCACAAGGCAGATAATCAACTCATATAAAAATGATTAGCCGGAATCCCGCAGAATGCCGATGGCAAGGGGCTTTGGTCCTAAATTGACAAAAGCCTTGCCCGGTAGCTCCACCGGGACGTAACAGAAATTTCAAATCTTTTACATACCTCCGTAAATTCATGGATTTTTTTTACTCGGTTTTCCAAATAATCTGTACTTTTGTACAAAATTTAGGATATGGGGAAAGAAACATCAGAAAGAATTCAGACCTCGCTGCTCAATGCGGCAGAGAAGAAAGCGTTAGTTTGGTTGGCTCAACGTCAACCCTCGTGGGTGACGTCGGACTTCCTCACCTATACGGGTCTGCTGGGTGCAGTCATCTGCGCAGTCGGTTTTGTACTGGCACATATCGACAAGAATTACTTGTGGCTTTCGTCACTGGGTTTGTTCATCAACTGGTACGGCGACAGCCTCGACGGTACGCTGGCACGTGTGCGTAATACGCAACGCCCCGTCTACGGCTTCTTCATCGACCACTCGCTCGATGCCATCACCATCTGCATCATGTGCATCGGTGCCGGCTTGTCGCCGATGTTCCGCCTCGATGTAGCCATGCTGGTACTGGCCGGTTACCTGGTACTTTCGATTTATACCTATATCTCGACCATCGTCAAGGGCAAATTCCTGCTTACCTACGGTAAATTGGGCCCCACCGAGTTGCGACTGGTTATCATCCTGATTAACACCATATTTATATATACTTCGCTCGAAGATATTAAATGGACTATCGGCGGCCAGACGCTGGGCTTGTTCGATGTAGCCGGCCTCTTCATCGCCTGCTTCCTCTTCATCGCCTGGCTGGTACAGTTCATTACCGACCGTCGACTTCTGTCGCAACAAGACCCGTTGAAACCCTTCCAGAAATAAGTAACGAAGTAAAAAGGTCGTGAAAGCCGGAATACTGAAACTGCGCATTTATCTGCAATTCGTGGTCAGCCGCCTGTTTGGTACAGGGGTCGACACCTTCGTGCTATGGATATGCGACCATTTCATATTCACCAGCTATTTCGGCAAATTCATACTCTCGCCTACCATCAGCTTCGAGTTCGCCGTGTTGAGCAACTTCATGTGCTCCTACTTCTGGATTTGGAAGAGCCGCCTGGCACACCGCTCTACACGCGATTTCTTCCTGCGGTTTCTGGTATTCAACCTCTCGTCTGGTGCCGGATTCCTAATCAAGATGGTATTCCTGCTCATCTTCCAAAAGATTTTCGAGTGGAATGTGGTCTACTGTAACCTCGCCGCCCTGCTCATCTCGGGTATCTTCAACTACCTGGTGGCCGACATGCTGGTATTCAAGTCGCGCAAACAGGTAAAAGTGGGCAGCGTGGGTGGCGGCGGCGACGAGTGCGATTCGCTGGGCGCATAACCTGCTACACTCCTCCCTCCTGCCCTTTGCAGACCGCACAGGTTTTTCCGGTTCAAATCGTGTAAGGCACGGCTATCGCAAGAAATGCGCGCCTCACGCCACGACAGCACCCTCACCCTCTATCACCGATTCTGTATTGATGAGCACATCGCCATAGCGAATGGCGATGTCAAACCTCTTTTGCCCCCTTTGTTTCTCTTTTACCGACCCACCGGCGGCCCCTACCACAGGGACGGATGGGGCCATAAAAAAAGGGAGCAAACAAACGCTTGCTCCCTCGAGGTGATTGAGTTGGGATTCGAACCCAAGACCCACAGCTTAGAAGGCTGTTGCTCTATCCAGCTGAGCTACTCAACCGACCTTTCATAGAAAAGTGCTGCAAAGTTAGGGATATTTCGCGATATTCCAAATATAAAAATCTACTTTTTTTAGCAACAATCCCCGGCCCGTACGTCAGAAGGGATAGCCCACCGTGAAGTGGAAGGCCGAGTCGCGCTTGAAGTTCTGCGAGGCAATGGCCCAATGCTCCTGCCCGGCCGCCGGATTGTAGGCTTTCATACCCAGGTCGAACCGCAAGAGGAAGTAGCTGAAGTCGAGACGGATACCCAGACCATAGGCCAATGCTATCTCCTTGTAGAACGAGTCGAGACGGAACTGCCCGCCGGGCTGTGCCTCGTAGTTGCGAATGGTCCAGATGTTGCCGGCATCGATGAAGGCACCCAGCTCGACTTTCCAGAACAGTTTGGCTCTGTACTCGAGGTTCATGTCGAAACGAATATCGCCGCACTGGTTGATAAACTCCGACACCGAGTTGTTGCCGTTGTAGCTGCCGGGACCCAGCGTACGCACCGACCATCCCCGCACACTGTTGGCACCGCCCGAGTAATAGCGTTTCTCAAAAGGCAGAATATCGGAGTTGCCGTAGGGGATGCCGATACCGCCCCCCACGTGGAAAGCCACCGAGTTGCGGTCGTCGATCAGGTGGGTGAAACTGTAATCGAAATCGAACTTGGCATACTGCGAATAGCGGATTCCGAATATCTTGTAGCCGTCGGCCGGCTGCGACTTCGAGGTGATCCGCGAGAAGGCATTGAGCACATTGCCGGCCACCTCGCCGGCAGCCCGCAACGTATAGACGTTGGTGCGCCGCTGCACGGGATTGGAGGGGTTCAGGTTCGAACAGTAGAAGGTATACCCCATGCGCATGATGAAGTGGTCTTCGTAGCTATACCGCAACAGCGGGTTGTCGGGGGCGATGGTCTCGAGGAAGTCGTCGGTCTTGTGGGGCAGATAGACGTAGTTTATATCCAGCAGGTCGTAGTTGTGGCGGAAGAATCCGCGATTGGTCGTCCACTTGTATTTCCAGGCCGTACCCCAGATGACACGGGTATACTCGGGCCGCTGCTGGAAGTTGAAGTTCACGCTGTACTCGGTACTGGCCTTCATGCGCCGGCGGAAGTCGGTGCGCAGGAAGGGGAAGAGAAACTTCGGGTAGGTGATGCCCACCTCGCCCCCCAGCTCGGTATAGCGGTCGTTGATGAGCCCGCTCAAGTCGCCCGAGAGACTCTCGTAGGCGCCCCGCACCTTGGTCGAGAAGGTCTCGGAACCCTTGAATATGTTGCGATGCTCGTAGGTGGCCCCCACGGCAAAACCCAGGTCACCCTCCGAGTTGGTACCCTCGACCTCGAGCGATACCGACTGGGGCTTGTCCTCGCTGAGCAGAATATAGCAGTCGAGCTCGTTCCTGCCCTCGGCGCTCTGCCCGGCCGGCTCGAACCGGATATTAACATACTTGACGATACGCAACCGACCGAAAGCGGTGTAGGTATTGTCGACATCGCGGCTGCTGAAGGGGAGCCCCGGGCGGATAAAGCAGTTTTCGACCAGTGTCTCGCGGTGTATATAGGGATGGTCGCCCTCGATGAAATAGTAGTTTTTGTACACCCCGGCGTTGGATACGTCGATGGCATCGGCAGCCGTGGGGTCGTAAGAGAGTACGAAATAGATCTTGCGCATGTAGTAGCGCTCGTAAGGCCGATAGCCCGAGCCGTTGACCATCGAGTCGGGCCGGATGTTCAGCGTCAGGTTCACCGCCTTGGAGTGGTCGGCCGTATCGGCCGTGTAGGTGATGAGCTCCTTGTTGAAGGCATAGAACCCGTCGCGCCGCAAGATGTCGGAGATGCGTTGCCGCTCCTCGTCGAGCACGTTCCGGTCGAAGTTGTCGCCCTTCTTCAGGAGCGAATGGTTCGAAAACCGCCGCTCGATCAACCGCGAGAGGGTATCGTTGGCAATGTCGTAGTCGATGTCGCCGATGTAGTGCGGCGTATTGGCCGACACGCGATAGACCACATCCATGCGTTTGCCCCGCGAAGCCGTATCGGCCTCGACCCGGGCAGCCATATAGCCCTTGTTGAACATCGCCTTCTCCATCTGCAGGCGCGAGTTCTCCATCAGCATCGGGTCGTAGATGACGGGGGGAGTACCGGCATTTCTCACCCAGCGGTTGAACCACTTGGTCGAGTCGTTGCCCGAGAGGTTGTAGAGCCCCAGCGTGAAACGGAAGAGGCCAAACATCCGGTGGTTGGGCTCCTGCCGCAGATACGACTTCAGGTCCGACGGTTTCACATCCTTCGTATCGGTCTCTATCTTCACATGGTCGAGCAGATAGCTGCCGTCGGGGACATGCCGGGTAGGACTGCACGCTGCCATCACACCACAGGCAATGGCAACTCCACAGACTCTTATGACACGACGTATTCTCAAGGTTCCCCGAATTTATAAAGGATTAGGATTACACCTCTCTTGTTTTTTGCCAAGAAGGCACTGCAAATATACACTTTATTTTTTCAAATCCCCGCTATTTGCAGGCGAGATGCTCACCGGGAAAAGCCATCCCGGTACACACCCCATGACAAAGACACATTATTATATATCTTCTTGTTAAAGAAAGAAGAAAAACGAGAGCAAAATTAAAGACCATACGCAAATTTTCTTTCAAAACTCTTGCTTATTTCACAAAAGAGTTTTACATTTGCAATACCATTCAATCACACAGCATGATTACGATGATACTACATGTCATTTCTCTATCGATTATTATTAGCGAACTTATTGTCGTGAGTCGGTAAGGTGGAAAGGCGTATGTAGTTACTTCAATTCATAGTTATAAACAATCAAGAGTAATTGTAAAACCTTTCCACCTGCGCGGAAAGGTTTTTCTTTTTTTGTAAACAGTAGGTACGATGAAACATCAGTTACGAAGCACAACCAGTACGGCCGGCAGGCGAATGGCCGGAGCCCGGGCCCTGTGGCGGGCCAACGGCATGAAGGCCGAGCAGATGGGACGCCCCATCATTGCCATAGTCAACTCGTTCACCCAGTTCGTCCCGGGACATGTGCACCTGCACGAAATCGGGCAGACGGTCAAAAAGGAGATTGAAAAGCTGGGGTGCTTTGCCGCCGAATTCAACACCATCGCCATCGACGACGGCATAGCCATGGGACACGACGGCATGCTCTATTCGCTCCCCTCGCGCGACCTCATCGCCGACAGCGTAGAGTACATGGTCAACGCACACAAGGCCGATGCCATGGTGTGCATCAGCAACTGCGACAAGATAACGCCGGGCATGCTCATGGCAGCCATGCGGCTGAATATCCCCACCCTCTTCGTATCGGGCGGCCCCATGGAGGCCGGCCACCTCGACGGCCGGGGCCTCGACCTGATCGACGCCATGGTCGAATCGGCCGACGAAAGCATAGACGACGAGCAGGTGCGCCGCGTGGAACATGCCGCCTGCCCCACCTGCGGCTCCTGCTCGGGCATGTTCACCGCCAACTCCATGAACTGCCTCAACGAAGCCATCGGGCTGGCCCTGCCGGGCAACGGTACCATCGTGGCCACCCACCGCAACCGCGAACGGCTCTTCGTCGAAGCAGCCCGACAGATTGTCGAAAACTGCCAGGCCTACTACCGCGACGGCGACGAGAGCGTGCTGCCCCGCTCGATAGCTACCCGCGCGGCCTTCCTCAACGCCATGACGCTCGACATCGCCATGGGCGGCTCGACCAACACCGTGCTGCACCTGCTGGCCATCGCCCGCGAGGCAGGTGTCGATTTCACGATAAGCGACATCGACCGGCTGTCGCGCAAGTCGCCGGTACTCTGCAAGGTGGCCCCCAACTCGCACTACCACATACAGGATGTGAACCGGGCCGGCGGCATCCTCTCGATTCTGTCCATACTGACCGACGAGGGGCTCATCGACACTTCGGTGCACCGGGTCGACCGCCACACGCTGGCCGAGGCCATCGAAGCCTATGCCATACGCGACGGTGTATGCCCGACCAAGGCCAAACAGCTGTGGCACAGCGCACCGGGCAACCGCTTCAATCTGGTATTGGGCTCGCAGGAGAACTACTACAACGACCTCGATACCGACCGCAGCACGGGCTGTATCCGTGACTTCGAGCACGCCTATGTCAAAGACGGCGGCCTGGCCGTGCTCTTCGGCAACATCGCCCGGGACGGCTGCATCGTCAAGACGGCCGGCGTAGACGAAAAGATATTCCACTTCAAAGGCCGGGCCAAGGTATTCGAGTCGCAGGAAGAGGCTTGCGAAGGGATACTCGGCGGCCGGGTCGAGAGCGGCGACGTGGTGGTGATTACCTACGAAGGTCCCAAGGGAGGCCCCGGCATGCAGGAGATGCTCTACCCCACCTCCTACATCAAGTCGAAACACCTGGGCCAGGCCTGCGCCCTCATCACCGACGGACGCTTCTCAGGCGGCACCTCGGGACTGTCGATCGGCCACATTTCGCCCGAGGCCGCGGCGGGAGGCAATATTGGTCTCGTACGCGACGGCGACCTCATCGAGATAGACATCCCCAACCGAAGCATCGAGCTGCTGGTCGACGATGCCGAACTGGAGCGGCGCCGCGCCGAAGAGCTGGCGCGAGGCCAGGCGGCCTTCACCCCCCGGCAACGGCAACGCACCGTATCGAAAGCCCTGCAGGCCTACGCGGCCCTGGTCAGCTCGGCCGACAAAGGTGCCGTTCGACTCATCTAATCCCCCTCTAAAATCTACGAAACGATTATGGCAACAGAAAAAATACGCGGAGCAGAAGCACTCATCAGAGCCTTGATTGCAGAACAGACAGAATATATCTTCGGGTATCCGGGCGGAGCCATCATGCCGGTATTCGACGTACTTTACGACTATCGCGACCAGATAAACCACATACTCGTGCGCCACGAGCAAGGTGCCACCCACGCTGCCCAGGGCTACGCCCGGGTATCGGGCAAGACGGGTGTCGTGCTGGTCACCTCGGGACCGGCGGCGACCAACATCATCACCGGCCTGTCGGATGCCATGATGGACAGCACGCCGCTCATCGTCATCACGGGGCAGGTGGGTTCGTCGCTGCTGGGCTCCGACGCCTTCCAGGAGACCGACGTGGTGGGCATCACCCAGCCGGTCACCAAATGGAGCTACCAGATACGCCGCAGCGACGAGATTGCCTGGGCCGTGGCCCGCGCCTTCTACATTGCCGGCAACGGACGCCCCGGCCCGGTAGTGCTCGACTTCGCCAAAGATGCCCAGACGGGATTGACCGACTTCGACTACCAGCCCTGCCAGTTCATCCGCAGCTACAACCCCTACCCGGCCATCAAGCCGGCCGAAATCGATGAGGCCGCCCGCCTCATCAACCAGGCCCGCAAGCCCTTTATCCTGGCCGGACAGGGCGTGATTATCGCCCAGGCCGAAGCCGAACTGGCCGCCCTGGCCGAAAAGGCCGACATCCCCGTGGGCTGCACCCTGCTGGGCCTCTCGGCCATCCCTACCGACCACCCGCTCTACAAGGGCATGCTGGGCATGCACGGCAGCGTGGCCGCCAATATCAAGACCAACGAATGCGACCTGCTCATCGCCATAGGCATGCGCTTCGACGACCGGGTAACGGGCGACGTAAGTCAGTATGCCCGACAGGCCCGCATCATCCATATCGACATCGACCCCTCGGAGTTCAACAAAAACGTGAAGTGCGACGTGTCGGTTCTGGGCGACGCCCGGGCCGTGCTGCAGGCGCTGCTCTCGAAGGTGGAACCGGCCCGCCACACCGAGTGGCTCGAGTCGTTTGTCCCCTGCGAAGAGGCAGAGCGCATCAAGGTTATCGAACCCGAGATACACCCGCAAAAGCCCCTCATGAACATGGGCGAGGTAGCCCGCAAGGTATCGGAGGCGACCGGCAACGACAGCATACTGGTAACCGACGTGGGCCAGAATCAGATGCTGTCGGCCCGCTACTACCGGTTCAAGCACCCGCGCAGCCTCGTCACCTCGGGCGGTCTGGGCACGATGGGATTCGGTCTGCCGGCAGCCATCGGCGCCAAGATAGGCAACCCCGACCGCACCGTGTGCTTCTTCACCGGCGACGGGGGCATACAGATGACCGTCCAGGAGCTGGGCACCATCATGCAATACGGCATCGATGTGAAAATCATCATCCTCAACAACAACTTCCTGGGTATGGTGCGGCAGTGGCAGGCCCTCTTCTTCGACCACCGCTACTCCGAAACTCCCATGCTCAACCCCGATTTTACGATGATAGCCGCAGCCTACGGTATCGACGGCGAACGGGTGGCCACCCGCGAGGAGCTCGACGATGCCATCGAGCGGATGCTCTCTCACCACGGCTCCTACCTGCTCGACGTACAAATAGACCCCGACGGTATGGTATTCCCCATGACTCCCGCCGGAGCCTGTGTAACCCACATCATGCTCAACGCTACCGAAAAATATGAATAACGATATGACAGACAAAACCTTATATACCGTAACCGTCTACTCCGAGAATCAGGTGGGCCTGCTCAACCAGATCTCGATTATCTTCACCCGCCGACAGCTCAACATCGAGAGCCTGTCGGTATCGGCCTCGGCCGTCGAGGGGATACACAAGTTCACCATCACCACATACAGCGACCGCGAAACGATGGAGAAGCTGGTCAAGCAGATCGAGAAACGCATCGACGTGCTGCGGGCCTTCTTCTACACCGACGACGAAATCGTATTCCAGGAGGTGGCCCTCTACAAGGTGCCTACCGACAAACTGCTCGACGACAGCCATATCGAGGAGCTGATACGAAAGCACAACGCCCGCATCCTGGAGGTGAACCGCACCTACACGGTCATCGAGAAGTCGGGACACACCGACGAGACCCAGGCCCTCTTCGAAGAGCTGAGCCGCTACGAGGTGATGCAGTTCGTGCGGTCGGGCCGCGTGGCCATCACCAAGTCGACGGTCGAGCACGTAAGCCTGTTTTTGCAAGAACAACAATATCGCCAGAACCAACTATGAAAGAGAATCAAGCACTTTCGGAATCGCCCGTCCAGCCGGTCTACACCCACAGCTATACGGTAGAGCCGGCCGAGGGGAACGCCCAACAGGAGCTGCCCTTGCCCCTGCTGGTGAAGCGGATACTCGAGGTGGCCACGCTGCATGCCGAGTCGTGGGGCATCGGGTACAGCGACCTCATCAAACAGCGGCAAGTGTGGGTACTCTCGCGACTGAGTATCGAGATGACCCACTACCCGCGCATCCACGAGAGCTACACGCTCGAGACCTGGATCGAGGGGTACAACAAGCACTTCTCGTCGCGCAACTTTGCCATCTACGGGGCCGACGGCACCCCCTGCGGCTATGCCCGCACGATATGGGTGGTAATCGATCTGGAGACTCGGGCATCGGTCGACCTCAGCCAGCTCGACTACATCGCCCGCAACATCACCGACCGCCCCTGCCCCATCGACAAGCAGTCGCGGGTGCGCGACGTGCACGACGACCATCCCGCCACGCATCGCGTGGGATACATCGACATCGACCTCAACCGTCACGTCAACAGCGTGAAGTATATCGAGCACCTGCTCGACCTCTTCGACCTCGAGCGCTACGACCGCCAGCAGGTGCACCGCTTCGAAATCAGCTACGCCAACGAGGCCCGCTACGGCACCCCGCTGCAACTGCTCAAAGCCGAGGAGGCGCCCGACAACTTCGCCCTCGAGATACGCGACGACCAGACCGTCTATTGCAAAGGACGAATCATTTTTGAAAACAGATAAATACAAATTCCATAACCTCAAAACGTAAAAGAACATGGCAATCATGAATTTTGGCGGTGTTGACGAGAACGTAGTTACCCGCGAAGAGTTTCCTTTGGAGAAAGCAAGAGAAGTACTCAAGAACGAGACAATCGCCGTTATCGGGTATGGCGTGCAGGGCCCGGGACAGAGCATGAACCTGCGCGACAACGGCTTCAAGGTAATTGTGGGCCAGCGTAAAAATTCCAAGACCTGGGACAAGGCGGTAGCCGACGGCTGGGTACCCGGCGAAACGCTCTTCGAAATCGAAGAGGCCTGCAAACGGGGCACAATCATCGAATACCTGCTCTCCGACGCCGCACAAATCGAGGTGTGGCCGCAGGTGAAAAAGCACCTCACGCCGGGCAAGACGCTCTACTTCTCGCACGGCTTTGCCATCACCTATAAAGAGCGTACGGGCATTGTGCCTCCCGCCGATGTCGACGTGGTACTGGTAGCCCCCAAGGGGTCGGGTACGAGTCTGCGCCGCATGTTCCTGCAAGGCCGCGGACTCAACTCGAGCTACGCCGTATTCCAGGATGCGACCGGGCACGCCAAAGAGAAGGTATTGGCTCTGGGTATCGGGGTCGGCTCGGGCTATCTGTTCGAGACCACCTTCAAACGCGAGGTTTACTCCGACCTCACCGGCGAACGCGGTACCCTCATGGGGGCCATCCAGGGCATCTTTGCCGCCCAGTACGACACCCTGCGGGCTCACGGCCACAGCCCCTCGGAGGCCTTCAACGAAACCATCGAAGAGCTCACCCAATCGCTCATGCCCCTCATCGCCGAGAACGGCATGGACTGGATGTATGCCAACTGCTCGACCACGGCCCAACGGGGTGCCCTCGACTGGTGGAAACGGTTCCGCGACGCCACCAAACCGGTATTCGAAGAGCTGTATGACGAGGTAGCCAAGGGCAACGAGGCTCAACGCTCGATCGACGCCAACAGCAAGGAGGGATACCGCGAAGGGTTGAACCAGGAGCTAAAGGAGTTGCGCGACAGCGAAATGTGGCAAGCCGGTGTAACCGTGCGCAAGCTGCGCCCCGAAAACAACTGATCGAGCCATAGGTTTAGTTTATATAGCGAGAGGCCTCCGTATTCCCGGCTGGGAACGGAGGCCTCTCTCATTATTCGTAAAAACAACAATAAATGGTTTCGACTAAAAAAGATACCCCAAGCGCACGTTGAAGGCCGGGCCTACCGACACGCTCTTGAAGTCGGTCGAGGCCAGGCTCACCCCTCCGCCCAGTTCGAACAGCAGGTGACGGTACCACACCCGGCGGAATCCCCAAAAGGGAGTCATCTCGAAGCCGCCCTTCTTCTCGACATGCCAGCGATAATAGGGCGGGAAATAGTATTGCAGGTTGCAGGAGAGGAATCCGCCGCTGTTCTTGAACGCGTTCTTCCCGGCCTCGTAGCGTTTCGAGAGGTTGTAATAGTAGCGAGGTTCCACCGAAAGGGCCCCACGCTCCAGCGGTGTTCCCGCTCACCCCAAAAACTGCTATACGACGAATATTGAATGCCGGCCTGGGTACCGACCCGGGCCACAAGCGAAAACCGGTCGCCCAGCGGGCACTCATAGGCATACATCAATCCGGCCAGTTCGACCGAGACCGAATGGTTGGAGACTACCTGTTGCGCCGCAAGCGGCGAAAGGCTGAAGACGGCAACAACGGCACAAACAAATTTTTTCAATCGCATGGCTATTCTATACTATATTTCATAGTCATAACGGGAAAAAAGAGGCGCCCCCTACTCGGGAGAGCGCCTCTCTCATATAAAATATCTAAACGCTTAACGGCGACGTTGCTGTTTGGCGCGTTGTTTCTGTTGCTCGCGCAAGGCAGCCTGCTGCTGGCGTTGAGCCTCTTCGAGGCGAGCCATGAATCCGCTCTTCTTGCGGGGTTTCTTCTGGTTCTCTTTCAGTTCGGCCAATACCTTCTCTTCGTTGATGCTCTTGCGGAAGATGTAGGTTTGAATGATGGTAATCAACAGCGAGAGGAAGTAGTAGTAGCTCAAGCCGGCCGAGTAGTTGTTGAAGAATACCAGGAACATGATGGGCATGAGGTACATCATGAATTTCATACCGGGCATCTGCTGTTGGCCGGCCGTATTCTGCATGTTGATTTTGGTATAAATCAGGTTGGTGATGGTCATCAACAAGCAGAAGAGGCTGATGTGGTTGCCGAAGTAAGGCGTAATGAGCGGTATGTAGGTATCCCAGCTTACGATGGCATCGTAGGTCGAGAGGTCTTTGGCCCACAGGAACGATTCACCCCGCAGCTCGATTGACGAGGGGAAGAAGGTGAACATGGCAATGAGGATAGGCATCTGCAACAGCAGCGGCAGACAGCCACCCATGGGGTTGACACCCGCCTTGCTGTACAGGTCCATCGTGAGTCGCTGACGCTCCATGGCATTCTCCTGCCCCGGGTACTTGTCGTTAATCTCCTTGATTTGCGGAGCCAGTACCCGCATGCGGGCCTGCGACTTGTACGACTTGTAGGTGAAGGGGAAGAGGACGAGTTTGATGAAAATCGTCAACAACAGAATGATGACACCGTAGTTGCTGAAGAACTTGCCGAGGAAGGTGAAGACCGGGATGACGATAAGGGTGTTGATCCAGCGGAAGAACTTGTAGCCCAGCGGCACGAGTTTGTCGAGGTCGAGGGTCTGGTCGCCCGAACGGCCGTCGTCATACGACGACAACAGGGGGTACGAGTTGGGTCCCAGGAAGATGTTGAAACCGGCCACCTGCGGCTCTTTCGAGTCGTAGTCGATGGTGCTCTCGGCGTGGAAACGCTTCAGGTACTTACCCTCTTTGAAAGACTCCGAAGTGAAGGCGCCGTCGTTGAACTTGCCGTCGGCAATAAAGGCGGTCGAGAAGAACTGGTTTTTGAAACCGATCCATTTGAGACTGGTGGTTGCCTTCTCTTCGTCGCTGCCCGATTCGCTCAGGTGCTCTACGTCGTCGCCCACAAATTTATAATAGAGTGCACTGTTACGCTCCTCGAACATACGTCCCTGCTCCTGACGGCGCATCATCTGGTCCCAGGTGAAATCCCAGTAGACTACGCTCGAGGGGATAACCCGGTCCATATCCTTCTGCCAGATGTCCATCTTGAGCATATAACTGTCTTCGGGCAAGGTGTAGCGGATGCCCAGCTGGCTGCCGTTGGCCAGAGTCAGCGTCATGTCTACGGTACTGTCGTTGACTACCGGCTCGAAATAGAGGTCGCGGGTATCGATTACCCGGGCATTGGTGCGTACGATGAAGCCATAGTCGTTTTCGTCGCCGGTGAAGAGAGTCACCTGCGTCGAGTCGTAGGCCATATAATCGTTGAGCACGGCCTCGTAGAGGCGGCCGCCCTTGTTCGAAAACTTCAGGGTCACCTTGTTGTTCGAGAGAGTCGTAAACTCTTCGGTACCCTCGGCACAGGGAGCAAACTCACCAAACTGAGCCACCAGACCGACCTGCTTGAGCGAGTCGGCCATCTCGGGCGAGAGGGTATCGGTTTGAGCCGGAGCGGCTGCCTCAGCGGCCTCGGCCATACGTTCTGCCTCGATGGCAGCAATAGAGTCGTTGTACCGACGTTGAGCTTCCAACTGCTCGGGCGTAGGCTGCATCCACCACGAGAAGAGCAGCACAACCACTACCATCAGTACAAGACCTAAAATCGTGTTCTTATCCATTCTTCGGTTTTGAGAATTACTAAAAATTTATTTTTTCGAAATTGCGGCTTTGATGAAATCGACGAAAATGGGATTGGGATTGAGCACGGTGCTGTTGTACTCGGGGTGATATTGCACACCTACATACCAGCGTAACGAGGGAACCTCGACCACCTCGACCAGGTGAGTTTCGGGGTTTTCGCCCACACAACGCATGCCGGCATCCTCGAAGGCCTGGCGATACTCGTTGTTGAACTCGAAACGGTGGCGGTGACGCTCACGGATGTGAGTGGTACCATAGGCCTTGGCGGCAATCGAATCCTCGGCCAGCACGCAGTCGTAGGCACCCAGACGCATGGTTCCGCCCATGTTGGTGATGCTCTTCTGCTCCTCCATCAGGTCGATGACGTTGTGTTTGGTGGTTACATCCATCTCGGTCGAGTTGGCATCGGTCAGCCCCATCACGTCGCGGGCATACTCGATGACCATGCACTGCATACCCAGGCAGATACCAAAGGTAGGTATATCGTGCTCACGGGCATACTTGAGGGCTACGAACTTGCCTTCGATACCGCGTTGTCCGAAACCCGGAGCGATTATTACACCGTCGAGCGACGAGAGCATGGCGTCGACATTGCCGCTGTTCAGCTTCTCGGAGTGGATATATTGCAAATCGAGCTTGCGGTCGTTGTAGGTAGCGGCCTGGAAGAGCGACTCGTTGATGGACTTGTAGGCATCGGGCAACTCGACATACTTACCCACCAGACCGATGCGAACCGTTTCAGTGGCATTTTTCATGCGGTGGAGGAAGTTCATCCACGGCTCCAGATGGGGCTCGCCATTGATAGGAAGGCCGGTCTTGGTAAGCACGAGCTCGTCGAGATGCTGCTGGTGCATCTTCAAGGGGACTTCGTAAATCGTGGGCACGTCGATCGACTGGATGACGGCAGCCGGGTCTACATTACAGAAGAGGGCCACCTTCTTGCGCAGGTTCAGCGAAAGGTCGTGCTCGGTACGCAGCACCAGAATATCGGGCTGGATACCTACCTCCTGCAACTGTTTTACCGAGTGCTGGGTAGGTTTGGTCTTCAACTCTTTGGCGGCAGCGATATAGGGCACATAGGTAAGGTGTATGCACACACAGTTCTTGCCCAGCTCCCACCGCAACTGACGCACGCTCTCGAGATAGGGCAGCGACTCGATGTCGCCCACGGTACCGCCGATTTCGGTAATCACAAAGTCGAACTGGTTTTTCGAACCCAGCAACTTGATGTTGCGTTTGATTTCGTCGGTAATATGCGGAATGATTTGTACCGTTTTTCCTAAATAGTCGCCACGGCGCTCCTTGTCGATGACATTCTGATAGATGCGACCGGTCGTGATGTTGTTGGCCCGGGTTGTGGGCGTGTTGGTGAACCGCTCGTAGTGGCCCAGGTCCAGGTCGGCTTCATGGCCGTCGACCGTCACATAACATTCTCCATGTTCATAAGGGTTCAGCGTACCCGGGTCGATGTTGATATAGGGGTCGAATTTCTGAATCGTCACCTTATATCCACGAGCCAAAAGCAACCGGGCCAAAGAGGCCGAAATAATACCTTTTCCCAACGACGAGGTTACACCTCCCGTAACGAATATATATTTAGTTTCCACGATAAAATATGGTTTTATGTATTTACACTACGGGGCACAAAATTAAGAAAAATAATCTACATACCGGCATAATGTATCGGAGAATTATTCACGAGATGAGAAAACCCGGTTTTCTTTTTGCCACTCCACTCGCCTTTCATTATCTTTGTATGCTAATTTAACAAGAGGAAAATGTCCTGCCGGGGATTATTCTCCGAGACGAGGATTTACAAACGACAAAATATATACGACTCTATGGGTTCACGAATGACCACTCTCCTTATCGGTATTCTTTCCGCAACCGGGTTATCGGCCACGACCGTAGCACCCGCCGACAGCACGACGAGCGCCACACGGCCCCTACCGGCCGAGACTGTACTTGTAGCCGACAGTGTGGCTACCCCCACCGCAGGGACTGCTCCCGTCGACTCGGTGCGACTTCAGCAGGAGGCCGACAAGAGGCTGCTCTCGTTGATGGAGACCGACACGACCGAACAGATGTTGCCGGTCATCAAGATGCTGCGAATGCTCGAATATGCCGACAGCATAAAGGCGGCACAGGGTTCGAACGAAATCCCGGTGAACCCGCTGTTCCTTCCCATCGTATTCAAGGAACAGATGTCGACCCCGCTGCAACATCTGCCGGAGGCTGACAACAACCCCTTCAAGCCCCGTTCGCTCACCGTAAACGACCAGTGGCTGCAACGGGAGATTGAGCGGGAGAAGACTCGCGAAATGGCACAGAACTATGTGATTGTCAACTATCCGAAGATGATTCACTACAACCTCGACAATCTGCCCGAGGTTCCCAAGCAATACATCATCGAAAACGACCCGGTGAAACATGTACTCTCGATTAAGGAGAAACCGCTTATCATCAAAAACGATGTGGGCAAGGAGAAGATAAAGCTGAAACGATGGGTCGTCAACTTCCAGTCGGCCATACAGTTCTCGCAGGTCTATGTATCGGAGAACTGGTATCAGGGCGGAACCAGCAACGTGAACCTGCTGAGCGACCAGCAGTTCTCGATTAAATACAACGATCCCAAAGAGCAGCGCATCCTGTTCGAGAACCTGGTACAATGGCGATTGAACATCAACAGCGCCCCCGAAGACACGCTGCGCTCGGTGCGTGTGAGTGAAGACCTGTTCCAGATTAACTCGAAATTCGGTCTCAAGGCTTACAACAAATGGTACTACACGGCCACCCTCAACTTCAAGACCCAGTTCCTCTCGAGCTATACGGCCAACACCAACGACAAGGTGGCTGCCTTCCTGTCGCCGGCCGAGTTGAATATCGGTTTAGGTATGTCGTACCAGTACAAGAACGACAAGAAACAGTTCGAGACGTCGGTATCGCTCTCGCCCCTCTCCTACAACCTGCAGTTCATCATCGACAACGATATGGATCCCAGTAGCTTCGGCATCAAATCGGGCAAGAGCATGAACCAATACGGTTCGTCGTTCGAGGGCCGCATCAAGTGGGAGTTCTACCACAACATGGTATGGACCTGCCGCCTCTTCTACTTTACCAGCTACGACCATGTGCAGGGCGACTGGGAAAACACGTTCGACTTCATACTCAACCGCTTCTTCTCGACGCGACTGTTTGTGCACCTGCGCTACGACGATGCGTTGGCCTTGAACAAAGACTTGGGGCACTTCCAGTTGAAGGAGCTGCTCAGTTTCGGATTTAACTACAAGTTCTGATGAAAGCGGCGGCCTGGCTTCTGGTGTGTGCGGGATTCATCCTGAGCTCCTCGTCGATAACCGACGAAGAGTGCCGCTACGACGACAAGCCGCCCTACCGCAGTTTCATCCTCGAAGATTACAGCGAGACCAGTGCCCGGCACTACTTCGATACGGCTCCTGTCGATAATTGGGAAGGTATATGGCTGATGACCGAAACGGGCGAACGGGTATCGATCGAGCGTTTCAAGGATGTGCGATTTTCCGAAATCTTCACCCATCGCATTGTCAAACTCGAGTCGTCGGTCCATACCGAAACTCCCATGGGTACCGTCATGGGATACTTGACCCGAGGAGTGGAGGCCAACACCTGCTTTGTGTGGCTTTACAAACATCGGTTGACGGGCTCGGTTCTCATCAAGCCCAAGCGTTATTCGGCCCGACTTACGGCCGACCTGAACGGCATCGTCTTCTGGGGAAACCGGGTTAAAAATCTGGAGGAACTTTTCGACCCGCGGTCGGGATTTGTCAAGATTTATCCCGAACAACTTCCCGATAATACCGAAAACCGGGAAATCCGCTATCTGTAAAAAGGCTTAGAATTTGCGGAAGACAAAGCGCTCGTCTTCGCCTCGCGTGAGCACCATCTTCGACGAGTTCAGCGTCTCGATGTGAAACACGTTCACATTGTCTATCCCCATCGGTTTCAAGTTAAAAATCTCTGGCAACACAGCCGGATAGGATGAGGGCTCTACGATACTGAACCGCAACTCACCGTTCTCCTTCTCATAATTTCCGTAAAAGGCTTCGGTTGTATTCGAAATTCCTTGCCGGTGAATCAACTGCAGCTGAATGATGCTGGTCTGGAAATTGTAGTAAATGCTGTCGTGGGGGGTCATCGTTTGTCCTTTCCACATCTCGATGAGCTGCCACTTGCCGAAAATAGGGCCTATATACCCATCGTTCTGCGTACACGAGGTAATGGCGACAGCCAACAAAACGCCTACTAAAACGCGGCGTGCTATATTCATCATTCCTTTCATTTCCCTATCGTTAAAATTCCACTCTTCTTGATTCCGATGGCAACGCCCCAGTTGTCGCCATACAGCTTGCCCTTATCGCCGGCCAGCGACAGCGAGAAGCTCCACCCCGCGAGTTTCGCAGGCGTGTAATGACACTCGAGCAAACCCGACAAATCGTGCTGGGTATCGGCCAGCGGGAGCTGCAACGACCCCCACGAAGTCCGGTACGAAGCCAATACCTTGTATCGCCATTCGGGGGTGATATATCCCATTGCCCCTACATGTACACCGCGCATGCGATTGAATTTATATCGCAGGAAACCGTCGGTGTTATACAATGTCGATTTGGCCATCGGGGTACCGTTGGACTGTCCGTAGTGGGTCCAGCCATTATAGAAGTAGTTGTTGTAATAGTCGTCAAAACCTGTTGCTTCGGTCGTCAATATCGGATTGTCGTAATCGGTCGGGCACCAGTTCAAGGGACCTCCCTGATTGGTAAAGTCGACATACTCGACCACCACATCGGAGAGCCAGTTCTCCCGGCCGCTCTTGTATTCGATACCCCACAAGCCGTCCCAGCCGTTGAGTTTGCCCATGCCCGAAGCATCGTCGTAATACCATTCGAAATACCCCCGGATAGACGATTTGTCCTTAAAGGTATACTGCGCCGACAGATTCCACTGCCCCACGTGGTTACCATAGTAATAGGCCTGATCGCCCTGATTGGTACTTCCGTCACCCGAGGTCGGAACCAGAACCTGCAGGAAATCTTTCAGTCGCGTGGGGCTTTTCATCGTAAGCAAGTCAATCAGTACCCCCTTGTCATAATAGCGACGAGTCCCTCCGAACTGGGCAGCCAACTCGGCACCGATAGTCACCACAAAAGGTTTGTCGGGATTGGTACGGAACGAAATCGACTTGTGGTGATACAAGGCTCCGGTAGTGATATACCAGTTGTAATAGTTGTAATGCTCCCGGGCATAATCGCTGTCCATGAATTTACCATAGGCGATGTCGCCTTTGATCTGTACCCACCCTTTCGTATAGGGGATGTCGACAAAGTCGATGAAACCGGCCCGCACCTGAGGAATAGGACGGGCATTGCCCGACCAGACCAAACCGCCGGAACTCAACTCGAAGTTGACAACCGGGTCGGTCAGCTCGCGATTCCCGGCCGAGATGAAAATCTTACGATATTTGATGCCGGCATACAGTTGCTGGATACGGAACGAGGAGACCCGAGGGCGACGCTCCAAGAGGCCCTGGTTCGCATCGTAACAGGCTACCGGCGAAGTGGACGAAAGCAGTCCTACCAAATCGGCACCGAACTCATAGGAGAAGCGCTTGCTCATATCGATGTCGCGCGACAAGGCGGCACGCAAATAACCGCTCTTGCTGTGAGTGACCAAACCGTGCTTGTTGGCCGACAAAAAGTAGGGAGCGAAGGTGCCACTACCGGCATTTCCGGCCATCGACACCGCATAGTCCATCGAATATTGAGCAAAAGAGTAGAACGAACCGCCCATCATCCACACAAGAACCGTGAGCAGTACGCCCCAAAAGCGACGATACATCATGTACAAATCTTCTAAATACTGTTGTCATGGTAACGGCAGAGAGGAGACAAAGATCCTCTCCCGACCGACACAAAAGTAATACATATATCGTTATGGGGCAACCGGCTATGCTTTATTTAACAAAATCGGGAGAGAAAGTGCATGCCGATGCACCTCCTCCCCCGATCGATTCACAGAGGATATAATGTCAACCTATTAGAACGAGATACCTACACGGAAACCCAGATTGCTACGTCCGTCGATTTCGTAGGTCAGCACCTTGCTCTTGTTGGTGGCATAGTTGTAATACATGGCCAGGTGCAACCCATACCGATAGTTGGGACTGGGGAAGATACTGATACCGATCTCGGGCGAGACGGTAAATCCCCAAGTGTCGCGATAGAGTTCCCAGGCCTGCATGTAGGACGACATGCGGCTGTAATTGGCTCCCATCTTTACCGTCATGTAAGGCTCGAACATGCCGCTGGTCGTGAAGCGGTATTTGGCCAGCAGACCGAACGGCAGTTGAAACAGCGAGTGCTGTTGGTCGGTCGTCAGTGCCGAACTGGAGCTCAAGGCCAGCGTTTGCCGGTCGATATACTTGTTGTTGGTATGGTAGGCAATATAAGCACCTATGGCCATATGGGGCATCACGTAATATCCCCCCTCGAAGTTCATACCCCATCCGCTCGCCTTGTCGGCATAGCTGTTTCCCATCGGGGCATTGAATTGCCAATCGACATTGAAATAGGTTTTCGAAACGGTTTGCGCGTTTCCACGGGTCGGCACAACCACCATAAAAGCAGCAGCTACCACCCATAACGATATGTGTTTAATAGTTTTCATAATTCGATTTCTGTTTTTATTGGATATACAAAATGGGTAGTCACGTTATTGATTGGTCAAATAGGGAGACTGGTTGAAAGCCTGATCGATGGCACGGATAACCAAAGTCTGGTTCACCCGGGGAGAGCTGCTCTGCAAACCGGCCATGTAGGTATCCCACAGCACCGGCAACCGCTTGCTTGTCGTGGTCTGGTCGGTCAGGTCGACCAGTTCGGCCAGGAAGGAGTTCACACTGTAACTGTACACCACGGGATAAGGATAATACCAACTGCTCCAGTAGGGTCCCCAGTAGCCGGGTCCCCAATAGCCGGGATAGCCCCACCACCAGTTGGGACTGGGATAGTTGACAAAGTAGCGAACATCCTCGATGTAGCTGACCTGCAGACCCAGGTCGGCCTCCTCCTTGGTGTCGACCAGCATGAAGCCCCGGGCTGCCATATTTTCGGCAAAGGTCTCGAGAATATAGTTGGCCTCGTCATTGGTCCAGTAGGTGGCTTTTTCGCTGTCGGTAATCAGCAGCACACTATCGGGCATGTAGTAGGTGAGATAGTCGACGAAGCTGGCCGATTTGTCATAATCGGTAAACACCACATAATCGTCATCCAGCTTGGAGAGGCTGGGCTCTTTCTGACACGCAGTAATGGCTGCCACGACAAAAAGAATCGGGATTAGTTTTTTCATAATCGTTTTGTTTTTGATTGTTTTGTGATATGTTATACCTCAAAAACAAAACAGGCCCGATATGGTTCGAAATCGGGCCGACTTTTTAGTACGACAGAATTTTATTTCCCGGTCGCAGAATCACAGCCGATGATATACGGCATCGACCTGGGTAGCTATGTAGTCCCAGTTATACGGAGTGAGGTCGTATTGGCAACGGGTATCGGCCTGCGCCAACTTGCGGGCGAGAGCCTCGGCAAGCGAGCGGATGTCGCCCGTCGCGAAGAAATCGTCGGCCGGGAGACAAGAGAGGCGGTTGGCGGGAATATCGCTGACCAGCACCGGCAAGTGATAGCTCAAGGCCTCGAGCGACACGATGGGCAACCCCTCGTGAAACGAAGGCAACACAAAGAGGCGGGCATGCGAAAAGAGTTCGTTCAACCTGGCCCCCCGAATGAAACCCGTAAGTACCACCCCATGCTCCCGGGCCAGTTGCTTCAACGAGGTCGAATAGTGGTCTTCGTGGTCGGCATCACCGGCAATCACCAGTTTGTACCCCTCGTGAGGGATCTGGTCGAATGCCCGGACGAGCAGGTCGAACCCCTTCTCCTCGACAAACCGCCCTACGGCCAACACGTACTTATGAGACTCCAGCCCCAACGAACCTATATAGCCGGTCGTCGTGGCTATGGCAGGAGTATTCACCCCGTTGTAAATCAGGTGAGCATTGCAGCGATGATACTTCTCGCGCAGGATATTGTCGATGACGGTCGAGATGACAATCACCTCGTTGGCATACTTGACACCCATACGTTCGCCCAACCGCAGCACAGCCTTGGCCACCCGGTTCCACTTCTGCCGGTCATAGTCGGGACCATGGTGAGTCATCACCACCTTCAGTCCCAGCAACCGGGCAAAGGGGACCAGCAACGACGGCCCGATGGCGTGGATATGCAGCACGTCGGCATGCACCCGGCGGGCATAGAGAATAGCCAGAAACGTATGGACAATAGCCTCGATACTCTTCTTGCGGGGAGCATAGATGTCTTTCAGGCGAACGCCCTTATATGAAGTGATTTTGTTTTGCGGAGTCACGTAGCACGAACGGCGCACCACCGTCACGTCGTGGCCCATGGCAGCCAGGCGGGGATACAACTCCTCGCAATGGGTCTCTACCCCACCCTGAATATCGGGGATTCCACGAGTACCGGCCACGACTATCTTCATCGCCACGAGTCTCCTTCCTGCCCTATTCGGGCCTATTGAGGTTTCCCTGTCGGGGGTCCTGACCTACATCGTACCACTTCTTGTCGATGCAGACCGGCTTGCCCAGCAGCGAACGCATTTTATTCTTGAGTATCCACCCCATGGGGTGACGCACGTAAGAGAGCTTTTTCATCACCGGCGAAACGGTACCGACCATCCAGCAATTCTTGGGACACCGCCGTACCAGTTCGCGTACATGCTGTGCCTGCTCGCTGTTCCAGATTTCGTCGAACGAGGCGGCCTTCCGGATGTTGCCCATGCTCTCTTTCCAATATTTCGACTCCAGTCCGTTGCAGGGATAAACCTCGCCATACGGGTCGATAAAGCAATTCATCAGACCGGCCTCACAGGGCAGCAACCGACGGTTGCCCTCGATGTAGTTGATGAGCCCCATGTTGAAGAAGGCACGAGCCCACGATTTGGGGTGCTTCTCCCGCATCTGCATCTCGATGAGTTGGGCAAAGTTGGCACACACCGTATCGCGATTGGTGATGACGTTGTCGTCTTTATGGAAATAATACGAGTTATGGAAAGCTGCTGTGGCAAACTCCATATCGAGCGCTTTGGAGAGGTGATAGAGCGAAAGCATGTCTTCGGAGTTGTTGTTCGATACCGTAATGCCGAAACCTATATCCTTCACGCCCATCTCTCTCAACTTCAAGAGGGTACGAAGTCCCTTATCGAAACCGCCGGGACGCCCGCGCAACTCGTCGTTCTTCTGCGAAAGGCCCTCGATACTGATGCGGATACCAATCTTGGGGAACTTCCGGGCCAACTCAATTACGCGGTTCTCGAACCACCCCGACGTAGAAATCACTACCCGGGGAGCTTTGCGAAACGCTACCTCTACAATCTTATCCAAATCTTCCCGAACAAAAGGCTCGCCACCCGTAATGTTAATAAACTTGACTCGAGGCAAAACCTCCAGCTCCTCGGGGCGGATTTCTTGCCGGGGATCGGTGGGATTCTTCCAGATATTACACATCTTGCACTGCATGGGGCAGCGATAGGTGGTAATAATGCTTATATCGGTAGGTGCAGAAATCTTCATTTTTTTCAAATATCGTGCAAAGATAAATCTTTTTCCCAGTCTTTCAAATTTATATTTACCCTTCTATTCCATACACTTTTTTCAGTTCCTGCCAGTAACGCTCTTCCGAAAATCGGGCCCGGGCCCGCCGTGAAATGGCCTGCCGATCGGCATTGTCGACCGACATGTGAGCCCCGATAGCCTCCTCGAGTTCCTCCTTGTCGCCCATGCGAAACAGAGAACCATCGCCCTCACGTATCAGTTCGGGGATACCGCCCACCTCGGAACCGATAACAGGGGTACCCATGCACAGCGACTCGATAATACTCAACGGATTGTTCTCGTACCAAACCGAGGGAACCACCATCGTTCGGGCCCGCTTGACCAACCGGACCACCTCTTTCGAAGAGAGATGCCCCAGGAACCGAATTTTCTCAGAAGCATACTTCTTACGCAACTCCTCGGCCAGCGGCCCGTCACCCGCTACATAAAGCGGATAAGGCAAATTTTGCGCCACGTCAAGCAACAGGCGTATGCCCTTCTCTTCGGAAAGACGCCCCACATAGCAGTAGTATGGCTCGGAGGCAGACTCCTGTTCCTCGGGCTGAGACAGGAAGTCGAGCTTCTCCTTTTCGATAAAGTTGCAGATAACGGCCAGTTTGGTATAGTCATATCCGCAAACCCTCATCTTCTGGGCCATAAACGCGCTGGGGCAGACAAAAGCATCGACCCAGTGCTGCAACTTCCGCCTATTCCACCACAACGCTTCGCCATAGGCCAGCGCACTGGCCACGACACTATCCTTCATGCACTTGCGCCGCAGCACCTGTGTCGGGTCGGTAAAGCAGGCTTCACAGATTTTGCCGCGACACAAACAGTTGTACGAGGGGCACAACAGTTTATAGTCGTGCATGGTCCACACTACACGGCAGCCCATCTCATGAGCCAACTTGACCACAATGGGAGAAAGATAGGAGTGGATGTTATGGAAGTGAACTATGTTGGGACGGAAATCGTCGAGGATTCGCTGGAACGAACGTATAATATCACCCGTACCAAAAAGCCGGTTGGCGGCTTTCAGTTTCTCCATCAACCCGCCCGAGAAGGAGACTTCAGAGGCAAAATAGCGGGCCGTTTCGCAGGGTAAATTTTTCGGATAAGCCATCGCATAGACGGCGACTTCATAACCCATCCGACGCAACAAAGCCTCGAGGTTGATCATGCTGATACAATCTCCCCCTCTCGGATAGTAAAACTTATTCACCAACAGGATGCGTAGTTTTTGTTTCATGGGCGGCGTGCAGGTTATTTAAATATCCGAGCGGTAAACTTGTTTTTTGTCCATACCCACTTGTAGAGACAAATGGGACCGACAATTCCCGCTCCTATTATAAATAACGCAGAGAGCACAAACTCTATTGTATTGCCACCCGACAATATGTGTGTTAAAATCGCTTTTCCGCCCGCCATAATCCAGGTATGGAAAAGGTATATGGTCATCGACATCACCCCTATCCGGCTTAAACCCAGCGATACCGGTCCCGTCGAGCGCGAAAGCCAGGCAGAAACCGAGAATACCATAAAGCTACCGGTAATGCCCAACACCAGTAAAAGGAGCGTAGCCACTACCCCGGACGGCATGTTGTCATAAACAACCGAGAGCCCTGCCACAACCACAATCCACAACAACGGATACCGGCTCATGGCCTGCCGCAGGCCTCCCGACCGAGCCACCCACATGCCCCATACAAAAAAGACCAGATGGGAGCACAACTGCCGGATGCAGAAATATTGTGGCGCCGTATCCCAAAAGAACAGCCCCAATGCCATTATCGAGAAGATAATGAGCCGACCTCCTTTCTTGAAGAGAGGAGCCAGGCAAAACGCGAGGAACAGCACATACACGAACCACAGGAAATATCCCGCCTCGGGCAAATAGAACACGCGATACAGCGCATCGAGCGTCACCGGATGGTCTACCTGCATCACACGGCCTATCCCCACCTTGGTCCCCACGATAGCCCACGAAAGGATAAAGTAGGGAAGCATCAGACGCTGGAACTTGCTCCACACAAACGGCAGATAGTCTGTCCGACGGGTAGAGCAATCGTAAAAATAACCCGCTATGATAAAGAAAAGCGGCATGTGGAAATAGTAGATAAACCGCACGAGGCCGGTATACCACAGCGGAGCATCGTCGGGTACATAATGACCTATAACCACCAGGATAATACCTATCCCTTTGGCTATATCGAATGAAATGTCCCGCACCTTTTCCATATCACACTTGTCGAGCCTTATATATCCAACTCCCTGTCCAAGGTCCGAATCAACAACCGCTTGTAATCGGCCTCGTTGTAGAAGCTGTCAAAAATAGCCGTATACTCCTGCTCCATAACGTCTATATCCACCGGCTGAGAGTCGAACGAACATATCCGTTCACACAACCCGTTCAAGTCGTTTATATCGGCCGGAATCGCATAATGTTTACCAGCAAGCGGTTTCTGAAAAGCATCTATGACAGTAGAATAGACAGGTATCACACCGTTGGCCAGATATGAGCTCAATTTGGTAGGAGTCGAAACCCGGTTCAACGGAATATCCCGTCTGAGGATAAAGCCGTATTTATATTTTTGCAGCTCTTTATCCAACTCCTTCAAAGGGATATATTTGATTTCGGCCGAGACATGGTATGCCTCCGCAATGCGTTGTGCCTCTTTCTTATCGGCGGTCAACAAAGTCAAGGTAGCCTGCTCTATCCGCTTTTTTATCAATGAAAACAGATATACCGTTTCTTCTATGCACTGCCATTGGTTCACCGAACCAGCATAGACAAACGAAGCCCTGTCGTATTTATGCCCGTTATCAGCAAGGATGTGAGAAACAGAGTCTGTTTTTTGCTTGTTGAAACAGGGTATGATTACATAATTCGTCTTGTCATAACCACACTTTCTACGATAATATTGGCGCATCGACTCCGAAATGAATATCACCAGCAGAGCATGTTTCAATATGTGATGTTCCAGATAGGTAAAAAGTTTTACCTTGAGCGCATTTTTCAAGCCCGAATAGAGATAGGCCACCTCCTCGGCAAAAATACCCTGGAACCAGTAAATGATCTTTTGGTTGGGATTTTTCAACAGCAAGAGGAAATAGGCTGCCGGCGAAATCGTGACAACCACATCGTCGCGTGCTATATCCTTTATCGAGGAAACCGGCTCTACACACGCGCCATATCGCTCTTCCAGCGCTTGCCTGATGAGTTGCAGATAATAATTTACCGCATCATTCGGGTCGTTTTTCCGGGTATATATTTTTATATTCATGATCTATTATCCTTGGTTCAGCTGATAACGCATCGGGAAAGGTAATCATTTTTTTCGCAATTTGGCCATACCCACCTGCACTAATTGTTCTTTTACATAACGCGGCATGGCTATCCACAAGAGAACCATCAAAATAGCCACGTATAGAATTTGAAGATAGATACTCGAAACTCCATAGTAAATAATCCCGGCTACCAGACAACCGCCCAGCGGAATCATTCCTGCATAAGGAATCCTCACCCGGAAGAACCGTCGTGAATCGACCATGCGATACAGGAAGAGAAACAGGTAGGTGAGAATCGAAGAGGCCACGATGCCCCAAATGGCCCACCGCTGTATCAGCAGGAAATTGAGCAGCAAATTCAGTGCCGTCGCCAGGATAACCCCGGGCAGGTTCCGCGCCGTCTCTTTGGAGCACTGATACCCCATATCGAAAAACGAAGTCAGCGAGAAAAAGATGACCGATATTCCCATCGGGAAAAGATATTGGGCACTGGCCTGGAAATTCTCATCGACCAACCATCCGTAATTCCATTTAATCGCAAAAATTACCAAAATCACAAATGCCGAAAAGACATACATCTGGGCATACAATACCGACGAGAAGAAGCTGTTCTTGTCCTGCGAACCATATTGTTTAATGGCCGTCTCCTGCCATGCCTGATAGATAATCAGCGAGAAGGTCTCGAGAATCGAGGCGAACTTCATGGCCACGGCATAAATACCATTGGACTCGAGCCCCAGATAGTGATCGATAAACAATCGGTTGGAACTTCCCAGCAACCACCAGCACAAGGCATTGGGCAGAAGGGGCAACGAATATCTGATCATCTCACGATTGATCTGGGGGTCGGAAAAATCATATCGGAAATACCTCTTCAAGATTCTCAACTTGCATTCGATAATACACATCGAAAGGAGTCGCGACAAGATATTGGCATAAAAGATACCCAGCACCCCGCAATCCAAGCCAATGATAAACAAGCAACTGAAAACAATCGTCAGGAACGACGTCAGAATACCTATATAAACGAAATAGACATTCTTTCCCAGCCCTCGAATGACTTGAATATAAATCTCGTAAAACATGAATACAACGGTCAAGGCTACAATCCAGGGTAGAAACCGTATCTCGAAAAAGAGGAGACAGACGAGCCCTATGGCAAAAGCGACAAGAGTCGACCTCAACAGAAACCGACAGGTAAACGATATGATATCTTTTCTTATCCTATCGTCTTCGTTGTCAAGCAAAAAACGGAATACCCCATCCCGCAACTGAAACGAGAGGACCCCGATTCCCAAAAACGATATATTCAGGGCAATATCGTAGTAACCAAAATCGTCGGGAGCAATAAAATAGGTATACAGAGGGACCAATAGGAAAGTTATCAACTTGGAGCCTAAGTTTCCTATGGCATAAATAAAAATATCGTTGATAAATTTCCGGCTTCTATTCATACTCTTTCTATTCTCGTTTCAGACTTTGCATGCCGTTCCTTCAATATAGAAACATCTCTGACCACAAAGCCCAACAGAATCATAACAATAATGCCCGAGCCTTGCAGAAAAGCACTGCCCGCAACCGATTCGATGGTGGCAAAAGCAATAATCAACAACCCTATCTTATACAGTTGTAACGACTCGACATCGGCATCCCTGGGCTTTATCTTCCTATATACCCATACCCAAAAGTAGAAGAACAGGATAATCCCCACGATACCAAACTGAACCAGTTCGGGGAAAAAGGTATCGGAAACAAAGGGGCAATCTCCCTCTTGCAACCCCCACACGTTCTCGATATTATAATTCTCATACACTCTTGAGTAGCCCACGTCGCCCGATGAGTAGGTCGCATAAGAGGCCAATCCCGAGCCAAAGACAAAATGGTCCATCAGAATTTCGGGAGAGCGCACATATAATATAGCTCTTGCAAAAGAGTCCTTCTGGTCTTCCGAACCGGTAAACAATCCCGACGAGATGAAATAATAGTTTATCTTACCCCAAGCCACATACAATACGACACAAAACACCAGAGCAATCGTTATCCATTGTTTGAGTTTGACCCGTACCAATATTCCCGGTTTGTACCAAAAGAAGATATACATGGCCACCACGAAGAAGCCATAAAATTTGGAACGGGTACTGAAAAAGCCCACCGCCAACAGGAGCATCATCACAATCTTGTCTCTCTTGGTAAGATTTTGATAGGAGCAATAATAGTATATCAGGAACAAAACCGTACTGATAATACCGTAATGGGCTACATGAAAAAAGAATTTCATTCCAAACCCCGAAAGGATAATCAACAGCATCAGCCCACTCAGGAATACACACAACCGTTTGAGGAACTGCTTCTGGGAAGCATCGAACCGAACACCCATGGAATAGGCTGCATAAAAGGCGATAAAGGGTTTGATCTGGATAAAGAAATCGTACAGAATCGCCTTGGGCGTGTTGTAATGAAGGGCAAACATGGAGTACAACAAATAGAATGTCATCACCCCGACAACCGCAAACAGGCCCTTGTACCGCTGGTGATTCTTATTGGCCAGCATATCCAACATGCACAACAGCGCCATCAGCAACGTGATCAACTCATCGGAGCTTTGAAACCATAACATCTGATAGGTATAAACTCCTACAATGAGCATCAAGAAGAACAGCCCAAAGAATATTTTATTCAAGGAAACCATGGCTTATCCTCTTCTCGTATGTTTCTCCTCCGAATATCCGTATGTGTGTGTTACTTCCGTATCGTTCAGTACAAATATGACATTCTTCAACGAGCCCTCTGCCGCAAAATCCATCGCATTGAATACGCTGTTCTTGGGTGTATAGTTGGCTCGACAAACATAGAGCGTAGCATCGGCAAAGCGGGTCAACGAGAAGGTATCGGATACACGTTCAACCGGAGCCGTATCGATAATCACATAGTCGTAGCGTTTACGCAGGTCGTTCATCAGATTATCCAGTTGGGGAGAGAGCAGCAACTCAGAAGGATTGGGCGGAACAGGCCCGGCCGTAATGACGTCGAGCGACTCGACCGGCGACTGAATCAACGAGCTCTCATCCATTCCATTCTTGGCTATCAGATAACTGGTCAAACCCGATGTCGACGACAGGCCCAGATAATTGGCTATTTGCGGGCTACGCAAATCCAGGTCGATCAAGACCGTGCGCTTGCCGGTCATGGCAATCGCATAGGCCAGATTGAGGCTGACAAACGATTTACCCTCTCCCGGCTCGGACGAAGTCACCAACAGTACCCGCTTATCGCCACCGGGCAAGATAAACTGCAAGTTGGAGCGCAACAAGCGGAACATCTCGGCTACCGGCGAATTGCCGTGCCCCTTCATCACCAGATATTCAGACGATGAGTTGTGCCCGATTTCACCGGCCACAGGCAGATTGGTGAGACGACGCAGGTCGTTGCGGGTAGCAAACCTGACGTTGAAGATACTCTTCCCATAGAGATAGACCACCGGCAGCACCAGCCCCACACCAAAGGCAATAGCCAGCAACAGCAACGACTGGGGCGATACCGGTTTGTTCTTGCTGTAGGCCGCATTGACAATACGGCATTTGGGCGAGGTCGAGGCCAAAGTCATGGCATTCTCCTCACGCCGTTTCATCAAGAAGGTATACAGTTCGTTTTTAATCATCTGATTCCGCTTGATATCCAAGTAGGCTCTCTCCTGTTCGGGGAAACCACGAAGACGAGTGCGAAACTCAACCTCCTGTTTTTTCAAGTCGGCTCGAGCTATATCCGAGCTCTCCTTGGCCTTGGATACCGTATTCAGGATATTCTCGCGCATGGCATCAATCTGTGCCGTAAGCGTAAGCAACGACAAGTTCGAGTCCTTGGCCGTACGCAACAGACGCATCCGCTCCAGCAACAACTTGTTATACTCGTTGATAGCCTCGGCAGCACCCTTATCGGGAAGACCGGTTGTAACCGGCACCAACGAATATTTGTTTTCGGGCCTATTCAAGAAACTGTCTACCATCGAGATAATCGAGTATTGCGTCTCGGCCTCGAGCAACAGTTTGCGATACTGGCTGTTGGCCTCAAGAATAATTTTGGCCTCAGAGTTAATATCCGAGAGGTCGTTTTCCCGTTTATACTGTTCGATAACCCGCTCGGCCTCATGCAACTCGTTCTCGACCGTTATCAAACGATCATCGATAAAGGCCAACATATTCTCGGCTTTCAGGTTCTTATTCAGCACGGCATCCTCGTTGTAGCATTCGATAAGGGTATCGAGCATGTCTTGTCCCCTGCGCCGGTTCGAATCTTCGATTTTCAAAGAGATGCCATTGGCTTTTTTATCCGACAGGTCTATTTCGAGACGTTTCGCCAACCGTTCGGCCTGTGCATCGTATCCGTTGATATGAGCCACAAAGCGCAACTTCTCGTCCGGTTTATAGTAGGGAGTCTTGTCAATGACTATCCCCTCGCCATAATCGACTTTTATCGGGAACGAGGTGGCTTCGGTCTCGGCCAGAGTTTTGAAAAAGCCCCGTTTCAACAGCACCTTGATCTTGTTGCTCGACTTGTCGGTCTGTACCTTCACGACAAACCCGGCAACCAGAGTATCCAACATCGACTCGGGCACATCGACCGTAATGGGCGAATTGCCATAATACTCTTTCTTGCTGAAAAAATTCTTCTTGCTCGTATAAACCTTGTTCAGCTCGAGCCGATGCACCATTTCGCGAATGATGGTATGAGACGAAATCACCAAGATTTCATCATTTACCGAACCTCCGCCTATCATACCGTCCAAGGAGAATCCTCCTCCCGACACCTCGCTCACCAAAGACGACAAGCCGCCGCTACTGCCCTTCTTTTCGTCTTCGTTGACCAGAATATCGGCCAGCACTTCGTATTGTGGCTTGGCAATCTTCAAATAGCAAACGACCAATCCCACGCATATCACTACAGAACCGACAAAGAGATACCATTTTCTGCAAATCGCACGCCACAAGGCCACGACATCGACACTATCGTTTCTTCTTTCGGAGGTATAATTTTCTTCCATAAACGGGTATTTTCTTTTTTACTTAATAAACAACGCTATGGCCAACGAAGCCAAAACCGAAATTGCACTCACTACCGTACCGGCTACCGAAATACGGTACGAGGCCAACTGGTTATAATCCGAGTTGTTGCGCTGAGCCCGGTTGGGCATGACATAGACTACATCGTTCTGCTTCAAATAGAAATAGGGCGACTCGAACAACGCCTTGTCGGTCAGGTCGAAGCGATGGAATATGCGCTTGCCATCCTCTTCGCGTATCAGCAGTACATTCTTACGCTCGCCATAAATGGTCAGGTCGCCGGCGGCACCGATGGCATCGAGGACCGACACCCGTTCGGTCTGAACAGGAATCTGACCCGGATTCTTCACTTCACCCAATACAACGACTTTGAAGTTCATAAACTGTACCAGCACAAAGGGATCTTCCAACTCGGGACGAATCTTGTCTTCGATATATTTGGCCAACTCGTTACGAGTCATTCCGGCAGCACGGATGCGCCCCACAATCGGGAAATAAATATCGCCATCACGGCTTACGGTATACACTTGCAGGTTGGGAACAATCGTAAGTTCCTCTTTTCCAGGCTCCGAATAAGAGACTGCGGGCAGGTTATAGGGAGCAGCAGCATCGGGCACAACCGACGAAACGGTAATCGAAAGCATATCGTCGGGGGCAATACGCAACTCGTAATTGCCGACATCGACCTGACCGCTTATCTGTTCGACATCCAAATTCTCGAAATAAGTCGTCTTATTGGTAGCACACGAGGTGACCATCAACAAAAGGGCAAAAATACTTAACCGGTTTATTTTCATTACACTATTTTTTTCTTCCCGGGATTTCCAGAAAATAATTCTAATTTATAACGGCACTGCCCCCCCTTTTATTATATAGCCCGACTTATCTTTTGACAGTTTTCATAACAGTTTTTTACCCTCCGTTTTTTAACCCTTGCAAATTTTCTTACATTCAACGGCTTAATGAACTTCGCAAATATCCGTTCCTCTTCCTGAAACACGATTTAAAAGAGCAATAAGGCCCCTTGTTTGAAAAAGTTTATGTACGTTTGTAACACTTTTTGATATACGTTATGGACTTGAACTTTTCCTGGAGTTTCTCTACCCCCGAAATATACGGAATCGGGGCTTTTGCTTTGATTTGGATTATCGAAATGGTCTATCAGTTTTACCTGTTCGACCGCCCGTTCCGCTTTTACAGAAAGAGCGAAAAGGGTAAGATTCCCTACTCGACCGAGCGTCCGGCCCTGTCGGTTATCGTCTATGCCCAGAACGATGCCGAAAACCTCATCCAGTTCATGCCCCGCATCCTGAACCAGGACTATCCTCAATTCGAGGTTATCGTGGTCAGCGACGACTCGACCGACGATTCCAAAGACATACTCACCTCGCTGCAGGCACAATACGACAACCTCTACTTCACCTACGTACCCGAAGGGTCTCGCAACCTGAGCCACAAGAAACTGGCTCTCACGCTGGGCATAAAGGCAGCCCGATACGACATCGTCGTATTCACCAACGCCAACTGCTGCCCGCCCGACAACCAATGGCTGGCCTCCATCGCCCGCAACTTCGTGCCGGGTATCGATATTGTCCTAGGCTATACGTCCATGCAATCGAAGGGCAAACCGTCTCACAACTTCGGATACTACGCCTATGACAAAATGCTCTTTACGCTGCGTTACCTCTCGTTTGCCCTCATCGGACGCCCCTATATGGGCGAGAGTTCCAATCTGGCTTATCGCAAAGAGCTCTTTTTCAAGAATAAAGGGTTCTCGAAATACCTGCACCTGCACTATGGCGACGACGACCTCTTTATCAACGAAATAGCGAACCGAAAGAATACCCGGGTAGAGCTTGCGCCCTCTTCTCAAATGGCAGCCTCCTATCACGATAACTACGGGGCCTGGAAAGAGCTGAAACTGCAATACGACTTCACCTCGAAATACCTGCATACGGCAGCCAAAGCGGTATTCGGGTTGGGCAAGGTGTTCGACTATGCCTTCAACATCCTGTTTATCCTGCTGTTGGCCTGGGGGCTCCTGAACAACTGGCTCTTAGCCATCATCGCCCTGTTGCCCGCGGTGTCGATTTTTGTCATCAAAGCGGTGGTATACCGGCGTGCCTCCCGAGTATTGCACGCCCCTTGCTACACGTTTGCCCTGCCCCTCTTCTCGTTTTTGCAACCGTGGGTAAACCTTTATTTCAACATCATAGGCTCGGCTTCCCGGAAAAAGAATTTCACATGGTGATACTCCCCTCCCTCTCATCGGGGCACCCGGCAAGAGTCACGGTACAAAAAAATCGAAGAGGTCATGCCGCTCAAGCGGGGCACGACCTCCTCGATTATCCGAATTTTGTACCTTCGTACCACGCGGCTGCTATTTAACCGCGATTTTCTTCTTTGCCGATACGGCAGGAGCGCTCTTTTTGGGAATCTTCACCGTCAGCACGCCGTTGTTCTGGCAAGCCTCGATGGCATCGGTGTCGACATTGTCGGGCAGGATGAGAGTCTGCTGGAACTGTGAATAGGAGAACTCACGACGCAGATAGCGCCCTTTCTTACTCTTCTCGTCTTCCTCTTGCTTACGCTCTACCGTGATTACCAGATGGTTGTCTTTATCGACCGTAATTTCGAAATCGTCTTTGGTAATGCCGGGAGCAGCAACCTCTACCTCATAGGCCTTCTCGGTCTCCACAATGTTGATAGCCGGGGCGGCACTGTTGGTCTTGGCAATCCACTCGTTGCCGAAGAAATCGTTGAAAATACCGGGGAGCCAGTTTTGCTGATGCTTTGCAGGTGTCATAATCTTTACCTCCTAAATAAGTTTATACGTTAAGTCGACGACGGATTGTCGCGTCGTTCACTCTTACAACAAGGAGGCCTGCCCTTTGGCTCGGACAAAGGGCGTTAAAGTTGACGAGAAAAGCTCAAAAAGCGTTATGGCTCCACCACTATATCGTAGCGCAGCACCTTATAGGTAACGACAAAGGGACGTCCCGAAACACGGGCCGGAGGAGAATCGACATGGTAATAGTTGCGCGAACGGTCGAAACTGTCGATTTCGCACTTGCGCGTCGTCCCGGGCAAGAGGTCGCAATCGACCGCCTGGGTGCGATAGTCGATCATCTGACCGCCGGGGTCGCGGTAGAAGAGTTGGAGCACGACCCGCGAGAGTCTGAACGGCGTATTGTTGCGAAGCAGAAAGCTCTCGCGCGTATCGTTCATGCGCTTGTCGAAGGCCAGCATGTCGACCGCCAGCGGCGAAAAGCGCAACGCGCCATAAAGCGTCGAGTCGTTATCGTCCTTCCCCTCCCGTACAATGGGACTCGGGTCGGTGTCGACCACCGGCTTGTCCATCTGTCTCGTCGAGATTTTGGGCACAGCTCTCTTGCGAGGCATGATGCCCGACGACTGCCCCCACATGGGCAGTACCGACAGTCCCACCACGAAGGCGAGAAGGAGCATCTTCTTCATAACCACACGCTTTTACAAATCCATACTAGCGAAATCAATAGCGTAAATATCAACAGATTACGAGCCGTTCCACCCAATAGTGGATTCAAGGCAACGCCACGGCGACGCCCCATCTCTACCCAAGTCGTCACATGTAAAATCAGGTACAGCACCACGGGAACCAACCCTTCGTAATAGGGAGCCAAGGGGAGCAGCGACGGCAACACCAGCCCCACGGCCACAAAGCCGTTGACCAGGTACCACCCGCGGGCAAAGGGACGTCCGAAGAGTACCACAGTCGTGCGCTTGTTGGCAGCTGCATCCTCCTCCATGTCGCGGTAGTTGTTCACCAACAGGATATTGATCGATAGCAACCCCATGGCAATGGAGAGGAGAAAGACCGCCATATCGAAATGCAACGCCTGCACGTAGTAGGTGAAGTTGACGGCTATCAATCCGAAAAAGAGGAAGACCGTGAGGTCGCCCAGCCCGTGATAGGCCAACGGATAGGGCCCTGCCGTATAGGCCAGTGCAAAGAGTGCGATAACAATACCCACGGGTATCAGCCACCACCCGGCAAAAAAGACAAGCCCCAGCCCCACCAGACAAGCCAACCCCAACACCAGGAACGTGCCCACGAGCATGGCTCGCGGCGAAATGTCGCCCGAGGCTACAGCCCGGCGAGGGCCTACCCGCTGGGCCGTATCGCTGCCCTTCACGTAATCGAAATAGTCGTTGGCCATGTTGGAGGCAATCTGCGCCAACAGGGCAAACAACAGGCAAAGGAGTGCCGGGGCCCAACGGAAGGATCCGTCGTAAAAGGCATAGGCCGAGGCAGCTATCACCGGACTCGCCGAGGCCGGCAGGGTGCGGGGACGAGCCGCCGAAATCCAACTCTTATTCATTATTCTTTTCTTCTTTCTCTTCTTGATCGTCTATTTTGAAACAGGCCCGTATCGAGCTGCGTATCGTCTCTGCTTCGGGGTGATTGTCGCGCAGTATCGTGAGGATTATCCGCAGATACTTGTCTTTATTGGCCAAGCCGCACAGGTTGCACACGTTGCTGTTGGTGACCATCGACTTCTGGTTATAGACCTTCAGCACCGACCGGTAATCCCGATTTTTGACAAAGGTACGAAATTGATTGCAAATGTTGTTATACAAGCCTCGCACGTCGGTATCGTCGGTCAGGTGGTCGATGTGGTCTTCAAACGAAGCTATGTCGTTGAACCGACGGTCTATCTTGTACTCCAGATTGCGCCGTATGCGGTGCCGCGTATGCAGCAATGCCTGCGACTCGATCTCCTGCGCAAAGAGCTGGATGACGTTGTTCTTCACAATCTCGAACACCTTGTTGGCATTGCGCTTCATACGCCGGGCCACAGCCTTGATTACCCCCTCGAGCATCAGCAGATTCTCCACCTCGGCCACCTCGGGCACATAGATGTGACGGCTGCGCAGATACTCGACCTCGCGCTCGGTGCGCCGGTCGCGGTCGACGATACCTCGCGATTCGAGGTGGTGTATCTCCTTCAAGTCGGCAAAGGCTCGTGTAGCCTCGATTACCTTGTTGCAACCGCCCAACGGCTTCACGATATACTCGGGGAAAATATAGGGATAGAGCTTCACATCGATACTGCCCGTAGCTGCCCCCTCAATAAAAAGCACCGGTTTGCGGCTGCCCAATATATCGAGATACATGCCCTCGGGGAAAGAGTCGCTGTCGTTGATAAACTCGTAGTCCCAGGTCATGTGCTCGGCATCGAACGACCGCACCCAGATACAAGTGCTCTCGACCCGCGACGCGGCAAAGTCGATGTCGTGCGTCAAATAGACAAAGGTACAGTCCTTGCGCAGGCTCTCGATGGAATCCCACAACGATTTCAAGATGGAGTGATGCAGATAAAATTCGGGGTCCTCGACCAGAATCACGGCATCGGGCATAGCATAGAGCACCCCCGCGATGTAGTAAAGCACCGCCTTTTCTCCCGAGCTCAAGCGCAACGGGTTGAAAGGCTCGGAGTCCTCGCTCTGAATCAGCAGCTTGCCCTCGGCCCGCAGCATCTTGTTCTTGGGGAATATGCGTTCCCACAACTTCTGCACCCGGTCCAGACGGGTACGGGGCAACTCCACATGTCCCCCTTTCTGTACCTCGAACTTGTAGCTGAACAGATTGCGAAACTCCTCGCTCAGCAGCAGGAAGAGCAACTGGTCAAACTCGGTAGGAGTCTCTTTCGAGACGTAGTGCGAACGATCGATAGCCTCCTTGTACTGCGCCTCGATAGAGCCGGGCCACACCTCGTGCGGCGGCATAAGGCACAGTGCCTTCTGTGCCGAAAGCCAAAAGGCGTGCTCCTTGCTCTGGCGGGCTATCTCCAAGCCGAAACGGCTCTTGCCCGCACCGTTGGCACCAATCACGGTTACGGTTCGCGACGACAATTTATCGCCCGGCAAACCATTGTTTTTTTTCGGGAGCAATATTTCCATGGTACACGTTTTAATGTTACAGAAATCCTTTCTCAAAAATAACTATTTTCGGGAATAATCCATACAAGATACCGAACTATTTTTCTACATTTGTAGACCCGTAGGATACGGTTCGGCACGGGCAAACCGGGGAAAATATAGTTCCGCAGCCTCTGCCTCTCCGTATCGTTGAATACGATTTTTAACCGCTAACTCATCAAAACTATGTTTTCAGGAATTGTCGAAGAAGCCGCTCCTATCGTAGCCCTCAAACACGATAACGGCAATCTGCACCTCACGCTCAAGAGTTCGTTCACGAACGAATTGAAGATAGACCAAAGCGTCGCACACAACGGCGTATGCCTCACCGTGGTCGACATCGACGGCGACTGCTACACCGTCACCGCCATACAGGAGACTCTCGACCGCACCAATCTGGGCTCGCTCAAGGTGGGCGACAAGGTGAACCTCGAGCGCAGCATGCTCATGAACGGCCGCCTCGACGGCCACATCGTGCAGGGCCACGTAGACCAGACAGCCCGTTGCGAACGAATCGACCTGGTCGATGGCAGCCGCTACTACACCTTCGTCTACAACCTCGACCCCAAGATGGCCGCCAAAGGCTACATGACCGTCGAGAAGGGATCGGTAACGGTCAACGGCGTCAGCCTCACCGTATGCAACTCGCAGGATAACAGCTTCCAGGTGGCCATCATCCCCTACACCTACGAACACACCAACTTCCACCAGATCGAAGTCGGCAGCATCGTCAACCTCGAGTTCGACATCATCGGCAAATACATCAGCCGCATCATGCACTTTGAAAAAGCATAAACTGCCATGACCGATATTTATGAACTCATTGCCCACCGGCAGAGCGACCGGCAATACGACCCCAACCGCCCGGTAGACCCCGAAAAGGTGGCCCGCATCGTCGAGGCTGCCCGCCTGGCCCCTTCGGCCTGCAACGCCCAGCCGTGGCACTTCATCGTAGTCGACGAACCCGAACTGCGCAACCAGGTGGCCGACGCCGTAGCCAGCCGCCTGCTGGGAATGAACCACTTCACCAAACAGGCCCCCGTACACATACTCGTGGTCGAAGAGCGGCCCAACTTCACCGCCGGCATCGGCGGCATCATCAAAGACAAGCAATTCCCGCTGCTCGACATCGGTATTGCCGCCGCCCACATCACCCTCGCCGCCACCGCCGAAGGGCTGGGCAGCTGCATCCTCGGCTGGTTCGACGAAAAAGCCGTGCGCCGTCTGCTCCACATCCCCGACAAAAAACGGGTCCTGCTCGACATCGTGCTGGGATACTCTACCCAACCCCTGCGCGAGAAGAAACGCAAACCCGCCAGCGAGGTGATTTCGTATAACAAATACTGAGACCTCACTCCATAGTATAGCCACAGCCGGGCAGGATAGTCCTGCCCGGCTGTGGCTGTATTTAAACAATCCTATCAGTTACCAAGAATCTCTCTTGTCGGTCTAATATATTGAATTTCCTCTGCTCCTACTCGTTGTCGTATCGACTCGGAATTATACAGCTCTATCAACTTAGTCCGCCGTTGCTCAAGATTTTCAAGTTGTTTATCAATATCTTTCACTCGGAAATAGATTTTGATTACAGCTCCTATATCTCCTATGGACCTACCAAGTTGAGGAGAATTTCGGAAGATCTGGTACAAATAATGTTTACTAATTTTATCCACTCCCGGAATTTGTTCAATAATATCTATTGCTTCTTCCACTTTATCGGCCACCTTATTTTCAATAGGCTGACTTCCTCTTTCAATATTCTTACGCAAACTTTCGGAAATTGTTTTTTGACCTTTATCCGAAGCGGCTTCATAAAGAGGCCCTAACTCCCCGGGGACATACTGACCTATGGTCTTGCTTACAATCTCACCACTCTGCTCTACAACGTCGACAGAATTATATTTTATTTCGTTGAGTAACGTAGCTTTCAAATCCTGATAATAGGCTATCGTATTATCCAACTTTTTTATATCCTGCTGTCTCACCTGGGCTACCACCTCTTTTTCGGATAATGGTTCAATCCAACCCATGAAGAAACGGTCAACAAGTTTTCCCTTTTCTTGAGCACAAGAATGTATCACCGAATATTCTATACCCAAAGACTGCAACTTTTCTATATCCGCCTGATAACCTGTAGTATTATTACAAAAGTTAATAAACTCTGGCTCTGTCAAAGGTTCTGATATATTTATTGCATTTTCCTTGACTACATAATTATATCTAACAGCCGTATCCTTCCCTTTTTGTCTGTTTTTCTCCTCAATCAATCGCTTCAGCCTCTCGATTTCGGCTTTCTCTTTGGCTATCTGTTCATCAAGAGCCCTCAATCGGGATTCATCATCGGCTAAAGCATCAGAGCCAAGCAATATAGCCAAGGCCAATGCACCGATAACCCAACGTCTCATTGCTGCAATTGTATTAACAGTTTCGCTTTCTGAGCTTGTAAATTTCGAAGCTCTTCCTCTTTACTACTGATTTGAGAAGATAAACGATTACGCTTTTCTTCCATGTTTTTCAAATCCTGCGCCCTCTGCTGTATCAAATTCTCATTTCCTTCTTCTCGACTCAACCCATTGATTTCATTCCTTATTTCCAAAATATTTTGAGTATATTGTTTCATTTGGTAATTCAAATTATTCATCTCTCTATTACCTTCCTCTATTTGCAGATTTATCTGATCAAGAGTGGCAATCACACTCTTACACTTTTGCACATAATCATTATATGCCCGTCTAATTTCACCCGGAGACCTTTTCTCTATTATTTCATAATCGGGATAGGACTTTTTAAATTCTTCGTAACTTAAAATATGACCAGCAAATGCGCTCATTATAAAAAACAAACTCAAGACAAAACAAATAATCTTTTTCATAACTCATACTTTTTAGTTAATGATATATATTCCCTATTCTATATCCAATCGAGACCCCCACAGAATATCCTTTATAGGGCGAATTTTTCTTCCATCCATAGCGATATTCTCCATAAGTACCAATAAGCAGTTGCGGTATAGGGCAATAATCCACACGGAATCCCACATCGCCCGTAATCTCCCACTTACGATCGTATATTTTAGTAAAATTACACAAACTCCAAGAAGGCCCCATATAGAACTTCCCTACCGGTATTGCAAAACGGAAAGGACCGGCAAGCCCCAACAAGACAGCATACTTATTACTCTCGATAAGATCTTTATACTCATAAGTATCTTTAAACATTTCATATGCCTCCTCCTTATCTATATTGTAGCGATCAGCCAGCCTGTTTACGGCTTTTATCATTCTATTATTATTTATTGCAATACCGCATCCACCCACGAAAGCGATAGGATTTATACTGATAAAATCTCTTCCAAACTGCATGGTAAACATAAAACTTGACCCTATGGCATTAACCGTTTCAATCTCTATACTGGCTGTGTTTACCTGAATATCACGCAAATTCAAATATTTATAACCTCCAGAAAAAGTAAACCACTGCGCATCTATACTAAAACAGCAAGTAATAGCCACCATACATAATAAGAATAGTTTTCTCATTTCCCTTCTTTTTTATAATTAAAACTAAATCCATAAATCCACCTTTGCAGCCCCTATACAAATACGGCCATCAAGGTTCATATCCATTCCGTATAGCCAAATTCTTCCAGTATTCCGCCTGCTCTGAATCTTGTACCACACCCAAGCCTTTCGCATAACAAACGCCCAAATTGTATTGAGCATCAGCATCTCCCTGCTCGGCAGCCTTTCTCCACCAATAAACAGCCTGTCCATAATCCTGGGATACCCCTTGACCATTGAGAAAACATACACCCAGATTAAATTGGGCCAAAGCATCGCCCTGCTCGGCAGCTTTCCGATACCAATAGACAGCCTGTCCATAATCCTGGGATACCCCTTGACCTTTGTGATAACATCCTCCCAGATTAAATTGAGACAAAGCATCTCCCTGCTCGGCTGCTTTCCGATACCAATAAACGGCCTGCTCATAATCTTGTCGCACACCTTTCCCCTCTTCATAACAAAGCCCCAATTTACCTTGGCCCCAAATACTACCTTGCTCGGCTGCTTTCCGGTACCAATATACGGCTTGTTCATAATCCTGTTGCACCCCTTTGCCCTTTTCATAATACATGGCTAAGAAACATTGTCCGCCAGCATAGCCTTGCTCAGCGGCTTTACGAGACCAATAAACCGCTTGTGAATAATCCTGAGCTACACCTTGACCTTGTTCGTAAAAAGAGGCTAATTTACATTGGCTGCCAGCATCGCCTTGACCAGCAGCCTTACGGAACCAATACACAGCTTGCGAATAATCCCGATCTACCCCTTGACCTTTTTCATAACAAAGGCCTATTTTACATTGGCCCCAAATATCTCCCTGCTCGGCAGCTTTTCTATACCAATAAACCGCTTGTGAATAATCTTGAGCTACACCTTGACTCTGTTCATAACAAAGCCCCAATTGGCATTGAGCATCAATATTACCCTGCTCGGCAGCTTGGCGTATCAATTCGACACCCTTCTCTTTGTTCATATAAATGCCCAGCGAATCGTTTCCGGTCAAATATTCCAGACCTAAGCCATACAACTCCTCAGATGTCATACCATCAACGGCCGCAGGAACGGCACCCCAAGTCCACAAAGGGATGAACAGGAGGACAAAAACTATTTTGCTGTACATCGTTTTAGATTTTATGATTTTATGGTTTTCGATAATGTATATAAGTCCACCTCCGTGAAAGAAAAAGCGCAAACCTATCAGGTGATTTCTATCACAAATACGAGAATTTATACCTGCTAAAAAGGAGAAAAGATTCTATAAAATTTATACTCCTTTTTAGCAGGTACAACCAATTATCACCTATTCGGATCAGTAAATGTTATTTCACCCCAAGGACCTGCAGGATTATTGTTATTACGACCATGAGGAGGAACACTAAGGTTGACTCTAATCCACTTTCTTCTTTCGCTAAAATACCAATATCTTACCTCCTGATAGGTTGAACAGTCATTATAAAAGTCTATAAAATAAGTATTCTTTATATACTTATTCGTATGGATTTTATACGACACACAACCCTGTCCACTTACCAACTCGGTCTGCTCTTGCTGCTCAACACTACTGGATTCTTTATCATTCGCATACATGACATGAGCAAATGCAAATACGGCTAAAAACAAAATCAATTTTTTCATAATAACTAACTTCTATATTGATGCCTACTCTTCAAGGTTTTCGGCCTCCCCTATCAATGTACATGGAAATATTAAAACTCTGGAAAACCATTGTTATCCGAGCCTTGCTGCCAATTCAAGATAGTGGGAATATACTCTCCTGTCTCCCTTTCCAAAAAATCTTCCACGAAATTATTTAACTGCTTTGCATAGAGATTCAACTGATTTATAAGTTTTCCTGATGTCATTTCTGTTTCTGAAATTTTTTCACCAAATTTCGACTTACCATATTCTTTACAGAAATAGCAGTTATCGGTAGGATTTTCATACTCATTCTCCACCAACGCATCAAGTCGAATTCCCCTACTGCTCTCCACTTTAGCAGCATTATAACAATTCCTTAAATCTCCCTCTCTAGCATATCCAGAAATACCACCTACCGACGACGCATCAGATATAATACTCCCGGTATTGCCACAATTAACCAATAGGGCAGTTCCACCAAACCACCCACTAATTCCACCACAATAATGAGCCTTACTATCCGAAGCTATTTCGCTTTTGTTTAGACAATTCGATATCATGCCGACGCAAGCTCGTTCTCCTAAAAAACTACCTACTATTCCACCAGCTACAAGTCCTGAGCCATCTCCAGTAGCCTCAAATAATTTTACTGAGCCGTCATTTACACATTTATCAATCACCATCCCTATGGCTCTACCAGCTATACCTCCAACACAACTACCCCTCCTTACCGTCATCGAAACCTTATTTACACAATTTCGAATTACACTCTTACTTCCGGTCACTCCAACGAGTCCTCCAATATTCGAATAATTATATTTATCCCATGAAAAGGACAACTTTCCCCTTGTTTCACAAGCATCTATTTTTCCAAAGCAACTGCCTGCGAGCATTCCCGTATCACAATTATAGTCCTCTTGATCTACAACAATATTTTTTTCTCCTATATCCAAAATAAGATTCTCTACTTTCCCATCGGGACCTATCATTCCAAAGAACCCAATATATCCTCTCTTCTCTCCATATTCATTGTAAACATACCAATATTGATCAAAATCCGATTTAAGCGTAATTGTATAGCCAGCCCCATCAAAACTGCCCAAGAATGGAAATAAATTGACAGTTGGGTCGGAATTAAATGGATATCCTATCGGTCTCCAAGGGTCTTCATCGTCAATGACAATATCGTTAGATAACTTAATCTTCTTAAATGCAAAAGTTTGTCCTTCTCGTGTCAATTGTGCCAAGCCTCGTAACTGCGCCTCATTCGAAATAACAAATTCACAATCCGAATTGTTATACCAGCTCGTATCTATTTCAGCCCAAGCAAGGCTCGGAATACATATTATAACCAATGCTAATATCCTATTTTTCATATCTCTTGTTTTTAAAATTCAGCATTTTTCAAAGCCTCTCTTACCATTCTCCTCAACTCACTTATATCCATATATCCGCTCTTATAGAAGTAATGCCCTTCATCGGTATAGATAATCACCGTTAGGGGTATACTTTCTATTTCAAAATATTCACATGCCATCGGACTATTATCAATATCTACCCGATAACAGTCAATCTGTCCTTTATATATGCGTGAAACTTTTTCTACTACCGGTGAATATGAGCGACATGGGCCACACCAAGTTGCATAAAAATCAATAAGAACCGGACGGGTACAGTTCGGCAAAATTTGATTAAATAAAGTACCTTCATCTACTTCATAAACTTCTGACCTCACATAAGAAATGCAAGTCCACAAACACAGGAATAAAAAACAAACTCTCTTCATCGCCCTACTTCTTTTAGAGATTAAAACTAAATCCTAACGTGAGGCCATAAACCCACCCCTTGAAGGGTGTACGAGGCTTTTCATATCGGGTATAATAGGTATCTTCTTCATCCTCAAGAAATACATTTGCAAGGGTTTCTGTCCACCAATCGGGATTTCCATATCCATAAGAATACTCTCCATAGACGGTTATCGAAAACCGCTTCATATAAGCCGTAGCCGCCAATCCAAAAGCCCCGGTAACAATGATTTTCTCTTCTTGCCACTTCGATAATCTCAAAAGATTCCAATAAGGCTGTAATTCAAAATGAGGTCCTATGGGAATATATACACCCATACTCTCGGCAGCCATACAACACAATGCTTTCCACACCCAATTATCCGAATCGACAGACATACTACCACTCATCACGGCTATCAAAGTAGCTCCGGCACCTATCGGGCTAAAGCTGTAATAATCCTTTGTTTTGGTAAAATTGGCATTCCAGCCTATTCCACAAGAATTTATTTCAAACGGTATATACGATATATTGATTGTGCCTCCCAGATTTTCGCCATAACGCAAGTCGGAGTTCATAACTCCAGCACGGACAATCACCTCGTTATAATCATGATAGGCACCTTCTCCCATACACACGAAAGGAAACACAACGACCAATAGCAGTATTTTTATTTTCTTCATAATGCGATTTTTATAATACAATAGATAGTCTATCAAGGCTCATATCCATTCTGTATGGCCAGATTTTTCCAATATTGAGCCTGCTCACTATCCGGAGAGACACCCAGCCCCTCCTCATAACAAACCCCCAACCAATATTGAGCTGTGCTATTCCCCTGCTCGGCAGCTTTTCGATACCAATAGACTGCCTGTGAATAATTCAGGGAAACACCTCGCCCTTTTTCGTAACAAAAAGCCAATTTACATTGAGCCATGTGATCTCCTTGCTCGGCTGCTTTCTTCCACCAATAGACTCCCTGTTCATCATCTTGAGGTACTCCTTGCCCATTTTCATAACATTCAGCTAAGAGACCTTGTCCCCAAACATTTCCCTGTTCGGCAGCCTTTCGATACCAATAAACAGCTTGTGAATAATCCTGTCGCACTCCTTGTCCACTTGCATAACACCAACCTAATCTACATTGAGCATCTGTATCCTCCTGTTCAGCAGCTTTCCGCCACCAATAAACAGCTTGTGAATAATCTTGAGCTACACCTTGGCCCTCGTAATAACACCCTCCCAAATTGAATTGAGACGTGGGATTTCCCTGCTCGGCTGCTTGGCGATACCAATAGACTGCCTGTGAATAATTCAGAGAAACACCTCGCCCATTTTCGTAACAAAAAGCTAATCTACATTGAGCATTTGCATCACCCTGATCAGCGGCTTTCCGCAACCAATAAACAGCCTGTTCATAATTTTGTTGAACCCCTTTTCCCTCTTCATAAAGCAAGGCCAAGAAAAATTGAGCATTAACATCGTCTTGCTCGGCAGCTTTCCGCCACCAATAAACAGCTTGTGAATAATCTTGAGCTACACCTTGACCTCGTTCATAACAAATGGCTAATTTCCCTTGTCCCCAAACATCTCCCTGTTCAGCTGCTTTGCGATACCAATAAACGGCCTGTTCATAATCCTGATCTACACCTCGCCCATTTTCATAACAAAGCCCCAACCGACATGCTGTTTCTGCATTACCTTGCTCAGCAGCTTTCCGATACCAATAGGCGGCCTGTTCATAATCTTGTAGCACGCCTTCCCCCTCTTCATAACATACTCCCAACCGACATTGAGCATCAATATTCCCCTGCTCGGCTGCTCGGCGTATCAATTCGACTCCCTTCTCCTTGTTCATATAAATGCCCAGCGAATCGTTGCCGGTCAAATATTCCTCGCCTAAGCTATATAATGCCTCGGGGGTTGTATCATTATCTGCCACGGGCACAATACCCCATGCCCATAAAGGCATGAACAGGAGAGTAAAAATGAGTATTCTATGCATTGTCTTTAGATTTTTACTTTTTTCACATCTACAAAGAAATCTAAAAACAGATCAATTTCCTATATTCCCAAGATTCCCATTTATTTACACAAATAGTATCTATTTTTATACACATTCGTAAACTAAATGTAGAATTATTCTTCTTTCAAGTGGTCAGAAAAATATTGGAAAAAGTCGTAATCCAATATACGTGAAATGCGAGTAAGCAACTCGGTATCGATATACTCCTTGCGAAATATCTTGTATACATTGGCCCGACTGCAAGACAGTTTACGGGCAAACCAGGCAACGCTGCGCTCCTCGGCTTTCAACCGCTCTTGAATAAGTTCCCCTATCGGTTTCATGGTCTTCTAAAAATCTTCTTACCGTCCCCATAAGAAGTCTGTATACACAACAAAGCGTGGAACTGATTACTCATACCGCAGTTTGAAGGTCCTGAGAAAACCCGAGATACAGATACGAGATAGCAGCCCACGCTATGATGCGTGAGAACCACTATGCCTAACCTTGCATCTCGTTTAGAAAATTTCTCAGGTTTTCAAACTACAAGATAAGCATAACGCTTCTTTTTTATATATTCCAAATTGAGCATGCTCAATTTGAGTGCAAAAATAGCGAAAGGCGTGAGCAGAAAAGCCAAACTTGTTTGAAACTTTTTGCCGGACCAAATCCTATCTTCGTGTAACAAAGATAAGAAAAAAGTTAACAATCAGAACTATCAATTCACTTAACTTTTCTTTATGATTCACATTTAAAATACTAAAAAATTAGATTCCATCCGCATAACATATGTATAAAAGAGAACAAAAGACCACTTCACTTGTAATAAAACAAACACTGCAACTCATTTAACCAAATAGAGTTGTATATTTGTCCATAGATTAAAACAAACCTTATATATATGAAACCGATAAAACTTTTCTATCAAACGCGCTGTCCCTTCTGCAAGCGGGCTTTCAGCTACATCGACGAACTGAAAAAACGGTCTGAATACAAAGACATCGTTATCGAAGCAATCGAAGAGACCGAGCATCCCGACATCGCCGACCAATACGACTATTACTACGTACCCACGTTCTACATCGGCGACGAAAAAGTACACGAAGGCGGCATCTACCCCAACGAAGTCGAAGCCATCTTCAAAAAAGCGCTGGAAGCATAAGAGGTACCTCCCCTCCTCCCTTATAACTGCCGTATCGAGGTCAACCCTGCTCTCTATTGATGCAGGGTTACCCGATGCGGCATTGTTTTATCAGAACAACGCGTGGGGTCCAGTTCTTGACATAAGAGGAATAGCAACGGAGCCACTTCCCCGAATATTCCTGGATACCGCGTCGGAGCGCGGTATGACAAAGAATGTCACCCCGTACTCGATGCGCACCGTGTCACCCCGCACCTCGATGCGGGGTCCAGGAAAGTGAATCTTACGGGTAAACTTGTCGGTATCCCTGGATGCCGCATCAAAGCGCGGCATGACCGAAGCGCGAAGCCATCCGGCCTATGGGAGAAAGCGGAAAGAAAAATGACGGAGTGGGACGAACAAGGGAAAAAGATGTTTGAGCCGGGGCGAATCAATCGAAGGGCCCGAGGCAGTAAAGCCTGCCGAACGGCTGCTACGGGGGCGAGCCCGGCGAGTTCTTTTTCCCCGGACCGCGGAGGCGATTTTTCAGCTTTCGGACATCAGCCGGGAGCTTTCTTTTGGCTTTCCCTTTTCTTTTGCGGGAAAAGAAAAGGGAGGTTCAGGATGCACGGGCCGTGCATTTCTACTGGTTCGGATGATACTGCTGACTGTTTTCTTTGGGTATAAACAGCGGGTATTCCTGGATACCGCGTCGAGAACCGTGTCACCCCGCACAGCGATGCGGGGTCCAGGAAAAAGAATCTTACGAGTAAACTTGCCAGTATCTCTGGATCCCGCATCAAGTGCGGGATGACAAAAGGCGGGTATTCCCTGGATCCCGCATCAAGTGCGGGATGACTGAGTGACCGCATCGGGGGCGATTGAGCAAACTAAAAAGGAGATTATAAAAAAGTGCGGTATAAGTTTACCAATGGTACGGGATGACCGAAGACGGTATTCTCTGGATCCCGCATCGGGGTACGGGATGACTTGGTGACCGCATCGAAGGCGGCATGACAAAGGGTGTCACCCCGCACGTGATGCGGGGTCCAGAAAAGTGAATCTTACGGGTAATCTTGTCGGTATCCCTGAATCCCGCATCGGGATGCGGGATGACTTGGTGACCGCATCGGGTGCGGCATGACAGAGGAGGGCATAAAAAAAGAGCCGGAGGGTTGTCTCTCTAGACTTCCTTCCGGCTCATCTTTTTAAGGTGGCGGCTACCTACTCTCCCACTTGCGCAGTACCATCGGCGTGACGG
>CABRIW010000018.1:0-60721 GCA_902471075.1 uncultured Barnesiella sp. | reverse complement strand
CACAACACTTTTAATGTTGGGGTCCTGGGTTCGAGCCCCAGGCGGATCACCGAAAGACGAGCGATTGACTTTCAAGTCGGTCGCTCATTCTTTTTTAAAGCTCCGGCGAAAGGTGAGGGTGGGGTGGAGCGGACCAATATAAGCAGGTCGTATCGCTATTGAGGGTAGTAGAATTGTGAATACTTCGTTTTCCATTTGCTTCTCCTCTCACCTTTCACCTTTCACCTTTCGCTATCTTTACAGAAGATAGGATGCGGTTCGGCCAAGCAAATAATGCAAGCATCTTTGCTTGTCGCTCACCTTTCGCTATCTTTACAGAAGATAGGAGTCGGTTCGGCCAAGCAAATAATGCAAGCATCTTTGCTTGTCGCTCACCTTTCACTATCTTTGCACCGGCTATGGGATTAGCCTTTAACCGCCTTTATGTGCTGATGATCCCTACTTGTTACAATAATAAAATGACATTTTATGCTGAAGACATTACTGATTGTAGGGGCCGGCAGTTTTACCGGGGGTGCACTGCGCTATCTTCTTTCTAAAGCGCTGCAAAACTGGGGCTTTCACTCGTTCCCGGTCGGGACCTTCTGGGTAAACATTCTGGGCTGTCTGGCCATAGGTCTCTTTTACGGACTGTTTGAGCGGAACAACCTGATGAGTGCGAATCTACGTCTGTTTCTTACCGTAGGACTGTGCGGCGGCTTTACTACCTTTTCGACATTTATCAATGAGAGTTTCCAGATGATCAGGGATGCCAACTTCTTTTACCTGTTTCTCTATGTGGGGTTGAGTTTGTTGGGCGGCCTTTTCATGTTGTATGTGGGGTATTCCCTTGTAAAATGGTTGTGATATGGAATTGGGAAAAAAGTATAAGGCATTGCGGGTCTATTTGAGCAATACCGATAAGGTAGATCACGCATCGACTTATGAGACGATTGCTTACAAGGCCCGGCAATTTGGCTTGGCAGGAGCTACCGTATATAAAGGTCTCATGGGTTACGGGACCAGTAGCGAACTGACTCCGGTCAAGTTTTGGGAGTTTACCGAGAAGGTGCCGGTAGTGGTCGAGATAATCGATGAGGACAGCAAGATCGATGCCTTTGTCGAGCAAATGGCTCCGTGGCTCGAATCGTTGCCTAAAGGCTGTTTGGTTACCTGCCAGGATGTCGAGGTTCTCTTCCTGAAAAAGGGGGACAGACCGGCCGTTCGGTAGATATACGATGCGGTGCCCGCAGCAATCGGTACCGCCATCTTCGCCGTGTCGGGGGGAGAAAGAGAAACGGGGAGGGGAGTCGGGATGAAGGAATCCCGGCTCTTCCTCCCCGATTGCTGTCGGTCACAGAATGGCATTAAACAGGTAGCCCGACAAGATGATGAAGAGGGTGATGATGCCGAAGAAGATACCGATAAGTCGCCAGGTCATCACCTTTTTCAGCAGGGTGGCTTCGGGGAGCGAGAGTCCCACGACGGCCATCATGAAAGCCAGAGCGGTACCGATGGGTATGCCCTTGGCTACGAATACCTCGATGATGGGCACGATGCCGGCGGCGTTGGCATACATGGGTACGGCCAGCAATACCGAGAGGGGTACGGCCCACACGTTGTCGCGCGACATGTAGTGCTCGAAAAATCCCTCGGGCACATACCCGTGCATGGCGGCCCCGATGCCGATACCGATGACGATATAGAGGAGTACCCCTTTCACGATACCCCACGCTTCGCGCAAGATGGCGGGCAGCCGTTTCGCGAAGGGGGTCTGTTCGCGCTCCCAGGTGTTAAAGTCGGCCGAGGCATTTTGCTGTATTTGCTTTACCCAGTCGCTCAGGTAGGGTTCCAGTTTCAACCGACCCAGCACGAAGCCTCCAATCATACCCAGCAGGATGCCGCTCACCACATAGACGAGGGTGATGCGCAGCCCGAAGGTACCGAGAAACATGGCCACGGCCACCTCGTTGACCAGCGGCGAGGTGATGAGGAAGGCAAAGGTAACCCCCAGAGGAATGCCTCCCTTGACAAACCCGATGAAGAGCGGTATCGACGAGCAGGAGCAGAAGGGGGTGATGGCCCCGAAAAGCGAGGCGAACAGATATTGCAGCCCGTAGAGGCGGCGCGAGGTGAGGTAGTCGCGCAGCCGTTCGATGGGGAAGTAGGCGTTGACGATACCCATAATCGCACTGATGAAGAAAAGCAGGATAATGATCTTTATCGAATCGTAGAAAAAGAAGTTGAGAGAGCTGCCGAGCGGGGTGGCGGCATTCAACCCGAACAGGTCGTATACCAGCCAGTCGGCAAATTGTTGTATCATAACAGGCTAAGTTTTTTTGTTTGTAATAATACGAACATTGTATTTAAAAATTTATAGTTCACAGGTACACCGGAGCAGCTCTTTCCCCAGAATTTCGGTCAGATAGAAGCGGGAGAACCTCTCTTTTATCTGGTCGCGGGCCTGGACAAAGGCTTGCTTTATCATCTCGGTCGGCCAGTTTTTCACCGTCGGGGGTCGAGATGTCGACGGCCCGGAATCGTACTTTCCCCTCTTTGACTTGAGCGGTAAACTGTTCGTCTATGACTTCGCGGGTGCAGGCCTCGATGGCTTTGCAGGTGACACAGCGCTGTTTCCCGTGAAAGTAGAGCACCTCGACATAGGTATCGGGGGTGGTTTGTGCCAGGCTCGCCGTCAGGCAGAGCAGGAACGAAAGTGTGAGGAGTATCGGTTTCATGGTCGCTGCGGTTATCGGGTGAGAATGCTTTTTATCTCGTCGGTCGATATTTTGCCTTTGGCTACCACCTTTCCGTCGACGACAAGAGCCGGAAGGGTCATCACGTTGTAGGCCATGATTTTTATCAAGTCCTCCTCTTTGGTGAGGGTGGCCGTTATACCCAGCTCGGCGAGGGCTTGTTCTACTCGTTCATACAATGCTTTGCATCCGGCGCAGCCGGTTCCTAAAACTTTAATTTCCATAGTTGTAATTATATTAGGTAAACGTAATTCGTAGAATAACGAACAATAAGTTCGAAAAAAAACGGGGGCTGTTATGAGCAGCATTTCCCCGACGAGCAGACGCATTGCTCGAAGAACTCGCCGAACAGTCGGCGGGCCTTCTCCCAGTTCTGCCGGTTGATACAATACCGCACCTTGGGTGTCTCGACCTCGCCTTGGATGAGGCCGGCCTCCTTCAGCTCCTTCAGGTGTTGCGACACGGTGGCTTTGGCAATGGGCAGCTCTTCGTGGATGTCGCCGAAGTAGCAGGTCTCCTGCTGTGCCAGAAAGTGCAGAATGGCTACCCGGGCCGGATGTCCCAGGGCTTTGGCATATCGGGCCAACTGTTCCTGAGTGAGGGTATAGTCTCGTTTCTCGTCCATAGTCTGAATTATTGTTCGCAAATATACGAACAATATGTTTATTGGTCAACAGTTCCTCCTCATTTTTTTCGATTTTATTACGAGACAAGGGTGGAGGTGTGCGGCCTGAACACGGGCCTGCCGTCGGTTGTTGTATCGTAGGGGTAATATCCGATGGAGGTATGAGCCTTTGTATTACATTGATAAAAAAGTGATTATACATCTTCCCCGGCAGGGAAATCTCCCCCGAGACAAATTTGAAAAGGAACCATAAAAAGTTCTAAAAATAGATAGACCGGCAACTGTCGTTTTGGAGGTGGTGGTGAAATAGCCTATTTTTGCCACCCAATTCGGGGATTGTTTAGAACCAATATAAATTGGCCGGTAGATTACTGTGGAGTATTGACCCTTAAAACGATTGATTATGAAGCTGATTATGAGTGACCGACCTATTCGATTGAACATTCGAGACCATTCGGAAATAAAGTATGTCGACTTGTCGTCGCTGAAGATAGCCAACTGTACGGGCTGCTTCGGATGCTGGACCCGTACGCCGGGCAAGTGTGTGATGCGCGACGATGCGACCCGTGTCTATCCCTATATTGCCGCCAGCGACCGGGTGCTCTATGTGAGCCGGGTAGTTTATGGCGGATACGATACGGTGATGAAGCGCATGCTCGAGCGGGCTATCCCGGTGCAGCAGGCCTTTATCCGTATCTTCAAGGGCGAGACACACCATGTGCAGCGGGCCGTGGTGCCCAAGCGGGCCACGATTGTGGCCTATGGCGACATCGATGCCGAGGAGCAGGCTCTCTTCCGTCGGCTGGTAGCCCGCAATGCGAGTAATATGAGCTTCGAGAGCCACGAGGTGATATTCACCTCCGAAGCCGAGTTGGAAAACTGTGTAAAAAAGATTGTGGAACAATGGGACGAATACTGATTATCAACGGCAGCCCCCGGGCTCCGAAGTCGAATTCGAAGCGATATGCCGAGATTTTTATGAAATACTGCTCGGCCGAGACGGCCTATTTCAGCCTGACCAGGCGCAACCATCGCGAGTTGTGCGAGCAGATGGAGGGGTACACCGATGTGCTTTTTGTCTTCCCCCTTTACGCCGATGCCCTGCCGGTGGGGTTTCTCGAGTTCCTGAAGGTGCTGGAGAGCTGTCCGCCCGCTCGCAAGCCGGTGGTCTCCATCCTGATTAACTGCGGTTTCCTGGAGTATACCCAGAACGCCATTGCCATAGAGATGATGCGCCTCTACTGCCGGAAGAACGGGTATCGGCTGGGTTCGATTCTGGAGTTGGGTAGCGGCGAGGCCATTCTGGGTACACCCTTCAAGTATGTAGCCGTGCGGGCTATCAAGCGGCTGGCACGGTCGGTTGCCCGAGGGGAGTATCGTACGATACAGGCCACCATGCCGTTGAGCAAGCGGTTGTTTGTGTGGGCTTCGACGATGTACTGGACCGCATTCGGCCGCAAGTTCGGCGTGTCGAAGAGCCAGATGCAGACGATGCAAATCGAGGATGGCCGGTTGCCCGACACGCCCCCGACGGGAGTGTGAGGCGATGGCCTCTCTGCCGGCCGGGCCGGCACGCCGGGGGGGAGCGATTTTTATTCCCGCTCTCGTGTATCACCTGTGGAGTAAATTGCTATCTTTGCACCCCGAAACAGAAAGGAATAGATTATGAATACCTTACCTGAAGATCCGATGATCTTGTTTTCGTTCATCAACACCAAGTTGCGCGACAACTATGCCTCGCTCGATGCGCTGTGCGACGACATGCACATCAGCAAGGCGGACCTGATGGCCAAGTTGGGCAGTGTGGGTTTTGAATACAACCCCAGCCAGAACAAGTTTTGGTAAATCGGTAGCATTGGCGTCTTCCCCGCAGAGGTGGAGGTCTGTGCCATGCCCGGTTTGCGACTCTCTTTGATTTCAGCCCGAGACCCGGAGCTGAATTTTTTTTGCCCGTTCAGAACTTGAAACTGATGCTCCCGTAGGGCAGGCAGTTGTAGGGCCAGTGTACGGAGTAGAAATCGATAATCTCCTCTTCGGGAGGATTCCCCACAATATTATACAGTCCGACACGGAGCAACAGCAGCTTGTCGTCTCCGAAATTTTTCTTGAACGAATAGCCGGCATCGACCCGGTAGTTGAGCGGTGCCCGCTTGGTGTGGAACTGCTCGATGGGGAAGGGGTCGAAAGTCGTCTCGTCAATCTCGAGAATCTTGCCCGACCGTAACAGCCCGCCCAGCGAGAAGGAGGAGCTGTTGTTGAGGTTGTAGGTGATGGCTCCGCTCAGTTGGTGGGGAATGTCGTAGAGCGAGGGGATTTTCCCGTTGGCCTTCAGTTCGTCGAACCACTCGCGGCTGCGGGCATAGGTGTAGGAGAGTTGCAGCAACCAGTGCCGCCAGTAGTTGTAGAAGTAGCATTTGATGCCGTAGCTGTCGCCGTCGCCGGTCATGATGTAGTTGCTCCACTCGGTATTTTCGATGAAGGTCTCGGGGCGCAGGGCCACGATGTTGCGCCGGGTCTTGTAGTAGGCCGACAGCTCAAGGGCGCCGTTGCGCAGGTTGTGTTTCCACCCCGCCTCGTAGTGTTCCGACGAGCGCGGCTTGTACGACTCGATGCTGGGCATCCGGAAGTCGGTGGGCATGTAGAAGGTATTGAACCGCAGGTAGTGGTAAAACTGCTCCATGCGCGAGAAGTTGAGGTAGAACAGGTCGTTGGTCCACGGCGAGTATTTGAGCGAGAAGCGGGGCTGAATGCTGTAATAGTCGCGATGTTTCTCGGGCAGATAGCCGATGAAGTGGACACCCACCTGGGTGAAGAGTTGGGAGGTGATGCGGATGAGGTTGTCGTAGAAGATCGAGAACTGGTCGATAGGTTCGTGGCGCACGCGTACCGTGTCGCCCAGGATGGCCAGGTCGTAGACCTCGTGGTCGTACTTCGCCCCCCAGCGTGTCGTATAGATGTTGTCGTAGTTGTATGTGAACTCGGTCGATACGTTTATCGACTTGATTCCGCTGTGTATATAGTTGTTCCCGCTGGTTTCGAAGCCCAGCAGTCCGGCATTGGCTACGTTTTCGTGCGAGGTGTAGAAGAGCGAGGTGGTGTTGCTCAGTTTCCCTTTCGAAAAATTGTAGGCGAGCTGGTATATCTGATTGGTCCATCGCATGGCCGTAATCTTCTCTTTGGGGCCGACAGGCATGCGGTAGATGTCTTGCGCATGGTAAGCCAGAGCCTTGAGCGAGCTCGACGGCGAGATGTCGTACGACAACTTGGCGTTGAAGTCGAGCGTCGAGTGGTTGAGGCGGTCCTCTTCGGAGAAAAACTCGTCGAGCAGGTCGAGCCAACTGCGCCGGGCGCTCACCAGGTAGGAGAGCTTGTTCTTGAGGATGGGCCCCTCGAGCATAATCGAGGCGGCCGGCATGTCGAGCGAGATGGTGCGCATGTGCTCCTGCTTGTTGCCGTCCTTGAGGTTTACCTCGGTAATCGACGATAGCTTCCCCTCGAGTTTGGTGGGGAAGAACCCTTTGTGAAAGACGATGTTCTTCACGGCGTCGCCGTTGAATACGGGCAGCATCAGGTTGAGGTGTCCCGGGTGATACACGGGTACGCCGTCGAGCAGGAGCTGGTTTTCGTCGTATCCGCCGCCGTCGACCAGAAAGTTGTTGCCGGTGGGTATGCCGGTCACGCCCGGCAGAATCCAGATTTGCGAAAAGAGGTCGTTGCTGTTGAACGAGAGCATGCTCGAGGGGGCCAGCTCGTCGAGCGAGTTGCTCAGTTTGCGCGACTTCACGGTGACCTCTTCGATTTCGAAAAGCTGGGCGTTGAGTTGGGGTTGCAGGGCCAGGTCGCGGTCGACGGTAATCGTCTGCTCATAGGGCTCGTAACCCATGCAGGTGATGCAGAGGCGGTAGCTCCCCTCGGGGATTGGCAATTTGAAGCGGCCGTTCTCGTCGGAGATGGTGTACTGTTTTTTCTCCTCCTCGTTGTAGAGCGAGACGATGGCTCCGTAGAGTTTTTCGTCGCTTCCCTTCTCGCTGATGGTACCCGAGAGGGTGAAGAACTTCTCTTCGCCTATTTGTATGACCAGTTTGCGGGGTGAAATTTCGATGGTCTTGAAGCGGTAGTCCCGCAGGAGCTCTTTCAGCAGTTTCCCCACGGTGGTGACACCTGCCGTTTTGAAGGTGCACACCCGGTCGAGGTCGATCGACGAGGGGTTGTACGAGAGGGTGATGTCGCACTGCTGCTCGATTTGCTCGAACCATTGTAACACAGAAGCAGAAGAGGCGGAGACTGATATCCGCTCTTCTGCTATCGCAACGGGTCTTTTTGTAATTTCACCTAACGATGAATGAACCCAAAGTAGTGCTATTATAGAGAATAAGAATTGTAACTTACTCATAATACAGTTTGTAGTGTCGCCCCTTTTCCAGGGTGTCGCATTGGCAGCCGCACACGAAAGCCAGTTCGGCCGCTATGCTCTCACGCTCGCTCACGTTGATTTTGGTGGTGACCGTGTTTCGGTCGAGCCCTTTACCGAGCTCTATTTTTACACCGGTCTGCTTTTCCACCTCCTGGACCACCGTGGCGATGGGACTGTTTTTGAAAACCAGTACCGAGTCGCCCTTCCCGAAGAAGGAAGCGGGGTCTTCGATCAGGCCCAGTGTCATCTGGTCGTCGGCGATTTCGACCTTTTCGTTGGCTTCCAGAATGACGTTGTTGTATGAGGTAGAGACCTTCACCCGTCCGCTCTCGACAAACACGCCCGACTTGTTGTCGTGAGCGGCATCGACGAGAAACGAAGTCCCCAGGACTTCGACCGTCATCTGTCCGGCAGAGATTTTGAACGGAGCGTTGTCACGGTTTTTTACATGAAAGAACGCTTTTCCCTTGAGCTCTACCTGACGGGCGGTCCCGTCGTCGGCATATCGGAATGCCAGGGTTGCATGGGGATAGAGGGTAACCTCCGACCCATCGGGCAAAAGAACGTTTTCGGTTTGGGTTATATCGGCGTAGCGTACGGTTTGGGTGTCGGTCTCGTGAGAGAGTATCATCCAGATAGTTACCAGGATGAGGGCAATGGCTGCGGCAGCGGAGTAGAACCAGGCTTTGTGCGAGAAGCGACCGATTTTCAGGGAGTGTTCCTGGAGTTGCGGTTCGACTTTGGCCCAGGCTTTTTCGGTATCGACCTTGAACGAGGTGTCGCTGAAGATGGGCATCTCGACAAGCCGTTGCAATCGTTGGCTCTCTTCGGGATATGCAGCTTTCCATTGATCCAGTTTGGCCTGCTGGGCGGCGGTGAGTCGTTCGTGAGCGAAGTGCTTGGCCAACAGTTCGTCTATGTCATCGTGATTTCCCATTTTACATGCAGTTTAAGAAGATTGATAAAACGATTGTGATAAGGATCATGCGCAGGGCATTGTTTTCGGCCACATAGGTGCGCAGGAGTCGGATAGCCCGGGTCATTTGATTCTCGATAGTCTTCTCCGAAAGGTTCAGTTTCTCGGCAATCTCGCGGTATTTCATACCTTTGAGTTTGGCCAGCAAAAAGACCTCTTTGCATTTAGGAGGTAACGATGCGAGTGCTACTTGCAGGAGATTGTCGGGCGATTTCGCTTCGTCGGCGTCATCATAGATTTCATCAGGCGTGTCGATGGCGGCAGTGGGATAGTCGTCGATCGAAACGAAGGCGCCCTGTTTCTTGCGCAGGAAAGAGATGCAGCTGTTTCGAATAGCAGTGGTCATGTAGGCGGCAAACTCTTTCTCGGGCAAGGTATCTTTCCCTTTGTCCCAGACATTGATGAAGAGTTCTTGCACAATGTCTTCCGAGTCGTCTCGGTCCAGCACATATCCGTAGGCTATATGGCATAGCCGGGGATAGTGTTTCTGGAACAGGGACTTGAAGGTTTCTTTTCTGGTCTCTCGCATAAGTAGCACTCGCAGGTTATGGGGTGATTAGAATCTCAAGCTTACACCGGCGGTAACAAAGCCTTTGTATCCGAGTCCGGCTTCGAGGAATCCACCGATACGTTGGTTACCAACTCGCAGGGCGATGGGGTTTACCTGGTAGGCAAAGTTGGTAGACAAATCGTTCTTCTTGGCGCTGCTGGCGGCCGTTTTGTTCAGGCTCTTTTCGGTGTGGTTCACCAGATTTACACCGGCCGAAGCACCACCGTAGAGTTCAACGACACCGCGTTTGAAGTATACAAATTCGACCGTGGGCAACAACATGAAGTTCAGGTCTTTCTCTTTCAGCGAGGGGGCTGTTTCACCGGCCAGGGTCAGCTTGCCGGTCGATTGGGCGAATCCCAGGTCGGCACCTACTCTGAAGCGGGCAATCGAGTATCTGTAACCCAGGCTGTATACCAGGCTCGACTTTTCGTCGCTGCGCTTGCTGCCGATTACGGCGTCGCTCAAGCCCATGCCAAAGACGTTTGCAAGTCCGAGTGTGAGTCCGTCGCTGGCCGAGAGGCGTATTTCGTGGCGGTGCATAGACTGGGTGTTATTAGCGGTGGTTTCTTGTCCTTTTGCTACGTTGCTGCTTACGGCTGCGCACAAAAGTAATGCAACAAATTTGATTTTCATAATTTGTTAAATTTTTTCGTTGAATAAATGGTGAGCCGTTTTTTCTCTCCGCGTTGTGCGTGGTGGGAAGCCGGCTGCTTTTGCTTTCCCGTGTGGCTCACTTAGCTATGTGATTTTGACCTTATAACGCCCGGATTTGAGAATCCCCCTACCTGTGCTGAAAAAAAATTTCATAATTTTTCGTATCTATCTTATTATCAGCAAAATAAAATTTTCGGAATTATCGTTCCGGTTTTATCGCCTTTCGTAATATTCGAGGCGATTGTCCGGGGCATTGGGTTGCTTTGTCTGTTGACAGGGAGATTACAGAGATATTAAATTTTCGTTTCCTTTCGATTTCTGATTTTTTAATTTGCTTTTTGTTTCGAAATTTTTCTCTTTGAAAACCGTGGAGAAGAATAAAATTTGTATATTTGTCGATGTTGTAAACCATACCGATGATAATTATATGAAGAGGATAGATTTTCCCCGATTGAGTCGGCTGCGTGAAACCTGGGTAATACTCGCCGTGAGTGTAGTCTCAGTGTTGTCGGCTCAAACCTATCGGCCCATTTCGACCTGGCCCGCCGAGACGAATGAACGCATAGAGGAGTTTCTGCAAACGACTCTCTCGATTACCGACCGCAAGGTGGCGGTGTTCGACTGCGACGGCACCGTTTTCGGGCAGGCGCCTTACTATCTGGCCGACGAGGCTCTTTATGCCTATGCGCAGGCCAACTATCGGGGGCGCAATGACAAGCTGGCCCGGCAAAAGATGGCTATTCTCGACCGTATGGTGAAAGATGGCAACAACGTGGGTAAACCCTATGTCGAGGATCGGGTGCATTTCCTGGCCGGTATGACGCCCGAGGAGATTGCCACTCTCGGCTACGATTGCTATATGCGCTCCTACAAGGGGAAGATGTATCCCGAGATGAAGGCGCTTATCGCCAACTTGAAAGCGTTTGGCTTTGAGGTGTGGATACTGACGGCTTCGCCCGAATTTCTGTATCAGCGTTTCGTCGCCGACGAGCTGGGTATACCCGTGACTCATGTGTTGGGGGTGAAGGGGGTTGTGAAGAATGGCGTGATGTCCGACGAAATTATCATGCCAATCCCTCAGGACGACGGCAAGGCGCAGGTGATTCCTACCTATATCAAGGCGGTGCCTCTTATTGTGGGGGGTAACAGTCGGGGCGATATGGATATGCTCAACGAGTCGCGCGGGTTGAAGATTGTGGTCAACCCCGACGATGTGACGGTGCGGGGCGAAGCCGACGGTCCCATGAACGGTCACACCGTGAAATCGTATTGGGAACAGGAGGGGGCTATCATCGTGCGTTGCAACGATGTGCGTGATGCGCGGGTCGATTTTGAGACGGAGCATTTCAAAATCAGAACCAATGCCGAGAATCCCGTTGATAAATGATTGTGATAAAAACTATAAAAAACATGACGACTATGAAAACAAAACTCTTTATGGCTGCTGCCCTGTTGCTGGCTGGGTCGCAGAGTGCCTGTGCCCAGCATGCCACTCATGCCGTGGCTCATCGTGGTTATTGGAAATGTGAAGGCTCTGCCGAAAATTCGCTCACCGCATTGCAGAAAGCCTATGAGGCCGGTTGCTGGGGGTCGGAACTGGACATTTGGCTTACGGCCGACGGCCGACTGGTGGTAAATCACGACCCCCATACGCTCGACGGGCTGGAGATTGAGAAGACCGATTTCGATAAAGTGACTCGCTCGAAATTGAAAAACGGCGAGACCGTTCCTTCGCTCGAAGCCTATCTCGATGCCGGGAAGAAACTGGCACCCATGATTCTGGTCTTGGAGTTGAAAACCCAGTCGACTCCCGAGCGGAATGCCGAGCTGGCCCGGAAGGTGGTCGATATGGTGAAAGCCAAGGATATGGAGGCTCAGGTGGAATATATCGCATTCAGCAACCAGGTGGGAACCGAACTTATTCGGCTGGCCCCCGAGGCACAGGTGGCCTATCTCAATGGCGACAAGACTCCGGCCGAACTCAAGGAGTTGGGCTATACCGGCCTCGACTATGCCTATAAGGTTTTGAAGGCTAATCCGCAATGGATCGACGAGGCGCACCTCCTGGGCCTCACCGTGAATGTATGGACCGTCAACAAGGTCGAAGACCTGCAATACTTCATCGACCACAAGGCCGACTATATTACCACCAACGAGCCGGTGCTGCTGTTGGAGATGCTGAAGAAATAAGATACGACTGAACTTTAAATAGGCGATTAGACTATTTCTCACAAGGGGCTGTATCCGTGACATCCGGGTACAGCCCCCTTTTTATTCGGGGGCTGGTAGCTGTTTGTAGCGGAAGGCGCACTCTACCCGGGGCGACAGCTTGCGCAACTTGAGAAAGGTGTCGGTCGATACACCGTATCCCCGGCATATCGAGCGTATCGACTCGCCTCGGGCCAGCCGCTCGACAATATCGGGCTCGTGGTCGATGAGGAGGCGCAATTTGGTGATGCTCCCCTTGCGGCGTCCCAAGGTCACCCCTTCGGCCTTGCGCAGGGCCAGCGCCTCTTTGGTTCGCATCGAGATGAGGTTGCGTTCGATTTCGGCCACAAGGCCGAAGGCAAAGCAGAGCACCTTGCTGTTGATGGTGTTGTCGAAGGCGTAGCCGTCTTTGGTCGAGTAGATGGTGATTTGCTTCTCGAGGCATCGGCCCATGATGGCCATGATTTCGGTGAGGGTACGGCTCAATCGCGAGATTTCGGTCACGATAAGGGTGTCGCCCGGTTTCAACTGTCTGATTACCCTTCCGAGTTTTCGCTCTCGTTGGTCTTTCTTTCCACTTACAATCTCGGTTACCCACCGGTCGATGTTCATGTCGCGGGAGCGGGCAAAACGTCTGATTTCGTCGGCCTGGTTGTCGAGGTGCTGTCTGCTGGTGCTGATTCTTAAATATGCAATTACCATACTGTATTGTTTTTTGTCGGAGGATAAAGGTATGGTATTTCCGCGAGGGTGAGAAAATGAGACTGCCCCGGAGATGGCGGGCTCGATGTGGCCGGCGGGTGGTATAAAAAAAGGAGACGGGCGCGAGCCCGTCTCCTGTGTATGATGATCGATTGCTGTATTCGATTAGAATACCACTACTTTCTGGCGACCGATTACGTAGATGCCGGCAGGCAGCTCTACGACGTTGGTACCTTCGACGAGTTCGATTTGACAAACTTGTGCGCCGGTGAGGGCATAGATGGCAACGTGGGCAGCCTCGGCCGTTTCGATGGTTACCTGACCCTTACCGTTGATGATCTTCATGCCGTTGGCTTCTACCGTTTCGATACCCGAAGCTACACCCTCTTTGATGCTGAGGTCGGTGATGGTCCATTCGGCAGCACCGTCGGCTTCGGAGCAGGTGTATTTGAAGGCGAAGCGGATAGGAGCGGTGAGGCTCTTCAGCTCGATGTCACCCGAGGGGGTAACCTCTTGCGACGAAGCCCAAGTGGCCATGTCGGTAACTTCGGTCCAGGTAGCCTCGGCGGGTTGAGTCATGGTGCTGGGGTCGAAATTGCTCGAGTAGAAGAGTTGGGCAGCAGGCCCATTGTAATTCACTTTGCTGCTGAAGGAGAGCACGATGCTGGCAGCGTTTACGGCCGGAGAAACGAGGTAAGTCTCGCCGTCGCCCTTCTTATAGCCGTTGGCTTTTGCTCCGTTTGAACTCGATTCCCATACGGTTGTGCCCATGGGGGTATAGACAATCCAATCGCCCAGACCCGATTTGAAATCGATCGAGTGAGGCAGTGCTACCGACGAAGCCCGTACCGTCAAGGTGTATTGAGCGGCACCCTCTTCGTAGGTGTCATTGCCCTCGGTGGTAGCTTTGATAATCGTGGTACCCGGGCCAACTACCGTTACGATACCTTCGGTGCTGATGGTAGCCACCTCCTGGTTGCTGCTGCTGTAGGTGATGGGGCGCTCGGGAGTAGCCGTGGCGGCACTGTTGTAGGTAAAGCTCTCGGTGAAGAATACCTCTTTGTTGCCGTTAACTTCGTTGAAGGCTACCGTTACGGCTTGTTTGCCGCTGTCGAGTTTGTAGAGGGTGATTTTACCTTGTTCGCTGCGGTAGCAAGCAAATCTCCCTTGGTTTGCGTTTGTATTGAATTGTAATATACGGGCTTCGACTTTCGCATTCTTGAAGAGGAATACATCTTGTGCAGCATCGTACTCGATTTTCCACCCGGCTCTTTCGGTAGCATATTCCGAATCGGCATAAGCGTTGTTTCCTCCCTTGGTCGAAGTTGAGCCGTTATAAGCTACATAGATACCGTCATTGGAAATAGAATAGTTGCCATCGCTCTCGGTAGTGATGTCCCAGATAATCGATTGGTTGTCGGTTACGATTTTACCGTCGGTGAGGTTGATTTCCGAATACTCGAAATAATTTTTTGTATTGGTGGAGTTCATGGCCATTACCGAGGTAGCGTCATTCCCGTCCTGATATACGATGATGTATTTGCCATCGGTCACGGCACCGCTGGTCACTTTGGCAAAGGTCTTGATCAGAGTCGGGTCAACAACGGTCAAGGTATATTCTACAGAAGCTGCATCGTAGGTAGCTGTTTCGGCGACTTCGGCCTTGATGGTAGTCGTACCGCCGGCAACCAGCGTAACGAGACCGTCCTGGGCAATCGTGGCCACTTCCTGGTTGCTGCTGCTATACACGATGGTAGCGTCGGAAGCCGAGGTGGCTGCACTGCTGTAACTGCCCTCGGAGAGCTGTTTGGTTACATCGCCCGTGATGCCGGTAAAGGCCAGGTTGGGATTCGATTTGCCCGATTCTTCCAGCTTGTAGAGAGTCACATCTTTTTGATTACTCGACGCAGCGTAGCAGGCAAACCACTTTGAACTTGTATTGTATTGAAGATAAAAAGTGGGGGAAGCTACATTTAACAATTTGAAAGTGCCATCGTCGTTAGCCGAAAATGTAAATTCGCAATTCTGAGCGGTAAAAGTATCGTACAGCGTGGCGGTGTTTTTACTTCCATTGAATCCTGCATAAACATTTCCACACATAATGCTTTTACCATTATCTGTCGTTGTGATGTCCCAAACAATCGAGGCATCGGGATTGAGAATGCTGTTGTCGGTAACTGTAATTGTAGTAGCGGCAATACGAGTTCCGTTTGCAACATTTTCCATGGCAAATGCCGTGCCATAGGCAATCACATATTTGCCGTCGGTCAGTTCGTTGAGGGTGGAGATTTGGGTATAGGTGTCGGCCCAACCTGCATTAACTCCACACAACATAGCTATTAACAAGATAGCTGTGCGTAAAAAGTAGTTTTTCTTCATAGATATAATTTTTAGAGTTCTCTTATCCTAGATGGTTTGTTTTTAGTCTATTAGCTAAGGGATAACAAAAATATAAAATCGTTCTTGAAAGTAAAAGGTTTTTTGTGAGAATCTTTCCTTTTTTAATGAAAATGTCATATAACTCCTCGGGTTCGCCCGCTTTTTATTTATTTTGCAGCATCTATTGACCACAATACATTGCATAATGAAAAAAGAGACGATAAAGAAGCCGGTGAAGATTTTGTTTGTATGCCTGGGTAATATCTGCCGGTCGCCGGCGGCCGAGGGGGTGTTTCTGCACCTGGCGCGCGAGCGTGGGGTGACCGATTGTTTCGAGGTCGATTCGGCCGGGACTTACGGTGGTCATGCGGGCGATTTGCCCGACCCTCGCATGCGGGCACATGCCGCCCGTCGCGGGTATCTGCTGGAGCATCGCAGCCGTCCGGTGCAGCCCGACGATTTCGACCGCTTCGACCTGATTCTGGGCATGGACGACTACAACATCGACACCCTCCGCTCGATGGCCGACACGCCCGAGCAGACGGCCAAGGTGCAACGCGTGACCGACTATTGCCGGCACTATCCGGTCGATTGTATCCCCGACCCCTATTACGGTGGGGCCGATGGCTTTGAAAATGTGCTGAATATCCTCGAGGATGCCTGCGAGGGGCTTATCGACTCGCTCACCGAGGCGTAACGAGTCGGGCATGGTCTGTGCGTCCTCTCCTCTTGGCAGGCGGGGCGATGGCTTTTGCCGGTAGCGTCAGGCTTCGATACCGAAAAGGTCTTTCAGGATGAGACGGGTAGCGCCCGTGTGCGACGAGATGTAGTGCCCGGCGTTGTGGCTGGCTGTGGCCAGGCGGTCGGCATCGTAGAGCAGGCTGTCGGCCAGGGCGTCGAACTCCTCGCCCGAGGTGATGGCGAATCCGCCGCCGCAGGCTATCAGTTCGTGAGCCTCCTTGAACCGCTGGTGGTTGGGCCCGAAGATGACGGGCAGGTCGTAGACGGCAGCCTCGGCAATGTTGTGGATGCCGGCACCGAATCCGCCGCCCACGTAGGCCAGCGTGCCGTAGCGGTAAATCGACGAGAGCAGCCCGAAGCAGTCGACAATGAGGCAGTCGCACGAGGCCACCTCGGCCTCGGTTGCCCGTGTGTAGCGCAGGGCGGGGCGTTTCAGCAGGCTCTCGATAAAGAGCAGGTGCGACTCGTGAATCTCGTGCGGAGCCAGTATGAGCTTGATGTCGTCGCGACGGTTGAAGTAGTCGATGAGGAACTCCTCGTCCTTGGGCCACGAACTGCCGGCGATAAGCACCTTTTTGCCCTGGGCGAAGCGCTCGATGAGGGGCAGCTCCTTGGCCGAGCGGCGTATGTCGCTCACGCGGTCGAAGCGGGTATCGCCCACCACCGATACGTTGGTGATGCCGATGCCGGCCAGCAGCTGGCGCGACTGTTCGTTCTGGATATAGAGGTGGGTGAAGTTGCGCAGGATGCGGCGGAAGTAGCCGCCGTAGAAGCGGAAGAATACCTGTTTGGGGCGGAATATGGCCGAGATGATATAGGTGGGGATGTTCCGCCGTTTCAGTTCGTTGAGGTAGTTGGCCCAGAATTCATACTTGATGAATATGGCTTCGGTGGGGCGGGTGAGGTCGAGGAACCGCTTCACGTTGCCCGGCAGGTCGAAGGGGAGGTAGCACACGAGGTCGGCTCCCGGGTAGTTTTTGCGCACCTCGTATCCCGAGGGCGAAAAGAAGGTGAGCAGGATGCGGGTTTTGGGGCGAGCCTTGCGGATGGCCTCGATGAGCGGGCGGCCTTGTTCAAACTCGCCCAGCGACGAGGCGTGTATCCACAGGTATCCGCCCTGCGGGTCGGCCTTGCGGGAGAGGTAGTCGAAAATACCCTTCTGCCCCTGCGTCAGCTTGCGGGCCTTGGCGTTGCGCATGCCGGCCAGCGCGACCAGTTGTTTGTAGCAATATATTCCAAAATTATAGATACATTTCATAGCCAACCAAAAGTTCTCTTGTCGGGTTTACAAGATGTTTTTCAGATATTCTCGTTTCTTTGTCTGCCCCCGGTCTTTCCAGGCCTGGTCGTCGAGATAGAACCGCACGATGAGCTGTTGTTGCAGGTCGCAGTGCCCCGGTGTGCAGTGCAGGTTGATCGAGGCCATGCAGTTGAGGTAGCTCTTGCGGAAGATATAGGCATATACGTCGGTGCGGTTGTAGGTCGGTGACTGGAAGAAGGGGTCGCCCTGGTTGAGCTGTGCGCCCAACTGGGGATAGAACGGCATTTGCGCGCCCCCCTTGTAGAAGGTGTTGCGCAGCCCCAGGAACCGCCACTCGGCCAACAGGTCGATGAGGATGCCCTGCGGGTGGTGCCAGGTGCCCACGTTGCGCAGCCGCTCGAGGCTGATGTGGTAGCCCACCTTGAGGGTGAGCGTGTCGAGCGGAGTGCAGGGGGTGAGGTCCAGACCCACGTAGGGGCTGGCGATGAGGTCGTCGGTCACGGTGTAGCGGTCGTCCGAGTTTCGGGGACGTGCCAGGTGGTTCATCACCAGATGCCCGCCTGCGAAGAGGTAGGGCAGGGGTTGCCACCGTCCGTTGAAGACCACCATGAAGGCCTCGCGTTTCACCTCGGTCTGTACCTGTCGCCAGTCGGCATAGAGCTCGGCAAAGCCCTTGGGGTGCACATACTGGAACAGGGCACCCGCGATGTTGGGGCGGAAGTAGGTGAGTGAATCGTATTGCAGGATGGCCGGTACGTTCTCGAGCAGTTGGGTGCGGGGAAACATACCCATCGACATGCGGAACCTCGACGACTGATACCGGTAGTAGGCCGTGGGGTGTATGCGGGCGTTCCGGGTAGAGCCGTCGATAGGCTGTACCCACGAGGCGCCGGCCATGATGGAGCTGTTGCCCATACGCAAGCCGATCTCGGGCGAGAGCCGCGTGCCGAAGAGGGTTTGCGACTCGACCTTGGAGTAGCTGTACTCCCGGTTGTCGAAGAAGGCGGTCATGTCGACACTCCACGCCACCTCCTGCGCCCGGGCGGGGAGCAGGGCGGCCACAAGTGCGACAAGCAGTAGCGTATGTGTGCAGCGACGATTCATCAACCCAGATATTCGATGGCTCTCTCGATGCGTTTGATGGTCTCTTCCTTGCCCATGATTTCGGTGATGTCGAACATGTGGGGGCCTTTGCATTCACCTACTACGGCCAACCGGAAGGCGTTCATCACGTTGCCCAGGTGGTAGCCGTTGCGCTCGATCCAGTCGAGGACCACTTTCTCGGCATGAGCCGACGAGAGGTCGTCGAGGTTGCGCAGGATTTCGATAAGCTCGCGCATGATGGCGGGAGTATCCTCTTTCCAGCGTTTCTTCACCGATTTCTCTTCGTAGCTGGTGGGAGCGACAAAGAAGAAGGCGGCCTGGTCCCACAGCTCCTTGACGAAACTTACACGGCCCTTGACCAGTCCGATGATGCGGGCCACGGTAGCGGGGTCGGCTTCGATGCCTTTCTCTTTGAGGATGGGCATGAAGAGGGTCGTGAGCTCTTCGTTGCTCTTCTCCTGGATGTATTTGTGGTTGAACCATTTGCCTTTCTCGTAGTCGAATTTGGCGCCGCTCTTGCTGCACTTCTCGAGCGAGAAGAGTTGGATGAGTTCGTCCATCGACAGGATTTCCTGGTCGTTGCCGGGGTTCCAGCCCAGCAGGGCGAGGAAGTTTACGACAGCTTCGGGCAGGTATCCGGCCTCGCGGTAGCCCGACGAAACTTCGCCCGTCTTGGGGTCGTGCCACTCGAGCGGGAATACGGGGAATCCCAGGCGGTCGCCGTCGCGTTTGCTCAGTTTGCCCTTACCGTCGGGTTTCAGCAACAGCGGCAGGTGGGCAAAGCGGGGCATGGTATCTTCCCAGCCGAAGGCGCGGTAGAGCAGCACATGCAGCGGGGCCGAGGGCAACCACTCTTCGCCGCGGATGACGTGCGAGACGAGCATCAGGTGGTCGTCGACGATGTTGGCCAGGTGGTAAGTGGGCAGGTTGTCGGCCGACTTGTAGAGCACCTTGTCGTCGAGAATCGACGAGTTGATGGTCACCTTGCCGCGGATGAGGTCATCGACTACCACGTCTTCGCCCGGTTCAATCTTGAACCGCACCACGTACTGGGTGCCGTCGGCAATGAGCCGGTCGACCTCCTCTTTGCTCATCGTGAGCGAGTTGCGCATCTGCATGCGGGTCGAGGCGTCGTATTGGAAGTTGGGTATTTCTTGACGTTTGGCATCCAGCTCGGCCGGAGTGTCGAAAGCGATGTAGGCTTTGCCGGCTTCGAGCAGCTGGTCTACGTATTTGCGATAGATCTCTTTGCGTTCCGATTGGCGATAAGGGCCGTAGTTGCCGCCGTAGCTCACTCCTTCGTCGAAGTGGATGCCCAGCCATTCGAGGGCTTCGATGATGTAGGCCTCGGCTCCCGGTACGAACCGCTGGGAGTCGGTATCTTCGATGCGGAAAATCATGTCGCCGTGGTGTTGTTTGGCAAACAGATAGTTATAGAGAGCGGTACGGACTCCGCCAATGTGCAGGGGGCCCGTGGGACTTGGTGCGAAACGCACCCGTACTTTTCTTTCGGTCATATTCATATCGTTGAAAAACGCGACAAAATTAAACATTTTTTTTGATTTAGCCTATATCCCCGCATATATTCTATGTGGGGCGCTGGGCCGGGCGGCCGACGGGTCGGCTACTCGTTCAGCTCGTTCAGGATTTTCTGCAGGGCCTCGTCGGTCTCGAAGAGTTTCGACTTGCAGAACTTGAGCAGCTCGAGCGAGCGGGCGGTGCACTTTTGCAGCTCGTCGATTTCGTATTCGTTGTTTTGCAGTTTGGCGACGATTTTCTCCAGTTCGGCTATCGCCTCGGCATAGGAGAGTTCGGTTTTCTGGTCCATATCGGTATCTATTTCGTTTTCGAAGGTTCAATGTTTTCGACCCGGCTGGTGACGGAGCCGTCGGCCAGCAGGGTTTCGAGGGTTTCGCCCGGGGCGACGTCGGCAATGCTCTTGACTACCCGGCCGTGGTGCAGGGTGAGGCTGTAGCCCCGTTGCAGCAGCGATTGGGGCGATACCAGCGTGACGGTGGTCTCCATCGTGTCGAGGCGGTTACGCTCGGCGTCGAGGCGTGAGCGCAGGGCGTGGCGTATCTGTTCGAGCCACATCGCCGTCTTGTGCCGTTCGCCCGAGATGCGCCGCTCGATAAGCAGGGGCAGCGACGAGGTGGTGCGCTGCAGGGTCTGCTTCTCGCGCAGGATGCGGTTGCGCACTTCGTCGCTCACGGCCAGGGAGAGGCCGGCCACGTGCAGGTCGGCTTCGTGGAGGCGGGCGATAATCCACTCGGCTGCGGCGGTCGGGGTCTTGACCCGCGTATTGGCCACCAGATCGATGACGGTATCGTCGCGCTCGTGGCCGATGCCGGTGATGACGGGCAGGGGAAACTGGGCAATGTTGGCCGCCAGCGGGTAGCTGTCGAAGCTGTTGAGGTCGGAGGTGGCTCCGCCGCCCCGGATGATGACTACCCCGTCGAAGAGCTCTTCGTGACAGGCAATGCGGTCGAGGGCCTCGATGATGGAGCTTTCGGTCTGCCCGCCCTGCATCGAGGCGGGGAAGAGTGCCGTGTATACTTTATACCCGTAGGGGTTGTTCTGAATCTGGTTCATAAAGTCGCCATACCCGGCGGCCGACGGCGAGGAGATGATGGCAAAGCGTTGCGGCAGTGCCGGCCAGACGAGCTCCTTGTTCATGTCGGCCACCCCCTCGTCGCGCAGTTGTTGCAGGATGGCGGCCCGCCGGCGGGCCGCATCGCCCAGCGTGTAGGCCGGGTCTATGTCGTGAATGGTGAGGCTGTAGCCGTAGAGCTCGTGAAAGACGGGGCTCACCGAGATGAGTATCTTGATACCCGCCGTGAAGAGCTGCCCGGTCGATTGCTCGAACCAGGGGCGCAGCAGGCGGAAGGTCGAGGCCCATATCGTGGCCCGGGCCTTGGCGATGGTCCGTCCCGTGGCCTCCTCTTTTTCGATAAGTTCGAGGTAACAGTGCCCCGAGGGGTGTACGCGGGCTTCGCTCACCTCGGCCCGCACCCAGTAGCGTTCGGGCAACGCCTCTTGCAGGGCGTCGCGCACACGGGCATTCAGCTCGAACAGTGATAACTCTTTTCGTGCTTCGGTCATAACCGCTGTATTTTTTGAGTCCAACTGTGTTGCCGACCGCGGGCCGACAGCAGGTATATTCCTTTCTTCAAATCGTGCAGGTCCAGTTCGGCCCCTTCGGGCAGGCGGTATTCCTGCTGCAACGCCCCCTCCAGGTCGTAGATGCCGAGGGCTATTTCGCTCTCGTCGGGCGGCAGCGGGCCTATGGTGACGACGGGGCTGCCCTCCCGGTAGGTGAGTTGCAGCGGGGTCTGTCCGGTGCGGATGGTCTCGATGCCCGAGCCTTGGCGGTAGGCGGCCTGGAAGTCGGGGATACCGTATCCCAGCAGGCTGTCGGGGGTGAGGTATTGCGAACTGTTTTGCCGGATGAGGTCGATAATCTCCCGGGCCGAGAGGTGGGGCAACGCTTGCCGCAGGCAGGCGGTGAGCCCTGCGATGATGGGGGTCGAGAACGAAGTGCCGTCTTTCAGCAGCAGGTTCCCGTCGGGGTCGATGGTAGCGGCTCCGGCACCCAGTGCCGCGACGTCGGGTTTGATGCGGCCGTCGGCGGTGGGGCCCACGCTCGAGAAGTAGGCGTGTTGCCGCTCCCGGGTGACGGCCCCCACGGTGAGGAGCCCGTCGACATCGCCGGGCACGGTCAGTCTCTTCCAGTCGCCACCGCCCTCGTTTCCGGCACTCACGACGATGAGCAGTCCTTTCCGTACCCCCCGGGCGGCAGCCTGCGAGATGTAGGCAGTGCGGCCGTCGAGTTGCTCCCAGGTGTGGCTGAAGCGCGGGTCGTCGAAACGGGTGTAGCCCAGCGACGAGGTGACGACATCGACGCCCAGGCTGTCGGCATATTCGAGAGCCGTGGCCCAGTAGTCCTCTTCGGTGGGGTATTCGGTGTCGGTGTCTTCCGACCGCAGCAGCCAGTACGAGGCTTGCGGAGCGGTGCCGACGAAGTAGTTGCTGTCGTTGGTGAGCAGGGTCGAGAGCACCGACGAGCCGTGGGCGTTGCCGTTGCGGAAATCCATCTCCTCGTCGATGAAGTCGTGGTAGCCGGCGATGCGGTCGGGGTCGAAGCGCGGGTTGCGGTCGGCATTGAGAAAGCCCCCGTCGATGACGGCGATGGTCATCCCCTCGCCCCTGAAACCGGCCCGGTGCAGCCAGTCGCCGTTGTGCAGGGCGATTTGCCAGGCGGCATCGCCGTAGGTGGTGTCGTCCGTCTCTTCTACCTGTTTTTGCCGGGGTCTCACGGTACTGCCGTTCTGTACGGGCGAACCCAGGTAGTCGTACCGGGCGACGAAAGGCAGCCGCTCGATGTCGCCGAGCAGGGCGGTATCGGTCAGGGCTATGGTGGCGGTGTTGAGCCACTTCGACACGGCCAGGATGCGACCGCCCCGTTGCGACAGCTGTTGCAGCCGGGTGGCCGGTATGGGCAGATCGGTCGAGTCGATGGCGATGCCCCACCTCTCGCGTTGGGCTACAGCCCGTTCCGACAGATACTCGGCGGGCCTGTCGATCGAGTAGTCCGATTGGCCCTTGTCGCTGAACCACAGGCGGTAATGCCATTCCTGTGCCTCGCTGCCGAGGAGCGTGGCCAGCACGACGAGCAGGGTGAGTAGACGCAGTTTCATTCCTTATATTTTTTCAACAATCGTTGGTCGGCAATGATGCCGCCGCCGATGACGGTGTTGTCGCTGTAAATGACGGCCGACTGTCCCGGCGTGACGGCCGAGGCGTCGCTCTCGAAGCAGACAAGCCATTCGCCCGGTGTGTCGCCCTTTTGCAGGGTGGCCGGTATGGCGCTGCTGCGGTAGCGTATCTGCACGTCGACGGGTCCGGCCGATTCGAGTATGCCGGGTGTCTCCTCGAGCACGTCGGTGATGACCATGCGGCGGGTGAGCAACTCGTCGCGTTCGCCCAGCCGGATGGTGTTCTTAATCGGGTTGATGCGGGTGACGAACATGGGTTTGCCCAGAGCAATCTCGAGCCCTTTGCGCTGCCCGATGGTGTAGAAGGGGAAGCCCTTGTGCTGTCCCAGCTTGCGGCCGGTCGAGTCGACAAAGTATCCGCCCCCCACCTGTTGGGCCAGTTCGGGCAACTGCTCCCGCAGGAAGTCGCGGTAGTCGCCCGGGATGAAGCAGACCTCCATGCTCTCCTTTTTCTCTACCTTTTCGTGGAATCCTTTCCCCTCGACATATCGCTTGATCTCCTCTTTGGTGACTCCGCCCAGCGGGAAGATGGTGCGCGAGAGCTCCTCCTGGCCCAGCCGCCACAAGAAGTACGACTGGTCTTTCTTCGGGTCCACACCCCGGGCCAGCACCCGGTATCCGTCGCGGTCGAGTATGCGGGCATAGTGGCCGGTAGCCACCCACGTACAGCCCAGGCGGTCGGCCTCCTGCAACAGGTAGTGCCACTTGAACAGGCGGTTGCACATGACGCAGGGGTTGGGGGTGTTGCCCTTGAGGTATTCGTCGATAAAGCCTTTGATGATGGAGCTTTTGAACTCGTCGCGCACATCGAGGATGTGGTGCTCGATGCCGATTTTCTCGGCCAGCTCCCGGGCCTCGAGGGCAAACTGCGGGATGGTCTGTCCCTCACGGGGAAAGTGACGGGGGAGGTCCCACATGCGCATCGTGAGCCCTACGACTTCGTAGCCTTGTTCCTGTAAAATCATGCAGGCCGCAGAGCTGTCTATGCCTCCGCTCATGCCTATCAATACTCGTTTGTTCGATTCCATACGTTTCATAAGGGTACAAAAATAGTTAACTTTTATGAGGCGGGGAGCAATTATATTCTAAAAAACATATAAACCCGGGAAATGTTAAAAAGGTAAGAGCCTTAGTCCTGTTTAACAAAAAAGGAATATATTTGACAGAAATATTGGAATATATAAGCGTTTAGAAAATTACCTCTATTCGGAATCAGCAAAATTTTTTCAGGTGGGGTAGTTGACAACTGAATGCCTGAGCTTGTTATACAAGGCAAGCGTGGGGCGGTTGTTTTATCCACCTACGGTTTTTGCTGGACCTCGAATAGGATAAACCATCGGGCTCACGCTTTTTATTTTTTTTCTGGCTCTCTATCCATGAGCCACGACGAGATGGGACTATAACAAAAAAGGGAAATTTTCGGTTTGTTTTTTCTGCAAAAGGGCATAAACAGATACGGTATGTGAACTACTTATTGGGTCATAGTTCGTATGCCGGTAAGATTGTTTGGGCTTTATGCAGAGTGTCGAAGAGGGAACCGTTTGATAGCGGTTTTCTCTTCGTTTATTTTTCGAGGAGTACGACGGCATAGGCCGAGATACCCTCTTCACGGCCCGTGAAGCCCAGGCGTTCGGTGGTGGTAGCCTTGATCGAGATGTCGTCGGGGTCGATGCCCATGCAGTGGGCCAGCGTCTGTTGCATGGCCGGGATATGGGGGTTGAGTTTGGGGCGTTCGGCACAGACGGTGATGTCGGCGTTGCCGATGGAGTAGCCTTTGCCGCGGATGAGTTCCACGGTCTTTTTCAAGAGAATCTTACTGTCGATGCCTGCATATTCGCCGGCCGTATCGGGGAAGTGATAGCCGATGTCGCGCATGTTGGCGGCCCCCAGCAGGGCATCGCACAGCGCATGGATGAGCACGTCGGCATCGGAGTGGCCCAACAATCCCAGCGAGTGGTCTATGCGGATACCGCCCAGCCACAACTCCCGGCCTTCGACCAGCCGGTGTACATCGAAACCAAAACCTACACGTGTTTTCATCGGCGACGTCCTATCAGTTCTTTAAGCCCGTCCATATCGAACGAGAGGGTGAAACGAAGCGTCTGGTCCAGCGGGCTCGTCTGTGCGGTAGCCACCATGTAGGCGGCATCGATTTTCAGCACGTTGAGCGAGAAGCCTGCACCGAAAGAGAAGTATTTGCGGTTACCCTTGTATTTGTTTTCGTTGAAGTAGCCGGCCCGCAGGAAGAACTGCTGGTTGTAGGCATATTCGGCACCGATCGAGAAGTTGATTTCGCGTAACTCCTCCTTGAATCCGCCCGGGGCATCGCTGAACGATTTGAATATACCCGAGATGGGCGAGGTGTTTTGCCATTTCTCCTTGGCCTCTTCATACTCGGCATCGGTCTCGTAGTTGGCTACCTGGGGAGTCGAGGGTACCAGCAACTTGTTGAAGTCGACGTTGAGCGACAGCGTGTTGTAGTCGGCCAGCGGGAATAGGAACGAGGTACCTATCTTCAGGTTGGTAGGCAGGAAGGCACTCTCGTTGCCCCCGTCGTACGATACCTTGGTACCGATGTTCGAGATGTTGAAACCCAGTGACCACTGGCATTCGCTGCGGCCGATGATGGGGTAGGTGGTGTAGTAACCCGATACGTCGGCGGCAAAGGCCGAAGCACCCGAAGCATCGGACACGCTCGACTCGTCGTAGTGGAATCCCAGGTCGGAGTAGATGTAGCGGAATACGACACCCATCGAGAACTTCTCGGAGAGCTTGCGCGAATAACCTACGTCGAAGGCCATCTCGTAGGGGGTGATGCTGTTCTGGGCATTACCCTGGTTGTCGGTGAGGGTGATTTCGCCCAGCGAGAAGTAGCGCAGCGAGGCGCTTATGGCCTGCAGGTCGCTGCTGCCCAACTTCCAGTAACCGGCCAGGTAGGCCAGGTAGATGTCGTTGACCAGTTTGCGCAACCACGGGGTGTACGACAGCGACACACCGGCCTGGCTGTAGGCAAAGGCATATTTCGAAGGGTTCCAGAATTGCGAGTTGACATCGGGGTCGGTAGCTGCTCCCAGGTCGCCCAACGAGGCACCGCGCGAATCGGGCGTGATGCTCAGCGAGGTGACGCCGGTGTTGATGGGGTTGAATTCGTTTTTGGTCGTATTACCGCCGGCGGCAAGGGCACCCGTAGGGAAGACGAGCGCCACGAGCGTAAGGACTATGATATGCAAAAAGCCTCTTTTCATTGTACAAGGTATTACAAATTACATGTATATAATAAACAGAGATTCCCCCCGATTATTGCGTGATGACCACGATTTTTTTGGACGGCGTGGCGAGGGTCCCGGATTCGGTTTCGAGGTAGGCCCGGCATTCGTATCGGCCGGCCGGTACCCGTTGGCCGTTGAGGTCGAGCAGGTTCCAGGTAACCGGGAAGGGGTTGTTGCCGGTTGTCTCGCGATACCACACCTCCTCGCCCAGGCTGTTGACGATGGCGATGCGAGCCTGTTTCACCTCTCCGATTTCACGGCCCTCCGTGTCGAGGCACGACAGGGTGGCCTGCTCGGTGACCGGGTTCTCGTCGAGCGAGAGGGTATAGCCCGAGGTTTCGGGTGTTATGTCGAAGGTGGTGTTGACCTCTGTCGAGTTCCCCGCGTTGTCGAATACCCGCAGGGTAATCGTGTAGTGTCCGCTCTCCAGGACGGGCAGGGGGAATGCGAGTTCACCCGACGGGCCGTCGGCCGAGGGGCTGTAGTAGCGTGCGGGGTTGTCGTCGAGGGTCGAGCCGTTGAGGAGCAGCATCATCTGCCGGCCCAGAGCCGAGCCGGTGTAGATACCCGAGGGGTCGGACATCTGGCAATAGAAGGTGGCCGGGTTGGTGACCGGGGTGCCATCGGTACAGGAGCGGGCATTGACTCCGGCGTACTGGATTTCAGGTCCCCGGGTGTCGAGTGTCGAGCTGCCGACAACGGAATCGACAAACAGCTTTTCGGTGAATCCGTTGGCCTCTTGTCCCGACGTGGGGTCACAGGCATAGAGGATGAGCAGGGCCGACTTTCCCGAGTGGGAGTTCTCGGCCGGCAGGGTGACATCGACGCGGAACCGTCCGTTTTCGACCGTGCCTTTTCCCGTAGAGAGCAGGTCGGGGCGGTAGTTGTAGGTATAGGTCTTCTTGTCCTGGTGGGCCAGTGTGGTGAAGCTCTTCTCTTCGTCGTAGAGCGAGTAGTACACTTCGCCGTTGAAGTCGTCGAGAAATTGGCCTCCGTACGAGTAGACCTCGCCTTCGACCGTGTAGCTTTTGCCGGGTTTCATGTAGACGGCCAACCGACTGCCCGTGCTTCCGGCTCGGGTAATTTTCAGTTCGTTCTGCGGATAGAGGAGGCGCAAGGCTGGGTCGCCCAGCAGCACGAAGTTGAGTTTGTTCTTGTCTATTTCGGTGTTGAAGTCGCGCTTGGCCAGTTTCAAAACGTCGCCTATGCGCAGGGAGTTGCCGTTTTCGTCACGTGAAAGCAGCCGGTTCATCAGGCGGCGGTTTATCTTGTCGTTACCGTCGGTATAGACTACGCGAGTGGTGGTGATGAGGGCTATGGCTCCGGCTGTGGGGTTGAGCAGCACGTTTTCGCCGGCCGTGAGCTCCTCTTCGTCGAAGCGGGTATAGCTGCAGGTGATGGTGATAAAGAGGGGCCAGCGTTTGTTGGTGAGGTTGTCCATCTCGTATCGCGAGAAGAGCCCTTCGCCCGTGAACCCTACTTCGGCATCGTTATGCCCGATGTAATTGAGTACGAGTACTCCTTCGTCGAGGTTTTTCATCAGTTCCCGGTTGGCTTCGGGGCACTTTTTCGAAACGGGGTCCAGGTAGTAGGAGTCGACATAGACCTTGTTGACGCGGAACCCCAGGCGGGGGGTATCGGTATTTTTGAGCAGCAGGGTATCGCCGCCCAGGTCGGCTTGCTTGGTATGTACCGCTTCGTCGCCGTCGTCGGCTGCCAGGCAGAAGGTGTTCTTCCACGGGCCGAGGTCGGTATTCTGCATGTATCGGTAGAACTTGTCTACGGCCAGCCGAGCGTTCTGGAGCGAGGTTACGGGATAGCGGCCTATGCCCAGACACACGCGGTCGGTCTTGATTTCTGTACCCGAACCGTCTTCGAGGAATCCGAAGTAATCTTCCAGTACGAACGACTCCCGTTCGTCGATGCTGGCTTTCGACTGGTAGGTGAGCAGGCTGTTGCACTGCGGGGTGTGCAGCGAGGCCATGGCCCGGCGGTTGTCGTAGGAGCCGTCGCCGAAGAGCAGCAGGTAGCGGGGGCGTTCGCTCTCGTTGGCAGCCCGGTCGTAAAACATCTTCATCAACCGGCGGTAGGCCGTGGCATCGGGGGTCCCCGACGAAAATTCGTTGAATATCTGCTCCTGGTCCACGACTACGGCCGTCAGCCCCTCGGCCTGATGCAGCTGGGCCACCCGTTCGGCTTCGCTTCGCAGGGAGCGGGTCGTGATGATGGTGAGGTCGGGTATGGACAATGCGTGCAGGTTCTGGTTGTCGACCTGTTCGACAAAGGCCGGTGAAGGGAATGCGTGGTCGGGGTCGAAGGCGATGAACTCGCGCAGTTGGGTGTCGCCCGGGACGAATCGGGTGGTTTGCCCGGAAAAGGAGGTAGAGAGCCGTTGCGGCGCGTGGGGCGTGGTGATGTCCCACACCTGCGTCGAGTCGGTGGTGTTGCCTATCTGGTAGCAATCGTTGCTCTGGCGGGTGATGAAGCGGAAGGCTACCAGCCCGTCGTAGAGTTGCAGGGCCCGCCGGTAGTTGAGGCGGATGTAGTCGAGGTAGGCATACTCCGATGAACCGCTGTATTCGTAACGCAGCCCGATGGTAGACTCTTCGGTGGTCTGCCCTACGGTGTGCAGCGGCGTGGCCTGGCGCAGGTACTCGTGAGAGTCGTAGAATTTCGAGATGCGGTTGGCGCTGCCTGCCGGCAGTTCGGTACCGTTGTATGAGACGTGGATATAGCCTTCGCCGTCACTGATTTTGGCCCCGAAGTTTACCCGTATCTTCAGGGTGGCCGATTGTGCCCCGGTCAGGTGGAAGGTGAAATCCTGCTCGGCGGTCTGCGTGAAACTCTCGCCGAAGAAGTTCTGCCCCGTTTTCCCTACCGAGACGAGCTCCTGCTCGTGTACCGTGTAGGCGTCGTAGGTCGATACGGCGCTTTCGTTGCCGGTGGGTATGCCGTTGCGGAGGGGCATCTCGGCGGCCGGTATCTCCCGGTCGGTGAGGAAGTAGTAGGCATGGGTCGAATAGGGGTGGAGCCGTTGGGTAAACTCGAGGTTGACCTTGTCGAACGTCCAGCGGGTGGTCCCGGTGGAGTAGAAATAGAGTTTGCCGTCGTGCCGCCAGAGGGGAATCTGCGGCAGGTCGTCGATGTAGTTGTCGTCGTTGGCAAAGAGTTCGTCGATGACGAGGCCTCCGTAGCCGAAGAGCTTGACCTTCGACGGGTCGGAGAAACCCCACGCCGCGAGCTGTTCGTCGGTAATCTGGTAGATGCCGGCCTCGTCGGTCGATATTTTCACCCACTTCCCTTCGGCCAGTACCGAGGTAGCCGCATAGTCGCTGCCGGGCCGGCCAAAGGCCGCCGGGGCCATGAGCAGGCAGAGTGCGGTAAGTATCGATACAATGGCGTTAAAAGGACGCATGGGTGTGACGAACGGGTTATTTGACAAAGAAATCGAGCACTCGGGTATCGCCGATGAATCCCTCGATGTGGTCGCCTATCTTCACCGGGCCTACTCCGGCAGGAGTACCCGTAAAGATGATGTCGCCGATCTTGAGGGTGTAGAACTGGCTCACGTAGGCGATGATGCGGTCGATCGAGAAAATCATGTCGCGGCTGTTGCCCTGTTGCACCGGGGTGCCGTTCAACCGCATGGAAAACTCGATGTTGTCGGCCTTGGACGGCATCTCGGGCAGCGGCACGAACCGGCCGATGGGAGCCGAGTAGTCGAACCCCTTGGAGATGTCCCACGGGTTGCCCGTGCGCCGGGCCTCGGCCTGTATGTCGCGGGCCGTGAAGTCGATGCCTACGGTCACGGAGTCGTAGTAGCGGTGGGCAAACTTGGGGGCGATGTTTTTTCCCAGGCGGGAGATGTGAAACACCAGTTCGGTTTCGTATTCGATGCGGTTGGAAAACTGGGGCAGGAAGAAGGGTTTCCCGTCTTTGAGCAGCGAGGTCTCGGGCATGGTAAATACGACGGGTGCCTGCGGCAACTCCTGTTGTGCCATTTCGGCATTGTGCGATTGATAGTTCCAGCCAACGGCAATAATTTTCATAGGTAGTTACTTGATGTTGTTCAGCCGGTTGAACATGACGGCCAAATGGGCATAAATCGATGTGTTCTGGATGACGATGTGCTTGGGCACGCGTATACGATAGGGGGTGAAGTTCCATATCGCCTTGATGCCTCCGGCAATCATCTCTTCGGTAGCACTTTGGGCTTTGTCGATGGGGACGGTGAGGATGCCGATCTGCACGCCCATCTCCTTTTGCTTCTGGGCAAACTGGGAGAGGTGATAGATGGGTATGTGGTTGACAAAGGTGCCGGCCAGCTCGGGCTTGATGTCGAAGCCGGCTACCACCTCGAGCCCGTATTGCGACAGACCCGAGTCTTGCATGAGGGCGGCGCCCAGGCTGCCCACCCCGAAAATGAAGGCCTTGTGCATGGAGGTGAATCCGAGAAACTCTTCCAGCACGGCGACCAGCGAATTGATTTCGTAGCCCACCCGGGTCTTCCCCGAGATGTTGATAAATGAGAGATCCTTGGCTATTTTCGACGAATCTACGCCAATCTCTTTTGCTATCTGTGTGGAGGAGACATACTCCTCGCCTTTGGTTTGCAGCAATTTGATGTAAGCCAAATACCAGGGGAGCCGGCGAAGCGAGGGCTCCGGTAACTTAACGGTAGATTTCGAATCAGAACTATACATCTTCTATCATCTGTTTTATCCCTACAAGGAAACGACGAACCGCCGGCAGCAACGGGTACACGCCCGCTTATGCCGGAGAGGGTCTGTTTCATTTGATTTACAAAGGTATAATAAAATACCGAATTTTGGGACAAATAAGATTTTTTAGCCATTCTTTTTTGCCGCGCAGCGTACACTGTCCGGCTTGTGCGAGGCGGTTCTGCCGGCTGTGGCCCGGACGTCCGGGTACCGGGCTATCCGGCCTGGCAGAGGCGTTTGAGCAGGTCGCGGTCTTCGGCCAGCAGCTTGCCTATCTCGAGGTGTATGCAGGCTTCGTCCTTGAGCAGGCCCGAGGTGCTCGAGTTCTCCTCGACATCCCAGGTGAGGAGGATGGTCTCGATTTTCAGCGCTTTGAGTTTCTTGATGAGCATCTCGTGGTCGGCATCGCCCGTAATCAGTACCACATAGTCGAACTTGCGGAAGAGGGCCAGCTCGTAGGCTTCGAGGGCAAACCACACGTCGATGCCCTTTTCGATGACGGTCACCTCGCCCTCCTTGCGAATCTCGCGCAGGTGCTTGTAGTGGAAGATGACGTCGTTTTCGATGAGCGTGTCCTCGAACTTGCGCTCGCTGTACAGCAGCCGTTTGTCGTGGGCGTTGTTCACCCGATAGCGGCCGCGGAAGTAGTGGCTCTCGGTGATGTGGCACGAGGCGGGCGACACCCCGCTCATCCGGGCTATCTGTTCCCGGACGAGCGTCATCAGGGCACGCAGGTTTATGTTCAGGTCGAAGTGGTCGCTCAAGGCTTCGTTTACCTTGGCGTAATAGCCTCCGTCGATAAAGAGGCCGATCGATTGATAGGCGTTATTCATGGCGTTTGATACTTGAGTTCGATATTTCCCTTTCAGGCACTCTATTGCCCGGTGACGCAGAGCTTTTTCGAGCGGGTGGTCTCGTGCTCGTTGTCGGTCGAGATGATGGCCTTGTAGAGGTAGATGCCCCCGGGTACCCGTCGGCCGCTGCTGTCGGTAAGGTTCCAGTTGACGGGGTATGAGCGGTACATGTCGGAGAGTCCCTTGCCGGTGTACCGCCATACCTCCACGCCCATGAGGTTGTAGACCGAGATGGTCACGTTGATGAGGGCGTCGGGGCGGTTGTGCCGCAGGTAGAAGTTGGTCGACGTGCTGGCCGGGTTCTGGTCGGCATAGAGGTCGTAGATGACGGGCTTCAGTCCGGCCTGTACGGTAAAGGCGATTTCGATTTCCGACGAGTTGTTTTCGGTATCCCATACCTTCAGCCGCAAGGTGTGATAGCCCTCGCTCAGGTCGCTCAGCGGGTAGTTGATGTAACCGCGGCCGAAGTCGCCGATGGCGGGGTCGAAGTACGACGCCACGTCGGTGTAGATGGTGTGGTTGTCGAGTGTGACGGTCATCTGGTGACCTATGCCCGCATCGGAGATGTTGATGCCCGAGGGGTCATACACCTCGGCCACCAGCAGGGGCGACTCATTCACGACATCGCCATTCTGGAAATCCTGCGAGTTGAGGAAGGCGTAATAAATCTCGGGTCCGTCGAAGTCTTCGTTCGAGTCGTCGTTGAAGCCGCCCACGACGAAGTTCGATTCGTTTCCGCTCCCCTCCTGGCCGGCATCGTTGTAGCAGTAGAGGTTTATCAGCCCCTTGTCGTCGGCAAAATTGATTTCGCGCGGTACCTTGAAGGCGATTTCAAACTCGCCTCCCACAATCGAGTCTTTGCCCACATAGAGGCGGTTGCTGCGCTCCGAAAATTCGAAGGCTTTGCCCTCCTCGCCATACCCGTGGGTCACTGCCGATACTTCCGAGTCGTATACCGTGGGGCAGATGATGCCGTTGTAGTCGGTGGCCTTTTGTCCTTGCGGGGTATAGATTTCGCCCTTGATGAAGACCGAGTCGCGGGCCTGGATGGTGGGCGTCGTCTGGGTGATGTCGTAGCCGTTGATTTCGGTTACCTTGATTTGGTAATCGGGGTAGAGCAGCCGCAGGGCCGGGTCGCCCAACAGGGTATAGTTCAGCTTGTTGCTGTCGGTCTGTTGTATGCTGCACTTGGCCTCGCGCAGGATGTCGCCCAGGCGGGGATACTCGTGCTTTTCGTTTCTTGTGAATATCTGGTTGGCCACCCCTGTGTTGAGGTAGTGGTTGTCGCTGATGTAGACTACGCGGGTGGTGGTGATGAGGGCGATGCCTCCGCCGCTGGGGTTGAGGCAGAGAATTTCGCCGCCCGAGGTATCCTCGTGGTCGTAGCGGCCGAAGTCGCAGGTGGCGGTGATGAAGAGGGGCAACCGCTTCAGATACATCGACTGTATGTCGGTGATGTTGAGCAGGTCTTCGTGGGTCCAGGCCACGGTGCTGCCGTGGCCGATGTAGTCGACTACGAGCACTCCGTCGTCGAGTACCTGGAAGAGTTTCTTCTTGGCCGAGGGATAGGTGCGGCCGGTCGAGGTGATTTCGGCCGTATAGGCATCGGTGTAGATTTTGTTGATGAAGCAGTGGGCGTCGCTGTTCTCGAAGATGGAGCAGATGTCTTCGGCCTGTTGCATGTGGATGGCGTAGTTCTCGTCGTCGGCTACGACACACACCTGGTTTTTCCATGACCCTTTGTCGGTGTTGGCCACGTAGGAGGTCAGCTTGTTCACCACATCTTGAGCCTCCTGCTCGCTCTTCACGGGCAGACGGCCCACGCTCACGCGCAGCTTGTCGGCGGCGATGCGGGTACCCGAGTCGTCGTCGAGGAAGCCGAAGTAGTCGTCGGTCGTGTAGGAGGCCCGCTCGTCGTTACCGCTCCCGTGCTGGTAGGTGAGCAGGGTGGGGTATTTGATGTACTTGCCGGTCTCGCCTATCTTGCGGTTGTCGTAGAGTCCCTTGCCGAACAGCAGCAGGTAGAGCTGTTTGCCGTTGACGCCTCCCTCGCGGTCGAAAAACATCTTCATCAGCCGGCGGTAGGCCGTGGCGTCGGGGGTACCCGACGAAAATTCGTTGAACACCTTTTCGTGGTCGATGACGGCCACCTCCATACCGTCGAGCTGGCTATGCAGCTGGGCAATGCTCTGGGCATAGGAGAGGTACTCCTTGGGGGTGAGAATCACCATGTCGGGGGTGGCCATGCCGTGCAGGTTCTGGTTGGCGACGGTCTCGACAAACGACACCGAGCCTACGGTGGCCTGGGTATCGAAGGCCACATACTCTTCGTGAGCCTGCAAGGGCACGAACCGGGCATTGCTGCCGCTCACCGCGGGGGTGACGGCGACCGGGCGCTGCGGGTCGGTGATGTCCCAGATTTGCGTGGTCGAGGTGTAGCCCTGCAGGTTGTAGCAGCTGTTTTGCGGCACCTGTTTCAGACGGAACTGGATGCTGCCGTTATAGAGCTGCAGCTTGCGTTTGTAGTTGAAGCGGAAGTAGTTGAGCCGGGCCAGGGAGAGGCTGCCCCCGTTCTGGCGGAACAGAAGCGAGAAGGCCAGCTCTTCGCTGTCGAGGTTAATCTCCTTGAGGGTCGAGGTGGCTTTGAAAAATTCGTAGGAGCTCTCCGAGCCCGAGGCGAGGTTGTCGGTCGAGCTTTCGGGCAGAGTCTGCCCCTGATAGGTGAAGACCAGTTTGCCGGTGCCGCCTACGATTTTGGCGGCAAACGAGGTGCGCAGTTTCACCGCCTCCGAGTTGTCGACACCGGGAAGTTCGAAGGTGAAGTTGCGCGAAGTCGTGTAGCGGAAGTCTTCGCCCAGGAATACACGGCCCGTAGCGCCGGGCGAATAGCTCTCTTGTTCGTAGACGGCATGCTCGTCGAACGAGGTGATGTCGGTCATACCCGTCGTGGCTCCGCCGTCGCGTTGGCCCAGGGTGGCGGTGGCGCTTTTGCTGTCGGTCAGGAAGTAGTACCCGGCCGTAGAGTAGGTGTTGGTCTCGTGGTCATACTCCTGAGTCTTGGCGTTGTAGCTCCAGGTCACGGGGCCTTGCGCATAGAAGAGAATCTTGGAGCCGGTATGGAGAGAGGGTATCTGTTCGAGGTCGTCGGGGTCGTCGTCCGAGAAGGTCTCGGGCAACATGGCGCCGCCATACCCGTATATGGTCACGGCAGCCGGGGTGGAGAATCCCCATCGGCTCAACTCCCGGTAGGTGATTTGGTGGATACCTGATTCGGAGACGGCAATCTTCACCCACAGTCCGTCGGCCAGTTGCGACTTTGAGGCGTAGTGGCTGGCATTCAGCGCCTGCAACGGGCCGGTTGCCAGGCCGATAAGCGTCAGGCACAGCCACAAATGCAGCCGGGTGAGCAGGTGAGGTATATATAATGTGTGTCGTGTAAATGCTTTCATCGTATCCTATATAACGGAGAAATCGTTCGATTATTGCAGCCGCGGGGAAATATAGTCTATTGTTTTTATAGAGGGTATGTTTATTATAACATATTGATTTATAGGTTTTTATGGGCGTTTAGGATGAGGCCCTTATATTTGTGACCTGGAGATGTTGTTGAGACGACTTATAAAAAATGTTTTTAAAATAATCATTGGGTAGATAAATTTGTTATAAATTTGATGATTTCTGTAAAGTTTGTTATATTTGCTTCTACCTAAAAATACACATTTCTAAAAAAATAGACTTATGAAAAAAATTACTTTTTTTAATTTTAAGAAGTTGGTAATGACGGTTGTAGCCTTTATGGGTTGCGCGTCGTTATCGTATGGTCAAGGGGATTGGTCGTTGGTCAGTGAAGAGGATTTGACCTCGACGACATCCATGGGAACAAGAGAACTGTTGGCTTCGCTGCCCGAAAATTATTATGCCAATATCCCGGGAAGCGGTTCTTATGGTGAGTTGAAATACAATGCCAATTATAAGGAAAACGGCATTTATCCGCTCTATCTTATTAGTAATGGAAATCGTGGCGACTTTTTCTGCATAAAGAGTACGCTCGAGCCGGGTGAGTATCGGTTTACGTTCCGGGCAAAATATCCCAGCTCGAAGAATGTGGGAAACCTGGGCTTCTTCTATTCCAAGGGCGATCCTGCCAGTGCCGAGAAGGTATTTGTGGGTGAGAACGTGGAATTAACAAACAGTTATGCCGATTATACCTATGTGTTTACGGCCGACGAGAGTGCCAACTACAACATGGGGTTTGCCGCCAATGTCCCCGTTTCGGGTTGGGCTTACTATGCTTTCACTTCGTTTAAGCTGGAGAAAAACAATGCTCCTGTAGAACCGGACCCGGTTGTAGAGGCCAGCTACGATGACTTTGGCAAACCCACAGCCGGCACAGACGGAAATAAGCGTTACCAAACCAAAGGCGAGGTGCTGAACGGTGTAGGTCTGTTGTCCGAATCGCCGCTGACTTTCACTCCTACCGGAACGAATGCTAATCAGGCTTGGGCCAACAGCGACAATCCTATCCTGGCCAATCCCGGTGCCACCTTCGATCTGAAGGTTACTTATGCCGATGCCTGGGGTAGCTTGACGGTATTCCAGTTGAGAAGCGATGTAACACCGAGTGCTGCCGACAAGATTTTCGGTACTTACCAGGGTAGCTGGTACAGCGGCGTTTCGGGTACGGGCGAACTTTATACCAATATAAATAACGACACTCAATCGGGCATTACGGCTACAACAGCTGAAAAGACGTTGACGGTAACCTGCCCCATCACCATCCCGTCCGATCTCTCGGTAGGCGAAATGGTGGTTATCCGTTTCATCATCTGTAAAACGGCCGAAGGTGCTACCTTTGACGGAGATCCCTGCACTACGACGGCTACCGAGTTGAACTACTGCGACTATGTAGTCAAGATTGCCGAAGAGGGTGCTGCCACACAATATGGTGCTGTGACGGTAGATGTTCCGGCCGACAAGGGCTCGGTTGAAATCCAGGCTCTCAACGAGGGTGACAACACGTGGAGCGAAGTGGCCGACCTTACTCAGGTTGCATACGGTACTCAGTTGCGTGCCGTTGTTACGGCTGCCGAAGGTTATGCCGTAAGCACCGTGACGAAAAACGGCGAGGCTCTCACGGCCAACGAAGATGATAACTATTACTACTTTACGGTCGAAGAGGAGAGTGTAGCGATAGCCGTTACCTTCCAGGTTGTATCGGGTATCGACGAGGTTGAAGCCACGGCTGTTTACTACGCTGCCGGCGTGCTCTATGCCGAAGGCGCACACAGCGTGAAGGTTTACGACCTGAGCGGACGTGTAGTGATGAGCGCTGCCGATGTCGATGCCGTTTCGGTATCGTCTTTGGCTGGTGGCGTTTACATGGCCGTAGTAGACGGAAAGGTTGTTAAATTCGTGAAATAACCGATTTTAGCCACACCATACCGAGGGAGCTCCTGCATACGGGGGCTCCCTCTTTTTGTATTTTCACTCGTCTTTCACTATCTTTGTTACACGAAGATAGGATGCGGTTCGGCATAGCCAAACTTGAAAAACAAGTTTTCCCGTTTGTCTCTGCTCTCTCCTTTCGCTATCTTTGTTCAAGAGTATGAATCCAAGAAACAGCAGCAATGAAAAAGAATAACGACTGGAAAGATAGGCTCAATGTGGTCTATTCGACCAATCCCGATTTTAAGTTCGAAACCGACGAAGAGGTTGAACCCGATACGCTGGAACCAGCCAAGCAGAAGTTGCGCATCTCGCTCGACAAGCGCAACCGCAACGGTAAGTCGGTCACCCTCGTGACGGGTTTCGTGGGTACGGCCGACGACCTGCACACGCTGGCCAAGAAGCTGAAGACCAAGTGCGGCGTGGGCGGCTCGGACAAGGACGGCGAGATTTTGATACAGGGCGACTTCCGCCAGAAGGTACTGGAACTATTGCTGGCCGACGGGTATCGGGCCCGCATAATCTGAGAGGAGTATCGCTATGCTGCACATCTACAAGGCATCGGCCGGGTCGGGAAAGACCTATACCCTCACGCTCGAATACATAAAACTGCTGTTGGGCTACCGCGACGAAGAGGGGCACTATCGCATCTACCGCAAGAGCGATTCGGCGCATCGGCGCATCCTGGCGGTGACCTTTACCAACAAGGCCACCGAGGAGATGAAGCACCGCATCGTGGCGCAGCTCGACCTGCTGGCTCACCACACCGGGCGGTCGCCCTACCTGGGTGAGCTGACGCGGCTGTTTGGCTGCGGTCCCGAGCAGGTGCAGGCGACGGCGGCCGATACGCTGTATGTGCTGCTGCACGACTTTTCCTACTTCAACATCAGTACCATCGACCGCTTTTTCCAGCAGGTGCTGCGCAACTTCACCCGCGAGGTGGGGTTGCAGGGGAGTTTCGAGGTGGAGATGGACAACGACTTCGTCACCGCGTCGGCTATCGACCGCATGTATTCCGAACTCTCCGACGACGACCAGAAGGGGCTGCTCAACTGGTTGGTGCACTATGCCGAGGAGCGTATCGAGTCGGGCAACTGGTGGAGCCTGGGCAACCGGGCCGACCGCAAAGACGACTTGCGCGAATTGGCCGGTGAGTTGTCGAAGGAGAATTACAAACTTTTCCGCGAGTCGATTCTCGCCCAGATCAAGGATAAAACGGTGCTCGACCGCTATCTGCGTGAGATGCGCCGGGTGAAGAGCGAGTATGAGTCGCTCTTGCGCGAGTTGGGCGAGACGGGCCGCGAGGTGCTCGACCGGCACGGTGTGGCAGCCGAGAGTTTCAAGGGTAAGAGTAATTCGTGGGCTTTCTATTTCGACAAGTTGGCCGGCGGAAAATTCGACCCGCCTACCGCAACCTTCAGGGGGAATGTCGACAACGGCGACAACTGGTTCGTCAAAAGCAGCCGGCCCGGGTGCTTCGATGCCCTGTATGCCGAGCTCAACCCGGTGATGCAGACGATTGTCGATGCCTTCGGCGAGCCCTATGTGCGCTACAATACGGCGGTACAGAGCTCGAAATATATCTATGCCCTGGGCATTCTGGTCGATATAGACCGTCGCATCGAGGAGTATGAACGGGAGCACAACGTGCTGCTGCTCTCCGATACGGCCGGTATTCTCAACGAGGTAATCAACGAGAACGATGCCCCCTTTATCTATGAGAAGATAGGGACCCGGGTCAACCACTTTATGATCGACGAGTTTCAGGATACCTCGAACCTGCAGTGGGGCAATTTTGCACCGCTCATCGGCGAGAGCCTCAGCCACGACCACACCGACCTGATTGTGGGCGATGTGAAGCAGAGCATCTACCGATGGCGAAACTCCGATTGGTCGCTGCTGAACGAGGGCGTTCAGTCGCGTTTCCGCCCGTCGCAGTACGAGGAGCGGACGATGGATACCAACTACCGCAGTTGTGCCCGCATTGTCGAGTTCAACAACCGGATGTTCGGCCAGGCGGCCGAGCGGTTGCAGCAGGAGCTGGAGAGCGAGGTGGCCGAGTCGGCTCTGGTCGATGGCAGTTTCGAGGTGAAGGTGCGCAAGGCCTATGCCGATATAGCGCAACGGGTGTGCGACTCGAACCTGGCGCGGGGCGGACGGGTGTCGGTGACGATGTGGGAGGCCGATACCCGCGACGACTTTTGCGAAGAGGCCCTGGCGCGTATCCCCGACCTGTTGCGCGACCTGCAGGACCGGGGCTATTCGCCCGGCGATATAACCTTCCTGACCCGTACGGCCCGCGAGGGTACGCTTCTGGTCGACCTGCTGCTGCGCCTCAACGAAGAGAACAGCGACCCGCGCTACCGTTTCGATGTCATCTCGAGCGAGTCGTTGCTCATCAAGAACTCGCCGGTCATCGGGCTGCTGGTGGGTATTCTGCGCTATATCCAGAACCCCTCGGACGAGTTGAACCGGGTGATGGCGGTCTATGAGTACAACCGGCAGAGGGCTGCCGGCAGCAACGAGACGGCCGCGATACTCACCTACTTCGAGCGCCGCGGCGATGTGGGGCAACACCTCGACGACGACTTCATGCGCTTTGTCGAGAGTGTGCGCAAGGAGCCGCTCTACGAAATGTGCGAGCGCATTATCGCTCGCTTTGCCCAGGTCGACGACGAGCGGGGCGAGCGGGTCTATATCCAGGCATTCCAGGATTATGTGCTGGAGTATTGCCGCACGCATACGGCCGATTTGGCTTCGTTCCTGGCCTGGTGGGACGACAACGAAGACAAGCTCTCGGTCACGACCCCGCAAGAGCAGGATGCCATGCGGGTGATGACCATACACAAGTCGAAGGGGTTGGAGTTCAAGGTGGTGATTATCCCGTTCTGCAACTGGAAACTCGACCATCGTACCGACAAGACCAACTTCATCTGGTGCCGCACGCAGGGCGAGCCCTTCTCGCAGATTCCCGTGTTGCCCCTGCGGTATGGCAGCCGGCTGGCCCAGACCTACTACGCCACCGAATACTTCGACGAGAAGATGCACGCCTATATCGACAACCTCAACGTGGCCTATGTGGCCTTTACCCGCGCCGGCGAAGAACTGCATATCTTCGCTCCGGCCCAGAAGAACCGGGGCAAACGGGAGAGTGTGGGCAGCATATCGGCCCTGCTGAACGAGATACTTTTCCCTGACGGAGGCGATGGGGGCGACCTGCACTACGAGGAGGGGAGTGACTGGCGGGCCGAGGTGCGGCCGACGGCCGAGCCGACCACGCCGACGGTGATCTCGGGACCCTATCGCTCGATTGAGCCGGGTAACCGGCTGCACCTGCGGTTGCAGGGCAAGGGTGTTTTCGGCGAGGGGCACGACCGCGCCTACGGTACCTTGATGCACCGCATCTTGAGCGAGGTCGAAACCCTCGATCGTCTGGACGAGACGGTCGAGACTTTTGTGCAGACCGGCGAACTCTCGGCGGCCGAGGCTGCCGAAACCCTCGAGAAAATAGAGGCGTGGCTGGGTGACGAGCGGGTGCGACAGTGGTTCCTGCCTGGGGCCAAGGTGTGGAACGAGCGGGAAATCCTGCAGGCCGACGGCTCGTTCTATCGGCCCGACCGCGTGGTCGAGACCCCCGACGAGGTGGTGGTAATCGACTATAAGTTCGGTTCGGTGGAGCGTTCGTCCTACAAAAAGCAGGTGCGCACCTACATGCAACTGATTGGCGAGATGGGGTATGCCCGCGTATCGGGCTTCATCTGGTATCTTTCGCTGGGAAAGATAGAGCCGGTCGGGTAAATAGAGGCGGCTGTTTTTTGGATATACCGCATAATTGACCTTACCTTTGCAGGGTAATACCGTTATGCTAATAGCTTTTTTGAACAAGATGAAACACATGACAAGATTGCTGATTGTCGTTCTCGTGGCCGTGTCCATACTGCCGGCACGTGCCGAAATAACGCTCCAGTCCGTAGCCCGCGATACGACAATCGATGCACGGCCGCTCAACTCGTGGCAGCGGTTCAACCAGAAGGTCGACAAGTTTACCTCGACCAAGGGATTTCAGATGACTTACGTGGGGGTGCCCCTGGTGGTGGCCGGTGTGGCTACCATACCGGGACGCGAGCGTTTCCGCCAGTTGCGAAACGACTATGTACCCAAATTCAAATACGAGTATGACAACTACCTGCAATATGCTCCGGCCGTGGTGATGCTGGGGTTGAAGGGTTTCGGCGTGGAGAGCCGCAGTTCGTGGGGCCGCATGCTGGTATCCGACGCCTTTTCGGCGGCCATCATGGCTACGGTGGTCAACACCATTAAATATACGGCGCATGTACAGCGCCCCGACGGCAGCAACTACAAGTCGTTCCCCTCGGGCCATACGGCTACGGCCTTCATGGCGGCCATGATGATGCACAAGGAGTACGGCGACCGCAGTCCCTGGTACAGTATCTCGGCCTTTACGGTGGCTGCGGTGACCGGCGTAAGCCGGCAGTTGAACAACCGCCACTGGATCTCCGACGTGCTGGCCGGTGCCGGCATCGGTATCCTCTCGACCGAACTGGGCTATTATCTGGCCGACCTGATATTCAAGGATAAGGGGTTGAACTTCGACCCTACCTACTATCCGTTGCTCGAGAAGCCTTCGTTTGTGGGCCTCTACATGGGCTTTTCGTCGGGGCTGGGGGGCATAAACCTCGGCAACGGCATGAAACTCAATACCGGCATTGGCAGCCGGATAGGTGTGGAGGGAGCCTATTTCTTCAACAAATACATCGGGTGCGGTGGATTGGCCACGGTGTCGAACATACCGGTTTCGCTCAATACCCGACCCGATGCCGCGCTCGAACCCGTAGACGAGGGGCGGGTCATGGCGGGTGCCTATCTGCAGTATCCCTGTTCGAGCCGCTGGTCGGTAGGATGCAAGGCGTTGGCCGGTTACAACTATATCCCGTCGAATGCGTTGGGTTGCGAGTCCATCGAGTTCGACCGCGACGGTTTCGTGTGGGGTGCCGGCGTGTCGATAGGTTACATGATGAAGCGCAACTTCGGGGCCCGCTTCTTCTGCGACTATACCTCGACCTCGGCTTCGTACAGCCTGCAGCCCTCGCAGGAGTTGGGCATAGCGGTAGCCCGCTCGGGGCACAGTGCCATTCACGCCCTCACGTGGGGAGCTTCGGCCAATATCCTGTTCTGATAGTATGGGCCGGAGGTGCCGATATAATATGAAACGGGGCCGTATCGTTGGATACAGCCCCGTTTCATATGTCGGATAAATTTTTTTAGAAAGGATGTCTTTCGTCCGAAACCGTCAGTTTGGCACGACCTTTTGCACGACGGCTGGCCAGTACGCGACGACCGTTTGCAGTAGACATTCTCAAACGGAATCCGTGTTTGTTAATTCTTTTTCTGTTCGAAGGTTGAAATGTTCTTTTCATTGCCGTTATATTTTATCGTTATTATTCCTTTTTTCGGACTGCAAAAATAGATACTTTTTTTTAATAAACCAAGAGATTACCCATTTTTGGGGATTTTCTTTTTGAGATTTTATTGATTTAGTTTACTTTTGTACCTCGAAAGTTCAGAAACAAAGAATAATATAAATACAAAACAGTATATAAAGTATGATTAACTCGCAAGACATTAAAAACGGAACCTGTATCCGTTTGGACGGAAAGCTCTATTTCTGTGTAGAATTTTTACATGTAAAACCGGGTAAGGGAAACACGATTATGCGTACCAAACTCAAAGATGTGGTATCGGGTCGTGTTCTTGAACGCCGCTTCAATATCGGTGAAAAACTGGAAGATGTACGGGTAGAACGTCGTCCGTATCAGTTCTCTTACAACGAGGGCGAACACTATCACTTCCTCAATCAGGAAACTTGGGACGACCTGATTATCAACAAAGACCTCATCACGGGTGTAGACTTCCTGAAAGAGGGTATGGTTGTCGAGGTTGTTTCCGATGCTTCGACCGATACGGTGCTCTTTGCCGAACTGCCGGTAAAGGTACAGCTCGAGGTGACCTACACCGAGCCGGGCCTCAAAGGCGATACCGCTACCAACACCACCAAACCGGCTACGGTCGAGACGGGTGCTACGGTACGTGTGCCTCTCTTTATCGAAACGGGCGAGACGATTGTAGTTGATACTCGCGACGGTTCGTATATCGAGCGTGCCAAATAAAGAATCGATTCCGCATTCATGCCATAAAAAAAACGGGTCTCGTGCAAACGGGGCCCGTTTTTTTTTTGTATTCGATATGTTTCGACCCTCCCCTTGGATGGGTGTTTGAGATGAAAGATGTATATTTGTTACACGAATATAGAAGTCGGTTTGGCATGATCAAATTTGAAAACGGAGACTTTCATTTGCTTCTGCACTTACCTTTTTATATATTTGTACGAAACAGAATATTACCGTTATGCCCTATTTCTCGATTATTGTGCCGGTATACAACCGGCCCGACGAAGTGAGCGACCTGCTCGAAAGTCTGTCGCAACAGACCTGTAAGGATTTTGAAATCGTCTTGGTCGAAGATGGTTCTACCGTACGGTGTGCCGATGCCGTGGCGCGTTACGAGTCGTCGGTCGACATACACTACTATTATAAGGAGAACGAGGGGCGCAGCATTGCCCGCAACTACGGCATGGAGCGGGCCTCGGGTCGCTATTTTATCTTTTTCGACTCCGATTGCGTGATACCGGCCCGCTATTTCGAGGTGTTGAGCGACGCGCTGAATAAGCACTATACCGACTGTTTCGGCGGGCCCGATGCCGCTCACGATTCGTTCAGCGACGTGCAGAAGGCCATCAACTATTCGATGACCTCGTTTCTCACCACGGGCGGCATCCGGGGCGGGAAGGTCCAGCTCGAGAAGTTTACCCCGCGTACCTTCAACATGGGCTTTTCGCGCGAGGTCTACGAGCGAGTGGGCGGGTTCCGCGAGATGTTCAGCGAAGACATCGACATGAGTACCCGCATCCGTCAGGCCGGATTCTCCATTGCCCTCATACGCGATGCCTTTGTCTATCACAAGCGCAGGGTGAACCTGCGGCTGTTCTTCAGGCAGGTCTATATATTCGGGATGTCGCGCATTTCGCTCTACCTGCTTTACCCCGACACACTGAAGCTCGTTCACTGGCTTCCGGCCTGTTTTGTCGTAGGGGCGTTGGCCATGATCATAGGGTCGCTCTTCTGGTGGCCGGCCATCTTGCCGCTGGTTGCCTATCTGCTGGCGGTCTTTATCGTGTCGTGGTGTGTGAACAAACGGCTCAAAATAGCCGCGCTGTCGGTGGTGGCCAGTCTCATACAGTTGTGCGGATATGGTGTGGGTTTCTTGAAGGCCTACTTCTTGAAGGTGATACTCGGCCGCGGTCGGGACGAAGCCGAAGAGGTGCGCCTGCGTAAAGGGAAGTAGCCATGGACCGCAAGCGCGACAAGTTGAAGATAACCGAGTGGGCGGCCGAAGACCGTCCACGCGAGAAGATGATGCTGCGCGGCATCCGCTCCTTGAGCAATGCCGAGCTGATAGCCATTCTCATCGGGTCGGGCAATGTAGACGAGACGGCAGTGGAGCTCTCGCAACGCATTCTCAATGCGGCGGGCAACAGCTTGAACCGGCTGGGTAAATATGGGATAGACGATTTCGTGAAACCGTTCAAGGGGATAGGCGAGGCCAAGGCCATTACCATTATGGCGGCTCTCGAGATAGGGCGCCGCAGGCGCGACGAGGAGTTGCCCAAGCGTCCCGCCATTACCCACAGTGCCGATGTGTACAGCCTCATGCGGGGGCAGATGATAGACTTGCCGCACGAGGAGTTCTGGGTGCTCCTGCTCAACCGGGCCAACCGGGTGATTGATACCTTGCGGGTAAGCCAGGGCGGCACTGCGGCGACGGTGGTCGACGTGAAGCTGATTATGCGGTCGGCCTTGCAGCAGTTGGCCTCGGCCCTGATTCTGTGTCACAACCACCCCTCGAACAATCTCACACCCAGTGCGGCCGACGACAAGGTGACGGCCAAGATAAAGGCGGCTGCCGCCCTCTTCGATATGGCGGTGCTCGACCATATCATCGTGGGCGAAGAGGGGTACTTCAGCTATGCCGACGAGGGGAGGCTGTAGAACATTGTCGCTCCTCCCTCAATCTTTTGGGCCACGGGAGTGGCCTGTTTTTCTTATTTCTTTTCTGTCGGATATCGACTTTCGAGGTGGCGAATGACGGTCGCTCCCATCAGGCGGCTACCCTCGGCGTTGGGGTGCAGTCCGTCGTAGAGATACTTGTGGCCTTGGGTCTCTACTTCGGTGGTGATGCCCGATTCGTTGTACATGTCTATGGTGGGGCATCCCAGCTTCTCGCCGGCCCGTTGTATGGCTTCGACAAACAGCGGCAATCGAGGGGGCAGGGGAGCTCGTTGTATGGGGGTGAGCAGCATAATCTGGGTATCGGGGCAATATTTTCGTATTGCCGATACGGCCCAGTTGATGGCTCCGTAGAGGGTCTCACGGTTGGCTTCGTTGTAGGGCTTCTCCAGCTCGGAGATGTCGCCGATGACTCCGTTGCCCGAGTCGTTTGTACCGCACGAGATAATCACGAGGAAGGGGTCGAAATCAGAGCCGGCCTGCTTGTGCCCAACGAGCGGCGCAGGGGTGTCGCTGTGAAATGGTTCGCCCTCGGTTTCGGGAATGACCGTTCCCTCGGGGACGACCATTTGCAGGAGGCGGAATACCTGGTTGGAGATGACGTTGTTGGTGTTGTTGCCGTCGTATACAGGTTGGGGGTTGGTGTCGACTTCTGTCCCGGGGTAGTCGATCCAACAAGCACTCGACACGGCCAGGTTGGTCAGTGACATGTCGAAGTGTTGGGCCGTGACCCAGGCCCACGAGTCGCTGGGTGCCGTGATGCTGTTGCCCAGGGCAACCAGTTGTTTTCCGACGAGTGATACGGGGGCTTCGGGTTGAACCTGCTCTTGCTGCTGGCAACCGGTCAGCAGCATCAGTCCGATGCCGATGGAGAGAATGGAGCGAATTGCTGTCATGCCGTGTGATTGTTGTTGTAATGAAGAAGGGCTGCGCCTGAAATTGTTTTCGACACAGCCCTTCCCTGTCTTATGGAAAATGTATTGTACTCTTATTTCTTGGCAGCGGCGTAGCGCTTGTTCAGCAACTCGACAACCTCGTTGGTGATGTCGTAGGCGGGGTTGATGTAGAGAGTGCTGGCGTTGTTGAAGATAGCCTCGTATTTTTTGTCTTGGTTATACTCTTTGATGAAGGTGTTGATCGAGTCGTTCATCTGCATGAGCATCTTTTGTTGCTCGAGCATGTTCTCGTTGTCGAGGCGTTGTGCATACTCTTGCAGGTCGGCAGCTTTCTTTTCGAGGCGTTGATACTCCTGTTGAGCTCTTTCGGGCGAGAGGAAAGCGTTGTTCTGGTATTTGCGTTGGAAGTCGTCCTGCTCTTTCTTCAACTGCCGGGCCTTTTCATTGATGGCGGCACGGGCATTCTCCTGCTTGTTGATCATCTTTTCGTTGAGATCTTTTGCATAGGTGTATTTGGAGAGCAAAGAATCTACGTTGATGTAAGCGATGGGTAATTTCCCCTCGAGGGCGGCCGACGATGCGGTGCTGTTGGAGGGTTGATTCGATGCGTTTTGTTTGTTGCCGCATTGTACCATCAATAAAGAAACGGCAATCACAGCTACAGTCCGGATTGCAAGGGTAAAAGTCTTCATGTTATTTATCAGTCTAAAATTTTATATCGTTATACAAGTTTCTCTTTCCTCTCCTGAGCATCGGTCGAGACGGCGCAGGAAATTCCTTTTTTACGCAGATATTTGTTGTCGCTGATGTGCGGGCTGGGGAAACGTCCACCTTTTACGAAGAAGACCCGTACGCCCAGCAGTACGACTGCCAGTGCAAGAAACCCTGCGGTAAAAAGGATAATTGTCCACATTCTTTCCAATATTAAAATACAGATGGCCGGTTGGGCTTTTCACAATTTGAAAACTCGGTTTTCATTTGTCTTTGCTCGTACCTTTTTCTATATTTGTATAGTCAAACAAAGACCTCGGGTCGGGCTGAAACGAACCTGTTGGTTGTGTATGCCTTACGGGCTGTCTTTGTTGTGCAAAGATAGAAAAGGAAAATGTGAATTTGGTCGAAGAATAGAAATATTTTGACGATAGAATCGGTAAAAACGGGAATTTTAACATAAATTTCTTCGGCTACAGAAAGTTTAGCAATGAACAAATTGTAACTAAAATAGGAAAATATGGAGATTAAAGATCTGAAACCCTCATCAATTTGGTACTATTTCGATGCCATTACCAAGGTTCCCCGTCCTTCGAAGAAGGAAGAGCGTATTCGTGAGTTCCTGTTGGCCTTCGCCCAGGAACAAAATCTGGCTGCCCGGGTCGACAAGACGGGCAATGTCGTGATTACCAAAGAGGCAACCCCGGGTTGCGAAGGGGCTGCTACCGTTATTCTGCAAGCTCACATGGATATGGTGTGCGAGAAAAACGGTAATGTGAAACATGACTTCGAGAACGACCCCATCGAGACTTATGTCGATGGCGAATGGGTGAAGGCTCGAGGCACGACGCTGGGTGCCGACAACGGTATCGGTATGGCTGCCGCCCTGGCTGTACTGGCCGACAAGGAGTTGAAACATGGTCGCATACAGGCACTGTTTACCGTCGATGAAGAGACGGGGCTGACGGGCGCTTTTGGTCTCGAAGCCGGTATGATCGATGGTAAATATCTGTTGAACCTCGATTCGGAAGACGAGGCCGAAATCTTTATCGGGTGTGCCGGCGGTATCGATACCACGTCGACCTTTACCTATAAGCAGGAGCCCCTCCCGGCCGGTAAGTTCTACTTGCGGGTCGAGGTGAAGAACCTGCTGGGCGGCCACTCGGGTGGCGATATTCACCTGGGCCGCGGCAATGCCAACAAACTGCTGGCACGCTTCCTGTGGCTGTGCATGCAACGCCACGAGATTCACCTGTGTGCCATCGACGGCGGTAACCTGCGCAACGCCATACCGCGCGAGGCCATGGCGGTGATTGCCGTGAATCCCGAGGATAAGGAGGCCATCCGTGCCGAGGTCAACCACTTTGCCGCCGACGTGGCTGCCGAGTTGAGCGGCGTCGATCCGCAAGTGACGGTCGACGTAGCTACGGCCGATACGCCTGCGTTTATGATTGAAGACGGTGTGGCCCGTTCGCTCGTCAGTGCCCTCTATGCGGCTCCTCACGGTGTGATAGCCATGAGCCACGATATAGAAGGTTTGGTCGAGACCTCGACCAACCTGGCTTCGGTGAAGATGAGCGAGCCGGGTAAGATTGTGGTGGCTACGAGCCAGCGCAGTTCGGTCGAGTCGGAGAAGTACGACATCGCCTATCAGGTAGAGTGCCTCTTCCGGATGGCCGGAGCCGAGCCTTCGCATGGCGACGGTTATCCCGGCTGGAAACCCAACATGCACTCGCACATCAAGGATATTGCCGTGGCTGCCTATGAGGAGCTCTATCAGCAGACCCCGGCCATCAAGGCTATCCACGCCGGTCTCGAGTGCGGCCTGTTCCTGACGAAGTATCCGCAACTCGACATGATTTCGTTCGGTCCCACGTTGCGGGGCGTACACTCGCCCGACGAGATGATGCACATCCCGGCCGTAGAGAAGTTCTGGAACCACCTGGTGCTCATTCTGGAGAAGGTGGCTGCCGAGCATTGATACATTACGCTTGGGGAGGGGGCTCTCTCTCCCCGGCTTTGTCCCGTCGCTGGCGAGAATAGATACAAAAAAGGGAGGCGATTGCCTCCCTTTTTTGTATGTAGTTCAGTGTTTTATTTCAATGCCAGATTGAGCTGTTGTGCAGCTTGCTGATAAGCCAGTACACCGGCTTGCGAAAGCTCTACGGTCATGTCGTTGCCGTTTACGCCAGCCATTTTTACGTGGTTGTCATCGACGAAGGTCATGAATTTGGTCGTTTCGCCGTTGGCCGAGAGAGACCAGGAGTTGTCGTTGCTGTCGAATACGAAACCGATTGTCGAGTTGTCGGCCGTGTTGGTAATGGTGTAGCCGTCTTTGTCGGTTTTTACTAGGTAGATGTCACCGTTTTCGCCTTTCACTTCTTGGGTCGATTCCTGAGCGATGGGGCTGCTGCCGGTCCAGAATTCAATGGAGTTGAGCACAATGAGGTCAACAAATACGGTTGCCTCGTATACCGGGATAATATGGAAGGCGATAAATACGAGTTCGTTTACAAATTTGTTGCCTACACCGCCGTTCCAGCTGAGCACCTTGTTGGTGAGGCTGAATGAACCAATACACGAAGAGAAGCAGAGAGTGGCTGCTAACGTAATGGCCATGGCCATGTTCAATTTGTTCTTTTTCATCGGTTTCAAATTTTAGTTAGAAATATTGCAATATATAATTCAGTAAGTTGGAAGAGAGGACGGTATGGCAATCGCGCGGATCTGCACACCTCCATTCATATACACACAAGAGAGAGGAGAAAAGTGTATGCAAAGAGAACCGGAAACACAGTTCCGGATTTTGAACTATGCTACACTGCCGCCTATCTTCTACAAAGATAAAAATTTTTGGAGAAAATAGTTTTTATAAGGGGATTTTTTCTTGATATATTTTATAATAGCGCAATACTTCGTGTACATAGGCTACGGTTTGGCGCCCCTTGAAGTAGCCGAATTTGCACACTTCGTCGTTGAAATACTCGGGGTTGCTCTTGAGCAGGATGAAGTCGCTCACGTTGTCGTCCCACACATAGGGGTTTTTTCCGTACTTCTCGGCCAGAGCCATGGCGTCGAGCACGTGGCCGAGCCCGGCATTGTAGGCGGCCAGGATAAACTTGAGCCGTTCGTTCTTGTCCTGGATGGCCGACAGGCTTTTGTTGAGCGACTGTATGCTCTTGACGGCTGCACTCAAATTCTTTTCGGGGTTGGTAATCTCCTGGGCCGATACCCCGAAGGCCTGCGCCGTGCGGGGCATCAGCTGCATGAGTCCCCGGGCTCCGGCCCACGATACGGCCAGGGTGTCGAAGTGCGATTCGTTGTAGGCCTGGGCGGCGAGGATGCGCCAGTCCCAGTCGATTTCGCGGGCATACTTTTTAAATAGATGGTCGTAGATGGATATTTGACCTTTCGACACCGACAGCACGGCCGAGTTGGGGAACGACTTGCTCAGCTCGAAATACCGGCGCGAGATGCTGCGGTAGGAGTCGGATTTCTGGTTCTCCTTCACCCACTGGTTGATGGCGTGTGCCAGGGCGGGCGAGGTTTTGCTCACGGCCCATGAGGCCCGTTGGGGGAAACTCACCTGCAGGTGGATGTCGATGTTGTTGTAGTAGGTGCGGTTCAACTGCGCCAGGTTGTTGTCGGCCAGGGTGTAGGGAATCTCGCCGGTCGAGACCATTTCGATGAGCTCTTCGGTCACCACCGTATCCTTGTCGATGTGGTGGATGTGTATGCCGCCGCCCAGTTCGTTGTTGAGGTTGTTGATGCGCTCTTCGTATTTCGAGCCGGCTTCGACGTAGACATCTTTCCCGATGAGGTCGACCACGTCGTTTATCATTTCGTCCTTGGGCTTGCGGGGCTGGATGAGCACTTGGTGGGTGATGTTTTCGGCACCGCAGTAGAGCCACTCGTTTTTGGCGTCGCCGATGATGGGCATCTCGTAGGCGATGACGTCGCCCTTGCCCTGTTGCAGCATCTCGGTGAGGTGCTTGATGTTGTCGGCTACGATGACGGTGGTCTTGAGGTTGTAGTGGTCGGCAAACTGTTTGATGCGTTCGTATTCATAACCCATCTCTTCGCCCCGGTAGAGGAAGTAGGAGGTGGAGCTGTAGAGCGTGAGAACCCGCAACTCGCCCCGCTCGCAGATGGAGTCGAAGTCGTTCGGCACCTCTTCGGCGGTGTGCTGCTTGTTCCCTCCGCAGGCCGTGATCAGACAGAGGGTGAGGAGCGTATATATCCAGCGGGATATGTTCCTCGTCATAGGCTTACCCTTTGAGCTTGTGAGAGATAAAGTTGGTCATAATCTCGATGGCGACCGTGTTGTGACCGCCCTGCGGGATGATGATGTCGGCGTAGCGTTTGGTAGGTTCGATGTGTTGCAGGTGCATGGGTTTGAGTACCCGTTGGTAGCGTTCGATTACCATCTCGACCGTACGTCCCCGCTCGATGATGTCGCGGTTGATGACCCGGATGAGGCGGTCGTCGGCATCGGCATCGACAAATACTTTCATGTCCATCATGTTGCGCAACTCTTCGTTGCAGAGAATCAGGATACCCTCGACGATGATGATGTCGCGGGGCTCGACGGTAATCGTCTCCTTCGACCGGGTGCAGGTGAGGAACGAGTAGATGGGCTGCTCGATGGGTCGGCCGGCTTTCAGTTCCTTGAGGTGCTTGACCAGCAGGTCGAAGTCGATGGCTGCCGGCTCGTCGAAGTTGATGTTCTGACGTTCGTCTTCCGGCACATCGCTGCTGTCCCAATAGTAGGAGTCCTGGGGAATAACGGCTGTTTGTCCGGGAGGAAGGCTCTCGATGATTTTTCGCACGACGGTGGTTTTGCCCGACCCGGTTCCTCCGGCTATTCCTATGATTAACATGACGCTCGTGTTTAGTGGGTGTGACTTGACGTTTTATTTGTATTCGAAGCGGCCTTTGTCCGATTCGATGATTAGCTCGTTGTGGTCGGCTGCCTGGGTGTAGCCGATGATGCGGGCGTCGATGTCGAACGAGCGGCTGATGTCGATTACACGTTGGGCATCCTCGGCGTCGACGTAGACCTCCATGCGGTGTCCCATGTTGAAGACTTTGTACATCTCGTGCCAGTCGGTACCCGATTGCTCCTGGATAATGCTGAACAGCGGGGGTACGGGGAAGAGGTTGTTCTTGATGACCCGCATGTTTTCCACGAAGTGCATCACTTTGGTCTGGGCTCCACCCGAGCAGTGTACCATACCGTGCACGCGTGGGCGCATCTCGTCGAGCAGTTTCTTGATGACGGGTGCGTAGGTGCGGGTGGGCGAGAGTACCAGTTTGCCGGCGTCGATACCCAGTTCGGCAATCTGGTCGGTCAGTTTCAGCTTGCCCGAGTATACCAGCTCTTCAGGTACGGCGTTGTCGTAGCTCTCGGGATATTTGGCAGCGAGGTATTTGGCAAAGACATCGTGGCGGGCCGAGGTGAGTCCGTTGCTGCCCATACCGCCGTTGTACTCTTTTTCGTACGAGGCTTTGCCGTAGGACGAGAGTCCCACGATGACGTCGCCCGGGCGTATGTGCTCGTTCGATACCACATCCTTGCGCTTCATGCGACAGGTTACGGTGCTGTCGACGATAATCGTGCGCACCAGGTCGCCCACGTCGGCCGTCTCGCCGCCCGTGCTGTAAGCGTTCACGCCCAATGCGCGCAGTTCGGCAAGCAGCTCTTCGGTGCCGTTGATGATGGCCGAGATTACTTCGCCGGGTACCAGCAGCTTGTTGCGGCCGATGGTCGACGAAACCAGTATGTTGTCGGTCGCACCTACGCAGAGCAGGTCGTCGATGTTCATGATGAGGGCATCCTGTGCAATGCCCCGCCACACACTCAGGTCGCCGGTTTCGCGCCAGTACATGTAGGCCAGCGACGACTTGGTGCCGGCACCGTCGGCGTGCATGATGTTGCAATAGTCGGGGTCGCCGCCCAGAATATCGGGGATAATCTTACAGAAGGCCTTGGGAAAGATACCTTTATCTATATTCTTGATTGCGTTGTGTACATCTTCTTTCGAAGCCGATACGCCGCGCAGGTTGTAACGTTGGTCGCTCATAGGTATGTGTAATTGATGCTCACAAAATTAGTGCAAAAATGGCATCGGTGCAAGCATCTGGTTTATAAAACGAGTGTGAGGTAGATGAATATCACGGGTGAGGCCAGAAGCTCGCTGTCGAACCGGTCGAGGATGCCGCCGTGCCCGGGGAGCAGTTTGCCCGAGTCTTTGGCGCCGGCCGTGCGCTTGAGCAGCGATTCGCACAGGTCGCCCCAGGTCGAGAATACCGAGGTAAGTATGCCCATGACTACCCATTGGGTGGTGGTGAGCATGCCGGGTATGATGTAGTTGAGGCAGAAGCCGAGAATGACGCAGAAGAGCAGGCCGCCGAAAAATCCCTCCCACGACTTTTTGGGTGAGATGCGCTCGAAGAGCCGGTGGCGTCCCAGCGTGCTGCCTACGACATAGGCGCCGGTATCGTTTATCCAGATGAAGGCGAAGAGGGCCATCAGTATGTATTCGGGGTGGCCGTACAGCAACTGGTATTCGGTTTTGTATCCCCATACGCCAAGCAGGGCGAGGGGCAATACGATATAGACTTGCCCCAGTATGCTGTATGCCCAGCCTGCGATGGGCGACTTGTCGGGCGACATGTAGAGCTGGATGATGGGGCGTGCTATCAGGTAGATGAGGTAGGTAAGTATCGAGGCTTGGTGCAGCGAGTCGGAGAATTGTCCCGAGAAGGTGAAAGTCGAGAGGAACAGGGCACAGGCCCCTGCCAGGTCGATGACGAAAGTGAGTTGGTCGAATGGCCTGCCGAATCGTGTGAGCAGAAGGAATTCGACATAGCCGAGCAGGGCGACGATACTAAAGACTCCCAGAAAGGTGTAGGCTCCCGAGAGGACGGCTGCGGAAATGATGGCGATAAACAGTATACCGGTAAAAGTTCGGGTCAGTAGATTTTTCACGGTTCCTTACTTTTGATGTTGGGTGAATTATGAGGCATATAGCGACAGTCGCGAGCAGTGGCTACTCGGCGTAGGCTGTGCTTTATGCTTTTCATATAGTTTACAAATATAGGTATAATCCCATAAAGCGGTCTTTTTCGGTGGCTTTTTTTTGTGATAAAGCGATAAAAAAAGAGATACAGCCGACAATCGACTGTATCTCTTGTATCGTGGGATACCTCTCGTTCGTCGGCCTTTTATGCCTTCGCGTCGGGGGTATCTTTTTCATTCTCTTTTGTTTCGCCGTTTTCGGCCTTGGGCTGGTCGTTGGAGTTGCCCGAGTCGCCGGTTGCCGGTTTCTCGTCGTCTGGTGTCTGGTTGCCTTCGGCCTCCGATTTTTTGTGTTCGGCCTCTTCCTCTTTCTTGGCAGTCTCTTCGTCCTGCAGAATCTCTTCGGTACGCGAAATCCACGGACGTTTGCCGAATATCTGCTCTACGTCTTCGGCAAAGATGACCTCGCGGGTAATCAGTACCTCGGCCAGTTTGGCATGCTTCTCGGCATTCTCGCGCAGAATCGACTTGGCTCGCTCGTACTGTTCGTTTACGATTCGGCTTACCTCCTTGTCGATGAGCTTGGCCGTATCTTCGCTGTACGGTTTGGTGAAGCCGTACTCCTGACCCGTAGAGTCGTAGTAGGAGAGGTTGGGCAGCTGCTCGCTCATGCCGAAGTAGACCACCATGGCGTAGGCCTGCTTGGTGACCCGCTCCAGGTCGTTCGAGGCGCCGGTCGAGATGCGTCCGAGGAATACCTCTTCGGCGGCCCGGCCTCCCAGCGTGGCACACATCTCGTCGAGCATCTGCTCGCGGGTGGTGATTTGCCGTTCTTCGGGCAGATACCAGGCTGCGCCCAGCGCGCGGCCGCGCGGTACGATGGTCACCTTGATGAGCGGGTTGGCATATTGCAGCAGCCAACTGATCGAGGCATGCCCGGCTTCGTGTATGGCGATGGAGCGTTTCTCCTCTTGAGTCGTGATTTTCGACCGCTTCTCCAGACCGCCTACGATACGGTCGACGGCATCCATAAAGTCCTGACGCTGTACGCTCTTCTTGTTCTTGCGGGCGGCTATCAGGGCCGCTTCGTTGCAGACGTTGGCAATGTCGGCTCCCGAGAATCCCGGGGTCTGGCGGGCCAGCAGGTCTACATCGACCGAGTCGTCGATTTTCACGTTGCGCAGATGCACCTTGAAGATGGCCTTGCGGTCGTTCAACTCGGGCAGCTCTACATAGATTTGACGGTCGAAACGGCCGGCACGCAGCAACGCCTTGTCCAGAATGTCGGCCCGGTTGGTGGCGGCCAGAATGATGACGCCGCTGTTCGACCCGAAGCCGTCCATCTCGGTAAGCAGCTGGTTCAGCGTGTTCTCCCGTTCGTCGTTGGAGCCCATGTTGGGGTTCTTGCCACGGGCCCGACCCACGGCATCGATCTCGTCGATGAATACGATACAGGGGGCTTTCTCCTTGGCCTGGCGGAAGAGGTCGCGCACACGCGATGCACCCACGCCTACGAACATCTCGACGAAGTCGGAACCCGACAGCGAGAAGAACGGTACGTTGGCTTCGCCGGCTACGGCTTTGGCCAACAGGGTTTTACCGGTACCCGGGGGGCCTACCAGAAGAGCTCCCTTGGGGATTTTACCGCCCAGGTCGGTATATCGGCTGGGGTTTTTCAAAAACTCTACAATCTCTTCGACCTCCTGTTTGGCTTCCGAAAGTCCGGCCACGTCGTCGAAGGTTACCTTCACGGCACCGTCTTTATCGAAAAGCTGTGCTTTGGCCTTGCCCACATTGAACACGCCGCCGCCACCGCCACCGCCCTGGTTGGTCATTCGGCGGGCCAGGTAAATCCAGAAAATAATGAAGAATACGATGGGACCGAACGTCCACAGGATGTTGGTCAGGTCGCTGCTGTTCTCGTAATTGACGTCGGCGTTGAAACCGTAGTCTTTTTTCCACGCCTCGAGGGTAGTGGCAAAGCTGTCGCCCGAGGGTATGTTGGTGTATACGATGGGTTTGCCGGTAATCTTGTCGGTTTTGAAAATAGCTTTAGCCGTGCTGTCGTTGAGTTGCGCCTCGACATAGTCCTTCTTGGCATGAACCGTTACGTTGGTCATGCCGCCCTCCTTGGCTATCTTTTCAAATTCCGACCAGTTCACCTCCTTGCTCATCGAAGGATCGTTGGCGTAGTAGAGGCCGAACAGAAGCAATGCGATAATCGCATACATCCAGTACAGGTTGAACCGGACGCGCTTTTTCTTATTAGGCCCTAATGGAGACATGTTGTTGTTTCCCATATTTTATATAATAGTATATATGATGCAAATCGTCTATCAAAAACTATTCCATGTCGGGAATCTCTGTCAATTTGGCATCGTTCCACAACTGCTCGAGCTTGTAATAGTTGCGGTATTCGGGCAGGAAAACGTGTACCAGTATGCTGCCGTAGTCGATAATTATCCATTGGCTGTTCTGGTATCCGTCGTATCCGAAAGGTTTGGTGCCGGTATGTTGCTGCACATATTCTCGTATGCTGTCGGCTATCGCTGCTACTTGAGTGGTCGACTGTCCTTCGCAGATGACAAAGTACGAAGCAGCAGCCGATTCTATGTTCGAGAGGTCTACGGTTGTGATTTTCTTTCCTTTTTTTTCTTGAATGCCTTCTACAATAGTTTTAATTAACTGTTTTTCTTTCATTTGCTTGTCGTGTAGCTGATTGTATATATTCTCATTTTGCAAAGATAATGCGATTTTTCCAATTACGAGGAAATAGCATTGTTATAAAATTAAGGCTTTCGTTAAAATCTCCTTTTGCTAACTGCGGGTATAATAGGGTTTTGCAGAATAACGAGTGAGAAAATGGAAAGTTTGTTCGTGCGGGCCTATTGCTTTTGTCGTGTTGGAGGTGTATAGGGGAGGCGGTTCGGCATAGTCAAACTTAAAAACTTCGTTTTTGTTTGCCTCTGCTCTCACCTTTCACTATATTTTCAGAATATAGGAGGCGGTTCGGCATAGCCAAACTGAAAAACTTCGTTTTTGTTTGTCTCTGCTCTCACCTTTCACTATATTTGTTGCCGAATAATTTTGTAACACTCAATATGGAAATCAAAGGAAAAATCATTCATGTGCTGCCGTTGCAGGAGGGTGTATCGAGAGCCGGCAACCCGTGGAAGAAACAAGAGTATGTATTGGAAACCGAGGAGCAATATCCTCGCAAGGTATGTTTCAATCTTTTTGGCGATAAAGTAGATCAATATCCGGCAGCCATAGGCGACGATGTGACGGTCAGCTTCGACCTCGAGAGCCGCGAGTTTAACGGCCGTTGGTATACCGATGTAAGAGCTTGGAAAATAGAGAAGTCGGCTCCTGCCGCTCAGGGTGTACCCGACATGCCGCCTATGCCCAACGATATACCGCCGTTCCCGCCGGCCCCGTCGGCATCCGATATGCCGGCTTCGTCGACCGACGATCTGCCCTTCTGACGGGACGGGACATCTCTCGCCTCCGTATGGGCTGGGAAACAGAGCATAAGGAAATTGGACCGAGAGGTCGCACAGCCATGGAGGGCTCTGTGGCCTCTCGCCCTTTTGTATTTATTGTATTATTTTCTTTTCTATTGTAAATAGAAAACTCTATTTTTACTCCCTCAAAAAAAGAAACCCTATAAACCGAAAAACGATGATTAGATTAAATGTTTTTGTGAGAGTCGACGAAGCTCGTCGCGCCGAATTTCTGGAGATTGCCAAACGGTTGACCGAATGCTCGCTCAAAGAGGAGGGCTGTGTGGCTTACGATATTTTCGAGAGTGCTACCCGTCACGATGTGCTGATGATTTGCGAAACCTGGAAGGATGCCGAAGCGCTGCATGCTCACGAGCAGACTAACCACTTTGTAACCTATGTGGGACAGATGCACGCCTTGGGCGAGATGAAACAAGAGCGGTTCAACTTCTGATTCGGTTGCCATCGGATATAATATGGAACGGAAATGAAGTGGAGTAAGTGGTTCCTCTCTGCGATTGCCGTAGCGGCAGTCGTAGCCTTTTCGTCGTGTGGCGATGACGACGGTCACGCTTCGGTTCCCACTCGCCCGTCGGGCGAAAACGAAGCCGACTCGATTGCCATCGCTCAGATTTCGTGGCAGGAGCGGGAGATTCGGGATGGTGTCGTGAGCAAGACGGCTCAGGTGCAAAAGCTCTTTGACTATCCGCAAACGATAAGCATGTTGGAAATCGACCTGAACAAGGCCGATGTTTCGTTTGTCGTCTCGTATGAGGTCTCGTTGAGCAAGACTACCAGCGACCGGGCCATCGCGGCCAATGCGTTGGCGGCGATAAACGGTACCTTTTTCAATACCTCGACCGGTGTAAGCCGTCACTTCTTGAAGTGCAACGGCACCGTGGTGGCCACTACCGAGACCAACGAGTTTTCGACCCGTGCCACCGGAGCCTTCTGTGCTACGGGCGACCGGGTGGAGATAAAGACGTGGAGCTCGAGCGAAGAGGCTTCGCTCGGGGGTGACTATCGGCAGGTAGTCGTGTCGGGTCCGCTGATGATGGACAACGGGCACGATGTAGCCATGTGGGCCAATTCGTTTACCACCGATACGCACCCGCGTACCTGCGTGGCAACGACCGACGACAATCGGGTGCTCTTCATCGTCTTCGATGGCCGTCTCGATGGAGCCAAGGGCGTGAACCTCTACGACTTGCGCACCTTTGCCCGGCAGATGGGGGCGACCGATGCCCTCAACCTCGACGGCGGAGGCTCCTCGACCCTTTACATTCAGTCCTATGGCGTGATCAATCACCCTTGCGACAATGGCAAGTACGACCATGAAGGCGAGCGTGCAGTCCCCTCGGTGCTGATGGTGAAGACAAACTGAATCCCGTAAATACAGGTATCTCGGCGGGGCGATTGGGCGTAAGCTCGAATCGCCTCGCTTTTTTTGTGTAAAAATCGGGCCTGTCGTGGTGGAAAAAAAGAATAAATTTCGTATCTTTCAACCGGAATATTTAATCTTATAAATCTTAATCTATGATAGTAGGAATCCCCAAAGAAATCAAGAACAACGAGAATCGAGTGGGTATGACTCCCGCCGGAGTGAACGAACTGGTACGGAGAGGTCATACGGTGTATGTGCAGAAAGGCGCAGGCGAGAATAGCGGGTTCCCCGACGAACAGTACGAACGTGTGGGTGCCAAGATATTGCCCACCATTGCCGACGTGTATGCCGTGGCCGAGATGATAGTCAAGGTCAAGGAGCCCATCGAGCCCGAGTATCCCCTCATTCGTAAAGGGCAGTTGCTGTTTACCTATTTCCATTTTGCCTCGGATCGCAAGCTCACCGATGCCATGCTGGCCAGCGGAGCCACCTGTTTGGCTTATGAAACGGTCGAGTTGAAAGACCACAGTCTGCCGCTGCTTATCCCCATGTCCGAGGTGGCCGGTCGTATGGCTACCCAAGAGGGGGCTCGTTTCCTGGAGCGTCCGCAGGGCGGCAAGGGTAAACTGATGGGCGGTGTGCCGGGTGTGAAACCGGCCAAGGTGTTGGTAATCGGAGGCGGTGTGGTAGGCTATGCTGCTGCCTGTGTGGCCGCCGGTATGGGCGCCGATGTCACCATTGCCGACTTGTCGCTGGCCCGGTTGCGCTATATCGACGAGGTGCGTCCCGCCAATATCAAGACCCTCTACTCTTCCGAGTTCAATATACGAGCCGAGCTCCCCACCACCGATTTGGTGATTGGTGCCGTGCTTATTCCCGGAGCCAAGGCTCCGCATCTCATCACCCGCGATATGCTGGGGCTGATGGAGAAGGGGTCGGTGCTGGTCGATGTGGCAATCGATCAGGGCGGCTGCTTCGAAACCTCGCACCCGACTACTCACTCCGAGCCTGTCTACGAAGTCGATGGTATCCTGCACTACTGCGTGGCCAATATCCCGGGAGCCGTTTCGGCAACCTCTACTCTGGCTTTGACCAACGCTACTCTGCCGTATGCCCTCAAGTTGGCCGATAAGGGTTGGGAAAAAGCCTGCGCCGAAGACGAAGCCCTCTACAAAGGGCTGAATGTAGTCGACGGTAAAATCGTTTATCCCGCCGTAGCCGAAGCCTTCGGGTTGCCGTGCGAGAAGATTTAAGCCGATAATTTCACTCGAATATACCCTTTGTTCGTTCCTGTCGCTCCGTATGGTGGCAGGAACGAATTTTTTTGAAAAAAAGTTTGTCTGTAACGGGGTGAGAATGGGGCTGTTGAGGGGAAAGTATGTTTTATAGCATAAAAAAGTTGCTGAAAAATTTGGAGGGAATATATAAAAACGCCTACCTTTGCATCGCTTTTCGAAAGAACACCGGGTCAACCGGAGGGAAAACGAGGGGCACAGATCATTGACAAGACTGAAAAGAAGCAAGTGTAGTACAAGAGAGAAAGAGAGAACGAAGTCAATTCGGCCAGGAGTCCTTCGAAGGTATAAAAAGAAAAAACAAGATATACAACGAAGAGTTTGATCCTGGCTCAGGATGAACGCTAGCGA
>CABRIW010000017.1:0-68369 GCA_902471075.1 uncultured Barnesiella sp. | reverse complement strand
CAAGAGATAGACTCCAAGATTTTCAATTCGGGTTGCGCTTGCTTGGACTACGAAGGTGCCGATGTATTTAATGTTAAATCGAAAAAGCAAGACGATGGAAGCTATTATCTCATATTCTCGATATCTGCCTCTCCAAGAGCCAGGGAGGGGACGGGATATTTCGAATACAACGATTTCCTTTTTGTGTGGCATGGGGATCTTCCTCCATATCTATATGAACGAACGGGAAAAAAAAGAAGATTCACTTATCAACAATATGTCCCCATTATAAAACATGATTGGGGCGATTTCTATTTCAAATACTCTCGTGGAAAGATGGAGATAACCGGGCTGGGGTGCTGGTGATAGGGATAGTGTAACCTTAAAATAATTCATTATGAAAAAGGCGATTTTAATATTCCCGATTCTGTTTTTGCTTTTACCCTTTTTGGGGAGGAGTGAAGATACTGAAAATACAATCGAGTCGATATATGTGCTGTATTACAATTATTCATTTAACAGCCCGGTAGATATAGATTGCGACTGTCTGAGAAAAAGAATGATTGGACCATTTATCGATATTACCGATAGCGGTCTGATAGAGTATCCCGACTCAATGGGCATAGTCGACACTCTATTGACCGATCCGGTGCTGTTGCGGGAAGTTCAGAATGAGTTGAAAAAACTGAAACCCGATACTAACACTTATCCTCCTGATGCTCGAGCCTCCTATACCTTGCGCTACAAGGACGGCACAGAAGAAAAGATATGTATGGGTGAGTATGCCCACTTTTGGTTCAGGGGGAGAAACTATACCAACAATCGGCTGTTGTATTTGCTGAGAAAAAGCATCGGCTATTATGGAATAGTATGGGAACCTATGATTGATGGTCTTGAAGAGTTGAACGATACTACATTCGAACGAGAACCGGTAGTGGGGAAACACGGCCTCGTTTATTAAACCGGGCAACGGTAACCGAGTCGGTAGTCGTGCAGCGTTTCAAGTATTTTGCCTCCTGGGATAAAACTTAAAAGCGATTGAATATGAAGTGGTTTAACAGGCATTTTATTACGATTTTATCTATTTGGTGGATCTTACAAGGTATCACACTGTTGGGGTCGGGAATAAGTTTTTCTCTTGATCTTGAAGATCTCTCCTATACACTTTTAGGTATAGGTTGTTCTCTGATAATTATAGCATTCCTGTTGCTTATTAAACATAGAGTATTGAGGTCAGTTTTAAGCATATTGTTGTTTTTGTATTCTATTTATACCATATTCTTTATGGGGTTGTTATTCTTGTTTGAGCAGGTAAACAATATGTTTGGGTGTATTATGATATGTTTTGTTATTCCCGATTTGAATTTCTTACTTTCTCTTAAACTTCTGATGAGCACTCAAAAGAAAACGTAATACAATATATCACCATGAAGCATATCCATGTTTCTGAATGTATGAGAACGATTATCAGTATCATATTCAATAAAAGAACATACCCTATGAAGAGCATTCGTTTTTATTTGGTTGTTTTGCCATTAGTACTCACATGCTGTAACACCCCGGGAGCTAAAAAGGGCGATAATGGAGAGAGCCAAGGGCTGGTGGATACGGTCGATATTGTGCGGCAGGAGCTGGCGTTGGCAGATAGTGATGAACTCATCGAGGTCATGCCCCCGAGCGATACCGTCCCGCAAAAACCATCGTTGGAGGGAATGACGCCGATTGGCGACCCTTCGTTTAGTCGAGATACGACAGTCAATGATTATCATATATCTTATGTCGCGCAGGATAATGAAGAAGAGATTATATATTCCAGTGAAGACTATTACTTTGTCGGAAGAGAAATTATTATGGATATTAAATATCTCAACGATAGTGTTCTGCATAAAAAGCTAACACGCGATTTCTTTAGTTCTTATATTCCTAAAGAGGAGATAGAGAAATATTCCATTCATTATTTTTCTTTAGATAGTGTGGGGCACAACGGGAATGTATATTTTTATCTCAATGTGTGTCAACCCGATACAGATATTTGCTATAGCTTTCAATTGTCTGTTTCGCGAACAGGAGATATTGAAATAAGAAAGTTAGAGGAGTATTATGAGTCGGACGAGATGTAGATGCCGTGATTTGAGAACTATTACCGTGAAAAGAAGAGTCTGTATTGGTTTGGCCGTTTTAAAGGGGCTGCTTGCAGAAAGATATTTTTCCCCACCATCATACATCGTTTTAACCGGAAAATAATCGGTCCGGGAGATTGGCTCCTGGACCTCGCATCGAGTGCTGGGTGACGGGGAGGGTTATACCGCGCCCCGACGCGGTGGTTCTGTCATTCCACACCGTGATGCGGAATCTAGAGATACCCGGGCAGTGATTTCACATCTGGGCTGTTTTCTTGCTCGTACCTCTTTTTAGAACGCACGGGTCGTACGTCCCTATGTTTCCCACAAGCGGCTCACAACTGGGCCCCGCATCGTTGTGCGGGGTGACTTTAATTCACGCGGTGCACTATTTTTGAAAAAACTTTCGCCGAACCCGAAATTTATATTATATTTGCACCGCTTTTAAGGGAACAACCTCATGGAGTGATGCTCGAGTGGTTGAAGAGGCACGCCTGGAAAGCGTGTATACGTCAAAAGCGTATCGGGGGTTCGAATCCCCCTTACTCCGCCGAAGCCGTTGCGACATTGTCGCAGCGGCTTTTTTGTTGGGTCAATTTGTCGTAAAGCCCGGAAATTCGAGGCCGGGAGGCCGGAATAAAGCCTTAAATATTGTTGAAATATAAAAAAATGACTATCTTGGCGAACCTTAAGCCGGAATTATGAAACGATTGAGAATCTATGAAACCAACCCCAGCGAGAGCGAGATAGCCAAGGCGGTGGCGGTGCTGCGCGACGGCGGCATCGTAATCTATCCCACCGACACGATTTATGCCCTGGGGTGCGATGCCCTCAACGTGAGGGCCGTGGAGCGGATTTGCCAGATAAAGGGCATCAACCCGCAGAAGGTGAACCTGTCGATTATCTGCCGCGATTTGAGTTGGGTGAGCGAGTATGCCAAGATGAGCAACTCGTACTTCAAACTGCTGAAGCGGAACCTGCCCGGCCCCTTTACCTTTATTCTGCCCACGAGTGCCTCGTTGCCCAAGATTTACAAGAACCGCAAGACGGTGGGCATCCGTATCCCCGACAATGCCATTACGCTGGCCCTGGCCGAGGCGCTGGGCAATCCGCTGCTTACCACTTCGGTGGCCATCGACGAGGAGGAGCCCGAATATGGCACCGATCCCGAGCTGATTGCCGAGCGGTATGAGTCGGTGGCCGACCTCATGATCGACGGCGGCGAAGGGGGTACGATACCCTCGACCACGGTCGATTGCACGGGCGACGAGCCGGTGGTGCTGCGCGAAGGGAAGGGCGAGCTGGAGGAATAGGATCGGATTGCAACTGTAAAATATTGGTATGTAGATTGTTATATTGTTGTTACAGACGGTTAAAAGATTATGCAAAGTTTATAAAAATTTAATTGTGGAAATTTTTCCATAATGTCGAAATAGTTGTAAATTTGCCAAACAGAGAGAACGAAAAAATATTATTGTATAATTCACTTTATAAACCTAACAATTATGTCTAAAGTATCGGTTATCGGAGCTGGAAACGTGGGCGCCACTTGCGCAAACGTATTAGCATTCAGAGAAATTGCAGATGAGATTGTTCTGCTTGATATTAAAGAAGGCGTGTCGGAAGGCAAAGCCATGGATATGATGCAGGCTGCTGTTACGGCAGGATTCTCTTCGCGTATCAAAGGTGTAACCAACAACTACGAGGCTACGGCCAATTCGGATATGGTAGTAATCACCTCGGGTATTCCTCGTAAACCGGGTATGACTCGTGAGGAGTTGATCGGTGTAAACGCCGGTATCGTGAAAATGGTTGTTGAGAATGTATTGAAATACTCTCCCAATGCCGTTATCCTGTGTGTAAGTAACCCGATGGATACGATGACTTATTTGATTCACAAGGTATCGGGTCTTCCCAAAAACCGCATCATCGGTATGGGTGGCGCCTTGGACAGCTCGCGCTTCAAATACTATTTGAGCCAGGCTTTGAACGCCAACCTGTCGGAAGTTGAAGGTTTCGTAATCGGCGGCCACGGCGACACGACGATGATTCCTGTTACCCGTTACGCTACCTACAAAGGTATGCCGGTATCGGAGTTCTTGAGCGAAGAGGCTCTGCAAAAAGTAGCTGCCGACACGATGGTAGGTGGTGCTACGCTCACCGGTCTGCTGGGTACTTCGGCCTGGTATGCTCCGGGTGCTGCTTCGGCTTCGGTAGTTGAGGCTGTACTGGGCGACCAGAAACGTCTGGTTCCTTGCAGCGCTTTGCTGGAAGGCGAATATGGCGAAAGCGACCTCTGCATCGGTGTTCCCTGTGTATTGGGCCGCAACGGTATCGAGAAAGTGGTTGAACTGAAACTCAACGACGCCGAGAAAGAGGCATTTGCCAAGAGCGCCGCTGCCGTTCACAAGACCAACGCTGCTCTTGCCGACGCTCTGAAATAAGGTATAACCCCGTTATATTTCGTTAGGCTGCCGCCCGGTGTACAACCGGGCGGCAGTTTTTTTGTAGCGGGGGAGGGGGAAGATAACAAAACACCTCCCCGGTGGTCGGAGAGGTGTCGGTATGGTTGAGTAGATGGCATTTACTGCCACCCCACTTTCTGCACCGTGCGCTTGCCGCGGTTGTCGGTGAGGGCCACCACATAGACGCCCGGGGTGAGGCCGGTGGTGGGGACAGAGACCTCGCCCGGTTCACCATCGAGGTATTCGCACCATACCAGGCGGCCGGTGGTGTCGATGAGTTCGGCCAGACGGTAGCCGTTGCCCGGCAGGGTCACTACCAGAGCATCGGGTGTGCGGGCGATGCGTAAGGTTGCTACACGGGTCTCGCCTACGGCCAGTATGCAGTTGCCGTCGTCCAGGGGAGTTTCATTAAAGGAATCCTGTAAATAGAGGTATTCTCCATTTACCCGTTGGTAATAGATATATTGCAGAGGATTGTTGCACCATGAATAGTCTTCTATCGAGCAATCATCAAAAAAGAAGGTCCAGAAGGTACCTTGGTTCATGTCGCCGATGCCCTCCATCCAATAGCCGACATAGTGGCCGTAATCGTTCTTGAAGTAGATGCACTTGCGCTCTTTCCCGGCGAACTCGACGGTTTTGACATCGGACACCGATACTTGTCTGTATAAAGGGTTGTACGGAGGTTTGGTCAAGACTATTTCATCACCTTTAGTCAGGTTGAAATCATAGCCTATCCCTTCGGTTTCGGTTGTTCCATCCCAGATATAAACTCTCCGGTCTTCTTCTCTGATTTGATAGGCCGGGGAGATTCTTTCCCAGTCGGGACATTCGAATGCGATATAGATGTTCTTGTATGCTTTGCCATTGATGGTCGTATCGCCGGCTATGCGATAGTGGACATAATTACCACTTAATTCACCTTCGCTGGAAAAGGTATAATCGACCTCGTAATAACCGTATTCATAATCGCCCTCTTTGACAAACGGTTCGTACGACCGGCCAAACTCGCACTCGTCGCGCAGCGTGTTGACTGTCCCTTTGTATTCATAGTCGCCGGTCTCCATATTCTTTATGTATCCGAGCCGGTTGTGAGGGTCCCCGATTTCTTCTGTCGTAGCTTCGAAGGGGAAGAAGAACCCCCGGCAGGGTTCGAGGCTTCCGAATCCTTCGATATAACTGCCTGACGGCAGTTTGATGCGTCGCCGCAACTGGTCGTTATTCACGGCTATGGTGTCGATGTGCATCACCGGTTCGCCATCGGGATGGAGCCGGGTAGGCACCCGGTCGCCTGGCTTCTCGACGCTGAAGTCGTAGAGCACCGTCTCCTGCTCGTCGCCGGGACGCAGGCAATAGACTACCCGCTCTTCCTCACGAGCCAGGCCATAGAGTGTCTGTCCCTCTTCAAAGGGGCAGCTCTTGCTGACATAGCATTTCTTGTACGACACCCCGCCGACTACCGTATCGCCCTCGAAACGATAGCATTCGTCATATCCCCACTTCACCCCTTCACGCACGAAAGGCACATACTCATAGGTGCCCCATCTGGACCATTCGGGCTGGTAGATAAGTCGGTTCTCTATATTTTCAAAGGACTCTAACCGGTCGAGATATTTTGTCCCCGCTTCGGTGTCGGGATTGCAGAAGGGATAATAGAGATTATTACGCTTGCCGGTATAGCCTATACCTTCGATGCAGACACCGTCGACATCCTTCAGTTTGATTCGTTTTCTGTATGTGTTGTCGATGAGTATCGTGTCAATCCACTCGACCTCCATGCCGAAATAGGGCGGGTCGTTGTGCCAGGCCCACATGGTATCGCCGGCCTGCTCTACATTGAAGTCGTAGATGGGAATTTCGGATTTCTGGGGAACCGTATCGAAATGATCTATATTTACATCCACTTGATAGACGACTTTATTCTCTTCACGCAGGAATATCAAAATCTTTGCCCTATATGAAAAGTCGGGCATATAGGCATAGGCATAGAGTTGCCCATTCACATATCGGTTATCCGGCAAAATAGTCATCGTCTGTCCATCACTAAATGTATATCGAACATTCTCCCGCACAATGGGCACATATTCATACTCCTGCGCCTGACTGGCGATGCAGCCGAGACATATCAGCGCGAAACTCCAAAGTAGTGATTGTGTTTTCATATTCGGTGCTATTTAGGTTTTTCTCGAATATTTTTATTACCAACCCACCTTCTGCACCGTGCGTTCGCCCCGATTGTCGGTGAGGGCTACCACATAGACTCCCGGGGCGAGGCCGGTGGTGGGGACAGAGACCTCACCCGGTTCACCGTCGAGGTATTCGCACCACACCAGGCGGCCGGTGGTGTCGATGAATTCGGCCAGACGGTAGCCGCTGCCCGGCAAGGTCACTACCAGGGCATCGGGCGTGCGGGCAATGCGCAGGGCATCGGCTTTGTTATCAGAAATACTACCCATTCTACATTCCTCGTCTGTGCCATATACTTCCTCCCCATTTTCTGTTACAAAGGTTAGATTCCTGCGGTCACAGTCGAGGCAAGTTGATATCAGGCAAAACGGACAGAACAAGAAATTATTTTCCAGTACACCCAGCCCTTCTGTCCAAAGCGAATAAATCGTATTCCCTATATAAAATTGTTTTCGATAAGTATTTCCTACTTTCACGGTATCGATGCGAGTCACTTTTTGATACTCATAGTAAGACGGGACCCAAAGAGAATCTCCTACATCGAGGGAAAAATCATAGAGTACAACCTCTGTTTCAGCATCTTCTACATATATTTCATCGCTGTATTTGCGATCTTTTTTAGAATAGACAATCTTATTTTCTTCCCGCATAAAATCTATCAATGTACCTTTATCGGGAGTAAGGTCACACCCTTTGTACATATATAGCTTTTTATACGTTTTTCCATCGAGCAACGTATCTCCTTCGAATTGCAGGCGAATAATCCCATTGTCTTCGGGGTGAACGGGATTATATTGGTAATATCCCCATTCCACACCTTCCCGTACGAAGGGGACGTATTCATATTCTCCTTCCCGACAGGGATCTTTGAAATCGGAATGGTCTCTAAAATCCTTATCCTTATACTCATAAACGCCGTCGTCTCGTCTCACGCTATTCAAGAAGGAGCGAAAACAATCGCTGCAAGTCGATACATCGGTATAGGGGGCCAGTAAATCGCCATATCCCAAGCAGCCCAACCCCTCTATGACAATGAACCATTCGTCATATTTGATACGTTTCCTCTTTTTCCCATCGATAACCACCGAGTCGACTTTTGTTACCGTTACAGTTTGGTCGAACCATTGCATTTCATCTCCGGCTTTCTCCGGTGTAAAATCATATACCACTTTCTCTCCGTCAAGCTCTATTCCCCATGTGTCCGGATTGAGCAACAGATAGACTTTTTTGTCTTGTTCCCTTAACCAACCGGATAATACCGCTGTTTCGTCGAACTGGCATATGTCGTATCGATAACACTTTTGATAGGCTTTGTTGTCGATGATGGTGTCTCCCTCCAAGCGATACCGATAAAACGAATATTCGAGCTTCAGTCCATTCTCATCGAGATAAGTCCATTCCACTCCTTCCCGTACCAAAGGCACATATTCATACTCCTGTGCCTGACTGGCGATGCAGCCGAGACAAATTGCCGTAAACGTACATAGTAGTAAATGTGTTTTCATATTTGTGAGCTTTATTTAAATTCGACATTTGCTCCTGCTTTTGCTTCAAAGCCAGGCTGTATCTCTATTTCTTCGCCGGCTTCAATCCGTAGGGTACCGCCCCCTTCGACAAGTCCGCCGGACAGAATGGCTTTACCGGTGTTTTTGATAATCAATGTAGCTTCATTGTAATTGCCGACCAGAATTTTTCCATCAAAGTTTCCAATTTTCATTTGTCCCATTACACTTGTAGAGAGACAGCAAGCAACGGTTAAGATGGATAGCCTGGTTTTCATAATAGAATGGTATTATAGGTTGTAATTATTTGTGAATCAATGGGCTTGCCGGTTATGTGTAATGTGCTCCGGTTTCTTCAAATGTAATAAAAATTTTTAATAAATCAAATATTTATGTGAGGAAATGCAAAGATGGAGAGGCAGATATTTTTTCATATTCGGTATTATTTAGGTTTTATCCTCCTTGATGAGGAATTTTTATATTTTCATTCTTGTACAGCAGTATTCCGTCGCGGCTGTATGATACTAAATCGGTTCGATAGAGTGAATCGAACGGAGGGTCGAACAAACCAAATACGCCCGATGTCGAGGTCAACCCATATAACAGCTTATTGTATTTTTGGCAGGAACTTCCATTCTTTAATGTAATAGTCTCCAGAAGTTCCGGTTTAATCTTTTCGGTTACCGGACCCCACCACGAGGCATATTGAATGGTTTCACCCGGTTCCCACCCATCAGGGGGAAAGGTGTATAACAGGATTTCTTGCTCACCTCGTCTTAGGTAGATGCTGCCTTGGCTGTCTTCCCGCAGATAACCGCAGATTTCTCTCTCCGATTCATCAGAGAAGGAGTTCCATCGATAAATATGTTTTACGGTGTATTCGATGGGCCAATATAGCTCCCCGTCAATTGTCTCGGAGGGTAATAATGTGTATCGGCTGGCTGTGTATTTTACATATATTTGATTTTCCAGGGCTTCGATACTGTCGGGTGAGAGTACAGGCCGTAAGACCTCCAATACACTATCGAGGTTTATATCGGTGTTTTGTTGGCGTACTTCTTCCCACGCGATTCCTGCCGATAAAAAACGGTTTTTAGTACTTGTATCTGTACTGTCACAGGCTATACATAGCGATAGCAGTACGATTGCTCCTGTGATTTTGTTGATTAAAAGACAGAGTTTCGTTTTTATAATAATAGAATTTAGATTTAATGTGTTTCAAATATACGTATAATTATTGGGAATAACAAGGGAAAACACAGGCTATTTGCCGTTTGATTTTGCGGGGGCTGGTTGCTTGCTTGATGCCTGAGAGCAGGGCATTTATCCCAAGGGTGAGAATGGGGCTGGCGGCGGGGAATGATACGAACAAGGGGCAGCTTGGAGGGCCGCCCCTTGTGTTGATGGAATATTGTGTGTTTTTTAGATTTCGTGTTTCTCCCCGAAGGTGATGTTGAAGCCGAAGCTGAGGTTGGCCCGGGCGTGATTGATGGGGATGAACTGCTTGGAGTACTTCGTGGCAAAGTAGTCGGTACCGACGAAGAAGTTGAAGCCCGGAGCGCAGATGTTGAGGATGGCGCCTACCGAGCTGCCCATGTTGGATACCGACCCGTTGACGGTGAGGTGCAGCATCGAGAGAGGGCGGAAGTTGATGGCCGCCATGCCCTCGGTGTAGGTGCGGTAACTGCTGAAGCGGGTGGTGGAGAGCAGACCGAACGAGATGGCGTTGTCGAGAACGGCATACTCGGCACCCACGCGCAGGGTGGTGCGCAGCGAGTTGCTCAGCGACTGTGCGTCGGACTTGTAGAACTTGGTGAGCGCCTTGAGGTCTTCGCCCAGTTGGTCGGCTTTTTGTTCAAAGGGGTTGTCGCCATTCTCATCGTCTTGGGCACCGATGTTGTCGAAGCCGGTGTATATGAACCCTTTATCGGGGTCGGTCTCGGCGCGGGTGAGGTTGTTCCAGCGCATGAAGCCGATGTCGGTGAGGGCAGCCGAAAGGGTGAGGTTGTCGATGATTTCGTAGGTGGCACCCAGGTCGAATCCCAGCCCGAATCCGGCTACTCCGAAATGGTTTCCGAAATCGTATCCGGTGACTTCGCCGGTCTCGGGGTCGGTGGTCAGTTCGAGCAGCGAGGTGGCTTGCAGGTGTCCGGCTTGTTTGATGGTCCATTCGTTTTGCGACATGGAGATGTCCATACGGTCGATGCGGGCCTCGGCATGAGCGGCCCCGATGAGAACCTTTACTTTGGCGCCCACACCCAGTTTGTCGGTGATGTCGCGGGCGTGGCCCAGAGCCAGTTCCAGATAGTTGCTGGTGGTGGCGGTGATGTTGCTCATGTCGTAGCGGGTTACACCGGTGGCCTCTTGCCCGGTTTTGAGGAACTCGAAGATTTCGCGGGGCAGATAGGCTCCTGTGTTGCTTTTGAGCGCGAGGTTGAAGGTGTTTTGTCCGCCCCAGGCCCAGAATCCGAACGAGATGAGGTCGATGCCCAGGTCGAGCTCGATGGTGTTGTTGGGGGTGAGTTTGTTCAGGAACTCATCGGCCGGAACGCTCTCGTGCAGGAAGGTGACCAGCTTGTTGTCGCGCGGATAGAGGAAGGTGCCCAACCCCAGATTGGAGTTGATACCCAGGTAGAGGTTACCGATGGAGGGTATGCCGATGTAGTTGTTTTCGGTTTTGAACGCCGGGTTGAGCTGGTTCCTCATGGTCATCTTCTTCATAAAATAGGAAGAGTTGAGGGTGGTTTGAGCCGAAACTCCGGCCGACAAGGCTATGGCGATACCGATGCTTGCGATATGTTTTATGATGTATTTCATTGTTGTTTTGCGTTTAATCCGTTACATGTCATCTAAGTCCAGTTGTGCCCCTTCGGGGAGTCGGGCCGAGAGGTGTACGACGATAAATTGGTCGGGCCGCAGGGTGATGTCGTTGCTCTCTTGGTTGCTGCCTTCGACTTTGAACTCCAGTTTATCGAGCTCTTGCAGGGCATTTTCACGCACCTCTTCGATGTTGAGGGTTACGTGTGTCGACTGTATGGCTCCGTCGCTGTTGGGTGCGGCTTTTATCTCGATGTTCTCGGGCAGGGAGAGGCCTGTGAGCAGCTCGCCGGCTTCGTCGCGGGGCGTAATCGAGAGGTTGAGCCCCAGCGGAATGGCATTGTCGACTACCACGTTGAGTTCGAGGTGTTTTACCTTGTCGGATATGTCGCCGAGGTCTTCGCTGAGGTTGTCGATGGTGTCGTTGTAGAAGATGCGGAGATTGTCAAATTCCAACGGTACGTTTATGTCGTAGTCTATATCGATGGTATAGTCTTCTTTGCCCAAAGTGATGGTTTGGTCGTCGGTCTCACTCTCGACTTTGACCTCGGTAACTTTCAGGTCGATTTGGTCGGGTATGGTGTTGAGCAATGCGGTGAGCGACCCCGACAGGATTTCGGGTGAGTTGCGGTTGATATTGAACGAGCTTTTTTGTCCGCCGGCAATTTTCAGCGCCAGGGTTACGACGTTGTTGTTCACTACCTGTCCGTTTTTGTCGAGCGGTTTTATCTCGAGCCGGGTGAAGATGGGTGCCTCGATGGGGTTTTGCACTTGCAGGTTGAGCGAGAGGTCTTTTACTTCGAGCGAGGTACCCTCTTCTTTGAGGAAATCGGGCAGGTCGGAGAGAGAGACCGATGTGTTTATGTCGACGTTGGGAACAATGGTTCCGGCCACGCCTGCGATGCGAATTTGGGGGGTAGACAGTTTCAAGTTGGGTTGCACCGATACGGTGGTGTTTTCGAGGTCTTCGATGCCGATGGTTTGTTTGTCGGCATAGACTTTACCCCGCAAGACAATATCGTCGGTGAGGATAACCGAACCGTTTTCGATGTTGGGGTTGATGAGGCCGTAGACGGTTACGGGAATGCCTATGTGGCCGCTGCCCTGATTCAATTCGATGACTTTTGAGATGAATATCGAGGAGCCGTCCCGCACAATTTCGCCGCTCTCGACCACACCGAAATCGAGGACTTCGGGAAATTCCAGCTCTACACCGGCCAGGTAGAGGCGTGGCAGAAAGTCGGGCATACCCGAGATGTCGATGGATAGCTCGGTTTGAAGAGTCTGATGGTTGTAGTCGGTAATCTTAACGCTTTTGACATCTTTGACCTCGGCCGGCAATTCGGTGTTGACATTGAATTGCTCGGTGGTGTTGATGTTGGCTTCGAAAACGACTTCAATCTGGGGCATTTCCAGGCCGGGAATATAGGGGAGCTCCTCGGTCGATGCGACAAACGGCCGTACATACGGGTCAAATTCGGGGGAGAAATCATCGATGATTACCGGCTCGATGGCGTCGATGCTTTCAGAGATAGAGTCCTCTTGGGTGATTACGTACCGGCCGTCGATTACATGGAGTACGTCGCCCTCATCAATCATGCGGCTAAGTCTGATAGTGTCGGTTTTTCCGATGGGTAAACTCAAATTACCCCCTACGGTTATTTCCAAGTCGATGTCCTTTTCTAAATCGTATTTGGCATCGATACATGAAATAAGCGAAGAAAGCAGCCCTGCTAATAAACTGCTTGTGACAAATTTTGTAATTTTCATAAGTGCATTGAATAGATGAATCTATGTTGAACAGATAATCCCCTGTCTTGCGATGCAAAGGTATTTATTTTTTTTAAAACATCTATGATTTTTTTAGGAGGGTCTCTTTTTTATGAGGTTTTGTGAATTTTATCAAATGTAATGTCGATGAAATATTCGGCGAGGCGTTTGGGTTTGGACCGGGCCTGCGTCGGTGTCGGGATAAAAAACGGGGCTGTGCCGACGGCACAGCCCCGAGGGGAAATAGGGTATTGACCCGATTATTTGACGATAATGGCCTGCGCAGGCATGCGGGCTATCATTTGCGGGGCATAGAGGCATTGTATGGTCGACAGGCCTTGGGTGTAGACTCCGGGCCGGTCGATGTCGAGTTCGTAGGTAATGACGTAGGTGCCTTTGGGCAGGAAGTCGAAGTAGAAGCGGGTCTCGGCATTTTTCACCTCCTGGTAGTAGCAGATGCTCTCGCGGCAGCGGTAGCCCGAGAGTTGGTCTACCGGCTCGAAGCAGGCGGCCCGGGCGTCGGTGAGGCAGACAAACTGCATGTCTTGCCCCACGGTGAGGGTGAGCCGTATGGCTACACGGTCGCCGGTCTTGGGGGCTACCTGGCTGATGGGAAGGTAGGTACCCGAGGGTTGTCGCACGAGTATCTGGCGGTCGATGGCCAGCTCGTTGACCGAGGCGGCCGATACGTTCTTGACATCGTCGAAGTATTGCCAGTAGAGGGCTCCCCACGAGGGTTGCTGCTGGTCGGTCGAGACGACGGCTTCGGCATCGGCAGCCGTTATCCGGTCGCCCGGGAGGGTGAGCTCGGTCAGCCCCAGGAAGGGATCTTCGGGCTCGTATTTCATGACCTTCCCGCCCCATACGACAACAGGTCGGGTAGAACTGGAGGCCAGCCAGTCGGTGCTGCCGTAGAGCAGGGCATAGATGGCCTCGAGGGTCGAGGGCACCGACTCCCATTCGTTGGTCTGTTTTTGGGTGAGGAGCCAGCGGCGCATCTCGTCGAGTTCGGTGGCGACGGGGTCGACCGCCGTGAAGGCGGCGATGAGGGCGCACTGTTCCTGCACGGCACTGTTGCTGTACCCGTAGCTCGAGCGGTTGTTGGGCCAGAACATCCCCTTGTCGGGGGTGGTTACGGCATACTGGCGCAGCGAGGCGACGATGTCGCGGGCCACGTCGGTGAATCCGTAGCGGTGCAGGGCTATGGCGGCGTAGGCCTTTTCGATGGTCGAGAAGTCGATCCACTGCTTAAGCTGCTCAACCATCGTCTTGTGCAGCCCGAGCATGTCGCCGGCCAGCGGAATGTCGAGGTACGAGGAGCGCACGTGCAGGTAGCAGATGTCGTTGTAGGTGAGGGGAGCGTTGGGTTCACGCTTGCGTTGCCGCTCGATGGTCTGGTCGAGGAAGCCGATGGCCTTGACCTGCATTTCGTGTATCGTACTGTCGTCGAGGGGTACACCCAGGGCGCGCAGTCGGGCGAAGCTTTCGAGAATGTTCATCGTCACCCAGGGGCTGGCCGACATGCCCTGGAACCAGCTCCAGCCGCCGTCGCTACCCTGGAGATTCTGCAGTTTGAGGATGGCCTCGCGCGAGAGGCGGTCGGCCCGGTTGGTGTCGAAGAGGGTGGCGAGTTGCTGCATGCGCTCGGTCTGGTTATCGGCCTCAAGCACCCAGGGGGTAGCCGAGAGGAGTACCTGCTTCAGCTCTTCGTTCTGGGCCAGCAGCGAGGTGAGGTTCCGATTGCCGGCAGCCTTCCACAGCTCGATGGCGCGGGCGATGAGCGGGTTGCTGCGAGCCATCGATGCGGCCAGGCTGTTGGCATAGAGCGTGGCCGCGATGGAGATGGCGTCGCTGCCGTCGATGTCGGTCAGGGCGGGCATCGCCTGTACGGCATACCAGGCGGGGTTGTTGCAGTATTGTAGCGTCATGCGCAGGCTCTCGACGGTGGGCGATTTCAGTTTCTCTTCCATGCCGGGCATGACAACCGGGACGGTCTGTTCGCCGCCGGGTATGTAGAAGGGTTTGCTGTCGGTCACCAGTACGCGGGTGGGGAGCACGGGTAGAATCTGCTGTTCGCCGTCGCTGTATTGCAGGGTCGATGCCTTGACACGGAATCCCAGCAGTTCGGCTCCCTCGGGTGCGGTAAAGTTGTAGTCGACCGTGCGGCTTTTGCCGGGCTCAAGGATGAAGGCCGACTGGCTGGAGTGGAGTACCTTGTCGGTATAGGGGTCGAAGAGTTCGAAGCGTACGGTCCCCTCCTGGTGGCTGTCGCTCTGGTTTTGCACGGCCGTGGCGATGGTCGCGTGGTCGCCCTGCCGGACGAAGCGGGGCAGGTTGGGCGATACCATGAGCGGCTTGCTGGCAACGGTCTGTGCCTCGTATTGGCCGGAGAGGAGCTCTTGCGTGTAGGCCAGGGCGAGGAATTGCCAGGTGGTGTTCTCGTTGGGTACGGTAAACGAGACAGATACCTGCCCCAGCGAGTCGGTGGTAAGCGACGGGTAGAAGAAGGCGGTGCTTACTTCGCCGGTGCGCAGGGGCTCATCGGGTTGGGAACCGCCTCTCTCTTCGCGGCTTTCGAGTGCAGGTGAGGCTGAGCCCTTGGCCATGGCGTTGTTGGCGCTCTTGGTCACCACTACCTCGTCGAGTGCAGTTTCGACCTCATTGATCTGTATGCCCGATGCTACCGCATTGGAGGCGAAGATGGGGAAACGTCTGTTACTACCGTCCAGCAGATTGAGGTAGAGGAACTGCGTGGCCGTCTCGCCGGGTACGGCGAGCCGGGCCGGAATCTCTTCGGCTTCGATGGAGCGGCCATAAGAGTAGGAGGTCGATGGTCGAGTCGAGATGCTGGTAGAGGGTGCCGGAGCCGGTGCGCTGAAGTGCCAGCTGTGGGTGCTGATGGCCTGCATCGAGGCGTCGAACATCTCGGCCATGAAGCGGGCCTCGACGGGATTGCCCTGGGCGTCGGTCACCGAGAAGGTCCAGTTCTCGGCATTCCCCGGCAGCAGCTTGTCGCGGAACGACTCGGTCTTGATATTCAGTTTGCGGTCGGGCAGAGCCTGGCGTATGGTTACCTGGGCGGTTTTTATTTCGCCGTCGCGCACGGTGAGCAGGCTGATGGTGGCGATGCCGCCGAACGACTTGTCGAACTTGACCGACAGCGTCTTGCAGCTGTTGCTGAGCTTGAGCATGCGGGTCTCGACCAGATGGTCGGCCGTATAGATGGAGTAGAAGATGTACCCTTCGCGCAGCGAGGTGCCTACGGGAATCTTCACCGTTTCGCCCACTTCGGCCGTGATTTGGGTACGGGGAAGCCATATTTCGGCAAAGCGGGGCGGTTTTTTGTCTTTCTCGCTGTACAATACAAAGTTACACTCCGACCGAATAATCCGTTTCGACTCGTCGTTGCTGAATGCCACGATGCGATAGGGGCCCGAAGCCCATTTCGAGAAGTCGGGGTAGAGGGCGTGGCCGTCGGCACCGATGGTCACCTCGCCCACCTGCATCTTGATTTTGAGGCTGTCGAGCGGTTCCCCTTCGACGTCGTAGAGCGAGTAGAATACGAGCCGGCAGGCCCGGTCGACGGTTTGTCCGTTGAGGGTACGCACTTGTGCCTTGATTTGCCCGGCCGACTTGAACTTGTCGAGGTATCGGGGGGCGGTGACGGTGATGAAGTAGGGCGAGTCGCCTACCTGCACGGTGGTCGATTGCTCTACCGTCTCGCCGGTGGGGGCGGTGACGGACGCTTCGATGCTGTATATATAGGCTTGCTCCTGGTTGATGAACGATTGGGAGCTGATGCGTTGCGGCGTGAAAGTGATGGAAAAATTGCCCGAGGCGTTGACCGTGGTGGTGCGGCTTTCAATCTCTTTGCGGCCGGAGGGAAGGAAGTATCGGAAGAAGGGGTTGGCCTGGCGGTAGATGGTGTATCGCACCGAGGCTCCGGCCTGGGGTACGCCGCTGTAACTGCGGGCCGAGCCTTGCAGGGTGACGGGTTGGCCGAAGCTGGTGCCCTCGGTCACCGGCTTGAACTCGACGCGGAACATGGGCAGCTTGTATTCGGCTACCGATATCGAGAGCCGGTCGCCCCACGACTGGTTCACGCGCAGGGTATAGTTGCCCAGCAGATTGCCGCGCGGAATGATAAACGAGCCGGTGAACTGGCCGTAGGCATCGGTGACAACCTGGGTCGAGGCTACCTCGCGCGACGAGGGGTCGAGCAGCGATACGGTGCAGTGCTCGCCGCCTACGGTGCGGTGTTCGTCGGTCGAGTTGATGTAGCGGATGCCCGAGAAGTAGAGCGTCTGTCCCGGCCGGTAAAGCGAGCGGTCGGTGAAGAGTGCGGTGCGGGTATCGCTGTCGTCGTTGTCGTCGTAATAGCTTGGTAATGAGAAACGGTCGGCCGGAGCAAAACGGTCGAGCGGGGTGGAAACCTGGGTAAAGAGGAATCCCTCGTCGTCGGTTTCGATGCGGCAGAGGCCGTTCTTGTCGGTGCGGAGTCGGGCCTTTTCGACACTCTCTTGACCTAAGAAATAGGGCGAAGCGTAGAGGGTAACCTCGGCCTTGGGCAGAGGCTTGCCTGTGCGGGCATCGACGGCGAGCAACTCGATGTGTCTGTCGGAGGCTGCTCGTGTGATGGTTTTCACTCCCGATACGGTGAAGTGGGTGGTCGATGGGTTGGGTTTGCCGTCGATGAGGATTTTGGCTACATAGAGACCGGGACCCAGTTTGGGGAAGGCGATGGTACGTTGGCGGGTCACGAGCGAGAGCGGTTCGCCTATGGCGTAATCGTGGTCATAAATGCAGTCGTCGAAGTTCCATTCCGGTTGCTCCAGGTCGTTGTCCTGCATGTCGATGGGCAGGGGTTCGGGTTGGCGGTAGATGCGCAGGGTGAGGCTGTCGACGTTGCGGTATGAAAGTCTCACGCTGTCGATTTCGCCCGGGTAGAGGAGGGTAGAGACTTTAATCGAAGCCTCTTTGGCGGTGATGGTGTTGCGCAGATTTACCAGCCGGTTGATGTTGCGGTATTTCGGGAAAGCGGCCGTCCATTGTTCGCAGAGGTCGAGAGCCCGGCGGGCATTGTCGTAGCGGTCGGTATTCCACAAAGCCGATGCGAGGGCCGATGCTACCTCGACCGACCAGGGCTTGTCGCGATAGCTCTCGAGCAGACTGTTCAGCAAGTCGATGTAGTTGCGGAAGAGGTTCTCTTCGTTGCCGTTGTAGTATAGGTTTTCGCCCAGGTATTCGAGGCGTTGCAGGTCCCACATCATGAGCGGGGCCGAGCCGGTCTCGGCGGTGTGAACCTTGAGGGCGTCGGCATAGAGTTGGAGTATGCGGCCGTCGGGCTGCCTCTTGCTGTCCAGAACAGCGGTTGTAAACTTCTGTGCCGGAACCAGCAGCTCTTTGCGGGCTACCGGTTGGAGGGGCGAGTAGCTGCTCTCCTGCTTGTAGAGGCCGATGGCCTCGCCCACCACGAAGTCGTAGAGGGTGGGGCGGAAAATCGAATCGCTGCCGATGGTGAGGGCCTGGCGATAGGCACTTACCGGCGTGGCCAGCAGTTCCTGTACGGGAGCTGTGGCCTGGGTAAGGAGGGTGTCGATTTTGGCCATGAACATGTTGGCGCTCCAGGTCTCGAGCGGCTGGGAGAAGTCGTCGACCTCGTCGCGCAGGCGTATCCGGTAGTTATCCTCGAGGTAGAGGTGGTACAGCTGTGCCGAGATGAGGCGCAGCAGACTCTGCTCGACGGGGTTTTTCGAATGGCCGGCCAGCGATTCGGTCTGGCCGATGATGGCGGGTAGACTGTCGCGGTCGATGAGAATCTGGGCAGCCGATTGCTTGACGAGCGAGGCGATGACGGCCGGCGCGTCGTGCCGGGCCAAGGCCTGTTTCAAGTCGATGGAGGCCGAGTCGAGGGCCTCTTTGGGAGCGGCCTTTATCTGTTCTTCGGCCGATAGTTCCTGTTTCATAGAATCCGAGGTGTGGGTCAGAGCACTGGCTCCGACAATAGCTCCTATTGAAAAGAGAGTAGCCACGATAATCCATGTGCCTTTTTTCATACGCGGAGTGTTAATATATTGAACTGTTATAAATAAAATTTACTTAATGGTTTATAACTATATAGATGCGTTGTCGGCTACGAACGCTGCACGAGGTTCCCGCTTTTTCCGTTTATGCGGTCCACGACTACGGCGATGGCTCCGTCGCCCGTCACGTTGCAGGCGGTGCCGAAGCTGTCCATGGCGATGTAGAGGGCAATCATCAGGACCTGGGCCGTCTCGTCGAAACCGAGCATCCCCTCGAGCACACCCAGAGCGGCCATGATGGCACCGCCGGGAACGCCGGGTGCGGCGACCATGGTGATGCCGAGCATGAAGATAAAGCCGCTGAAATCGAGCGTGTGTATGGGCATGCCGGCCATCATCATAATGGCCATGGCACAAGCGGTGATTTTCATTGTGCTGCCCGACAGGTGTATGGTGGCACACAGAGGAATAACAAAGGTGGCGATGTTTTTGCTTACCCCGTTTTTAAGGGTCTGGGCCAGCGTGACGGGTATGGTAGCTGCCGACGACTGGGTGCCCAGCGCCGTAGCATAGGCGGGCAGCATGTTCTTGAGCAGCCGCAGGGGATTCTTGCGGGCGATGAGCCCGGCCAGCGAGAACTGGATGAGCAGCAGGAGAATGTGCAGGACGAAGATGACGATGATGATTTTGACAAATACCGAGATGATGGAGGCTACCTGTCCCGAGATGGTCATGTTGAGGAAGATGCCGAAGATGTGCAGCGGCAGCAGCGGTATGATGACCTTCTCGATGAGCAGGGTGACGATGTCGCGCAGGTCGGCGGCGGCCATGCGCAGCGTGTTGCCCGGTATGGCCGAGAGCCCCAGGCCGATACAGAAGGAGAGGAGCAGGGCGGTCATGATGTCGAAGGGGGCAGGCATCTCTACGGTGAAGAAGGGCTTCAGGGCCATCTCGCCGGGGTTGTCGACGGCAGCGGTCTGGACCGACTGGGCAATGAGCCGGGGGAAGATGGCTTCGCCGGAAAAGTAGGTGAAGAATCCCGAGAATACGGTAGATCCGTAGGCAATGAGCGCCGTGATGAGCAGCAGCCGGCCGGCCCCCTTGCCCAGGTCGGCGATGGCGGGGATGATGAGGCCGATGATGATGAGCGGGATGATGAAGTTGAGGAAGTTGCCGAAGAGCCCGTTGAAGGTGACAAACAGACGGGCCACGGGTGCCGGGAGGAACTGCCCCAGCACGATGCCGGCTACGATGGCGATGAGCACTTGCCACAGAAGCGAGATGCGGAATTTTTTCATAATCGGGATAGTTTAAGGGTAATAGCTGGAATGGGGTTATTGTGCGAACTGCGAGGCGGCGACGGTTGTTGTGGTGATGTCGGTAGCCGAGACGAACTGCTTCAACAGCTCGACCGTCCAGTCGATGGCCTGGTCGAGGGGCATCTCCTCGCCGTAGGCGTTGATGAGGAGCAGCAGGTGTCGGGTGTCGAGCGAGATTTTGGTGCGCTCCTCGTCGCTGGTGGGGGTGCCGATACCGCCGGTACGGTCGCGGTAGACGGGCAGCCCCTCGATGTTGAGCACGCCCCGGCCTATGCCGTGGAAGAGTTCGCCCTCGCGGCCTACCCCCAGGGTGAGGTGGTCGCCGTCGATGTGGTCGGCGTCGAAGGCCCCGATGGAGTATCCGGCCCGTATGGAGACGAGGTTGCCCAGGTCGACGAGTGTATCGATGCGGTAGATGCCCATGCCCTTGACGATGCGGCGGCACAGCGCTTCGGACGATACCCGGTAGCGGTTGGGGTCTTTCCCGAAGGCGCGGTAGGCCTTGCGGGTGGCCTGTATGGCGGGGCGTTTGTTGATTTCGTCGAGCCGGTAGGCCGAGGCGATGCGAGCCTCCTCCTCACCGATGAGCTGCCACAGGGCCGGGTTGCTCTCGCTGTTGACCACCCGGGCCTGGATGACCCCGATGCGGAGAGCCTGGCAGGTGGTGGCAAAGTCCTTTTCGATAGAGACGGTTTTCATGCGTGATGAGTTTTTCTTCAAAGGTAGTGAAAGGTAGGTGCAGAGGCAAACGAAAAGGCGTATAAAATTTTTTTCTGCCGGGGAATAGGGTCGATTCTGTTAATAATATTATATTTGCAAGAGTTGATTAAGATTATCGATTAAATAAAAAACAATATGAAAGCACAATTGCTGTCGCCTAACGGCGCGTTGAAGACGGGGTGGGCATTGACCCGCAAGCACTTTATTGTCATGCTCGGCCTCTTTTTGGGAATCATGGTGGTGTCGTGGATTGTCTCTCTGCTGGGGGGCAGCGATATAACATCGTTTCGGTACTGGTTTTTCTATATCGTAAGCCTCGTTTTGTCGATATGGTTCGGAGCCAGTATGAATAAAATCATGCTGAATGCCCATGCGGGCGAAGAGCCTTCGTTCTCGACATTCGGACAGATGTTGCCCAAACTGGGAGGTCTGATCGGGTTGAATCTGATGGTAGGTATCATCTGCCTGTTGCCCATGTTGGTCGGATTTGTCATTTTGGTCGCCGGCCTCGGGTCGAGTTTGGCCGTTGCCGATTTCTCCAACCCCTATGAATTGGGTTACACGTTGGGTATGATGTTCAGCGGGGTATCGGGCATTGTCTCCATTCTCTTCTCGCTGGTCGCTTTGTATCTGGCCCTGCGCCTGATGTTTACGGTTTTGGCCTATGTCGACGATTCCTCCCTGAGTGTATTCGATGCCATTCAACGCAGTTGGTCGATGACTCACGGGAACATGGGGAAAATCATTCTTGCCGTTCTGATGATGATTGTGCTGAATATCATCGGCTTTATTGCCTTGATTGTGGGTATTGTGGTTACGCTCATCATTTCGGCCTTTATGATAGTGACCCTGTATGAGCAGATTAAGGCAAGCGAACAACCCACCGTAGCCGACGAGGCTGCCGCTGCTGCGGAACCTGCTCCGTCGGAGCCCGAGAATCCGGCTCAACCGCAATAATCGAATCGCAATTTATCGTTACAATACCGAGCTCCCGGGTGTGTGCAATGCCCGGGGCTTGTCGTTTTTATATATCGGCAGGATGGAACTTTTTCGTTACAGGCAGGGATACCTTTCGCCGCTGGGGCCGATGACGATGGCCAGCGACGGGGAGTGGCTGACGGGGCTGTGGTTCGACGGGCAGAAGTATTACCCCGAGGCCGGACTGCCGACCTGTGAAGCCCAGGCGTTGCCGCTCTTCGACCAGACCCGCGCATGGCTCGACCGCTACTTTGCGGGCGAAAATCCCGGGCCGGTTCCGCCCTTGCGGCTGGAGGGGAGCCCTTTCCGACTGGCCGTGTGGCGACTGTTGCAGCAGATACCGCGTGGCGAGGTGGTTACCTACAAGGCGATAGCGCGGCAACTGGAGCGCGAGCGGGGTGGTGCCCGGGTGTCGGCACAGGCCGTGGGCGGCGCCGTGGGGCACAACCCCGTGAGTATCGTGGTGCCTTGCCATCGGGTGGTGGGGTGCGACGGCAGCCTCACCGGATATGCTGGCGGGGTGGAGCGCAAGGCAGCTTTGCTGCGGCTCGAGGGGGTGGACCGCTGGGCCGGCTCTGTGCCTGAAAGGAAAGTGTAACAATTGCATATCAAACGGATAACCGTAGAGCGAACCTGCGACAACAAGGCGGCCCCCGTACCTCGGGAGCCGCCTTGTTGTTTGGGGAGGGTTGTATCACAACCTCGCTATCTACTTGGTCGTATTCAGTTGATAATCGGGAATTCGATGGTTTCGCTCACTTCGTTCCAGTCTTCGATGGAGAAGTCGCCCGGTGTTTCGCCCGACAGGATTTCGCCCAAAACGATGTTGAGGGTGAGTTTGGTATTGGGCGAAAGGGTAGAGCTGAGGTTCTTCGACAGGGTGTGTTCGGTACCGTTGGCCAGGGTGATGATGAGCTCGAGCGGAGGATTTTCGGCCGAGGGGAAGAGCATGACGGTGGCGTTGCTCATGATGGTATTGTCGTCGGAGCGTTCGAGGTCGAACTTGACGACTTTGGTAGTGTTCTCGACCTCGGCCGTATAGAAGTTCATCTTCTCGGCAATGCCGCCGATACGGGCCTGGATGTTGGTGATGGACGAGCTGAACTCGGAGTTGTCCTGCATCTTGGCAATGATGCGTATGCCGGCCGTCACGCGGGTGAGTGCAGCCTGCAGGTCTTCCTGTCCCACGTTGGCCGGTTTCACGGCGTGTACCAGGTCATAGACGGGCATGTAGGTGCCGTCGGTGTTGGCCCGCAGTCTGAAGTAGAGGGTCGAGAGGTCGGCATCCTGGGTGATACCGGGCTCGTTGATGGCGGGGGTGTTGTAGATGGGGTCGTCGTATTTCGGGGTGCCCCAGTAGACCATGTTGTAGGTGCCCACCGGCAGTTGCAGCGGCCGGTTGTACTCGCCGTATATGTGTCCGTCGATGATGGTGTAGTAGCCGTTGAATACGGTCTTTTTGCTGTTGATGTAGTTGCCGTAGTAGGTCGAGGTCTCGGCATAGCAGGGATAGATTTCGAGGATGCCCGTGAAGGGATTTTGGTTGAGTGGGTCGGCAATGCGGGCGCTCACATTGGGGGTGATCAGTTGTACCGCCTCGGGTTGAGCCGGTTCGTCGGTGGTCTTGTCGTCGTCGCAGCAGGCCGAGAGGGCCGGCACGAGCAGCAGGGTGGTAGCCCCGAACAGAATCTTTTTCATAATAGCGTTCATTTAAAATTGGTTCGGTAAGATGTTGTGGATATATAACAACCCGTGCGTCGAATTGTTTGTACCGACAACCGCAGACCGAACCGGGCGGGGGGGGCTGTGTCGGGGGTGTGCAGAAAAAATGGAGAACAGAGGGGGCGTAATCGAAAGAATTTGCCTATTTTTGGTATCGAGCCACAGGCTCGCAAGCAGATATGAAACAGGAAGAGAACAAGGAGTATTCGGCTGCCCGGGAGGCGGGTGGCCGGACAGCAGGACCGAGGCGGTTCACCCCGGAGTGTATCACTTCGCTGGCACCCGGCGAGGTGTTTGTGTTTGGCAGCAATCTGGCCGGTATGCACGGCGGCGGAGCCGCTCGTGTGGCCATGTGGCACTTTGGTGCGGTGTGGGGGCAGGGCGTGGGGCTGCAAGGACAGTCATACGCCATACCCACGATGCAGGGCGGAGTGGAGACTATCAAGCCCTACGTCGACGAGTTTATTGCCTTTGCCCGGGCACACGGCGAGCTGCTTTTCTATGTGACCCGCATCGGGTGCGGCATAGCCGGGTTTCACGACCGGGAGATTGCGCCGCTCTTTGCCGAGGCGCTGACGATGGAGAATGTGGTGTTGCCCGAGTCGTTTGTCGACGTGTTGCAGCCGAGGTAGAGCGTGGGCGATGCCGGCGCCGGGTGGGGCTGCGGTTCGCGGGCGGATACCGTCTGCGGCAGCATGTCGCGTGCGATGAGTACCGTCATCAGCAGGATGAGAGCCCCCAGTATGCCGTAGAGCCAACGGGCTTGCCCGCGGGTGAGCCGCGAGGTGAAGAGGCGGCAGTTCTTGCTGTTGAAGAACCACCCCCAGTTGCCCAGGGCCGCACCGAGTGCGAGCAGTCCCGAGATGAGGAACAGACTCAACACGATAAGGGCCGGTATGAGGTCGGGGGCGTGGTGCATGGCGGGCGACGGTTTGGGATTGGGCGACCGATTACAGGTCGATGTTGACGGTTCGTACGCCGCCGTCGGTCTCGGCTATCTCTACATTCACACAATCGTCGGGGAGCAGCTCTTCAATCTTCTCGGGCCACTCGATGAAGCAGAGGGCACCGCTGGCGAAATAGTCTTCGGCTCCCAGGTCGTAGGCCTCCTGCAGCTTGTTGATGCGGTAGCAGTCGAAGTGGTAGATGAGTTCGCCGGTCGTGGCCGAGCGGTATTCGTTGATGATGGCGAATGTGGGGCTGTTGACGGGATCTTCGACGCCCAGCTCTTCGCAGATGGCTTTGATGAAGGTGGTTTTGCCCGCACCCATCTCGCCGTGGAAGGCAAAGACGGTGTAGTCGGCCATGAGTTCGATGAACTGGCGGGCGGTCTTGTTTATCTGGTCGAGGTTTTCTATGACAAGGGTGTGCATGATCGTATTCTATTTTTTGGTGAGTGTAATCAGTGGAATCATCATCTCTTCCATGGAGATGCCGCCGTGCTGGAAAGTATCCTTGTAGTAGCCCACGTAGTAGTTGTAGTTGTTGGGGTAGGCAAAGAAGTCGTGGTTGGTGGCAAATATGTAGGTAGAGCTGATGTTGGGCGAGGGCAGTCCGTAGCGCTCGGGCGACTTGATTTCGTAAACCTGCTTGGGGTTGTAGCTGAGCGACTTGCCCACCTTGTAGCGCAGGTTGGTGTTGGTATTCTTGTCGCCGATCACCTTGATGGGGTTGCTCACGTGTACGGTGCCGTGGTCGGTGGTGAGAATGATCTTGAAATCTTTCTCGGCAATTTTGCGGAAGAGGTCGAGCGCCGACGAGTGCTTGAACCACGACTCGGTGATGGAGCGGTAGGCCGCCTCGGTCGAGGCCAGCTCGCGAATCATCTTCGACTCGGTGCGGGCATGCGAGAGCATGTCGACAAAGTTGAGCACGCAGACGTTGAGCTGGTTGTTCTCGATTTGCGGGAAGTTCTGGATGAGCTTCTCGCCGAAAGCCGACTCGTTGATCTTGTTGTAGGAGAAGGTGTAGCGCTTGCGGAAGCGGTCGAGCAGCGTCTGGATGAGGGGCGCTTCGTTGAGGTTCTTGCCCTCCTCCTCGTCTTCGTCGACCCAGAGGTCGGGGAACATGCGGGCAATTTGGTTGGGCATCAGGCCCGAGAAGATGGCGTTGCGGGCATATTGCGTGGCCGTGGGCAGGATGCTGAAGTAGAGGTCTTCCTCGGCGGTGAAGTATTCGCTGAGCAGCGGCTTGATGACCCGCCACTGGTCGAGGCGGAAGTTGTCGATGAGGATGAAGAACACCTTCTCGCCGTTGTCGATGAGGGGGAATACCTTGGTCTTGAAGAGCTCGTGGCTCATCAGGGGGTGTTCGCCGCCGGTAATCCACTTTTCGTAGTTTTTCTTGACAAACTTGGCAAAGGCGCTGTTGGCCTCGCTCTTCTGCAGGGTGAGGAGTTCGTCCATGTCGCTCTCGGCCTGGGTGAGCTCCAGTTCCCAGAATACCAGCTTCTTGTACACCTCGTACCAGTCGGTCCACGAATAGGAGTCGTTTATCTGGCTGCTGATGTGCTGGAACTCCTGCCGGTAGTCGCTCGAAGTCTTCTCGAGGATAATCTCCTTGTGGTGGAGGTTTTTCTTGATGGACAAGAGTATCTGGTTGGGGTTCACGGGTTTGATGAGGTAGTCGGATATTTTGTTACCGATGGCCTGGTTCATGATGTTCTCCTCCTCGCTCTTGGTAATCATGACCACGGGGATGGAGGGGTTGTCCATTTTTATTTGGCTGAGGGTGTCGAGGCCGCTCAAGCCGGGCATGTTCTCGTCGAGAATGATGAGATCGAAAGCCTCGTGAGCCGCTTTTTCGAGGGCGTCGCGGCCGTTGGATACGGTGGTGACGTCGTATCCCTTCTGTTGGAGGAAGAGGATATGCGGTTTCAGCAAATCGATTTCGTCGTCGGCCCAAAGTATTTTACCGTTCTTCATAAGGCTCTTCTGTGGGTAGAGGGTTGTTTTCAAGAAATAAGAAATAGTCTTCGAAACTGTATCCTTCGAGCAGTTTCTTGAAGTTGTCCTCGCTGATCATCACGGGCTTGACACCGGGCGGGTAGCGGAATGTCTCGCTGTGGTCGAGCAACCGGCGATAGTGCGACAACTCGTCAAAGTTATTAAATCCTTTGACAACTAACATACTTATTTCGTTAAAGGTCATTATTTCGAGGTCGAAATCTTTAATAACAAACGTGGTGAAGTTGTGTTTGGCCACGTCGAAGAGCAACTGGTTGGACGATACGCTGTCGGTAGCGTAGACCAGCAGAAGCACGTGCGGAGCCTTGAGGTCCTGGGTAAAGGCTACCTGGGCCGTGTCGTTGCGGACGGTCGTGGTGTCGTTGGTCAGACGGGCCTTCCACAGCATGCCACGCAGGTTGCCGCTGCCCTCGGCTACCTGCCGGCCCTGAGCTACCCCCTTGAGCATGGTGGTGGCCAAGGGCGATACGTCGGCTTGCGGATAGCGCTCGAGCAGGTCTCTCAGCCCGGCCTTGAATTTGTCGTACTGCTTGTCGCCCACGTAGGCGAGCGCGTCGAGGAAGAGGAACTTGGGCATGAGCGGCGAGAGGGGATACTTCTCCTCCATATACTGGCGGCTGCGGTGCACGGCCACGTTGTTGTTGTCGAGGTAAGCGGCGTAGGTATCCTCGTAGATGGAGTCCTGCTCGGTGCTCATGCGCCGCAGGTTGTCGAGGTAGTGCGGGTCGGCCATGGCCTGGGCATAGGGGCTCTCGGGGAAGGTGGACCGTATCTTGTCGCGGTAGATGCCGGCGGTGACTTCGTCGCCGTTGCGCATGTACATGAGGTACATGTTGTAGTAGACGTCGAGCCGGTAGGGGTTCTCGGGGAACCGCTCTTCGAGCAGGTTGAAGTTGGCGATGGCGGCGGGGTAGTCCTCGAGCTTGTTCTTGAGGATGATACCCATGTTGAAGAGACCTTCGGCCACCACCTCGTTCGAGACCTCGAGGGCCTCGGGGGTGAGAGGTATCTGCTTGAGGTAGAATGCCGGTTTGTGGGGATCCTCGGCATCGGCCAGCTGGGCGCTGTCGGGGCTCTCCTCGAGGGGCATGCCGTTCTCGTCGACCTCCATGCCTTCCTCGGTGTCGCCTCCTCCATCGGTTTTCTCGGCAAAGTCGCTCATCGAGAATCCCGACTTGTTGCGGCGACGCCAGTCGTCCTCGAGCTTACGGCTACCCCAGGTGCGTTGGAATTCGGTCTTACCGGCGGCTACCATGGTCTTGTTGTAGAAGTACCACGACTTGTCGCCCGAAATCAGGGTAGCGTTGTTCTTGGCCGCGTTGTTGCTGTTGAACTGGGGCCCCTGTTGCTGGGCCAGATACTCTTCGCGTTGAAGGGCTTCGGCCTCCTCCTTCTCTTTCTTGATGAGGTCGTCGATAATCTGCTGGATGGCTTTGTTGCGCTCGGTCTCGCTCATGGCGGCCAGGTCTTGCAGACTGTCCTGCAACTCGACATTCTGGGCGTAGACCACCAGCTCGTCGAGCACGGTGGAGCGCCGCGAGAGCAGGTCGTAGCGGGGGAAATCCTCCTTGAGCAGAGGCAGGGCCTCGGCATAGCAGGGCTGGGCGTCGACATATTCGCGCCGGTCGAAGTAGAGGTCGCCGAGGGTCACCTGGCAGATGGCCTTCTCGATGCCGTTGCGGGTGCTCTTCTGGTTGGCCAGGCGGTAGTTCTCCATCGCCTTGAGGGTATCCTTACGCGAGAGGTAGAGGTTGCCGATGGCGTAGTAGACCTGGTCGAGGTACTCTTTGTTGCGGTCGCGCGAGGCCATGCGGGTGAGCTTTTTCACCTCCTTGGTGATGTCTTTGCCCGAGAAGACCTCGGTCTGCTTGATGCGGGCGTTGAACTCGGTGCGGTAGGGCGGGTTCATGGAGATGACCTTCCCGAAAGTCTCGTAGGCTTTGGCGTTGACCCCGGTCTTTTCGTAGAGCTGCCCCAGCAGGAAGGTGAGCCGGATGCGTTGTTGCTTGCTCGGGGCCGACTTGATGGCGGTCTCGAGGAAGGGGATGGCCTTCTGGTATTGGCCGCTGCGGATGAGGTAGTCGGCATTGACGGTGGCAAACCAGTTGTTCTGCGACTCGGGCAGCTTGTCGTTGTTGATTTTCTGGAGTATGTCTTCGGCTTCGTAGAGCCAGCCCAGGGCAATGTAGCAGCGGGCCTGCCAGAGTTTGGCCTCGGCTACGAGGTCGGGCATCCAGGTGAAGTGGCGTGAGATGTAGAGAAAGGTAGCTGCGGCCTCGAGGAACTCGCCCTTGTAATACTGGGCCTGCCCCATCAGCCGCCAGGCCTTGTGGATGAAGGGGTTGTACTCGTCGCGCTTGAGGTAGTCGCGATATTTGGGGTCGCTCATCTTTCGGGAGTCGCGCTTGGGCTTCTTCTTGATGGAGTGGAGCTGGATGGCTTTCTGGCACTTCTCGATGGTGCGGTCGAAGCTGCCCGAGGGTTGCGGGTCCTTGGGGTTGGCATAGGCTTGGGCCGGGTGCATGTAGAGGAGGTCGGTGAAGTTGTCCTGATACTCGGTCTCCATGCTTTTCATCTGCTCCTTGTAGTTCTCTATCCCGTTGAAATAGACGTTGTATCGGGTCGTAAAGCTGTGGTAAAAGCGGGTAAAGGCCGTATTCTTCTTGGTAGAACAGGATACGAGCGCCAGGGTCACCAGCAGAACGACGATATGTATTACTCTTTTTTTCAAACGCTACGGGGATAAGAAGCCATACTTTTAAACTGAAAATTTGCGGTTTTATTGTCTTTTGGCCACGGTGCGTTGTACCTGGCTCATCAGGAGCTTGGCCACCAGATAGACGACGATGAGGGTGAAGACGATGGTGGCGCCGGCCGGCACATCGAGCCAGTAGGAGAGCAGCAGCCCGCCGATACCGGCCATGAGGTTGATGAGCCCCGAGAGCCAGATGATGGCGCGGAAGCGGTGGCAGAAGAGCTCGGCTATCATCTGCGGCAGGGAGAGGATGGAGATGAGCAGCATGATACCCACCAACCGGATGGAGAGGACCACGGCCGTGGCTACGAAGAAGGTCATGATGTAGTTGATGAGCCGGGTGTTGATGCCGCGGGTGTAGGCAAAGTCGGTGTCGAAAGCGGTGTAGACGATGCGGCGGTATTGCAGCAGGGTGTAGACGACGAGCAGGGCGGCAAAGGCGGCAAACACCAGAATGTCGTTGCGGGTGATGGTGAGGATGTTGCCGAAGAGGAACTCGGTGAGCCCCGGGGTGTAGCCGGGTGTCATGAAGATGAAGATGATGCCGACGGCCATGCCCAGTGTCCAGATGACGGCGATGGCCGAGTCTTCTCGCACGGTCTTCCCGCGCGACATCCACTCGACCCCCAGCGCCGATAGTATGGCGAAGAAGAGGGCTGCGAGGGTGGGGTTTATCCCCAGAAAGTAGCCGATGCCCAACCCGCCGAACGAGGCGTGGGTGATACCGCCGGTGATGAAGAGCATGCGCCGGGCTACGATATAGGTCCCTATGATGGCGCTGATAATCGAGATGAGGAGGAGCGCCCACAGGGCATTCTGGAAGAATGTATAGTTGAAGATATCCATTGTAAACGGTGGTTATTTGTCGATATTTCTTTGCTCGTTGACCACGAGCAGAATTTCGTCGCGCAGGGCTTCGGGCACCTCGATCTGGCGCAGCTGCAGGCTGCGCACCCATCCCGGCACGTCGGTGGGCAGGAGGGTGTAGAAAATATCCCTGAAGTGATCGACCTGCTCGGGGGTGTACTGGTCGGCCGGGGTCCCTTTCCATTCGTCGAGCTCCTCGTCGTCGTAGTATTCGATGGCCTTGCTCACCCCGGCCAGCAGGCTGTCGCGCTCGCACACAAGGTGCTGCCCGCAACACTCTTGCGGCGGTGCGGGTTTCTCTTCGGCCGGGGGCAGAGTGCCGGCAGCGGCCTGTTTGCGCTGGTCGCGGCGGTGGAAGTAGTAGGTGACGAGACCCAGCAGTACGATGGCGATGACGAGTATAATCATAGCGAAATGTCTCCTTTCTCCCGGGTGGTGAGGGTGAAGCCGGCCCGGGTGAGGTCGTCCCAGTAGCCGGGATACGATTTGTCGACAACGGCCGTGTCGGCGATGGTGATGCCGGGGAAGCGGAAAGCTGCCGGGGCGAAGGCCATGGCCATGCGGTGGTCGTCGTAGGTCTGTATGACGGGCGACGCGTCGGGGGCGACGGTTTCGCCGCTCCAGGCGAGTGTACTGTCCGAAGATAATAGTTTGTATCCTAATTTGATAAGCTCGTTACGGAGGGCGGCAATGCGGTCGGTCTCCTTGATGCGCAGGGTCTGCAATCCCGTGAAGCGGAAAGGTACCCCCAGCAGGCAGCAGGTCGCGACGAGGGTCTGGGCCAGGTCGGGCTGTTCGGAGAGGTCGCAGCGGTATTCGGCCGTGCGGCTGTCCGATTTTATTAGTCTCGCGCCGTCCGAAGAAAATAGGGTGTTGATACCCAGCGGTTCGAACAGGGCGGCGATGCGGGCATCGCCTTGCAGACTTTCGGTCGAGAGACCCGGCAGCGTGATGGTGCCCGCCGGGGCCAATGCCGCAATCTCGTACCAGTAGGAGGCTGCCGACCAGTCGGGTTCGACCCGGAACGGGGCGGGGCGGTATTCGCCGGCCGGTACCCGTATGGTGTTTCCCGTGCGCCGGGCCTCGATGCCGAAGCGGGCCATCATGCCGAGGGTCATCTCGATATAGGGTATCGATACCATCTCGCCGGTGAGGGTAAGGGTGAGGCCGTAGTGCATGCGGGGGGCTATCATAAGCAGGGCCGAGATGTATTGCGAACTGACGTCGCCGGGCAGGGTGAGTTCGCCGCCCTTCAGTTCGCGGCCGCAGATTTCGAGGGGAGGGAATCCCTCGCGGGCGGTGTAGCGGATGTCGGCCCCCAGTGAGCGCAGGGCGTCGACCAGAATACGGATGGGGCGCTGTTGCATGCGTGCCGACCCGGTGAGGGTGACGCGGCTGCCCGGCTGTTGGGCGTAGTAGGCGGTGAGGAATCGCATGGCGGTGCCGGCGCCGTGAATGTCGACGACGGGGCCATTGCCGGCAAAGGCCTGCCGCATGACCCGCGTGTCGTCACACTCCGAGAGGTGCTCGACGGGAATGGCGTCGCGGCACAGGGCGTTGAGGATGAGCGCTCTGTTGCTGATGCTCTTGGAGGTGGGCAGTGCAATGGTTGCCGAACAGTCGGTGGGTGTGAAAACTTGATAGTTCATAGGGCTTGCCATGAGATTTGGGTGCAAAATTAGCAAAAAAAGAGGAATGATATGCGGTTTGTCTACTGGAGATTTCGTGCGAAACCGCCGAGTGCTTTGCCCGGTTGGAAGGGGACTTTGCTCCGGGGCGAGGCTGGGGTGCCTGTCGGTGCTGCAGGAGGGGCTATAAAATAAAAAAAGGCTGTCTCACGACAGCCAATTTGTAAACCTTAAATCTAATACTATGAAAAAACATGGTACAAATATAAGGCGTATTGCTCAATATTCCAAATAGATAGTTTAAAATCAAACTGTTTTTAACGTAATTACCGTATAACAAATTATTTTATTAACTATTTAACGGGCTTTGGAAAATTTTGTTGAATCGGGGTACCGGTTTCGCAAATTGTTTATAATTGCTCAATTTCCCCGGTAGGTCGAATAGCCGTAGGGCGACAGGGTGATGGGCACATGGTAGTGGCTGTTGTCGGTAATCTCGAATACCACTTCGATGAAGGGATAGAACGACTTTTGCGCCTGTGCCTCGAAGTAGGGTCCTACGAGGTAGGTGAGTTTGTAGATGCCCCGGTTGTCGGTGTCGGGGCGCTTCTCGAGAAACTCCTTCACCCGGCCGTTGGCATCGGTAGTCTTGGCCTCGATTGGTTGCCACGACTGCCCGTCGACCAGCCGCGAGAGCTGTATGGTAACCCCCGTGGCCGGTTGGCCGGCGTTGATGTCGAGGATGTGGCTGGAGAGTTGATAGACCTTCTCTTGTGCCATCGAGGCGATGGAAAACAGGATAGTCAGCAGGGCTGCAAGAATTAGATTTTTGTTCATAGCCATAAAAGTTTTGGTTTTATAATAGGTTGGACAATCGTTTAATTCGTAGATAGCTCGTTGGCTGTACGTGTTTTGGGTATCCCTCTCTTTGCCTGGTTGCGGTGTTGCTTATTTCTTCGGTTCTTTGGCCTGGTTGAAGAATTTGTGGAAGAAGAGCAGCTGGTATTCGATGGAGTTGTTCCAGTAGGTGTGGTTGTGTGCTCCCGGCCGCTCGATGTAGTCGTGCTTGATGTTGTGGTCGAGCAGCGACTGGTGAGCCCGGCGGTTGACCTCGAGGAAGAAGTCGTCGACCCCGCAGTCGATGATGATGGCCAGGTCGCCGTCTTTAAGCGAGGGGATGAGGTTGATGACGGTGTGCTCGTCCCAACGCTTCTTGTTGGCGGCAAATTCGCCCAGTTGGTTCTTCATCTTCCAGTTGGTGGGGAAGGGGCGAATGTCGAGGCCTCCGCTGGTACTGCCTGCGGCACCGAATACGTCGCGGTGGCGGATGGCGTTCCACATGGCTCCGTGGCCACCCATGCTGAGGCCCGAGATGGCCCGGGCGCTGCGGTCGGCGATGGTGCGGTAGTGCGAGTCGACGTAGCGGATGACTTCGTCGGAGATATAGTCCTCGAACTGCATGTCCTTATTGAGCGGGCTGTTCCAGTACCAGCTGTTGACCATGCCGTCGGGGCAGACGATGATGAAGTTGTATTGCGAGGCGAGTTGGGGCAACTCGGGCTTGATGCCCAGCCACGAGGCGTAGTTGTCGCCGCAGCCGTGCAGCAGATATACGACGGGGTAGCGGGTGTCGCCTTGGGTGTAGCTTTGGGGGAGGATGACCACGTTTTTCAGGTCGTGCCCCATTTTGCTGTGTATCGTGACGGTGTCGACCTGTTGGGCGCAGAGGCTGACGATACAGAGCAGCAGGGTGATGGGTAGCAGCAATAATCTTTTCATGATGAATTCTTTTAAATGATTAAAGTTAAAGGGTTTATCGTTTTATGTATTCGGTAACAAAGCGGAGGTTGTCGAGCAGCAGTCGGCCCGGGTCGTCGTAGAACTGGAGCCCTTTTATCTGGCCGGCCTCGACCTGAGCGATGAAGAAGTCTTCGCCTATTTCGTCACTCAACATGGCTTGCCAGGCGGTATCCGACTCGTCGAGCGTCTGCCCCTCTTCGCCTACGGTGGTCGAGAGGATGTCGGTGAGGATAATCTGCTGTTCGTCGTCGGGCAGGTCGTCGTCGGGTTCGAACAGGTTGTATTCGTCGTCGTCGCCGGTGATTTGGCCCACGAGGTCTTCGCTATCCTCGTAGCTGGTAATCTGGCCCGAAAGCCACCATTCGCCGTTCCACTCGACAAAACCGGTGCGCAGGATGAGCGAGGGGTCTTTCATCTCGCGGGGCAGCCCCACGAGCGAGCGGTTGGTCACCTCGAGCACCCGGTCGCTGGCGATGTGGCGGAAGCGGGTCACCCGGTCATCGCCCCCTTCGTAGCGGTAGTAGCCGGTATATTTGTGTCCCATGCTCTTGAGCGAGTCGTAGAGGGGAGAGTCCGGGCCCAGAACCTCGGCCAGCCAGTGGGGCGGCGTGAGGCGCATGAACTCGGTGACCTGGTTGAAGCCGAAGTCGTTGCAGAGCTGGTTGACCATGTCGGAAATCTGGTCTTCCAGGCCGTTCTCCTTGGCCTCGTCGGCCAGCGCTTCGGCCTGGTCTTCGAGCAGGTATCCGTTGTTGGAGAAGAGGTAAGACTGGGTGCAGAGCCACAGGAAGCGCGCATGCAGTGCGTAGAGGTTGTGCTGCTCCTTCTCGTCGAGCTGGAGGTAGTGGAGCAGTTTCTCGTTTTCGGGCGCCGTTTCGTATTCGGCTTCGAACAGTTCCATCACGTCGGCGGCTATGGCGGCGAAGGTGTCGAGCTCGGGCGAGTAGGCAATGTCGAGGTTGTTGAGCTGCATGTGGTAGTGCCAGATGAGGAACTGGATGTCCTCGGTATTGATTTCGCCGGGCGTGTAATCGCTGTCGAGGGTATAGAAGGGCAGCGGTTTGCCGTACTTCTGTTGATAGACGCGGGAGAAGGCCTGGAAGATGCCGGTTTGCGAAATGACATCCTCGAAGTAGGCAGTGAGGATACAGGCCAGCTCTTTCTGTTCCGCGGGGTCGATCTTGCGGTAATCGTCGTCGGCCAGGTCGTTTTCGATGGCCCGGATGGCCGACAACACTTTGTTGGCCAGGGTGATGTAGTAGAGGTCGGTGGGAGCCGAGCCGGTGTAGGGATGCAGGGGTTTCCAGTCTCCGCTGTATATGCGCTGTTTGTCGTTGTTCATAACCGATAAATTTAGGTACGATTGCAAATGTAAGTATAAATCGGAAAAGGTGGTTTTGTGCAGTCACTTTTTTGCAAGGCTTTTGTTTTATTTGCTCTATCTTTGCATGGAATATGAGTAAAAAGAAAGAACTATCGAACGGAGCCGTATCGCCGCTGGCTGCCGACCTGCACGCCTGGTATGCCCGGAATCACCGGGTGTTGCCGTGGCGGGGCATAACCGATGCGTATCGCATCTGGATTTCGGAGATAATCTTGCAGCAGACCCGGGTGGTGCAGGGGTATGAATACTACAACCGCTTTGTGTCGCGATTCCCCGACGTGCGGGCGTTGGCTGCGGCCGATGACGACGAGGTGATGAAGCTGTGGCAGGGGCTGGGCTATTACAGCCGGGCCCGCAATCTGCTGGCTGCCGCCCGGCAGGTGGTCGCACGGTTTGGCGGGGAGTTCCCCACGACCTACGACGACATACGTTCGCTGCCCGGTATCGGTGACTACACGGCGGCGGCCATTGCCTCGTTTGCCTACGGGTTGCCTCATGCCGTAGTCGACGGCAACGTCTATCGGGTGCTCTCGCGCATCTACGGCATCGATACTCCCATCGACACGACCGAGGGTAAAAAGCTGTTTGCCGCCCTGGCCGACGAACTGCTCGACCGGCAGGACCCCGGCGGATACAACCAGGCGATGATGGAGTTCGGGGCGCTCTACTGTGTGCCCCGCTCGCCGCAGTGCGGCGGGTGCATCTTTGCCGACCGCTGCATGGCCTTGGCAACGGGCCGTGTGGAGGAGCTGCCGGTGAAGCAGGGACGCACGGTGGTGAAGCCCCGTTACTTCAACTACTTCTATGTGCGGCACGGGGGCTATACCTGGGTGTGCCGGCGCGAGGGTCGCGACATCTGGCGCAATCTGTATGAGTTGCCTCTTATAGAGACTGCCGAAGAGCAGCCGCTCGAGGTGCTGCAGCAGAGCGAGGAGTGGGCCGAACTGTTTGCCGGGGCCGGTCGGGTGAGTGTGTCGGCCCAGGTGTACAGTTGCAAGCATGTGCTTTCGCACCGGGTAATCCATGCCCGCTTCTATGTAGTCGAGACCGAGCAGATGCCGGCCATGCCGGGCTATCTGCGCATCGAGGCCGGAGCGATAGGCGACTATGCGGTGTCGCGCCTCACCGAGGGCTTTCTCGAAAAGATGTCGATGAATTATCCCTCGTTGTTTTGAGAAATGAACAGATAATTTTCTATTTTTGCATAAGTTGCCCGGGAGGCATCGGGCTTGTGTCGTCGGCCGCGCGAAGGTCGAGGGGGCAGGCAGGTGAGTACAGGCCGGGCCAAGAACAGGAAACAGCCGAATGATAGAAAGAGTAATTATATTGGATGCCGTCGATCCGGTGACTTTTTACGGTGTGAACAACGCCAACGTGCAGGTGATCAAGAATCTTTTCCCCAAGGTGCGCATTGCCGCCCGGGGCAATGTGATGAAGGTAATCGGCGACGAGAAGGAGACCGAACTTTTCGAGCAGAAAATCAAGCAGCTCGAGAAATATTGTGCCGAGTATAACCAACTGGGCGAAGAGGTGATTATCGACATCATCAAGGGCGATGAGCCGCAGACCGTGAAACCGCTGGAGAACCTTATCATCTACGGGGTGAACGGTAAGCCCATCACGGGCCGCACCCCCAACCAGCAGAAACTGGTCGAGGCCTTTGCCCACAACGACCTCACCTTTGCCCTGGGCCCGGCCGGTTCGGGCAAGACCTACGTGGCTATTGCTCTGGCCGTGAAGGCTCTGAAGAACAAGGAGGTAAAGAAGATTATCCTGAGCCGCCCCGCCGTGGAGGCAGGCGAGAAGCTGGGTTTCCTGCCGGGTGACATGAAGGACAAGATAGACCCCTATCTGCAACCGCTCTACGATGCGCTGGAAGATATGATTCCGGCCGCCAAGCTGAAGGAGTACATGGAATCGAACGTGATACAGATTGCTCCGTTGGCCTTCATGCGCGGCCGTACGTTGAGCGATGCGGTCATCATTCTCGACGAGGCGCAGAACACCACGACACACCAGATAAAGATGTTTCTCACCCGTCTGGGTATGAATGCCAAGATGATAGTTACGGGCGATATGACGCAGATAGACCTGCCGGCCTCGCAGACGTCGGGTCTGGTGCAGGCGATAGGCATCCTGAAGAATGTCGAGGGGATAGCCCGTGTGGAGTTCGGCAAGAAGGATATTGTGCGCCACAAGCTGGTACAGCGCATTGTCGAGGCTTACGAAAAGCACGACGAGAAGGAGCGCAAGGCTGCCGAGGCCCGCAAGCAGGAGCGTGCCGCCGCCAAGGAGGCCGGTAAGGAGAAACCCGAGGCGTGAGGCCTGTGGGCGGTTGGTTGGCCCCGACGGAGCGAAAGACTTATGGGGATTGGGCGGGGTGAATATCATCCTTTTGAGTGCATGGCCCGGGAGGGGCAGAGGTATCGTGTGGGGAGAAAGATTGTCGACGAGGGTAATGCTTAATCTGTTTTAATTGACGTGCTATCTCGTTTTTATGTTGTATCTTTGCCGTGTCTTTACAGAGGACAAACAACGACTATATTATAAACAGAAAAAGTATTACAGAAATGAAAAATGCTTTGGTAAAAACCGATTTCAAATTTCCCGGACAAAAGAGTGTATATCATGGTAAAGTGCGCGATGTGTACAACATCGACGACGAGTTGCTGGTGATGGTGGTAACCGACCGTATCTCGGCCTTCGATGTGATTCTGCCCGAGGGTATTCCCTACAAGGGACAGGTGCTGAACCAGATTGCCGCCAAGTTCCTGGACGCTACGTCCGATATTCTTCCGAACTGGAAAGTGGCTACTCCCGACCCGATGGTGACCGTGGGTCTGCGTTGCGAACCGTTCAAGGTCGAGATGGTTGTACGGGGTTATTTGACGGGTCACGCTTGGCGCGAATACAAGGCTGGCAACCGTACGCTGTGCGGCGAGACCATGCCCGAGGGTATGAAGGAGAACGAGAAATTCCCGCACCCCATCATCACGCCTACGACCAAAGCTGCCGAGGGTCACGACGAGGACATCTCGAAGGCCGAAATCATTGCCCGCGGCATCGTTTCGCGTGAAGACTACGAGCAACTCGAGAAATATACCCTGGCCCTCTATCAACGTGGTTGCGAGATGGCTGCTCAGAAGGGGCTCATCCTCGTAGATACGAAATATGAGTTCGGTAAGATTGGCGACAAGATTATCCTGATCGACGAAATCCACACGCCCGACTCGTCGCGCTACTTCTATGCCGATGGTTATGAGGAGCGTCTGGCCCGTGGCGAAGAGCAACGTCAGCTCTCGAAAGAGTTTGTGCGCCAATGGCTGATTCAAAACGGCTTCCAGGGCAAAGAGGGTCAGCAGGTACCCGAGATGACCGAGGCCTATTGCAACAGCGTATCGGACCGCTATATCGAACTCTACGAGCACATCGTGGGCGAGAAGTTTGTCAAGGCCGAAGGCGAAGACCTGGCTGCCCGCATCGAAAAGAACGTGACCGAATTCCTGAACAACCGCAAGAAATAAGACTGCGGGGAAAGGACTGTATAACGAATGGACTATAAGGCAGAAGAGATAAAACCCTATAACGCGGAGACCGACAAGACCACGCAGGTGCGCGAGATGTTCGACTCCATTGCGCCGGCCTACGATGCGATGAACCGCACCATGACCGTGGGCATAGACCGCTGGTGGCGCCGGGTGGCCGTGAAGATGTTGCGGCGCTATCCGCACCGCCATATACTCGATGTGGCTACGGGCACGGGCGACCTGGCCCTGCTGCTCGACGAGCGGCTCACCCCCGACCAGATTATCGGTGTGGACCTCTCGGAGGGCATGTTGCGGATTGCTCGCGAGAAGGCGGTCAAGCGCAATGCCCAGCGCCGTATCCTCTTCGAGGTGCAGGATTGCCTGTCGATGGACTTCGACGACAACAGCTTCGACGTGGTGACGGTGGCCTATGGGGTGCGCAATTTCGAACACCTCGAGGCGGGATTCCGCGAAATGTATCGGGTGCTCCGTCCCGGTGGTGCATTGTGTGTCATCGAGCTGTCGACCCCCGAGCGTTTTCCCTTCCGCCAGCTTTATAAGTTCTACACCTATACCTTTATCCCCTTCGTGGGTCGCCTGGTATCGAAAGACCGCAGCGCATACAGCTATCTGCCGCGTTCGGTGGCTGCCGTGCCGCAGGGCGAGGCGATGCTCGACATCTTCCGTCGTGCCGGCTTCGACCGTTGCTATTGCCGCCGCCTCACCTTCGGAGCCTGCACCATCTACATCGGGGAGAAAAAGAAAGGATAAACCCATCGGCCGGGGCGGGAGAGTCTTTCTCCACATGGCCGACAGCCCAACCATACAGGGCCCGACGAACAACAAGCGTTCGTCGGGCCCTGCCTGTTTTCGGAAGGGTATTTCTCCTCGTTTGGTTAAGTGGAAGGAATTGTTTATATTTGTATGTATTGATTTATACCATGGAGTGTTCTCAGTAGGGACGCACGGCTTGTGCGTCCTGCAACAAAACGATTAAAATCTATGACAGAGTATTATCGACGGAAACCGTTGCGTGCCGATTTTCATGATTACTCGGGAGGATGCTATTTCGTAACAATATGCACTCGAGAGAAGTCTCATTATTTTGGGGAAATATATCGTGACGAGATGTTATTGTCTGTCGTGGGTCGATATTGTCAACAACAGTTTGAGTCGGTGAATATACACTATCCATACGCCCAAGTATTATCATTGGTGGTAATGCCCAATCATGTACATGCCATTATTGAAATTGATGGAGGTTATGCTCTTTCTGAGGAATTGATTAAGAACAGGACGCACGAGCCGTGCGTCCCTACGGACTTTCCCGCAGTACGAATGGCGTTGGGGGTAGTGGTTGGAGGGGTGAAGCGAGATGTTACACTGTTTGCACGACGTAGTGGTATTGTGTTTGGTTGGCAAGGTCGCTATCACGACCATATTATACGAGGAGTCGATGATAGGAACAGAATTGCCGAGTACATTGAAACCAATGTGGCCCGGTGGCGTTATGATTGTTTTTACAGCGAGTAACCTGATTGTAGGGACGCACGGCTCGTGCGTCCTAAAAAGGGATAGAGAGTAGAGCACGGCTTGTGCGGGAAATTTCTTAAGTTGTTTTTCAACAGAATGAATAGCATTTCGTAAAAATACAGCGGGGCTGCCTTACTGAAGAGGCAGCCCCGCTGGTATGATTGGGCCTTGTCCCGCGGGATTATTTGTGGGCGGGGCAGATGGGTTTGATCTGTTTGAAGAAGTCGTTGCCCTTGTTATCGACGAGGATAAATGCGGGGAAGTCTTCTACCTCGATTTTCCAGATGGCCTCCATGCCGAGTTCGGGATACTCTACGCACTCGATGCTCTTGATGTTGTTCTGGGCCAGGATAGCGGCAGGACCGCCGATGCTGCCCAGGTAGAAACCGCCGTGTTTCTTGCAGGCGTCGGTAACGGCCTGGCTGCGGTTACCCTTGGCGAGCATGATCATGGAGCCGCCGTGGCTTTGGAAGAGGTCTACATAGGGGTCCATACGGCCGGCCGTCGTGGGGCCCATCGAGCCGCAGGCCATGCCTTTGGGCGTCTTGGCGGGACCGGCGTAGTAGATGGGGTGATCCTTGATGTATTGGGGCAGGTCTTCGCCGCGGTCGAGGCGCTCTTTGAGTTTGGCGTGTGCGATGTCGCGACCTACGATGATGGTACCGTTGAGCGAGAGGCGGGTAGCTACGGGATATTTGTCGAGCTCCTTGAGGATTTCGCTCATGGGTTGGTTGAGGTTTATCTTCACGGCATTGCCTTCGCCGGCTTGACGCAGCTCCTCGGGAATGAGTTCGCCGGGGTTGCTGTCGAGTTTCTCGATCCAGATACCGTCTTTGTTGATTTTGCATTTGATGTTGCGGTCGGCCGAGCAGCTTACGCCCAGACCTACGGGGCAGGATGCACCGTGACGGGGCAAGCGGATGATGCGCACGTCGTGAGCGAAGTATTTGCCGCCGAACTGTGCACCGAGGCCGATGCGGTGAGCCTCTTCGAGTACCTGTTTCTCGAGCTCGATGTCGCGGAATGCGCGGCCGTATTCGTTGCCCGTGGTGGGCAGGTTGTCGTAGTAGTGGGTCGAGGCCAGCTTGACGGTGAGTAGGTTCTTCTCGGCCGAAGTACCACCGATGACGAAGGCGATGTGGTAGGGCGGGCAGGCAGCCGTACCCAGAGTTTTCATCTTCTCAACGAGGAAGGGCACGAGGGTGGCGGGGTTGAGGATGGCCTTGGTCTCCTGGTAGAGGTAGGTCTTGTTGGCCGAGCCGCCGCCTTTGGTTACGCAGAGGAAGCGGTATTCCATGCCTTCGGTAGCCTCGAGGTCGATTTGTGCGGGCAGGTTACACTTGGTGTTCACCTCTTCATACATCGAGAGGGGAGCGTTTTGCGAGTAGCGCAGGTTCTCCTCGGTGTAGGTTTTGTAAACGCCCAGCGAGAGCGCCTCTTCGTCGCAGTATCCGGTCCAGACCTGCTGGCCTTTCTCGCCGTGGATGATGGCCGTACCGGTATCCTGGCAGAAGGGCAGAACGCCTTTGGCGGCAACCTCGGCATTGCGCAGGAAGGTAAGGGCCACGTATTTGTCGTTTTCGCTGGCCTCGGGGTCGCTCAGGATTTTGGCCACTTGCTCGTTGTGCGAGCGGCGCAGCATGAACGACACGTCGCGGAAGGCGGCGTTGGCCATGGCGGTGAGTCCCTCTTTTTCGATTTTCAAGATGGGTTTCCCTTCAAACTCGCTTACCGACACATAGTCTTTCGTAAGCAGATAATACTCGGTCGTATCTTCGCCCAGCGGGAACATGGGTTGATACTTGAACGGTGTAATAGCCATAGTTATATATGTTATTTAGTTTGAGTTGTCGGTCGATGCGTCGGTCCCGCACGAGCAGAGAGCGACGGTCAATCGTGCCACAAAAATAGCGAAAGGTGAGCGGAGAATAAAATATCGACACCTGTTTTCAGATATTTTTTATCCCGAACCTTATCCTGTTTTCGTGTAACAAAGATAAAGAATTTTTTCGGCAATCGTTTCGCCGATGGCGAAATCTTTCGACGGGAGTCGAGTTTGTATGAAGCTGCCATAAAACGGGGCGAGCGCGGGGCTTACTTTGCGGTACCATATATGGGAAATCTAATCAATTAAATTTATGGAAAAGAATTATCAGAAAGAAAATCGCAATCGGCGGAAATCGCGCGATTTGCTCGTAGAGAAGCTTTTGGACCGATTCCCTACTCGGCCCTTGGATAACGACGACGAGCTGTTCGATGCCCTGGAGGAGTACGACTCGTACCGCAACGAGCGCTATGAGCGGCTGGCCGACGACCAGAGCAAGCTGTGCAAGTTGTTCATGTCGAATCCCAAGATGGGGGCTTTCATCTCCGATGTAATCGGGGGCGACGATGCGCTGGTGGCCTGTGTGCGCTACTTCGGGCGCGATATGCTCGACTGTGCCCGGGATGAAAACCGCATGGCCGAGGTGCGCAGGGCCAACGACGAATATCTGTCGCGGGTGGCCCGCTTCAACGAACTGGAGTCGCAAATGCGCGAGAACCTCGAGAAGAGCAGCCGTTGCATGGAGCGTTTCAAGGCCGAGAAGGGGATGAACGATGCCGAGTTCGAGGGTTTCCTCGACCGGGTGTACCACCTGTGCAACCATGTGTTCATGGGCGAGTTGAACGACGAGGTGCTGAACCTGCTCTTCAAGGGGCTCTACTACGACCGCGACTTGTCGTGTGCCGAGCGCGACGGCGAGGTGCGGGGCCGCAACGAGCGCATTGTCTTCGAGCGTCGCGAGCGGGGTGGCGATTCGTTGCCTCCCTTGCGCAACGGGGGCAGTTTCGAGTCGGATACCTCCGAGCTGTCGCCGGTCTTTGGCAACCGTCGCCGTCGCAGCGTGTGGGACATGTAGCCCCGGTTGTCTGGAGAGTGAAGAGTTTGATACCCTAATTAAATTTTTGTAATCCTATGTTTTTGTTGAATTTTGAAAAATTGAAAGAAGAGATGAAACAGTTTCTAACGAAGTGGAAAACTCCGCTGCTCTGGCTGGCGGGTCTGTTGGTCCTGGTAGTTTGTTGGCAGATTTGGGACGGCCTGCTCGACGGCGGTCTGGCACTGGCAGCCATCATTCCCGGTGTGTCGGGTGGTAAGCTCGTGACCGGCGAACCGCTCACTACCGACCTGGTGCGCGAGGGTAGCCCCTCGCTGTTGCGCAACGAGATTGACAAGCGTATCGTGCGCATTCGACCCATGTCGACCCCCATCGATCAGTTGTCGCGATGGAATGGTGCCCGCAAGTCGTCGTCGATGATTGTCGACTACTATTCGGTCGACGTGAAGCCTACCAAATCGTTTACGAAAACCGATTATACGGCACCCGCTTCGGGTTCGGCCGACGAGTCGCACAAGAAGGCCAAGATCGATGCCGTGGACAACAGCATCTTCGAGGTGTCCGAGACAATTCTCGTGCAGGGTGTAAAGGGGTATGAGCCCGATGGCACTACCCAGTCGAATGCCGACCTGGTGCTCTATATCGCCGCCAAAGACGAGGAGACCGGCTCGCTCACGGTCTATCCCGTAAACGGTATGAAAATAGGTACCGTAGAAAATTGTGTGCCGTCGATTCCGGCCAACAAACCGCTCATCCGCATGGGTCGCGCGGCTACCGAACTCGACGTACAGACGGCACAGTTCTCGGCATTGCCCGTCAAGAGTCAGAACTATTGCCAGATTTTCAAGATGCAAATCGAGCAGTCGACCTTCCAGAAGATAGCCAACAAAGAGGTCGAGTGGGACTTCTCGGATGCCGAGGAGGCTGCCATCTACGACATGCGTCTGGGTATGGAGAAGAGCTTCATGTTCGGGGTGAAGAATACGATTTTCGACCCGCGCAAGAAAGAGAACGTGATGCTCACGGGCGGTATCTGGTGGCAGGCCGGTAACCACTATACCTACAATCCGGCGGAAGAGATGACGCAAGACGACTTGATCGACATGATGCGTCAGGCCTTCACGGGAAACGGTGGCAACAAGCGTAAAATCCTGATCGGTGGTTCGGCTTTTATCGGTCGCATCAACAAGATCGAGATGACCAAGGTGGTGATGGCCCGCGAGGACAAGGTGAAGTGGGGTATCGACTTCTCGGAAATCAGCTCGAAATTCGGTAAGCTGTATGTGCTTTACTCCGAGGTGTTCGACGACTGCGGCATGCAAGACTACGGCTTTGTCTTCGATCCCGAGTTTATCCAGAAGTGGTCGCATGTACCTTTCGGGGCGCAGGAGCTCGATCTGAAGAAGGCGGGCGTGCGCAATACCGATGCCCTGGTACTGACCGAGGCCAGCTGTGTGACGCTGCGCTATCCGGCAGCTCACATGCGCATCGAGCCGCTTGGGTGATAATCCGTTAAGTCGGACCGGCTCACCCCCGGCTCGCAATGAAATCTGAACAAGGGGGACTGAACGGGGCAACCGGTATTTTGGCGAGCCGGGTGCCCCGTTTTTTTCTGGACCACCGGCAGGTGGGCAATATTCAATTTAGAAGAAAGGAGAACTATGAACAAGATTTATCAGACCCGATTGGGCAATTTGAGCACCTCGGTCGTGGTGAACGGGGTGCCCCGTCGGATTCAGTTCCGTGCGTGGGACGGCGTGAACGGCCTCTTCTCGACCGAAGACGAGGCGCTGCAGCAAGCACTGGAGCAGAGCCGGGGATACGGCCGACGCTTTGTGCTGATGGAGATACCCGACACCCGGGTCGAGCAGGAGACCTACCAGCTGGTGCCCGGTATTCGCTCGTGGCAGGCGGCCCGCGACTATTTGAGGCAGGAACCCTATGGCCTCTCCGACGAGGAGGTCTCCACGCCGGCTCTCATCGAGCAGGCGGCCGAGCGGTTCCATTTGGTATTTACACAATTAAAGAAAAGAAAAAGACGATGAAGGTAAAAGAACACAGTCATTTGCGCGGGCAAAACGGTTGCCTGGGATTTTTCTACGGGCTCGACGCGCTTCTCTCGGCCTACCCCGAGGGTGGTTTGGCCGGAGAGTTTTTCATTAACGGCAAGACCCAGTCTATCTGGGTATGGGACTCTACGGGCCGCTCGTGGTACGACACCAACCATGTAGCTCCCGCCCCGTTCTTCGGTGTGGTTACCGATCCGGCCTCCTTCAGCCCGGCGGTCGAGAGCGGCCAGCCGGCATGCTTTGTCTATGTGGCCGGTTATGCCGGGGCACATGTATTCCCGGCGTTGAAGGGGTCGTCGGCCATTACCGTGACGACCGACTCGGCCGCCATCATCACCCTGGTGTGGGACGGCACGGCCTGGCGCGACTACGTGACCCCGATTACGTTTGACGATGCTATCCGTCCGATGTACATGTATCGGGGAGTCTGGTCCAACACTTCGACCTATACTTGTGCTAACGGGGTTGTCGATGTGGTCTATTTCATGGACCGTTACTATCAGGTAAAGGAGTCGGTGAAGAGCACCAGCCTGTCGCCCGGGGAGTCGTCGGACTGGGAAGAGGTCTCTCACTTCTATGCCGTGGCCGACCGGTTGGATATGCTGCCCAACCAAATGATGCTATTGGACCAGCAGCAGACTATCCGGACAACCAGCGGGAGCTCCTCGTGGGACTTGTGCAACGGCGAAATCCGCCATCTGGAGTCGGGGACGTTTCTTTCGCAGGGCGGAGAGTTGCGGGTCTCGGCCGGACGCAGCGACATCATCATCAGCCCTACGATGAAGGGGATGGTATTCTGGGGACCCGACGAGAAGAATCTGGTCATCGACTGGGATACGAACGGTAACTTCCGCCTGACATTGAGCCAGTCCGACGATGCGGGTTCGCATCAGATGCTTATCACGCCTCGGCAGATAACGCTGTCGAAACTCGATGGTACCGGGCAGGTGCAAAGCACAACTCAAATTTCGCCCGAGGGGGTGAATGGCAAGTTGAAGCTGTGGAGCGACACCTTGGCCGAAGGCGATATTTACGTCGACGAGAATAACTTTCTGAAACAGAAGAGGGGGTAGCGATGGAGATAAGTGTCAATGACCTGGTCGAACGGGTCAAGATAAACATGGAGGAGCTCACCGATGTGAGCAATGCCTTGGTGACGTTGGAGGTAGGCATCGACGTCGAGCAGTATATACGGGCCAAATTGCCCGATGCGCTGCTGTCGGTGTGGGCCTCGACTCCGGTCGAACTGTTGCCGCAGACCGACTGCGCCTCGTCGCTGCAACCCGAGCGTCAGCCCGACGGGAGCGGCCGGGTGGTGTTGCCCTCGGATGTGTGGCGCATGACCGAGTTTTGCATGGAGGGGTGGCGACAGCCGGTTACCTCGTTTATCGACCACACCTCGCCCGCCTACGAACTGCAATTCAACCTCTACACCCGCGGCGGTGTGGCAACTCCGGTGTGCGTGCTCTCCAATGTGGAGGGGCAGAAGTGCCTCGACTACTACTCGTTGCCGCCTCGCGTCGAGGCTCATCGGGTGAAGACGGCCCGCTATGTGGCTTATCCGCAGGCCGATGCCGACAAGTACGAGATTGCCGACTCGCTGGTGCAGGTCGTTTGTTACACCTGTGCGGCCCTTGTCTACGAGATCCTGGGGCAGCCCGAGCAGGCGGCCGCCATGTTGCGCAGCATCGTCAAGTAGGGCGACAGTACATGGCGCAGCAGAAACGCTGCCGGCTCTCTTGGAACAGTCGGCCTCGGGGCAACCGCTCCGGGGCCGGCTCGTTGTTTATCGGGTTGTCTTTTCCTGCAGCAGTTCGTAGGGGATGTGGCCTATCTGGGCAGCCGTCTCGGAGTACGAACTGTGTACCGAGCCGAGCACCTGCCGGGTGTGCGAGAGCAGGTAGAGCTCGACAAGGGCTTCGCGCATCCCTTCGATGCTGTTGCGGTCGGCCCGATGGGGCGAGCAGAAAACCCGGTCGCCGAATCGGGAGGTGATGAGGGCCTTGTCCTCTTCGGAGTCGGTCGCCAGGTAGAAGTTGGTATCGGCGTTGCGGTCGATCTCCTGCTGCATGCGGTCGACAAAGAGTCGGGTAGGGCTTTGGGCAATGGAGATGGCATTGTCGGTACGACGGATATGCACCCCTATCGTGTGGTTATTGAATCGGGCTCTTCGAGCCTCAATCTCCTGCTTCAGGAGGGGCTGCGGCTCGAAGAGGGCGAAACGGTCCCACTCGGTGCGGGGTTCGAAGAAGTAGACAAAGGCGGCGATGTAGACCTTGTGTCCCCGGGCCCACGCCTCGAAATCGAAATGCTCGCGAAAGCGTCGTGACGTATCCATCTCGTACATGCGGCGGTCGAAAGCCGGCTGTTGAAACAGGCGGGGAATGAAGAAGTTTTTCCGGCGCGGACGGTCGTATCGCAGCAGGTCGAGCTTCGAGGCTTCGGTAACGGTAACCCTCGGTTGGTCAATAGGGGCAAACAGTTGGTCGAACCGGCAGTTCAGGCCCGGGTCCTTGAACCACACGATGTGCAACTCGCTGCCACATTGCCGGCTCAGGGCTACGGCCGAGTCGATTGCCTTCATGCGGTTGGCCAGCCCTCCCACGGGCACGAGCCATATACTCTCTTTTTTCATGTATGATAGCTAAGTCTGAATAGAGACAAAGGTAAGACTTTATTTTGGAAGTCGAGTCGTGTGATGCGGATTGATGTGTTTGACGATGCCGCTTTTCAGGTGTGGCGCCCCGGATGGTTTCGTATAAAACCCGCCTCGAGGGTGTGGTATCAATTTTTATTTCACTACATTTGCATCGAATGTGAGTGAATGCAAATGCGCTTGAACAGAAACTGGTTGTCGGCTTATACCTGGGCGTGCGAGGGGCGATACCTGCTCTTCTACCTGCTTGTGGTACTCTGTTTCGTCTATCCCATCGAGTTTCTGCATATCGAACTGAAATACTCGACTATCTTCAATCTGCGTATCCTGCTGCCTCAGGGGCGGCCGATAGGCGACACGCTGCTGGCCTTCTTGCCTACGGTGGGCGATGCTCTGGTGCTCTCCTTGCCCCTTCTGCTCTTCACCCGTCGCCGGTGGGTGGTCTTTATCCCGCTCTTCCTCTTCGACCTCTTCGGCCTGGCGCAGAGCTGTTATGCCCGGGTCTACGAAGATGTGATGCCCTACTCGTCGTTCCTGCTCTTCGACAACGTGAACGGCGTGCTGCTCAACAGCGTGCGGGGGCTGCTTAACTGGCGCGATGTCACCCTCTTCGTTCCTACCCTGTTGCTGCTGGCGGCTTATCTGCTCTATTTCAGGCGGCAACAGTCGTATCCTTCGCCGCGTACCCGGTGGATAACTGCTGCCGTGTCGCTGGTGGTGGCCTTGGCGGCTTACGGGGGACGGTCGTACCAGAATTACCATCGGGCGTCGGCCGACCGCGAATCGCCCTGGACGGTCTTTATCACCCCTTATAACTACCGCGAATACCTTATCTATCATGGCGTAGTGCCCTACACGGGCTATGTGCTGGTGTCGTCGCTTGTGCAATCGGACGAGTTGACGACCGACGAACGGGCGACCGTCGACAGCTACCTGGCCGATATGCCCCGCTATACCGATAACCGCCTGGCTGTGGAACCGGGGCGCAACCTGATTCTCATTGTGGTCGAGTCGATGAACTCGTGGATGCTCGACCGCACGGTAGGCGGGGTGGAGATTATGCCCCGGCTGAACCGCCTGCTGAAGCAGGAGGGGACCTTCGCGGCTCTCCACCTGATACCGCAGGTGAAGGACGGCCGCTCGAGCGACGGCCACCTCATGTTCAATACCGGTCTCTTGCCTGCGCGCACGGGAGCTACGGCGGTGCTCTACGGCGATAATCGCTATCCCGCCCTGGGTCATGCTCTGAAGCAGAAGGGGTACCGCACCCTCAATATCGTTTGTGACCGGGCGCAGGACTGGAACCAGACGGAGACCTCGCCCGCCTACGGGTTCGACACCCTCTACGACAAGAGCGCTTTCGAGTCGAGCGAGATACTCGACGACTCTACCATGCTGGCCCGGGGCCTCGCCATTCTGCGCCAGACACCCCAGCCCTTCTTTGCCCAGCTGGTCACCCTCTCGACACACGCTCCCACCGGTGAGCCGGTCGAGCCCACCGCCCTGTCGCAATACCCCACGTCGTCGCACGAACTCATCAACACGATGGAGGCTTTCCACCGGCTCGACCGTCAGTTGGGCCAGTTTATCGACTCGCTGCAGGCTTGCGGACTCTACGACCGTTCGGTCGTGGCCATCGTGTCGGACCACGACGAGCTGGGGCTGAATGTGCTCGAGGGTCGCGCCACCCGTACGCTGGCCGACCGCGAGGTAGCCCTCCTGTTGCTGAACACGCCCTATACCGTTTCGTACGAGGCGGTAGCCGGGCAGATAGACATCTACCCCACACTGCTCGATGTGATGGGTTGCAACGAATATCCCTGGAAGGGCCTCGGGTACAGCCTGTTGCGTACCCAGGTAAAGAGCGCCGTCTATTGGGACCGCAGCGTGGCGGGCGACACCCTGTCGCCCCTCGTACCGCGGCAGCGCGAGGCCTGGAATATCTCGAACCTCATCCTCACCGGCCACTATTTCGAAAGCTACTCGATGCGGACTGACGAGTAAAAAAGAGACAGGCTTCTTTGTCGTATCGTTTCTCTGGGACGAAATGGGAATTTAATACCCAGCTGTTTGGCTCTTTGAAAAAAAAATGCGAAATTTGCCCAGCTAAAAAAGATAAAGCAAACATACACAAATAAAAGTGATTACAATGAAGAAAAGTGCACTTCAAACTGCTCGTGCTTCGTATCAGCCCAAGCTGCCCGAAGCCATCAAAAACGGCGTAACCATCGTCGAAGGCGAAGCTACTCAATCGGTGGCCGACCAGGAGGCTATCGCCAAGTTGTTCCCCAACACCTACGGCATGCCCGTGCTTCGTTTCGAAGCCGCTCCCAAGAAAGAGTATCCTGCCATCAACGTGGGTGTAATCCTTTCGGGTGGCCAGGCTCCTGGTGGACACAACGTGATTTCGGGTCTCTTCGACGGACTCAAAGCCATGAACAAGGATAGCCGTCTCTTCGGTTTCCTGCTGGGCCCGGGCGGACTCATCGATCATAAATATATGGAACTCACCGCCGACATCATCGACGACTACCGCAACACGGGTGGTTTCGACATCATCGGTTCGGGTCGTACCAAACTCGAGACGAAAGCACAATTCGACAGCGGTCTCGAAATTATCAAAGAGTTGGGTATCAAAGCCGTGGTTATCATCGGTGGCGACGACTCCAACACCAACGCCTGCGTATTGGCCGAATACTACAAGCAAATCGGTGCCGGTGTACAGGTAATCGGTTGCCCCAAGACCATCGACGGCGACTTGAAGAACGAGATGATCGAGTGCTCCTTCGGTTTCGATACCGCCTGCAAGGTATACTCCGAGGTTATCGGTAACATCCAACGCGACTGCAACTCGGCCAAGAAATACTGGCACTTCATCAAATTGATGGGCCGTTCGGCTTCGCACATCGCTCTGGAGTGCGCCCTGCAAACGCAACCCAACATCTGTTTGATCTCCGAGGAGGTTGAGGCCAAACAGATGACCCTCGACGATATCGTCAACAACATCGCCAATATCGTAGCCGCTCGTGCTGCCAAAGGCTTCAACTTCGGTACCGTGCTGATTCCCGAGGGCCTCATCGAGTTCATCCCCGCCATGAAGCGCCTTATCGCCGAACTCAACGACTACCTGGCCGAGAACGGTTCGGAGTTTGCCATGATCAAGAAATCGGAGCAAAGAAACTATATCATCAAGCACCTCTCTCCCGAGAACTCGGCTATCTACGCCAGCCTGCCCGAGGGTGTGGCCCGTCAGCTCACGCTCGACCGCGACCCCCACGGAAACGTACAGGTATCGCTCATCGAGACCGAGAAACTGCTGGGCGAGATGGTTGGCCGCCGCTTGGCCGAGATGAAAGCCGAAGGCAAATACGACGGTAAATTCGCTACCCAGTACCACTTCTTCGGTTACGAAGGCCGTTGCGCCGATCCCTCCAACTTCGACGCCGACTACTGCTACTCGCTGGGTTACACCGCATCGCTGCTCGTAGGCGAAGGCCGCACGGGTTACATGTCGTCGGTACGCAACACCACCAAACCGGCCAGCGAATGGATTGCCGGCGGTGTGCCTGTAACCATGATGATGAACATGGAGCGTCGTCACGGCGAGATGAAACCCGTTATCCAAAAAGCCCTCGTTCACCTCGACGGTGCACCCTTCAAATACTTTGCCGCACATCGCGACGAGTGGGCTATGAACACCTGCTACGTATACCCCGGTCCTATCCAATACTTTGGTCCCACCGAGGTTTGCGATCAGCCCACCAAGACGCTGATGCTCGAGCAAAACGGCTCGATTGACTAATCGATACAGGAAAAGGGCGTCATGCCCGTTATCAATAAACCAATTCAAAAAATCCGCACTTGCGGCTTGCAAAATCCCCCGACCCGGAGCGTTCCGGGCCGGGGGTATTTTTGTGTATAATATATCACTCTGGACTCCACTGCCTGGTCCATTCCGCGCTGCGACGCGGAGAGTGTGTCATACCGCGCCGCGCCGCGTCGAGCGGTCATTCCGCACTTGATGCGGAATCCAGAAATATGGACTGAAGGTAATACGATATGGAATATGAAAGAATTGTGTTCTGGAAATTGCGGTATAGTTAATAGAAATTTCTCGTAAGTGTAGCAGAATCTTATAAATAGCTCTTATTTTTTATAATATTGTATTTGTGGCCCCGTTTTATATACAAATACAAAATTTGGCAGTTATATACTATCCTACACAATCGGGTAGCATATAACTGCGATGATTACTAATGATACAAATATACGAAAAATTACATTTTTCGACTCTGAATTTATATATTATTTTGGAGATAATAATTTCTCTATAAGCGGTAGGTAGTATATACATCAGACGTTTTCAGAATATGGTTATAAAGAATTAACTTTATCTTCGTTATCCTCCTGTTCTTTATCTTCTAACATATTAAAATCATATTCTTGCTCCATAATAGCTCTTTTGAATAGTGCATTTGTTGCAACAGAATGCAATACTTGAAAAATCGCATATAGCACAATATTCGCATATCCACAGAATAAAAACATGAGAGATTGAAACCCTATTTCTTCGTCAAAATCATGCACCATAAAGCTTAAAAACAATAGCCCGCACAGGACAAAAGAAATTATGCCAATAATCTTAAAAATTTTAGCGCATATTCTTGTAATATTTATTCCGCTATCTTTTGAATTTACAGTAATTTTTTGTTTCATATAGGCACATTATTAGAGTTGTTAAAATAATTTTACATTTAATCTTTCCCTGACAAAAGCAATTTCCTAATATCAATAGGATACTTTATAATATTGTCCCCTATAATATAACTACACTCTTTCTCTTCTACGTCAACTTGTAATGAATTTCCATTATTTAGTGATATGATGGCTACATTGTCTGGCAACTCCTCTAACATTGATAACGTATTATAATCCAACATTGCTTTTGTAGATGGTGAATTTTTAATCATCAATGGGGTTACGATGAAATTTATACCTATTATTTCCTTCTTTCCATCTGCATATTTTAATACGAGCTGTTTACCATTTTCATTATCACCTTTAATATCAAAACCAAATATTTTAGGTATATTGTCTACTGATTCAATATTTTTCAGATTATACGCATACTCGTATGCTAAATAAAAGTCGCATTTTTCTGATTTTATGTCGTTATTTGAACACCCACCACATAACGACAATAGTAATGTGCAGATAAGCACCAAAAAGAAACGATTTGATTCCATTGTTATCCTTTTTTAGTTAAACATATAAGTTCTAAGCCAACAGATGGCACCCGTTTAGCCAAAAAGGAACGTGGGCAATGCTTATAGCAACGAGGTACGACCAAGCACCTGCAAAAACATAAGCACGACCCACGCGATACTGCGAGGGCATTCATTGTGCCTATTGGTGTTTTTGCGATTAAAATTGGTCGTTTTCGTTGCAAAACCAATAGCCTAAATGCCATCAAAAAAGCGCATTAGATATACCAATGCGCTACAAATGTACTAAAATATTTCAACAAAATAAATATCTTCCTACTTTTCAACTTTATTATCTCTATCTTTTTCTTCTTTAATCATAGCCTCAAGGAGTTTATCAAAGTTCTCTTGAGGTATAATCAATGATTTTGCGACCATTATCATACCCTCCTTTCGTTCTTTATTAGATTTCTTCTTTTTCTTTGCCATAATCATGCTATGTTTTGCAAATATAAGTTGAATCTTTCATAATCGGAACAATTCCTTGTGTTGAGTCTGAAAACGAACTCATCTACATATCGTTGCATATGTTTCTTGCTCACTTTGTAATAAGTCCCAAATATAGTCCTTTTTAGATGAGACCACGCATTTTCTATTTTGTTTGTGCTGATTTGTATTATTTCTCCATCATCACTAACAAATGTCGTACCATAAAAATTGGAACCATGGTCAACAGACCTCTGTATATAAGACTTACTTAATACTCCATAATCCCAACCGTCTGTATATATCACACTCCCGGGCTCGATATGTTCTTTGATATGCGGCTCTAATGTATAAGATTTTGTGTCACTTACTACTTTAGCTATCATAGTCCCATTTCGTTGAATCATACCAAATACGGGAACTTTATCTTTGAAACTTCTACCTTGGCTATTCTCTACTTTTTTATCAGAGTGCCTGTTCTTATTCTTTCCTCCTACAAATGTTTCATCTATTTCAATTTCTCCACTCAATTCACCATTATTAAATACACTCATATAAGAGCGAATCTTATGCAGCATATTCCATGCTGTCTTTTGTGTTATACCCAAATCTCGTGCTAATTGGCAAGAGGAAATGCCTCTTTTATGAGCCAGGAATAAGAACATAGCATAAAACCAATACCTTAAAGGCAACTTAGTATTTGCAAAAACAGTGCCTGTTTTAGCATCAAAATACTTACCAGTGTTCTTACATCGATACTTATTGTTCTTACACTTATAAACCTTTGATGTTTTATCAAACGGAGATACTACACCATTCTTCCACCTCAACATCTCCAAATATTTGATACAACTTTTTTCATCGGGAAATGTTTCAGTAAATGATAGAAAACCATTTGCTCCCCCCATAATAATCTTTATTTAGTTTACTCAAACTATAAGGATTTATATTGATAAAACCAAGAAAAATAATCAAAATTTTCAAAGAATCAAAGATTTATGAATATGTTATAAAACATACCCACAAATCTTATTCAAAAAGTACATTATAGTTCACTATTGAATAACTTTGTTTTTAGTATTAACTAAAAAATTGACTTTTATGAGCAAATTTTTATCAACTAATTTTACTACAAATGAAGGAGTAGTAATAGGCTATGTAAATATAGACCAAATCGTTTGTATTATTCCATCTAAGGGTAAATGTATATTAGAGTTATCTAATGGAACTAAATGTACTACTGATGAAAATTATGAAGATTTGAAATATACATTAGCAAAAATGGGATATCCATTCGATGAATAACCTATTATAAAAAAACATCACAATTTTCTTTTAGCAACTTTATTTGAGTTTCGGTAGAATTAAGCCCTAAATTAGGGATAGTTCCAATTTTAATAGATAGTAGCATCGCAATAAGTTTATTTTGTGTTGCTACTTCTTTTACTAATCTTTCCAATAATTCTTTTTCTTCTTTTCCCATACTAATTTTATTTTAGTGTTATTTCGTATATAAGTGCCCAAAATTTATCTAAACATGAAAACTCAGGAGTATCGAAGTCTTGTAGGCATATTCTTGCTGATGGGAATCTTTCGAGTTGATGCCTATGACTTTCAATCGGGAGGGATTTATTACGAGATTAACGGCGAAGAGGTCACGGTCACTCGTGAATCGGCTTTTGAACCGACCTATGAGGGTGATGTGGTAATCCCTTCGATAGTGTCTTACGACGGGGAAAACTATTCGGTAACAAGTATCGGAAACTGGGCCTTTGAAGGTTGTGCGAATCTGAAAAAGTTGACGCTTCCCGAGTCGTTGATAACGATAGGCGATTATTCTTTTAGTGGTTGTAAACGGTTGGGCGAGGTGATATGGAGTGAGCGGATAGAGGTGATTGGTAAATATGCTTTCTCTGGGTGTATCAGTCTGCAATCGATAGTGATACCTGTGTCGGTGAAACGTATCAACGAAGGTGTTTTCAATGGCTGTACCGGACTGGAGTCGGTGGTTATGGGCGATTCAGTAGAGTATGTTGGGGCTTCGGCCTTTTTGAACTGTACGAGTTTAGAGTCTGTTTCACCGGGAGACGCCGTAAACTATATTGGGGAGGGTGCTTTCTCAAGTACCAGTTTGGAGTCGGTGATGATACCCGCGTCGGTGGCAACTATCGAAGCCAATCCCTTCGTGGGTAGCCTTAATTTAAAAGAGATTACGGTCTCGGAAGAGAATCTGGCCTATTCGTCGTTAGACGGTGTACTCTATAACAAGGACAGGACTACGCTTTGTGCATGTCCGGGTGGAAAGAGCTCGATAGAAATTCCCCTGTCGGTGGAGCACATCGGGCCTTCGGCTTTTTGTGCTTGTGCAGGGTTACTCTCGGTGACGATTCCACCGACCGTGGAGAGCATAGAGGCCTCGGCATTCGGCTATTGCAAGGAGTTGACTTCGGTGACCATCGGCAAATCGGTCTCTCGTATTGGTGAGTACGCTTTTGACCGGTGTGATAATTTGCAGGATATATATATTTATGCCGAGCTGCCTCCTGTAATCGATGCTAATACTTTTGAGGATTATGAGGCTACCTTGTATGTGCCTGCCGGCAGTAAAAGTGCATATCAGAAGGCTTCGTACTGGAGTAATTTTACGAACATCATGGAGTCTGCAACCGGTCTGGAATCGGTCGATAACAACGATATGCGCGTCTATGTCGCAGGTCATACCTTGTATGTAGAGCATGTCGATGAGGCTTATCGAGTCTATACGACCATGGGGCAGCTGATTTATGCGGGCGACGATTCTACGGTATTGTTGCCGGGTGCAGGCCTCTATATCGTATGCGCAGGCAATCGGTCGCAGAAGGTTTTGGTGAAGTAAATAGGAATCTATTCGATACGATTGGGCGGCAGGGAGTATTACTCTGCCGCCCTTTTTTGTGTCTGGTCCATTCCGCACTGCGACGCGTCGAGCGGTCATTCCGCACTTGATGCGGAGAGTGTGTCATTCCGCACTTGATGCGGAATCCAGAAAATCTCCGGGCTGGTTTTATTCGATATTTTTTACATGCTACACGTTCAATCTGCTGCTGGCCCCCGCTTCGGGGTGACGGGGTGACTTGCTGTGTCATACCGAGTTGTGACGCATCTTTTTTACAAGATAAAAATCTGTATTAAATTTGGGTGTTTAATTAAATCGAAATATCATGAATCCTTTGGTTGCACAAAATGGAGATGTAATTCTTTGTGTGAATATTTCCAAATTATATAATAGCAAGGAGCGAGGCTCTATTTATGAGGTAACTCGTAAATATTGGCCCATAGCCAAAGAGAATCTGTTGAAGATTACCCATGTGGCCGGAGTTTTTCGGGGCAAGGTCGTAGTCGTTTATGTAAAGCCGTCTTGGTACAGAACGGAAAATCCCGAGTGGCCTAATCGTTGGGAGTTTACCCATCAAGATGAAGAAGGAGATCTTCACTCTCCGTATCTTGGGAAATCGATTCGAATGTATGGACCTACCCGATATGTAGAATAAGTAGAATTTTCTGTTCCGGGGTGCGGGGTGACTTGCGTGTCATACCGCGCTACGACGCGGTATCCAGTAATACTGGCAAAATTGTCAGCATAGGTAATACCTGCAACAGTTTCCAACGCCTTCTCTTTTCTGGACCCCGCATCGGGGTGCGGGGTGACTTGCCGTGTCATACCGCGCTACGACGCGGTATCCAGGAATACTGGCAAAATTGTCGGCATAGGTAATACCCGCAACAGTTTCCAACGCCTTCCCTTTTTCTGGACCGGGGTGCGGGGTGACGGGGAACCATAAAAACCACCCCGGCACTCGGGTGAGGCCGGGGTGGTGAGGTATGCGCGGCAGTTGCCGCGTGTGGGGTGTTATTTGCTCTCGATGACGAGGGTAGCTTTCTTCAGCCCTTTGGCGGTAGCTTCGAGGGTGATTTTGCCCGGCTCTTCGGTAGAAGCGACGATGGCGGTCATCATGCCCGAGAATACCTTCATGCGGGGCTCCTGGAACGACTCGAGCGAGGTGGGGTCGCCGTTGGCACCGGCTCGGTAGTAGCCTTTGCCTTTGACCTTGAACGAGATTTGGTTCGAGGCATTGGGGCAGAGGTTGCCCTCTTTGTCGACTACCTTGACGGTGACGAACGAGAGGTCGCGGCCGTCGGCGGCAATGGTCGAGCGGTCGGCAGTGAGTTCGATGCGGTAGGGCTTGCCGGCCGTCTTCATCTCCTTCTCGGCCACGGCGTTGCCCTGCTCGTCATAGGCTACGACCTTGACGGTACCCGGTTCGTAGCGGGTATCCATCCACATGAGGCGGTAGCGTTGCTGGCGCTTGAACTGGGCGGTCGAGATGGAGTCGCCGCTGTTGTGCACGGTCACCGAGAGATCTTTGGTGCGCTTGCCCTGGCTCTTGCCGTTGATGAAGAGCTCGGCGGTGGGGTAGTTGGTATAGACGAAGACGGGGGTTACCTCACCTTCGCGGCCCTCCCAGTTCCAGTGGGGCAGGATGTGCAGCGTCTCGGCCTCGGGGTTCCAGTGGCTGCGGTAGAGGTAGTAGCGGTCTTTGGGGATACCGGCCAGGTCGACGATGCCGAAGAGCGACGAGTGGCTGGGCCAATCGGAGTAGTAGGGAGTGGGCTCACCCAGGTAGTCGAAGCCGGTCCATACGAACTCGCCCATGCAGTAGGCCAGGTCGTCGTGCTGGATGAAGTCGTCTTCGGGCAGGTTGGACCATCCGCAGTGCTCCACGTCGTAGGAGGAGGACTGGTGGTCGGGGTATTTGGGCATGGAGCGACGCTCTACGGGGAACTTGTAGACACCGCGCGAGCTGATGGTCGATGCCGTTTCACTGCCCAGAATGATGCCTTGGGGCAGATTCTTCTGGCTCTCGATATACTTGAAGGGGCGGTAGTTGAAGCCCGGCACGTCGAGCACGGCAGCCATGTTGTTGTTCACTACGGCATCGGGAGCATCCATACCCTGCGTAACGGGACGGGTGGGGTCCTCGCGGTGGCAGATGTTCTGCAGCCACAGGGTGAGTTTGGGGCCCTGGTCGCCCGACCACTGGTCGGGTACCTCGTTGCCGATGCACCACATCACCACGCTGGGGTTGTTGCGGTAGTGGCGCACGAGGTTGACGATGTCCTTCTCGGCCCACTCCTTAAATACGAGGTGGTAACCGTTCTGTACCTTGGCGGTGGCCCACTCGTCGAACGACTCGGCCATCACCATCATACCCATTTCGTCGCAGAGGCGCACCAGCTCGGGGGCGGGCATGTTGTGCGAGGTACGTATGGCGTTGCAGCCCATATCCTTGAGGATGCGGATTTGGCGGCGGATACCGGCCTCGTTGGCGATACCGCCCAACGGGCCCAGGTCGTGGTGATTGCACACCCCTTTGAACTTCAGCGGTTTGCCGTTAAGGAAGAAGCCTTCGCCCTGGCGCACCTCGATGGTGCGGATACCGAAGGTGGTGGTATATTCGTCTTTCAGTTCGTTGCCCTCATAGACCTTCGAAACCGAGGTGTAGAGGTTGGGTGTCTCGGGACTCCACACGGCAGGATTTTCAACGACAAACTCCTGCTCGAAGGTGTTGTGGTCGAAGTCGTTGCCGCGCATGCGCTCGGTCATCAGGGTCTTGCCGCTGGGGTCGACAATCGAGGTCTCGATCACATAGTCGCTCATCGATTTCCCCTGGGGCATCTCCCACGAAGTTTTCTGCTCGACCTTGGCATAGCGGTCGTTCAGGTCGGTGGTGACGATTTGCGTACCCCACACCGGCACATGAGCCTCGTCGGTCACCAGCAGATGCACGTTGCGGTAGAGGCCGGCTCCGGGATACCAGCGCGAGCTCTCGGTGAAGTTCTCGAGCCGTACGGCCAGCGTGTTGCTCTCGCCCGGGCGCAGGTAGGGCGTGGCGTCGAAAAAGAAGGTGTTGTATCCGTTGGGCCAGTAGCAAGCCTCCTGTCCGTTGACGTAGACCCGGGCGTGGCTCATGGCGCCGTCGAATACCAGCGTATACTTTTTGCCCTCGATCGATTGGGGCACGTCGAACGAACGGCGGTACCAGCCGGTACCCACGAAGGGCAGACCGCCCGTGCGGCCGGCATGCTCCATGGCCTCTTTCTGGCCGTCCTGGACGATAGCCGTGTTCTGCTTGTCGTTATTGATACTGAAGGGTCCGTAGATGGCCCAGTCGTGGGGAATGCGGACCGACTGCCATTGCGAGTCGTCGAATTGCGCATCCTTGAATTGCGCGTTGTCTTCGCGGGTGAATTTCCACCCCTTCTCCAGCAGCGTCTCGGTACGTACCTGTGTTTGTGCCGAAAGCCACAGCGGCAGGGCCAACAGCACCAGTAGTGTGAATCGTAGTTTCATAGATTTTTTTATTGAGTGTTATAATGATGTCATTTGTTGAGATTCCGTATATTTCTGTTCTATTTTGTTCAAGATATTCCGTACATCCACTTCATACGGGGTGAACTCCTTTATGTTGGATTCTTTTATCCATAATTGCCCTTCTCCCGTGTTACCCCGGTGTTGCCCTTTCGAGTAATGAGGATTATTCACGACGTCGGCATTGGATAGAACCCAATATATGATTCGGTCTTTCCAAACCCCAATCCATACGAAAACATGGCAGCACTTCGGTTTCAGCTGTTGAAAATTCATATCAAAGCCAAAGGGGCTGCCGTAGCTCAAGGCTTTCATAATGAGGGTCTCTTTGCTCCCTCTTTTTACAGCTCTCGATGCCTTTACTTCTATCTTTATTCCGTGGTACCAAAAATCATATTCTCCCGAGTAGCCCGGATCCAATAGTGTAGAGGGGCGTTGCAATTCGGGTACAACTTCATTTAAATGACGTTGTGCCCAATTCTCTCCGAATGTGCGAGGTGCCGTAATTTCAAAGATATACAAATATTTGTTCCGATTCAAATAGGAGGAGCGAATATTGTAATAATCTTGTATGGAAATTATTTTATGGGCAATAAGATGAGAGATGACATATTCGAATTTATTGAACGGATATATGGAGTGCAGTTTGTCCAGAACATCGTCTGACAATCTGTTTTGTTCTTCCTGTGGTAATTGTGGTATTAGTTTTTTTAGTTCTATCAGTAGATTATCCATATAGAAATTTCGTTATGTAGTTTCTTTCTTCTTGCGATATATCGAAGAGACGATATATACACTCCTCGATTTCTTGTCGAGCCGATGTGTTCCCGTTCAGCACCTCGTCGACCTGAGTACAAAGGAATCGGTCTTCTTCGGGAGTGAGTTTGGGAAAAGGTAGTTTCGAGAGATTCCCCTTTAAGATTTTTATGTCGTTGAACCGGATCTGGTAGATAAACTGGTATAGCTCGGAGTTCAAGAATGCCAATACGCTTTTTATGGAAAGAGTATCGACCGACGGAATCACCAGGTTGGCACTGTTGAGAAAAAGTCGGCCCTGGTCGTCATAAGCAAATATCAATTTTTTGGAAATGAACTTGTATGCCAGCTTTTGGGGTGCCCGGTACAAGGCATCTTTCGCACACTGTTGCAACTGGTCTCTATCGTAGAGGATGAAGTATTTGTTCTCTTTCAGCGTGTACGGCTCTATTTCTTTCCCGGTATAAATCTTTTCGAGCGAGGGGGCCGGTTCTGTTTTCAATTTCCCCTTGTTGTCGCCGGTAACGATACCCAAAGCCCACATGCTGTGAGCGAGGTCGTCGTGTCGTTTTTGTTCGAGTTTATCCAGAATGGCCGTCTCGTATGAGGTGGTAACAGGGATAGCTACGGATTTATCGGTCTGGTTGAACCGGAAAGAGACCGTATAGGAATCGTTCTCTTTGATTACGGTATATTGTTGCATGGATGATGACGGCTTCTCTTTCGACAGCTTTATCTCGAAGAAGTCGGTATATACCCCGTTGAATTTCCGATTATGAATCTGTATTTCCCGTATGGTTGTGTTTTTACAGATGAAATTGCGTATGTCGCTGTGGGTTGATATGTTGAGTATCGAAATAGGCAATAGAAATTTGAGAGTCCCTTTCTTTTTCAAGAGCGAATAACTCTTTTCCAGAAATAGTGAGGCTCTCTCTTTCGACGATATGTGCACCGACGGGTAGATATTTCGGCGAGTTCCTCCCCACGGTGGATTGGTATAGATATAGTCGAATGTGTTAGACAGTATTTCTTTTGTCGTTTGAGGGGTATCTATGGTAATGCCTTGCAGGAAATCGAAACAAAAGATACGGGGCGAGAAGGTGCTGTGGGGATAGCGAATGAGAAGGTTGGTCTTCGCTATCATCACGGCCAAGGGATCGATGTCGATTCCGTATAAGTTCTCGGGATTTGATGCTGTTATTTGGGTCAGAAAGGCCCCGCTTCCGCAACAGGGGTCTAAGAAGCGTTTGTCATTCGACAGGTAAATATCACTTGTCATATCCGATACGATATGCTCGAGCGTATAATATTTGCCACTTTTGTTTCGCTCACCTTCGGGTGTCATGGCCTGATAGATATAGCCTAAAATATCCTTCTCGATGGAAAGAATTTCTTTCGATTCTATTTCGGGAATGTATCGGTATCGATTGTACTCGGCAAAAGTCTCCTGTACATGTTTTTTGTCGATGAGCCCAAAGATGGATAATCTGTAAATGCACAACGAATAGATGATGTCGTCGATGCTATAGGGGAGCGACAGAAGGTGGAATATATACTCTTCGAGGTGATATTCGGGCAGATATGAGGTGGGTAAAACAAGTTTTCTCGACCGGCTTTTATTGGCTCGGCTAAGCAACTTGTTCGACTTGTCGACATGCAATTTTTGCCAGTTCCGTAAAGTAGCGTTAGATACCTCTTCTCTCATTCTAAAGGTTGAAAATTCTTATTCGAAAAACTCGTCGTCCTCCTCTTCGCCGGGGATGTGCACGATGAAGGTGGCAGCCCCTATCGATACCACGTCGCCATCGTGAAGCAGGGCCCGCTCGCGATCGCCCAGCAGGGTGTTGCGCAGGAAGGTGCCGGTGAGGCTGGGGTTGTCGCGCAGGGTGAGCTGCGGACGGCCTCCCTTCTCCTTGACGTGGATGATGCAGTGGCGGCGGTCCATACTCATGTCGGTGGTTTCGATGGCAATATCGACCTCGGTCCCCTTCGAGGCGCGCCCGATAAGGTTGTCGCCCGGGTGCAGCGGAAACTCCTGCCGGTAGCCGAAGGCATTCTCGAGCACGGTGATGTAGCCGTGCGAGGTGTCGAGGTTGCCTCCTTCGGCGCTCTCTATCTCGTCGAGGGTCATCACGAAGCGCTTGCGGCAGTTCGGGCAGATGAACGAGATGTTGCACGAGGTATCGTAGCGCGACTCGTCGAAGGTGAAGGCTTTATCGCATTTGGGGCAAATGACCTGTTTCATGGGCGGCAACGGTTATTTGGCTTGGTTGAAGTAGTAGTCGAGCACATCTTTGGCGGCCATGAACGAGCTCTGTTCGTTGTTCAGCACCTTGGCCTGCTTCTCTTCGAGCATCTTCTCGATCTGCGGGTTGCGGTAGAAGTGGTCGCGCAACTGTTCGTTGATGGTCTCGAACATCCAGTATTTGGCCTGCTCCTGACGTTTGTAGTCGAAGTAGCCGTTTTTCTTGACGAAGGCCACGTAGTTGTCGATCATCTCCCATACCTCGGCGATGCCTATCTCGTAGTAGCCCGAGTAGGTGAGCACTTGGGGCGTCCAGCCTGAAGGCGTGGGGGGAAACAGGTGCAGGGCGTTGCGGAACTGTGCCTGGGCCAGCTTGGCCTTCTCGATGTTGCTGCCGTCGGCCTTGTTGATGACGATGCCGTCGGCCATCTCCATGATGCCCCGCTTGATGCCCTGCAGCTCGTCGCCGGTACCGGCCAGCTGGATGAGCAGGAAGAAATCGACCATCGAGTGCACGGCCGTCTCCGACTGGCCCACACCTACGGTCTCGACAAAGATATTGTTGTAGCCGGCGGCCTCGCACAGCACGATGGTCTCGCGGGTCTTGCGGGCTACACCGCCCAGCGAGCCGGCCGAGGGGGAAGGCCGTATGAAGGCATTGGGATGAACCGAGAGCTTCTCCATGCGGGTCTTGTCGCCCAGAATACTCCCTTTGGAGCGCTCGCTGCTGGGGTCGATGGCCAGCACGGCCAGTTTGCCGCCCCGCTTGAGCACGTGGAGGCCGAAGGCGTCGATCGAGGTGCTTTTGCCCGCACCCGGCACACCGGTGATACCCACCCGCACCGAGTCGCAGGCGTGGGGCAGACACTTCTCGATGACCTCCTGGGCAATGGTCTGGTGTTCGTAGCGGTTGCTCTCGATCAGCGTGACGGCCTGGCTCAGGATACTCGTGTCGCCTTTGATGATGCCCTCTACATATTCGGCCGCGGTGAAGGAGCGGCGGCGGGCTGTCCGCATCTTTTTCAGATAGGGATTGACCGTAGGCGGTTGTTCAATGCCTTTGTTTACGGCAAGGCCGGCATATTGTGCGTCGTTCTCGGGATGTTCCATAATTTTTTTCTGTGTTAAGAGGTTATTCAAAAGAGCCTAATACCCGTATGGGTACCGACGGACGACTGGGGTCGTCGGTGATGAGCATAACCCGGCAGTTCAGCAGGTTGGTGCGGGCCAGCGAGGGATCGACCACGATAGTCAGCTCGGCCGACTTCCCGGGGTTGATCGTGTGTCGTTTCAGTTTTACTTGCAAGGGCCGGTTTTCGTTGGTCACCTTGTGTATGGTCAGTTTCGATTCCCCGTTGTTGGTAATCGTCAGGGTCTGCTTTTGGGCCTTGTTCCCTTTGATGATGCCGAAGTCGACTACATCGGTCGAGAGGGTGGCATGGCCGGCCCGCTCCCGCTCTTCGGCCGTCCACGACCCGAAGTCGTCGAGCAGGTTGGCCGATACGGTGATGGTATTGAACTCGCTCCCTGCTTCGTGCTCGAACCCCAACTCGAACTCGTCGCGGCGGAAGCCCCAGTCGTCGATGGCATCGGGGTCGTAGCTTATCTTGATGATACCCTCCTCATCGGGATGGAGTATGGCGGGAATCATCTCGACCGCAATATGCGGGGGTACCTGCTTGAAGATGGGGATCAGGTCGCTCTTCCCTTCGTTGCGCACGAAGAGCTGGCCTGTTTTGAGGTGCCCTTTGGGTACGTCGAAAAGAGGCATGTGCAGGCTGCGCAGCGACAGGTCGCCTATGCGGTAGGGGTTGGCTGCCCGGCGCGATTTGGACCCGATGACTACCCCCGTGATGCGCAGGGTCTCACGGTCGGTCGAGGCGTTGGTCGTGACATATATCGGTTTGGAGAATCGGCCCGGACGCCCTTTGGGGTTATAGGTCACCTTGATGACGCCCGAATCGTTGGGGGCGACTGGCTCGCGGGTGTATTGCGAGGCGGTGCAACCGCAAGTCGTGCGCACGTTGGTCACCACCAGCGGCTCGTTGCCCGAGTTGACAAACTTGAAAATGTGTGTCACCCGTCCGGTCTCCTCCTCGAAGGTGCCGAAATCGTGCTCCTTCTCGTCGAACGTGATGCGTGGCTGGGCCAGAGCCGTGGCCAGCAGTGAGGCGAAACAGAGGGTTAAGAGGGTACGTTTCATAATTACTTCTTTTTAGAGACAACAACCCCCTCGACAATAAGTTTTACAGCCGCCTTGCTGGCATTAGTGTAGACCTTGATCTCTTTGCGGAACGGCCCGGGTCGCCCTGCAGGGTCGAACTGGACATCGATAGAGCCTTTGCCGTTGGGGGCAATAGGTTCTTTGGTGAAGTGCGAGGCGGTACAGCCGCAGAGGCTGCGGGTGTCGACGATGATGAGCGGGGCGTTGCCCGTGTTGGTAAACTCGAACGTGTGGGTCACTTTGCCTTTCGATTCCTGGATGTAGCCGAAATCGTAGCGGGGCGACTCGAACTTAATCTTGGCCTTCCCGTTGCCGGCATGGAGCGACAGGGTAAACAAAATGGCCAGCAGCAGACACAACTCTTTTTTCATCTTCGTATTGGTTTTTCTACTCTTTGCAAATGTAGGGAATTTAGACGGGAATATAAACAGGAAGACGCGAATTTGTTTACTCGTTGTACCTCGAATTTGGGGCGGACGATTGGGGTGGATACTCTCGGGCCCGACGGTCGGGAACGTGCTGCCGCTCCTCATGTCGGGGATCGGTCGGGGTCTCCCGCCTGTCGTTGCTGTCATTGAGCTATAAACTTTATCGTCAGATAGTTTGGCAATTTTAAAATATTTTATATATTCGCAGAATATACACTGTCATCTAATGCTGCAATTATGGGACTGTTCGATATTTTCAAGAAAGATAGAGGTTACGATATTCACTCGCTCGAATTTTGCGAGGTGGGTGAAGAGGGGAAGAAAGAGACTCTGCCCGGATTGCGGCTGTATGACAACGCCCGCTATGTGATGCCCGTGGTGAGAATGACTTCGCGTGTGGACCGCACGGTGAAGATGACGGTGCGCATAACCGACCCCGAGGGTAAGGTATATACGTATGGTATAGATGCCCCTTTGAAGCCTTGGGAGAACAGGGAGGTTTGTCTGTCGCGGTGGGGGTCGCAGAGCCGCACCGCTTTTTCCAAAACGGGTACCTGGCGGTTTGAGGTCCTGGACGAAGCCGACGAGGTGGTAATCGAGGCCCCGCTCGAAATCGCCCCGCTGGACAGCCTTTGGGAAGAGGACGGGTGGATTCATGTCGTGTCGGGATTTGAATTTAGCAATGTTCACCAGGATTGTACGATAATCGACGAGTGGGGCACGAAGCAGTTTGTAGATCCCGAGTATATCGTGATGCGTTGCAGATATATGTGTTTCTCGAAAGTCGAGCGTGAGGTTACCTACGATGTGCACATCAAGAATCTGGCAACGGGCAAGGTGAAGGAGTTCAGCCACACGGTCACCCTCGACCCTCGGGGAGGCTGGTTGCAGATGTGTGGCTGGGGCAACAGCAAGGGCACCAGCTACGAGACGGGGAAATATGTCTATACGTTGTATTACCGGGGCAAACAGCTGGAATTCGCCAATTTCGATGTGACGCAATCGCCCTGCCGGCGGGGGTGGATCGAGCCGGTGGCTTTGATATTCTATTTCTTTAATACCGACCAGGAAATGCGAGACTGGATTTTGTATGATTGCGACCAGAAACTCTTGGCCGACAAAAATGCAGTCTTTGAGCAACTGCCATTCAGGGCGAATGCCTATAAACGGGCTATCGCCGTTTTTCAATGGCGCTCTCTTGAAGAAGGGCATTCGCTGAAATTGACATTCCGGTTTTACAAGGACGGACAATTTGTCTATTCCTCTTCTTTGGTTACGGAGACCAATGACCCCAATGGCCCCTATGACGAGAGTTTGGTAGACCTCGATTTCGACATCTCGGGGGAGATGAGTTTCGAAGGTCCCGATGGCGAGTTGCAGCGAATAGAGGCCGGGCGTTACCAGGTGAAACTGTACCTCGAAACCGAGGAGCTTGCCGAGCATTTCGTCATGCAGCAGACAATCGATTTGAGGTGAGGCCACAGGAGGGTTGTCCGCTCCTTTTCAACAGATTTTGCGGGATTTATAATATTTCGTATATTCGCGTAATCGCGTAATTACTCATTAAACACATCTAATAGCAATACGTATGGGACTGTTTGATATTTTCAAGAAAGATAGAGGTTACGATATTCACTCGCTCGAATTTTGCGAGGTGGGGAAAGACGGCAAGCGCGAAACTTTACCCAGCCTCAAACTTTATACCGACTCGCGTTATATCATGCCGGTGGTGAAGATGACGTCGCGTATCGACCGCACTGTCAAGATGAAAGTACGTATCACCGAGCCCAATTCCAAGGTCCATGTGTATGATTTCGACGCACCGTTGACTCCGGCCGAAAACATATCGGCGCAACTCCCGTGGTGGGGCTCGGAGAAACGAGACTATTTCACTACGGTGGGCACATGGCAGTTCGACGTCCTCGATGAGGACGACCAAGTGGTCATAAGCGCCCCGCTCGAGATCGCTCCGGAGGATGAGATTTGGGAGGGCACGGGGTGGATTCATGTGACTACACATCTCGAATTTCGCAATATCGATTACAGCGGCAACGCAATCGACGACTGGGGAACGAGGCGTTTCGTAGAGCCCCAGTATATACAGATGCGGTGTGGATACACTTGCTATTCGAAAGTGGAGCGGAAAGTCTCCTATCATGTGGAAATCGTGCATGAGCAGACGGGTCGAACCAAAAGCTTTGATTACACGGCCACACTCGACCCCCGGGGCGGTACCCATTGGCTGCAAATGTGCGGGTGGGGCTCGCAATCGGGCACATCTTACTCGCCGGGGAGTTATATCTATACCCTTTCCTACAAGGGGAAGCGGTTGGCAAGCGGCCGCTTCGAAGTGGCGAAATCGCCCCGCCAGCAGGGTTGGATCGAACCCGAGGCTCTGGTTCTTTATTTCTATAACACCGACGACGAGTTAAGGAAATGGCAGCTGCAAAGTGCATCGACTATTGTTGTAGGGAAGCCTGTCGAGCAGCAATCATTCAAGGGAGACAGCTATACGAGTTTGATTGCCGGTTTCCAGTGGAAGTCTCTTGAAGGGAATCACCCTTTGAAGCTGACATTCAAATTTTACTATAATGGTAATTTGCTGTACACTTGGGTCTCAAACGGAGAGACCATAGGGCGTTCCCTGCAAAAAATCATGTATTCGGGTGTGATATATCGTACTTCTTCATCTACGTTCCCGGCCGGGTGTTATCAAGTGAAGGTGTATCTCGAAACCCAAGAACTCGCCGAGCATTTTGTGATGGAGCGCACTATCGATGTTTATTGACCTCGTCGGTTCCCGACAGTCGAACGGGGTTGTCCCCCGGTGGTTTGTTTTTATGGTATTTATAATTTGTCTATTATTCTTGTTCAATTTTTATGGGACTATTTGATTTTTTCAAGAAAGATAGAGGTTACGATATTCACTCGCTCGAATTTTGCGAGGTGGG
>CABRIW010000016.1:0-79429 GCA_902471075.1 uncultured Barnesiella sp. | reverse complement strand
CATTATCTTTGGGATATCTTTACTTGATTCCCTAAGATACAAAAAATTAGGGAAATGGGCAAGTCCAGACTGAACGAAGTTAGGGCTTGCCCGATTTTTTTTGCAGACACAAAAGAGGCCATCTCAAATTTTATTTTGAGACAGCCTCTTTTTGTATCCTTACCGGCCGCAGGTCTCGGCGAAGGTGTGTATGGAACAAAGTCCCAGCCGACCCTAACCGAGGCAACCGGCCCGCTCAATCGTCATAGCGCTCCATTTCATAGCCATAGTCGACCGAGCTATAACTGTTGCTGTAAAGAATCAGCGTAGTGGCATAATTCTCGTCTTTGCCATAAGCCCATAGATTGGCTTGATAGTGGAACATCTCGCCATCGCCACTAAGATCGACCCACTCTTTGTAGGTTTCGTGATAGGCACCGCCGTCCTCCGACTCAAAGCCGAACACGAAGCCGATGAAGCCTTCGCCATCGAGAACACACGGGCAGGTATAATCGGTAATCATCTCAGACGGGAGGATGCTCCCGCCCAGACTTTGACGGTTCAAAACCACCTCGCTCGAAAAATGGAAATGAGCCTGACCGTTGGAAAACTCAATCCATTCGAGCGAGCAAGGTACTTCTTCACCCACACAGGCCTTTTCGCCTGAGGAGGTCGTGATATACCCCGATTTCACTACCCGCCACTTACCGGCGAGAGCGGTCGAGAAATTACTCTGAATGGGATCGTCGTCGCCCCCGAAAAGGTCGTCCATCAACTCACTGCACGAGGTAAAAGAGAGCAATGCCGCCATACACAGCAATACGCTCGAAAGTCTTCTTAATGCTACCATTTGCTATTCTCCTATATGATGATTGTTCTATCCCGGTTTTGTGCTTCAAAGGTAACACTTTTTTACAAACAATGTGAGGAGTATCTGCAATTTTTCACCGCTCAAAATAGGCTGTTCATCACACAAATCCAACCTTTTATCCGCTTGAAAATACAAATGGCAAGGCCGCGATTATACGTCGACAATCGCGGCCTTGCCTGTCTTTTATCCCGGGAAAGGTTCTATATGCGTTCCAGAACGGTCTGGATAAGATCCGAGACGGCTGTCTTGTAGTTGGGATTGGCATGGTGTGCCACCCGATTGGCAATGATGCTGCACACGGTCATGGCCTTGTGCCCCATCAGTTTCGACAATCCGGCCAGGGCCGAACTCTCCATCTCGTAGTTGGTCACCACATAGCGGCCATACTTGAAGGCCTCGATCTTCTTGTTCAACTCGGGGTCGGCCAGCGGCAGACGCAACTCGCGACCTTGAGGGCCATAGAAACCGTTGGCCGATATGGTCACGCCACGCACCATATCGTCGCCGCCGATACGGGCCACCAGCTCGGGATCGCTGTCGACTACGTAGGGTGCCGCCCACAGCGGATTCCACTTGACCGACTCGCAAAAGGCCTTCTCAAACTCGAGGTCGCACACCTCGTTGCGACGGGCGTAGAAGTTGAGCACACCGTCGAAGCCGATAGACTTCTCGGCAATGACCGGCGTACCTATGGGCACATGGGGCTGCAACCCGCCCGAGGTCCCTACCCGCACAAGGGTCAACTGGCGGAACTGGGGCTTCTCGTAACGCGTCGTAAAGTCGATATTGGCCAGGGCATCGAGTTCGTTGACCACGATGTCGATATTGTCGGTACCGATGCCGTGCGAGAGGCACATCAGCGGTTTCCCCTTATAGGTACCGCCTATGGTATGAAACTCCCGGCTCGAAACCTCGAAATCGCGGGTGTCGAAAAACGAAGCGACCAGATTGACCCGACCGGGGTCACCGACCAGGATTACCTTGTCTCTCAACTGCTCGGGGAGCAAATGCAGATGGAACGCACTGCCATCGGCATTGATAATAAATTCTGACTCTGGGAAGTATTTCATATTGCTAAAAATTTTACCACGCCGCCCGATTGGGGACGGCGTGGTACGAATATACGGATTGTGAGTGAATCGGCGAAATTGTTTCCTCTAATTTTGTCTAAAAGGCTCTGATTCGCCCTGGCAGATGTCCGTTGTACTCCGAGGAGAGAACCTCGGCGGCACCACCCCCATCACTCTTGCTTCTCGGCAGCCTTCTTGGGAGTCTCGGCCTTAGCCTCTTTCTCCTTCTTGGCCTCGGCCCGTTTGGAGTGGCGCTCGGTGCGTGCCGACTTCAACTCTTTCTGCAACATCTCAATCTCGGCAGCCTGGTTCTTGATGGTTGTCAACAAGGCGTTCAACTCCTCGTTTTCAATCGACTCGGGATACTGGGCCTCGACGCGTACGATAAAGTCGCTCAACACATTCATGTAGTTGGTGAATGCCTCGTAAGGACTGTCGTAGGGGCTGTAATGGCTGTGCACGGCACCGTCGGAGAGATACTTCGTGCACATGTAGTAGAAGTGGTCGCTGGCCTGCAGATAGTTCCAGTCTTGTTTCAGGCGGCGGTCGTCGCACAGGCGCACCCGCTCGGCTACCGAATAGAGTTTGCGGAAGGCCTCGTTCTGCAACGTGTTACCCAACCAGGCACTGGTATCGCGAGCCTCGTCGGCCCACGACATGGGATAAGGTACCGACAGTGCGTCGACCGGTTTGAGTTTGCTGATGGCTTCGGTAGGCGTGCAGAAACCTATCCCCTCTTGCTCGGCAAAGCGAGGCAAAGCCTTCATAAACTCGAAGATGCCCGACTCGCGCGGTTGCAGCTCGCCCAGCGTCTCGTAGTTCATAAAGAGGTTGACGATAGGCTCCTCGGTCGGGGTATTCTTGATCCACGAGATAAACTTGTCGGCCGTGAGGGGATAGTCGCTCCACTCGTAGTTGGAGAAGCGGAACGAAATGTCGTCGCTCATCTTGTAGTTCTTCAGCAGCATTTTCAACTTGGGAGCTGCTGCCGAGCAATAGAGGTAGTTGGGACTCTTCCAACCCAGAATGTGCTTGGCCCCTTCGGTGATAACCCCCTTGAATCCCATGGCGGCAATCATCGAAGCTATATCATCGGAGAATATCAACTCGGTATTGCGAAATACCTTGGGTTTCACGCCAAAGAGTTGTTCGATTTTCTCGTCGTGCTGTTTCACCTGAATCTTGAACTCCTCGGGATCGGCCAGCGAAGCCAGCGAGTGGGCATATGTCTCCGAGAGAATTTCCACGCAATCGGTCTTGACCAACTCTTTCATGCTGTCGATAAACTCGGGCACATAGAGCTCGAGTTGCTCGAGGGCTACGCCCGATATGGAGAAGGCTACCTTGAACTTGCCGTTGGCGTTCTTGATCATCTCGAGCAAAGTAGCATTGGCCGGCAGATACGACCGTTGAGCGATGCGGGTGATAATATCGTCGTTGGCAAAGTCGTCGTAGTAGTAGTGGTCGTTACCTATGTCAAAGAAACGATAGCGTTTCAATCGAAACGGTTGATGAATTTGAAAATAGAAACAAATTGTTTTCATATAAGGTTGTGTTTTTTCATTTAATTATTATTGCGCATCACACTGTGGTAGATGTCGATCACTTTCTGTCCGGCATACTTCCACTTGATTTCGTTTACTTCACGCTCGCCCTCTTCGCGCAACTGCTTATAAATGGCGGGATAGGTAATGATCGAATAGATGGCGTCGGCCATGGCGTCGATGTCCCAATAGTCGATTTTGATGACATTGGTCAGAATCTCGGCACACCCCGACTGTTTCGAAATAATCGAAGGCACCCCCACCTGCATGGCCTCGAGCGGCGAAATGCCGAAGGGCTCGGAAACCGACGGCATCACATACACGTCGCTGGCCTTCAACATCTCGTAGACCTGACGGCCCCGCAAGAATCCGGTAAAGTGGAAACGGTCCGATATGTTGCGTTGAGCCGACAACTGAATCATCTTGTTCATCATGTCGCCGCTGCCGGCCATCACAAACCGCACGTTGTTGGTCTTGCGCAATACCCGGGCAGCCGCCTCGACAAAGTATTCGGGCCCCTTCTGCATGGTGATGCGGCCCAGGAAGGTAACCACCTTCTCCTTGGGATTGTGAGGCATCTCTATCGACTTGATTTCGTCGCTCAACGGCTCCACGGCATTGTGAACCGTAGTCACCTTGGCCGGGTCGATGTGATACTTGTCGATAACCGTCTGGCGCGTGAGGTTGCTCACCGTGATGATGTGGTCGGCGTGCAACATACCGTCGCGCTCGATGTTGTAGACCGTAGGATTCACATTACCCCGGCTGCGGTCGAAGTCGGTCGCATGCACGTGAATCACCAGCGGCTTGCCGCTCACCTGCTTGGCGTGAATGCCGGCCGGATAGGTGAGCCAGTCGTGCGAGTGAATGATGTCGAACTGCTCGGTGCGGGCAATCACACCGGCAACGATAGAATAGTTGTTAATCTCTTCCATGAGGTTGTCGGGATAGCGTCCCGAGAACTCGATACAACCCAGGTCATTGGTCTTCAGATAATTGAAATCTGCATAGATATGACTGCGAAGGTCGAAATACTCCTGCGGGTCCATGCAGTAGCCATAGCGTTGCTGCACGTAATCCCAACTTACATCGCGCCAGGCGACAGGGGTATTGGCGGCCCCGATTATATGAGCAAAAGTTTTATCCTCATCTCCGTAGGGTTTAGGTATGACAAAGGTGATTTCAATATCGCCACACTCGGCCATGCCTTTGGTCAGGCCATAACTGGCCGTGCCCAAACCTCCCAGAATATGAGGGGGAAATTCCCAACCAAACATTAGCGCTTTCATAGATATAGGAATTAGGCTTTACATATTAAACTTCTTCAATAATTTCAACACTCTCAATATTTCACCGACGTTGGCGGCATAGCTGATGGCTCCACGACCGGCGAAGGGCGGGTTGCCGTCGAACAACTCGGAGATGGACCCGATGCAGGTTTGCGACATTTCGTCTTCAAACCCGATGAGCATACGCTCCAGGAACGACACGCCGCTGATGCCGAACACCTTCAGATAGGCCTCGGCATAGGCTCCCATCAGCCACGGGCGTGCGGGCCCCTGGTGATAGGCATACTCGCGCTCGGTCTGCGACCCTACATAGGTAGGGTTGTAGCCATAGCTCTTGGGGCTGAGCGTGCGTATGCCTTTGGGGGTGAGCAGCTCACGGGTAACGACCTCGAGCGCGCGTTTGCGTTGGCGCTTGTCGAGCGGCGAATAGTCGAGCGACAAGGCAATGAGCATATTGGGGCGCACACTCCAATCGGACATCGATCCGTCGACATAGTCGATCAGATAACCGTAGTCGTTGAGGAAAGTGGCTACGAACGACTCGCCAGCTTTGTCGGCAATTTCATTCCACAGTTCCACTTTCGAAGCCAGCTCTCCTTCTAAGGCAAAGAGAGAAACGGCAAATTTCAAGGCGTTGTACCACAAGGCATTGAACTCTACCAGATAACCGCTGCGCGGGTTCACGGGGCGACCGTCGACCACGGCATTCATCCACGAGATGACACGGTCTTTGCCGTTGGAGTAGAGCAACCCGTTGTCATGCAGGAACAAGTTGGGATGCTTGCCCTTGACAATGTAGTCGAGAATATCGCACAAGAAACGTCCATACTTCTCGCGACAAGCCTCCATACCCTTCTCCTTGGCATACTGATAGACCGTCCACGTAGCCCACAACGGGATATCGGGCAGGTCGAGTTCGCCTATGTTCTCGTCGAGCTCGCCGGTCGTCATAAAGTGACGCAGAGCCTTCTCGGCCGAAGCCATTACATCTTCAAACGTCTGGTCGTCGCCGATGGCCAGCGTACAGCCCGGCAGGGCGATGAACTGGTCGCGGGCACGTACCCTGAACCAGGGATAACCGGCCAGCAGATAGTGCCCCTTCTTCTGTTTGAAATAGAACTGCTGGGCCGAATTCTTCAGACAGTTGTAGAAACTCGACCGGCACATGTGGCGGTTGGCCAGCTCCTCTTCATAGGTGCGGGCAAGCGAACGGGGTTTGGCCTCGACGGTTCCTGCCGAGAAGATGATGCTCTCGCCCTTCTTGATAGGAATCTCGAAGTATCCGGGCACATAGAGGTCTTCCTGATAGGGATAGCCCCGTTCCTGGTCTTTGATATACTCGATACCCTTGTACCAATGGGGATCGAACACAAACTTGGGTGCCTTGTTGAACTGCATGTACAACCGGGGATAACCCTGATACAGGCAGCAGCTTATACCGTTGGCAACCTCTTCGTAACGCTGGTCGAGCGTATAGTTTTCCACGCACAGGTCGTTGGCATTGCGGAAAGCAAGAAACGGACGGAACTGCAGAACCGTCGGGGAGTGCGCATCGACGAGCGTATACTTGATAAGGATACGGTTCTCGTGCGAGATAAACACTTTCTCTTTGGTCATAATCACTCCACCCACACGATACATTGTCTGGGGTACCGACTCGCAATTAAACTCCCGAATGTACTTGTGACCGTTCGGACTGAAACAGTCGCCCTTGTACTTGTGCAAACCCAAGTTAAACGCAGCACCATGCTGAATCACAGTCTCGTCCAGCGACGACAACATCACGTGATTGTCCTTATCCAGCTCGGGAATAGGAATCACCAACAACCCGTGTTGCTTGCGGGTGTTGCAATCGACGATAGTCGTACAATGATACGCGCCCGACTTGTTGGTACGCAGCATCTCCTTGGGCAGCGACCATTCGAGGTTTATCATCAGGTTCTTGTCAAATTTCAGATAACTCATATCTCAATTAAATTTCTCTTACTGTGTCTTTTTCATAATTTTTTCAGGCCCTTTTTTCATATTGCAGACCGTGCACCGCTTGCTCTATCAGAAAGACCCCGAAACTTGCCATTCATATTTGTTTCGAATTTAACATAAACCGAAATAAAATGCAAACATTTTTTCAGCGAAAAAGGCATGTTCTTAAACATACCTTTACAAACAACAATGTATCAGCGCTTTAGAACGATTATAAAACAAAAAAGGTTCCGGCCGCAACCGAAACCTTTTTATTTTATCTCTTTAACTTGATTTATCGTTTGACAATCTGCTCTACACATCCGCCGCAACGCACCAGATAGACCCCCAGTGTCAACTGCGACAGATCTACGGCGGTCAACCCGCCCCCTGCCGGCTTACCGACTTACGAGAATGCCTCGAGCGCTACGGCCAGATTCTGCAGGAACATGCGCACCGAAAGGGCCAGCAGAATGATACCGAAAAACTTGCGCAGCACATATACGCCGGTCTTGCCCAGCACGCGTTCCAGAATGTGCACGTTGCGAATCACAATGTAGATGACAATGATGTTGAGCACCAAGGCTGCCAGAATACTGCCCAAGCCATAGAGTGCACGCAGCGAGAGCAGCGTGGTGAACGAACCGGCTCCGGCAATCAGCGGGAATACGATGGGGACAATCGAGGCGGCACCCTCGGGACCGTCGTTTCGGAATATCTCGATACCCAGCAGCATCTCGATAGCCATCACGAAAATGACCAATGCACCGGCAATGGCAAACGACGAAATGTCGACCTGAAACAACTCGAGAATCATGTTTCCCATGAAGAGGAAGGCCAGGAAGGTAATGAGCGAATAGACGGCAGCCTTCCACGCCACAATGTTATGACCCTTTTGCTTCATGTCGATAATAATCGGGGTAAGACCCGTAATATCGATTACCGCAAACAAAATAATAAAAGCACTCAGGAAATCCTGAAATTTAAACGACAGTATATCCATATTCCATATAGTTTAGGCGTGTGTGACAACAATTCAAAACCGGCTGTGCAAAGGGCTATACACCCGTCGGTATCACTCCGAACAGACCTTCGTGGCCGCCGCAAAGTTAATGAAAAAAAAAGAAATCAATACTTTCTAAACAAAGAAGATGTTTTAGCATTTCAAACGAAACATAGTGAAAAAAATTTGTTAGTTTTGAGAATCCTAATTGAGACGCTATATGGACAGCATGTATGATGTTTTACTGCAGCTCCCTATTTTCCAAGGAGTAAGCCGGAATAAAATATCGGAGTTGATCGAGAAAATGAAATTCCATTTCCTCAAATATCCCAATGGCGAGAAAATCGTCACAAGTGGTGAAGAATGTAATCATCTGAAATTTCTCATTTCGGGCGAAATCAGGTCGGAACTGATTACGCAAAACGAGAAGATGAAAATTACCGAAAAAATACAGGCGCCTAATGTCATAGCTCCCGAACATCTGTTCGGCCGCGATACCTATTTCCCGGCCAACCTGTATGCCGAAGGCACCGTAGGAATCATGCAAATCGAGAAGAGTTCGGTCGTACAAATGTTGCAAGAAGAACCTATATTCCTCATCAACCTGCTCAACATTCTGTCGCGACGCTCGCAAAAGGCTCTCGAAAGCTTCACCGCCCTCTCGTCGAACGACTTGAAAGAACGGTTGGCATTCTGGGTGCTGAGCCTTACGCAACAAAAATCGAGCGACATCCACATCATCTGCAAGCAAAAAGACCTCTATGCCTTCTTCGGGGTACAGCGGTCGGCATTCCTTTCGACACTCGACAGTCTGAAAGAGAGCGGCATCATCGACTACACGGCCAAAGAGATTGTCATCCTCGACCGCTCCCGATTGAAAGACCTGTTGCTCGGCTCGACCGATAAAGAGGACTTCTAACCCAAACATTCCACCTCATCGAACGAGGTACCCAAATGGTCACCTCGCACCATGAGTGTCCGTATAAAATCATAAGAGAGAGAACCGCGCTCAGCCACCACGACACGGTTCTCTCTCTTTTTTCTACCCTCTTCCACACAAAAACGAGAGGTCTGCCGAATCCGGCAAACCTCCCGTTTTATCTCCGCTTCCCGTCAAACGGGAAACAGCAGCACATCACTTCTTCTTACTTTTTCACTACACGGAAGCTCTTCGAACCCTCGTCGGTAGTCACAACCAGAATCATGCTACCGGCAGGAAGCGTATTGGCTTCTATTCTGTTTTCACCTTCGCTCACGGCTACACGTTTCAGCAAACGACCGGCCAAATCGTATACACAGGCTTCGCCGGCGGCCGTTACGTTGAGGTTGATGGCTTCGGTAAACAACGTGGGATAAACCGTGGTTTGAGCAGCCCGGTTGCCATCGATAGCCGAAGGAATATCTTCGAACTCGGCTTCAATATCGAGGCTTTCGGCAGGTACATCAACGGTGAGCTTGTTGTCCACTATGTCGGCCGTTCTGTCGACCGAGTTGACCATCAGGCTGGCTACCTGGTAGTTCTCGTCGGGAATCAAGGTAATCTCTACCTGCTCGCCCACAATCACATTGTCGTTGTTGTTGAGCAGCGTGTTTTCACCGGCATAGCGAACCTCGATGGTACCGTTGGCGGGCGAATTGAGATGCAGCACAGCCAAGTCTACGGGAGCAGGCTCCACGATATTCATCACGAAGTCGTAGCAACCACCTTGATCGATGTTGTCCATAGCCGTGTGGGTATGACCTTGTTCATCTTTCTTATGCCAAGCATCCGTAAACTGAATTCTCAAACGAGTCTCGGCAATCTTGGCATCGGCAGGAACGGTAATATCGACCGAGAAATCTTTCATCATGGTATTACCATTGGAGGACAGATTGCTGTCTTCAAACGGCTCTTTACCTACTCGCTCGATCATCTCGCCCTCGTCGTTGAAGTCGTAGTCGCGGTTCCAGTCGGCAAAGAGAACGGCATGGCACCAGATCATCTGAGCCGTACATTGTACACGCAGCGTAAAGGTCTGACCGGCCTCTACCGTAAAGGGAGCCTGCGTATCGATAAACACGGTCGAAGGTTTGCTCGACTGGGTGTAATTCAGATTTTCAACGGCATCGGTCGTAGTGGCCGAAGTTACATAACGATTCTCGGTTGCATGAATCGTACCGGTAGGTTGTTCCCATCCGGTCAGGAAAGTATAGGTAGCCGAGGCCATCACACTGTTCGACATGCCCTCTTTCACGGCAATGGCTTTCACCGTTACGGTCTCATTCAACGTAATGGGGCCTTCGTAGAGAGTCGATTCGGTAGTCGGAGTAGCTCCATTGAGGGTATAATAGATTTGAGCACCTTCGGTCTCGGTCGTGATAGTCAGGGTTTGCTCCTCGGTATAGTATCCGCCCTCCAGCGAGAATACGGGAGTAGCAACAGCTTCCATACCCGAAGGTTCGGTATAGGTATCGGCATGGTCGGTAAGCCAGCCAAGCGAAACATTCAGGAAATAGGTGCTGTAATTTGTCGTGTTGTAGTTCTCCTCGAGATATACCCCAATGGTTCCATCCTCGAGAATGGCAATCGACGAATAGGCCGAGCCTGTAGCACAAAGCGTCTTCTTCACATCCCAGGTCTGCCCTTCGTCGTAGCTGAGGAAGAGCGATACGTTTTGTCTTTCGGTAGCGTGGTTGGGAACCGTGTGCAGAATGCGGTCCTTGTCATAGCCGTCGAGTGTAGAGGTATATCTGACGATGTCGCCGTTGCAGTTACAACATATTCATGAAATGTATTGCATCTCCCCGTACCTCAGTCCTCAGACATAACACTATTCATACACAAAGCCTCTAAACACCCTATCGATACAATGCCCCTGCCTCATCACATATCGCCCCGTTACAGATACACGACCAGGATAAAGAGCCCCGATAAATAAATATCTTTATTTTATAGACCGGAATTTTCGAGACGACACCCATTAGGCATCTACCCGCATGCGCCTCGATTTATAAACGAAAAAGTCTTAAAAAAAGAGGTCCGAGACCTTTGCAGGCCCCGGACCTCCGGTTTTATAGCGCGATTAAACGCGTCTTTTTTTAGTCTTCCTGTTCAACACCCCATTGCTGTTTGGCCAGACGGCGGTAGTTGTTGTAACGCCATCTTGCGTTGTCTTCGGCAGCTTTGAACAGTTCGGCAGCCTCGTTGGGATATTGTTTCATCACCGAAGCGAAACGAACCTCGCCTTTGAGGAAGTCTTGGAACTTCGACCAGTCGGGCTCTTTGCTGTCGAGCGTGAAGGGGTTCTTGCCCTCGGCTTCCAACTCGGGGTTGTAACGCCACAGGTGCCAGTAACCGCAAGCTACGGCAGCAGCCTCTTCGGCCTGCGATTTACCCATACCGGCCTTCAGACCGTGATTGATACAGGGAGCGTAAGCGATGATAATCGAAGGACCGTTGTAAGCCTCGGCTTCGCGGATAGCCTTCAAGGTTTGAGCCTGGTCGGCACCCATGGCTACCTGAGCGCAGTATACATAGCCGTAGGTCGAAGCGATAAGACCAAGGTCTTTCTTACGTACGCGCTTGCCGGCTGCGGCAAATTTGGCGATGGCGCCGACAGGGGTAGCTTTCGAAGCCTGACCGCCGGTGTTGGAGTAAACCTCGGTATCGAGTACCAGCACATTCACGTTCTTGCCCGAAGCCAATACGTGGTCGAGACCGCCGAAACCGATGTCGTACGAAGCACCGTCGCCACCGATAATCCATTGCGATTTCTTGATGAGGTACTGGCTGAGCGAGGCAATCTCCTTGCAGATTTCGCACTTGTCGGCATTGGCCTTCACAATAGGCGTGATTTTGGCCTCGAGTTCTACGGTACGTTCGGTATTCTCACGATTGGCAATCCAGTCGGCAAAGAGCTCCTTCGTCTCGGCGGGACAGTTATCGCTTTCGATAGCCTGTTTCATGAGTTTCTCCAGACGGTCGCGCATCTTCTCTACGGCGAGCGTCATACCCAGACCGAACTCGCAGAAGTCTTCGAACAGCGAGTTGGCCCAAGCCACACCTTTGCCTTTTTCGTTGGTGGTATAGGGAGTCGAAGGAATGGAACCCGAATAGATCGACGAGCAACCCGTGGCGTTGGATACCATCTCACGGTCGCCGAAGAGTTGCGAAATGAGTTTCACATACGGAGTCTCGCCGCAACCCGAGCAAGCGCCCGAGAATTCGAACAACGGCGTAGCGAACTGCGAGTTCTTCACATTCGACTTGATGTCTACCAGGTGTTGTTTGCTCTTCACGTGGTCGGCGCAATATTCCCAGCGGGGAGCTTCGCTCAACTGGCTTTCCAGATCGGCCATCGAGAGAGCCTTGCCGTTCTTGTTGCCCGGACATACGTCGACGCAGTTGCCGCAACCCAGACAGTCGAGCACGTCGACCTGCATGCGGAAGTGCATGCCCTTCATCGTGGCCGGCACCTTCATCTCGAGCGTCTCACCCTCTTTGAAAGGTGAAGCGGCGAGCTCGTCTGCATCGAGAACGAACGGACGAATCGAAGCGTGAGGACAAACGTAGGCACACTTGTTACATTGGATACAGTTGGCATTGTTCCATATGGGAACGAAGGTAGATACACCGCGTTTTTCGTATTTGGCGGTGCCGGCAGGCCAGGTACCGTCCTCGATACCCGAGAAGGCCGAAACAGGCAGGTCGTCACCGGCTTGTGCGTTGATGACTTTCACTACCTTCTCTACAAACTCGGGAGCCTTGCTTTCAACGGCCTCGTCGTCGGGGAGGTTGGCCCATGCGGGATCAACGGCAACTTTTTCGTACTCGCCGCCACGGTCTACGGCAGCGTAGTTCTTGTTAACTACATCTTCACCCTTCTTGCCATACGACTTCACGATGAATTTCTTCATCTGCTCGATAGCCAGGTCAACCGGGATAACCTCGGTGATGCGGAAGAAGGCCGATTGCAGAATGGTGTTGGTGCGGTTGCCCAACCCGATTTCCTGAGCAATCTTCGTAGCGTTGATGGTATAGAACGAGATGTTCTTCTGAGCCAGCGTACGTTTTACGTTGTTGGGCAGGTGTTTTACCAGTTCGTCGGCCGTCCAGATGGTATTGAGCAGGAAGGTACCGTTGGGACGGATACCGCGCAATACATCGTACATGTGCAGATAGGCCTGAACGTGGCAAGCCACGAAATTAGGCGTATTTACCAGATAGGTCGAGCGGATGGGGGTATCGCCGAAACGCAGGTGCGAGCAGGTGAAACCACCCGACTTCTTCGAGTCGTAGGAGAAGTAAGCCTGGCAATATTTGTCGGTGTTGTCGCCGATGATTTTTACCGAGTTCTTGTTGGCACCTACCGTACCGTCGGCACCCAAACCGTAGAACTTGGCCTCGAACATGCCTTCGCCACCGAGAGCCAGCTCCTCTTTCGGGGGCAGCGAGGTGAAGGTAACGTCGTCGACGATACCGATGGTGAAGTGATCTTTAGGTTCGGGCAAAGCGAGGTTCTCGTATACCGACAGGATTTGAGTCGGGGTAGTATCTTTCGAAGCCAAACCGTAGCGGCCGCCTACGATAAGCGGGGCATCGGCCTTGCCGTAGAATATGTCTTTTACATCGAGGTAGAGGGGCTCGCCATTCGAACCGGGCTCTTTCGTACGGTCGAGAACAGCAATGCGTTTTGCCGTCTTGGGCACAGCAGCCAAGAAGTGCTCGGCCGAGAAGGGACGATACAGGTGAACAGCCACCAAACCTACCTTTTCGCCCTTGGCCATGAGGTAGTCGATGGCTTCGCGGGCAGCCTCGGTAACCGAACCCATGGCGATGATTACGCGGTCGGCATCTTCGGCACCGTAGTAGTTGAACAGGTGGTAGTCGCGGCCCGTGATTTCGTTGATCTTCTGCATGTAGTCTTCAACGATAGCCGGTACAGCCTCGTAGTATTTGTTAGAAGCCTCACGATGTTGGAAGAAGGTATCGGGGTTCTCGGCCATACCGCGCATAACCGGTTTCTCGGGGTTCAAGGCACGGGCGCGGAACTCGGCCAAAGCCTTTTGGTCGATGAGCGGAGCCAGGTCTTCGTTCTCGAGAGCTTCGATTTTCTGAATCTCGTGCGAAGTACGGAAACCGTCGAAGAAGTTGATAAACGGTACACGCGAACGAATCGTAGACAAGTGAGCGACACCGGCCAGGTCCATCACCTCTTGAACCGAACCTTCGCACAACATGGCGAAACCGGTCTGACGAGTCGACATCACATCCTGGTGGTCACCGAAAATAGAGAGCGAGTGAGAGGCCAATGTACGAGCCGATACATGGAACACGCAGGGGAGCAACTCACCGGCAATCTTGTACATGTTGGGGATCATCAGCAAAAGACCCTGCGATGCCGTGTAGGTAGTCGTCAAGGCACCGGCCTGCAACGAACCGTGAACGGCTCCGGCAGCACCACCCTCCGATTGCATCTCTTGTACGAGAACCGTCTCGCCGAAGATGTTCTTACGACCGGCAGCAGCCCATTCGTCTACATACTCGGCCATCGTCGAAGAGGGAGTGATAGGATAGATGGCAGCCACCTCGGAAAACATATACGAGATATGTGCAGCGGCTTGGTTACCATCACAAGTTAAGAATTTTTTCTGTTTACTCATCTTTACTGTTATTAAGTAATTAGTATTGTTTTTTCATCTCTATATCAGTATACAAACCCAAACAGCCACAAAGGTATTAAGTTTTCGCTTCCAATCTTCATATTGTCTATGGCATAATAGAAATTGGGATTGATGCGGCTGCGGGGCACATTGCCCTGGACACGGAACAACTGCTCGCGGTTGACCAGGAACTGCGCGTTCTTGCTGCCCATGTTCAACCGGTGATCCTTGTGCAACGTGTTGTAGAAGAAGGTCTCGCGCACGGCCTGGTCGTTGACTTCGACCGAGCGGTTGGAGTATATGATGTTGGTATTGTGCATATAGACCATGGCCGGCTTCTTGGGAAACTCTTCGCCATCGCGATAGAGCATGTTGATGAGGCGGGCATCCTTCAGGCTCTTGATGTAGTTCATCACCGTGGCCCGCGAAATCTGTATGTCCTTGCTCAACTGGCTCACATTGGTGGGTGCCGGCGACTGTACCGAGAGCAGATACATGAGCCTCCGCACCTTGGGCAGATACGACAGCTCTATCTGCTTGATCAGGAGTATATCGACCTCCATAATCATGTTGATATTCTTCACCAGATTTTCCGAGAAGTTGGTCTTATCGAGAAAAAACGGGTAGTAACCGTGGTGCAGATAGCCGGGGAAATAGTCGAGCGGATTGACCTGGCTGCAGATCTCCTGGGCAATCGCCTTGTGATGGACCATGATGTCGTCGAGCGTATAGGCGGGGAAACGGGTCGAAGCCATCAGATTCAGATACTCTCTGAACGAAAAGCCCCGCAGGTTGTACGAGTCGACCAGACCCGCCAATACGGGATTCTCCTCTTTCAACCGCATCACCGACGAGCCGCAGAAGATAATCTTCAGTTCGGGGAAAGTGTCGTAGCAATACTTCAACTCTTCGGACCATCCGGGATACTTGAACACCTGGTCGATGAGCAGCACCCGACCGCCCTGACTGTAAAAGCGCTCGGCAAACTCCCTCAACGTATGTTCCGTAAAGTAAAGGTTATTAAGATTGATGTACAGACACGACCGGTCCAAGCCGTAATTTTCCTTGGCATATTGCAACAGGAAGGTGGTCTTGCCCACACCCCGGCTGCCCTTGATGCCTACCAGACGGCTGTTTTTGTTGATTTGATACATCAAGTCACGTTTGACCGGCGACTCGACATGCTCAACGAGATACTTGTGTGTCCTATAAAACGATTCCACGGCTTCTCTCTTAAACAGGGGGCAAAGATAATAAAAACCTGCTGTTTTGGCAAGCCGACTTTGCAATTTATAGTGAGATTGCGGATTTTGTCCTCTGTTTTAACATTCTTTCAACTCTCCCCTTTTCATCGATTTTTATACCCCTCTCCTACCCGACGGGGCTTTGCAGGCCCATCCACTCAACCAGAATAAACCCACTCAAACACAAACAAAAAAAAGAGAGGCTGCCATTCAGCAACCTCTCCCCTATTGCGTTTTTATTCTCTTGTTCAAAATTATTCAGCCGGCGAAATAGTAGCGGCACGGTCGAGAATATAAGAACCAAAACGATCGAGTTTGGCGTCGCTGGTCTTCTGCTCCAGTTGGTCGGGATTTACACCGTAAGAAACCAAAGCATCGTAAACTCTTTCGGCACGAGCCTTGCGCAGTTTGGCATTGAAGGCAGCCGTACCCGTTTCGCTGTCGGCATAACCGGTGATGACATATTTCTTACCCTCGTTAGCCTTGATGGCTTTAGCTACAGCTTTCAGCACCACGCGATCTTTCGATTGCAATTCCGAACTGTTGATGTTGTAGTAAACCGTAACTACGGGAGCAGATTCTTCAACCACCTTCTCGGCCGGACGATTCTTGCACTCGGCCAGCTGTTGCTCCAGATTAGCAATCTTGCGGTTGGCATCGCGCAACTGAGCTACCAGCGCATCACCTTCGGCATCGCTATATTTGCCTACAACCGGTGCTACGACAGGTATCTCGGGCGACTTCCAGCCGCGATTTTTGAATTTGTAGGTTACACCCACCAAAGCCGAGAATGCTTTACCGTGATTACCCTCATTAGAAACGGTTGTTTCCAATACGTCGAAACGCAAATCGAGGTTGATGGCCCAAGCATCGCTCAAACGGAAGCGGTTGAGCAAACCGCCACGCATATCCATATTGACGCCATCGGCAATAGTACCCTCGCCCGATACGGCGATAGGAACACCCATACCGATATACAGGATAGGCGAGTAAACGCGTTCGCGATAACCGCAGAACAAGCTGGCCAAGTCGCCCATCACATCAAGAGCAGGTGTCACAAGGGCATAGGATTGTCTGTAATAGCCATTGTCTACCAATTCATCGCTGGCACCATATCCCCACGATGTTGCACCTTTCAAGCCATAGTAATCGGCACCCAAACGCAGACCGATAATCGGCGAGAACCATTTCTCGACATTCAGGCCAAACACGGGAGCGATACGTTTACCGAAAGAGGCGTTACTATCAAAACGGCCCAAGCTAAAATCGGCTCCGCCCTCGAGCGAAATCATCCAATTGTCTTTAAAGCTATTCAAGACAATCTCTTTGGAAGGTTCTGTCTTAGCTTCCTCCTGGGGAGCCGCTGCAAGCATTGCCGGCGTTGCTACTCCAGTAGCCATAAGCAAAACCGCAAATACAGTCTTCTTCATACTTTTTCCTTTTTTTTAATTAAAACTACTTTAATATCGGCAACCAGCCCCTCTTCTTTCAAGAAACAGAGTAGGTTGCGTCATAGACCCAACTAAATTTTTGAATAAAGGTACACGTTTTTTTTTTCTCAGCAAACAATTTTTATTTAAATTTACAAGAAAATCGCTTCTCCGTATTCCAGAGAAGCGATTTCGGTCAAATATGGCAATAGTTTCAACCTTTATTTTCCAATGTATGAAGCTATTTCGCGTGCAATATAATCGGGAGTAAAGCCCAATTTCTCGTCGAGCACCTTATAGGGAGCCGAATAGCCAAAGCGATCCAGCCCGTAAATCTTACCACCGGTACCTACAACCGGCAGCAAGGTCGAAGGCAAGCCTGCCGTCAACCCAAACACAGGCAATCCGGCAGGGATTACAGCCTCGCGATAGGCTTGCGGCTGATCGAGGAAGAGCCCAATCGAGGGCACCGATACGATTTGTACCTTTACGCCCTGGCCGTGCAGTATCTCGCTTGCGCCGACCAGAGTCGATACCTCCGAACCGTTGGCAACCAGCACCACGTCGGGGTTCTCGTCGCGCATCAGCACATAGGCGCCTTTCTCGACCTGCAGGGCATCGGCATAACGGTTGCCCGTAGCCGAGGGCAGGTCGGGCACATCCTGCCGCGACAGAATCAAGGCCGTAGGCGTATCGTTGTTCTCCATCGCCAGCTTCCAGGCGACCAGAGTCTCGGCACTGTCGGCCGGGCGCAATACCAGCACGCTGTTCTTTCCGCTGTGGTTCTTCAGCTGCTCCAAGAGCCTAATCTGAGCCTCTTGCTCTACGGGCTCATGAGTAGGCCCGTCTTCGCCCACCCGGAATGCGTCGTGTGTCCACACATACTTTACCGGCAGCTCCATCAGGGCAGCCATGCGCACGGCAGGTTTCATATAGTCCGAGAATACGAAGAAGGTACCGCAAGCGGCCTGCATACCACCGTGCAGCAAAATACCGTTCATAATCGAAGCCATGGTGAGCTCGGCTACGCCGGCGTGCAGGAAGGCGCCCTTGAAGTTGCCTTTCGAGAAGGCACCGGTCTTTTTCAAGAAAGCCTCGGTCTTGTCCGAGTTGGCCAGGTCGGCCGACGAAACCACCATGTTTTTCACCCGCTCGCCCAGATACGAGAGCACGTTGGCCGAAGCCGTACGGGTAGCCACATTGGGCTTGTACTCAATCGAAGCGAAATCGAGTTCGGGCAATTTGCCGGCATAGAAGTCGTGCAGCTCGGCAGCCAGTTCGGGATTCTCTTTCTCCCAGGCAGCCTGCACGGCCTTGCGCTCGGCGACAATCTTTTTCAGTTCCTCGGCCCGACGGGTATACAGGTCGACCACCTCGGGGAATATGACGAACGGATTCTCTACGTCTCCGCCCAAATTTTCAATAGTCTTTTCATACGATGCACCCGACTTGCTCAACGGCTGCCCGTGCGTGGAATATTTTCCTTCGAACTTCTCGCCCGTAGCCGTCACGCAGCCACGACCCATGATGGTCTTGCCGATGATGAGAGTAGGACGTTCGGTCTCGCGGTTGGCCAGAGCCAAGGCATCGCGAATGGCGGCAGGGTCGCACCCGTCTATCTCGATGACATTCCAGTTCCACGCCCGATATTTGGCTGCCGTATCTTCGTCGGTCACCGCATCGGTATCGGTCGAGAGCTGCACGTCGTTGCTGTCGAAAAACATAATCAGGTTGTGCAACCCCAGAAACCCGGCTACCCGACCGGCACCTTGCGAAATCTCCTCCTGTATACCGCCGTCGGAGATGAACGCATAAATCTTATGGCTGCACCACTCGCCGAAACGAGCTGCCATAAAGCGCTCGGCAATCGCTGCACCCACAGCCATCGTATGCCCCTGACCCAGCGGGCCCGAGGTGTTTTCGATACCATGTTTCACGTCGACTTCGGGGTGACCCGGCGTAATGCTCCCCCACTGGCGGAACGATTTCAAATCGTCCATCGTATAGAAACCCGCCATGGCCAGCACGCTGTACAACATAGGGGACATGTGCCCGGGATCCAGGAAGAAACGATCCCGATTGATCCACTGCGGGTCTTCAGGATCATACACCAGAAACTCGGAATACAACACATTGGTAAAATCGGCACCGCCCATGGCTCCGCCGGGGTGTCCCGATTTGGCCTTTTCAACCATTGCTGCCGTCAATACTCTTATATTGTCAGCCGCTCTGTTCAACAAGTTCGTATCGTTCATGGAATTTTTTTTACAAAAATAATACAATTCGCGAGTATAAACCTACAAAAACGGCCAAAATTCGCAAAAAGAAAAAGAGAGCAAGGCTCCTGCCCCACTCTCTTTTCTCTATATATTTATACGATAGACAAATAGTCGATTACTCGGTAGGAATATCGGTATTGACATTCTTGCAACCGATCAGGCCATAGTACAGCAGGTATGCCAACATGGCAATTACCAGCCAGTAGCTGGCCAGGTAGCCGAAGCTGCCCGAGAGCATGTTCTGGATAAACGGCATCACACCGCCACCCACAACCATGGCCATGAAGATACCCGAAGCCTTGGCCGTGTATTTGCCCAGACCTTCGACAGCGAGGTTGAAGATACCGCCCCACATGACCGAGGTGCACAGACCGCAGAGTACCAGGAAGAGGGCACTCAGGGGAACCTTGGGAGTCTCGAGCGATTTCATCACCGACTCGGGGGTCATCTTCTCCGTAGCCAGAACTGCAGCATTTTGCTCCAGATACTCTACCGTGGGGTTAGCCACGAAAGCCTCGGCCTCGGCAGCCGGGATACCGGCATTCTCCAGGAGTTCGGTTGTCTTTTTGGCCGGGTCGTATACAAACTTCGGCACGTCGAAACCTACAGTTTTGGGCGTGAAGATGGCAATCAACGTGAGGACAATGGCTACCGACGAAACGGCTATCAACTGGGCGCGGGTCGAAACCTTGCCGCTGATCAAGCTACTCAAGAAACGGCCTACCAGCATCAGCAACCAGTAGATGGCCACGATGGCACCACCGATGGCGGCCCCGTTCACCAGAATACCGGCACCCTTGGCACTCGTATCGGCCATGAAGAAGTTCAACTGAGCGGGGATACCTACCTCGATACCTACATAGAGGAAGATGGCAATCACACCCAGCAACGTGTGACGGAAGGCCAGCGGGCTATGCTCGAATTTCTCTTGGGGCTCGCCCTTCTTGGTCAGGTGAGGTTCGGGAATGGCAATCGCCGAGATGACGATGAACGAAACGGCAAACACGGCCATGGCGATAAAGAGCAGCGGAGTCACGTCGCTCATGGCGGTCTTGTCGGTTACCGAGCCGATGAGCACACCCACGAAGAGCGGGGTAAGCGTAGCGGCCAGCGAATTGAGGGTACCACCGGTCTGAATCAACTGGTTACCTTTGTTACCGCCACCACCGAGCAGGTTCAGCATGGGGTTTACCACGGTGTTGAGCATACATACGCAGAAACCGCAGATGAAGGCACCCAGCAGATAGATAATCAGGTTCAGATACACCTCTTGTCCACCTACGGAGAAGAGAGCCGTATCGGCACCCATGATACTCGAAAGGTACTGGATAAAGAGGCCCACGAAACCTACGGCCATGGCCGTAAGAGCCGTTTTCTTGTAGCCGATTTTCACCAGCATCGTACCCGCAGGTATACCCATAAACAGATAGGCCAAAAAGTTCATCATGTTACCCATCATGCCGGCCCACGAATACTGGTTACCCCAGATAAGTCCAAACGGTGCCGCCAGATTGGTGACGAAAGCAATCATTGCAAACAGGAACATCATTGCGATAATGGCAATAATTTTCCCCTTGTTTTTCTGATCTGTACTCATTTTATAAGATTTTAATTTTAATGTATTTAGAATAATATAAATGTCTCTATTGATATATGTGTGTGTCTATTCACGTGAATTCTTTTTCGGCCTTCTGTTTTTCTGGAAAACTTAAAATTAAGGACAAAAGTAATGCTTATTATTCAGCTACGAACACAACAAATATATGTTCTTAAACATAAATTTCATGGTCAAACACTCTTTCAAGCAGACGAGCGGGCCTGCTCAATAGACCCGCTCGCCGAATATCGAAGTACCTATGCGCACCAGCGTACTGCCATGCCGCAGAGCCAGCCGGTAGTCGTGCGACATACCCATCGACAGCTCGGTAAAGGCTGCAGCGTCGACCGTACCCGAGGCCCTCAGTTCGTCAAACAGACTCTTCAGCTCGCCGAACTCCCGGTCTACCTCGGCCTCGTCGTCGGTGAGCGTGGCCATGCCCATGAGACCGCACACCCGCACATGGGGATACCGGTCCAGAGGCTTCCCGCTCAGCCACTCGCGGCACGACTCGGGGGTGAAACCATACTTGCTCTCCTCGCGGGCCACATGTATCTCGAGCAGACAATCGACCACCCGGCCGCACTTGGCCGCCTCGCTGTCGATCACGCCCAGCAGCTTCTCGCTGTCGACACTGTGAATGAGGGTGATGAAGGGGACGATATACTTCACCTTGTTGGTCTGCAGGTGACCGATGAAGTGCCACTCGATATCCTTGGGCAGCGCCTCGTACTTGCCCACAAGCTCCTGCACCCGGCTCTCGCCGAAGATGCGTTGCCCCGACTCGTAGGCCTCCATCAGCGCCTCGGCGGGGTGAAACTTCGACACGGCCACCAGGCGGGTACCCGCCGGCAGCTCCTGTCGTATGTTGGCTATATGTTGCGCGATTTCGTTCATCACTCTTTCGGTCGGTCCTCCTCCTGCGTCTTGCCTTCGGGATTAAACGGATAGACATCCATGAGCGGGGTCTCGGCAATCGACACGATTACCCAGTCGGCCATGGTGCCCTTCATGCCGGCATTCAGATTCTTGAGTGCGGTCTCAAAGTCGGCAGCCTGCACCAGCATGTACGATGCGGTGCGTTTCTCCATGCCGCTCTTCTCGTCGAGGGTGATGAAATTGATTTTACACTTGTACCAGCGGTCGCCCGTCTCGTCGAAGAAGAGCTCGCTGAAGTTGGCCCGCTTCACGGCCGACACCGAAAACTCGCCCGAGATAAAGGGCGACACCTCTTCGATGATGCGCGCCTCGGCCTCGGTAAAGGAGAGGGCATCGACCAGATAGGGTTCCGTTACTTTCTTCTGCATGCCGTTTTCCAGCATCTTGTCATATTTGACTCTGCATTCAAACCAGTTTGCCATACGTTTCTATTCAAAAAAGGAGGTGCTGCGCACCCCCGGTGGTTCGTTATATCGGTTAATATTCTATTTTGTCGCTTTTGTTCTCCCACTTCTCGAAAGCCTTGATAGCCTCGTCGTGCATGAGGGGGATGGCCTTCAAGTGCCGCTCATCCATCGGCAGAGCCAGCTCGTCGTAAATAAACGAGTCGTCGAACCCGATAGCCTTGGCATCGGCCTTGGTGTTGCCGTAATAGACCTTGTCGAGGTGCGCCCAATAGATGGCCCCCAGACACATGGGGCAGGGCTCGCACGAGGTGTATATCTCGCACCCGCTCAGGTCGAAGGTACCCAGCACGCGGGCCGCCTCGCGAATGGCATTCACCTCGGCATGAGCCGTAGGGTCGTTCGAGGCCGTCACCCGGTTGGCTCCCCGGGCGATTATCCGGCCATCCTTCACGATTACGGCTCCGAAGGGACCGCCGCCGTGGTCGATATTGTCGAGCGAAAGGGCTATGGCCTCGCGCATAAAGATATCTTTTTTACACATATCTTCTCTATTAAAAACTCAAACATGCGGTGCCGGTTGCCCGACAGTCCGCCTCAAGAGAGCATCTTCCCCTCTTGGGTATACAAAGATACGAATCAAATCGGGAGAAACAAAAGAACTCCCGCCGAAAAAGAGCCGCCCCCGTCGATTTCAATCGGCATCGGCCGCCTCCTTCAGGCTCCGGTTCACCTGGTCGATATAGTCGAGCAGTTCGTCGCGCCCGCTCCCCCGCTCCGACGAAGTAGCGAAGACCGGGGGCAGCTCCTCCCACGTCTCGAGCAACACCTGTTTGTAGTGCTCGATGGCCGACTTGAGGGCCACGGGCCCCACCTTGTCGGTCTTGGTAAAGACGATGGCAAAAGGCACGCCGTTCTCGCCCAACCAGTGTATGAAGTCGAGGTCTATCTGTTGCGGCTTGTGACGACAGTCGAGCAGCACAAACAGACAGGTGAGCTCCTGACGATGGAGGGCATACCCCTCGATCATCTTGCGCAGTGCCTCGCGGCTCTCCTTGCCCCGGCGGGCATAGCCGTAGCCGGGCAGGTCGACCAGATACCAGCTGTTGTCGATGAGAAAGTGGTTGATGAGCATCGTCTTTCCCGGCGTGGCCGAGGTCATGGCCAACCCCTTCTGCCGGGTGAGCATGTTGATGAGCGACGACTTCCCCACGTTGGAGCGTCCGATAAAGGCATACTCGGGCAACCGATGCGACGGGCAATCCTGCACCCGACTGCTGCTCACCACAAACTTGGCGTTTTTTATCTCCATATCAATCTCTTTTTTCAGATGTTCAGGGAGGACAAATATACTGACTTTTTCCGGATTTCCAGAACTCCGTAAAAGGAGATTAGCAGTGTATCACAATCCACTAATCACTCTTTGTAAATTATTCAATAACTCCCGGTTTAGGTATTATGTGAATAACAAATCGTTGATTATTTTTATTCTTCCCAATATCAGGTTGAAGTCTAAATTTACTTGATTGTCCACTTCCCGAAATTATAACCTCACAATTACCAAGTGTATCAAAGTTGACACCATTACTTAACCAATATTTTATTAAAGCTAAGGCTCTATTATAGCTTAGTTCATAATTATACCGATAATCATCTTTTGACGATTGTCCTTCTATAATAAGCATATATTGAGCTTCTGGTATTTTGCTTTTTGCTCTATTCATAAAACAGACAATTGCCTGACCTGCCTTTAGCAACTTATCAAGTTGTTCTTTTTCTATATCATAAATATTGGAACTCTCCGTATTAAAAGAGACTTCTATGTCTTTCAATGTATGCCTCTTAAATTGCTCATCGTATGCGAAATACTTATCATCTATTTCTTTAATCGAGTTATTTAATTCTTCGATTTTTCTGAGCTGTTCCTCTTTAGCGTTATTAATACCTTTCATCTTAACGACACACACTATAAATAGAACAAGCATAATAAAAAATAAGCTTGTCATAAGGTCAGAATAACTCAACCAGAAAGTATTGTTTCTGTTTCTTGACATAATTATTTTTCTTCTTTTAAGTCCTTAATAGATCTTATCATTGTTTTTATTGCCTTAAGAATAGATTTATTCAAGTCTATATTCTCAAGTTGTGCATTTTGATAGTCTGTCCTCAGGTTTAAGATTTCACCTTTCATATCTTTATAACATTCTGCTTGAAGTTGTGTATATTGTACCATTGTATTAAGTACTTCTTCCAATTTATCAAATGTATCAAAAAATTCTTTGTTGTTAGTAACAAAATTCTCTATGTATTTCGTTGAAGCTGTAAGTTGTTCTGACAAACTTTCAGAAACAAGTTTTCCTTCCGATATAAGCAAATCGAATTCCTTTCTCCATACATCTCTTGCTTCCGAACCGGTTGGAAAATGGGTTGTTATTGCTTCTTGAAATTCACGTTGAAGTTCAGCGGTTTTATTTTGATTGCTTATTACAATAGAAAGCCCAGTCGAAAAGTTTTCAAACTTACCAATTAAAGTTTGTATTTGATTCATAACTTCTGACACATTGGCTATTGTCGAATTGAGCTGTTTTTGATATGTACGGAAAACCGCTAATGAATCGGCTGAATCTTTTAATTGCATAAAGGTTTCTGCAATTTTATTAGCGGTTCGAGTTAAACTCAATTTGTTTATTTCTGCTAAAACTAAATGTTGTTTTTCCAAATTATCATTTAACAATTCTGCAGAATCGGCATAGGCATCTAAATTCCTACCAAATTTATCTACAAAGTGTCCTAATACTCCCTTTAATGAATTTAGGCTTGAAGCCATACTATTTGATAATAATGGCATCAATTCACGTCTTAGGAAATTCATATAATTTCCTTTACCGTCGTCACATTTGCTTACAGCAGCCTTATATGTTACAGCACTATTATATACGGTAAAACCTAAGCCTAATAAACTTGCACACATAGCTGCAACTATGCCATATAATAAATGTTGTAATCCATTCAAGTTATTTGAGTTGCCAAAAATTTGGTCAAAATCAACACCCAATAATCCTGTAATAATTCCTATAAAAGTGCCTGCAAGTCCTAAATATAGAGGAACATTAAGGCTATTTTGTATTTCATCCTCTAATGTTTCTTTTTGACTGTCACATATGTCTTCTAATACCCCTAAATCAGCACTTGTCCCTGTATTTTTGCACAAGTACTCATTCGTGCGATTGATAATCATTTTAAATCTCTTATTGGAAGACTTACTCCCGTCCTGAAAAACAATAAGTGATAAGTCTGTATAATCCTTGCTTTCATCACCGTTTTCATCATTATGGCGTGGTGGAATGCTTTGCAAAAATTTCTGTAGAAACTCTTTATTCCTTAGTACACTCGGTGTAATAGACGTTTCTTTTAGCGACAGAGTGTCAACATCTTCAAACAAGCTATCAAGCTCTTTAATTTTCCCTTTTGTTTTAAGGAAGCTACGAATTTGAAATATAATAACAGCAGCTACAACGATGACCGCGATAATTAAACCGATGTATTCTTGTATCATTTCCATCTTTACAAATTCTAATTGTTCAACTTATTCTTCAAACAGTTTTTGGCTTTGTGCGCTTTTGCGTTCTTTTGCCCTACGTTTTAGTTCTTTCTTTAGTTCTTTCTCCCTAACTTTCTTTGCATCCATTTCTTCCTGTGTCATTGGCTGGTAATCCTCTATGCCATTGGGATATTTACCGTCAATGTATAATTTTACCAAACCTGCGTGTGACAATGGCTTTGAAATATCTCGAAAGTCTATATTTGTATTATAATCTAATAATACAATATCTTGAATTTTGCTTTGCGCTTTTATTCTTTCTATTACATGATGAACTTCGGGAACGTTATCCAGCACCCATTTATACGTTGGAAGATAGATAAGCATCCTCGCTTCAAAGTATCCCAATAACTCTTTACTATAGGCTCCTTTACTGTGTCCTTTGGGCATTCCATATTTTCGTACTGTCCGTTTTAAATCTCGCATTGTATCATTTTTGAATGTCGCAAAATCCACGCCTGCATTCTCAAAGACTTTTAGTCCTTGCCAGACCGCTTCGACACAGGTAGCCTTTAATCCGTCAGTAAAAGGAATAGGTATATTTCCATGTGGATAAAACGGACTCAATATTTTTGCATATCGCGTCTCAGAATTAGAGGTAATATCCAGTATTATAGCATTGGGATATTCTTCCTTTATTTTTTCCAACTTTCTTTTTTTATTTTCTATGTATATCATAATTCAAAAATTATCAAGATTTACAATATATCGTTTAGGAATAAATGTTTTCACCAATATTTCGGCTTGGTAAAAACTCTTTTCAGGTTCTTCCAAGTTAAAATGATTTGGCAATTTAACGATATCAAAACGGACTTTGCTTAAATCATTTAGAGCACCACCAGTCTTGTGCCCAGTTTTTGTAGCATTCATATCAGAAAATAAAGTTCCTTTTAGATAAGCTACTTCTATATCTATAAGCAATACAACAGGATTCTGAATTCTCCCATCTTTCATTGCAATATACTTCATTGGATGTTCTTTGCAAAAGCTTAAACGCACATAATCTTCTAATCCATACCTTAGGTCCAAGTTTCTCCCGAACCCTATTCCTCCTGGGCTTGGGATTGTTATGCCATGAGTATCACAATATTGCCAAGAAAATAAGCCTCCATGCCGTTTAATGGATGGAATATTTCGTCTATCCGTAAAATGGTATAGGTATCGAATACCATTGTTGTCCAATATTTGTTTGAAATCAGACCAATTTTCTTTTCGCTCAGTAGATAGGACCTCTAATCGTTCCTTTTCTGCTAATTCTGCCTGTTCTTTTTTTCTGGCTTCTTCGGCAAGTCTATTTGCTTCCTGTTGTTTCCGAATTCGTTCTTCTGCTATTCTTTTTTCATTCTCAACCCTTTCCTTTTCTTCTCTTTCTCTTTTCTTGCGTTCTTCTTCCTCTTTGCGTTTTTGTTCTTCAGCTAACTTAACAAGTCTTTCATGTTCTAATTCTCTTTCTAATTCAGATAAAGACTTTTGTATATCCGTGTATCGTTTTCTTAGAACCGAATCTTTTATACGCACTATTTCATGCGTAATTTCATCCATTATTTGCTTTGCCTCTTGGAACTTTCGCTGAGCAATAAGGGTTTCAAGTTTATCTAATAATGATTTTGTTCTTTCCTCTCGTACTTTTAAGTCATGTGCCTCTTTTCTTAATCTTTCACCTTTTAAAGATTGAAGAGAAGGTATATTCTCAAATTTACGCGATGAAAAGATACTAACCTGTAATTTATCTTTTTGGAAAGGAATATTTAAAGAATACCAATCAATTGGTAATTGTTTAATTTTTTCCCTATTTTGCTTTACACGTTCTTTCCTTTTGTCAAGTTCATTACAAAACGAATGGAGTTCAGATAGCTCGGGATCAACATTTATAGGAATTTCAGTTGATGAACTATCATGTAATCCAAATAGTTTTTTAAGCAATTTAAAAATCATACTATCCCCCTTTAACATAAAGCGTGGAACTGTATGCCACACTCTTACTTGAAGGTCGTAGGAAACCATAGATGCAGATGTAACAAAGCAGCCCACGCTATAGCGTGAGAACCACTATGCCATCCTTACATCTATTTGAAAATTTCCTACGTTTTCAAGTACAAGATGAGCACAACGCTTCTTCTTATTCTAACATGTCTTGGATAGATAATATTCTATCACTGCAAAAATAGTGAAAGGTGAGAGCAGAGACAAAAAGAAAACGAAGTTTTCATTTTTAACTATGCCGAACCGCATCCTATTTTCGTGGAACAAAAATAGTAAAAAGTTGTGATAAAACGCTCAATTATAGATAAATTTCCGCACGTTATTTCTTAGCCCCCCGCACTGCTTATCGGGTGGATACCGCATCGGGGTGCGGAATGGCTGCGCGTCACCCCGCGCTGCGACGCGGGGCCAGAGAGGGACGTAAAAGGAATGTATCTTGCGGACACTCCTGCCCGAGCTTTTCCTGGATACCGCATCAGGGTGCGGTATGACCTGCACGTCACCCCGCGCTGCGACGCGGGGTCCAGAGTGGGACGTAAAAGGAATGGATTTGGCGGACTCTCCTGCCTGATCTTTTCCTGGATACCGCATCGGGGTGCGGTATGACCGAGGGCGTCACCCCGCGCTGCGACGCGGGGCCAGAGAGGAACGTAAAAGGGAATGTATTTTGCGGGCTCTCCTGCCCGAGCATTTCCTGGATACCGCATCGGGGTGCGGTATGACTGCGCGTCACCCCGCGCTGCGACGCGGGGTCCAGAGAGGGACGTAAAAGGAATGTATTTTGCGGGCTCTCCCGCCCGAACTTTTCCTGGATACCGCATCGGGGTGCGGTATGACCGAGGGCGTCACCCCGCGCTGCGACGCGAGGTCCAGAGTGGGACGTAAAAGGAATGGATTTGGCGGACACTCCTGCCTGATCTTTTCATGGATTCCGCATCGGGGTGCGGTATGACCGCGTGTCACCCCGCGCTGCGACGCGGGGTCCAGTAGAAAGGATCGATAAAGTTGAAAAACAACTTTTCTCGTTTGCCTTTCCCCCTCACCTTTCACTATCTTTGAATAAGACAGGATGCGGCTCGGCCCAGGCAAAGTTGAAAACTACGTTTTCCTTTGCCTCTGCTCTCACCTTTCACTATCTTTTCAGAAGAAAGGATACGTCTCAGCATAAAAATCAAGCAAGCTTGTTTTTCTGCCTTCGACTTTCACTATCTTTGCACCACGGCTTTGCGGAGGAGCGGAAGTGCCGCACCTCGTCGGGAGCCGCGAAAGGGAAACTATTCGTATGGATCAACAATACTCTTCGGTTCTGCTCGAAAATGCAGTGAGCGAGTTTGCCAAGCTGCCGGGCATCGGCCGCAAAACGGCGCTGCGCCTGGTGCTCTACCTGCTGCGGCAGGAGGAGGGCGAGGCCGAGAAATTCGGGAATACCATCATCAAGCTGTGCAAGGAGATCAAGCACTGCCACGTGTGCCACAACATATCGGACACCGATACCTGCGCCATCTGCAGCGACCCGTCGCGCGACGCCTCGACGATATGCGTGGTCGAGAATGTAAAGGAGGTGATGGTGGTCGAGAATACCCGTCAGTTTCACGGACTATACCATGTGCTGGGGGGTGTCATCTCGCCCATGGACGGCATCGGGCCGGCCGACCTCGAAATCGAGAGTCTGGTAGACCGTGTGGCGGCCGGCGGCATCAAGGAGGTGATTCTGGCCTTGAGCGCCACGATGGAGGGCGACACGACCAACTTCTACATCTTCCGCAAACTGGCCCCCTTCGACGTGAAAATCACCATCATCGCCCGGGGTGTCTCGGTGGGCGGCGAACTGGAGTACACCGACGAAATCACGCTGGGCCGCTCCATCCTCAACCGCACGCTCTTCAGCGAAAGTTTCAAGGGATAGCGCACACTATTTCGGGCCGGGTACCGTTATACATTATATAAAATAGAGGAGTCGCATTCTGTGGTAAAAATCAGCATCGTCATCGTCAACTACCGGGTGAAATACTTTCTGGAGCAGGCGCTCCGGTCGGTACGGGCTGCCCTGACGGCGCACCCCATGGAGGCCGAAATCTTCGTGGTCGACAACCACTCGCAGGACGACTCGCTCGACTACCTCGCCCCCCGGTTCCCCGAGGTGCGATTCATCGCCAATACCGAAAACGTGGGATTCGCCCGCGCCAACAACCAGGCCATGGAGCTGACTACGGGGCAGTACGTCCTGCTGCTCAACCCCGATACCGTCGTTGCCGAAGATACGCTGCACGAGGTGTGCCAGTTCATGGACTCGCACCCCGATGCCGGCGGTGTGGGGGTGAAGATGCTCGACGGCAACGGCCGTTTCCTGCCCGAGTCGAAACGGGGATTCCCCACGCCGTGGGTCTCGTTCTGCAAGATTTTCGGGCTGTCGGCCCTCTTCCCCCATTCGCGCCTCTTCGGCCGCTATCACCTGAAATACCTCTCGCCCGACGAGTGTCACCAAATCGACATCCTGTCGGGGGCCTTCATGTTCATGCGCCGGGCCACGCTCGACAAGAGCGGTCTGCTCGACGAGAGCTTCTTCATGTATGGCGAGGACATCGACCTCTCCTACCGGCTGGTACTGGCGGGGTACCACAACTACTACCTGCCCACGCCCATCATCCACTACAAAGGCGAGAGCACCAAGAAGGGGAGCCTGCGCTACGTGCGCATCTTCTACGAGGCGATGCTTATCTTCTTCGAGAAGCACTACCCGCATTACAGCAAGGGGTACTACCTGGCGGTGAAGTTCTCGATCTTCTTCCGGGCCATGCTGGCCGCCGCCCACCGCATCGTGCTCCGTCCCTTCCGCCGGCAGGGCGAGGGTGAAAAGCGCGAACGGGGCGAATGGTATATCCTCTCCCGCGAGGCCGACCGCGTGGCCAGGCTCATACCCGGCACTCCCCGCACCACGGCCATAGAGTCGATGCAACAGCTGCCGGCCCCCCGCAAAGGGTCGCCCCTGCGCTACATCGTGCTCGACTCGGGGCTGCTCACCTACCGCCAGATTATCGACATCGTGCAACAGGGTTGCCACGACCGCAACCGGTTCCTTATCTACAACCCGCAAGCGCAAGTCATTGTCTCACCCAAAGAAATCCATACCCGGCCATGAACTACCTCACTGGAAAACAGATTGCCCTCCGGGCTCTCGAACCCGAAGACCTCGACATCCTCTACCGCTGGGAAAACGATACCTCGCTGTGGCAGCATGGCTGCACCGTAGCGCCGCTGTCGCGCTACCTGCTCAAATGCTATATTGAGAATTACACGGCCGACATCGCCCGCGACAACCAGCTGCGGCTGATGATTGTACGGCGCGACAGCCTCGAGCGGGTGGGACTCGTCGACTGCTTCGACTACGACGCCACCAACCGGCGGGCCGCCATCGGTCTGCTCGTCGACCCGGCCTGCACCCGCCAGGGGTTGGGCCACGATGCGCTCGAGACCTTCATGGAGTATGCCTTCCGATTCCTGCATCTGCACCAGCTCTATGTGCATATTGCCGTGTGCAACACGGCCAGCCTGGGGCTCTTCCGCGCCTGCGGATTCAGGGAGTGCGGCCACCTGGCCGACTGGGTGCGGCTGCCTCACGGCTATACCGATGCCCTCGTATTCCAAAAAATCAATCCCGCAGAAAACGACTAATTGAGCGACGGCTCTTGCGGCGAGTTGAGCCACAACAGATACCCCTCGCCCATGCTGCGCACCGTCTCGCGCCAGAAAGTATCGTCGGTCGCCGCCAGACAACTGGCTGCCGACTGCATGGTGGTGACCGCCCACGACTCTTGCCGCAGCTCGCCGTCGAGCTGGCCGGGCGACCAGCCGCTGTAACCGATGAGGAATTTCACGTGGCGGCACACACTCTCGTCGCTGCGCATGAAGTCGAGCAGCATGTCGAAATCGCCATTGGCAAACAACCCCGGCGCCACCTCTACCGCCCCGGGCAGCGAGGCGATGTCGTGCAGGAAAAACAGGTGGTCGGTACCCACCGGACCACCGCAATAGACCGGTATCGAAGGGATGTGTCCCTCCCCCTCGAGCAATTCGTCCAAATGGTATTGTGTAGGGCTGTTGAGCACGAATCCCACGGCCCCCTTTTCGGAATATTCGGCCAGACAGATGACAGCCCGGCGGAAACACCCCTCGTCGAGAAAGGGCTCGGCTACCAGCAGAGCTCCCCGATGAGGCTCAATCAGCTGTCGGCGTATATGTAACGACTCGATGTGCATATCTCCTCCTGTTTGTATCTCTACAAACTTACAAAAAAGTGGCGGAATTTGAAACACCCGAGACGATTTTCGTCTCCTCATCGGACAAAACGCTATGTAGAACAGGTATAAATTAACGATTATGCTACCCCAAACGATATAACCTAACTCAAAACACTCTATATTTGCACTGTTTTTATCACACTTTGTAATGAACGAGACCGAACAAATAAGCGACATCGACCGGGAGAAAAAAGCGGCCCGGGTCACTTGGGTGGGATTCTTTACCAACCTCATCCTCTCGGCTGCCAAAATCGTAGCTGGCGTAGTGGGCCGAAGCAGCGCCATGGTGGCCGACGGTATCCACTCGCTATCCGACTTTGTGACCGACTTTATCGTCATCATCTTCATCAAAATCTCGTCCAAGAACGAAGACAGCGACCACCCCTACGGCCACGGCAAGTTCGAGACCTTTGCCACCATGCTCATCAGCTTTGCCCTCTTCATCGTGGCCATCGGCATCTTCTACTCGGGCAGTGTGAAGATATACGAGGTGCTCAACGGGCGCACCATCGAGCGGCCCACCTACCTGGCCCTCATCATGGCCGCCGTATCGATTGTGGTGAAAGAGGGGCTCTACTGGTATACCATCATCATCGGGCGCAAAATCGAGAGCCCGGCCGTCATTGCCAACGGCTGGCACCACCGGTCCGACGCCTTTTCGTCGATAGGTACCCTCATCGGCATCTCGGGCGCCATGTTCCTGGGCGAACGCTGGCGCATACTCGACCCCATCACCTCGGTTATCGTGGGCATATTCATCATTGACGTGGCCTACAAGCTGGCCCGTCCCAGCATACAGGAGCTGCTCGAAATGTCGCTTCCCCAGGAGATCGAGCAAAACATCGAGCAGAAGATACAGGCGACCCCCGGGGTCATCACCTTCCACCACCTGCGCACCCGCAAGAACGGCAACGCCTTCATCATCGACATGCACATCAAGGTCGATGCCCGTTCGTCGATTGTCGAGGCTCACGACATCGCCACCCACGTAGAGAACAACCTCAAGGCCGCCTTTGGCAAACACACCCAGGTAAACGTGCACATCGAGCCCTACCAGCCTAAAGCCTGAGCAGCCCCCTGTGGTTACCACCGCAAGCGGGGAGGTACACAGCCGCCACACGCCACACGGTCAGAGCAGCCCCAGGTCCTTGGCCACGCGGCACGCTTCGATTGAGTTGCGCACCTGCAACTTGGCCAGAATCTCCTGCCGATGCCGGCTCACGGTGTGGATGCTGATTGAGAGTGTATCGGCTATCTGCTTACTTATCAACCCCTTGTCAATCAGCCGAAGTACCTGAATCTCGCGGTCGGACAAAATCTTGGACTCGCCGCGCGCCCCCAGCTCGACCACGGCCCCCGTGACCGTATCGACCAGATGGCCCCCGCCCGGCCAGTCGAACGACAGCGGACCATACAGGCACAACGCCAGCCACAGCGAGTTGTTGAACGGGTCGGACACATAAAACATGCGGTGGCACACCCACAGACAATCGCCCGAGGGCGACCGCATGCGCAACTTGCTCACCAGGCAGTAGTGCTGGCGCCTCTCCCTGGGCAGGCGCTTCACGAAGTTGAAGAAACGCAACTCCTGCAAATACTTGTCATACAAGTCCTCGCGAGGAATCAACCCCAATATGTTCTCCTCCCAAATCGAGGCTATCGACTCTTCGGTGCCGGGGCGCTTCAGATTGAGCGTCTTGGCAAACCCGCCATAATAGAGGTAGCTCACGTTGGCGTGCATGTCGCTCAAAACCGACACCGTCCCCTCCATCAGGCTGTAGCTGCGAGCCACCCTCTTGTAGCGCTCCAGCTCGTCGAGGTAACGGCGCCCCTTGGCACTGTCCTGCTTCAGAAACAGACTGTTGAGTTTACCGACTATATCCACGAGACAAAATGGTTATTTATAATCATTGTACATTCTTTTCCAGCTCTATACATTTGCAAATATAAAAAAAGTAATGGTTATTTACTACTTATAGACATATACAAATGAAACGCTCAATTCTGTTAACCTTCGCCGTGCTGCTGGCTGCCACCTCGAGCATGGCCCAATCGTTAGAAAAAATGCAATGGTTCAACGAGCCCGAACAATGGGAAATCAAAGACAAAACCCTCTCCATGTTTGTAACCCCCAAGACCGACTACTGGCGCATCTCGCACTACGGCTTCACCGTCGACGATGCCCCCTTCTACTACGCCACCTACGGCGGTGAGTTCGAAGTGAAAGTCAAAGTCACCGGCGACTACAAGACCCGATTCGACCAGGCCGGCATCATGCTGCGCATCGACCACGAAAACTACATCAAGGCCGGCATCGAGTTCGTCGACGGCAAATTCAACCTCAGCACCGTGGTTACCCACCACACCTCCGACTGGAGCGTCATCACCCTCGACCGGGCCGTGCCCTACATCTGGATCAAGGCCGTGCGCCGTCTCGATGCCGTCGAGGTGTTCTACTCGTTCGACGACAAGGAGTACACCCTCATGCGCAACGCCTGGCTGCAAGACAACACCCCCGTTCAGGTGGGCGTGATGGGTGCCAGCCCCGACGGCGACGGATTCCGCGCCACCTTCGAGCACTTCAAGGTAAAACACCTGCCCGACATGCGTCGCCTCGAATGGCTGAAAAAGAACAGTGCCCAATAAGGGACAAGTTGCTATACGTCCCAATCCCGCGATGCTCTCACCCTCCCTCCCGACGAGCTCGCGGGATTTTCTTTTTCCGTTCCTCCCCGCCGGCATGCCGCGCCACAACGTGGTGGCGTTCGTCATGCCACGCCACGATGCGGAATCCAGGAAATACCCAAACCAGGGGAATATCGGCAAAGGCTTCTCCTCTGGGCACACGAGCCGTGTGCCCCTACTTCCCTGACACTCCGCTGGACCCCGCATCGCTGTGCGGGGTGACACGATAGCGCTGGGGTGACACGCTCTTTTTATCACCACGGGGACTCGTCATCCCAAAATCCACTATGTCCCTTTACACAAAAAAAGCAAGGCATTAACACCTCGCTTATCAGTTAATATTTCAATTTCCACTCTCCATGGGAGGAATATCAAACGACCCGCTTAAATCATTGAAATAATAGTATTTACCCTTTTCAAAAGGTATATCATCCAATGATATTGTAGAAATTACGCCTCTATTTATTTCTATACTATTTTCATTTGCCAACAATTTATTAAAAAAGGCATAGTATATATCATCGACATTTTTTAGTGATATACTACTCGGAGAATCCGTTGTATATCCCGAACTATATTTATAATCGACCATCCTCTTATCACTCTTATCAAACATCAATAAATACGAGTCATATTTAGCCGTCAAATTGATTTCTTGTGTTTCATTGTCTATTATAATATTCTCATCGAAATAAAGATATGCAGTATCTAGGCACATAGAGGACGAAGGGACAGATGTGCCGGTTACTTCATACTCTCCTGTAAGAAGTTTTACCATGTGTTTTTTATTCCAATATCCCCCAATTTTAGCAACAGCTCCTGTTTCTTTATTTGTAAACGTCAATATAAATTTTGTCGGTGTCAACAACTTCGTCTTGATGTACTTGTTGTAAAAATCCATATAGACATCACTTCCGGCTCTTGTCATGTAACCAGTTTCAACAAAAGAGTAATCTAATGAAACCTCAACTTCTTTTTCTGGTTGGTCAACAATAATCTCATCTTCATTACTACAACTCAATAGAGTAAACATAATAGCAAATGCTAAGACAAATTTTTTCATATTCACTTTTTTTAGTTAAACATTATATCATTGCAATATTGCCAAAAATCAAGATTGCCACGCGTTTAACTAAAAAAAGAAAAGCGCAGACAATCGCCATACGCCTTCTTGGCTCACCACAAGCCACAATACATTATGGGAAGTCTGCGCCCGAATGGGTTCAGTTCTCCCAACATGTATTGGTTTATAGCTCGTTTCAGTCTTTCGAGGTGGTGATTCAGAAGGCGGCTGAGCTATGATATTAAATTTTTAGCATCGAGTTACTTGACTCAAATACAAGGCAAATATAGTCCAAAGATTTAAACTTTCAAAAGGTTATTCTCCAAATCAATATAATCATTGACTGATTTTATTAGCAGATGGATTTATTTGACGAATTATCACAGAATCCTTACTATAATTTCCTACAGCTTGAATCAGTGATTCCCATTGTTTTTCTTCAACTTTTATAGGGCCTTCGCACTTACTAACCCCAAAAGGGACTATAAATGACAAGGCTAATGCAATACATGCAACTATGAAAGAATTACGATTAACCTTCATCTGCTCTCGATGATGTTCTTCACCACTTTGTATTTGTTTTTCAAAATTTCTCTCTTCTAATGTCTTATATTCATTATCAACCCAATCTTCTAATAGAGGAAGCGGATATATGACTTTATTCGCATATTTTTCTAAATAATCGACAAAATCTATATATACTTTATGTTTTGCATCAATAGGCAATAAATATTCTCCTTCTTTAGAAGAAAATGTATCACGGTCGGAATCATAGCTAAACCGCTCTCTATCATATAAAATACGGTCTTCTTCTTTCTCAATTTCAAAATTTAAGTCTGTATTTTAATAAATCCCAACCCCTCTAATTCCTCTACTAAATACAAAAAATCCGAAACCTGGAAATAGCTTTTTCTCAAAAGCTCCCAATTAACACTTCCTCCAACATTCCCTTGGAATGAATAAAACGATAATTCTTTTTTAGGTCCTACACTCCACTTTACAGCGAAACAAACTAATTCTTTTCTTAAAAGCCTCGCTACTTGCAATTCTTCAAGTCTAGATATTCTCTTAAAAGTCACGATTCTCTCGATTATTTCTTTTTCTTTTTGAGTAAATTGTCTCATATTTCATTTTAATTACACATATTCCACTAAGAATTGTTATTTATATTTCTCAAATATAACTCTTTCTTTTTAGAACAAATTACCTGTTTCCCCTCTTTTTATCAACAGGCCACGGCGGGGCGGGGCGGGCGACCGAAATTTGCAGCAGAACCACTTAAATGCAAATTCCGACATGAACGAACGCAACGTAATCAACGGCACCCTGGCGTCGTATCTGGCCTGGGCGGCCGACCTGGTCTCTCCCATCCGCTGGTTTCTGCTGGCAGCTCTGGCTCTGGTACTGGCCGACCTGAAATTCGGCATCGACGCGGCGCGCCACCGGGGCGAGGTCATCCGCAAGAGCCGGGCCGTGCGACGCAGCATCAACAAGATTATCGACTACATCTGCTGGATACTGGTAGCCACGAGCTTCGGCCAGGCATTCGGCACCCCCTTCGGCATACCGGTGCTGCCGGCCATCGTGCTGCTGGTGGTCTACGGCTGCGAAATCAACTCGTGTTTCAACAACTACTTCGAGGCCCACGGCAGCCGGTTGCGCATCAACATTTTCAAGTGGTTCAAGGGCAAGAGCGACATCATCGCCCCCGAAGAGGGCGACGACAAGCCGGACGACAGACTCAAGCCCCCGCACGAGACAACGCCCTGAACAGCCGCTCGATAACAATAATTTACGCCAAATCGTAGACGTTTTCGCCCAAAGTTTTGTATTTTTGCGAAAATTTACAAACTTACGTCTATGAATATTCTCGATCTGAGCGAACAAGAGATCATTCGCCGCAACAGTCTTGACGAGTTGCGCAAAATGGGCATCGAGCCCTATCCCGCAGCCGAATATCCGGTAAATGCTTACTCTCAGGAAATAAAAGATAATTTTGTCGACGGTGCCGAAGAGCCCCGTCAGGTATCTATCGCCGGCCGCATCATGAGCCGCCGCATCATGGGCAAGGCCTCGTTTATCGAGTTGAAGGACTCGGTGGGCCGCATCCAGGTATATATCTCGCGCGACGACCTTTGCCCCGGCGAAGACAAGGAGCTGTACAACACGGTATTCAAGAAGCTGCTCGATATTGGCGACTTCGTGGGTATCCGCGGTTTCGTATTCCGCACACAGACGGGCGAAATCACCGTACACGCCCAGGAACTGACGGTACTCTCCAAATCGCTGCGCCCGCTGCCTATCGTCAAGATGAAAGACGGCGTGGCCTACGACTCGTTCGAAGACCCCGAACTGCGTTACCGCCAGCGCTACGTCGACCTGGTAGTGAACGAGGGAGTAAAAGATATTTTCATCAAACGTACGAAGGTCTACACCTCGATGCGCGAGTACTTCAACGCCCGCGGCTATCTGGAGGTCGAGACCCCTATTCTGCAATCGATTCCCGGTGGTGCCGCCGCCCGGCCCTTCATCACGCACCACAACGCCCTCGACATTCCGCTCTACCTGCGCATTGCCGATGAGCTCTACCTCAAACGCCTCATCGTGGGCGGCTTCGAGGGGGTATACGAGTTCTCCAAGAACTTCCGCAACGAGGGTATGGACCGCACCCACAACCCCGAGTTTACCTGTATGGAGATTTACGTCTCGTACAAGGACTATAACTGGATGATGGACTTCACCGAGAAGATGCTCGAGAAGATTTGCATCGACGTGAACGGTACCGACCAGATCAAGGTGGGCGACAACGTCATCAGCTTCAAGCCGCCCTTCAAGCGCATCACCATGCTCGACGCCATCAAGGAGCACACCGGCATCGACATCAGCGGCATGAACGAAGCACAACTGCGCGAGGTGTGCAAGCAGATAGGCGTAGAGATCGACGAGACCATGGGCAAGGGCAAGATCATCGACGAAATCTTCGGCGAAAAATGCGAAGGCCACTACATACAGCCTACCTTCATCACCGACTATCCCATCGAGATGTCGCCCCTCACCAAGCGTCACCGCCACAACCCCGAGCTGACCGAGCGCTTCGAGCTCATGGTCAACGGCAAGGAGCTGTGCAACGCCTACTCCGAGCTGAACGACCCCATCGACCAGCGCCTGCGCTTCGAAGAGCAGCTGCGTCTCTCGGAGAAAGGTGACGACGAGGCCATGTTTATCGACAACGACTTCATCCGCGCCCTCGAATACGGCATGCCCCCCACGTCGGGCATGGGTATCGGCATGGACCGCCTCGTGATGCTGATGACCGGCCAGACCACCATACAAGAGGTGCTCTTCTTCCCGCAGATGCGTCCCGAGAAGGTACAGAAACGCGACAAAGAGGCCGCCTATACCGCCGTGGGTGTTCCCGCCCAATGGGTAGCCCCCATCCAGAAAGCCGGGTACCTCACCGTAGCCGACCTGGCCGAGGCCAACCCCAACAAGATGCACCAGGAGATCTGCGGCATCAACAAGAAATACAAACTCGACCTGGCCAACCCCACGGTCGACGACGTAAAGAACTGGGTAGAAAACGCGAAACATTAACCAAACCAAAACTCCTATCCTTCAAGGCCATGACTATTCCCGGTAAAATAGCGATCATGGGGGGCGGCAGTTGGGCTACGGCACTGGCCAAACTGGCGCTGAACAATGCCGAGAGCATCCTGTGGTACATGCGGCGCGACGACCGCATAGCCGACTTCAAGCAGACCGGCCACAACCCGGTATACCTGTCGGATGTCGCCTTCGACACCTCGCGCATCCACTTCAGCTCCGACATCAACGAAATTGCCGAAGCGGCCGACACCTTGATACTGGTGACCCCCTCGCCCTACATGAAGGCTCACCTCAAGAAGTTGACCACCGACATCAGCAGCAAATTCGTGGTGACGGCTATCAAGGGCATCGTACCCGACGAGAATATGATTGTCACCGAGTATCTGCAAACCTTCTACCACGTGCCCGAGTCGCAGTTGGCCGTCATCGGCGGTCCCTGCCACGCCGAGGAGGTGGCCCTCGAGCGACTCTCCTACCTCACCGTGGGATGCAACGACCTGGAGCGGGCCCATGCGCTGGCCAACGCCCTCAACGGAGCCAAACTGAAAACCATCGTCTCGACCGACGTGCGAGGCATCGAATACTCGGCCGTGCTGAAAAACGTCTACGCCATTGCCGCCGGCATCTGCCACGGCATGAAGAGCGGCGACAACTTCCAGGCCATGCTCGTCTCCAACGCGCTCAACGAGATGGACCGCTTCCTGCGGGCCGTATCGCCCTGCGAGCGGCGCAACATCAGCGACTCGGTATACCTGGGCGACCTGCTGGTAACCGCCTACTCCCGCTTCAGCCGCAACCACAACTTCGGCTCCATGATCGGGAGGGGCTATTCGGTCAATGCCGCCAAGATGGAAATGGAGATGATTGCCGAGGGATACTACGGCACCAAGTGCATCTACGAGATAAACGAGCGTTATCACGTGAACATGCCTATCCTGCAATGTGTTTATGATATACTGTACAAGAAGGTATTGCCCCGGCACGCCATCGAAAATATTTACGATACATTTCTATAATCAACAAATAGAGTCAAAGCTATGAAATCAATCGAATTGAACATCGAAAAAGCCTTGGGAACCGTATCCAGGAGCGACGTATTCGCTTTGCAAGACAAGGCCAACAACGGCATCGAAATGCTGCACAAAGGTACCGGCAAGGGTAACGATTTTCTGGGTTGGCTGCACCTGCCCTCCGAAATAACCGAAGCCCATCTGGCCGACCTCGAAGCTACGGCCAAACAGATGAAAGAGCGCTGCGACATCGTAGTCGTTATCGGTATCGGCGGCAGCTATCTGGGTGCCAAAGCCGTAATCGAGGCCCTCTCCGACACTTTCGAGTTCCTCCACCACGAACATAAAAACCCCGTTGTCCTCTTTGCCGGACAGAACATCGGCGAGGACTACCTGTATGAACTGCAAACCCTGCTGAAGGGCAAATCGTTCGGCATCGTCGTCATCTCCAAATCGGGAACGACTACCGAGCCGGCCATCGCCTTCCGTCTGCTCAAGGAGCAACTCGAGGCTCAGGTGGGCAAAGAGGAGGCCAAGCACCGCATCGTGGCCATCACCGACGCTCACAAGGGTGCCCTGCGCAAACTGGCCGACACCGAGGGTTACAAGACTTTCGTCATTGCCGACAACGTAGGCGGCCGCTTCTCGGTACTCACCCCCGTAGGTCTGCTGCCCATCGCTATCGCAGGCTTCGACATCCGCGCCCTCGTAGCCGGTGCCGTTGCCATGGAGAGGGCTTGTGGCGAAGAGGTTCCCTTCGAACAGAACCCCGCCGCCATCTATGCCGCTACCCGCAACGCCCTCTACCAGAGCGGCAAGAAGGTCGAGATTCTCGTCAACTTCAACCCCAAACTGCACTACTTTGCCGAGTGGTGGAAACAACTCTACGGCGAGAGCGAAGGTAAGGACCACCTGGGTATCTTCCCCGCTTCGGTCGACTTCACTACCGACCTGCACTCGATGGGCCAATGGATTCAGGAGGGCGAGCGCATCATCTTCGAGACCGTTCTCTCGGTAGCCCAGATGAAGCACACGGTTACCATCCCCTCGGACCAGGAGAACCTCGACGGCCTCAACTATCTGGCCGGCAAACGCGTAGACGAGGTGAACAAGATGGCCGAGCTCGGTACGCAAATCGCCCACGTCGACGGCGGTGTGCCCAACCTCAAGATTGTGGTTCCCGAACTCACCGAGACCTACCTGGGCCAACTCATCTACTTCTTCGAGAAGGCTTGCGGCATCAGCGGCTACATCCTGGGCGTGAACCCCTTCAACCAACCGGGCGTAGAGGCTTACAAACGCAACATGTTTGCCCTGCTCAACAAACCGGGTTACGAAGAGGAGAGCAAAGCCATCCAGGCTCGCATCTAAAAACAGAAGCTACGAGTTACACAAATAAAGCGAAAGCCTGCCGATTTTCGGCGGGCTTTTACTTTAAATGCCCTTCCGGTAACAATTTTCCATATATTTACCTATCTTTACGGGGTAAACTTTATCTGCTTGAACTATGAAAAGAGTGTTTGTCCCCCTCCTGGCGCTCTGTTGCCTGCAAGCCGCACAGGCCGCCATCGATGCTCCCGTCGCCCTTCCGGCCACCGAAATTACCGACAACTCCTTCACCGCCAACTGGCAACCGGTCGAAGCGGCATCGGGCTATCAACTGAATGTTTTTGCCTACACGATGGCCGATTCGGGTACGCCCGAGACCACAATCACCGAAAGTTTCGAAGGGCTGGTCCCCACCACGCTGGGGTCGAAGCGTAACAAATACATCGACCTCGACCGCTCGACCCTGCCCGAGGGGTGGAGCCTCGACGTGACCGGCGGCTCGGTGCGCCAGCTCTACACCACGACGGTCGCCACCGACACCACCTCGGTACACACGGGCACGATAGCCCTCGCCTTCGACTCCGAGCGCGACTCGATAGTCACCCCGGTACTGCCGGCTCCCGCTTCGCGGTTTTCGTTCTGGGTCAAGAATGCCAACGGCAACGGCACCGTAACCGCCTACGGCTACGACGGCAACCGGTGGAGCCTGCTGGGCGAAACCTCGACCATCTACTACCCGGCCGGCGGCATTGTAGAGTATAGCCGCGAAATTCCCGTAGGGTGCATCCAGTTCAAAATCACCTACGCCGACGAGGCTCCCGACATGAACAGCCCCACCGCCATCGACGACATCGCCATCACCTGTGGCGGGCTGGTAAAAACCCGCGACTACCTGCTCGAGGACGAAGCGACTACGGCCACCTCGCTCCCCGTAAGCGGACTGCAACCCGATACCGACTACTTCTATACCGTACAGAGTACCCGGGGCAGCGAGCAATCGGCCGAGTCGAACATCGTCGATGTCTTTGCCTTTGCCGGCACCCTCGACACTCCCCGCCTCAACGACTTTACCGAAGTGCACGGCGGACAGTACACCGCCAACTGGAGCACCGTAATCGGGGCCGACGGCTACGTGCTCTACAACATCTATACCCACACGGCCCAACGCGATGAGCCGGGACAGACGGTTCTCTATGAGAACTTCGACGCCTTCACCGGCGGCACCGTAGACCTGCCGGTCGACGACATGGGCGGCACCAACTACGACGACTACACCACCGTGCCCGACTGGTCGGCCTTCTACGGCTGCTGGACCGACGGCATGCTCGGCGGCATCAGTATCACCACCCCCACCATCGCCATGAGCAATACCGGCGGATACACCGTGCAGGCCCGCATCTATGGAGCCATGGGCGACCAGGTCGACTTCAACAACTACTACCAGACGGGGAATGCCGAGAAAAAGAGTGTCACTCTCACCCACCTCGGATACAACGAGGTCACGGTCTCCTTCGACCACAGCAGCCCGGCCACCAGTCTCGAAATCTACTTCCGCCAGAGAGACTATACACAAGAGATGTATCTCGATGAGATTACCCTCACCCAGGACCTCTCCACGGGCGACAGCTTCAGCTACAACTACGACTACCGGCTCGTCGAGGGACGACGCACCCACAGCTACACCTTCACCGACCTGCCCCAGGCATGGGGCGACCGCTTCGCCTTCCGCATGAGCGCCTATGCCGAATCGGACGGCAAGCTCTACCAGTCGTCGTGGACCGAGCTGACCGAGGTTCCCCTCCCGGCCAGTGTCGAGAGTCTCGAGAGCGATCCCACCGGGGTGAAGGTGATGACCCGTCCCGGCGGCCTCGTCGTACGCCTGCAAGCCTCGTGCCCCTTGACGGTCTATAACCTGCAAGGGCAACTGGTACGGCAACAGCCGGGCCTCGAAGGCGACAATACCCTCGACCTGCAACCCGGCCTCTACCTGCTGAGCTGCGGCAACCACACCCTCAAGGTGGTGGTACCGTAACCCGCCGGCCGGACAATCATACAGACAGACACATACCTGACAAAAAATCGAAGGGGCACCGAACGATACCCGTTGTATCGCGCAGTGCCCCTCTCGTTTACAGGTCGCACAGATTAGCGTACCAGCACTTTAAGATTAGCATAATTCAATCCTTTTCCGTCGTGCAACACGACTACATAACAGCCACGAGCCAAGGCCATGTCGGTACTCCCGACAAAATGGCGCCGGGCAACCAGCCGCCCGTCGAGCGCAAAGACATGGGACTGCAAAGCCACCGGGTTCGTGGTGCGCAGCGACAGCGTATGGTTCCACGCATACCAGGTGAGGCCGCCCAACTCCTCGACGGGAGCGATGCCGCTGCCCCCGATGGTCTCCTCGGTATCGACGCGCATCTTCATCCGATTGAGGTCGAGCGTGATGATACACGGGTCGGTGGCAGCCACGGTAAACTTGTAGTCGTTGCCCTCGACAAACGAGTTGTACTCATAGACTACGTCGTGCTCCTCACCGGGGTGAACCGGCTCGTCGCGGGTCGTGGCCACATAGCAGCGTTCCCAGGTACCCCGCCGGCGCAGGAATTTGAAATCGCCGCCCTGCACCTCGCCCTGCCAGCGGTATACACCGTCGGCAATGGGGTCGAGCACCATCGGGTGCGAGTTGTCCCACCCACAGGGCATGGCGGCACCTGCGGCAAATACCGAGAGGGGGAAGGGATCCTCGATCAGGTCGGGTTCGAACTTCTCGACCGTCATGGTCATGTGGAGCAGATCGACCTTGATTTCGTAGTAGCCGTCGCCGCTGCGGTCCGAGGCGATGCTCCATTTGTTATCCTCGCCATTCAGCCGCATGTCGAGCGGTTGACCTATCTTGTCGGCAATGGGGATGTCGCCCGAAGGAGCCGGGTGATACTTGTCGTCCCACGTCAGGTGCGGTATGAACATGAAGCTGCCGCACTCGTCGCCCTCGTCGTTGTAGCGCATCACCCCTTTGTAGTAGAAGATATAGGGATACTGCGTATCGGGAACGAGTTGCTTGGCATCCTGGAATTTCCAGAACTGAATCTCGCGGTTGAACGGGCCGCCGATGATGTAGAGATTCTTCGGCAACTCTATCCGCTCGGCTTTCAAACTCTTCTCCTCACCGTCGACGGTAAGGGTGAGCCGGTATACATCGGTCTTGCCGGCATAGCGGATGCTCATGCCCCGCTCGTCGGGGTCGGCCTCGCGCAGGGGTATGGAGTCGCCCAGAGGGTTGTTGCTGCCACACTCCTGAATATACTGGGTAGTACCGTCGGTTACCTTGAAGAGATCTTCGACCATAGGCCCTACATACTCAAACCGATTGGCGTTGTCGCTCACCGGCGAGAATACCACCGGACTCTTCAGCTCGGCCGTATCGCCCACGAGTTTCCATTCGGCGCCTGCTGCCGGAAAGATACCCGACAGCAAGGCAAAAGCAATTATGTATTTACCTGTATTTCTCATAATCAACCGTCTCCTCCACTTTACTCTATCGTGACTGCAATCGTTTCGCTGCAAGCCGTAGCGGGTACCGAGATGACAATCTTCTTACCCTCGGCGTCGTATTCATAGTCGGCAGCCGTACCGTCGGCATATGTTACCCGGGCAGGAGCCTCGTCGCGAGCCAGAATCTCGAGGCGGTAGGAGCGCGACTGAGGCATACCCTCGAACGAGCCGGTACGCGGATAGATGGTGCAGACGGTCTTCTCTCCGTCGCTCTGCTGGGTGATGCGGGTAAAGGTACAGGCGGTTTCGTAGTCGGCACTGTTGCCGGCATCTTCGTAGAAGTTGAACTCACCCTCGGCACCCGGAGCAAATTGCAGAATCAGCGTTTCGGGGCGCTCCTTCAGGTGCATGATGCGCGGGTAGAGCGGCACGATGGCACCCTCGCGATAGTAGTAGGGAATCTGGTCGCGGGTAAAGGTGCGCGTCACCACACGACCGCCGTCGAGCACCTGGCCGGTCATCACCTCGTACCACTTGCCTTCGGGCAGCCAGATGGTCTTCTCGCTCTGGTTCGTACCGTTGTCGGTAGCCGTGATTGGAGCCGCCAGAATGTCGTTGCCAAACATGTACTGACCCTCGTAGCGGTAGGCCTCGTCGGCCTCGGGATAGTCGTAGTACATGGGGCGGCAGATGCCTACGCCCGTGTCGTACGACCAGCGGGCCATCGTATAGATATAGGGGATAAGGGCGTAGCGCAGATAGATGGCATCGCGCATCTGCTCGAAGTTCTCATATTTCCAGATACGGCGCTCGATGTGGCCGGCAGCCGTCGAGTGGGTGCGCAGGATGGGCGAGAACACGCCGTATTGAATCCAGCGCAGGTAGAGCTCGGAGTTGTTGGGCCAGTCTTGAATGTGGCCGCCGATGTCGTGGCTCCAGTAGCCATAGCCCACGTTGGAGGCGGTAGCGGTGAAATAGGGTTGGAAAGCCAACGACGAGAAGGTCGAATGCGAATCGCCCGAGAATCCGATGGGATAGCGGTGGTTGCCCAGTCCGCCCCAGCGGTGGAAGATGAAGGGGCGGTCCTTGCCTTGCAGCTTCTTGTCGTTGAAGAAGACATGATTCAACCAGAAGGTATTGCCCAGGTTGGGTTCGTTCTGGGCAATCATCCATTGTTGCCAGTCGACCCACCAGAAATCGACGCCGATATTCTCGTGCGGGCGCAGAATGTGCTCGAAAAAGGCTTCGTAGAAATCCTTGTTCTCGATATTCCAGCGGATGGTACCGTCGGCATTGGTCAGGCTGTCGGCCGTGATGTCGGAATAGCGGTTGGACAAGTCGGCATACAGAGCCTCGTAGTTATCCTCTTTAGGGAAAATACCATCGGCCGGATGCAGGTTGAGCGTCGTGTTGAGGTGCTGCTCGTGCAACCAGGCGATAAAGCCGGCCGGGTCGGGAAAGAGCGCCTTGTTCCAGCTCCAGCCGGTCCACTCGGTGCCGTTGGTATCGCCGGTCTTGCCGTTGCGGTGCCAGTCCATATCGATGACGAGCACATCCATGGGGATGTCGCGCGAGCGGATGTCGTTCACAATATCCCGCATGTCCTGCTCGGTATAGCGTTGATATTTCGAATACCAGTAGCCAAAGACGTAGAGCGGGGGCAACGGCATTTTACCGGCAATGCGGGTGAAATCGTACAAAGCCCGCTTGTAGTCGTGACCGTAGCCCATGAAATACAGGTCCAGCGAGTTGGGGTCTTTGCGTTGGGCCACCCAGTCCATACCCCCGTCGGGGTCTTTCTCGAACATCAGGCTCAGGCTGCCGTCCTTGCGGGGCTCGCGCTCGTCGATTACGGCCCAGCCCGACCGCGACAGCAGACCGTTCTCGAGCCATTCGCGCACATCGCCCTCGGCATTGTCGAGGGTACGGGTGGTACCCTTCAAGTTATAGGGGTCCGCTTTCCCGGGATACCACACCACTTCGGCACCATTCACGTCGAAAGTAATCTGCAGGTTGTGGTCGCAACGGTCGTTGTTCACCGGATAGGTACCCAGCTTGTACTGCAACTCCAGCTTGTCGGTCGTGATATAGAGGTAACCGTCACGCTCTTCCTGCGTGAAACGGGGCACCGGCAAGTTGCGATTGACGACCACAAACGAAGCCCGATCTTCGAACTGTCTCTTTTCGCTGTATTCGATACGAATCATTTCGGGAGTCAACACCGTGAAACGCATGTTTCCCGATTGTACGACGGCAGCCTCGTTGGCTACCGGATTGTTTTGTGCCCAGCCTCCGAACGAGAGCAGAAGAGCAGCGGCACTCAGGAGCATTTTCTGAATGTAATTCATGAATCTATAAATTTAAATAGATGTTTAAGGTCATACACCTTTATGACAAAAAAAAGACAAACGACCCTTATAGAGCCTTTCGAAAAAAATTTTATCAGACAACCTAAAGATCTTAAAAAGACAAATATGCCGAACCCTACCCGACATATTGATACCCTACAAAAAGAGGCCACCACCGCGAGAAAGGAGGTAGCCTCGGTACATGCTGTTACAATGCGTTATCGGCAACGGCGAGCGTCAATCTTCCGACTCCAGCTCGGCGTCGTACTCTGCGGCATCGCCCACCGTATCGTCATCTTCCAGTGCCTCCGAATCGGTAAGGATAGCTTTGACAAAGGTCGGTTTTTCGTTAAACAGCACCACGGCCGACTGATAACCGTCGGGGGTGATGAACTCTACCCGGGCCACGGTGCCCAGCACCTCGGCCGTATCGCGACCGGCATACTGCGAAAGCGACTCGTACGACCCGATATAGTCCTCGACACTCACGCCCACAAACCGGTCGTAAGCCGCCTTGGCCTCTTCATATTTACGGATGTAGGAGAAGTCGCGGTCCGTATCGAATTTCACATAGGCCTCGTGATTTTCGGGCAGACGCTCCATCGCCAGCTTGTACCCCTCGATTTTCGAGGCATAGTTGCGGTCGTTGCCGTAGGCGCGCTGGGCCTCCTTCAGCTTGCGGGCGTAATCGGCCCGGCGGGCAAACTGGCTGTTCTCGTCGAGCTTGTAGTTGTGCTCGGCCACCTCCATCTCGTATTTCAACTGTTGCTCGGTAGATACATAGGTATCGATGGCCTCTTGACGACCGGCCCGGAGGCTGTCGGCAATAGTCACCTCGTGCAGCGCCTCGACCTGAATCGAATCGACCTGGTCGGGGGTCAACCCCTCATCGGCCGACAAGACCCACGTACCGGCTTTCAATTCCGATTTTACATACTCCTTAAACGCGCCGGCATAGTCGCCGTCGGCCACGTTGCTCCCGCAGGCACACAGAAGCACGCTCAATGCACAGGCCGGGAACCATTTCCTGAAAACTGTCTTCATATCTCAACTATAATTTTTCACAAAAATAGTGAATGCTATTTTATAATCAAAAGATAAATCGAAGCATTCACAAATTTCCTCTTTGGCAAATTATTGCAAAAGCTCTATTTTTGTATAATCAAACTACCGACAGAAGATGTGCGAAAACAAAGCTATCCAAAACTACCTGATCAAACATAACGTCGCGTGCATCGACCCCAAGGCCGCCCTTATCGATATGGACGGCGTGCTCTACGACTCGATGAAAAATCACGTCGAAGCCTGGTACCGCACCCTCACGCCCATGGGCATACGCTGCACCCGCGATGAGTTCTACCTCTACGAAGGCCGGACGAGCAGCAGCACCATACGATGCCTGTTCGAGAAGCAATTCAACCAACACCTCTCCGACGAAGAGTGTGCCCGCATCTACGACATCAAGAAGAGAATCTTTGCCGAACTGCCCGAGATAGCCCCCATGCTGGGAGCCGACCACATGCTGCAACGCCTCCTGGCCAACGGCATACGCCCCGTGCTCGTCACCGGGTCGGGACAGAGCTCGCTGCTCGACCGCCTCGACCGTGACTATCCCGGGGTATTTGCCCCCGATTGCAAGGTAACGGCCTTCGACGTGAAGATAGGCAAACCCAACCCCGAACCCTACCTGATGGGGCTGACCAAGGCCGGCGTCAAGGCCAACGAGGCCATTGTCATCGAAAACGCCCCGCTGGGTGTCACGGCCGGTGCCGCCGCCCGGGTATTCACCGTAGCCGTCGATACCGGGCCCATCGAGGCCCAGGCCCTCACCGAGGCCGGTGCCGACCTGGTGTACCCCTCCATGCCCGACTTTGCCGACCGGGTAGACCACCTCATCGAAACCCTGCGTACCACCACCCGATAATTCCCTTTGCCCTATGGAGCCGCAAAAACTGATATTCACCGCACAACCCGGCGAGGCACTTGCCCGCGAAATCGAGCGCATTGCCCCCGACAACCTCTTTGTCCTCTGCGACACCCACACCCGGGAGCTGTCGTTGCCCCTGATGGCCGAGTCGCTCCCCCACTCGACCCGATACATCGACATCGAGGCGGGCGATACCCACAAGACCCTCGAGGCTCTCGCCCACGTGTGGGACGAACTGAGCCGCCACGGGGCCAGCCGCAAGTCGCTGCTCGTAAACCTGGGCGGAGGCATGGTTACCGACCTGGGCGGATTTGCTGCCGCCTGCTTCAAACGGGGCATCCGGTTTATCAACATGCCCACCACCCTGCTGGGTGCCGTCGATGCGGCCGTAGGGGGAAAGACCGGAATCAACTTCAACGGACTGAAAAACGAAATCGGCGCCTTCCGCCCGGCCGATACCGTAATCATCTCCACCCGGTTCTTCCACACCCTGCCCCACGAAGAGCTGCTCTCGGGTTATGCCGAGATGCTGAAGCATGCCCTCATCGACAGCCCGGAATCCTACCGGGCCCTGCTCGACTTCGACCTCGCGGCCCCCGATTGGGACCGCCTGCTCCAGTTGCTCGAAGAGTCGGTGCAGGTGAAACAGTGCATCGTTGCCCAGGACCCCCTCGAGACCGGCATACGCAAGGCCCTCAATCTGGGACACACCGTAGGCCATGCCTTCGAAAGCCTGTCGCACCGCCGGGGTACACCCATCCCCCACGGCTATGCCGTAGCCTGGGGCCTTGTGTGCGAACTGCTGCTCTCGCACCACTACCTGCAATTCCCCTCCGACCTCATCACCGGCCTGGCCCAATACATCTATCGCCACTACGGAGCCTTCGCCATCACCTGCAAGGACTACGAGGCCCTCTACGAACTGATGACGCACGACAAGAAAAACGAGGCCGGACACATCAACTTTACCCTCTTGCAGGCCATCGGTCACCCCATCATCGACCAGCATGCCGACAAGGAAGAGGTATTCATCGCCTTTGACCTCTATCGCGACCTGTTTAAATTGTAAAGTTATCCGTCCTCATCTGCAAGCAGTTAGGAAAAGAGGCGAAAAAAGTTACAAAAAAAGTCCACAAAAATTTTGTCATTGTAAAAAATAGAGCTACTTTTGCATCACCAAATCAGCGGGGTGTAGCTCAGCCCGGTTTAGAGTACGCGTCTGGGGGGCGTGTGGTCGCAAGTTCGAATCTTGTCACCCCGACTGAATGAAAGGCTTGATAATCACTTGATTATCGAGCCTTTTCTTTTTAACCTCGCCTAACCCGCACCCCGCGGGAGAGCTACATAAAGCGGGAGGTTCTGGTAATAATCTACAAGTAAATTCCTATAGAAACACCCCAAACATCCGTAATCGGGGTACAACTATCCGCCATTTATCTGCACCAAAACAGGCACAAAAGAGTTATTTTTGTAGAGCTAAAAACAAACGCTATGAAAGTTTTACTGATCAACGGAAGCCCCCACAAGGAGGGGAATACCTTCATTGCCCTGTCGGAAGTGGCCAAGGCATTGGAAGCCCAGGGTGTCGAAACCGAAATCGTATCGATCGGTACCAAGGCGGTTCAAGGGTGCATCGCCTGCGGACGCTGCAGAGAGTTGGGCCGGTGCGTATTCAATGACGAATTGTACAACCGGGTGAGAGAAAGGCTGGAGAGTGCCGACGGCATCGTGATAGGGTCGCCGGTCTATTATGCCGGGCCCAACGGTTCGCTGTGCGCATTGCTCGACCGCCTGTTCTACTCCGCCGGATCGTTGCTGGCCTACAAACCGGCTGCCGCGGTTGCCGTGTGCCGCCGCGGGGGAGCCAGCGCCACCTTCGACCGACTGAACAAATATTTTACCATCAACAACATGCCGGTAGTCTCGTCGCAATACTGGAACAGCGTGCACGGCCGCACTCCGGGCGAGGCCTCTCAAGACATCGAGGGACTGCAAACCATGCGTACCTTGGGCCGCAACATGGCGTGGATGCTGAAGAACCTGAAGCAGGGCGGAGCCCCCATTCCCGAGCAAGAGCCGTGGACACCTACCCACTTCATCCGATAACCCGTTTCGTTTATCGGTTGCCGAAGGCATCGCATCATATATGAAGCGGGGAACACCGCTCCCCCCCCTTTTGCAACCGACAAGGAAAACCGACCGGGATTTTGCATTGTTGTTCAGGCAAAGTCCCGGCCGGCCTTTTTATAGCCCGACCCTCATTTTTCAAGGCAGGCATACGCCACCCCCATCCTGCCTTTTCCACGCTCTTCGACGAAGCGGAGCTTTCTGCCGCCACAAGGGAGAAAATCCCGTAATTGACCGATTATAAAGTACTTTCGCGCTACGGCTCACCCATATTCAGGGAGAAGCATGGCTACCTGTGATTCATTTTAATTATATATTGGAAACACTTTTTATATTTAAAAAGAGAGCTTCTCCCAAAAAATTTACTACTTTTGAATATCTAAAAGAAACACAAAGACTCGAAACGACACTAAATTATCCTTAATAATCTATATCAAACCACGTAATTTTAATCGTTATGAGAAAAACATTTTTAGGAGTACTCGTTTTTATGAGTCAACTGATTTTCGCTCAAGGGATTGAGGTAATCAGCACCCAAGCGCTCACACTCGACGGGCAGGGCGCATTTCTCCCGAAAATAAGTCCCAAGGGAGACTATATCCTGGTAACCGGCGACGACATGAGCGGGTTACGGAAATTCGACCTCGCCACCGGCGAGCTGACCACCATCACCAACGACCGAAGCGCGGGTTTCAATGCCCAGTTTGTCGGCGACGGTTCGACCATCGTCTACCGCACGAGCGAATATAAGGGACGCTTGCGCTACACGTCGCTGAACAGCGTAAATGTAAATACCGGTGATACCAAACGGCTGATCAAACCGACCCGCAACCTCGAAGGGGTAAGCGTAGCCGGTGGCACGGTTCTCGCTGTAAACAATGGCAAACTGATAACCAAACGCATCTCGGGCGAAAGGCTGAAAACGGTTCCGCCCATTCCCAGCATCAAGAACAGCCAACTCTACATCACCGTCAACGGCAAGACCAGCCAGCTTTCGCCCAACGGCGTGAACGTAGGCTATCTGTGGCCTTCGGTTTCGCCCGACGGCAGCAAACTGCTCTACTATGTAATCGACGAGGCTAAAGCCTATGTCTGCAACATCGACGGCTCCAATCCCGTTTCGCTGGGCACGCTGCGCGCCCCGGTATGGATGGGCAACGACTGGGTAGTAGGCATGGTCGACTACGACAACGGCGAGGTAGTGACCTACTCGCAAATATTTGCCGTTACGGCTCAGGGGACAAACCGCACGGCCTTGACCGACAAATCGCAAATCTGCATGTATCCTTCGGCATCGAACGATGCTTCGAAAATCGTCTATACCACTCAAAACGGAGAAATTTATTTAATGAAAGTAGCAACCTCTAAATAATCATCACCATGAAACTCAATAGACTTCTTGGAACTGGTTTGGGTGTATTGCTGGCTCTGTCGGCCAGCGCAAGCGACCTGAACGAAGCCCGTATATATATCAACCCGGGGCATGGCGGCTGGGGCCCCAACGACCGACCCATGGCTACCATCAACTATGCCGTGCTCGATACGCTCGGTTTCTTCGAGACCAATACCAATCTGGTAAAGGCTCTCTCGCTGAAAGACGAACTCGAAAAAGCCGGTGTGGGTTACGTGCGGATGTCACGTACGGTCAACGGTGTGGTTGCAGCCGATGACAAAAACAAAACCGAAAACGACCAATATACCGAGACCCAACCCGGCGAAAGCGGCACGCAACAACTGGTTACCCTCTCGGTAATCACGCAAGATGTCGAGGCCAACAACATGGACTACTTCATCTCGATTCACAGTAACGCGGCTACCGAAGGTACCAGCACCAACTACCCGCTGCTGCTCTACCGCGGTACCGACGATGCCTCGGGCAACGGACTGACCAATGCCCGCGACATGGCTCGCGATGCCTGGCAGTATATCAACAAAAACGACATCACCTACAAATCGGCCTATACCAGCGAAACCTCGAACAACAGCCGGGGCGATATTTCGTTCTACGGCAGCTCATCGACCAACAACATGGGCTACACCGGCTATCTGGGCGTGCTGAAACACGGCTGCGACGGATTCCTCAGCGAAGGGTGCTTCCACACCTACCAGCCTGAGCGTCAACGTCTGCTCAACAAAGACTATTGCAAGCAAGAGGGCGTGCGCTACGCACGGGCCATCCGGGCCTGGTTTGGCGACAACAGCGAGACGCAGGGCTGCATCATGGGTACCGTGAAGGACAAATACAACAGCCTCGAAAACGACCTCTACAACTACAAGGTAAACTCGGTCGACGCCTATGCACCGCTCAACAACGTGACCGTGGTTCTGCAGGATGCCGACGGCCAGGAGGTTGCCCGATACACCACCGACAACGAGTATAACGGTGTATTCGTATTCACCGACCTCGAGCCCGGTACCTACAACCTGGTATTCGACATCGAAGGCTTCTGGCCCGAGACCGAACCCATCGAGGTGGTAGCCAACGAGACGGCTTTCATCAACCAACGCCTCACCGACCTCGAACACGAGGAACCCTCTGACGAAGAGGTGGTAGAAGAGGTTCTCGACTATCCGCATCCCGAACAGGATGGCGATATTGCCGCTGCCGGCTACTACAACTTCACCAAAGACCTCGAGCTCAACGACGTGGCTGCTCTCGAAGGGCTCACCGTACGTCGGGCTATCCTGCGCGACAACAAATACTATGTGCTGGCTGTCGATGCCGACAAGGCTCCCAAGCTGATAGTACTCGACCCCGCTACGGGTGCCCTCATCAAGGAGATGAGCACCGAGGGTATCGTGACCGAAGGCTACAACGGTAAGACCATGCCCTACGTCCTCTCCGACATCGGCTTCACCACCGACGGCGCCATCATCGGCACCAACTCGACCATCATCGGTAAAGAGAACAACGCATACCAGACGGGCGACTTCTACGTATACAAATGGCAAGGCAACGAGACCACCGCTCTCGAGGATGCCAAACCCGTCGTACTGGCTACCCTGGCCACCAACACCAGCAACAGCCTGGCCGCATCGGGCAACAACAACTCCAACTTCATCGCCAACACCATCGCCGTGAGCGGTTCGAGTGCCGAGTTCCAACTCTACTTCGACTCGCATCCCGGCAACGACTGGACCACCGACTACGACATGCGTTACCTCTGCTGGAACTTCAAGAACGGCGAGTGGATTGGCTACCAGAAGAACAATGCCGACTTCTCGGCTCCCCAAATCGGCGAAGCCGCCCAAATCGTTCTCTCGCCCCTGGCCAAGAGCCGCTTCATCATCGACGGTACCATCACCAAACCGCAAGAGTTCATCATCGACTGGATGAGCGAAACGGGTGTCATCCTGGCCGAATTCTCCGAAGACATTCCGGTTGAATCGAAGGGTGCCAACTACTTCCGCTATGCCGACAAGATTTACATGAGTGCTCCCGTCTGCGAACAGAACGAAGGTACCTACTCCTACAAAGTTCGTCTGTACGATGTAACCGACGGCATCGACCACGCCAAGAACATAGGCGATACCGAAGCTGCCATCACCTCGAGCGAACTGTTGCCGATGAGCAGTGTGGGTGTAGTCGACAATGCCGACATCGACCTCTACCTGATGGTAGGTAACGACGTGGTACGCTACACCACCAAGGGGGTAGAGCAAGCCGCCTCGCCGGCCCGTATCTTTGCTTACGACCTCTCCTACACCGAGAGCGAAAGCAGCTACACCATCCACTTCAAGCTCAACGAAAACGCCACGGCCGTCGACCTGCTCCTCACCAATCCCGAGAGCGGCGAAACGGTAAAGACCATCTCGCTGGGTGCTCTGGAGAAAGGTGAAAACGAAACCACCATCAGCCGCACCGAACTGCCTGCCGAGCAGCTCAACTGGAGCATCAAGGCTACGGCCGACAACGTAACCCGCTTCACCAAGGTTTCGGATGACAGCGCACTCTATCAATACTACGCCCCCTACGGTGTAGCCATCGACAAATCGCCCGAGAGCGACTACTTCGGACGCATCTACGTGACCAATACCTCAGCCGGTACCGTCAGCGCCGGTAACCCCGCACAGCCGCAGACCTCGAGCGTGGGCGTATATGTGCTCGGTGCCGACATCAGCGACATCACCAACCAGGGCTCTACCGCCTACAAGGGCACCATCTCGTGGAGCGGAACCACCGGTATGGGTCCCCGCAAAGCTGCCGTAGCAGCCGACGGACGTGTATTCCTGTGCGACGCCAGCACCGATAACGCCGGTATCTACTACATGGATCCCGAGACCTTCGAAATCGCTACCCTGTTCCCGGGTGCCACCAACAACGCAGGCAGCCTCTCGATTGGCGGTACCTACGTATGCGGACAAATCACCGCTGTGGGTGTGCGTGGCGAAGGTGCTTCGACCCAACTCTATGCCGTAGACAAAACGGCCTCGGGCAGCTCGTGGAGGAAGTTTGTCAACGTCTACAACATCGGCGAGAGCAACACCTGGACGGCCGCTCCCAACGAGTCGAAGGCAGCCAGCAGCTATGTAGGCAACGACAACAGCAGCGTGGTACCCGTTTCGACCGGTTACTGGGCAGCCAGCTACCGCGGTGCCGGCAGCAACACGACGGCCAACCCGTGCATGTTCTATTACAGCGACCAGTACGGCGATGCCGTATTTAACTCGGCCGAACCCAACATCATCAGCGAATCGTCGCAAAACGGTGCTTTGGCCGTCAACGAGAAAGAGTCGCTCGTGGCTCTGAGCGTCAACGGTGGCGTAGGCGTATACTCCTACAAGATGAAAGAGGGTATCCCCGAAGTAACCGAAGAGTTCAAGATTGTGATGCCCGAAATGGGTGGCTATGTCAACGACTTCGAGTTCGACTATGCCGGTAACCTCTATGCCGTTTCCAACTCGGGCGAACGCCTGTCGGTTTGGGCCATGCCTACCTCCGACAACAGCTGCATCACCCCGGCCAAGAAGTCGCTCGTACTCAACAGCGTCTACACCGGCATCGAGAATACGGCTGTCGTTACCCGCATCGCTCCCAACCCCACGACCGGTCTCATCCACATCTCGGCCGCTGCCGAAATAGAGACTGTCGAGGTTTACAACATCGCCGGTGCTCAAGTGATGCGAGTAGCTAACGTAGGAGCCAACACGGTTTCGATAGACCTCGCCGATCTGGCCAGCGGCATCTACTTCGTGAAAGTAAACAACGGCAAGGCCGTGAAGGTAATCAAGAGATAACCACTTTTTTCAATAGCAATCCGGCCGTCGTGCGACGGCCGGGCCTCTCTTAAAACCCTCAAGGGGTTGTGCCGATACGACATCAGACACAACCCCTTGCAGTTTATATATACCAAAGGATTCTACAGCAGGACATCCGCTATTTCGAACGGCGCAGGAAATTCAGCCGCACGACCGGAATCAGCCGGACTTTGAAGCTGTGCCACAACCCCGTGTGGGTCTGGCGCAGGGCCAGCAGGGCAAAGCCCAGCGAACAGAGCGAGCAGATGAAGAAGATGAGCCCCGTAGTCGTGAGTATGTTGCCCAACCCTACCAACGGCGAAACGATGCCACCGAAAGCGAACCCGGCAGCCCCGAAGAGGGCCGAAGCCGTGCCCGAGTTGGCCCGCTCGCAATCCATGGCCAGCGTCGTACTGGCTGTGAAGGTGAGCCCCAGTGCAAAGAGCAGCAGGAAGAGCAGCACCTCGTACACCGCAAAGCTGCACCCCAGGCCGAGGGCCGCAAACTCGACGGCCGACAGCAGAGTCATGCCCACACAACCCACAAACATGGCGTGCTCGGGATTGCTGAATTTCACCGACAGCCCGGCAGCCACCCCGATAGCCAGGGCGTTGATGCCGAAAAAGAGACTGAACTCGAAAGCCGAAAAGCCGTAATGCTGCTGCATGATGAAGGGCGAAGAGGAGATATTGGCAAAGAGCACGCCCATGGCGAAGCCCATCTGCAACACATAGTAGAGATACCGCCGGTTGCGCAGCACCGTCCCGAAGGTGGTCAGCAGCCCCTTCACGCTGCCCCGCTTGCGGCGGTCGACCGGCAGCGACTCCTTGAAATGCAGATTGCCCAACAGCAACAAAAAGCCGATAGCCAAGAGCACCATGAAGATACCCTTCCACCCGATCGAGTCGGTAAGAAAGCCACCCAATACCGGCGAAGCGACCGGTGCCACCCCGTTGATGGCCCCGATGATGGCCATCGCCTTGGCCAAATCCTTACCCGTAAAGAGGTCGGTAGCGATAGAACGCGACACCACAATACCGCCAGCTCCGGCCACACCCTGTATCAGACGGAAGAAGATGAAGCTCTCGATCGAGGTCGACACCAGACAGCACACCGTCGACACGATAAAGAGCGTCATGGCGGCCAGCAGCGGAGGGCGACGGCCGTAGCGGTCGCTCAACGGACCGAAAAAGAGCTGACCCAACGCCAACCCAATCATGCTCGACGTGAGGCCCAACTGAACCATCGAAGCCTGTGTGTCGAAATAGCCCACCATCGACGGCAAACTGGGCAGATACATGTCGGTCACAAACGGACCGAAAGCCGTCAATGCCCCTAACAGTACAAATAAAAAGGGGCCTGTATTTTTACCTTTCATAACTTTACCTTTAAAAACCGTGACAAAATTACCAAGAATGTAGCCACATCTCTACACCGACAACCCGGTTATTAACCTTTTTTCAAGGTTGCCCCTTCATCCAGAGCTCCCGCCCCGTCGTCCCCCGCGAGAATGCGTGAAAAAATTTTTTTTATTTAACCCTATTCTCTCCTTTCCGGTGCTCATATTACCGGAAAGATACCGTATATTTGTTGCTCAAACTTTTGAAGATGAAAAAAATAATAGGACTTTTAGCGGCAATCATGCTGCTCTCCATATCGGGTGCACAGGCCCAATCCTACAACACCAAAAGCCTGGGTGTATCTGCCGGATACCTGTTCGACAGCGAGAACGTGCAAGGGGGTATCTTCATCCACCTGCCCGTCGCCAAGCATTGGCGGGTAGCCCCCTCCGTCAACTACGCCTTCTCGAATCACGACCGCTACAACCTCGACATAAACGGCGACATCCATTACCTGGTGCCCTTTGCCGGGCGCTTCTCGTTCTATCCGCTGGCCGGTATCACCTTCCAGAGCTGGCGGGGCAGCGGCTTGCATACCGACAGGGAGCTGTCCAATACCATCAACAAATTCGGCATCAATGCCGGTGCCGGTTTCGAGATGAATCTTTCGCAACGGCTCGACCTCCACATCGAGGGCAAATATATCTTTATCGACCGGTTCCACCAGGCCAACATCTCCATCGGTCTGGGGTATAAATTCTGATTTCCCCATGCCGTCGCCTCGTCTGCGCATTCATGTGGTATCGCTGCAGGTGCCCTTCCCTCCCGACTACGGGGGTGTCATCGACATCTACTACAAACTGCGGGCTCTCAAAACCGCCGGCTACGAGGTGTTGCTGCATACCTACCAGTACGACCGGCAGCGGGCTCCCCAGCTCGACCAGGTGTCCGACCGCGTCTACTACTACCCGCGCAACCGCTCGTTCGCTCGACAACTCTCGGTCGACCCCTACATCGTCTCGAGCCGACAGTCGTCGCAACTGCTCACCGACCTGCTGGCCGACGATGCCCCCATCCTCTTCGAGGGGATACACTGCTGTGCCCACCTGGCCGACCCTCGCCTGGCCAGCCGCTGCAAACTGGTGCGCATGCACAACGTCGAACACGAATATTACGACGGGCTGGCCCGCAAGGCCACCGGCTGGCAACGGCTCTACTACCGGATAGAGGCGGCCCGGCTGAAACGCTACGAGGCCATCCTCGCCCATGCCGACGCCATCCTGGCCATCACCGAGAGCGACCGTTGCTACTTCGCCTCGAAGTATCCGCAAGTCGCCGCGCTGTGGCTGCCCGCCTTCCAGGCCCACGACCGGGTGGCCCCCCTCTCGCCCAAAGGCGACTACATGCTCTACCACGGCAACCTCTCGGTCGAAGAGAATATCGAAGCGGCCCAATACCTGCTGCAACAGGTGGTGCCCGCGACCCCGGGCGTATCGTGGGTATTTGCCGGAAAGAATCCCGCCGACCGGCTGGCCCGCCAGATTGCCGCCACCCCGGGAGCCAGGCTCGTAGCCAACCCCTCGGACGAGGAGATGGAGCGCCTCATCGGCGGAGGTGCCGCCAACGTACTCATCACCTTCCAGCCCACGGGGCTGAAGCTGAAACTGCTCCACGCCCTCTACACGGGAGGTCACTGCATTGTCAACAGCAAGATGCTTGTCGGCACGGGCCTCGACCGGGCCTGCCTCGTGGCCGATACCCCGCAAGCCTTGAGCCATGCCGTAGCTTCGGCGCTGAAGGCCCCCTTCGACCACCAGGCTCGCGAGCGACGCGCCCGCCTGCTCGAGCCTTACGACAGTGCCCGCAACATCGCCCAACTCACCCGACTGCTCACAGAAAAAACGCTCTGAACAGCCGACGACGGCCATCAGAGCGTCTACCTGGCGGACAACCCGCCGTGGACCCGTAACACCTTACAGTAACTATTTATAATCTTTCAATATCTCTTGCAACCGCTGGCGGGCAAAAAAGATGCGGCTTTTGACAGTGCCCAGCGGCAAATCCATCTTCTCGGCAATCTCGTGATATTTGTATCCGGCCACATGCATGGTAAACGGCACCCGGTACTCCTCGCTGAAACTGTTGATGGCCTTGGTAATCTCCTGGACGGTAAACGACCCTTCGGGCGAATCAAAGCCCGAGTCTTGCGGCAAGTTCAGGTGATACAGGTCCTCGGTCTGGTCGATAATGGTCTGGTTGCGTACCACCCGGCGGTAGTTGTTGATAAAAATATTCCGCATGATGGTAAACACCCAACCTTTGAAATTCACGTTGTCGATATATTTATCTTCATTATCGAGAGCTTTGAGCGTGGTATCTTGAAGCAAGTCCTTGGCCTCCTCCCGGTTAGCCGTAAGCATGTAGGCAAAATTCAACAGATTGTCCTGCAGATCGAGCAATCTGTCTTGAAATTTTAGAGAGTTCATATTTGATAATTTTTCTGATGATTTTTGTAATTCTTGTAATCTCTGTCTACTCTTCTACTACTACTTTGTATTACGAAAATTCATCGAAAATCTACTATCAACTACTACTTATCTGAAATTCCATGTTCTTTACAAAAGGCCTCGGGGTTTAAATCATTCCCAAGTAAAGTTTAAAAATTCCTGTTTTCGCAAAATACAACCCAATAATATCGGTTCTGACTATTTTTTATTTACTTTGTAACATGTTTCTTGTCTTTTCAGTTTTTGTTTCTTGATAATAAACACTTTTGTTTATGAAAAAGTTTCACAAACCGCTATTTTTTCTCGCATTATTTTTCTGCCTCTTCGCAGCAAATGCACAAGACACTATATACCAGATAGATATAGACAAGGAGATAGGCAGCACCACCTGGCGATACCTGCGTACCGGCCTGCACCAGGCCCGGGAGAACGGAGCCAAGGCCGTCGTTCTCAGGCTCAATACCTACGGCGGGACCGTCGTACATGCCGACTCCATGCGCACCGCCATCCTCAACTGTCCCCTGCCCGTCTATGCCTTTGTCGACAACAACGCCGCATCGGCCGGAGCCCTCATCGCCATCGCCTGCGACAGCATCTACATGCGCTCCAGCGCCAGCATGGGAGCCGCCACGGTGGTGAACGAGACGGGGGCCGCCATGCCCGACAAATACCAGTCGTACATGCGCGCTACCATGCGCGCCACGGCCGAGGCGCACGGCAAAGACTCGACCGGCAACTGGCGGCGCAACCCGCTCATTGCCGAGGCGATGGTCGACGAGCGCATCGTGGTGCCTCACCTATGCGATTCGGGCAAAGTGCTCACCCTCACGGCCAGCGAGGCGATAGCCCAACGCTACTGCGAGGGGACGGTCGAGAGCGTCGACGAACTCATCACCCGGCAACTGCACCGCGACCACTACACCCTGCAACAATACGAGCCCTCGCTCTTCGACGAAATTGCCGGCTTCCTCACCAACCCCGCCCTGCAAGCCCTGCTGGTGACCCTCATCTTCGGCGGCATATTCATGGAGTTGAAGACACCGGGCATCGGGCTGCCTGCTGCCGTGGCCTGCACCGCCGCCGTGCTCTACTTCGCCCCGCTCTACCTCGACGGACTGGCGGCCAACTGGGAGATTCTCATCTTCGTCGTGGGCGTCATCCTGCTCATCTTCGAGATATTTGTCATCCCGGGCTTCGGCATCGCCGGCATCTCGGGTTTCACACTCATATTCGCAGCCCTCGTGCTGGCACTGGTGGGGAACGTCAACTTCGACTTCGAGTTCGTCCCGGGCCGGGAGATAGGCCGCGGGCTCATCACCGTCTCCGCAGGCTTCATCATCTATTTCGTGTTGCTGCTCCTCTTCTTCAAAAAGCTCACGAGCAAAGGCCCCATCGGCCGGCTGGCCCTGAACTCGGCTCAGGATAAGGACGAGGGCTACATAGGTGTACCGCCCGAACTGCAACAGTACATCGGCCAGACGGGCGAGGCGGCTACCATCCTGCGCCCCTCCGGCAAAGTGGTCATCGACGGTACCCAGTTCGACGCCGTAGCCCTGCACGGCTATATCGAGCAGGGAGCTACCGTGCGGGTGGTCAAGTATGAGAACGCTCAACTCTATGTGGTTGAGGTAAAATAAAAAGAGAAATCAACAACGCTATAAAAACAACTACCGATATGAAATTCATAGGCATCATTCCGGCCCGTTACGCATCGACCCGATTCCCCGGGAAACCGCTGGCCGACATGAAAGGGAAATACATGATTCAGCGGGTATACGAACAGGCCCGCAAAGTGCTCGACCACGTGTGTGTGGCCACCGACGACGACCGCATCTTCAACGCCGTACAGTCGTTCGGCGGAGAGGTGGTGATGACCTCGGCCCAGCACCGCAGCGGCACCGACCGTTGCTTCGAGGCCTACCGCACGCTGGGCGGTCACGAAGATGTAGTCATCAACATCCAGGGCGACGAGCCCTTCATCAAACCCGAGCAGATCGAGAGCCTCATCGCCTGCTTCGACTCGCCCCAAATCCAGATTGCCACCCTCGTGCGGCCCTTCGAGGCGTCCGAGGGATACGAAGCGCTGGCCAACCCCAACTCGCCCAAGGTGGTACTGAACGAACGGCACGAGGCCCTCTGCTTCAGCCGCTCGATTATCCCCTACCTGCGGGGCGTGGAACCGGCCGAATGGCTGTCCCGCCACACCTACTACAAACACATAGGCATGTATGGCTACCGGGCCGACGTGCTGGGACAAATCACCTGCCTCCCCCAGTCGTCACTCGAACTGGCCGAGTCGCTCGAGCAGCTGCGCTGGCTGCAAAACGGCTACACCATCAAGGTAGGTATCACCACACAAGAGACCATCGGCATCGACACCCCGGCCGACCTGGAAAAAGCTATCGCGTTACTGCCATGACCACGACTCTCGACCGTATAACCCCTCCGCCTGTAGGGGCATTCCCTCCACTCGCCCTGCCCGAGCCCCAACGCTATCGCCTGACCAACGGCATCGAAGTGACAGCCTGCAACCTGGGCGACGAAGAGGTATGCCGCGTCGACCTCATGTTCGACGGCGGCTACTATGCCGACATCCGGCCCGGCACAGCCTCGCTCACCCTGCTCATGCTCAAGGAGGGGGCTGCCGGCAAAAGCTCCGAAGCGATAGCCGAAGCCTTCGACTACCACGGGGCCTGGCTGCAAACCACCACATCGAGCCACTACCAGTATGTGACCCTCTACACCCTCAACCGACATCTCGACACCTGCATCGGTCTGCTGGCCGACATCGTGACCAGCCCCGACTTCCCACAGCCCGAGTTCGACCGGCTGAAGGAGCGACGCATACAGCAACTGCTCGTGCAGAACGAGAAGGTCGACTCGCTGGCCTCCGACACCTTCCTGGCCCAGATTTTCGGCAGCGAGCACCCCTACGGCCGCATCGTCACCCCCGCCCACCTCGAGCGCATCGTCCCGGCCGACCTCCGGGCCTACCACCGCCAGCACATCCGCCCCGACCGATGCCACATCTTCATCGCCGGCAAGGTGACCGACCGCCTGCTCGACAATCTGGAACGCCACTTCGGCCAAACGTGGAGAGGCCCCGCCGACGAACCCACGCCCGACCCCGTCTACCCCATACAACCGGCCGGGCAGCACATCGCCATCACCCACAAGGAGCACGCCCTGCAATCAGGCATCAGGCTGGGACTGCCGGTCATCAACCGCGACCACCCCGACTTCTTCGCCCTCAAGCTGCTCTGCACCGCGCTGGGCGGATACTTCGGCAGCCGCCTCATGTCGAACATCCGGGAGGAGAAGGGCTACACCTACGGCATCTCCTCGTCGGTAGCCGCCATGCGATACGGCAGCTACCTGGTCATCTCTACCCAGACCGGCACCGAGTTCACCCGCCCCCTCATCGACGAGGTCTTTGCCGAAATCGAGCGGCTGCGCCACGAACCCATCCCCGCCGACGAGCTGACCGTTGTCAAGAACTACCTGCGCGGCGACATGGCCCGCACCCTCGACTCGCCCTTCTCCATTGCCGACTACTACCTGTCGCTCAAGGCTAACGCCCTCACGACCGACTACTTTGCCCGGCAAGACGAGGCCATCCGCCGGCTCACCGCCAACGACCTGCTCGAGGCGGCCCGCCGCTATCTGGAGCCCGACCGCTTCTACATAGCCGTAGCCGGCGACCGCGAGAAGATTCCCGAGTTGTCGCTACCCCGATAACCCGACCTCCGACCCATAAAAAAATCCGGTCCTGCAACCATCTGCAGAACCGGATTTTTTTGCGGCACCCTCACCCGTCGGCACTACCGCAGCACCAGCCGGCGGGGCGAGCCGCTCCACGAGCAGCCCATGCAATAGACCGTCTCGAGGTCGAACCCTTCGAGGCTCTCGCCCTCGTTGCGAGGCACCACCCGATAGTCGTCCGTCACATAGACCGACCGCCGTTCGCCCTCGCTGTTCTTCACATACAGGGCCGAGACCTTACATTGCGGACACAGCAACTTTCTCATCGCTCTTATGCTTTTTTACGATTACACAAAAAATGCCCCGACAGGAACAGCGTTTCTATCGGGGCAATTCTTTTCAATCACAACAGAGGTTTTAACTCAACGATCGATTATTCTCTTTCGCCCAGTTTGTCGTCCAGGAAGAGGACACCCGATTCGTCTTTGCAGCGTTTCAGTTTCTCAACGATGTTGAGAGCGGTAGCCTCTTCTTCAACCTGCTCGCGAACATACCCCCAGAGGAAGTCTTGAGTAGCTTTATCTTTCTCGGCCGAAGCTACGTTGACCAACTCGTCGATCAACGAAGATACGTGGCACTCGTGTTGATATACGTTCTCGAAAGCATCGAGCACGTTTTCCCACTCTTGAGGAACCACATCGATTTTATCCACTTTAGCTATACCGCCACGTTTAGCCATATAGTCGGCCAAATCGTAAGCATGCTGCAACTCTTCCTGCGATTGTTTACGCATCCAGTTGGCAAAACCATCGTATCCCAATTTCTTGAAATAGAACGACATCGACAGATAAAGGTTCGACGACCACATCTCGGCCGTAATCTGTACGTTAATGGCTTCTTGTAATTTCTGTGAGATCATAATGTTATGTTTTTAAGTTTAATATTCAGTTTTCAAAACCACAGAGAGTACTACAAAAATTGTACCACCCGCCAACCGGACGGCCTATATGCCCCACTGTCAGTCCCCGAGCGTCGCTCCACCCCCATTTTCATGCCGTATTTGCGTCGCCGGCGCCATCTTGTCCGATTCCCGGCGTGGACATTTTGGCAGAAAGGTGTCCTGCAATTCAAAATAAACATTCTAAATTCTATCAAGATTTACTACCCTATAATCTTCATATCTTTCAAATCAATCCTCCAGCCATTATTTACTAAAAATGGTATACCAAGAACGCCATGTACCTGTATGCCGAAGTTCTCTTCTATATGTTTCATTCCCGCATACTCATCTAAGACAGAAAAAACACCTGAGTATTTTACCCCTTCTACGAAAAAACATATTCCTACATATTGAGTTTTATGTTCTTCCCCTTCAAACCCTATTATAGAACCGCCGCCTTCAAGTTCTATGAAAGATTTCATAAAATCCTTACATACAAACTTATATATAATATTTATTGAGGCACCCGTATCTATTAAGAAACATAGTCTACCAATATGACCCCCATCCGTTGTTTGCTCCATGATTACCAAAGGCAAACCAATCTTACTTATACTCCAACGTATATCCTGCTCCATGTTAATCAATATTTTTCTTTCGAATCAAATTCTCTATATTAAATTGTACACTTTTCCCATCTTTAACAGCATAAACAATAGTTCCTTTTATTGGTGAAATTCTGTCATAAATAACAGGAAGTACTTCATGCCCATAAATGTCTATAACGCCCCACTTCTTTATCACAGCTTCATTGTCTTTCTCTTCCATAATAACTCTTAACAAATTTCCAGTTCCTTCACTTCCAATCCACCGATAACGAATAGGAGTTATCAACTTACCAGTAGGTGTAATTAAACCTTTGCGTAATTTTTTTCTAGCTATAACAACTGATCCACAAGGTTCAAAATTATCATACTCACCAAAAGGGATAGACACACTCTTAGTCATAAATTCTATAATACCTTTTCTATATTCTGAATCCATGACTATTGCATACTGATTATCAATAGGAATAATACTTTTATATTCTCCCATCAATATTTCAAGTCCATCCGTATTTAACAACCCACACATTTCACCTTTGAAAACCGTAATTACAGACTCCGGAGAAGTAAACTCCCCAATAAACTTATCATACTTAGGGGAAATTACAATCTCTGCAAAACTATTGATAAAGCCAATCTTCCCGTCTTGTATAACAGGGCATAAATAATCATCACACTCATCCAGTAGTTTTTCTGACAAATACAAACCAATACCCTTATTTCTTAAACTCTGAATTCTTCCATCTTGACTGCCGTAATAGGTTTCACGAACAGTCTTTCCATTTTCACCTATATACGAACGGGTTGTGCTCTGTGGAAATACCTTATATGCTTTCATATTAAAATAATTATAGAGTTCCTAATAATACACTTTGAATTCTTTATAACCATATTACAAAAAAAGGTGTAAGACAGACCTCGATTGTGTATCAGAAGGTATCGCCAAACACCTATAACCATACAATACAAGGAAAGCTCACACCCTATAGTGAGAGCATCCACTTTCATGCTTAATTGGTTATATGATTGAAATTGGCGATTTCTCTGATAACATCAAGCAAGAAGCAAACACTTCTTTTCTAATATGACTTTATTAACCTTTTTATTACATGCACAAACTTCTTAATATTCAACAAAACAAAGATAGTAATTCTCCATAATAATAACTAATTAAATATCTTTTTACATTATAAATAGTGGAAATCTGCCCCACCCCATCACGCCTCGGAATGACATTAAACAAAAAACCCCTGCAACTCGCACGAGTTGCAGGGGTTTGTCATATCGATAGTGTTATCGATTACTTGTTCAGGGCTTGGGCTACGTCTACGGCGCAAGCTACGGTGCAACCTACCATGGGGTTGTTACCGATACCGAGGAAGCCCATCATCTCTACGTGAGCAGGTACCGATGAAGAACCGGCGAACTGGGCGTCGCTGTGCATACGGCCCATGGTGTCGGTCATACCGTAAGAGGCGGGACCGGCAGCCATGTTGTCGGGGTGCAGGGTACGGCCCGTACCACCACCCGATGCAACGGAGAAGTATTTCTTGCCTCTCTCTACGCACTCTTTCTTGTACGTACCGGCTACGGGGTGTTGGAAACGCGTGGGGTTCGTCGAGTTACCCGTGATCGATACGTCTACGCCTTCGTGCCACATGATGGCTACACCTTCGCGTACGTCGTCAGCACCATAGCATTTTACTTTGGCGCGTTCGCCTTTGGAGTAGGGGATTTCACGAACCACTTTCAGTTCGCCCGTATAGTAGTCGAATTGAGTTTGTACGTAGGTGAAACCGTTGATACGCGAGATGATTTGTGCGGCGTCTTTACCCAGACCGTTGAGGATACAGCGGAGGGGCTCTTTACGTACTTTGTCGGCTTTGGCGGCAATTTTGATGGCGCCTTCGGCAGCGGCAAACGACTCGTGACCGGCCAGGAAGGCGAAGCATTTGGTCTCTTCGCGGAGCAGACGGGCAGCGAGGTTACCGTGACCGAGACCTACTTTGCGGTCGTCGGCTACCGAACCGGGGATACAGAACGACTGCAGACCGATACCGATGGCTTCGGCAGCGTCGGCGGCGTTTTTGCAACCTTTCTTCAAGGCGATGGCGGCACCTACAACATAGGCCCACTTGGCGTTTTCGAAGCAGATGGGTTGCGTCTCCTCGCAGGTTTTATAAGGATCGAGTCCGTAAGATTCGCAGATGGCGTTGGCCTCTTCAATATCTTTGATTCCGTTGGCGTTCAAGGCAGCAAGAATTTGCTTGATACGACGGTCTTGGCTTTCAAATTTCACTTCTCTAATCATAGTAACTTCCTCCTTGTTTTATTCGTGACGGGGATCGATATATTTCACTGCACCGGCTTCTTGGGTGAAACGTCCGTAGGTACCGGTTACTTTCTTGAGAGCCTCGTTGGCGTCGGTTCCTTTCTTCACCTCGTCCATGAATTTGCCCAGGTGAACAAACTCATATCCGCAGATTTCGTCGTTCTCGTCGAGAGCCAGCGTTTTGATGTAGCCCTCGGCCATTTCGAGGTAGCGGGGACCTTTGGCCAGCGTACCGTAGAGGGTACCTACCTGGCTGCGCAGACCTTTACCGAGGTCTTCGAGACCGGCACCGATCATCAGACCGCCTTCGGAGAAGGCCGACTGCGTACGACCGTAAACGATTTGCAGGAAGAGTTCGCGCATAGCCGTGTTGATGGCGTCGCAAACGAGGTCGGTATTCAAGGCTTCCAAGATGGTTTTACCGGGGAGAATCTCCGATGCCATGGCGGCCGAGTGAGTCATACCCGAGCAACCGATAGTCTCTACCAGAGCTTCTTGGATAACACCGTTCTTTACATTCAACGTCAGTTTGCAAGCACCTTGTTGAGGAGCACACCAACCGATACCATGGGTCAAGCCCGAAATATCAATCACTTCTTTTGCTTTCACCCATTTTCCCTCTTCGGGGATAGGAGCCGGTCCGTGATTAGGACCTTTCTTTACAACACACATGTGTTCTACTTCGTGTGAATAAACCATAATTCGCTCTTTTTATTTGATGAGTATTTTTATGCTCTTTTCAGCGATGCAAAGATAAGTTTTTTTCTTCATGTAAACAAGGGCTTTCCCCGGGCAATCGCATCAAAAAAATAAGGGAACCGGCATATTTATACCTCCCCGACCGGCGATACAAAGGGTGACCGGGAGGCGGCGATGCCCGGTTCTCGATAAAGCAAAGTCCCGGCTCTTGAGGCCGGGACTTGATTCTGTGCATTACGCAATTTCTGTTTCTCATGCTACCGCGGGCAACATGCCGCTGCAACGACAGCACTTACCGCACGACCGCTTTCCGCACGGTATCGCCCACCTGCACGATATAAGCCCCACCGGGCAGCGTGATGGTGCGGTCGGTTCCCCGATATACCGGGCGACCTTGCAGGTTATAGACGGTAGCCGGGGCTGACGTGCCCGCTATGTGCAACTGGCCGGGGGTAGTGAAGATGCGGAGGTTATCCCCATCGACCGACTGGATACCGCTCACCTCGTTGCCGGTGAGCTGCACGAGAATGGCAAAGATACGGTAGTTCACCCCTTCGCCCACGGGGACGAGAAGCGTATATACCTCGCCCGGTTCAATGTCGTCGCTACCCGTATAGTAGAGGTAGCCGTCGGCTATGTGGGCGTCGAGTATGCGGGTGTCGCCCGAGGGTGTACCAAAGTAGGCTCCTTCGGGAATTTCGGGCAGGGCAATGGAGTCGCCATGCCCGGCGGCAATCATGCCGGTGGCCATCTTTTCGCCCGGCCATTCTCCCTTGTCAATGGCAATGTCAAATGGGGTTTGCCCATAATACCATTTGCCGTTTTTACTCAACAAGGTAGACATGACATGGTATGGCCCGGCATCGACCGGCAGGCCATAGGCGAACGGCTCGATGGTGTCCGTACGGTAGGCATAAACCGCACAAAGGCTGTCGGGAATACCTTCTGCCGTGAAGTCGATACCAGCCTCTATCGGGGCTTGGTCATACGCCGGGTTTCCGGGCGTAATGTCCAGCGCAATATCCGTCCCGTTCGTATTCCGTTTGTACACACCATAGGGGAAGCCCTCGCGATACCCGGTCACACCTTCGCCCACCGGTATGGCTATGGCTCCTTCCGTCAAGTAGTCTGTGATTGTCGGCTCCACGAAGAAGCCGCCTTCAACGACGTTGTAATTGCCCCATACCTGGGGGATCTCCAACCTGCCCATATATCCCCCCTCAATGGATAATTGAGTACCATCTTGTCGGTTGATAAAGATGTCTTTGTCAGTATATTTGTCGTTCACGGCCGAGTTGTTGATGATAACACCGCCTGTGATGGAGATAGTGTCCACCCAGTTAGTCGAAACGCCGGCTCCGTAATAACCGATATTACCGGAAATGAGACCACCGTTGATAACGAGGGATCTCGCTTGATTCATGTAAATTCCTCCACCCGAGTTGAAACCCTCGCAAACATTGTCAATAATCAGACCGTCATTGAGCGTGAACTGGGAGTAGAGATATCCGTAAATCGCTCCGGCATCTTTTATCCCGTTGTTGCCCGATATTTCTCCACCGTTCATCACGAAGTGTGCGCTCGATCCTGAGATATAGACACCACCTCCTTTGTCGGCTCTGTTGCCCCATATCTTGCCCCCGTTCAGGGTCAAAGCCTCATAGGCAAATATACCTCCACCTCCCGAAACCGAGGTGTTACCGGCCACTTGACCGCCGTTGATGACAGCCCTTCTTTCCATCTCACCCGGCTCATCACTACTATCCCAGATAGCGATACCGCCACCCCCGATAGGGCCTAAATTAGTGCGAGTAGATCGATTGCCGGCTATCGCACCGCTTTCGAGCGTGAAGCAAGCTCCCTCCCCATCGACAAAGACACCTCCAAGGGTAAGGCCCCCGGTAATTACACCGCCATCAATCACGCCGGTGGTTTCGGCTGACTCATACAGAGTGTTCCACATGTACGACCCGTCGTCGAACACGAACCGTCCTTCCCCATCTCTATAATACCGGTGCTGGTGCTCCGGAGCTTCGCTCCCCTCTTGACAGTCGCACACCGTGAGTTTGGAGGCATCGACACTGATAACCGGGTTGTCGCCCAGGCCAGTCAGTTGGTAACCATTCAGACACAGGGTAACCACCGCTCCGTCGGCAATGACGAGGTCGGAACTCAGCTCGGTGTCACCGGTAAGATAATACATGGCCGGCTGCTCGTCGGTAGAGCCGGCTCCTATCGTGCCTCCGCTTGCCGGTAGCGGAATCCACCCCTCGGTGTGGTCATGGGCACTCATCTGCGAGGTTGTCATTATCGCCAGGAAGGCGATGGCTGTGTAGAGCGATTTCATATCTTCAAGGTTTTAAATGATTATGGCTGTTATCCCCAAACCGGGTTCTCCAAAAATAACCAGAATCAGAAGAAAAATCAACCGCCATACCCCCTCTCAGAGCAGTTTTTGCTGATAGAGCAAAAAAAATTGCTGATAGAGCAAAAAAAACAGGCAAATCGGGAGATGAAAACGCAAGAAAAGGCAGAAAAACCGGGCAGCCTTATTGCTCCCTTACACAATTTTTCCGCCATTTGGAGGGCGAGCAACCCTCCTTTTCGGTGAAAATCCGGGAGAAATAACTCAGCGAAAGGAACCCCGATACCTCGGATATGGCAGCAATCGTCAGGTCGGGATACTCTATCATCCGCTGCTTGGCATACTCGATGCGCAGCCCGGCAATCCATTCTCGGAACGAAACCCGATAGGTGGCCTTGATGTAGGCATACAGGTAGGTGCGGTTGGTACCCAGCTCGGCGGTCAGGTCACCGATAGTCAGCCTCGGGTCGGTGTATCCACGCCTCTCTATCCACTCGGCGAGGCGTATTTCCAGCTTCTTCCGATACGGCTGCGGGCCCAGCAGCATTTCCTCCTCGACGGGAACAAGGTCGTCGGCATCTTCATCTTCGAGAGGTTCCTGCTCCAGGATGCTTTCCACCTGTTCGTAGAAAAGCAGGTAGTTGATGTAGGAGCCATAGAGGTAAATGTAGAACGGTATGGAAGAGAGCACCCACAGGAACAGATACCGGTCGGGCAGGAAGGTGAGCACCCCACAGCTGACCCCATAGATGACCGCCCACCAGGTGAAGATGGACATCCAGCGGATATAGGCCGCGATATACTCGGAGTGCGTGTCGTCGAACAGGCGGACCGCCCATCGGTAGGTGCGGATGAGCCTGCGGGCCAGCCAAAGGCCATAGGCCAACAACCACAATGCCAGGAATACCAGCCCCACCTGCTGCACGGGCCCCGAAGGCACGGCCGTGAGAAGGAGGGCCGAGAGGGCGGTAAACAGCGCCCAGTAACCCATGTGCCGCCAGAAACGCCGGCGAGTCAGGTAAAAACGGTCGAGCAATATGGTAAGGGCCGCACTGAACAACCAATATACCATGAAATAGGTAGAGAAGTTCATCAGGATAGCTTCCTGATGGTGGAAGGGTCGAAGCCCGCAAAAGAGGTGAACCGAATAGTTGGCGCTCAACACCAGCAAGGCTACACCCATGATGCGTCGCGAACGCAGGTAGTTGACGAATATGGGCTTGTCGGGCGTCTTGCCCACCAGGAAATAGAGGGCAAAAAACAGCATCAGCACCAAGGCTATACCCAATGAATAATCGTAGAGAGCAAGATCCATCTTTTCACACTTTGTTTGCGGCAACTCGATACAAAGGTATAAGGATTTCCGGTTATTTCGCACTCGGTATCGGCACAAAAAATCGAAGGCGGTACCCTATTTCAGGAATCGCCCCCGGAGGCTTCGGCGGGGATGATGCCCATCTTTTTCATCAGGAAACAGGCGTTCATGTTGCGGGCAATGCCGGGTTGCAGCCGGTAGGTGAAGGTGAGCTCGTCGCCCTCGATGGTGGCCTCGAAACGGTAGTTGCTTATCTGCCCGGGCAGCTTCTCGGCCAGTTGGCCCAGCACCAGGTCGTGGGTGGCGATGATGCCGGCGGCGCCTGCCTCGACCAGCTGCCGCACCAGGGCAAGCGAGCCGGTCTGCTTGTCGACCGAGTTGGTGCCCCGCAAGATTTCGTCGAGAATGACAAAGAGTTTTTCGCCGGCACGCAACCGCACCACAATCTGCTGCAGCCGCTTGAGCTCGGCAAAGAAGTACGACTCGTTGTCGGCCAGCGAGTCGCTGGCCCGCAGACCGGTGAAGAGGGGCAGCGGCGTGAAGGTCATGCTGCGGGCACACACGGGGGCACCCATGCACCCCAGCAGGTAGTTGATGCCGATGGTGCGCAGGTAGGTGCTCTTGCCGGCCATGTTGGCCCCGGTAATGATCTGGAAGGTGCCCTCGTTCATGGGGGCCACGTCGTTGCAGACGCAGCGGTCGCGGGGAATGAGGGGATGCCCCAACGCCTCGGCCTGCATCACGGGCCGACGGTCGAGCACAATCCGGGGGAAGACGTAGTGCGGATGGTTGTAGCGGAAGGTAGCCAGCGAACAAAGAGCGTCGAACTGTGCCAGCACATCGAGCCAACGGGGCAGTTGCTCGCGATTCTCGTCGAGCCAGCGATTCAGTGCATTGAGTTGCCGCAGGTCCCACAACAGAAAGCCGTTGAGTACCGTGAAGCCTACGAAATTACAGCGTTGGTCGAGGTTGCCGAGCAACCGGCGCAACCGGGCTACCCGCAGCGAAACCGAACCGTGACCGTCGACACAGGCGCGTTGCAGTTGCCCCAGCCATTCGCTCTCGAAGCGGTTTTGCTCTACCATCTCGAAGAGGCGGGCGTAGTGCGACAGGGAGGCCAGAGCGCCATTGAGCTGCTCCTGCAGGCGGGTCACCCGCTTGGCCAGCGCACCGGCCACGGCCAGCAAGGCGATAAAGGGCCACTCAATCACACTGCCGGCTATCGCACCGGCCAGCCACAAAACGACCAATACCAGATAGAAGGCGGGAATGGCGAGAATCAGACGGTGCACCAACCGCCCCGTACCGAATCGGGGCAACGCGGCCAGCTGCTCGAGCGAACGGCTATCGGCCGGGCTCTCGCCCGAGCAGGCGCCCCACGACTGGAAGTCGATGCGCAGGTCAGTGCGACGGCTCAACTCCTCGATTGCCGCCTGCCGCCGGCGAATGGTGTCGGCCGTGAGGTCGGGGCTCAACATCGTGCGGGCCAACGCCTTGCGCCCCACCGTCGTAGCACTGCGATTGAGGTAGGCAAAAAACGATTTTGACCCGAAGAGGTCGAGGTCGAAACTGTAATCGTGCGTGGGGTCGATAAACTCGTCGCCGCCATCGATACCCTCGAAGCGGTATTCAAGCAGAGCCAGTTCCCGCCGAATGGCCCGTTCGCGGCAATCGGCAAACTCTTTCCGGCGGAACCACCGGTCGTGCACCCGGGCCAGCCCCAGAAACACAGCAATCCCGGCCAGTGCCACCGAGCCCCACGCCCAGGCTCCCGCCTCGCGCAGCAGATAGATGCCCGCCACGGCCCCCACAAAGACGACCAGGCGAAGCAGCCCGATAAGCCGAATGCGCCCCTTTATCCGCGCCGCCTCCCGGGCGTTGGCTTCGAGACGGTCGCGGTAATCGTGTTGAATCTCTTCCATAAATCTATTCGGCTAAAGGCTTGCTGATGCGCCACAGATATTTCATAATCATGCGGTCGTTATCCTTGGTCTTTTCATCTAATTGGTCATAAGGTTTGAGATAGATATGAGCGAAACAATTCTTTTCTATCTCCTTTTTATCTTTCTTCCCTGATTTTATCAACTGATCCTCTTCAGGCGTAGTCGGCCGATACCCCTGAATCAGCCGTTCCATTACCCATCGGTTGTGTTCAACCTTGGCCATTTCCTCCAACAGGTCTTTATCAGCTAACAAATTCTCGGGTTCCTCCAATCCAAAACTACGCAGCTTGGTCGGGATGGAGTGCGCATTGTAAATATTAGACCAACGATGCACCGTCGATAAGCCTTTCCATAGCTCATCAGCCTGAGCATCAACCAAAGGCAGCCATTCTTTCACCTGAGGTTTTATCCTATTATAAATGAAATTAACCCGTTTGGCCTGCAACAGACTGTTATCGTCTATGTCGTAGCATTCGTCGAGCATGCCGAAGGCCTTCAACCGATTGTACCGACGAGACTGCCCTACCAGTTCGATGGTCGAGCACGACACATTCTGACGCACCAGTATCGAGAGAGCTTTGCTATAAATGTCTTGTGGCATGTAGAGGGCCGTAGCAATACTCTTCTGAGGCACCTCAAAACAGATAGCGATGGTCAGTAAGCGCGAGTCATCGAGTTTCGACCACTCTTCAAACTTCTCTTGCACCGGTCGACTCTCGACGGCCCCCTTTATAAATTCAAACTCAATGTCGACTATCTCCTTGCCTTTACCTTCACTGACATAACTGCGCGACGGGTCTATCGTATCGACCACCCGATAGTCGCACTGTTCAAAGAGTGCGCTATACCGCCCCCGAAGCATATCGAACTCGGTATCGGCATTCAGGTCGATAAAGGTGATGCGGGTTTTCAGGTTTGAATCCCGCACAAAGTTGGGATAGTGGGCTATGTGGGCCGCCTTCATGGCCAAAGCCACCCCCATGCTGGTCATGCCCACAATAACCAGGTGCACATGGCTATTACTCTTAAAGTCAATGCCCTCTCCGTCGAGCGGAGTATAGACAATGGGGGCAACACCGTCGTTATGCGGGTCGTATTTTCCCCACACCAGCACCTTCTCGGCCCAGGTCTCATAAAAGTTGAAGGGGAGAAAGTCGATCAACTGTGCTATCTGTTCATCATATTTCTGTTTCAAAGAGTCCAACCGAGACAAAACAACCGCATTATTTTTATATGATTCTTGCAAGTTGATGAACCACATATCATCTTTCACAGAACGTCGCTTAAAGAAGTCTTCAATGCCACCTTCTCGCTGAAACACGGCAAAGGTCGACTGTGCCTCGAACAATACATGACACCGTTTACAACCCACCGACTCGTCATTCACCAACCACTTCAACTCGGCCAGAATCTTAGGGGTATAGCAGTTTCGCAGTATACGGTTGACCAGAGTCACGCACTCGATATTGACCGAGTCGTGGTCGGTCTCGCCCTCCTCGCCCAAAAGGAAAATCTCCCGGCAATAGGGCAGGCGCAGAGCCTCCAGGTCCTCACGCGAATCGCGCCCGCCATGCAGGATGATGGTACGACGGTCTATCTCGGCATCGAGTTTCGACAACAGTTCGTGGCGTACGGTCTCTACCTCGCTGGTCGTCTGAATTACAAATAGATAGGGTACATCTTTTACTCGATTATCGCTTTGCGCCTTTCGGTACAGTTGCTTGATGAGCCCAATGGCCATCTTGTCGAACCCGATAATGACATAATGATTTCTGAACTTGTAGCTAATCTGTCCTTCACGGGCACGCTCTACCCGGCGGTCGATTATGTTAGAAATGATAGAGATAAGTACCCCACCCATCAATACCGAACCGGTGATTGAAATAATCGAGACCAGCAATTTGTTGCTGCCTCCCTCGACCCCATACTGGTTACCCGGGTCGACAAAGTGGTAATAGACATCAAGCCAAAGATTGCGGCCTCCTGCTGCATCTTTAATGGTGAGGACACTTCCCGTAATCGCCTCAACAATAACAAACAATACGAAAACCGCGACAATAATACCGGCCAACAGAAGCAACTGACTTCTGATGCCGGACGACAAAATACGGTCGATAATAACGGCCGGGTATCTATACAGGTCTTTCAACCATTGCCAGATACGCTTAAAAGTGACAAACAGCCAAAACCGATCGGACCACTGAGGCCCAAAAATTTTAAACAGAGCCTTAATTATCAAAATCAATGCTACAACCGCAACTGCCAGCATCAACAACAGCCAAGCTCCAAAATTCTCTATCGCCGACGGGCTGCCGGGAGAAACATATTGGGTATAGGCATCGGACAAAACATAACGTGGTGCGTTGGCAAACGCATACCCCACCGTACCTTGTATACCGACAAAAGCAAGAGCGACTACCAGGACAAAAGCCACTACGACACCCACCCCGCCAAGCACCCGGTTCCAGCCCGACGGATTTCTGAAAAATTCTCTCAATCCCCTCATTTCCGCTTTACGATTTCAAACCCCGCCGCTTGGATAAACCGCAAGGTACCCAGGGCTGTATTTCGGTCATATGCTTTCTCGATTTCGGGCAGTTCTTCATACGGCACCAGGCAAGGGTGCGTCTTCGCCACGTCGTCCCGGCGCTCGCCATAGCGCCACCCTTCGGCCAGGCGCGACTGGGCCCACACCTCATGCACATTTCTTGCCAAGGCTTCGACCAGCGGAGTCAACGCCTCGGGCAGCACCTCGCCCGAGGTATCGAGCGGTGCCGGCGTATAGGATTCTTTTCTCATGATTCTACGGATAAACGATTTTTTAATTTTAATAACAAAGATAGTATTATCGGGGAACCGAAACAAATTTCACACCGTCAATCCTACAAAAATCTGTCGAGAGTCCATCTCACCGCAACTCGAGCGTGCGCTGCATCACAAGATGCTCGTGCAGCTCATCGGTCTCGAGATAGAGATTCACCTGATAACGCCCGGCCCGGAATGTGTCGACGGAGCCGTCGGAACGCTCGTACCAAAAGGTTCCCGAAATCTCGAAATCTTTATAGAAGAGGCTCTGCGGGTCGAAAGGCTCGGTCTCCCGGTCTCTGGAACAGGAGTATATGAGATTGCCGTCCAGATAGAACCGGAAGGTCAGTTTCAAGGGGTGACCCGCCTCGAGCGAACGCCACTGAAATCCGGCAATCATGTACTTACAGGCATTGGCCCTGAACTGGAGTTGTCGGGCCACACCCCCTTCGATAAGAGTCTGCCCACAATCATAAGCGACCCAATGTTTCATCGCCTCTTCGTCGTTGTAGAGGTAGAGCACCAGAGCCACCGGCTCAATCCAGCCGCGCTGCATGGGCGACTTTTCGACCTCGAACTGCCCGCTGCCCACCTGCCGCCCCTTGTAACAAAGCAGATAGGTGTAACGTCCCGGGTCGTAGGAGTTGCCCGAATCGCTGCCCCAGCCGCACATCTGCAACCAGCCTCCGGCCGGGTCGAGGGTCACCGTGTGGTCAAATCGGCTCGTCTTGCCCGTCTGCTCGTTTCTGATTTCGACATCATATGTAATCTCGCGCTCGACATCCGACAGGCTGGAATATCGGCAACGCATCGCCATATAGCGGGGAGAGACAAAACTCCCGGTGCCCCAGTCGTCGATTACCGTCTGTTCGCTGTCGTTGTTGCGAAACTGGAAATCCGACTCGATGCGAATCCACCCCTGCTCGTCCCAAAGTTCTTCGACCGGGACAATGTGGAGCCGGGAACTAATTATAAGTTCTCCTTTCTTATCTAAAAGCTCATATTCCCACCAGCCCACGGTTTTAAAAGCGGTTCCCTCTTCCGACCCCCAGGCCGGCAGATTGGCCAGCCGGTTCTCACAAATCTGCAAGGGCGCCTCGAAATCATAGCTGTTCACCTTGCCATCGGGAGCCGTCATGCGCACCGTCATCGTAACCTTGCGCTCGATACGCGAGGTTATCCTCGCCACGGGCATCACATAGCGAGCGTTGTTATAAAGCCTATTCTCCGGACGGGAATCCCGTTTACCGTCTTTTCCCACCTCACAAAAATTGAGCGCATGGACTTTATAGCCCCGGTCTCTCTTGAAAAAATCAAACAGTCCCATAAGTCTTATTAGATGAGGTTAATGAGTGATTATGCGAATATACAAAAGCAACAAATAATCCATGGGATCCGCTCTTACCCGAGTCACCCTTTTTCGACCTATTTCATCAAATCGATGGTCTGTTGCATGACCAAATGCTCGGCAAGCTCCCGGGTTTCGAGGTACACCTTCACTTGATAACGTCCGGCCGGGAAAGGGTGCAACTCTCCATTAGAGTCTTCCAGCCGCATGGACCCGGAGACCTCGAAATCCTGTTCAAAAATATCTTGTTTGGTCAGGTTGGGATCATGAGTGACCACATGTGAAGAATTGGAATAGACCAGTCGGCCATCCATATAAAACTTGAATGTCAGTTTCAGCCGATGCCCCTTTTCAAGAGAGCGCCATTGAAAACCGGCTACGGCTTTTTTATACGCATTGGCCTTGAATGTCTGCTGCTTAATCAGTTCGCCTTTGGCCAAATCCAAATTCATGCCACAATCATAAGCTACCCACAATTTCAATTCGTCGTCGGTATTATAGAAATAGAGAACCAGAGCCTCGGGTTCGATCCAACCCTGCTGGCGGGGCGATTTCGCCACTT
>CABRIW010000015.1:0-82019 GCA_902471075.1 uncultured Barnesiella sp. | reverse complement strand
GCCGACCCTCTGCTTGTAAGGCAGATGCTCTAAACCAGCTGAGCTAAACGCCCGGATTGCTTTCCGAAAAGCGATGCAAAGGTAATACAATTTTTTTATTTGCAAAACAAAAACGAAAATTATTCGATAAAATTACGCAGGAAATCGTATTTTTGTGCTCTGTTTCATTCAAACCACAGATTATGGAATTATCATCACTCACGGCTATATCGCCTATCGATGGCCGCTACCGCAACAAGGTGGAAAATTTGTCGCTTTATTTTTCGGAGTGGGCTCTTATCCGGTACCGGGTACGGGTCGAGATCGAGTACTTCATTGCGCTGTGCGAGTTGCCTTTGCCTCAGCTTCAGGGGGTAAACCACGACCTTTTTCCGGCTTTGCGGGCCATCTATCAGAACTTTACCGAGGCCGATGCCGCTCGGGTAAAGTCGATTGAGTCGGTCACCAACCACGACGTGAAAGCGGTCGAATACTTCTTGAAGGAGAAATTCGACGAGTTGCACCTCGAGGCCTACAAGGAGTTTATCCACTTCGGCCTCACCTCGCAAGATATTAACAACACGTCGGTGCCCCTGTTGATAAAAGAGGCGTTGCACGACTGCTACATGCCGGTACTCGACGAGATGCTGTCGCTCATCAACCACTATGCCGAGGAGTGGAAAGATATTCCCATGCTGGCCAAGACGCACGGTCAACCGGCATCGCCTACCCGCCTGGGCAAGGAGATACGGGTTTTCGGATACCGTCTCGAGAAACAGATCGAGCTGCTCAAGGCTGTGCCCATGAGCGGGAAATTCGGCGGTGCCACGGGTAACTTCAACGCCCACCACTTTGCCTACCCCGACATCGACTGGCCTGCCTTCGGCAACCGTTTCCTGAAAGAACGCCTCGGCATCGAGCGCGAAGCCTGGACCACCCAGATTTCGAACTACGACAATCTGGCCGCCCTCTTCGACGCCCTGCGCCGCATCAATACGATAGTCATCGACCTCGACCGCGACTTCTGGCAATACATCTCGATGGAGTATTTCAAACAGAAAATCAAAGAGGGCGAGGTAGGTTCGTCGGCCATGCCTCACAAGGTGAACCCCATCGACTACGAGAACTCCGAGGGTAACCTGGGTCTGGCCAACGCCATTCTCGACCACCTGGCCTCGAAGCTGCCCGTATCGCGCCTGCAACGCGACCTCACCGACTCGACCGTGCTGCGCAACGTGGGTGTGCCTCTGGCTCATACGCTCATCGCCTTCCACAGCACCATCAAGGGGTTGAACAAGCTGCTGCTCAACGAGACGGCCATCTATCGCGACCTCGACCAGATGTGGAACGTGGTGGCCGAGGGTATCCAGACGATTCTGCGCCGCGAAGGCTATCCGCACCCCTACGAAACGTTGAAGGCCCTCACCCGCACCAACTCGGTAGTCAATGCCGAGTCGATACGCGAGTTTATCGACACCCTCAACGTGTCGGAGTCGGTCAAGGAGGAGCTGCGCCGCATCACGCCGCACACCTACACCGGTTTCTGATAAGGTACCGCCGGCCGGCACTCCTTGCAGGTTTTGCCGGGGCGGACTTGAAAGTATCCCGAAATATCTCCGATTCTTCGGCTTTCCCGTTTATCGTTGTCCGGTGAGCGGAGCCGAAGAATCGTCGTTTTGGGCCGTTGGGACAAAGGCGGGCGAACAAACGCCCCGGGCTTTTGTTTTTTTAAGAAAAAACGATAACTTATTTGATTGTGAAAGAGATAAAATGAAAAATCATTTGTATCTTTGCCGGCAAATAAGGTAAAAACAATCGATAAGAAAATAGAGTTTTTTTTAGTTAGGCCGAGAGGCTTGTATTTTTTAATTACAAACAATTCCTATGGAAAGCGAAAAAAGAGCTAAGCGCCCTCGTATCGGGGTATCGAACCGTGAAGGCATGACCGAACGATATGAGAAAGTAGAGTACAAAAGAGGTGGTGAAGAGGGTCACACCTCGTATGGTGCCAATACCGAAAGACCTCATTACTCCCGTAACAACTATGGTGAAGGAGGCAATCGCTCCTATACCAACGAGCGTCCCAACAACTACGGAAACCGCCAGGGCGGCTACAATCAGAACCGTCAAGGCGGATATGGCAACAACCGCCGCAACAACTACGGCAATGCGCCGCGGTACAATCAGGATTACAATCGCAACAACGAAGGGGGTGAGGGCTATCAACCGCGCTCTTACGGCGAAAACGAACGCCCCTACTATCCCAAACAGAATCGCCAGGGCGGGTATGGAAACAACCGTCAGGGCGGATATGGCAACAACCGCTACGGCCAGAACCGGCCGCAACAACGCCGCAACAAGAACTACAACAGCCGTCCGCAACGCATCGAGTATGAGTTGCCCGAGGTAGATCCCAACGAACCGATCCGTCTCAACAAGTATATGGCCAATGCCGGTATCTGCTCGCGTCGTGAAGCCGACGAGTATATCCAGGCCGGCGAGGTGCTGGTAAACGGTGAGCCGGTGACCGAGCTGGGTACGAAGATTACCCGCAACGACACGGTGACCTTCCGCGGCAAGGTGGTTACGCTCGAGCGTAAGATCTATGTGCTGTTGAACAAACCCAAGGATTGCGTCACCACGTCGGACGACCCGCAGGGCCGCCTCACCGTGATGGACATCGTGCGCAACGCCTGCACCGAGCGCATCTATCCCGTAGGCCGTCTCGACCGCAACACCACGGGCGTGCTGCTGCTCACCAACGACGGCGACCTCGCCTCGAAGCTCACGCACCCCAAGTTCATCAAGAAGAAAATCTATCATGTGTGGCTCGACCGCGACGTGAACGAGGAGGACATGCAACGCATCGCCGACGGTATCGAACTGGAGGACGGGCCCATACAACCCGACGCTGTGAGCTACGCCAATGAAACCGACAAGAACCAGGTGGGTATCGAGATTCACTCGGGCCGCAACCGCATCGTGCGCCGTATATTCGAAGCCCTCGGTTACCGGGTAGTCAAACTCGACCGCGTCTATTTTGCCGGTCTCACGAAGAAGAACCTGCAACGCGGCCGCTGGCGTTACCTCACGCAACAAGAGGTGAACATGCTGCAGATGGGTTCGTTTGAATAAGTAATATAACCGAAATAGCCGCACGCCCCGCTCGGGAAAACCGTTCGGGGCGGTGGTGCTTAAAACCAATAGATTGAAAGAGTATGGAAACAATGAAAAGGACCAAAGTCGTCGATGCCTTCGACGCATCTCTTTACGGGACGAAGATCAATGTGAAAGGCTGGGTGCGTACGCGCCGGGGCAATAAGCATGTCAACTTTATTGCACTCAACGATGGTTCTACCATTAAGAATATACAGGTTGTAGTCGACCTCTCGAAGTTTACCGAGGCCGAGATGAAACCCATCACGACCGGTGCCTGCATCAGTGTGATAGGCACGTTGGTAGAGTCGCAGGGCAAAGGTCAGCAGGCCGAGATTCAGGCCGAGAGCATCGAGCTCTACGGCGGTGCCGACCCCGATGTATATCCCTTGCAGAAAAAGGGACACACCCTCGAGTTCCTGCGCGAAATCGCCCACCTGCGTCCCCGCACCAACACCTTCGGTGCCGTGTTCCGCATCCGTCACCACTTGGCCTACGCCATTCACAAATATTTCAACGACCGCGGTTTCTTCTATCTGAACACGCCGCTCATCACGGCCAGCGACTGCGAGGGAGCCGGTGCCATGTTTCAGGTAACGACGCTCGACCTCAACAACGTGCCCCGCACCGAAGATGGTGCCGTAGATTACAGCGCCGACTTCTTCGGCAAACCCACCAGCCTCACCGTGTCGGGTCAGCTCGAGGGTGAGCTCGGTGCCATGTCGCTCGGTGCCATCTACACCTTCGGTCCCACCTTCCGCGCCGAAAACTCCAACACGCCGCGTCACCTGGCCGAGTTCTGGATGGTAGAGCCCGAGGTTGCCTTCAACGAAATCGAAGAGAACATGGACCTGGCCGAGGACTTCCTCAAATACCTTATCCGCTACGCTCTCGACAACTGCCAGGACGACCTCGAGTTCCTCAGCCAGATGTACGACTCGGAGCTGATCGAGCGTCTGAAGTTTGTCGTCGAAAACGACTTCGTGCGCCTGCCCTACACCGAGGGTGTGAAGATTCTCGAAGAGTCGGGCCACAAGTTCGAGTATCCCGTCTACTGGGGTGCCGACCTGCAGAGCGAGCACGAGCGTTTCCTCGTCGAGGAGCACTTCAAGAAACCGGTCATCCTCACCGACTATCCCAAGGAGATCAAGGCCTTCTACATGAAACTCAACGACGACGGCAAGACCGTGCGCGCCATGGATGTGCTCTTCCCCCGCATTGGCGAAATCATCGGTGGTTCGCAACGTGAGGAGAACTACGAAAAACTGCTCTCGCGTATCGAAGAGCTGCATATCCCCATGAAAGATATGTGGTGGTACCTCGATACCCGTCGTTTCGGTACCGCACCCCACTCGGGCTTCGGCCTCGGGTTCGAGCGTCTGGTACTCTTCGTTACCGGCATGACCAACATCCGCGATGTGATACCCTTCCCCCGTACGCCGAAGAACGCCGAGTTCTAAGCCGGGGCCTGCACAACGCAAGACCATAGAAACAAGAGAGCCGCTTCGGGAGATTTCCGGGGCGGCTCTGCTGTTTCTATAATAATATAAAAAGATAATGCTTTTTACTCCTTGAAATTCTTCCCGTTCCAGCGCAGGGTAATCGACTCGCGCAGGTAGGGCTTGAGGCGGTTGTAGGTCTCGCGGTCGAGGTATTCCTCCCACGACTGGCGGGCGCATATCGAGCCGTCGGGCTCGAAGGTGTACTCTATCAGGCAGATGTCGACCGGTCGCATCAGCTCCTCGCGTTGGGTTTTCGTGAGGCTGTCGGGGAAGAGGAAGAAGGCCTCTTTGGTCAAGGGGCGGATGTATTTCGAGGCGGGTAGCTCGCGCCAGGCGCTGTTGAAGAACCGGATGCGGCTGTCGCCGGCCGGGGCATAGACCGTGTTGACCAGAGCAACGACAGAGTCGTTGCCGGTAGTCGTGTAGAGGTACAGGGCCATTCGGCTCTGCTGCGAGAGCGACAGGACCACGAGGTTCTCTTGCAGTTGGGTCATTCGGGCTGTACCTCCGAGTTTGGTGGTGACTTGTGCCTGTTGGCCGGCGTGGAAGAGGTCGATGAGGTCTTTGCGTCGATTGACCTCGAGCGAAGGCACAAGCGAGTCGGGCATGGCTGCGAAAAGTTGTGCCGCCGGTTCGACAGCCTGCGACACCAGTGCGGTGGCTATGGCCGATATGAGGAATAGTTTTCTTAGTTTCATGACAATCGTTTGAACAGAGATAGTGACAGGTGAGCGCAGGGTGTCCGATTCACTCGAACTTTGTGCCTTCCCGCATTCTATCTTCTACAAAGATAGTGATTTCTTTTTCAAGAGCAAGACTCCGCTGGGGCTATTTCGTTCCCAGATAGAGGAAGAACATACCCAGCAGCACCAGTATCAGGTCGAACGACTTGCTGCGGATATTCTTCTCCTTGAAGAGGAAGGCACCGGCAATGAAGCTCACCACCACGCTGCTGCGACGCACCATCGAGACGATTGAAATCATCGAGTCGGGGTAGCTGAGGGCGTAGAAGTAGACAAAGTCGGCACAGACGAGAAAGAGCGAGATGAAGAATATCGAGGGGCGCCACACGAACGGGGTGGTGTGCTTGCGCTGCGGATACCACAGCACCAGCAGTACGACGGCCATCATGGCCATCTGGTAGTACGAATACCACACCTGCACGGTCATGCGGTCGAATCCGTGCGACATGAGGTATTTGTCGTACAGTCCGCTGGCGGCTCCCGTGATGGTGGCCAGCACGATAAAGAGTATCCACAGGTTGTGGCGGAAGTTGATGCCCTCTTTCTTTCCCGAAAAGGAGAGCATGATGAACGAGACGATGGCCAGCAGCACACCTATCCACTGGTAGAAGTTGAGCCGTTCGCCGAAGATGAGCAATGCCCCGATGAGGGTGAGTATCGGTTGCGATGCCTTGATGGGGCCGGCTATGGTGATGGGCAGGTGCTTGGTGGCAAAGTAGGCACAGGTCCACGAGGTGAGCACCAGTGCTGCCTTACCGATGATGTAGAGGTGCTCGCGCAGGGTCGAAGGGGGCACGTAGAACATCGAGTCGCGCATCAGATCGGGGAACCCGTAAGAGAGGATGATGAGCGGGAGGAACAGCAGGCTGCAGAAAAGGGTGTTGAGAAACAACACGGGAATGACGGCGTTGCCGTTGAGCGACGTCTTTTTACATACCTCGTAGCAGCCCAACAGGAAGGCCGAGAGAAAAGCAAGCGATAACCACATCTTTTTTTACCTTTTTAAATCTATGGAAGTCTGTCCCTTCGAGACCTCTCCGCCAGGGCGGAGATAGTCGGGGCCGCTTCCTGCCGCCACCGGGGTAGGGCGGTTTGCGAGTGCAAAGGTAGCTATTCTTTTCTCTGTATCATCTCTGTAAACATAGATTTGTGTTATCTTTGCATCGCGTGTGGCAACGATGCCACGATAGAGAATAGAATTATGGAACTGCTTTACATTCATTGGAATCCCGACCCGGTGCTCTTTTCGGTAGCGGGTATCGCTATACGTTGGTACAGTATCTTCTGGCTCATCGCCATTTGGGCGGGTTGCCAGGTGGTCTACAAGCTGTATAAGCTGAAGGGGCTCCCGATGGATACGTTTCAGACCCTGTTCATATATAGCTTTCTGGGTATTTTCATCGGCGCCCGGCTGGGGCACTGCCTCTTTTATGAGCCCGACTATTACCTGAGCCATCCGCTCGAAATCATTCTGCCCATACGCGCTCTGCCCGATGGCGGGTGGCGCTTCACGGGCTATGCGGGGTTGGCCAGTCACGGGGGCACGCTGGGGTTGATTATCGCTCTGGCCCTCTTCTGCCGCAAGACCAAGATACACTACCTCGATATTCTCGACATGATGGGTGTAGCCGCACCGGTGGCTGCCGGCTTTATCCGGCTGGCCAACCTGATGAACTCCGAAATCATAGGCATGCCGGCCGATGTGCCCTGGGCTTTTGTCTTCGAACGGGTGGATATGTTGCCTCGTCATCCGGCACAACTTTACGAGGCGCTGGCCTACTTCCTCTTCTTCGGAGTGATGGTGTGGGTGGCCTGGCTCCGGCGCGACCGTTGCGGTCGGGGCTTCTATTTCGGGCTCTGCATCACGCTCATCTTCCTCTTCCGCTTTTTCATCGAGTTCCTCAAGGAGCGCCAGGTCGATTTCGAAAGCGCCATGCCTATCGACATGGGTCAGGTGTTGAGCATCCCGTTTGTGGTGCTGGGGCTCTACTTCGTGATTACGCGGTGGAATAATCCCGCTGGTGGCCGATTGTCGCAACCGGGACAGAGAAAATCCTCGAAATAGTCGCTAAATCTCTTTCTTCAGATAAATCATGTCGACGAGCTGTCGGCCCCCCTCGAAGATGGGGTGAGGATAGTGGTCGGTAAAGAACCCGGGTACCCGGTGCGAATAACGGAATCCGCATTGCTCGTAAAAGGGGATGGTGAGGGGCGAATCGCCCGTGCCTACCTGCAAGGTAGCTCCCCGGGGGCAGAGGCTTTCCACATGCTCGATGAGTTGGCGGGCATAACCTCGACGCTGAAACGGGGGCGAGGTGGCCAGGTTCTTGATTTCGTAAAGCCCTTGCCCCTCTTGGGTGACGACGCAGATACTCTTCAACCCCTCGTCGTAGAGGGCAAACATTTCGCCCCGGTCGAGGTAACGCTCTATCATCGCTTCGCTCTCGTCGGCCAACAGCAGCAGGTCGAGAAAATCTCTTTTGCGGTGTGTGATGCGCTTGATTTCCACGAGTCGGGTTCTTTATCGGGGCAGGAACAGGTGGTCGGGATAGGTGATGTCGTGCAGGAACAGCGCCTTGCCCGGTACCGAGGTGCCGGCGGCGCAGCGGTCTTTCTGTTCGATGATGCGGCAGAACCCCTCGACGGTGAGTTTGCCGCGCCCCACGTCGAGCAGGGTGCCTACGATGGCGCGCACCATGTTACGCAGGAATCGGTCGGCTGTGATGGTAAACACCTGTTGTTCCCCCTCGCGCTCCCAGCGGGCGAAGGTCACCCGGCAGTTATTGGTCTTCACGTCGGTGTGCAGCTTGCTGAAGCTGGTAAAATCGGTGTATCGGTAGAGTTGCTCGGCCGCCTCGTTCATCCGGTCGAAGTCGAGCGTGCCGCGGTAGCGGCAGGCAAACGCCTCGAGAAAGGGCGACTTGTGGTCGATGAGGTAGTATTTGTAGGTGCGGCTGAGGGCGTCGAAACGGCTGTGAGCCTCGTCGGTAACAGGCCGTATGTCGTACACGGCCATGTCGGGGGGGAGCACCCGGTTCAGGCGGTCGGCTGTCTCGGCGGGATTGTCGAGCGGAGCCGGGGTGTCGAAGTGAGCCACCATGAGCCGGGCGTTGACTCCGGCATCGGTACGGCCCGCCCCGGTGACCGGCGTCTCGCGCCGCAGCAGGGTAGCCAACGCCTTTTCGAGCTCGGCCTGTACGGTGATTCCGTTGGGCTGTATCTGCCAGCCGTGGTAGCGGGCACCGTTGAACGATAGGTAGATGAAGTAGCGTGGCATGAAGGTCTAAAAAAATAGAGATGGATTATCGGGCGGGGTTCGAGAGTGACAGCATGAGGAGTGTCTCCCCTTGCTCTGTGGCCCCTCCCCGGCCGATAATCCATCGGGTTGAGTTTAATCGTTTTCGAGATAGGTATATCCGTAGAGGCCCGAGCGGTAGTTCGAGAGGAACTCACGACCCTCTTCGGGGGTGATGACTCCCGCCTTCATCGACGAGGTAACCCATGTCTCTACGCTGCGCACCAGTTTCTTGGGCGAGAACTGTACGTAGTCGAGCACCTCGGCCACGGTCTCGCCGTCGATTACCTGATCGATTTCGTAGCGGTCCTTGTACACGCTCACATGCACGGCGTTGGTGTCGCCGAAGAGGTTGTGCATGTCGCCCAGAATCTCCTGATAGGCACCTACCAGGAATACACCTATATAATAGGGTTCCTTGTTGTTAAGGGCATGCACGGCCAGATGCGAGTTGGAGCCGTGGGGCGAGATGAAGTTGTTGATCTTGCCGTCGGAGTCGCAGGTAATATCTTGTATGGTAGCCGTGCGGTCGGGACGTTCGTCGAGCCGGCTGATGGGCATGATGGGGAACAGCTGGTCGATCGACCACGAGTCGGGCAACGACTGGAAGAGCGAGAAGTTGCAGAAGTATTTGTCGGGCAACAGCTTCGAAATCTTGCGCAACTCTTCGGGGGCATGCTTCATGTCCGAGGCAATCTCGCTCACCTCGCGGGCCACCGACCAGAACAGCTGCTCTATTTGGGCCCGGGTGCGCAGGTCGAGCAGTCCCAGGCCGAAGAGGTCGAGAGCCTCCTCGCGAATCTGCAAGGCGTCGTGCCACGACTCCAGCAGGCGGGGCTGGTTCATGTTGTCCCATATCTTGTAGAGCTCGTCGACCAGCTCGTGCGGATTCTCGCCCAGCTCCTCCTTCTCGTCCCAGATGGGAAGCGAGGTCGTCTCGAGCACCTCGAATACCAGCACCGAGTGGTGGGCGGTAAGCGAGCGGCCCGACTCGGTGATGATGTTGGGTTGGGGCAGGTTGTTCTTCACGCAAGCATCGACCAGTGCCGATACCGAGTCGTTCACATACTCCTGTATCGAGTAGTTCATGCTGCTCTCGCTCGACGAAGAGCGGGTGCCGTCGTAGTCGACGCCCAAGCCGCCGCCTATGTCGACAAACTCTACGTTGAAGCCCATGTTCTGGAGCTGCACATAGAATTGCGAAGCCTCTTTGAGCGCATTCTTGATGCGGCGTATCTTGGTAATCTGGCTGCCGATGTGGAAGTGTATCAGTTTGAGGCAGTCGGCCATTTTGGCTCTTTCCAGGAAATCGAGTGCGTCGAGCAGTTCGCTGGAGTTGAGGCCGAACTTGCTGCCGTCGCCGCCGCTCTCTTCCCACTTGCCGCTGCCCGAGCTGGCCAGCTTGATGCGGATGCCGATGTTGGGGCGAATCTTCAGCCGTTTCGAAATGTCGGCGATGAGTTTCAGTTCGTTCATCTTCTCGACCACGAGGAAGATGCGGCGTCCCATCTTCTGGGCCAGCAGGGCCAGCTCGATGTAGTTTTCGTCCTTGTAGCCGTTGCAGATGATGAGCGAGTTCTTGTCGGTATTGATAGCCAGCACGGCGTGGAGTTCGGGTTTCGAGCCGGCCTCCAGACCGATGTTGAATTTCTTGCCGTGGCTCACAATCTCCTCGACCACCGGTCTCATCTGGTTCACCTTGATGGGATAGATGATAAAGTTCTGGGCCGTGTAGCCATACTCGTCGGCCGCCTGTTTGAAGCATTTCGAGATTTTCTCGATACGGTTGTCGAGAATATCGGGGAAACGCAGCAGAACGGGTGCCGTTACGTCGCGCACCTGCAACTCGTCCATCAGCTCCTTCAGGTCGACCGAAGCGTAACCCTCGCGGGGCGTTACGGCCACGTGACCCTTTTCGTTGATTGAAAAATATTTCAGGCCCCAACCGTTGATGTTGTACAGTTCGGCAGAGTCCTCAATACGCCATTTTCTCATTTCTTATAAACAGGTTGAATAAATAGGTATTATAAAAACATACAGTGAGCAAAAATACGGATAATAATTGAATAGAGAAAATAGAAACGGGTGTACATGCGCTTGACGACAAGGTTTTTTTGCGCCTTTGCCGAGAAATGCAAGTAATATGTCGGTTTCTGCATATATATAATATTTGCAGAGGGGTATTCCCGCACGGTCTCCTCGTGGAAGAGAGGGCGGGAGAGAGGCTCCCGGGTACTTCGGTTGGGACCGTATAATCGGCCGTCGACCGTTCTGGGTACACGGCGGGGAGGTGCTCGCCGGTACTTGTCTTAAAACAGCGGCTAAAATTTAATAAAAAAGTGAGCCGTGTATATGTTTTTTAAACATGTAGATAGAGGTAGTCGCCAAAAATGCTTATCTTTGCGGTAGAATTTACTAACCTATAATTTATAATAAGATGGTAAGCTACAAAGAATTAGGATTGGTAAACACCAGAGAGATGTTTGCCAAGGCTATCAAAGGCGGATATGCTATCCCTGCTTTCAACTTCAACAACATGGAACAGATGCAGGCAATTATCCAAGCAGCCGTAGAAACGAAATCGCCTGTGATTCTGCAAGTATCGAAAGGCGCTCGTAATTATGCCAACCAGACGTTGCTCCGTTATATGGCACAAGGCGCCGTAGAATACGCCAAAGAGTTGGGTTGCGAACATCCCCAAATCGTGTTGCACCTCGACCACGGCGATTCGTTCGAATTGTGCAAATCGTGTATCGACACGGGTTTCTCTTCGGTGATGATCGACGGTTCTCACCTGCCTTACGAAGAGAACGTAGCCCTCACGAAAAAAGTAGTTGACTATGCACACCAGTTCGATGTAACCGTTGAAGGTGAGCTGGGCGTTCTCGCCGGTGTTGAGGATGAGGTTTCGGCCGAACACCACACCTACACCAACCCCGAAGAGGTTATCGACTTCGCACACCGCACGGGTTGCGATTCGCTGGCTATCTCGATCGGTACTTCGCACGGTGCCTACAAGTTCAAACCCGAGCAATGCCACGTAGACCCCGCTACGGGTCGTCTGGTACCTCCTCCCTTGGCATTCGACGTACTCGACGCCGTTATGGAGAAACTTCCGGGCTTCCCCATCGTACTGCACGGCTCTTCGTCGGTTCCCCAAGAAGAGGTCGACACCATCAACAAATACGGAGGCAAACTCGAAGCTGCTATCGGTATCCCCGAAGAGGAGTTGCGTAAAGCTGCCAAATCGGCCGTTTGCAAAATCAACATCGACTCCGACAGCCGTCTGGCCATGACCGCTGCTATCCGCGAGGTATTCGCTACGAAACCCGCCGAGTTCGATCCTCGTAAATACCTGGGTCCGGCTCGTGAAAACATGAAGAAACTCTACATTCACAAAATCGAGAATGTATTGGGTAGCGCCGGCAAACTCTAATCGATAGTTCGAATAGGCTTTATAAAGGCCGCCGATTTCCGTCAGGGAGATCGGCGGTTTTTTTTTTCACTTAGGGGCAAGAGGACAGAGTTGCGGTAGGTCTGATGACACCGGCACATGTCTCGTCCGTTGGGCAAGAATGAGAGATTGCTTGGGTCGGGGAGTGTGTGAGGATTTAAAAAAAAGTTCTGCCGGAATCTCGATATCATAAAAAAAGGGGACTGATAGTATAACGATTCACATCGTTGTTTTTTCCGGCAGAACTGTATAGATATTCAGTAAAAAATATTTCGCATCTTTTTTCGCTCTTTCCCTTTATTGAAAGGGAGTATCGCGATTTTGAATCCGAGACAAAGGTAGTATTTTCAAATGATAAAACAAAATTATATTTGGATTCTGTGCATGAATAAAAATTTTTTCTTTCCTCGTCGGGACGGCCTTTTACGGAGGATTCACCCCAACCGGGAGAGGTGTATCTAAATAATTGTCACTCCCTTATCGCGGGCGTTATCGGCCCGATGGAATCGGTATAATCGCTTGTCTGCGTTAATAAGAAAATACAAGTGTTTTGTAATTTTATATTTTGGGAGCGCTTGTAGGCTGCTTGGCGAGGACTTCGGTGATTCTTTTCCCGGTCTCCTCGTATAGCCACAGGGCCTTGGGCAGATGAACGACCCGGGGAGGAATGGGGGTGTGTTTCCGCTTTTTGAATATTTCGCCGGTGACGCCATAGGCTTCGGGGGCGGTGGCGGCATAGAGGGCTCCTGACGCTCCCTCTTGCGGGGTGCTGATGAAGGGGCGGAAGAACCGGTTGGCCAGCGGGTCGACCCACGAGTGCATGGTGATCATGTCGGTATCGACTACGCCCGGGTCGGCGGCATTGACCCAGATGCCCCGCGGGCGAAGCTCCTGGGCCAGGCGTGCGGTATAGAGGGTGAGGGCGAGTTTCGACTTGCTGTATGCCTCGAACCGTTTGTACTTGTGCGGCGGTGCCCCGAAGAAGGTATCGTCGATTTTGCCAATGTAGCGGGTGAGCGATGTGGTGGTGACGATGCGGCTGCCGGGGTGCATGAGGGGGAGCAGCAGGCGGGTGAGCAGCACGGTGCCTATGTAGTTGATTCCGACGGTCGACTCGAAGCCGTCGGTCGTTTGGCTGTAATGCTGGTTCATGACTCCGGCATTGTTGAGAAGCGCCTGAATGGAGATGGAGTCTTGCGACAGGTGCTCGGCAAAGTCGATAATCGAGGCAAACGAGGCGAGGTCGAGCGGCAGCAGGGTGATGTCGGTGTTGCCCGTCTTTTCGATGATGCGCTGTTGTACGGGTTGCGACTTGGCCAGATTTCGGCAAGCCATGATGACAGGCAGCCCTTGTGCGGCAATGGCCTCGGTGAGGGCTTGCCCTATGCTGCCGTTGGCTCCGGTGATGATGTAGTATTCTTTATTCATCGAGCATGCGGTGTTTGACAATGAGACGTACCCGGGTGGGCATGACGGCCGCCAGCGGGATGAGCAGGCGGTTGAACAGGCCCGGGATGAGTTGCTTCTTCCCTCGGAAGAGGGCGTTGAGGGCTTTGCGCACCAGGCGTTCGGGGGTCATGAGTATGCCCAGCCGTACCCCCAGTTTCAGCAGCCGGGGCGGCAGGCCGTACAGCCCGGTAGCTACGCCGCCGGGACATACGACGGTGGCGTGCACGCCGTAGTCGTGCAGTTCGCAGGCCAGGGCCCGGGTGAATACCCGTATGTAGGCTTTGGTGGCCGTGTAGAGGGCGATGCCGGGGTAGGGTGTCCAGCACGAGAGCGACGACATGTTGAGCAGATAGCCGCGGTGCCGGGCGCACATGTCGGCGGCAAACAGTCGCGACAGCCGGGTGACGGTGCCGATGTGCAGCTGCAGCATGGTCTCGATTTTGGCCGGGTCGGTGCGGGTGACCTCGCGGAAGGAGAAGATGCCGGCATTGTTGATGAGAATGTCGATGGTCAGCCCCTTCTCCCGGCAATAGCGATAGAGCTCGTCGGCCGCTTCGGGGCGGGCCAGGTCCATGCAGAGGGTCTCGACCGGCACCCGATAGTCGGTGGCTATGCGGGCCGCTTCGCGCTCGAGGTCGTCGCGGTCGATGCTCACCATCACGAGGGCGGCTCCCCAGGCTGCCAGTTGCCGGGCAAACTCGAGTCCGATGCCCGAGCTGGCGCCGGTCACGAGGGCCGTGCCCGGTGCGAGGTCTCTATTTCGCATCATGGCGGTGTATCCTTTCTATCTCTTTGACGATACAGGGGGGCAGCTGCCCTTCGAGGTGCTTGTGACAGGCCATCTCGATGGAGTACATGCGGGCTATGCAGTAGTTGGTGTGGTCGCATCCGCAGCGTACCTCCTCTTCGTTTTTCATGCGGTTGACAAAGTCGGGTTCGTTGATGAGGGCACGTCCCATCTGCACAAACTCGAATCCGTGGTTGAGCACCTTGTCGATGGTGGGTCGCGATACCAGACCGCCCACGTAGATGAGGGGGAGCTTGAGGGCTTCGCGGAACTTGAGGGCATCGTCGAGGAAGTAGGCTTCGCGGAAGGGAATGGTCGGAATCATGAACCGTCCGGCCAGTTTTACCCCGTATTTGAGCCACCACGTTTTCATGTAGTAGGTGAGGGTGGTGATGGGCATCTCGCCCCGCATCACATACATGGGGGCCTTGCTCACGAAGCCGCCGCTCAATACCAGGGCATGGGCACCCAGTTGCTCGAGCTCGCGGGCGATGAGGATGCCCTCGTCTATTTCGATACCCCCTTTGAATCCGTCGCGCATGTTGGTCTTGACGATGACGGCCATGTCGTTGCCGGCCGCCTTCATCACCTGCTCCATGCACATGCGCATGAACCGCATGCGGTTGTCGAGCGAACCGCCGTACTCGTCGTGGCGGTGGTTGGTATAGGGCGAGAGGAACTGGCTGATGAGGTAGCCGTGTCCGGCGTGAATCTCTACGGCATCGAATCCGGCATCGCGGGCGTTGTTGACCGCCTCGCCGAAGGCACGGGCCATCGCCTCGATTTCGTCCTTGTGCATGCCTCGTACGAAGGTGGGCGAGTAGAGGTTGAATCCGGTCGAGGCCGAGATGGGTATCTGCCCGGCCGTGCTGCGGTGCGACATGTTGCCGCAGTGTCCCAGCTGGATGGAGGCTTTGGCTCCATCGGCATGAATGGCGTCGGTGATGCGGCGCAACGGTTTCACGATTTCGGGGCGCATCCACAACTGGTGTTTGAACGAGAGCCCGTTGCGGGTAACCGAGGCGTAGGCGAGCGTGGTCATGCCTATGCCGCCGGCAGCCACGCTGCGGTGGTAGTCATACAGTTTTTGGGTAGGGGCGTTGTTGTCGCACATCCCTTCGAAGGCGGCCGACCGTATGGTGCGGTTGCGCAGGGTGACGGGCCCTATCGAGGCCGGTGTAAAGAGTATGGACTCTTTGGGAGCAGTATCGTTGTTCATGATTTCAATAGATGAAAGGGATTATCTTTTTACGTTTTTCGCGGGTAAATTCTTCGCCGAACTCCTGGGTATAGCGTTTGTAGAGCGATGCCGAACGGGGAGCCAGGTTGGCAAAGGTCCACCAGGCAAAGACGGCTCCGGCCCACGACCAGGTGAAGATGGCAAAGCCTACCCACTCGAGAAACTCGCCGAAGTAGTTGGCCGACGATACCCAGCGGAACATGCCGCCCCGCGGTATGTAGTGCTTGCGGTCGCCGAGCTTGCGCAGGTGGCGTATGATGGAGTCGGACTGGATATTGATGAACATGCCGGCCGCAAAGGCGATGACGCCGATGATGAACTGGGGCGAGGTGAGCCAGGCCGGGGTATAGTAGTCGAGCGGCGAAATGTAGAATATCCAGCCGCCTTGCATGAAGGCGTTGAGCAGGTTGAAGACGATGCCCATGCTCACGATGCTGAGCGGCATGCGGCTGTTGCCCTTGATGAGGAAGGGGAAGATGAACGAGCGTTGGAAATAGTGCAACTCGAACAGCACCAGAAAGACGATGCGCACCGGGTCGTAGCGGTATTCGGCCGGAGCCAGCAGCCACAACACGAGCATGGCGACGAATACCGGTGCCTCCATCACTACCCACCCGATGCGGTTGGAGAGGGAGATTCCCCACTTGCGGTCGAAGAGCATGCCGTAGCCGGCACTTACGAAGTGGAGGGCGATGAACACGATAAGAGCCGTGACGGCCATCACGATCAGAAAGATATTGAATGTGGCGGTTTCCATGGTTGGATAATGAATTTCAATTTTGTTCTGTGTTCTCAACGACAGGACGAGGCGGGAGCCCAGACCGATGAAAAACCGGTTCCCCGGTTGGCTGTGCCGAACCGCATCCTATCTTCGTGTAACAAAGATAGTGAAAATCGGGGAGATGTGTTTGCATTTAAATACTTTTCTTAAAAGCTCTGTATTTTTACATAAAGAAACATTTCGCCGCTTATTATAAGCGGAGAGAGGGGTTTTTGCATGCGAAACGGGTGGATAAATATTTAAAAATAGATAATTACCCCGAATAAATCGGCGGAGCGTTTAATTTTGCACCGTCTGAATTTGTGAAAATGGATATGAAGAAGATGCAAAAAACTACGTTGTGGATGGCTCTGTGCAGCCTCTTGTCGGTGAGCGGTGCCTGGGCTCAACAGGTAGAGCCGCTGCCTTTTGCCGATTTTGAACACTGGGTAACCCGCGAAATCAAAGAGTCGGCCTTGCTGGGTGGCAAGACCAAAACGGTCTATGCCATAGCTCCTACCCAACACATCAAGGGAAACAAAGCCTATCGGAACATGGGCGGTTCGCCCTGGGCCTCGTCGAATGTGATGGCCAATGTGATGGGGGTGGTGAAAACCAGCAATACCGTGCGCCCCGAGAAGCGCGAGGGGGGTGGTACCTGTGCCCGCATGGAGACCGTGATTGAGGATTGCTGCGTGCTGGGCATGATGAACCTGCACGTGCTGGTGAGCGGCAGCATCTTCCTGGGCGAGGTCGACGAGCCTATCCGCTCGACCAACAGTCCGTACAGCAAGATGGAGATGGGTATTCCCTTTACCAAGCGGCCCACCCGGTTGATTTTCGATTACAAATATCAGGCCTCGCCCGACAACTTCCGTACCCAGTCGACCGGCTTCAGCTCGCGCAAGCAGTTGCCCGGCCGCGACAACGGCGAGGTCTATATCCTGCTGCAGCACCGTTGGGAGGATGCCGACGGCAATGTATACGCTCACCGGGTAGGTACCGGGCGTGAGCGTTACGGCAAGAGCACCGCCGGTTGGGTGAACGGCCATAGCATCGCCATTCACTATGGCGACATCACCGGCAAGCCCTTTTACAAGTCGTACATGGGGCTTATTCCCGAAGAGAGTTCGTACTACTGCCGCAACAGCAAGGGCAAGATGGTGCCCGTAATCGAGGTGGGCTGGGGCAAGCCCGATGAGCCGGTCACGCACATGCTTGTGATGGCTTCGGCCACTTGCGGCACCGCCTATGTGGGCGGATTGGGCAGTACCCTCTGGATCGACAATATCGCTCTGGGGTATTAGGCAAGTAAGAGTTTATGGAGATATAGAGGGCTCGGATGGATTGGATTCGGGCCCTTTTTTTGTGTGGTTCAGTTCTGTTTGAAGATATAGACGATAACCCCTGTCTGGTTCGATGAGCGGTTGCTGCGCTCGAATCGCGAGCGGCGGGCGGCCGCTTCGGCCGAGGCCCGCAGTTTGGGGTTGGAGAAGGCGGTGCCTTCGCTGCCTTTGACGGTGGCGATGGCGCTGATGACCTGTCCCTGGGGGTTGACTGTAATCGAAATGGCTATGGTGCCGGCGTCGTTGCTGTTGTCGTATTGGGGATAGGGCAGGGAGCCAACCAGCCCGCGGCCGCCCAGGTTGTAGCCGCCGTAGCCGCCCACACCGGTGAGTTCGCCGGTCGACGAGTTGCCGAAGGGGTTGCCCTGCGTGCCGCTGCCCTTGTCGCTGTCGCCGCGGCTGCCGTCGTTCGACACCCCTTTGCCAAAGGCATTCTTTACCTGGTTGGCAATGCGGTCGTCCTTTTTGTTTTCCTGAACGGCTTTTTTCTTTTTATCCTCCTCTTTCTTCTTCTCGATTTGGATGCTCTCCTCGTCGGTCTGGGTTATCAGCTCGTCGTCGTTTTCGCGCGGCTGTTCGGCCTGCGGCCGTTGCGGTTCGGTGGCGTTCGACTCGAACATGCCCGAGGCCTCGTCGACCAGCCCCACCTGCACCAGCACGCCGCTGCCCGACCCCATGGGCTCGGGTCCCAGCAGGGTAAACCACAAGACGAGCAGCACTACCAGATGCACGGCAACGGTAGCGGCAATGGCTTGTATCTTATCTCTTTTCTGCGGTTCCATGGGTGGGGTGTTCGATTCGTTTTTGAGGTGACGTTCGGTTTACGGGTTGCGCACCGGTTTGGTGGCCAGTACCATCTTCAGGTGGTTGTCGTTGGCCACATTGAGTATCTTGACAATTTCGCGGTAGGGTACCGTCTCGTCGGCATAGAGGGCTATGTAGCGTTCGGAGTCTTGCATCGGCGTTTCGGCGAGCCGTTGCACCAGCTGGTCGTAGGTGACGGGTTGCGGGGCCTCGTTGCCGAAAGCGATGTAGTAGTCGTTGTGCTCGTCAATCACTACCCGGGTGAGGGGCTTGGCTGCCGCCTGCTGGTTGCTTTGCGGCAGGTTCACCTTGATGGAGTTGGGAAAGACAATCGTCGAGGTAATCATAAAGAAGATGAGCAACAGAAAGATGACATCGGTCATCGATGCCATGCTGAATGTGGCCTCTATCTTGTGTCTTCGTTTCAGTGCCATGGTCGTGCTCTCCCTCGGGTTATTCGGCCGGCTCGTTGAGCAGGTCCATAAATTCCATCGTCTTGGACTCGAGCTGGTTCATCACGCCGTCGACGCGCGACACCAGATAGTTGTAGGCAAAGAGGGCGATGATACCCACGATAAGTCCGGCTACGGTAGTGACCAGAGCCTCGTAGATACCGCCCGAGAGGGTGGAGATGTCGGCGTTGTTACCGGCCGAAGCCATGTTGTAGAAGGCCCGTACCATACCGGTTACGGTACCGAGGAACCCGATCATGGGGGCGCCGGCTGCGGTGGTGGCGAGCCAGGGGAAGCCCTTTTCGAGTTTGGCAATCTCGATGTTGCCCACGTTCTCGATGGCCACCAGCACGTCGTTCATGGGGCGACCCAGTCGCGAGATTCCCTTGGCGATGAGGCGCGAGTAGGGGGTGTTGGTCTTCTTGCAGAGCTTCAGGGCGCTGTCGATGTTCCCTTCGTGGATATAGTCTTTGATGCGTTCCATGAACGAATTGTCTTCGCGGGCGGCACGTCGGATCACTTGCAGCCGCTCGACGAAGATATAGATCGAAAGCAGGGAGAGGAGCAACAGGGGTATCATGATGATTCCTCCCTTGCAGGCAAGGTCCCAGAGGTTCAAGTCGTTGGCGGTCTCGACCGGGGTAAGCACGGGAGGCGTCGCGATTGTGTCGGTAGTTTGCAGAAGCAAAGTAAGCAGATTCATGATATAGCGTTTAATCGGTTTATTTCAAGCACTCTTTGTATTGTCTGATAGTCTCTTTCAACCCCAGGTAGAGGGCGTCGCAGATGAGGCAGTGGCCTATGGAGACCTCGCTCAGGAAGGGGATGCTCTCGTGGAGGAAGCGCAGGTTCTCGAGGTTGAGGTCGTGCCCGGCATTCACGCCCAGTCCCAGGCTGCGGGCATGCTCGGCTGCCTTGACAAAGGGAGCCACGGCCGCTTCGCGGTCCTGCTCATACTGCACGGCATAGGGCTCGGTGTAGAGCTCGATGCGGTCGGTGCCGGTCTTGGCGGCATATTCGACCATCTCGAGGTCGGGCTCGACGAAAATCGAGGTGCGTATGTTGGCCCCCTTGCAGCGGTCGATAATCTTGGAGAGGAAATCGAGGTTGCTCCTCGTATCCCAACCGGCATTCGAGGTGATGACGTCGTGGGCATCGGGTACCAGCGTCACCTGGTCGGGCTTCACCTTGAGCACCAGGTCGAGGAATTTTTCGGAGGGGTATCCTTCGATGTTGAACTCGGTGCTGACGGCCGGTCTCAACTCGTACACGTCGGCATAGCGGATGTGCCGCTCGTCGGGGCGCGGGTGTACGGTGATGCCTTCGGCACCGAAGGATTCGCAATCGAGCGTGACTTTCAATACATTCGGAATATTGCCGCCTCGTGCGTTGCGTAAGGTGGCTATCTTGTTGACATTAACACTTAACTTGGTCATTTCTCTTTTTACCCTAATCGCTTTTTCCGGTGTGGCTCTCTGCTGCCCGGTTTCAATGAAAAAAAACGGACTGCAGTATCAACCGAAAAAAATAGCTATCTTTGTATAACTTTCGTGCAAAAATAATACGAATTACAGAAATATGAGCAATAAATGAAAGCAAAAGATATGATATTGCCCGAAATACCTCTCTTGTTGGCCACGATGTCGGTGAACGAGGCTCGTGCGGCGCTGGAAAGCGCGGCCTGGTCGAGCCTGCCGGTGGTCGACGGAGACGAGTATGTGGGCATTCTCCAGGCCGGGGAGTTGGCCGATGTCCCGGCCGAAGAGACCGTGGGGAGGGAGAACTGGCGGCATCCGGCCGTGCGTGAGGAGACTCACCTGCTCGACGTGGTGAACCAGTTTGCCCAATACACCGACGATGTGCTCCCCGTGGTCGACCGGCACCGCCGCTACGTGGGGGCTATCCCCATCCATGCGGTCATGGTGGGTGTGGCCCGGTTGTGCCAGACCTCGTCGCCGGGGGCCATTATCGAGCTGGAGATTCCGCGGGCCGACTATTCGGCTACCGAACTTACCCGCCTGGTCGAGGATAACGATTGCCGGGTGATGAATCTGATGATACGTCCCGACGAGGAGTCGGGCATGTGGCGGGCCTGCCTGCGTATCGACCGCGAGGATGCCACGCCGGTGCTCCGCTCGCTCGAACGGTTCGACTACCGGGTGCTGAGCTGCTACCAGTTGCACAGTGCCATGGACGAACGCATCGAGCAGCGTATCAAGGAGTTGATGTATTATCTGGAAATGTAGGAGGTATGATGAAGATATTGTTGTTTGGCCATAACTACCAGGGAGCCCGCCTGGCACAGGTACACCGGGTGTTGCAGGTCTTGTCGCGCACCGAGGCTTCGTTGGCGGCGCATCGCGATTTTTACGAACTTCTTTCGCGCGAGCTTCCCGACGTGTGCCGGGGTATCGAGCCGATTGACTGTTGCCGCGACTATCCGGCCGACATGGCCCTGAGTATCGGGGGCGACGGCACCTTTTTGCGGGCTGCCGAGAAGATAGGCAACCGGGGTATCCCCGTGCTGGGGGTCAATATCGGTAGGCTGGGCTTTCTGGCCGATGTCCCGGCCGAAGAGACCGAGGCGGTCATGGCCGAGATTGTGGCCGGCCGCTACAAAATCGAGGAGCGCTCGTTGCTGCAGGTCGAGTCGGCGGGGCTGCCCGAGAGTTTCTGGCCCTATGCCCTCAACGAGGTGGCGGTGCTCAAGCAGGATACCTCGTCGATGATTTCGATTCATACCACCGTGGGCGAGAGCTACCTCAATACCTACCAGGCCGACGGCCTTATCGTGGCTACGCCTACGGGGTCTACGGCCTACTCGATGAGTGTGGGCGGCCCCATCCTCATGCCGCAGGCGGCCAACTGGGTCATCTCGCCGGTGGCTCCCCACAGCCTTACCGTACGGCCGCTGGTGGTGAACGACGATGCCTGCATTACTCTGCGGGTCGACAGCCGCAACCACAGCTATCTGCTGAGTCTCGACGGCCGCTCCATCATGCTCGACACCGATACGCCGGTGGTGCTGCGCAAGGCTCCTTTCTCCATCAGGGTAGTAAAACGTCTGGGCCACAGCTTTGCCGAGACGTTGCGGGCCAAGCTGATGTGGGGGGTCGACAAGCGCGAGTGAACGGTCGCGCCTGGCATCGGGATAGGATGTAATGAAATAGAGAACACCCCGGCAGCCGGTTTAATCCGGTTTTGTCGGGGTGTTCCGCTGTTTAGGAAGCTATTGTTATATGACGAGCAAAGCGTGTTCGGGGAGGGCGATGAAGGTGGCAAAGAAGAGCCCTGCCAGCGAGAGCAGCCACAGCACCAGCAGTGTGATGTTGAGGGCCGTCGATTGCGGTTGCCAGTGGAAGATGGAGCCCAGTACCAGCCGCAGGATGGCGTAGAGGGGTATCCCGAAGGTAAGCAGCAGCGAGACGGTGAACAGCACCAGCTCCCAATGACCGTCGAGAGCCTCGATGCTTCCGGGGAAAATCGAGATGAAGGGGGTGGTGATGGTCGTAGTGCCCAGGAAGAGGAATCCCAGCAGACTGACAATGCAGGTAACCAGCGTCGCGATAATCGAGAGGGCGATGAGGCCTCCGATGAAGATGAAGAAAATCTTGAATATGCCGCGGAAAATCTCGCCTACCGTGCGACCCAGCGAGTTGTCGGTCGACTGTCCGCTCGTGTGCTCCTCTTCGACGGCGCGGCGTATGTTGTCGACGGTAGGGGTCTCGCCCCGCATCTCGAGTTTCTGGGCTGTGGTGCGGGCCTCGGGGACGCAAATCCACAACAGCAGATAGATCCATATCGACGAAGCCCACAGAGGCAGCAAAAGAACCAGAATGACGCGCACAAGGACTACGTCGAGCCCGATGTAGTAGGCGATACCCGAGGCCACACCGCCCAGCACGCGGTTGTCGGGGTCGCGGTAGAGCCGGCGGCTGCGCCGCTCGGGTTCGGGCGTATTGCCGCTGTTGTTGCCGTTGTTGTTCTCGTCGGTCGGCGACGAGGCCGAGGCGGTTTCGCCGGGCGTTCCGCCCTCGTCGGGAGCCTCACCCTCGAGGGGAGTCTCTATCTCGTCGGGGCGCCCCATGATGGCAATCACCTCGTTTACCTCCTGGCGGGTAATTACCTGCATGCCGAATCCCAGCCGCTCCTTGAAGAGCTCGGCTATGCGGCTCTCGATGTCGTTCAGAATCTCCTGTCCGCCCTCTTCGTGGGCAAAGTGCTCGTTGAGCGATTGCAGATAGGCTTCGAGCAGTTCGTAGGCATCGTCGTCTATGTTGAAAATGGTTTTGTCGAGATTGATGGTTACGGTCTTTTTCATGTGACAGTCTGGTTTTTATTGTTCTTTGATATGGGCGACCACCTGGTTCAGTTCGTCCCAGGCGGTGTCGAGTTCCTGGAGGAAGAGTTCCCCCTCGGGGGTGAGTTCGTAGTATTTGCGGGGTGGCCCCTGGGTCGACTCCTCCCACACGTAGGTGAGCAGTCCCGAGTTCTTGAGCCGGGTAAGCAGCGGATAGAGGGTGCCCTCGACTACGATGAGCTTCGAGGCTTTGAGCGATTGGATAATATCCGACACGTAGGCCCTCTGCTTTTGCAGGATGAGCAGCGTGCAATACTCCAGTATTCCTTTCCGCATCTGCGATTTTACATTGTCTGTATTCATGCTTGGTACCTTTTACAGCACAAATATAGGTATAGTATGGTAACTTGCATTACATAGTACTGATAAAATAATATATTTTAACATTCCAAATAACTCGTGTGGGGTGTTTGCCGGCTTGGACTGTATGGGCCGGATGCAGGTGGAGAATGGTGGATAACGGTAGGGGCGGTAGAGGAGATGGGGAAGATAGGGGAGATAGGGGAGATAGGGGAGATAGGGGAGATAGGGGAGGTTGAGGCGGGTAGTGGTTCACGTATTGCTGGGGTTGGATTGCCCGGGGTGGAGGTGGGGCTGGGTTTATGTGGAGGCCCGTGTATTATTGGGGGGCGTGTGGTCCGGGAGTGTGGTGTTCGGATTTTTGCAGTGACCTGTGTATTGTTTGGGTATGGCCGTTGCACTATCTTTGTCGGGCAAAGGAGGTTTGTTTCGATGGAGACATTTGACGACGAAGAGTTCGGTATGGTACAGGTTCGGCCCGACAGTCGGGCCCGACGCCTGATATTCCGCGTGAAGGAGGGGGTGATGCAGATTACCTGTCCGGCCGGATACACGCTGGGTCGGGTGCGGGCGATGGTCGATGAGAATCGGGAGCGGCTGCGACGGCTGATGGCCCGGGGCGAGGCGGTGCAGCAACGGCGGCAACTCGCGGTGGGCGACTGCATTCCCTGCTATGGCGGCCATATCGAGCTGTTGCCCGGTCGGTTGCCTGGCCGTATTCTCTTCCGCTACGAGGGCGCTACCCTGCAGGTGCTCTGTCCGCCGGGTGCCGACCTGAACGAGCCCCGGGTGCGGCAGCAGCTCTCGCGCGGGGTCTGTCGCCTCATGTACCGGCAGGCTCAGGAGGTGTTGCCCCGCCGGCTGGCCGAGGTGGCCCGTCGGGTAGGAGCCTCGCCGAGGGAGGTGACCATCGGGCGGGGCCGGCGCAAATTGGGGCACTGCACCCGCAGCAAGTCGATACAGTTGTCGTACTGCCTCATGTTCCTGCCCGAGCCGCTGGTCGACTACGTAATCTGTCACGAACTGGCTCATTTACAACAGATGAACCACGGGTCGAAGTTCCACGAACTGTGCAACCGCTATTGCGGCGGCGAGGAGCTTGCTCTGCGCAAACAGTTGCGGACATTCACCTTTTTGTTCTAATAAATAAGATTATATATTGCAAAAAATGTTTAAATTATAGGCACGAAATATTCTATTTCGAGGGCTGCTCGGCCGGCGGAGTTGTGTATTATATAATATTGTACTATCTTTGCGGCGATAGGAATGGAAGAGGGGGCAACGATGTCCCCTCGTTTTTTTCACTACAACAACCGTTATGATAGACAAAAAAGAGTTAGCGACATGGGTCGAAGAGGGGTTGGCCGGTACCGACTGTTTTCTGGTCGATGTACAGGTAAGTCCCGACAATGTATTGACCGTAGAGATTGACAACGAAGAGGGGGTAGATATAGACCGCTGTGTGGCCCTGCACCGTTTTTTGGAATCGAAACTCAATCGCGATGTCGAGGATTATGAACTGGAAGTAGGCTCGGCCGGAATCACTTCGCCCTTCAAGGTATTGGGTCAGTACAAGAAGAACATAGGCAACGAGGTCGAGGTGCTGACCAAAGACGGCCGCAAATTGGCCGGCATATTGAAGAGTGCCGATGCCGACCGGTTTGTCGTGACGGTAACCCGGAAGGTGAAGAGCGAAACCAGCAAACGCAAAGTCGAGGTGGAGGAAGACATCGTTCTGGGATACGACGAAGTAAAATATACAAAATATCTAATCAGATTTAAATAATATGGCAAAAAAAGAGGAACCCGTAAGCATGGTCGATACCTTTGCTGAGTTCAAAGAGTTGAAGAACATCGAGATAACCACGATGATCAGTGTGCTGGAAGAATCTTTCCGGAATGTGTTGGCAAAGATGTTCGGGACCGACGAAAATTTCGATATAATCGTGAACCCCACCAAGGGCGATTTTGAGATATGGCGCAACCGCGAAATCGTGGAGGATGGTGCCGTGACCGACAGCAACCTGCAGGTTTCGCTCTCGGAAGCCCGCAAGACCGACCCCGACTTCGAGGTGGGCGAGGAGATGACCGACGAGGTTCACTTCGAGAAGTTCGGACGCCGTGCCATCCTGAACCTGCGTCAGACGCTGGCTTCGAAGATTCTCGATTTGCAGAAAGATGCCATTTACAACAAATACAAGGATAAAATCGGCGAGCTGGTAAGCGCCGAAGTTTACCAGATCTGGAAAAAAGAGATGTTGCTCATCGACGACGACAACAATGAGTTGCTGCTGCCGAAGACCGAGCAGATTCCGTCGGACTTCTACCGGAAGGGCGAGACCGTGCGGGCTGTGGTGCTCGACGTCGATAACAAGAACAACAATCCCAAGATTATCGTTTCGCGTACGTCGAACGACTTCTTGCGCCGGTTGTTCGAACTCGAGGTGCCCGAGATTCACGACGGGCTCATCATCATCCGCGCCATTGCCCGCATCCCGGGCGAGCGTGCCAAGATAGCCGTCGAGTCGTACGACGACCGCATCGACCCCGTAGGTGCCTGTGTGGGTGTGAAGGGGTCGCGTATCCACGGTATCGTGCGCGAGTTGCGCAACGAGAATATCGACGTGATCAACTACACCTCCAACCCCTCGCTGTTTATCCAGCGTGCCCTGAGCCCCGCCAAAATCTCGTCCATCCGCTTGAACGAGGAGGAGAAGAAGGCCGAGGTATTCCTCAAACCCGAGGAGGTTTCGCTGGCCATCGGTAAGGGCGGTTTGAATATCAAGCTGGCCTGCATGCTTACCGGCTACAACATCGATGTATATCGCGACATCGACGAGGATGAAGAGGAGGATATCTACCTCGACGAGTTCAGAGACGAGATCGACGACTGGGTAATCGAGGCCCTGAAGGGTATCGGTTGCGCCACGGCCAAGAGCGTGTTGGCCCTGCCGCGCGAAACCTTGATCGAGAAAGCCGACCTCGAGGAGAACACCGTAGACGAGGTGCTCTCTATTCTGAAAGCGGAGTTTGAAGAATAATCCGCTTCGGGGCCGCCATGGTGTGCGGCCTCGCGCCTTTGTCGAAAGGCCCCTTTTCATTCTTCCATTATTTATAAACTAAAACTGAGTATGTCGATAAGGTTAAATAAAGTAGCAAGAGATTTGAATGTGGGAATTCAGACGGCTGTCGAATTCCTTCAGAAGAAAGGTTTCACGGTGGAGGCCAACCCCAACACCAAGATAACCGACGAACAGTATGCCCTGCTCGTTAAGGAGTTCAGTAAAGACAAAAGTCTGAAACTCGAGTCGGAAAGTATCAGCCTTGAACGGCATAAGGAGAGAGCGAAAGCCGCCGCTTCGGCCGAAGCCGAAACGGCTCCGGCCAAGGAGGAACCGAAAGAGGTGAAAACGGTTATTCCCGAGCCGCAGCGCCCCAAAGTGGTGGGCCACGTAGACCTCGATGCCCTCAACCGACCCAAGTCGGCCGACCACAGCAAACCTCGGGAGACCCCTGTCGAGAAGAAAGAGGAGCCCAAACCTGCCGAGAAACCGGTCGAGGAGAAGAAGAGCGAGGCTGCTCCTGCACCCGAGGCTCCCAAACCTCAAGCCGAAAAGCCCGCTCAGCCTGTGCAACCGGCTGCTCCCGCCGAGCCTGAAAAGCCCGAGCCCGCACCGGCTGCCGAAACTCCGGCTCCGGCCGCTCCGGCAAAACCCCAGGAATCTCCCGCAGCTCCTGCCCAGGAGGCTTACGAAGCTACTGAAAGTGAAAGCCAGGCCGACGAGGTATTTACCCTCGGCCGCCCCTCCTTCACGTCGAACATCAATGTAGTAGGCCGTATCGACCTCGATGCCCTCAACCAACAGACTCGTCCGAAAAAGAAGAGCAAGGAGGAGAAACGCAAGGAGCGTGAAAACAAGGAGAAACAACGTCAGGAGGCCCACAAGGCCGCTGCCGGCGGTGGCGACGATGCCAACTCGCAAGGCGGCGAGCGTCGTAAACGCCAGCGCATCAACAAGGAGAAAGTCGACATCTCGAAGAGCATTTCGTCGATGGGCGGCAACCAGCCGGCCCGGGGTGGAAACGGCAAGAACAACGGCGGTAACAACAAACCCAATAAACAGAAACAGCGTCCCATCAAAGCCGAGGTGAGCGAAGAGGACGTTCAGAAACAGATTAAGGAGACACTGGCCCGCCTCACCACCAAGGGGCAGAAGAAGTCGGCCAAGTGGCGTAAGGAGAAACGCGAAGCCTTCTCGAACCGCGAGCGTGAACTCGCCGAAAAGGAAGAGGCCGAAAGCAAGGTATTGAAGTTGACCGAGTTTGTAACGGCCAACGACCTGGCTTCGATGATGGATGTACCGGTAAACGAGGTAATTGCTACCTGTATGAGCATCGGCATGATGGTGTCGATCAACCAGCGACTCGATGCCGAGACCATCAATATCGTGGCCGAAGAGTTCGGTTTCAAGACCGAGTATGTGAGTGCCGAGGTGGTCGAAGCCATCCACGAAGAGGAAGACAAGGAGGAAGACCTGCAGTCGCGTCCGCCGGTAGTTACCGTGATGGGTCACGTAGACCACGGTAAGACCTCGTTGCTCGACTACATTCGCAACTCCAACGTGATTGCCGGCGAGGCCGGTGGTATCACGCAGCATATTGGTGCCTACAATGTGAAGCTCGACGATGGCCGTCGCATCACCTTCCTCGATACGCCGGGTCACGAAGCCTTCACCGCCATGCGTGCCCGCGGTGCCCAGATGACCGATATTGCCATTATCATCGTGGCTGCCGACGACAACGTGATGCCGCAGACGGTCGAGGCCATCAACCACGCTTCGGCTGCCGGTGTGCCTATTGTCTTTGCCATCAACAAAATCGATAAACCCAACGCCAACCCCGACAAGATCAAGGAGGAGCTGGCCAATATGAACTATCTGGTCGAAGACTGGGGTGGCAAATATCAGTCGCAGGAGATTTCGGCCAAGAAGGGTACCGGTGTGCACGAGCTCATGGAGAAGGTGCTGCTCGAGGCCGAGCTGCTCGACCTGAAGGCCAACCCCAACCGCAAGGCCACGGGTACGATTATCGAGTCGACCCTCGACAAGGGCCGGGGCTATGTAGCTACCGTACTGGTACAGAACGGAACCCTGCACAAGGGCGATGTGGTGCTGGCCGGTACCAACCACGGCCGTGTGAAGGCGATGTTCAACGAGCGTAATGCACGCATCGAGTCGGCCGGACCGTCGGCCCCGGTACAGATACTGGGCTTGAACGGTGCCCCGCAGGCCGGCGATACCTTCCACGTGATGGATACCGAGCAAGAGGCTCGCGAGATTGCCAACAAGCGTGAACAACTGCAACGCGAGTTGGGCCTGCGTACCCACAAGCTGCTCACGCTCGACGACATAGGCCGCCGTATCGCCGTGGGCAACTTCCAGGAGCTGAACCTGGTTGTGAAGGGCGACGTGGACGGTTCGGTCGAGGCTTTGAGCGACTCGCTCATCAAACTCTCCACCCCCGAGATTCAGATCAACGTGTTGCACAAGGCCGTGGGTCAGATTTCCGAGTCGGATATTACGCTGGCCGCAGCCTCCAACGCCATCATCATCGGCTTCCAGGTGCGTCCCTCGGTAGCCGCCCGCCGGTTGGCCGAGAAAGAGGGCGTAGACATCCGTCTCTACTCCATCATCTACGATGCCATCGAAGAGGTGAAGGCCGCCATGGAGGGTATGTTGTCGCCCGAAATCAAGGAAGAGATTCTGGGTACGGCCGAGGTTCTCGAGACCTACCACATCACCAAGGTGGGTACGGTAGCCGGCTGTATCGTGAAGGAGGGCAAAATCAAACGCTCGAGCAAGGTACGGTTGATTCGCGACGGTATCGTTATCTACAGCGGCGACCTGGGCTCGTTGAAGCGCTTCAAGGACGATGTCAAAGAGGTGGCTACCGGCTTTGAGTGCGGTTTGAACATTGCCAACTACAACGATGTGAAAGTGGGCGACCTCGTCGAAGCCTACGAAGAGGTAGAAGTGAAGAAAACCCTGTAAGCCGTCAGGCCCAGGGCAAATGAGATAGACAAGGCTGCTCCGGGAGACGGGGCGGCCTTTGTTTTCCCGCTTCATGTGCGTTATCCCTCTTTAACGGATAATAAGACCGAAAACTCTGCTATTCAAAATAAAAAAAGTAATTTTGCACCATTAACCAAACGCGAACCGAAGCGATGAACTATATCGATTTTATCATAGTGCTGATAGTCCTCATAGGGGCCTTGTACGGACTCATCAAGGGGGTATTCCGTCAGTTGGGTTCGTTGGGGGGCTTTGTTGCGGGCGTGCTGGTCTCGCGGTTGTTCGGCGGATCGTTCGCCTCGCTGCTGCAACAGATGTTCGACCTGCCTGCGGGCGTGAGCCGCATAGCCGCCTACTCGCTGCTCTTCCTGCTGGTCTATCTCATCTGCCTGCAGCTGATGCGGCTCATCCACCACATCTCCCACCAGGTGGCGCTGGGGTGGCTCGACCGTTTGGCCGGAGCCCTGTTTGGCGCTGTCAAATACCTGGTTATCTTTAGTATATTGTTGAATCTCGTCCATATCATCGACCCCAAGATGCGGATACTCCCGGCCCGCGAGGTCTCCTCCTCGCATCTCTACGGATATGCGCTGCGTATTGCGCCGGCACTTTTCTCCATAGCACAGGAGCAGCTCACGGCCGAAAACAAACCCGACCTCCGCTTGTTTACACCTTGTACGTCATGCGACGAGTACTATCTCTGTGAAAATTGTAAAGCCGATTGAAAATGAAACAGGATAATCCGAATGAAATATTGAGCGACGTTACCGCGAATGAGTATAAATACGGTTTCGTGACCGACATCGAGACCGATATTATCCCCAAAGGTTTGAGCGAGGAGATCATTCGCCACATCTCGCAGAAGAAGGGCGAACCCGAGTGGCTGCTCGACTTCCGCCTCAAGGCGTATGTCTACTGGAAAACCCTCGAGATGCCCCACTGGGCCCACCTAACGATTCCCGAAATCGACTATCAGGCCATCAGCTACTACGCTGCACCCAAGACCAAGGCGGCTCCCAAGAGCCTCGAGGAGGTGGACCCCGAGCTGCGCAAGACCTTCGACAAGCTGGGCATTTCGCTCGAAGAGCAGATGAAGCTCTCGGGCGTGGCCGTCGATGCCGTGATGGACAGTGTGTCGGTGCGCACCACCTTCCGCGAGAAACTGGCCGAGCTGGGGGTTATCTTCTGCTCGTTCAGCGAGGCGGTGAAAGACTACCCCGATCTGGTGAAACGCTATCTGGGGTCGGTCGTGTCGTATCGCGACAACTTCTTTGCCGCCCTCAACTCGGCCGTCTTTAGCGACGGTTCGTTTGTCTACATCCCCAAGGGGGTGCGCTGTCCCATGGAGCTGTCGACCTACTTCCGCATCAATGCGGCCAACACCGGCCAGTTCGAGCGCACGCTCATCGTGGCCGACGACGACAGCTATGTGAGCTACCTCGAGGGGTGTACCGCCCCCATGCGCGACGAGAACCAACTGCACGCCGCCATCGTCGAGATTGTGGTGCACGACCGGGCCGAGGTGAAATACTCGACCGTACAGAACTGGTATCCGGGCGACAAGGAGGGCAAAGGCGGTATCTACAACTTCGTGACCAAGCGCGGCATGTGCAAGGGCGACCACTCGAAACTGTCGTGGACCCAGGTCGAGACCGGCTCGGCCATCACCTGGAAGTACCCCAGTTGCGTGCTGGCCGGCGACCACTCGGTGGGCGAGTTCTACTCGGTGGCCGTGACCAACAACTACCAGCAGGCCGATACGGGTACCAAGATGATACATATCGGCAAGAATACCCGCAGTACCATCGTATCGAAAGGTATTTCGGCCGGTCGCAGCCAGAACAGCTACCGCGGTCTGGTGAAGGTGTTGCCCGGTGCCGAGAACGCCCGCAACTTCACCCAGTGCGACAGCCTGCTGCTCAGCTCCGACTGCGGGGCGCACACCTTCCCCTATATGGATATTCAGAACGATACGGCCATTGTCGAGCACGAGGCAACCACCTCGAAAATCAACGAAGACCAGATATTCTACTGCAACCAGCGGGGCATCCCCACCGAAGATGCCGTGGGCCTTATCGTCAACGGCTATGCCAAGGAGGTGATGAACAAGTTGCCGATGGAGTTTGCCGTAGAGGCTCAGAAACTGCTGCAGATTTCGCTCGAGGGTTCGGTAGGATAAGCCGCCGAGCCCCGCATTGTCGACCGGCTGCGGCCGAATAGTAAAACAGAAAAGAATAAAACCAGATATCTATGTTGAAGATTACAGACTTGCATGCCAACATCAATGGCAAAGAGATATTGAAGGGCATCGACCTCGTGGTGAAACCGGGCGAGGTGCATGCCATTATGGGTCCCAACGGCTCGGGCAAGAGCACGCTCTCGGCCGTACTGACCGGCAATCCCGCCTACGAGGTGACTCGCGGCTCGGTCGAGTTCTACGGCAAGGACCTGTTGGCCCTCTCGCCCGAAGACCGTTCGCACGAAGGGCTCTTCCTCAGTTTCCAGTATCCGGTCGAGATCCCGGGTGTGAGCATGGTCAACTTCATGCGTACGGCGGTGAACGAGCAGCGCAAGTATCGCGGACTCGAGCCCCTCTCGGCTACCGATTTCCTGAAACTCATGCGCGAAAAACGGGCGATTGTCGAGCTCGACAACAAGCTGGCCAGCCGTTCGGTCAACGAGGGTTTCTCGGGCGGTGAGAAGAAACGCAACGAGATTTTCCAGATGGCCATGCTGGAGCCCCGTCTCTCGATTCTCGACGAGACCGACAGCGGCCTCGACATCGACGCCCTGCGCATCGTGGCCGGGGGTGTGAACAAACTCAAGAGCGAGAAGAATGCCACCATCGTCATCACCCACTACCAACGGTTGCTCGACTACATCGCTCCCGATTTCGTGCACGTGCTCTACAAGGGCCGCATCGTGAAGTCGGGCGGGCCCGAACTGGCCCTGGAGCTCGAGGAGCGCGGATATGACTGGATTAAAAAAGAGTTGGGCGAAATTTAAGAGAGTGTTATGAGTGCAGTACAGCAATATATAGATTTATACCATTCGCAGAAGGACTTGATTGCGAGCCATTCGTCGCCGGTGATGAATGCCTTGCGCGACGAGGCGGTGGCTCTGCTCGAGAGCAAGGGGTTGCCCACGCTCAAGGACGAGGAGTATCGCCGCACCGACATCGAGGCCCTCTATGCCCCCGACTACGGGTTGAACCTGGGCCGGGTCAATATCGAAATCAATCCCTACGAGGTGTTCCGTTGCGATGTGCCCAACCTGAGCACGTTGCTCTACTTTGTCGTGAACGATACCTTCTACACCCAGGCACAGCCCGCTGCGGCCAAGTTGCCCGAGGGTGTCGTGGCCGGCAGCCTGTGCGAGATGGCCCGGCAATACCCGCAACTGGTAGCCCGCTACTACGGGCAGGCCGCCGACATGAAACGCGACGGCACGGTGGCGCTCAACACCGCCTTTGCCCAGGACGGGTTCTTCCTATACATCCCCGACGGGGTGGTGGTCGAGAAGCCCATCCAGCTGGTGAATATCCTGCGGGGCAATGTCGACTTCCTGGTCAACCGCCGGTTGCTCATTGTCGTAGGCAAGGGCGCCCAGGCCAAACTGCTGGTGTGCGACCACTCCGACGAGTCGTCGGTGCGTTTCCTTGCTTCGCAGGTGTGCGAGATATTTGTCGACGACGATGCCGTGTTCGACTACTACGACATGGAAGAGTCGTCGGAGAATACGGCCAAGGTGGCCTCGGTGTTCGTGCGCCAGGGAGCCCGGTCGAATGTGTTGGTCAACGGCATCGTGTTGCACAACGGGGTAACCCGCAGCAACTACTATTCGACTTTCGACGGCGAGCACGCCGAGTTGTCGCTCTGCGGCATGGGCATCGTCGACAAGGAGCAGTCGGTCGATACCTATACCTTTATCGACCACGCCGTTTCGCACTGTCACAGCAACGAGCTGTTCAAATATGTACTCAACGATTCGGCCCGCGGTTCGTTCTGCGGCCGTATCCTGGTGCGCCACGGAGCCCAGAAGACCGAGGCCTATCAGGGCAACAAGAACCTGTGTGCCTCGCCGCTGGCCAAGATGTACACCAAGCCGCAACTCGAGATTTATGCCGACGACGTGAAGTGCAGCCACGGAGCTACCATCGGACAGCTCGACCAGAATGCCCTCTTCTACATGCGGTCGCGCGGTATCACCGAGGCCGAGGCCCGCATGCTGCTGATGTTTGCCTTTACCAACGATGTCATCGAGCAGGTGCGTCTCGACGCCCTCAAGGATCGCTTGCGCCAGTTGGTCGAGAAGCGCTTCCGCGGCGAGCTGGCCAAATGTTCGGGTTGCCAGGCCTGTCGTTAACATGAAGAAAAGAAGAAAGGAGTTCCACTATGTTGGATATTGAGAAGATAAGAGCCGATTTCCCCATTCTGAAACGTGAGGTGTCGGGCCGTCCGCTCATCTATCTGGACAACGCCGCCACCTCGCAGACCCCCCGCTGCGTGGTCGACCACATTGCCGATACCTACTATCGGGTGAATGCCAACGTGCATCGCGGGGTGCATACCCTCAGCCAGGAGGCTACCGATGCCCACGAGGCGGCCCGCCGCCGGGTGCAGCAGTTTATCGGGGCCGCTTCGCCCTCCGAAATTGTCTTTACGCGGGGCACGACCGAAGCCATCAACCTGGTGGCCTCGTCGTTTGGCGACGAGTTTCTGCACGACGGCGACGAGGTGATTCTCACCGTCATGGAGCACCATGCCGATATTGTGCCGTGGCAGCTCTTGCAGCGCCGTCGCAAAATCAAGTTGCAGGTGGTCCCCATCAACGAGCGGGGCGAACTCGAGCTCGAGGTCTACAGGCAGCTCTTCAACGAGCACACGCGGTTGGTGTGTGTGGCTCACGTCTCCAACGTGCTGGGCTCCATCAACCCGGTGCGCGAGATGATTGCCTACGCCCATGCACAAGGGGTGCCGGTGCTGGTCGACGGGGCTCAGGCCATCCCTCACCTGCGGGTGAACGTGCAGGAGCTCGATGCCGATTTCTACGCCTTCTCGGCCCATAAGGTCTATGGCCCCACGGGGATAGGCATCCTCTATGGCAAGGAGAAGTGGCTCGATGCCATACCGCCCTATCAGGGAGGCGGCGAGATGATTGCGCATGTCGACTTCTCGGGGACGACCTTCGGCGAGCTGCCCTTCAAGTTCGAGGCCGGTACTCCCGACTATGTGGGTACGGCCGCCTTTGCCTCGGCGCTCGACTATGTCGACAGCATCGGGCTGGAGGCTATCGCCGCTCACGAAAACGAGCTGTTGCGCTACACCACCGCGCAGATGGAGCAGATCGAGGGGATGCGCATCTTCGGCACCTCGCCGCACAAGAGTTCGGTCATCTCGTTCCTGGTCGACGGCATCCACCACTACGACATGGGCATGCTGCTCGACAAGCTGGGTGTGGCCGTCCGCACGGGTCACCACTGTGCCCAGCCGCTGATGACCTCGCTTGGCATTGAGGGTACGGTGCGGGTATCGTTTGCCGTGTACAATACCCAGGCCGAGGCCGACGCTTTCATCGCCGCCTTGAAACGGGTAGTCCAGATGTTCCGATAACGAAAATATTTACTGATAACAGCACTATTCTGAGGCGGCCGTCGGTTGCCTCAGAATTTTTTTTTGCCCTTCAGGAAGTACTCCATCGTGATGTTTCGCCGGGCTTCGGGGAAGGTGTTCAGCAGGTTCTGCTGGGGGTGACGGGTGTATAGTTTGCGCATCTTGCGGAAGTCGTTGTGGGCTCGCAGAATGGCATGGGCGTGAGGTATCTGCCCCAGGGCGACGAACCGGGCGAAAGCCAGCGTGTCGTAGAGCCGGCGGATGAACAGCACCTTTTTCCCCTCCTGTCGGGGCAGGTTTTTGTGGAGCATGAGCAGGTTGTTGCGGAAGTTGAGGTAGGTCTTCTGCGGATTGGCCGCATCGAGCGAGGCCCCGCCCTGGTGGTGTACCCGGCTTTGCGGCACGACGGCTATGCGGTAGCCTGCCAGGTGGATGCGCCAGCAGAGGTCAATCTCCTCCATGTGGGCAAAGAAGCCGGGGTCGAGACCGCCCACCTCGCGGTAGACGGCGGTGCGCACGAAGAGGGCGGCACCGCTGGCCCAGAAGATGTCGAGCGGGTTGTCGTACTGCCCGCGGTCGGTCTCGAGGGTACCGAAGAGGCGCCCGCGGCAGAAGGGGTAGCCGTAGCGGTCGATGAATCCGCCGGCGGCTCCGGCATATTCGAATTTTTCGGGTTCGCGCAGCGACCGTATTTTAGGCTGGCAGGCAGCCACGTCGGGGTGACTCTCGACAAACTCGAGCAGCGGCTCGAGCCAGTGGGCCGTCACTTCCACGTCGGAGTTGAGCAGCACGGTATATTCGTAGTCCAGTTCGTCGAGTGCCCGGTTGTACCCCTCGGCAAAACCGTAGTTGCGGGGGAAGGGCAGCAGGAGCACCTGGGGAAATTCGCGGGCGAGGAGTTCGACCGAGTTGTCGGTCGAGCCGTTGTCGGCCACCACGATGTCGGCCAGATGGGCCGGCGTGTGGGCACACACCGAGGGGAGGAAGCGTTGCAGCAGGGCGGCCCCGTTCCAGTTGAGTATGACGACGGCGACTTTCTTTTTCATATCAGGTATTGGGGAAATCTTCGTGTTTGTATTTCCAGCGTTTGTGGGTCCACAGCCAGGCCCAGGGGTTGCGCAGGATGGTCTTCTCCATCATCGCGGTATAGCGGTCGGTGATTTCGAACTCGGGCAGCTCGTTGGGCTGCAGGGCCACCTCGCGGATGGTTGCTTTGTAGTACCCACGTTTCACCACTTCGACATCGAAGTAGAGCACGGCGAAATCGGTCTTGCGGGCAATCTTTTCGTAGCCGGTGAGCACGGGCGAGTCTTGCGAAAGGAACCGGGCCCAGTGGTGGATGTTGGCCGGCGAGGGAGTCTGGTCCGACATGAATCCCGTAATCGAGGGGCGCCCCGAGCGCTTCATCTGCAGGATGGCCCGCAGCGTCTCTTTCTTGGCGATGCAGGTAGAGCCGAACCGCGAGCGCAGTTTCAGGAAGAAGCGGTCGAACCACTCGTTTTTCAGCGGCCGGTATATCTGGGCGAAGAGTACATCGGGGGTACGGGTCCACAGCGTGACCGAGGGTACCCACTCCCAGTTGCCGAAGTGCCCCAGCAGAATGATGATGGAGCGGTTCTGGTCGAAGAGGCGGTCGATGATGTCGGTCTGTTCGAAGACCATGCGGCGGCGCATCTCCTCGTCGGAGATGTGCAGGAGCTTGATGGTCTCTACGATGTAGTCGCAGAAGTGGCGGTAGAATTTCTTCTCGAGCCGTATCAACTCCTGCTCGCTCTTGTCGGGGAAGGCGTTGCGCATGTTTTCGAACACCAGACGGCGGCGGTAGTGCACCACGTAGTAGAGCGGGTAGTAGAGCAGGTCGGCCAGCAGATAGAGCACCCGCATGGGCAGCAGGGCGTGCAGCTTGAACCAGAGGTACAGCGGCGAGTAGATGATATTTTGCAAAGTCTCTTTTTTCATGTCGCTCGGTTTAAATCTCGGTGGCGATGAGGGCGTCGCCGGCCTCGTTGAAATCGCCCAGCCGTACGGGTCGGCAGGTGTTGACCCACTCCTTGCGGTAGGGCATCTCTACCCGTATGTAGTTGTCGGTGAAGCCGTGCATGGGGGCACCCTTGCGCGGTTGCTCGAACAGGACGGGGCGCGTGGTGCCCTGGAACCGGGTGTAGAAGTCGTGCAGCTTCCGCTCCGAAACCTCGAGCATGCGGCGGCAACGCTCGTGCCGCTCGGGTATGGGCACGACCGGCTCTATCTTCAAGGCCTGGGTACCCGGTCGCTCGGAGTAGGTGAAGACGTGCAGTTGCGAAATGTCGAGCCCCTCGACAAACCGGCGGCTCTCTTCGAACAGCTCTTCGGTCTCGCCCCGTACGCCGGTGATGAGGTCGACCCCGATGAAGGCGTCGGGAATGAGGCGGCGTATGGTCTCTATCTTGTGGGCAAAGAGAGCCGTGTCGTAGTGGCGGTGCATCAGCTTCAGCACCGTGTCGCTGCCCGATTGCAGGGGTATGTGGAAGTGCGGGGCAAACCGTTGCGACTGGGCCACGAAGGCGATAATCTCGTCGGTGAGCAGGTTGGGCTCGATTGAGGAGATGCGGTAGTGCGCGATGCCCTCGACCTGGTCGAGCGAGCGGATGAGGTCGAGGAAGGTCTCGCCCGTCTGTTTGCCGAAATCGCCGATGTTCACCCCCGTGATGACAATCTCCTTACCCCCGGCCTCGGCCACTTCGCGGGCCTGGGCGGTGAGTTGTTCGATGGTACCGCTGCGGCTCCGGCCCCGGGCAAAGGGTATGGTGCAGTAGGTGCAGAAGTAGTCGCAGCCGTCCTGTACCTTGAGGAAGTAGCGGGTGCGGTCGCCCCGCGAGCACGAGGGCGAGAACTTGCGGATGTCGCGGGTGGGGGTGGTGACCACCTCGCCCACCTCCTGCCGCTTGTGCAGGTTGCCCAGATATTGCAGGATGTCGAGCTTCTGCTCGGCGCCCAGAATCAGGTCCACGTCGGGGATGTGGGCAATCTCGTCGGGTTTGAGCTGCGCATAGCAGCCGGTCACCACGATAAAGGCCTGCGGGTGTTGCCGGGCGATGCGACGGATGGTCTGCCGGCATTTCTTGTCGGCCAGCTCGGTCACCGAGCAGGTGTTGATTACGCAGATGTCGGCCTTCTCGCCGGACCGCACCTTGCGGATACCGTGGGCTTCGAGGGTCTTCCCGATGGTGGAAGTCTCGGCAAAGTTGAGCTTGCAGCCCAGCGTGTAATAGGCTGCGGTCTTATTCTGGAATATGTTGACGTCTATCATAATCGGTGGGTCGGAATGCCAATACAGGCGACAAAGTTACTCATTTCATTTAAAAATGTGTAGCCCCTCGATTTTAATAGTTGTATAAGAATGAATGATTTTACAAACAAAGTCGTATATTTGCTACCAAACTAATTAAATTAGGGATATGATTTCTGAAAATTTCATCAAGATATACGAGTCGAGCTTTCGGGAAAACTGGGACTTGCCTGCGTTGACCGACTATAACGAGCAGCACACGTATACTTATCAGGAGATGGCACGCGAGATTGCCAAGTTGCACATCCTCTTCCGCCATTGCCAAATCAGACGAGGCGACAAAATCGCTCTCGTGGGGAAAAATACCCCCAACTGGTGCATCGCCTTCATGGCTACGGTTACCTATGGTGCCATACTGGTACCCATTCTGCAAGAGTTCAATCCGCACGATATACACCACATTATCAACCACTCCGATTCGGTGATGCTCTTTGTGGGCGAAAACATCTGGGAGAATATCGAGATGGAGAAGTTGCCCGAGGTGCGTGCCGCCATCTCGTTGCAGGACTTCTCGTGCCTCGTGCAGCGCGACGGCGAGGAGATTGCCAAATGCCTGCGCGACATGAAGCGCCGCTTCAAGAATACCTATCCCAACGGCTTCAGCCGGTCGGACATCCGTTATGCCGACCTCGACAACGACAAGGTGATACTAATCAACTACACCTCGGGAACCACGGGCTTCAGCAAAGGGGTGATGCTCACGGGCAACAACCTGGCGGGCAATGTGATGTTCGGCGTTCGCTCGCACCTGCACTACAAGGGCAGCAAGTGTATCTCGTTCCTGCCGCTGGCCCATGCCTACGGGTGTGCCTTCGACCTGCTCACGCCTCTGGCGGTGGGTACGCACATCACGCTGTTGGGTAAGATTCCTTCGCCCAAGATCCTGTTGAAGGCGCTCGAGGAGGTGCGGCCCAACCTGATTATCTGCGTGCCGCTGATTCTCGAGAAGATTTACAAGAAACAGATACAACCCCTGCTCAGCAAGACGCCCATGCGGTGGGCCCTGAATATTCCCATTCTCGATACCCGCATCTACGGACAGGTGCGCAAGAAACTGATCGATGCCTTCGGCGGTCGCTTCGAAGAGGTGATTGTGGGCGGTGCTCCCATCAACCGCGAGGTCGAGGAGTTCCTGCACAAGATCAAATTCCCCTTTACCGTAGGCTATGGCATGACCGAGTGCGCTCCGCTGGTGAGCTACACGTCGCACCGCGAGTTCCGGCCCGGTTCGGCCGGCCGCACGCTCTTCGGCTATGTCGAGACCAAAATCGATTCGCTCGACCCCGAGAATATCCCGGGCGAAATCTGTGTGCGGGGCGAGCATGTGATGAAGGGCTACTACAAAAACGAAGAGGCTACCAAAGCCGTGCTCGACGAAGACGGTTGGCTGCACACCGGCGACATGGGTACCATGACCCCCGACGGTACCATCTACATCAAGGGGCGCAGCAAGACAATGATTCTCACCTCGAACGGACAGAACATCTATCCCGAGGAGATTGAGGCCAAGCTGAACAATATGCCTTTCGTGATGGAGAGTCTGGTGGTCGAACGCGACGGCAAGCTGGTGGCTCTCGTCTGTCCCGACTACGAAGCGATGGACAGTTACGGCGTTTCGAATCACGATCTGCCCATGGCGATGGAGGAGGTTCGGGCCAATCTGAACAAGATGTTGGCTCCCTACGAGCAAATAACCCGTATCCAACTCTATCCGAATGAGTTTGAAAAGACCCCGAAGCGAAGCATAAAACGCTATTTATATGATAATTGAGCTTTTTTGGGTTGATTTTTCCCAGAAAAATCAAAATATTCTGAAAAAAAAATAAGATTAGGAGTACAACATATAAAAAGAATGTATACCTTTGTAGCGTTTTTGAAGCAAAAAAATATTGTTTTATCTTTAATTTGAAGGAAATGAAAAAGTTAGTTTTGTTCTTCGCTGTTGCATTTGCAATGTCTTTCGCTTCTTGCGGCAATAAAGCTGCTGAATCTACTGAAGCTGTTGATAGCACTGCCGTTGTAGAAGAAGTTGCAGTTGAAACTGTTGACTCTGCTGCTGTTGACTCTGCTGCTGCTGACACTGTAGTTGAAGCTGCTGCTGTTGTTGCTGAATAATCTACAGCAAAGACTAAAAGAATTGGGGCTATCCCTCGGTGAGGGTTAGCTCTTTTTTTTGTTTTAAATTCAAGGCGGGTCTTATCTTTAATCTGTTGATAAACAACTTGTTATTGTTTATCTGGAATAAATTTGGAGGGGGAGCTCCTGAAGGAGAGGGGGAGGAGAGAGTTTATCCTTGCGGGTAGAGCAGTCGGATGATTTGTGCGGTTGTCTGCTTGAGGTTTTCGGCAGCGATGTGGGGTTGCAGGGCTCTCTTGAGCGGCATGGCCGACGACTGTATGCAGAAGATACCCCGGAAGCCGGCCTCCAGCAGGGAGTCTCGGTCTTCTATCGCCCCGCCTAAAGCCACAACCGGGATACCCTTTTCGCGGGCCGGGAGCAGTACGCCATAGGGCGCTTTGCCCATGAGGGTCTGCCGGTCTATTTTTCCCTCGCCGGTAATCACGAGGTCGGCCCCGTCGATGAGACGCGAAAATTGCAGTATCTCCAGCACGGTTTCGGTGCCCGGTTTCAGGGTGGCCTGGAGGAAGGCAAGCGAGGCGGCACCCACTCCGCCGGCCGCTCCGGCTCCTTCGACTTGGCTAATATCGCGGTGCAACACGGATTCTACACAGGAGGCAAATTGTCTCAGCCCCTTGTCGAGGGTAACGACGTCGTGAGGGGTAGCTCCCTTCTGTGGGGCAAATACATAGGCTGCTCCACTGGGACCGAAGAGGGGATTGTCGACATCGCAGATGATGGTGAAGCGGCAATCGGCCACGAGCCTGTTCATGCCGCTTGTATCGATGGAGGCCAGGTCGTTGAGCGATTCGCCGCCCGGCTTCAGCTCTGCACCCGCCGCGTCGAGGAACCGGCAGCCCAGAGCCTCGAGCATCCCCTTGCCGGCATCGTTGGTAGCACTGCCGCCGATACCCATCACGATGTGTCGGCACCCGCGGTTGCAGGCGTCGGCAATGAGTTGCCCGGTGCCGTAGGTGGTGGTGACGAGCGGGTTGCGCTCTTCCTGCGACAGGAGGGTAAGTCCGCTGGCCGAGGCCAGGTCGATAATGGCCGTCGGCTCCCCGTGGGTGTGCACGATGCCGTATGCCGCCGGAGTCTGCCGCATGAGCGGGTCGTTTACCAGACAGTTGACATACTCCCCGCCCAGAGCCTCGACCAAAGTCTCCATCGTCCCCTCGCCGCCGTCGGCGACAGGTACCTTGACAACCTGTGCCTGGGGCAATGTGAGGCGGATGCCGGCTTCGATGGCGGCTGCCACCTGGGGAGCCGGCAAGGAGTTTTTGAACGAGTCGGGGGCTACGACGATTTTTCGCATGGGAGTATGTGAAATAGGGAAACGTCTGTCGGGATTATTTGATTTTCATAATCTTACGTATCGTCTGGGGAATCTCGGTATTGTCGCCTACGGTAGCGAATCGGGTGGCTTCGCAACCGATGGCATAGAAGGGCACAAACCCGCCGGTATGCGAGGTGCTGCTCCAGCCTACCCCGATTTTTTTATCGAGCAGGGCAATGGCTTGGGCCACCAACGGTTCGGTTTGGGCATACAGCGTGACCTCCTGCTCCTTGCTCTTTTGCACGACGGTGCGGTAGTAGCACTGCATGAGTGCGGCCTCTTCGCCGGCATTGACCGGAATCTTCGCCCACAGGCCGGTATGGTCGGCCAGGACCTTCCGGGCCTTCTCCCAGGTATCTACCTGCTTGCTCTTTTTCAACGACCGGAACAGGTTGGAGAGCGTCTCTTTGGAGCACTTCTGGTAGTTGACATACTCCCAGTAGAAGGGGTGCATATTGGTTTCGCCCATTGTCAGTCCACCGGTCTCGTGGTCGGCCGTGACGATGATGAGGGTTTCGTCGGGGTGTTTCCGGTAAAACTCACAGGCAATTCGTACACTGCGGTCAAACTCGGCCGTCTCGAAGATGGCGGTCGCCAGGTCGTCGGGGTGCGAGGCATGGTCGATGCTGGCCCCTTCGATCATCATGAAAAATCCCTTTTTCCCTTTTTCGCGATAGAGCTTGTCGATGCCGGTCTGTACCATAAACTCCAGCCCCATCGCTTCGGGTTCCCGGTCGATGGCATAGGGCAGCCACGAGCGCGAGGCGGTATCGGCATCGAGCAGGAGCATCTTGCCGGTAGCCCGGTTGGCGTTGTATCCGTCGATACCGCGGCATATGGTGTAGCCCTGTTGGCGGTAGTAGTCGTAGAGCGAGGGTTGCGAGGGTGCATACGGTTGCTTCAGGGCGCTGCCGGCCAGGAAATCGAATTGGCTGTCGGCCCCTTCCTTGCCGATGAGGTAGGCCTCTTTACGCATTTGCGAGGCATAGAAGGCTGCCGGGGTAGCGTCGTCGATTTGTCCGCTGGTTACGAGCCCTATGGCATACCCTTTGTCGCGCAACTGTTTGGCGATAGAGGTGAGCGGTTTTTTGTCGGGCGAGATGCCTACGTGGTCGATGTTGGTCTTGTGTCCCGTGGCCAGAGCCGTGGCGGCGGCAGCCGAGCAGGTGATGAGGCTGTTGTTGGCGTGGGTTCTGACGGCCGAGTGCACGGGAAAGTCGAGAAAGGCAATCGACTCGTTGCCCTCCTTGTAGTTACCGTGTTCGTAGTAGAGCTGGGTAGCCAGCACGTGGGCGAAGCTCATGCCGTCGCCTATGCAGAAAAAGATGTATTTGGGCGCTTTGGCCGAGAGCGATGCCGAGCAGAGAACGAGCAGGGCCAGGGTTGCCAACCATTTGCAGGTGAATGTTTTCATGTGTAACAGAGATTATGAGGTTGTTGATTGTATATTTTAGCGATTGGGCAGGGCAACGATGGCATTGACTACCTCGCGCTCGCCTTCGTGGTCGAACTTCTTGTTGTCGTAGGGGTGGTTGATGATGCCCGTGTGGTTGTTCCACAGCGTGGCCGAGCCGCCTCCATCGAGGTTAAGGGCGTCGGTCATGCCCAGTTGCTGGGCCAGGTACGAGAGTTCGTCGATAGACATGCCGGCGGCTTTCCCCTTGAACCGGCCGTCGACAACCACCATCATCACCTGATGATCTTTCGTGATGCCGATAAAGGCCCGCGGGTGACGTTTGTAGAAGCCCTGCGGCACGTCGGAGCTGAAGGAGTTGCCACCCTTGGCACCCTGGGTGTTGTTGGTCTCGAAGGTCGGAGCCATTTGCCGTACGCCGTCTTTCAACAGCAACGGCCCGGCGGTGAGTATGTTTTTGTATCTCTTTTTCAGTTTCTTGGCCGAGATGGAGTCGAAGGGGTGAATCTCGATTCGGTTGTGGTCGGTCGTGATGGCACCGGTGGTGCGGAAGGCATCGGCCTGCGTCGTTTCGCCATAGACCTTGCCCTCGAGTTGGACGAAAGTCGAGGGGAGCCCCGTCTTGACATTGAAGTACCCCCCGTTTACGGCCACTTCGGCACCGCTCTTGCGAGCCAGGTCGCTGGTCATGGCGATGTGCGGAGCCTGTACGATTCGGGTTTTGTATTTGCGGGCATCGTATTTGATGATGGCAATCTGTTGAGGCGAGTCGAACAGTTGCAGGTTGGCACTCAGGCACACGGCTCCGTGAGCCAGGGTGTCGGTTTCCCATTGCGCGTGGGCGATGGTCAGGGAGTCTTGTTGGGTTTGAGCCTCTCCGCCGAGGGCAAAAAGCAGCAGTAACGCTGTCGAGAAAATAAGCTTAATGTGTTTCATAGGTGTAAAGTAAAATAGTATGATTTCAGGGGGATAAAAGTATAAAAACTTTATAACAAAAAGGTTTCATCCGACCGCTAACGCAAGTATTCCGGCCGGAATTTATGAAAAATTAAGGGGCGTTTCGGCGGTGTTTCAAAGGGCTGCACGGTCGACTTCGGTGTGGTGGAACGTGAGCCGTTTGCCCCGGCCTGTACCTGTGGGTTTGCCCTCGGCAAATACCTCATTGCCGTTGACAAAGGTACGCTCGATGGTAGCCGGGAAGGTGTGGCCTTCGAAGGGCGACCATCCGCACTTCGACAGGATGTTGTCGCGTGTGACGGTATAGGGCTTGTGCGGGTCGACCACCACGACGTCGGCATAATAGCCGGGTCGCAGATAGCCCCTCCGGTCGATACGGTAGAGCAGGGCCGGTGCATGGCACATCTTCTCTACCACCAGTTCGAGGGGGAACTCGTCCCGTTGTGCCAACTCGAGCATCACTTGCAGCGAGTGCTGTACGAGGGGGCCTCCCGAGGCCGCTTTGAGGCACGACCCCTGCTTCTCGCTCCACAGGTGCGGAGCGTGGTCGGTCGCCACCACGTCGAGCTTGCCGTTGCGCAGGGCTTCGAGCAGCGCCTTGCGGTCGCCGCAGGTTTTGACGGCAGGGTTCCACTTGATGCGGTTGCCGTATTGGGAGTAGTCGTTGTCGTCGAACCACAAGTGGTGCATACACACCTCGCCGGTGATGCGCTTTTGTGCCAGTGGTGCCGAGTCGAGCAGCGACATTTCGCGGGCGGTCGAGAGGTGCAACAGATGCAGCCGGGTGCCGTATTGCGAAGCCAGTTCGGCCGCACGCGACGACGAGGCATAGCAGGCCTCGGCACTGCGGATGAGCGGGTGGAAGAAGATGGGCAGGTCGTTGCCGAACCGCTCGGTATAATATTTTTTATTGGCCTGGATGATGCTCTCCTCTTCGCAGTGTACGGCAATGAGGGCCGGTATCTCGGCAAAGATGCGGCGCAGAGTCTGCTCGTTGTCGACGAGCATGTTGCCGGTCGATGAGCCCATGAAGATCTTGACCCCGCAAACCTGTGTGAAATCGGTCTGCCGGAGAACCTCGAAGTTGTCGTTGGTGGCTCCGATGTAGAACGAGTAGTTGGCCGGCGATACCTGGGCGGCCCGTTCGTATTTCCACTCGAGGGCCTCGAGGGTAGTGGTCTGGGGCAAGGTGTTGGGCATGTCCATAAACGAGGTGACGCCGCCGGCCACGGCAGCTACCGATTCGGTAGCGATTTCGGCCTTGTGGGTGAGCCCCGGTTCCCTGAAGTGTACCTGGTCGTCGATGGCTCCGGGCAATACCCATTTCCCCGTGGCATCGACTATGCGCTGGGCGGTGCAGGCCACCGCTTCGGGCAGTTCGCCCCGGATAATCGATTCGATACATTCACCGTCGATGACTACCGAGCCCACGAATTGCTCGCCGTCGTTTATGATTGTTCCGTTTTTGATAATCGTTTTGTCCATGGCCGATAGATATTTAAGGAGTTCCGTTGCCTGGCCGCGTTACAGCTTGGGGTATTTGCGGAACCAACTGTCTATTTTCAGTTTGATGACACCGAATACAGCCTCGCCGAAGATGCTGCTGTTCATTTTGCTCTCGCCCAGTACCCGGTTGATAAATATGATAGGCACCTCTTTGATGGTGAATCCACACTTGTAGGTGGTGAACTTCATCTCGATCTGGAAGGCATAGCCTTTGAACCGAATCGAGTCGAGGCCGATGGTCTCGAGCACCCGGCGGCGGTAGCAGACAAACCCGGCGGTGGTGTCGTGTATCTTCATGCCGGTGATGAAGCGCACGTATTTCGAGGCGAAGTAAGACATCATTACCCGGCCCATCGGCCAGTTCACGACATTTACCCCCGTCACGTACCGCGAGCCTATGGACATATCGGCACCGCCCGTCTTGCAGGCCGCCAGCAGTTTCATCAAGTCTTGCGGATTGTGCGAAAAGTCGGCATCCATCTCGAATATGTATTCGTATTTGCGGGCGATAGCCCATTTGAACCCCGCAATGTAGGCCGTGCCCAATCCCTGTTTGCCGGCGCGTTCCATCAGGTGCAGGGCCCCGGGGAATTGCTTTTGCAGCGACCGCACGATTTCGGCAGTCCCGTCGGGCGAATTGTCGTCGATTACGAGGATATGGAACTGGCGGGGCAGTTCGAATACGGCATGGATGATGGCAGCGATGTTCTCCTTCTCGTTGTAGGTAGGAATGAGAACAATATTCTCTGATCTCGAAGACGCAGTGTGGTCCATATAACTCTCTGGTTTGGGTGTTTATCACAACTCATGCAGGCAGCCCGTGAGCCTCGCCCGCATTTTATCCATACAAATATAGTGAAAGGTGAGAGCAGAGGCAAACAAAAACGAAGTTTTTCAGTTTGCCTCTGCCGAGCCGCCTCCTATATTCTGGAAATATAGTGAAAGGTGAGAGTCGGGGCTATGGTATGGCACAGGGTGAAAACCCTTATCGAGGAGCGATGCCGTGGCGTTCGAAAGCCTGTCGATCTTCGTCGTCGAAGGGGAGATACTTCACGGGTACAGGTATGTTGCGCTCGCCCAGATAGTATCGTTTGTCCAGGTGGAACGAGGGACTCACGAGCGAGAGACTGTCGATGCGATAGTCGGTCTCGATGCCGCCGATAGACAGCAAGGTGTGGAATACGACCCGTGAGTCGAAGGGCGTTTGGTGCTGCTCGCGAGCCTGTTGGGTGTCGAGTGGGAACTGGCTGACATATTGGGGCGAGAACCACAAGACAAACGGGATGTGCAACTGGTAGTAGGTGGGGATAGGCGAGGCGTGCAGAAAGCGGTCGCGGTCGTCGTCGAGCAGGTCTTCGCCGTGGTCCGAGAGGTAGAGCAGGGCCGAGGTCTTCCCCGTGCGGTCGAGCCGGTCGATCAGTTGGTCGAGCAACCAGTCGGTTGCCACAATCGAGTTGTCGTAGGCATTGATCATGGCCTGCCGGTCTTTCCGGTTTATCTCGCTGATGTAGTCGGGTGTAAAGCTGCGGTTCTCGGCCGTATAGCGTTCGCAATAGTTGAAGTGAGAGCCGTAGGTATGCAGCACGATGAACTGCTTGGCGGGTCCGTTCTGGAGCAGCGAGTCGACTACCGGCAACAAGGTGTTGTCGTAGAGGTGAGTCTTGTTTTTGGGAGCCAGCAGGTAGAGGGTACAGTCGGCCTCGTCGGCAAAGAAGTCGGTAAACGAGCCGTTGTGCAACTGGTTCGAGATGAATGCCGTGCGGAATCCGGCCTGCTTGAAGGCCGTGATGAGGCTCTTCTGCCGGTAGATTTGGTTGAAGTCGAGGGCGTCGGCCGGACTGAGCATGAGAGGTACGCTCTTGTGGGTGGCGTTGATTTGGGTCAGCACGTCGTCGAAGTGGATGACGTCGTGTCGGGCACCGAGGCGTGGGGTGGTGTTGCGTTCGTAGCCGTAGAGCCCCCAGTTGCCGGCGCGGGCCGTCTCGCCTATGACGAAAATATAGACCTCGGGCATTTGCGGGTCGCGCGACGACGAAGCCCGGTAGTCAAAGTCGCGCGAGGTGAGGTGGTAGTTCTTGGCCGCCTTCCAGCTGCTCACGGCAAACCGCGCGTTGTTGAAGGCGTTGATGGGGTAGAGGTTGTCGAGCCGGGCCCGGTGGGGCGCCTGCCGGTGTGCCGGGGTATAGATGAGCAGGCCTGTACCCAGCAGGAGCATGGAGAGCATGAAGGCCCGCTTCTGGAAAAGAGGCGTGAGCGAGTCGGGCCGGCGTATGGAGTAGACGGCCAGTGCCAGTGCCGGCAGATAGAGGACGAATACCCCTACGACGGCCGGGGCCAGCTTGTCGAGCAGTTCGAAGGCCTCGCCGCTGTTGGTGGTGAACATGTTGAGAAACATGTCGGAGGCGATGATGGAGTTGCCGAAGAGGTAGAGCAGCACCAGTTGGAACGCCCCGATGAAGTGGAGCGGGAGCAGGGCCCAGAAGGTGATGCCCGGTTTGCGCGAGAGGTTCAGCAACAGCAGGTAGAGAGCCCCCGGTATGAGTATGTAGACCACCTTGAACAGGAATGGCAGATGCTCGGTGAAACAGAGAAACAGGTTGGGCACCAGCATCACGGCCAGGAATATCCAGAAGATGCGCCGTTGTGTGAATAGTCGATTAAAATGCTTCATTGATGTTGAATAAAAATCCCGATTGTCCTTTCTTGCCAAATCCGTAGTCGAGTCGCAGGTTGACCCGGTTCTTGAACTCCCAGCGGTAGCCTATCCCGTAGTTGGGCAGGGTGTGCCCCCAGTCGAAGCGCGAGAACGAAGGGAACACGTTGCCGGCGCCCACCCACACGGCTATGCCGTTGCGGTGCCAGATGTGCTGCCGCAGTTCCAGCTGGGTCTCGATGAGGCACTTGTCGCGGTAGCGCCCTTCGTAGTATCCCCGCATGCGGGTCGAGCCGCCCAGCGAGGCGAGCATGTTCCAGGGCACGTCGCCGTAGTTGAATTCGCCGTGCAGGTCGAAGGCGATGATGGCCCCCTCCCACGCCCGTTGGTAGTAGTCGAAGATGAAGGCGGTGCGGGTGAAGGGATGTTTGTTGCCGAAAATACGGGGGAAGAAGCGTTGCCGCACGTTGAAGTAGACCCCGCGGGCTGCGTTGGGGATGAAGTCGCGGCTGTCGTAGGTGAGGGCAAATCCCGCACTGGTGCTGATGACCTCGTGAGGTTCGCCGTTCAGCAGTTCCGGTTTGGTGAAGCCGGTCCCCTTCACCCAGTTGAAACCGGTGGTGATACCCCCGTACAGGTTGTGGCAGAGGCGGGCCAGCCAGTCGATGCGCACGATGGTCTCGAGCCGGTTGTAGCTGCTCTTGTTGGCGTTGTTGTTGCCGTTGTCGTAACCGATTCCCCAGAAGTCGCTGGGGAAGGTATAGAGGTAGAAGTCGTAGTCGATGCGGTATTTGTTCTCGGGGAATATGTTGTTGCCCTTGACCCCGATGAGCAGGAAGCCCGTGGTGGTGGCGTCGCCGTAGATCGAGACGTTGGAGAGCTGCGTGAGCGAGTCGCGCCGCATGCGATAGGTACCCGAGGCCACGAGGCCCAGCCCCAGCTTGGTGGTCGATGAGTAGTGCGGGCCGCCGATGACGCCGAAGTCGAATTTCTTGTCGGGGCGCGGTTCGTTGGAGTCGTTGAAATACTTCATGACCTTTTGGAAGAGATTCAGTTTCCGGGGTGTCGGTTGAGTCGGCAGAGTGTCGGTCGAAGCTATTACGGCAATACTGTCGCTCTCGGTCGCACTCTGGGCCATGGTGGGCGATTGGCAGCTCCATGCAAGGCCGCCGAGGGCAAGTAACACATATCGTACAAATAGTTTCATATTCTGGTTTAGTTCGTTTTCTCTCACGAGTTGGGCTGCAAATGTATATTATCTGCGATAAACAGCCTAATCGCTTTTAGTTCAACTTGTTAAGTTTTGTATAAATTTTCTTTTTAAAAGGCTCGACGATACGTCGATACGGTTTGTCCGCCAGAGAGCGCTCTTCGTTAAATAACAAGTTGCGATTCAGAAGGTTCTGCCGTTGACACTATTTATAAAAAAAGTCTTTTCTTTTCGATGGGGAGCATGGGCAGTAGTGGCGATATTTTTTGTATTTTTGTGACAATACTCGTACAATTAAGATGTTTCAACAGAAATACGAATTATTTGTTGCAACTCTCGAATTGTACTACTTTTGCTGAACGAAACAAAATCAAAAAAATATGAGCATATTGAAATCGGGAAAGCCGGTGGGATTGGCCTGCGACCACGCCGGATACGAACTGAAACAAGTTGTCATGCAGGAGTTGGAGGCAAAGGGTATTGCCTATAAGGATTTCGGGACCTACTCGACCGACAGTTGCGACTATCCCGACTTTGCCCACCCCCTGGCCTTGGCGGTGGAGCAGGGCGAGTGCTATCCCGGCATTGCCATTTGCGGCAGCGGCAACGGCATAAACATGACGCTGAACAAACATCAGGGCATTCGTGCGGCCTTGTGCTGGACCGAGGAGATTGCCTCCCTGGCCCGTCAGCACAACGATGCCAACGTGCTGGTGATGCCGGGCCGCTTTATCTCGGCCGAACTGGGTCGTCGGCTGGTCGACATCTTCCTGAATACCGACTTCGAAGGCGGTCGTCATCAACGCCGCATCGACAAGATACCCGTAAAATAAAGGAGCGATACCGCGCGCGGTTCTACCATTCGACCACGACCGATACGTCGCGGATGTCGCCGGGGATGGGGGGCTTCTCCTTCGTTACGACCAGTTTGCCTCCCGTCACGGTGGGGAACCGGCGTGTGATGGCGGCGATGATGCGGCCGGCTACATGCTCGAGCAGACGCGAGGGGCGAGCCATCTCGTCGGCAATCACGCGGCAGATGTCGGCATAGTTTACCGTATCGGTCAGTTCGTCCGAGGTCAGTGCCCGGGTGAAGTCGGTGTAGAGGGTAGCCTCTACGCGGAAGTAGTTGCCCGCCTTCTGTTCTTGCGGCAGTACGCCGTGGAAGGCGTAAAAGCGCATGGAGCCTATGTGTATCGCTGTTTTCATGTGAGAGAGTTATCTACCGCAAAGGTAGTGAATATTATTTAAAGAACAGACTGTTGGAGCCGATGGGGCCGATCCTCGTCGGCTCTTGTCGTGTCAGGCCGTTCCGCCCTGGTCCATAAGGCGCCCGACGCGGGCGGCCGACAGTTTGTAGTAGACGATGCCCACGAGGTCGGCGATGAACCACCCGATGGGTATCGACCACCAGATGCCTGTGACACCCACCGCGGGCAGGGAGGCCAGGGCGTAGGAGAGAGCTACCCGGGTACCCAGCGAAAGTACGGTGAGGATGACCGACATGCCCGGCATCCGTACCGACCGGTAGTAGCCGTAGAGCAGGAAGAGGATGCCGATGAGGGCATAGAAGGCCCCCTCGATGCGCAGGTATTGGGCCCCGATGCGCAGGATTTCCACCTCGTCGGGTTTGACGAAGATGAGCATGAGGGGCTCGGCAAAGAGGAAGATGAGCAACGATACGGCCAGGGAGAAGAGGCAGGTGATGAGCAGGGCCTGCCGGATGCCCCGGCGGATGCGCTGTCGCTTGCGGGCTCCGAAGTTTTGGGCCACGAAGGTCGAGAAGGCGTTGCCGAACTCCTGTACGGGCATGTAGGCAAAGGCGTCTATCTTCACGGCGGCGGCAAAGGCGGCCATCACCACGGTGCCGAAACTGTTGACCAGCCCCTGCACCATCAGGATGCCCAGATTCATCACCGACTGCTGCACGCAGGTGAGGGTGGAAAACTCGGTAATCTCTTTCAGAGTGGGGCGGTCGAGGTAGATTTCGTCGCGTTGTATCTTCAGTTCGGGCCGTTTGCGGTAGGTGTAGATGACGATTCCCAGAGCGGCCGCCCCCTGTGCGATGACGGTAGCTGCAGCCGCCCCCTCGATGCCCCAGTCGAGAGCCAGGATAAAGAAGAGGTCGAGCCCGATGTTGAGCACCACCGAGAGCGAGAGGAACCACAGCGGGGTGACCGAGTCGCCCACGGCCCTCAGCAGGGCGGCGTAGAAGTTGTAGATAAAGGTGAAGAGGATTCCCCAGAAGATAATCCACAGGTAGTCGCGCATGAGGGGGTAGACCTCGGCCGGTACCTGCAGAAACCGCAAGATGGGGTCGAGAGCCAGGAAGGCGGCGACGTTGAGCACCACCGTGACGGCGAAAATCAGGACAAACGACACACAGGTGCTGTGCCGCAGGGCCGACAGGTTGCCTCGCCCGTACTGCTGCGAGAATACGGTGCTGCTGCCCAGCGAAAGCCCCAGCAGGATGGAGCACAGAAAGACCATGAGCGTGTAGGCCGACCCGACGGCGGCCAGAGCCTCGGGCCCGACAAACTGCCCCACGATGAGGGTGTCGGCTATGTTGTAGCATTGCTGCAACAGGGCTCCCGCCATCATGGGGAGGGTAAACCGGAGCAGGGTGACGGTAATGCCTCCTTGGGTAAGGTTCAGGTGCTGTTGTGACATACGCGGGCAATCAAGTGGTGCAAAGGTATAAAGAATAGCGCAGAGCTGTTTCGCCTGTCGGTGGAAATCCTTTTGCTTCGCTCGGAGCCGGAACGTCGGAGGGGCTTCTCTCTATCGGGCCGGAAAAATATTATTACCTCATTTTTAGAATGATTATCAAACCCGAAGGGTATATTTCGGGAGATTCTTTCTATTTTTGCACAGGATGTAAAGACAGACTTTAACCTCGGCAAGCGCAACTCCATCGGGTTGCATTGCCCGTGTGAGCATAAAAACGAGACACAGACATGGCAAAGGATAATACTTTCTCGGGGATGGCGCACAATGCGCTTACCGCAGAGACCACGGTTGTAGGCAAGATTGTTTCGCAGAAAGACATTCGCATAGACGGCACGCTCGAAGGGCGGCTGGAGTGTCAGGGCAAGGTGGTAATCGGTGAAACCGGTCGGGTAATCGGCGACATCGTAGCCGTGAATGCCGAGGTCGTGGGCCGTGTCACGGGCAATGTGATGGTGGCCGAGATGCTGGTCTTGAAGGCTACTTCGGCACTCGAGGGCGATGTGCAGGCCCGGCGCCTGGCCATAGAGCCGGGGGCGGTACTGAACGGCAAGTGCACCATGCAGCCGCCGCTCGACGAGGGTGGCGAGGCTTGAGCCGCGGTGGCGGCCGGGGGCTGTGGGCTTGAGCGCCGGGAGGTGAAGAGCCGGTCTGTAGGAGTAAGAATATGGAAAAGCAAGTAATACCCGTTTTGGAAATGAGTTGCGCCGTGTGCGCAGCTACGGTCGAGAAGACCGTGAGAGAGATGCCGGGGGTGGCCGAGGCTACGGTCAATTTCGCGGCCAACACCTTGCAGGTGGTTTATGATCCCAGGAAAATTTCGTTGAAAGATATGCAGGCTGCCGTGCAGGCGGCGGGTTACGACCTGGTCATTTCGGATAATGCCGAGGCCGATGCCGCCGATGCCGAGCACCGGCACTATGTCGATATGAAACGCCGCACGCTGGGGGCCTGGCTCTTCGGGGTGCCGGTCATGGTGCTGTCGATGCTGTTTCACGAGCCGTCGACGATATGGATGTGGATATTGATGCTACTCACCTTGCCGGTCCTCTATCTGGGCCGGTCGTTCTACACCTCGGGTTGGAAGGCGGCCAGGCAGGGGCGGGCCAACATGGATACGCTGGTCATGCTCAGCACCTCGGTTTCGTTCCTCTTCAGCCTCTTCAGTACGATTTATCCCCGCTTCTGGGTATCGCTGGGGCTGGTGCCTCACGTTTACTACGAAGCGGTGGCGATGATTATCGCCTTTGTGCTCACGGGCAAGTTGCTCGAGGCCCGGGCCAAGCAGAGCACTTCGGCTTCGATTCGGTCGCTCATGGGGCTGCAGCCCAAGACGGCCCGGCTGGTCGACGCGAACGGCGAGGAACGCGATGTGCCCATAGGCATGCTGCGCCCCGGCAATCGGGTGAGTGTGCGCCCCGGCGAGAAGATTCCCGTCGATGGCGTGCTGCTCGAGGGGTCGTCGTATGTCGACGAGAGCATGATTAGCGGCGAGTCGGAGGCGGTGGCCAAGCAGCCCGGCGACCGGGTGCTGGCCGGTACCCTCAACCAGCGGGGCGCTTTCGTGCTGGATGTGCAGGCTTCGGGTGCCGATACGGTGCTGTCGCGCATGGTGCGCATGGTGCGTGAGGCGCAGGGCAGCAAGGCTCCCGTGCAGGGCATAGTCGACAAGGTGGCGGCTATCTTCGTGCCGGTGGTTATCGGCATCTCGATAGTGACCTTTGTCGTCTGGATTGCCGTGGCCGGTTGGGGCATGTTCCCCTATGCCCTGTTGAGTGCCGTCTCGGTACTGGTGATTGCCTGTCCGTGTGCCCTCGGCCTGGCTACTCCCACCGCTTTGACGGTGGGGATAGGCAAGGGGGCGCAACAACATATTCTTATTAAAGATGCCTTTGCCCTCGAAAACATGTGCCGGGTAAATGCCGTGGTGCTCGACAAGACGGGGACCCTCACCGAGGGGGCTCCCCAGGTGGTAGGCGAGAAGCTCTACCCCGATTTCGACCGCTACGCTCCGGTATTGCTGGCCGCCGAAATGAAGTCGGAGCACCCGTTGGCCCTGTCGCTGGCCGAGAACCTGCGGCAGCGCGGATATAAGCCGGCCGAGCAGGTGGCCGATTTCGAAAGCCTCACGGGGCGCGGCGTGGTCTGCACCTGTGACGGTACCCCCTTCTGGGTCGGCAACCAGGCGCTGGCCGAGGAGCGGCTGAAGGGGGTGGAGTTGCCCGAAGGGTATACCATCTACTTCGGGAACGACCGGGAGTTGCTGGCTGCCTTTGAGGTGAAAGATGCCTTGAAAGCGACTTCGCGCGAGGCGGTGGAGCAGTTGAAACGGTGCGGTATCGAGGTCTACATGCTCACCGGCGACAAGGAGTCGACCGCGGCCGAGGTGGCCCGGGCGGCTGGTATCGAGCACTATCGGTGGGGCGTGCTGCCCGACGACAAGGAGCGTTTCGTGGCCGAGTTGCAAAAGGCCGGCAAGTGCGTGGCCATGGTGGGCGACGGTATCAACGACTCGCAGGCTCTGGCTCGTGCCGATGTGAGCGTGGCTATGGGCAAGGGTACCGATGTGGCCATGGATGTGGCCATGGTGACCTTGATGAACTCCGACCTGTTGCTGTTGCCGCGGGCTGTGACTCTGTCGCGCAAGACGGTGCGCATCATTCGCGAGAACCTCTTCTGGGCCTTCGGCTATAACGTGGTGTGTATCCCGGTAGCTGCCGGGGTGCTCTATCCCATAGGAATATTGCTCACCCCCATGTGGGCGAGTGCAGCGATGGCCTTCAGTTCGGTGTCGGTTATCCTCAACAGTTTGCGATTGCGATAAGGAACAGTGTTTAATCCAAAAAAGATAGAATCATGATACAGGTAAAGACTTCGGCCAAATGTGCCGGTTGTGTAGCCAAGATTGGCGAACAGTTGAATCAGTTTCTGACTCCCGAGCAGTGGAGCCTCGATTTGTCGAATCCCGATAAACTGCTGACCGTCAATGCCGACGTGCCGGCCGAGCGGGTAGTCGAGGCCGTGCGTGCTGCCGGTTTCAAAGCCGAGTTACGCTAAGGGCGTGGCGCAGACCATCACCCACTCGGGGTGGGTGCGGTACCACAGCCGGTAACCGCGTCGGGCCGGTGTGCGGCTCTCGGTGGCGGTAAATATCCCCTCCTTTTCGATAGTGTCGGGCGGGGTGAGGTGCAGGTGTTCGCGAAAGTCGATACCGGTTTCGGGTATCGCCTTGAACAGCGCCTCCTTGGCCGACCAGCACAGGTGCAGCCACACGGTGTGCGTCTGGGCCGGGTCGGCGTGTGCCTGCAGTTCGGCATCGCCGAATACGCGTGTGGCCACGCGCTCTACCTGCACGCCTGTCCGCTCGATGTCTATCCCCACCGGCAGGGTGGGGTGCCACGCCACGGCCACCCATTGGCGGGTGTGCGAGATGGAGAGGTGCCCCGGGCGTCCCGGCAGATAGGGTTGCCCTTCTTCCGTATGGGCCACGAGGGCTCCGCGGGTAGCCTCCATGTGCTCGAGCAGCAGACGGGTGGCCGCCTGTTCGCAGAATCGTTTGGACGATAGTCCCTCTCCCGTCAGTCGCAGACGCTCCTCTTCGGGCAGAAGAGCTGCCAGTTCCGGCTCCGTTTCGGTGAGGAGCCACAAGGCAACGGTGGCTCCGGTGGGGGTCGATATGTAGTCGTAGAGCGGCATGGCTATCGGGCAGGGGTTTCTATGCTTTCGATGAGGTGGGCGATGTGGTCGTAGAGGTAGCCGACGACGGGTGCGATGGAGTCGCTTTTGCCCGGTTCGTCGAAGTAGACCGAGCCCCGCAGCAGATACCGCACGCTGTCGGTAGCGACAAATTGCAGCGGCGTGGCGCTCTCGGCCGAGAGGTCGTAGAGGGTGGCGTAGATGTGCAGACTGTCGTTTTCGTAGGTGCCGGCCTGTACGGCTTCGGGGCGGATGCTCTGGCGGTAGACCAGTTCGCGGCTCTCGTCGAGCAGGCTGGCCAGATTGCCCCGCAAGGGGTGGTAGCTGCAATAGAGGGTAGCCCGGTAGCGGGGGAACCGGATGTTGAGCCACTGTACCCCACCGTGATGGCGGGTCGTATCATGGTCGAGCGTCTCGACCGTCCCCTCGGGGACCTCGAACGAGAGGGCTGGCTCCAGCAGCGTGGTGCGCCGGTAGCTATCGGGATAGGGGTCGATACGGAAGTAGCCGTCGGGTTTGGGAGTATACTGGCGGCGGCATGAGTAGCCGGCCGATCCGGCCACGAGACAGAGCAGCGCGTAGAGAGCCAGTCGATAGGGTCGTATGCGAAGGGTCGGCTTCATGGGGTCGCAGGGGTTATTCTTCGGTTTTGGCAGGGTCGATTTTTACCTTCACCTTGCCGATGCGTCGTTTGTCGAGCTCGAGTACCAGGAAGCTGCAACGGCCGTAGTCGATTTGCTCCTTCACCTTGGGGAAATCCTCCTTGATGTCGAGAATCAGCCCGGCCAGGGTTTCGGCGTCCTCGGCCTTGTCGCCGAACTCGCTCTCGTCGAGTCCCGTGATTTTGTAGAAGTCGTTCAGCAGGGTTTTCCCCTCGAAGATGTAGGTGTTGTCGTCGAGCTTGACGTAGTTCTTCTCCTCCTCGTCGTACTCGTCGCTAATGTCGCCCACAATCTCTTCGAGAATATCTTCCATCGTGACGATACCCGATGTGCCGCCGAATTCGTCGACGACGATGGCCATGTGGATTTTTTTCGTGCGGAACTCCTCCAGCAGGTCGTCGATCATCTTGGTCTCGGGCACGAAGTAGGCCCGGCGCATGAGCTTGCGCCAGTTGAACGAGGCATCCTGCCCGATGTAGGGCAAGAGGTCCTTGCTGTATATGATGCCCTTGATGTCGTCTTCGGTGGTGTCGTAGACGGGCAGCCGCGAGTAGCCGGTCTCGATGACGAGGTCGAGCAGCTCCTTGAAGTCGGTACGTATCTCTACGTCGGTAATGTCGACGCGGGCCGTCATCACCTCCTGCACGGTTTTGCCGCCGAATTTGATGATGCCCTCGAGCATCTCCTTCTCGTCATTCGCCTCGACCTGAGTCATCTCGAGAGCCTGCGAGAGTTCGTTCATCGAGATGTTGGCACTCTTCTTCACCATGTGCTTGTTGACGATGTGGGTCGTGTTGACCAGCAAGTTGGCCAGCGGAGAGAAAATCTTCTCCAGTACCGACAGCCCCCGGCAACTGCGTCGCACCCAGTTGACCGGCTTCTGATTGGCATAGAACTTGGGCATCACTTCGCCGAAGAGCAGCAGCAGGAAGGTGAGCAGAATCGTCTGGAAGATGAAATCCAGTACGTCGCTGTGGAAATGAAGAATATCTGAAAAGAAGAAGTTGCAGAGAATAACGATGGCCACATTGACCAGGTTGTTTGAGATAAGTATCGTAGCCAGCAGATACTCGGGACGGGAAAGCAGCTTTTTGACCAGGGCGTTGGTCGTAGACTCGTCGTTGTCAAACTCGTGAAGCTCTTCGGACGAGAGCGAGAAGTAGGCTATTTCGGAAGCTGAAACAAAAGCAGAGACACACAATAACAATCCTGCCAGGATGATAGCCAGAATGGCACCGCCCGAAGGGGAGGTCACTTCGATGGCAGAGAAAACCGATAAATACGAATCTGGGTCCAAGAAAAATGAGTATTAGTTAAACAATAGGCTTGCCTCTCCCGATGCCGGTTCGGCAGAGCCTCTCGCCGGTCTGAACCGGCAAGAGGCCCGTAGCCCGTTAATTGCCTGCAAATTTACAACATTCTATCAGAACGGCAAATCGTCGTCGGCACTATTTCCGCCGGCAACCGTATTTCCCGGGTTGGCCGGTGCCTGATAGCTTTGCGGTTGAGCCTGCGGTTGGGCTGCCGGTGCAGAAGCGGCGGTTGTCTGGCCGTCGCGACGACCCAGCAGCTCCATGTTGTCGACATAGATTTCGGTGGTGTAGCGGCGAATCTTGTTCTGGTCTTCCCACGAGCGGGTGCGAATCTTCCCCTCGATGTAGAGTTGAGTGCCTTTGCGCACATACTTCTCGGCCACTTCGGCCAGGCCGCGCCAGGCCACGATGTTGTGCCACTCGGTTTTGTCGGGTATCTGCACCCCGCTTTGGGTGGTGTATCCGCGTTCGGTGGTAGCCAGGGTAAAGTTGGCCACGCACACGTTGTTTTCGATGTATCGCACGTCGGGGTCTTTCCCCACGTTGCCTATCAGAATGACTTTGTTTACAGACATAGTATGTTGTTGAGTATTGATGGTAATTTATACTGAGAAGCCTTCTATCTTCATGTAACAAAGATAGTGAAAAAAGCGGGCCGATGCAAGCAGCGCTTGAGTTTTCGTGCAGAGAAACAAAAAGGGCCCCCTTGGTCTGCAAGGAAGCCCCTCATGTAAAAAATACAGGAATGTGTCGTCTTTAACGACGGAACGGTTCTTGATTGGTGGTAGAGATCCTCTCTGGCAGAAGAGCATTTGAATACTATGCGTCTTTCCCGCTCTAACGGCATATTTTCGGACCTAATAACAATTTTTTCGATAGCTAACCATATTCAATTCTGTCCTGAAATAGCCACACGATACTTCATGCTCTTACAAAGAGTATTCCTGTATTTGTTACGTCCCCTTTTCTAATTCTGTACTTTTTTTGAATTGTGTGTAACCATTAAAATACAATTCAAAGATAGAACGATAAAAACATCTCGGCAACCGTGCGATAGATTGCTTTTGAGATAAGAGGCCCGATTTGTGGATAAGAGGCGAAAAATCGGGATTGACAGGTTTGTTTTTGCAATGTAGCGAGCGTGTCGGAAAAAAGTCGTACATTTGTTGCCCGGAAAAAAGTCGATGCTCGATATTGTTGAAAAGGGATTCTTCCGACTCTTGCAGAAGGGGTGGCATGTTGTCCCGGCAGACGTAGCTCGCAATGATTTATCGCCTTTTAGCCTTGACTATTTGTTTATGGAATAAGAGATTGAACCATGAAAATAATACCGTTCTGGCAATTCGTCTTTCTGCTTCTGTGTCTGGTTGTTACGGGTAGCGGATGCAGCTCCCGGCAGTCGGGTATGGACTCGCTCGATGCCGTCAATCAGGCGATAGCCGATTCGTTGAATACCCACAATATCCCGTTTGTCGTGCAGGCCATCAACCAGGGCAAGCGCGAGGCCCGCGACAGCGACGAATATTATAACTTCGTGACGCAGGATATTGTGCGCTATTTCTATACGGGGCGCCCCGACTCGATTCTGCTCAGTACCGACAGCGTGCTGCACTATTTGTCGGGAAAACCCTTCTCGGCTTTTCGCAACCGGTTGATGATTAAGTGCATGCAGGCCAAGGGAATCTATTATACCCAGTTCGTGTTCAATGCCGACTCGATGCTCTTCTACCAGCAGGAGGCCTGCCGTTATGCCGAGCAGGGCGACGAAGAGCGGGAGAAGCTGTTGTGCTACGCCAATCTGGCCGATGCCTACAAGTTCGGCGGCGATTTGTCGATGAGTGCCATGACCTACCGGCAGGCCATCGCTCTGGCCGACTCCATTCAGGTCGATACGGCCAGTTATATCCCGTTGTACAGCGGTTTGGCCGCGACCTATACGACCCTGCGCGATTTTGAGCAGAGCCGCATCTGGTGGGACAAGTGCGGCCGGTTGTGGCCCTTGATGACGGTTTACGACCGGTTCAACTACTTGAACAGCCTGGGCAACGACTATTTCTATCAAAAGGATTATCCGCGGGCGCTGGAGACCTTTTTGCGCCTCGATACTTTTCTGCTCGACTATCCCGACATGAAGTGGGAGCGCCACTTCTGCCAAGCCAACTTGTCGGACATCTACCTGAAGCTGCACCAGCCCGAACAGGCTCGCCCGCTCATTGCCCAGAATCTGGAGTTTTTCGGGGCAAGCGGGCACAACGAGATGGTGATGTCGCACCTGCGTACCCAACAGATGGAACTGGCCTTGCAGGACGGCGATTTCGCCCTGGCCGACGAGCTGGTGGCCCGATACCCTTATCGGGACGAACTGCGGTCGGAGCAGGGGTTGCTGCGGCTCGATTTTCTGCGACGGTTTTCAGAGGCCCGGCACGACTGGAAGCGGGCGTTCGAATACACGCAGGCCTACACCTCACTCTCCGACTCGCTACGCAGCGAGCGGGTGCGCATGAAGATTGCCGAAAACCGCATGCGCTACGAGCGCGATGCCACCATCCTGAATCAATACCTGGTCATCAGCGACAAGGAGGCCCAGTTGATGCGCACCTACGCCCTGCTGGCCGGGGTGACGGTCGTTGTGCTGGTGCTGATTTTTTTCTACTTCTACCGCCGCAAACAGGTAAAACTGCGGGAGGAGCAGATGATGCAGCGCATCGTGGCCATGAAGATGGAGAATGCCCGCAACCGCATCACGCCGCACTTTATCTACAATGCGCTCAACCACGAACTGCTGGCCCGGCAGGAGGGACGTCCTTCGTCGCTGGGGGTCCTGGTCGATATGCTCCGTCAGGGGCAGTCGCTGGCCAGTGTCTTCTGTACGACGTTGCGCGAGGAGCTCGATTTCATCAACCTCTATGTGGCCGTCGAGGGCGAATCGTTGGGCGAAAAATTTGATTATAAGGTAAATGTAGCCGAGGGGATAGAGCTGGACGCCGTGCAGTTGCCCTCGATGATGGTACAGATTTTTGTGGAGAATGCCATTAAGCACGGTTTGAAAAAGTTGCCTCACGATGCCGCCAAACGGTTGACGGTACAGGTCGGTCACCACGACGGGGCCATCCGCATCGAGGTGCTCAACAACGGACCGTTGCCCGTCATGCAGCGAAGCGGCGACAAGGCTCAAGTGGGCTTGCGGGTCGTGGCCCAGATTATCCAGCTGCTCAACACCCGCAACAAGCGGCCGATGAGTTTCGAGTTGAACGGTTACCGCAGTCCCGAGGGGGAAGAGGGATGCCGCGCCCTGCTGATTATCCCCGACGGTTATAACTTCGATATAAACGATGGATATGGAAAACAGAATTGATACCGTAATTGTCGACGACGACAACCCGTCGATACGGGTCTTGGCCGACCGGCTGAAGGCCTACCCCGAAGTGCGGGTGGTAGCTACGGCCGGTAACGGCGAGGAGGGTTGGAATACGGTCTTGAAGCATAAACCCGACCTGCTCTTTCTCGATGTGGAACTCTCCGATACGTCGGGGCTGGAGTTCCTGTCGTCGCTCGACAAGCACATCGACTGGGATATGAAAGTGGTGTTTTATACCTCGTACGAGAAATACCTGTTGCCGGCCCTGCGGCTACAGGCTTTCGATTACCTGCTCAAGCCGGTGAGCGACAGTGAACTGGCACTGATTATGGACCGCTTCTGCCTGTTGCGCGACGAGGCCCGGCGGATGGTCGTCCCGCCTTCGATGCCGGCTCCGGCCCCATCGCCGATGCAGTCGATTCTGATTACCACCATTACCAACGACAAGCTCATCGTGCGGGCCGAGAATATCGGCTTTTTCAAATACGATTCGGAGCGCAAGCTGTGGAAGGTCATCCTGAACAACCTGCAGCACTTTATTCTGAAGCATCAGACTACGGCCGATACGATTCTGAAGTATGCCCCCGAGTTTATACAGATTCACAAAACGTATATCATCAATATCAATTACCTGTACATGATTTCGGAGAACAGCTGCACGCTGTTGCCTCCGTTCAACAAGGTGTCGGAGCTTCGGGTGAGCAAGGTCTATAAAAAGAAATTGCTGGACCGTTTTTATGATTTGTAAACTCCGGCCCGGCAATAGCTCTTGAGGGGATGCGCCTTATTTCGAGGCTTTCAATCCCCGGACGACGGCAGCCGAAAATCCGGCGGCCTCCATTTCGTTAAGTCCTTTGATGGTAATGCCGCCGGGTGTAGTCACGCGGTCTATCTCCACCTCGGGGTGGTTGCCGGTATCGAGCAGCAGTTCGGCGGCCCCTTTTACGGTCTGTTCTACGACCAGTTGGGCATCCTGGGGCCGGAATCCCATCTCTATGCCGCCCTCGACAGCTGCCCGTATGTAGCGCATGGCAAAGGCCGTGCCGCAGGAGCAGAGCGCGGTGCCGGCCTCCATGAGGCTCTCGTCGACGAGCAGGCTCTTGCCCAGGCTGTCGAGCATCGCCTTGATGACGTCTACCTGCTCGGGTACGGCGTTGTAGGGGGTGAAGAGGGTCATGCTCTGCCGGATGGCCACGGCCGTGTTGGGCATCGCCCGGAAGATGGCGGGGATGGCATCGCCCGAGGCGAAGAGAGCGGCCAGGCGTTCGATGGTGGCGCCGGCAACAATCGAGACAATCATCTGGCGGGGCAGGTCGAGCTCCTTGCGGATGTCGATGGCCACGCTGTCGAGAACCCAGGGCTTCACGGCCAGAATGATGATGTCGGCATCCTTCACGGCGGCCTTGTTGTCGGTGGTGGTGTGAATCGAGGCAATCTCGCCTTGAATCGTTTCCAGTTTCTCTTTACCCCGGTTGCTCACCGTAATGTCGGCCGGGTTTACGAAAGTGCTTTTGGCCAGTCCGCGGGCTATGGCTCCACCCATATTCCCGCATCCTATAATCGTTATTTTCATGGAAGTATGTTTTTAAGTTTACCGATAAAACAATCGGCTTGTTCTTGCGATAGCGACAGAGGCGGCAGCAATCGTATCACGTTCGTGCCCGAGGCTCCGGTAAATACGTGCTGCTCGAACAGCAGTTTGTGGCGCAGCTCCTTGACGGGCTGGTCGAACTCGAGCCCGATCATCAAACCTTTGCCCCGCACCTCCTTGATTTGAGGAATCTCCCGGAGCCGGTCGATGAGGTATTGCCCCACGCGGGCCGCGTTGTCGACGAGGTGCTCGTCGCGCATGACGTCGAGCACGGCACAGGCCGCGGTGCAGGCCAGGTGGTTGCCGCCGAAGGTGGTGCCCAGCATCCCGTATACGGGGGTGAACTGGGGGCTGATGAGGACTCCCCCGATGGGGAATCCGTTGCCCATGCCCTTGGCCACGGTGATGAGGTCGGGGCGTATGCCGGCATGCTGGTGGGCAAAGAACTTGCCCGTGCGGCCGTAGCCCGACTGTACTTCGTCGACGATGAGCACGATTCCGTGGCGGGTGCAGGCCTCGCGCAGGTCGCGGAGGAACTGCGCGTCGGGTACCTGAATACCGCCCACGCCCTGTATCCCCTCGATAATGACGGCGCAGACATTGCCGGCGGCCATCTCCTGCTCGACACGAGCCATGTCGTTGAGGGGGAGGAAAGCCACCTCGAAGGTGTCGTTGATGGGGGCGACGATGCGGGGGTTGTCGGTCACCTTGACTGCGGCCGAGGTACGGCCGTGGAAGGAGTGGGCAAAGGCGATGACCTTCTTCTTGCCGGTGTGGAACGAGGCCAGTTTCAGCGCATTCTCGTTCGCTTCGGCCCCCGAGTTGATGAGGAAGAGGGCGTAGTCGTCGTACCCCGACAGGGCGCCCAGCTTGTCGGCCAGTTGCTGTTGCAGGCTGTTGATAACCGAGTTGGAGTAGAAGACGAGCTTCTGGGCCTGCTCGGTAATGCGTTTCACGTAGCAGGGGTGCGAGTGGCCTATGGAGATGACGGCGTGGCCCCCGTAGAGGTCGAGGTACTCGGTGCCCTGTGTGTCGTAGGTGTAGCACCCTTTCCCGGCTACGATTTCCAGGTCGAACAGCGGATATACATCAAATAGTTTCATAACACAGTTTCCAGCTTAAAAAGCCGAAGGTTTCAACTGCAGCCCCACCCGTTCGTGCAGGCCGAACAGCAGGTTCATGTTGTGCACGGCTTGTCCCGAGGCACCCTTCAACAGGTTGTCGATGACCGATACGATGAGTAGTTTGCCGTCGTGCTTCTCGAGATAGAGGAGGCACTTGTTGGTGTTGACCACCTGCTTCAGGTCGGGCATCCGGTCGGTGAGGAAGGTGAAGTTATGATCTTCGTAGTAGGTGTTGTACAGCTCCTTCAGCAGCTCCAGCTCGACGGGACAGTCGAGGTAGAGCGAGGCAAAGATGCCCCGCGAGAAGTTACCCCTGACGGGGATGAAGTTGATAGGGGCCGAGAAGCTGTTCTGCAACTTCGAGAGGCTCTGCCGTATCTCGGCCAGGTGCTGGTGGTTGAACGGCTTGTAGATGGAGATGTTGTCGTTGCGCCAGCTGAAGTGGCTGGTGGGCGAGGGCTTCTGCCCCGCGCCGGTCGAGCCGGTGATGGCGTGAACGTGTATCTCGCTGTTGAGCAGCAGGTTCTTGGCCAGCGGTAGCAGCGCCAGTTGAATGGCCGTGGCGAAGCAACCCGGGTTGGCCACATGCTTGGAGCGGATGATGTACTTGCGGTTCAGCTCGGGCAGCCCGTAGACGAAGTCGTTGTCGGGGGCATCGAGCCGATAGTCGGCCGAGAGGTCGATGATGCGCAGCTCGTCGGGCAGCTTGTGGCTCTCCATGAACTTGCGGGTGTCGCCGTGTGCCGTGCAGAAGAAGAGCAGGTCTATGGCATCGAAGGGCATCTCGCGGGTGAAGACAAGGTCGGTCTCGCCGAACAGTCCGGTGTGTACGTCGGTCACTCGGTTTCCGGCGTTGCTTTCGCTGTGTACGAACACAATCTCTACATCGGGGTGGTTGATCAACAATCTTATCAATTCGCCGGCGGTGTACCCTGCGCCGCCTATAATACCTACTTTAATCATAACGATGGGGTTGACAGTTTTGATTTTCGGACTCTAATCTACGATTTATTTTTTGTTTTTATTTTGTATGGAATAGAAAATTTTCATCTGGTTGCCCAAAATTTTGGTGAAGCCCTTCACGTCGTTGGCGCTCCAGGCCTTGTTCACCTCGCCGTATTCGCCGAAATCCGACTTCATCAGGTCGTAGTCGCTCTCGATGCCCACCAGCACGTAGCGATAGGGGTGCAGCTCGATGATTACGCGGCCGGTGACGTTGTGCTGCGAGCTGTCGAGGAAGGCCTCGATGTCGCGCATGACCGGCTCGAGGTACTGGGCTTCGTGCAGGAACATGCCGTACCACGTGGCTACCTGGTCTTTCCAGTATTGCTGCCACTTGGTGAGGGTATGCTTCTCGAGCATCTTGTGGGCGGCGATGATGAGCATGGGGGCGGCGGCTTCGAATCCCACCCGGCCCTTGATGCCGATGATGGTGTCGCCTATGTGCATGTCGCGGCCTATGGCGTAGGGCGAGGCGATGGCTTCGAGGTCCTGTATGGCCTTCACCTTGTCGTCGTAGGCTTTACCGTCGATGGCGGCAATCTCGCCCTTCACGAAGTCGAGTGTGATGGTGCGGCTCTGCGTGGCCGTCATCTGCGAGGGGTAGGCCTCCTCGGGCAACGTCTGGTTGCTCTTGAGGGTCTCCTTGCCGCCGATGCTGGTGCCCCACAACCCTTTGTTTATCGAGTATTCCATCTTCTTGAAGTCGGCCGTGTAGCCGTGCTTCTTGAGGTATTCGATTTCGTATTCGCGGGTGAGGGTCATGTCGCGGGTAGGGGTGATGATGCCGATTTCGGGGGCCAGAATCTGGAACGTAAGGTCGAACCGCACCTGGTCGTTGCCGGCGCCGGTGCTGCCGTGGGCCACGTAGTCGGCCCCTATCTCCTTGGCGTAGTTGATGATGGCGATGGCCTGGAAAGTACGTTCGGAACTTACCGAGATGGGGTAGGTGCCGTTGCGCAGCACATTCCCGAACACCATGTATTTGATGCTCTTCTGGTAATACTCCTGGGTGATGTCGAGCGTAGCGTGCTTGACGGCGCCCAGTCGGTAGGCTCGCTCTTCGATCGATTTCAACTCGTCGGGACCGAAACCGCCGGTGTTGGCAATGGCGGTATAGACGTCATACCCGCACTCCTGCGACAGGTATTTCACACAAAAGGAGGTGTCGAGACCTCCGCTAAAAGCCAATACTACTTTCTTGTTAGCCATGATATGCAGTTATTTTTGAGGTTGGTTGTCGTTGTTTTCGTGTTCGTGGGGGTCGTAGAGCATGCCGGTGCAGAGGCACATGCGGCGGTTGTTGCGCTGCAGGATGTCGAAGTTGACGCAGCTCTCGCACCCTTTCCAGAAGGCGGGGTCGTCGGTGAGCGAGGCAAATGCCACGGGGCGGTAGCCCAGTTCGTTGTTGATTTTCATCACGGCCTCGCCGGTGGTGAGTCCGAATATTTTGGCTTCGGGGAATCGCTCGCGCGACAGTTCGAAGGCTTTGCGTTTGATGCGTTTGGCCAGGCCGTGACCGCGATAGGCGTCGACGACGATGAGGCCCGAGTTGGCCACGAATTGCTTGTTGCTCCAGCTCTCGATGTAGCAGAAACCGGCAAACTTGTCACCGTCGAGCGCGATGATGGCCTTGCGCTCGAGCATCTTCTGTTTTACGTATTCGGGAGACCGTTTGGCAATTCCGGTTCCTCTTATCTTGGCTGCTTTCTCGATGGTGTCGAGGATGGTGTCGACGTAGGGGATGTGTCTCTCGTCGGCAACGATGACTTTGATTTCTTCCATAATGTATTTTGTCCTCTTCTCCTTAAGAGGGGGTTATAGCGTCGTAGGATTTGGTGTCGTTACTTGTGCAGGTCGGGCATGAAGGGCGAGAGCGCCAGCATGGCCTGCTGGTGGTTGATGTTCTCTTCGAGAATCACCAGCACGGTGTCGTCGCCGGCGATAGTGCCCAGCACTTCGGGCGGCGTGTTGCTGTCGATGTCGTAGGCCAGACTGCCGGCATATCCGGGTCGGGTCTTGATGACAGCCAGGTTGCCCGAGAAGTTGATGGAGATGAAGCTCCCCGAGACTGGGCGTTCGGAGTTGTCGGCCAGCTTCTCCTGCATGAGTTTCCCTACGCTCCCGATTTCGGGCATGATGTAGACGTAGGAGCCGTCGCTGCCGGGAACCTTGGCGATGCGCAGTTGCTTCAAGTCGCGCGAGAGGGTGGCTTGGGTCAGGTCGAAGCCCGATTCATGCAGACGTTGCAGAATTTCGTCCTGGCTTTTTACCCTCGAGTGGATGATGATTTCTCGTATTGCTTGTAGACGAGCAGCTTTATTTTTCATAATGCGAATTTTACTGTTGAATAATTATGCGACAAATATAACTAAAAAATAGAATAATGGAATAAAATTTGTATATTTTTTACAGTATAGGGCGAAATTTAAACTCTAACTGCATGCTTATGCAATAAAACAGCCTTTGAGCCTGCCGGTCGGTCGGGTGTGGCTCGGATGTGGGGAGAAGAGGAGAAATTTTTTCGACGCTATAACCCCCTCCCTTGCACCTTTGCCTCCCGTGAGTTGTCCGGGCTGTGTCATGCAAAAGGGTGCGCTCGATTGGAGAACCGGAACGCACCCTTGTATTGCCGGTTAGAGTAGGGGTTTCACCCCCTGCTGTAATTTACAGGTTCAATATCGAGGCAAACTCGGGTGCGGTGCCGACGGCCGAGCAGTCGGTCGAGCAGGGTACGATGGTGGCGTAGCCGCGGTCGAGCCAATACTCGTCGGTATCGGTGGCATCGGGTTCGTTGTTTTTGAAGGTGCCGGTGAGCCAGAAGTATTCCCGGCCGTGCGGGTCGACGCGGCAGTCATACTCTTCGGTCCAGTATCCCTGGGCAGCCCGGCACAGCTTCACGCCGTTGAGTTGCGGCCGGTTGGGTATGTTCACGTTGAGCCCGATACCCTGCGGCCATTGCTTGGCGGCGAGTGCCTTCCGGCAGATGTCGACCACGAGGTCGCGACACGGAGCGAAGTCGGCATCGGCCTTGTGGTTGCAGAGCGAGAAACCTATGGAGGGGATGTGCAGCAGTGCTCCCTCGAACACGGCACCCATGGTGCCCGAGTAGACCACGCTTACGCCCGAGTTGGAGCCGTGGTTGATGCCCGAGACGATGAGGTCGGGGCGACGGTCGAACAGAATATTCATCGACAGTTTTATGCAGTCGACGGGCGTACCGTTGGTGCTGATCTGGCAGAAGCCCTCCTGCTCGTCGATTACCTTCATGCGCAGGGGAACGGTGACCGTGATGGCCGAGCTCTGTCCCGAGCGGGGGCCGTCGGGGGCCACCACTACGATGTCGCCCAGCGGTTTCAGAAATTGGGCGACCTGCTGCAATCCCCTGGCCTGGATGCCGTCATCGTTGGTGATGAGGATGAGCGGTCGCTGAGAATGAATTATTTTTTTCATATCATGCGGAAATCTGTTTAATGATGCAAAAGTAATGAATAAAAATCTTAATCTTTTATATTTTAACGGATAATATGGAGTCCTAAAATAGGTAAAAGAGGCAGCCGTTTCTGATGGAAGTCTCTGAAAAAAAGTGTATCTTTACGCAGAAAAACAGCGAAGTGGCTGTTGTGTTTATCAACAAAAGGGGCCACTTATCAACAATTGGACTATTTTCGAGTACACCGGAGTGCGTAATGTGGATGAAAAGATATTCCTTTGTATAGTGAAAAAATAACAGTATGGGTAAAATTATCGCTATTGCAAATCAAAAAGGGGGCGTCGGGAAGACGACGACTTCGATCAATTTGGCTACCTCTCTGGCTGTTTTGGAAAAGAAGGTTTTGCTCCTCGATGCCGATCCTCAGGCCAATGCCTCGTCGGGCCTGGGCATAGACCCGCAACAGGTGAAATCGTCGATTTACGAGTGTCTGGTAGGACAGGCTTCAATCAAGGATTCGGTGGTAGATACCTGTGTCGACGGGCTCAACCTGGTAGCTTCGCATATCGACTTGGTGGGTGCCGAGCTGGAACTGATGAATATGAGAAACCGCGAACGGGTGTTGGCGCAGGCGCTCAACGAAGTGCGTGACGACTACGACTACATATTGATCGACTGCTCGCCCTCGTTGGGACTGATTACGGTCAATGCCCTCACCGCGGCCGATTCTGTTATTATTCCCGTACAGGCCGAATATTTTGCGCTGGAGGGAATTAGCAAATTGTTGAATACGATTAAGATAATCAAGTCGAAACTGAACCCGAAGCTCGAAATCGAGGGCTTTCTGCTCACGATGTACGACTCGCGTTTGAGACTGGCCAACCAGATTTACGAAGAGCTGAAAGGTCACTTCGGCAGCCTGGTGTTCAATACGGTGATCCAACGGAACATCCGCTTGAGCGAGGCCCCCAGCCACGGCCTGCCGGCGTTGCTCTACGACTGCGAGTCGCGGGGAAGCGTCAACCACATGGAGCTGGCCAAGGAGTTGATTACCAAGAATCGATAAGCAAAAAAGGAGAACAAAGATATGTCAGCACCTAAAAGAAGTGCATTGGGCAGAGGACTGGATGCCTTGATTTCGATGGACAACATCGTTACCAGCGGTACCTCCTCGATCCATGAAATAGAGTTGTCGCGGATTGTGCCCAACCCCGACCAGCCCCGGCGCGAGTTCGACCAGGAGGCGCTGGAGGAGTTGGCGGCTTCGATTCGCGAGTTGGGCATCATACAGCCCATTTCGCTCCGTCAGTTGGAGGGCGGCGACTACCAGATTATTGCCGGTGAGCGCCGTTATCGAGCCGCCCAGATGGCCGGGCTCGACACGATTCCCGCCTATGTGCGTACGGCCGAGGACGAGACCCTCATGGAGATGGCTCTCATTGAGAATATTCAGCGCGAGGACTTGAACGCGATTGAAATCGCCCTCGCCTTCCAGAAGCTCATCGAGCTCTATCAGCTCACGCAAGAGAAGCTGAGCGAGCGGGTGGGCAAGAAACGGACCACCATAGCCAACTACCTGCGGCTGTTGAAACTCCCGGCCGAGGTACAGATAGGCCTGCGCGACAAGCGCATCGACATGGGTCACGCCCGGGCTCTGCTCTCGGTCTCCGACCCGGCCTTGCAGCTCGAGCTCTACGAGCGCATCCTCTCCGACGGGTTGAGCGTGCGCAACGTCGAGGAGTTGGCCAAGACCCTCGCGGCCGGTGGCGAGCGTGCCCGCAAGAAGGCGCAGAAGAAGGTGATGATGCGGCAGGAGTACAACGTGCTCAAATCGCACCTCTCCGACTTCTTCCAGGCCAAAGTGCAGTTTAGCTGCGACGAGAAAGGTAAAGGAAAAATATCAATCCCGTTTAAGAACGAGGAAGACTTAGAACGAATTATCGGTTTGTTCGATAAATTGAAATAGAGTTTTGAGACTATCGGGTAACATGGGCTGGAAAAGAGCCTCGATACTGGTGTGGATTATAGGATGGTGGAGCTTGACGTCGTTGGGCGCGGTTCCCGAACTGTCGCGGCCTGTTACCGGCGGACAGCTCGTCCCGGGTGCGGCCCGTCAGGCCCAGGGGGCCAAGAGCCTCCTGGCCGATTCGATACGGAGCGTCGAGCCGCAAGTGGTGGCCGACTCGGTGTCGGTGGCCTCGGGCGACAGCGTAGGCGCTCTGCTGCAAGACTCGGTACCCCTGATGATTACCGACTCGCTGGGGCAGATAGCCTTGGCCGATACCGCCCAGCTGAAATCGACCCGCCGCAAGTCGTGGCGTCCCGCCTCGTTCAACCCCGACCCCATGCGGGCGGTGTGGCTGTCGGCCCTTTTCCCGGGGCTGGGTCAGATCTACAACCGTCGCTACTGGAAGTTGCCTATCGTCGTGGGCGGTTATGTGGGGCTCTTCTATGCGACGACCTGGAACAGCAACATGTTGGCCGACTACCAGCGGGCCTATCTCGATATTATGGACAGCGACCCCACGACCAACAGCTATATGGACTTTTTCTCCTCGGCTTACAAGGAGGAGGATATAGACAAGGAGTGGCTCACCAGCGTGCTGAAGCAGCGTAAGGACTACTACCGGCAGTATCGCGACCTCTGTATCATCTGCATGATCGGGCTCTATGCCGTGTGTATGATCGACGCCTATGTCGATGCCCAGTTGTACCACTTCGACGTGAGCCCCGACATCTCGATGCAGTGGCAGCCGGCCGTCATTCCCACCGGCCGGTCGGCATTGCCGGCAGTGGGTGTGCAGTGTGCGATTACATTTTAATGAATTGAGTAAAGGAAAAAGAGGATAATGAAGAGGATAGGATTTATTTTAGCAGGTTTGGGCCTTTCGCTGTGCAGCTTTGCTCAGGAGGTAGAGCTCGAAGGGGAGTATGTCGAGTTGGATACGACCGAGACGGCTCTGCCCGATACGGCCGATATGATTTTACCCGACAGTTCCGTAGTCTATCCCGAAAGCATGGAGGCCGACCTGGATACGTTGCGTACCAACTGGTATATGCAGCAGTATGCCGTGGTCGACAACTCGTGCCTGGAGAACAGCGTGAATGTCGATTACCCCGACTCGGTCTATATACGCAAGCTGTCGCAGCTGCCTACGGTCATCGAGATGCCCTACAACAGCGTGGTGCGCCGCTACATCGACATGTATGTGCAGCGTCGTCGCTCCCTGGTAGAGAACCTGCTGGGACTGAGTGCCTATTATATGCCCATTTTTGAAGCGGCTCTCGAGCGTGAAGGCCTTCCGCTCGAACTGAGATACCTCCCCATTATCGAGTCGGCGCTGCGCCCCGATGCCACTTCGCGTGCCGGTGCCGCCGGATTGTGGCAGTTCATGGTCCGTACCGGCAAAAGCATGGGACTCGAGGTCAACAGCCTCGTCGACGAGCGCCGCGACCCCATCAAGTCGTCGGCCATGGCGGCCCGCTACCTCAAGGACCTCTACGGCATCTATCACGACTGGGCATTGGCCATCGCCTCGTACAACTGCGGCCCCGGCAACGTGAGCAAGGCCATTCGCCGCTCGGGCGGCAAGACCGACTATTGGGAAATCTATCCCTATCTGCCTCGCGAAACGAGAGGGTATGTGCCGGCTTTCATTGCCGTCAACTATGTGATGAACTATTACAGCGACCACAACATCTGCCCGGTGCTTACCCGCCGTCCCCTCCTGACCGACACGGTGCAGGTGACCCGCCGGGTACACCTCAAGCAAATATCCGATGTGCTGCAGCTTTCGCTCGACGAGATTCGAAGCCTCAATCCCCAGTACCGTCGCGATATTATCCCGGGCAACATACGCCCCTATACCCTGATATTGCCTTCGCAACAGGTCTATGCCTATATCGAGGCCGAAGATGAGATTTTTGCCCACGATGCCGAGTTGTATGCCCAACGCACGGTTGTAGAGCCGGCCGGCATCGCACCCGGTACGATGGTCTATCACAAGGTGCGCAAGGGCGAGACCCTCTCGAAGATTGCCAAACGCTACGGTGTGTCGGTGAGCAACCTGCGGGCCTGGAACAACCTGGGCAAGAACTCCTATTTGCGCATCGGGCAGCGACTGGCCGTGAGCAGCAAGGGGGCGAAGAAGAGCAGCAGTACGGCCGTAGCGGCCTCGTCGTCCAAGAGTAAAAGCGGCTCTTCGTCGACGAAGTATCACACGGTACGCAAGGGCGAAAGCCTGTGGACCATCTCTCAAAAGTATAAAGGCATTTCGGCCGAAGACATTAAGCGCGAAAACAACTTGAAAGGCAATGCCATCCGGCCGGGACAGCGGTTGAAGATTCCGGCGGCCTGATTCGGGTGCAGTCGTTCAATCGCCTTCGAAGGGGGTCGTGTCGTCCTCTTCGAGATCGATGATGGCATCGAGAATCGAAGTCTGGTCGATTTGGGCGAGGTAGATGCGGCGGGCTCCCATATACCGCTTGGCATAATAGGGCGACGAACTCCAGTCCTCGCGTATTCCCTGCGAGGTAGAGGCGTGTATGAACTTGAACCGTCCGTCGGGATAAACCTCGGTCACCAGACCCACGTGTCCCACTCTTGCCCGGCGGCTGTTACTCCCCTTGAAAAATACCAGGTCGCCCCGGCGTATCTGTTCGTCGGCTACCGAGATGCCTTGCAGAAACTGCGAGGCCGAACTGGCATTGAGCGGGCAGGAGAAGTGGCCGAAGACATATTGCATGAACCCCGAGCAGTCGAATCGCGTGGGCCCCTTGCCTCCCCGGCGGTAGGGGGTCCCGGTATATTTGCGGGCATAGACGATGAGGCTGTCGACCTGTTTGTCGATCAGTGTCAGGGGGAGGGGGACCGACAGCGGCTGCATCAGCGAGTCGGGCGAGTCGGTTTCGGTGCTGGTCGGGCGAGCCGCGGCTTGTGTACGGCTTTTCTTGGGTGCTGCCTCGATAGAGAGGGTACAAGCTACGGTCAGCAGCAGTACGACGGCTGCCCGGCGATAAACGGCAATACAAATCCTCTTCATAATCTTTCTTGTTTTTGAGCGGGCCGGTGGCCTTGAGCTGGAGCGGCCCGAGGGGTCTCAAAAGGCCTCTCGGTATTTCCCGTCGGAACTGTCGTCGATAATGCTCAGGTAACTGGCGTATCTCGATTCGCTTATCTCGTGATTCTCAAGCGCTTTCAATACCGCACAGCCGGGCTCGTGCCGGTGGGTGCAGTCGCTGAAGCGGCATCCTCGCGAAATCTCGAATATCTCGGGGAAGAAGTGAGCCACCTCGCTTGGGTCGATGTCGATGGTGCCGAAACCCTTGATGCCCGGGGTGTCGATGAGGTATCCCCCTTGAGGCAGCGGGTACATCTCGGAGAAGGTGGTCGTGTGCATGCCTTTGTGGTGAGCCGTCGATACGGCGCCTATCTTGATTTCTACACCGGGCAGGATGCGGCTGATGATGGTCGATTTTCCCACCCCCGAGTTGCCCGAGAGCAGGGTGATGCGGTCTTTGAGCGAGTCGGTGATGAAGTCGAACCCCTCGCCCGTGGCGGCCGACACGCAGCGGCACTCGTAGCCGATGGAGCGGTAGAGGTAGCAGAGGGCCTCGGCATACTCCCGGTCGTCGGGGGTGAAGGTGTCGCACTTGTTGATGACAATGTGCACGGGTATGCGGTAGGCCTCGGCCGTGGCCAGAAAGCGGTCGATGAAGGTGGTCGAGGTGAGGGGCGAGTTGACGGTGACCACAAGCAGGGCCAGGTCGATGTTGGCGGCGATGATGTGCGACTCCTTCGACAGGTTGGAGGCCCGGCGTATGATGTAGTTCTTCCGTTCGTGTATGCGGGTGATGAAGGCGGTACGGTCGGGGTTTATCTCAATGTCGACCCGGTCGCCCACCGATACCGGGTTGGTGCTGCGTATCCCCTTCAAGCGGAAATTCCCCTTGATTTTGCACGGTATCGACTCGCCCGCATCGGTGCGCACGATATACCAGCTACCCGTATTTTTGATGACAAGCCCTTCCACGTAATCGGTTTTATGTTACAAATGTAGCAGAAAGTTTTGGAAATGGAAATAAAAAAGAGGTGCGCCCGTGGTTTTTCGACCCGGCACACCTCTTGTACGGCCAACACGTGGGTGTTGTTATACGGTGAGAATCTCTTTCTCTTTCTCGGCGAAGATGTCGTCGATCTTCTTCATGTATTTGTCGTGCAGTTTCTGGGCCGAAGTTTCGCCGTCTTTGGCTACATCTTCCGACATGCCCTCTTTCTGGGCCTTCTTCAAGGCGTCGATCATGTCGCGGCGGGCGTTACGCACGCTCACTTTGGCATTCTCGGCCTCTTGTTTCGACTGTTTCACGAGCGCTTTGCGTCGTTCCTCGGTCAACGGGGGGATGGAGAGGCGGATGATTTCGCCGTTGTTCTCGGGGGTGATACCCAGCTCGGAGTCGAGGATGGCTTTTTCGATAACCCGGAACATCGGTTTTTCCCACGGGGTGATGACGATGGTGCGGGCATCGGGTACCGAGATGTTGGCCACGTTCGAGAGGGGAACCATGCTGCCGTAGTATTCGACCCGTATGCCGTCGAGAATCCGCGGGTTTGCCTTACCGGCCCGGATGTGGGCCAGAGCCTCGTCGAGGAACTCGATAGCCATAGACATTTTTTCTTCGGCCGTCTTGAGATATGTTTTTACGTCGTCCATAATAAGTAGGGTTGAAAAGTTTCTAATAGTTTTGTGAACAAATGTACTCTTTTTTTCGAGAATGACCAAGCGGGCCGGTTAATATACCAGGGTGCCGATGTTCTCGCCCGACAATACCTTTTTCAGGTTGCCCACGGTATCCATGTCGAATACGATGATGGGCAGGTGGTTCTCTTTGCAGAGGGTGGTGGCGGTGAGGTCCATCACCTTCAGGCCGCGGGTGTAGATTTCGTCGTAGCTGATCTTGTCGAACTTCACGGCGGTGGGGTCTTTCTCGGGGTCGGCCGTGTAGATGCCGTCGACGCGGGTACCCTTGAGCATCACGTCGGCTTCGATTTCGATACCGCGCAGGGCCGAGCCGGTGTCGGTGGTGAAGAAGGGGTTGCCCGTTCCGCACGAGATGATGGCGATTTCGCCCTTCTGCATGGCCTCGATGGCTTTCCATTTGCTGTAATGCTCGCCGATGGGGAACATGTTGATGGCCGTGAATACCCGGGCCTTTTGACCCACCTTCTCGAGGGCCGAGCTCAAGGCCAGGCTGTTGATGACGGTGGCCAGCATGCCCATCTGGTCGCCCTTGACCCGGTCGACTCCTTGGGTCGTTCCGCTCAATCCGCGGAATATGTTGCCGCCGCCGATGACGATACCGATTTCGATACCCATCCCGGCAATCTCTTTGATTTGCGACGCATACTCGGTCACCCGTTTTTCGTCGATGCCGTATTGTTTTTCACCCATGAGCGATTCGCCGCTCAGTTTCAGGAGTATTCTTTTGTAACGATTGCTCATAACCACTCTGTGTTTGTCAGTTTTATTGGTTTTCAAAAATAGTGAATTTTTATTATTCTCTGAATTTTGGGTCGCAAATTCTGTGAGAAAAATGGCAGTTTCGTTTTTTTAGCCACTTCTTTACCGATATTCCGCTGCCGAATGCGTATATTTGTCCAGTGATAATATCTCCGATTAAGCGTATGAATATGAGGCGGGTAATAGGTCTGTTTCTGTTTTGTGCCACTCTTTTGCCGATGTGGGGCGAACTGCCGTATCGCACCGTGTTGCGGAAGGCCGACGACCATTTTGTGAATGCCGAGTGGCGCGATGCCCTTGTCATGTACGACACCCTGCTCGAGCGGCGTCCCGGCCGGGTGAAAACCTATGTCGATGCGGTGGTCGCCTCGGCCATGCTCAACGACTCGGCGGCCATCATGCAGTATGTGGTGCGGTCCGAGATGCAGGAGCTCTCGCTCGACTCGCTCTTCACGGGCATCGATGTGCGCTCCCGGGCCATCGGGCAGACCGGCGTGTATGAGCAGGTGCTGCTGTTGGTCAAGAGCGAGCAGCCGTGGTTCACGCGCGTCGCGAATAATTATCTGTTGGGCTATTACGAGTTCCGGCACGACGCCGCTCACACGTTGGCTATTGCCGATGAATTGCTGGAGGTGATGCCCCGTCAGGTCAACTACCTGAAGTCGAAGGCCAACGCCCTGCTGCTGGCCGGCGACAGCGAGGCGGCTGTCGAGGTGCAGAAGTCGATTCTGCAAATCGACTCGCTCGATTTCGACGCCAATCTCTTTTTGGGCAGTTACTATGCAGTCAAGGGGCAGGAACGGCTCGACTCGATCGATGCCCGTTATCTCGAGGAGGCAGGGTTGCCTCCGGTGCAGGCTACCCACTATCGCGAGGCCAAGCGCGAGGTGCTCGCTGCCGATATTGCTGCGGCCCGCCGCTACTTTACAACGGCTGCCCAGACTCGCAGCAACCGCTATTTGAATGACCAACTGGCCCGGCTGGACGGGCTGACCGACGAGCTGCCCCAGCTCAGCGGCATTGTGAAACCGCTGCTCTGGCGGTTAAAGCAGGAATGATACCTCTTTGAAGGCAAAGCGCCGCTCTTCGCCCGTATCGGTCGTGAGTATCAGGTGGCCGTCGGGTTCTACCCCTGTAATCGAAGCATAAAAGGTTTCGCCCTCGCTGCAATAGGGATACACTCCGTCGTTGCGGTAGAGGGTGGCGGCATACTCTTCGCGCAGCGCCTGGGCCGAGCCGATGTCGAATGTTTGCTGGTAGCGGGTGCGGAAAGCATCGACAAACTGGTCGAGAACCGCCTCGATGTCGTAGGTATGACCCGTAATCTGGAACAGCGAAACGGGGTTGGGAGCATCGCTCACGAAAGTTGCTTGATTGATGTTGAGTCCTATGCCCACGATGGAGCGGGCAAAAGTGGTGCCGCTCAATACATTTTCGATGAGGATGCCGGCTATCTTCTTGTCCTCCCAGTAGATGTCGTTGGGCCATTTGATGGAGAAGCCTGTGGCATAGCGGCCGAGCAGGTCGGTCATGGCCAGCGAAACGGCCTGCGAGAGCAGAAACTGTTGGTTGGCCGGGATGTGTTCGGGGCGCAGCAGCAGGCTGAAGGTAAGGTTCTTGCCCGGTTCCGATTCCCACGAGTTGCCCCGTTGTCCACGTCCGGCCCGTTGGGTATCGGTGTAGACGATATGGCCCTCGGGCAAGTGCCGGTCGGTATCGAGTTGTTGCAGATAGGTGTTGGTCGAAGCGGTTTCGACCAGGTGGTCTTTGGTGAAAATTATCTCTTTGGGTTCCATTGTGTTTACAGATATGAAAGTCAGCAGTTTAACGGGGGCAGAAAGGCATCTTCGATATGCTCGATTTCAAACGGCTCCTCCTTGCCCACGAGGGTGATGATGTCGAATCGCACCTCGAAGGGGATGTTGAACAGGCGTATGTAGGCGTCGGTCGCCCGCACGATGTTCTTGATTTTACGCAGGGTCACCGCCTCTTCGGGACGCAGGAAGTCGAGGTTGCTGCGGGTCTTCACCTCGACCACGACGAGAGTCGTGTCGCGGTAGGCCACCAGGTCGAGCTCCATCTTTCCACTGCGCCAGTTGATGTCGCGAATGATGTATCCTTTCGAGATGAGGTATTCGGCCGCCCGCTCCTCGCCGGTCTTTCCTAATTGGTTGTGTCGTGCCATAGGCTTGCGATTGGGTAGCGAATATACGAAGATTCGGCGGGAATAGAAAATTTGAAGCCGAATAAAGGGGGCTATGCCGAACCGTCGCATCGCAACCTCGCAAACCTTGGCCCGCAACAAATTGTGCGAAAATGTTTTGAGATATGGAATTTTTCCTATCTTTGGCCGTAAAGAAATAGATAGAAGAGTTATGAAAAACAAATGGATTGTACCGGCTATCATTGTAGCCTTGGGCCTGTTTCTGTTGGGCCAGCGTATCGAGAGTGGCATTGTCAAGTCGAAAGAGGCTGTGCGAACGGTTTCGGTGAAAGGCCTTTCGGAGCGGGAAGTCCCGGCCGATCGGGTTATCTGGCCGCTGGTTTATAAAGAACTGGGCAACGACTTGAGTTCGATATACCGGGCGGTGAATGCCAAGAACAAAATCGTAATCGATTTCTTGAAATCGAATGGCATTGCCGAGAACGAAATTTCGGTGGCTCCTCCCAGCATTGTCGATATGCAGGCCGACCGGTACAGCAACCTCAATAACCCGTATCGCTACAACGTCACCTCGGTTATCACCGTTTCGTCGAACCAGGTCGACAAGGTACGCGAACTTATCGTGAAACAGGCCTCTCTGCTGGAGCAGGGGGTTGCTATCGTGTCGGGCGACTACCAGTACAACACCCAGTTCCTGTTCACCAAGTTGAACGAACTGAAACCCGAGATGATTGCCGAGGCTACCCAGAATGCCCGTATCGCTGCCGAGAAGTTTGCCAAGGATTCGGACAGCAAGCTGGGCAAAATCTCTTCGGCCTATCAGGGTCAGTTCTCTATCGAGGACCGCGATGCCAATACACCTTATTTAAAACACGTGCGCGTGGTGACCTCGGTGGTTTATTATCTGAAAGATTGACGGAAACTGTTTTATGCGCTAACTTTGCGGGGAGTTCTTGAGCCGGGAACGGCCGATGGATTCTCCGCTTTTTTATGGTAGATTGAACGATGAACGATCAAGAGAAAGACGAGCGATATATGCAGATGGCCTTGCAGGAAGCCCGGGCGGCCTTCGATGCCGGCGAAATTCCGGTGGGAGCTGTCGTCGTGTGCAAGGACCGGGTGGTGGCGCGGGCTCATAACCTGACCGAGTGTCTGGACGATGTGACGGCTCATGCCGAGATGCAGGCCATCACCTCGGCGGCCGCTTCGTTGGGGGGCAAGTATCTGACCGAATGTACCCTTTACGTCACCTTGGAGCCATGTGTGATGTGTGCCGGAGCCATAGGGTGGGCTCAGCTCTCCCGGGTTGTCTTCGGGGCCAGCGACAACAAACGGGGATACCGCCGTTTCGCTCCCGAGGCCCTGCATCCCAAGACCCGCGTCGAGCAAGGTGTCTTGGCCGACGAGTGTGCCGCCCTGATGAAATCTTTTTTCAAACAGCGCAGGTAGGTGGCGCATCGGATACGGAAGCGGCGAATCTATTGCCGTGAACGATTGTAAGTGATTATTTTCGAAATAGTTTGCAGAGAAAAAAAGATTTCGTATCTTCGCACCGATTTTAACAGACCATATAATGTCTAACTTAGTAATCAAAAAATCAATTATTTAAACAACATGAGTGAAGAACTGAAAAATGGCCCGGTAGAAAATTTCGACTGGGATGCCTATGAAAAAGGCGAAGTGTATGGCGACAAAAGCCACGAAGAGCTGGTAAATACCTATGACCAATCTCTCAACACGGTAAAAGACAAAGAGGTAATCGAGGGTACGGTTATCGCCTTGAACAAACGCGAGGTAGTCGTAAACATCGGTTACAAATCGGACGGTATCATTCCGATGAGCGAATTCCGCTACAATCCCGATTTGAAAGTGGGAGACAAAGTAGAGGTTTATATCGAAAATCAAGAAGACAAGAAAGGACAACTGGTTTTGTCGCACAAGAAAGCCCGCGCTACCCGTTCTTGGGATCGTGTTAACTCGGCTCTCGAAAACGACGAAATCATCAAGGGTTATATCAAATGTCGTACCAAGGGCGGTATGATTGTCGATGTATTTGGCATCGAAGCATTCTTGCCCGGTTCTCAAATCGACGTGAAACCCATCCGCGACTACGATGTATTCGTAGGTAAGACGATGGAATTCAAGGTGGTTAAAATCAATCAGGAATTCAAGAACGTGGTTGTTTCGCACAAGGCTCTCATCGAGGCCGAGCTCGAGCAACAGAAGAAAGAGATCATCGCCAAACTCGAAAAAGGTCAGGTACTCGAGGGTACTGTCAAGAACATTACCTCTTACGGTGTATTCATCGACCTGGGCGGCGTAGACGGTCTGATTCACATCACCGACCTCTCTTGGGGCCGTGTTTCGCACCCCGAAGAGGTGGTTTCGCTCGACCAGAAACTCAACGTCGTTATCCTCGACTTCGACGACGAGAAGAAACGTATCGCTCTGGGCTTGAAACAACTGCAACCGCATCCCTGGGATGCTCTCGATCCCAACCTGAAAGTAGGCGACAAGGTAAAAGGCAAAGTCGTTGTGATGGCCGATTACGGTGCATTCGTCGAAATCGCTCCGGGTGTAGAGGGTCTTATCCACGTTTCGGAAATGTCGTGGTCGCAACACCTGCGTAGCGCTCAAGACTTTATGAAGGTAGGCGACGAGGTAGAGGCCGTAATCCTTACACTCGACCGCGAAGAGCGCAAAATGTCGCTGGGTATCAAACAACTCAAACCCGATCCCTGGGAAAATATCGAAGAGAAATATGCCGTGGGTTCGCGTCACCACGCCAAAGTTCGCAACTTCACCAACTTCGGTGTATTTGTTGAACTCGAAGAGGGCGTAGACGGTCTTATCCACATTTCGGATCTCTCTTGGACGAAGAAGATCAAACACCCCTCGGAGTTCACTCAGATCGGTGCCGACATCGAAGTTCAAGTGCTCGAAATCGACAAGGAGAACCGTCGTCTCAGCCTCGGTCACAAACAACTCGAGGAGAATCCTTGGGACGTATTCGAGAACATCTTTACCGTTGATTCTATCCACGAGGGTACAATCGTCGAGATGCTCGACAAGGGTGCCGTTATCGCATTGCCTTACGGTGTAGAAGGTTTCGCTACTCCCAAACACCTGGTAAAACAAGACGGTACGCAAGCTCAACTCGAGGAGAAACTCCCCTTCAAGGTTATCGAGTTCAACAAGGACGCCAAACGTATCATCCTCTCGCACAGCCGTATCTTCGAAGATGAGGCTAAGGCTGAGGCCAAGAAAGAATCGGCTGCCAAGAAAGCTGCCAAGAAAGCTGCCAAGGCCGAGGATACGATTGTAACTCCGCAAGTTGAGAAGACGACGCTGGGCGACATCGACGCTCTGGCTGCTCTGAAAGAGAAACTCGAAGCCGAGGACAAAAACAACAAATAATCGTTGTTGAACAATCGACAAATGACTCTATACCGATGAGGCTGTCTCAAAATAAAAATTTGAGATGGCCTCTTTTGTGTCAGCAAAAAAAATCGGGCAAGCCCTAACTTCGTTCAGTCTGGACTTGCCCATTTCCCTAATTTTTTGTATCTTAGGGAATCAAGTAAAGATATCCCAAAGATAATG
>CABRIW010000014.1:0-85415 GCA_902471075.1 uncultured Barnesiella sp. | reverse complement strand
GACCCTCTGATTAACAGTCAGATGCTCTAACCGACTGAGCTACTGAAGAAGATAGCATTCCTTAAAAATGCGATGCAAAAGTAATGGGTTATTTCCAATTATGCAATATATTTGCAAAAAAAATTTTTCCGCAAATGAGGATAGTAGGATTGGGAAACGCACTGACCGATGTGCTGGCACGTTTGCATTCCGACTCGTGTTTCGAGGAGATGGGCCTTTTGAAAGGCGGTATGCAACTGATTGGCGAGGATCGTCTGTTGAAAATCATGGCGGTCTTCGAAGGGCTGGAAACCACGCTGGCTTCGGGCGGCTCGGCCGCCAATGCCGTATCGGGGGTGACCCGTATGGGGGTGTCGGGTGGTTTCATCGGCAAGATTGGGCGCGATGCCTATGGGCGTTTCTTCCGTGAAGATATGGAGCGTAACGGGGTGAAGACTTCGTTGATTGAGAGTGACCAGGCTTCGGGGTGTGCCATGACCCTGATTACCCCCGACGGCGAACGTACGTTCGGTACGTTTCTGGGTGCCGCCTCTACGCTGAGTGCCGACGAGCTTACCCCCGAGATGTTTGCCGGATACGATTTGCTCCATATCGAAGGCTATCTGGTGCAGGACGAAGCCCTCATTCTGCGGGCCGTGCAACTGGCCAAGGAGCTGGGGCTGCAGGTCTCGTTTGATATGGCGAGCTACAACGTCGTGAAAGAGAATTACGCCGTTATCCGCACCTTGGTCGAGAACTATGTCGACATCCTTTTTGCCAACGAAGAGGAGGCCATGGCCTATACGGGTGAAGAGCCCCGTCGGGCCGTCGAGACATTGTCCCGCTGCTGCAGGATTGCCGTGGTCAAGTGCGGTGCGCAGGGGTCGTTCATCGGTTGCGGCGATAGCCTTGTCGAGGTACCGGCTACGCCCGAGGTGCGAATCGACTCTACCGGGGCCGGCGACCTCTACGCCTCGGGTTTCCTCTACGGTCTGTCGCAACACTGTTCGCTGCACCTTTGCGGCGAGATAGGTTCGCTGTTGGCCGGTCGGGTCATCAAGGTAATCGGTACCAAGATGAGCGATGAGATATGGGATGAAATAAAGTTAAAAGTGGCCGCCTTGATTGCCGAAGAGCGGTCGCATTGACTATCTTCGTAAAGCTAAGACAAAACAGAGAGTGATGAAAAAAATAAAATTGGGTTTAGGAATCGTCTGTGCGCTGGCCCTCGTGGCAGGGAGCGTGAGTGCGGCACCGGCCGGAAAATCGGATCGGAGGGATTTCGAAGTTTCGCGTAATCTCGATATATTCAATGCACTGTTCAAGGAGTTGAACCTCTTTTATGTCGATACCATCAATGCCGAAAAGGCGATTGGCGACGGGGTGAATGCCATGTTGAGCCGGCTCGACCCCTACACCGAATATATTCCCGAGAAGGAGAAGGACGATTTCTTCTTCTCTACCACCGGCGAGTATGCCGGCATAGGCTCGCTGATTATGGAGCGCGACAAGGCGGTCTACATATCGGAACCCTACGAAGGGATGCCGGCCCAGTTGGCCGGTCTGCGCCCGGGCGACAAGATTGTGATGATCAACAACGATTCGGTGGCCGGCTGGAGCAGCTCGAAGGTGAGCGAACGGCTGAAAGGTCCGGCCAATACCAAGCTGAAAGTGACCGTAGAGCGGCCGGGTGTCGAGGGGCTTCTCTCCTTCGACCTGACCCGCAAAAAGATACAGATGCCTGCCGTACCCTACTACGATGTGGTGTGCGACAGCGTGGGCTACATCTATCTGAGCAGTTTTACCGACTCGGCTGCCGATGAGGTGAAACGGGCCCTGCAAGACTTGAAGCGCCGGGGCATCACTTCGCTGGTGCTCGACCTGCGCGGCAACGGCGGCGGCATACTCGAGCAGGCCGTACAGATTGTCAATCTGTTCGTTCCCAAAGGGGTAGAGGTGCTCTCGACCCGGGGACGCAACAAGAAGATGGACAAGATTTACAAGACTACCCAGGAGCCGGTCGATGAAAAGATACCGCTGGCCGTACTGATCGATGGCGGTACCGCCTCGTCGTCGGAGATTGTAGCCGGTTCGCTGCAAGACCTCGACCGGGCCGTAATCGTGGGCTCTCGTTCGTATGGCAAGGGGTTGGTACAGTCTACTCGTCCGTTGCCCTATAACGGCATGCTCAAGGTGACGATTGCCCGCTACTATATCCCCAGCGGCCGCCTTATCCAGGCCATCGACTATTCGCACCGCAACCCCGACGGCAGCGTGGCCCGTATCCCCGACAGCCTCACGCACGAATTCAAGACGGCTCACGGCCGCATTGTGCGCGACGGTGGCGGCATCAAGCCCGATGTAGAGACGACGGTCGAGCGTCGGGGCAACATCGGCTACTACCTGATGCGCGATTTCTATTTCTTCGACTTTGCCAACCAATACGCCGCCCACCACGATACGATTGCCCCTGCCAAGGAGTTCGTATTGCCCGACTCGGTCTATAACGAGTTTAAGGCCTTCGTGAAGTCGAAGAACTTCAAATACGACAAGCAGAGCGAACGCATCCTCTCCGACTTGAAGGAGGTGGCCAAGTTCGAGGGTTACTTCGACGAGAAGACCCAGAAGCAGTTCGAGGCGCTGGAAGCCAGTCTGAATCACGACCTGGACCGCGATTTGGAGACTTTCCGCGACGAGATAAGTCAGTTGCTCTCGATCGAAATCGTGAAGCGATACTACCACCAGAAGGGCGAAATCATCGAGTCGATCAAGGACGACAAGGATTTGACCGAGGCCTGCTCGATTGTGAACGACAAGGCCCGCTATGACCAGATTTTGAACCTCACCGGGAAGCGTTGAGTGCTCCCGGGTCCCATACACCGGATACAACAAAGGCGATGAAACCCGATTTCATCGCCTTTGTTGTATGTAGATAATCGACGTAGTTTACACGTTGAAGCGGAAGTGCATGATGTCGCCGTCCTGCACCACATAATCCTTGCCTTCGATATACATCTTTCCGGCCTCTTTGCAGGCGTTTTCCGACCCCAGGGCGATGTAGTCGTCATACTTGATGACTTCGGCCCGGATGAAGCCTTTCTCGAAGTCGGTGTGGATGATTCCGGCACACTGCGGAGCCTTGCTACCCTTCAGGTAGGTCCAGGCACGCACCTCTTGCGGTCCGGCGGTGAAGTAGGTCTCGAGGTTGAGCAGGCTGTAGGCGGCGCGGATGAGGCGCGATACGCCCGACTCCTTGAGGCCGATTTCGTTGAGGAACATCTGCCGCTCTTCGTAGGTTTCGAACTCGGCAATCTCCGATTCGGTCTTGGCGGCCACAATCAGTATCTGGGCATGCTCGTCCTTGACGGCTTCGCGTACCATGTCGACGTATTTGTTGCCCGATACGGCGCTGGCGTCGTCGACGTTGCAGATGTACATCACCGGCTTGTTGGTGAGCAGGAAAAGGTCGTGGGCAATCTTCTGCTCGTCTTTGGTCTCGAAGGTGACCGTGCGGGCCGGTTTGCCCTGCTCGAGGGCCTCTTTGTAGCGGCTCAGCACCTCGTAGGCGATTTTGGCCGCCTTGTCGCCGCCGGTCTGTGCCTGTTTCTGCACCTTGGCAATGCGCGATTCGATGGTCTCCAGGTCTTTGAGTTGCAGCTCAAAGTCGATAATCTCCTTGTCTCTCACGGGGTTTACCGAGCCGTCGACGTGTGTGATGTTGTCGTCGTCGAAGCAGCGGAGCACGTGCAGAATGGCATCGGTCTCGCGGATGTTGGCGAGGAATTTGTTACCCAGACCCTCGCCTTTGCTGGCCCCTTTCACCAGGCCGGCGATGTCGACAATCTCGACCGTCGTGGGGACGATGCGCTGGGGATGAACCAGCTCGGCCAGTTTGTTCAACCGCTCGTCGGGAACGGTGATTACCCCCACATTGGGCTCGATGGTGCAGAACGGAAAGTTTGCCGATTGCGCTTTGGCATTGGACAAACAGTTGAAAAGAGTCGATTTGCCCACGTTGGGCAGCCCGACTATACCACATTGTAAACTCATGCTCTTGTATTGTTTTGTTTTATATTCCCAAAAAATATCGCTACAACGGGTGGCGGCTGTTGCAAGTAGTTGGTTGTGAATGCTTAGCAAAGCGATCGCCCGGTTCTGGGCTTTCGACCTGTCGCCTCCTGTTTGTGCAGGCCCTGCAAAGATAGTGAAAGGCGAGAGCAAAGACAAACGGGAAAACTTGTTTTTCGAGTTTGGCTATGACGAGCCACATCCTATCTTCTACAAAGATAAGGAATCTTTGGCTTATTTCGCTCTTTCATCGTGTGGTAGATGGGATGGCAGGGTAGAGCGTGTAAATGTATTTTAAATGTTATTTGTTTTATTTTAGTAAAAGAAAGCAGCTGAATCTCTCGCTTTCGGTGTATTTTTGCCCTATACACCAATCTGTTGAAAATAACATGAAAAAACATCTGCTCCTCTTCGTCCTGGCTACGGTTTTCTTATTCTCGGCCGTGGCCGAATCGCCCAAACGTGAATTACGGGCCACATGGCTGGCCTCGGTGAGCAACATCGACTGGCCCAAATCGACAGAGACTGCCGCCCAGCAGAAAACGTCGTTGGTAACCATCCTCGACGGTATGCAGGCGGCTCGAATGAATGTAGTCCTTTTGCAGGTGCGCCCCATGTGCGATGCGCTGTATCAGTCGGCCTACGAGCCGTGGTCGCAATACCTCACCGGCACGCGGGGCAAAGACCCCGGTTACGACCCGCTGGCTTTCGCTATCGACGAGGCTCACAAGCGGGGCATGGAGCTGTATGCCTGGATTAATCCCTACCGCTACGAGAGCGTGAAGAACATGCACGGGGCCAACGACCCCATTCGCAAGAATCACCCCGAGTGGCTGCTTGAGTATTCGTCGAGCTATATCCTCGATCCGGGTAATCCCGAAGTGGCAGCCTATCTGGTAAATGTTCTCCAGGATATCATCACGCACTACAATGTCGATGGTCTCATCTTCGACGACTATTTCTATCCCTACGAGGGAACCACCAACGAGGATGCCTATTCGCAGAGTCTCTACAAACCGGCGGGGAAGAGTGTGGACGACTGGCGCCGCGAGAGTGTGAACAAACTGATTGCCGATATTTACAGCATGATTCAGGAGACGAAGCCTACCGTGAAATTCGGTATCGGGCCATTCGGTATCTGGGGCGGCCCGCAGAGTGCGGCTACGGCCTACGGCATCGACTACCTGAACACGAGCGGGGGCACGAGTGCCTATTCGCAGCTCTATTGCGACGGTGTGGCCTGGTTGAAGGAAAAGAGCATCGATTTCATTTCGCCACAATGTTACTGGCCCAGCTTTAACACCAAGGCGTGGGGCTACAAGACCCTGGTGCCCTGGTGGGCCGGGGTGGCCGAGGTGATGGGCCGTCACTTCTACTCGAGCATGCGCATTTCGACCATGCCGCAGAGCGCTCCGCAACGCCGGAACATCCTGCAACGGCTCCGCATTACCGAGAGCGAATACGACAACCTCTCGATGGTCGAGCGGTCGGTGGCCGCTACGGCAGCTCAGGGAACCGAGGAGTGCGGCTTCGAGGTGGATATGAACCGCTCGACCGACCTGTTGGGGGCTCCGGGCCACGTATTCTTCAACACGACCCAGTTCTTCAGCTATGGCCTGGCCGACTATCTGGCCGAGGAGAAGTTTACCCAACCCGCCCTGACCCCGCTCATGTCGTGGAAGACTCCTCAAACGCTCCCCCACATTACCGATATTACCCTCTCGGGCAACACCCTCTCGTGGCAGGCGCCCGGAGCCGACGAGACCATACGCTATGCTATCTATTACGTGCCCAGCCGGGTGGTCAACAGCCCTGCCACCTATGAAAAGTCGACCTATCTGCGGCAGATTACCTGGGAGACGAGTGTCGATGTATCGTCGTGTACTCAGTCGGGCTACTACTTTGTGGTGACGGCCATCGATGCCGCCGGCAACGAGTCGGAGCCCTATGTGAAGACCCCCTCGGGCATACAGGCGGGCCTGGCCGAATCGCTGGCCGTGTACGGGGCGCAGGGTGCCGTGTGCGTATCGGCTCCCGAGGCGACCGTCGTGCGGGTCTATGCCGTTACCGGGCAACTGGTGTGCGAGGCCGAGGTAGAGCGGGGCACGACCGAGATTCCTCTTCCGGCCGGTCTCTACATAGTCAATGGACAAAAAGCGGTCGTTCGATAGTTGCTTTTAGTTTTTTATGAAGGTGGAGCTTCTCTCGTTCTTGGGGAGGAGCTCCTTTTTTTGTGGGGTCGTGGGGTGAACCCTACGAGCCGGTGCGGCGTTTTTAGAAAAAAACGGGAACGATGAATAAAGCGTACGAGATAGCCGACCGGCTCATGGCCTGGGTGTCGGATTTGTTGCAGCGGCTCACCGGCGAGCCTTCGCCGGTGTGGGACCAGATTGTGTACAGCCTGCTGGTCTTTGTCATTGCGATTGTGGTGGGGCGCATTCTGCGGGCCATCGTGATTTACGGTATTCACCTCGTGGTCCGCTATCGGGGCGGCAGTTTGATGAAGGGGCTGGTCAAGGCACACCTCTTTACCCGACTGACGCACATCATTCCGCCGTTGGTCATTCTGTCGCTGCTGCCGTTTGCCTTTCACGGCACGCCGGCCTTTCTGAAACTCATCGAGAAACTGTGCTGGATTTATGTGTTGGGTGTGATTGTCTTCTCCATCAATACGCAACTGACGGTCTTTTGGGAAATCTATTCGAGCCGTACGGCCTTGCGCAACCGCCCCATGAAGGGGATGATTCAGATTATCCGGGGGCTGTTGGCCGGTTTCTGGGTAATCGTGTCGGTTTCGATTCTCATCGAGCGGTCGCCCATGGCGCTCATTACGGGGCTGGGCGCTTTTGCCGCGGTGCTGATGCTGGTGTTTAAGGATAGCATTTTGGGTTTTGTAGCCGGGGTACAACTGTCGCAAAACGACATGATTCGCAACGGCGACTGGATTGTGGTGCCGGGCGGCAGTGTAAACGGCATTGTCATCGACGTGTCGCTCGACACGGTGAAGGTGCAGAATTTTGACAATACAATCGTGACCCTGCCGCCCTATTCGCTCGTATCGGGCGAGGTGCAGAACTGGCGGGGCATGACCGATGCGGGTGGCCGGCGCATCATGCGCTCGTTGACCATCGACATCAGCACGGTAAAATTCTGTACGCCCGAGTTCCTGGAAAAGATGAAGGAGGTGGCGATTTTGCGCGATTTCATCGAGAAAAAGGAGGCTCAGCAGCAGCGGGGCGTCGTCGAAAATACCCAGAACAGCGAGGGTTTGGTAAACGGAACCATCGAGACCAACCTGGGTCTCTTCCGGGCTTATATGACCCTCTATTTGCAGCAGCACAAGTTTATCGGTAGCCAGATGCTTCTGATGGTGCGGGCCCTCGACCCGACCGACAACGGCCTGCCGTTGCAGCTTTACTGCTTCTCGACCAATACCGATTGGGTCAGCTACGAGTCGATTCAATCGGAGATTTTCGAACACTACATGGCCATCATGCCTACGTTCGGGCTCTATCCCTTCCAGAATCCATCGAGTCGCGACTACATCAATGCCGCCTTGATTACGGCCGGTCATCACCCCGACGAGATGTGGGGGATACCCTTCGGTACGATGCGTGCGTCCGGTTCGCCGGCGGCTAAACCGGATCGGTCTGCAGCACCTCCTCAAGCACCGCAACCGCCGATTCCACCGAAGTAATATCCTTGATGGCCAACGAGCGGCGACCCTTTATCTCGCGCAGTTTGCATTGACGCGGGTTCTTCTGCAGGTAGGCCAGTATGCGGCCGAAGGCAGCCGACTGGTAGTAGGCCACGTGTTCGTCGGAGACAAAGTAGAGGTACATCTGCCCCTGTTTCAGCCCCACCTTTTCGATACCCAGCTGCTTGGCGAGCCGCCGCAGACGCACGATGCGTATCAGCTCCATGGCCTCGTGGGGGATGCGGCCGAAGCGGTCTTCGAGCCGTTCGCAGAACTGGCGGATGTCGGTCTCGCGTTCCATGTTGTCGAGCTCCTGGTAGAGCGAGATGCGCTCCGACTCCTGTGGCACGTAGTCGGCTGGGAAGAGAACCTCGAGGTCCGACTCGATGGTACACTCCGAGACAAACTCTTCGGGTTTCGCGTCGGAGTCGGCACCATAGTAGAGGTCGCTGAACTCGTCGTTTTTCAACTCGTCGACCGCCTCTTTCAGAATCTTCTGGTAGGTTTCATACCCCAAATCGGCGATGAAACCGCTCTGTTCGGCCCCCAGCAGGTTGCCGGCGCCCCGGATGTCGAGGTCCTGCATGGCGATGTGTATGCCGCTGCCCAGCTCCGAGAAGCTCTCGATGGCCTGCAACCGGCGGCGGGCATCGACCGAGAAGGTGTGGCGGGGCGGGGTGAGCAGGTAGCAGAAGGCCTTGCGGTTGCTGCGGCCCACACGGCCTCGGAGCTGGTGCAGCTCGCTCAACCCGAAGTTCTGGGCATCGTTGATGATGATGGTGTTGGTGTTGGGCATGTCGATGCCCGACTCGATGATGGTGGTGGCCAGCAGCACGTCGTAGTCGTAGTTGACAAAGTCGATGATGGCCTGCTCCAGTTTCTCGGGCGGCATCTGTCCGTGGCCGATGACCACGCGGGCATCGGGTACCAGGCGGTGTATGGTGTTCTCGAGTTCGTAGAGTTGCGGGATGCGGTTGTTGACGAAGAACACCTGCCCGCCGCGGCTCATCTCGAAGTTGATGGCCTCCTTGATAATATCGTCGTTGAAGGCGTGCACCTCGGTCTGTATGGGGTAGCGGTTGGCCGGCGGAGTGGTGATGACCGAGAGGTCGCGCGCCCCCATGAGCGAGAACTGCAGGGTGCGGGGGATAGGGGTGGCCGACATGGTGAGGGTATCGACGTTGACCTTCATCTGTTTGAGTTTCTCCTTGACGGCCACGCCGAACTTCTGCTCTTCGTCGATGATGAGCAGCCCCAGGTCGTTGAATTTCACATCTTTCCCGATGAGCTTGTGGGTGCCGATGATGATGTCGATTTTGCGGTCGGCCAGGTCTTTGAGTATCGCTTTCACCTCCGACGCCTTGCGGGCCCGGCTCAGATACTCGACCCGCACGGGGAACTCCTTGAGCCGCTCCTTGAACGTCTGGTAGTGCTGGAAGGCCAGCACGGTAGTAGGCACGAGCACCGCCACCTGCTTGTTGTCGCAGGTGGCCTTGAAGGCGGCCCGTATGGCAATCTCGGTCTTGCCGAATCCCACATCGCCGCAGATGAGCCGGTCCATGGGCCGTTCGCGCTCCATGTCGGCCTTGACCTCGGCGGTCGATTTTATCTGGTCGGGGGTATCTTCGTAGATAAACGAGGCCTCGAGTTCCTGTTGCAGGAACGAGTCGGGCGAGAAGGCGAAGCCCTTCTCCTGTTTGCGGGCGGCATAGAGCTTGATGAGGTCGCGGGCAATCTCTTTCATCTTGCCCTTGGTCTTCTCCTTCATGCGCTCCCAGGCGCCGCTGCCCAGCTTGTTGACGCGGGGCGTCTCGCCCTCTTTCCCCCGGTATTTGGCCAGTTTGTGCAGGGCGTGGATGCTCACGAAGATAATGTCGTCGTTCTGGTAGGTGAGCTTGATAACCTCCTGCATCTTGCCGTTGATTTCGGTGCGGATGAGCCCGCCGAAGCGGCCGATACCGTGGTCGACGTGCACGATGTAGTCGCCCACCTCTATCTGGTTGAGCTCCTTGAGCGAGAGGGCCAGTTTGCCCGAGCGGGCATGTTCGCTCTTGAGGGTATACTTGTGGAAGCGGTCGAATATCTGGTGGTCGGTGAAGCAGCACATCTTCAGGTCGTTGTCGACGAAACCTTCGTGCAGCGTCTTCAGCACGGGGGTAAAGGTAATTGATTCGCCCCGCTCCTCGAAGATGGCCTGGAGCCGCTCGATCTGTTTTTCGCTGTCGCTGAGTATGTAGATGGTGTACTTTTTCTCGATGAATTGGGAGAACGACTGGCTCACCAGGTCGAAATTCTTGTGGTAGACCCCTTGCGGCGCACAGTCGAACCGCATGACGGCGGGAGTCTTCGCCTCGCTCGAGGTGCCGTAGTCGATGCGGCGGAACGACAGCGCCTTTTGGCGGAAGGCCGCGGGGTCGATAATCTTCTTCATGGCATCGCGGTCGCCCTCCTCGGCGATGAGGGTCTGCTCCGAGAGCGACTCCGAGGCGACGGCCTCGATGCGGTCGAGTGCCCACGAGAGATTGTGGCACACGAGAATGGCGTTTTTGTCGATGAAATCGAGCAACGAGATGCCCGAAGCCTCTTTCCCGCAGACGTTCGAAACGATGTAGACCTCGTCGAGCCGCTCGGTCGAGAGCTGCGTCTCGACCTCGAAGGTGCGGATGCTCTCTACCTCTTTCCCGAAGAAATCGATACGGTAGGGCAACTCGTTGGTAAACGAAAAGACATCGAGTATACTGCCCCGCACGGCAAACTGCCCCGGCTCATACACATAGTCGACCTCGCTGAATCCCAGCTCGCGCAGCTTGTCGGCCAGAGCCACGATGTCGTACTTGCTCTTTTTGTCGATGTGGAGCGTCTGGTCCGACAGCGTATCGACCGGCACCACCTTCTCGGCAAGAGCCTCGGGATAGGTGATTACCAGCAGGGAGTCGCCTTTCTGGTTCAGCCGGTTGAGCACCTCGGTCCGCAGGATTTCGGAGGGAGGGTCGGGCTGTCCGTACTTGATGTCGCGCTTGTAGCCCGAGGGGAAGAGCAGGATGCGGTCGCTGCCGTTGATCTGCACCAGGTCGTTGTAGAGGTAGCCGGCTTCGTCGAGGTCGTTGGCGATGATGAGGTGCGGCTTCTTGTTCTCCAGCAAGTTGGAGAAGAGCAGAGCCGGGGCCGAGCCTTCGAGTCCCTGAATGAAGATGTTTTTTCTCTTGGAGTCCTTGACCAGCGATAAAAACGCATCACGCCTCGCCGACGTATTGAAGCGTGCAGAAAAACTTTGAATGTCCATGTTTATCGTTTACTAAACCGGGAAACAAAGTTACACAATTATTCGTCGTTACGAGGCGTATTGCGCTGTTATTTTGGGTCAATGGGCCTCGAGCCAGTTGTGGCCGGTACCGTAGTCGGCAATCAGGGGCACCTGCAAGGGGTAGGCGTTCTCCATCTCGTAGCGTACGATTTCCTGCACCCGTTCGAGTTCGTCGGTCGGGACGTTGAAGTTGAGTTCGTCGTGCACCTGCAGAATCATGCGGCTCTTCAGCCCCTCCTCTTCGAATCGCCGGGCGATGCGAATCATGGCAATCTTGATGATGTCGGCGGCGCTGCCCTGGATGGGGGCGTTGATGGCGTTTCGTTCGGCATACCCCCGCACCACGCTGTTGTGCGAATGGATGTCGGGGAGCATGCGCTTGCGGCCGCAGATGGTCTCGACGTAACCCTTTTCGCGGGCTACCTCGATACTTTTGTTCATGTACTCCTTGATTTGCGGATAGCTCTCGAAATAGCCGTCGATCAGCTCTTTGGCCTCGCTGCGGGGGATGTTGAGCCGTTCGGCCAGCCCGAATACCGAGATGCCGTAGATGATGCCGAAGTTGGCCGTCTTGGCCTTCCGGCGCATGTCGGCCGTGACTTCGTCGATAGGTACCTTGTAGATTTTGGCAGCCGTGGCGGCGTGGATGTCCGACCCCTCGCGGAAGGCCCCGATCATGTGCGGGTCGCCGCTCAGGTGGGCCATGATGCGCAGCTCTATCTGGGAGTAGTCGGCCGAGAAGAAGAGGCATCCCGGGTCGGGCACGAAGGCGCGGCGAATCTCGCGTCCCTCGTTGTCGCGTATGGGGATGTTCTGCAGGTTGGGGTTGCTCGAACTGAGGCGCCCGGTGGCGGTGACCGTCTGGTTGAACGAGGTGTGAATCTTCCCCGTCTTGGGATTGATGAGCTCGGGCAGGGCGTTGATATAGGTGCTCAGCAGCTTGCGGATGCCGCGCTGGTCGAGAATCTTGCCCACGATGGGATGCCGCGAACGCAGTTTCTCCAGTATCTCTTCGGTGGTGGAGTATTGTCCGGTCTTGGTCTTCTTGGCCTTCTCGTCGATTTTGAGCCGTTCGAAAAGAATCTCGCCCACCTGTCGGGCCGAACTCACGTTGAAGGTGGTACCGGCCAGCTGGTAAATCTCCTGTTCGAGTTCGCCCAGGCGGCGGGTGAGCAGTTCGGACGAGCTTTTCAGTTCGGCCGTGTCTACGTTGACACCGGCAATCTCCATATCGGCGAGCACCCGGGTGAGGGGCATCTCCATCTCGTAGAAGAGTTTCTCCATCTTATCCTTGGCCAGCTCCTTTTCGAGCCGGTTTTTCAGTTGCAGGGTCACGTCGGCATCCTCGGCGGCATAGGGGTATACCTGTTCGACGGGTACCTGCCGCATGGAGAGCTGCTTTTTCCCCTTCGGGCCGATAAGCTCTTCGATTTCCACCGTCTTGTAACCCAGATAGATGCTGGCCAGATAGTCCATGTTGTGGTACTGCTCGGGTTGCAGCAGGTAGTGGGCCACCATGGTGTCGAAGAGGTTGCCTTTGACCTCGACCCCGTAGTTGTGCAGCACGATGTAGTCGTATTTGATGTTCTGCCCGATTTTCAGCGAAGCGGGGTTCTCGAGGGCCGACTTGAAGATACGCACCGTTTCGCGGGCCTTCTCCTGGTCGTCGGGCACGGGCACGTAGTAGGCCTCGTGCTCCTTGAGGGCAAACGAGAGGCCCACCAGCTCGACGCTCATGGGGTCGATGCCGGTCGTTTCGGTGTCGAAGGCAAAGGCCGGGGCACAGGCCAGCAGGGCGGCGAGGTCCCACATCTTTTCGGCGGTGTCGACGAGGTGATAGGTGTGGGGCACGGTGTGGATGTCGGCCAGCTTCGACTCGGCCGGCTTTTCGTCGGCAGCCTCTTCGGCGGGTTGCGGAGCCTGGTCGAAGAGCGAGCGCTGCGGGACCGGTTTGGGAGCGGCGGCCGTTGCCGGTTTGTTGCCCAGCACCCGTTCGGTAAGGGTGCGGAACTCCAGCTCTTCGAAGATGGGGCGCAGCTTCTCGCCGTTGACCGGTTCGCGGCGCAGGGCCACCTCGTCGAAGGTCAGGGGCACATCGGTGCGGATGGTGGCCAGGAATCGGGAGAACTCGATTTGCTCGCGGTTGGTCTCGATTTTGGTCTTGAGGGCCCCCTTCAGCCGGTCGGTGTGGGCCAGCAGATTCTCGATTCCGCCAAAGTCGGCGATGAGTTTCACGGCGGTCTTCTCACCCACGCCGGGGCAGCCCGGTATGTTGTCGGAGCTGTCGCCCATGAGGCCCAGAATGTCGATGACCTGCTCGGGCGAGTCGATGCCGTATTTGGCCTTTATCTCGTCGGGGCCCAGTATCTCGAAGTCGCCGCCGAACTTGGGGCGATACATGAAGATGTGGGGCGATACCAGTTGTCCGTAGTCCTTGTCGGGGGTCATCATGTAGGTATCGAAACCCTCCTTCTCGGCCAGTTTGGCCAGAGTGCCTATCACGTCGTCGGCCTCGAAGCGGGGCACCTCGATGATGGGGATGTTGTAGGCCTCGATAATCTGCTTGATGATGGGCACCGAGTAGCGTATCACCTCGGGTGTCTCCTCACGCTGGGCCTTGTATTGCTCGTAGGCCTCGTGACGGAAGGTGGGACCCTGGGGGTCGAACCCCACGGCGATGTGCGAAGGATTCTCTTTCCTGAGCAACTCTTCGAGTGTATTGACAAACCCCAGAATGGCCGAAGTGTTTACACCTTTGGAGTTGATTCGGGGGTTTTTGATGAATGCGTAGTAAGAGCGGTAGATAAGCGCGTAGGCGTCTAACAGAAATAGTCTTTTCTCTTGCATGTCGGATATGCGGTTTGTAGATAAGAATTAAAAAAGCGTCATTGCAATGCGGTAAAATTACGATAAAAATACGGATTCTTTTGTTTTATTACTATTTTTGCAGCAGAATAAATTGATATGGATAAACTTTTGGTCATACGGCAACCTATAACCGACGAGCTCGACTTACTGAATAAGACCCTTACCGAGACACTGCATACGAACAGTCCCTTGATGAACGAGGTAATCAACACCTATCTCGAGAGTAAAGGCAAGCAGATAAGGCCTATTCTGGTATTGTTGTGCGCAAAACTGTTCGGTCCGGTACCGCGCAAGGCAATCGACGCTGCCGCCTCGCTGGAGTTGCTGCACAACGCCAGCCTGATACACGACGATGTGGTAGACGAGTCGCAGAAACGCCGGGGGCTGCCTACGATCAACCATCTGTACGACAACCGCATTGCGGTGCTGACGGGCGACTATTTCGTGTCGTGTGCCCTGGCCTGTTCGGTGCGGACCAACCAGATGGCCATCATTGCCAGTTTGGGTGTGTTGGGTCGCGAGCTGGCTCGCGGGGAGATAGACCAGCTCTCCAATGCCCGGGAACATCGCCTTGACGAGGATGCCTATTTCGAGGTAATTCGCCGCAAGACGGCATCGCTCTTCTATGCCTGCATGCAGGTGGGCGCCTTGGCGGCCGGAGCCTGCGAAGCCGATGTAGAGCGGTTGGGGCAGTTTGGCGAAAAGCTGGGCCTCTGTTTCCAGATTAAAGACGACATATTCGACTATTTCGAAGACAAGGTGATAGGCAAACCCACCGGCAACGACCTGCGCGAAGGGAAGCTCACCCTGCCGCTCATCCATGCCATTACACAGGGTAAGGGCGAGGAGAACGAACGGATGCGGGCCTTGTTGAATGAGGAGCATCTCTCGGCCGAGAGTGTGCACACGCTCATCGAGTATGCCAAACGCGAGGGTGGTATCGACTATGCCTACGAGACCATGAAGCGGATACGCAACGAGGCCGTGGCTCTGCTCGAGGGATTCCCCCCTTCGGAGACGGTCGATGCGCTCATCTCCATACTCGACTATACGATCGAGCGCGAAAAGTAAGAAGACAGTTTTCTTTCCAGGAGACCAGAGAGATACGACAACGGGACTGCTCACGAGGGCAGTCCCGTTGGTCGTTTATGGGGTGAATGCAGGTATCAATATTTGAAGCTGCTGCCGCCGAGGAACTCGCGCAGAAGCGAGGTGGGCGGTATCTCGCGCTGGTTGATCGACTGGAAGTAGCCCAGGAAGTGGAGCAGACGGTGAGCCTCTGCATATTCGCGGCAGTTGTGCGGCACGGCGCTGAGAATGGGCTGTGCATAATCTTTCATCACGGCCAGCTCGAAGAGGAGCGACGAGTTGAACATGGCGTCGGCATTCTCCTGGTAGGGGAAAATCCACTTCTCTTCGCCCCGGCGCACACTGCCCCAGCGGGCTATGGTGCTTTGGGCCGAGGCTCCGCGGTATTTGAAGTCGCGGATGATGCGGCGCAGCAGCCGGTTGTCGGCCGTGGGTATCCAGTTGTGGTCGTCGATCGAGATGGTGGTGAGAGCCGAGACGTAGATACGGTACTTCAGGTGCGGCTCGATTTGAGGCGTCAAGTCGGGATTCAACCCGTGGATGCCTTCGAGAATAAGTACGGCCCCCTCGTCGAGCTTCAGGGTGTTGCCCCGGTATTCGCGGCTGCCGGTCTCGAAGTTGTAGGTAGGCATCGGAACCGTCTCGCCTTGCAACAGCCGGTTGAGGTCTTTGTTGAAGAGGTCGAGGTCGAGGGCATAGAGCGACTCATAGTCGTAGTCGCCCGTCTCGTCGCGGGGCGTATCCTCGCGGTTGACAAAGTAGTTGTCGAGCGAGATGGCCACCGGCTTGAGCAGGTTGGTCATCAACTGTATCGAAAGCCGTTTGGAGAAGGTGGTCTTACCCGATGACGAGGGCCCCGAGATGAGCACGATGCGGGTGCCCTCCTCGTGGTATCGGCGGGTGATGTCGTCGGCAATCTTGCTGATTTTCTTCTCGTGCAGCGCCTCGGCCACCTTGATGAGGTCGGTCGCCTGGCGGTTCTCGACCACTTGGTTCAAGTCGCCGATGTTGCTCAACCCCACGATGTGATTGAAGGTGAGGTACTCCTTAAAGGCGTTCAACATCTTCTCTTGCGGTTCGATAGGAGCCGGCGTGGTGGGGTCGTCAGGGGTAGGAGGCACGAGCAGCACCCCGCCGTTGTACTTGATCAAGTCGAAACCCTGCAGGTAGCCTGTCGAGGGGGTGAGCCAGCTGTAATACGAGTCGGCCAGTCCGTCGAGGGTATGGTATTGGGTGTAGAGCTGGCGGGTCGACTGCAGCAGTTCCACCTTGTCGAGCATGCCTTGTGCCCGGAATACCTCGATGGCATCGGCCGTGTGGCACTCGATTTTCTCGAAAGGAATGTCGGCTGCGATAATCTGGGCCATGCGCTCCTTGATGCGGGCGATAGTTTCGGGTTTCAGTGCCTCGGGGTTGTCGAGCAGACAGTAGTACCCGTGCGAAAGGGAGTGCTCGATGCGCAGCCGTGTGCCGGGCACGATGTCGCTGATGGCCTTGTACATGACAAAGCAGAGCGAGCGCACGTAGGTGCGCATGCCCGAGGGGTGGGTAATGTCGAGAAACTCTATGTCCTTGGGGCCGTATACCCGGTATCTCAACTCTTCGGTCTTGTTGTTGACATAGGCACATACCGGACGATGAGCCAGTTGCGGTTTGGCCATTTCGTAAATTTCGAGCAGCGATTCACCGCCTTCTACGCGAATGGTCTTTCCGGTGTTTACACAAAAAACGTCAAATTTTTCTCTTTCCATCGTAGTTTTCAGCTCAGGGTAGAGCCTTCTTTAATTCGTTAATAAAAGTAAAACAACAATCTTTCCTCTGGGCAACTATTTTTATTTGTATAAATTTGCAAACGAATGCTTTTCCCAGATGCAAGATTGAGTGTTAAATATACCACAAAGAGGATAATAAAACAACTTATTTAAGAAACTTTTATGGAGTACACATTTCTGGACTTCTTGACCTTAATCGGGTCGGTAGGCTTGTTCCTGTATGGCATGAAGGTCATGAGTGAGGGGTTACAGAAGGTGGCGGGCGACAGGCTGCGCAATATCCTGGCTGTAATGACGAAGAATCGGTTTTCAGGAATGTTTACCGGTATATTGATAACAGCATTGATACAGAGCTCGTCGGCCTCGACGGTGATGGTGGTGAGTTTCGTCAATGCGGGTCTGATGACTCTGGGGCAGTCGATGGCCGTCATCATGGGTGCCAATGTGGGAACCACCGTCACGGCCTGGATTATCTCCATCTTCGGGTTCAAAGTCAACATCACGCTGTTTGCCTTGCCTCTGATTGGTATAGGCACTCCGCTGCTCTTCTCGGGCAGCAGCACCCGCAAGTCGTGGGGCGAGTTTCTCATCGGCTTCTCGTTCCTCTTCATGGGTCTCGATCACCTGAACCACTCGGTCCCCGACCTGAAAAGCAATCCCGAGATATTCGAGTTCCTCACCTCGTATACCCAGATGGGTTTCCTCTCTATCCTGATATTCTGTGCCGTGGGCGCTATTGTGACGATGATTGTGCAGGCCTCGAGTGCCACGCTGGCCATCTCGCTCATCATGTGCAGCAAGGGATGGATTACCTTCGACATCGCCGCCGCCCTGATTCTGGGCAGTAACATAGGTACCACCATTACCCCGTTGCTGGCCTCGATCAGTGCCAACGTGTCGGCCAAGCGGGCCGCCATGGGGCACCTGCTCTTCAACGTGCTGGGGTCGGTTTGGACGTTGATTCTCTATTATCCCTTCATCCGCTTCATCGTGTGGATATGCACCTCGCTGGGGGTAGGCAATCCCAACGACCTGATGGAGTTTGTCTCGGCCAACGAGCAGACCAACCCAGCGCTCATCAATGCCCTCAACAACGGCGGTACCCTGCATACGCCCGACTTTGCACAGCAAAAGGCCCATTTCGAGGCCATGCAGTTCTCGGTGTCGTTCGGTCTGTCTATGTTCCACACGGTGTTCAATGTCATCAACGTAACCATTATGATATGGTTTACCGGACTCTACGAGAAGATTGTCACCCATCTGGTGCGGGTGAAAGACAAGAACGAGGAGGAGTTCCAGCTGAAATTCATTTCGCGCGGTATGCTCTCGGCCTCGGAGTTGAATTTGCCCCAGGCCCATCAGGAGATTGCCGTCTATGCCGAGCGGGTGCAACGCATGTTTGGCATGGTGAAAGACCTCTTGCACGAGAAGGAAGGCAGCGAGGCCTATATGAAACTCTATAACCGCATCGAAAAGTACGAGCAGATTTGCGACCGCATGGAGCTCGAGATTGCCGGGTTCCTGAATCTGGTAGTGGGTGGCCGGTTGAGTTTCGAAGGCAAGATGCGGGTAAACGGCATGCTCAGTATCGTGACCGAAATAGAGAGTATAGGCGACTGCTGCTACAACCTGGCCCGCACGCTGCAGCGCAAGCAAGACTCGCACATCGTCTTCAACGACGAGATTGTGGGCAACATCGACGCCATGTTCCGGCTCAACTCCGAGGCGTTGGCGAACATGGTGGCCCTCCTGTCGAGCAACGAGCCTCCCATGAGCGAGATTATGATTTCGTATAACAAGGAGTGCGAAATCAACAATTTCCGCAATCAGTTGCGTAAATCGAATATCGAGAATATCAACAACAAGCATTATGAATATCAGGCCGGTATCTATTACATGGATATGATTTCGGAGTGCGAGCGGCTGGGCGACTATGTTGTCAACGTAGTCGATGCCATCAAGCAGCAAGAGGTGCGCCACGCCTCCTGAGCCGGTTGGTGATACCCGTATAGCTACAGAGCCCGCCGGGAAAACTCCCGACGGGCTCTGTGTGTAATAGAGGGAGCAGAAGCGAGGTTACGCTTCGTTCCGTAAGTCTTTAATCAGTTCGGCCACACCTTCCGAAGCCCCCTTCTGGATGACGTGTACGGGGCGGTTAATCGGCACCCGCACCTCTTTGGGGTCGATGAGGTAGATGGGTACCTGCGGACGTACATAGGCCAGCAGCCCGGCGGCGGGGTAGACGTTGAGCGAGGTGCCTATCACCACGAATATGTCGGCCTGTTCGGTAATGTGGATGGCCGGCTCAATCATGGGCACCGCCTCGCCAAACCACACGATGTGCGGCCGCAGCCGGTCGCCGTGCGAGTCGGTGGCATCGGGAGCCAGTTCGTACTGGTCGGGGGTGAGTTCGTAGACCTGGCTTTCATCCTTGACCGACCGCACCTTGGTCAGTTCGCCATGCAGGTGGAGCACATGCGTGCTGCCGGCCCGCTCGTGCAGGTTGTCGACATTCTGGGTGATGATGGTCACGTCGTACTCTTTCTCGAGCTCGGCAAGCCCCTTGTGGCCCGCGTTGGGCTCGACGGTCAACAGCTCTTTGCGCCGTTTGTTGTAGAATCCCTGTACCAGGGCGGGATTCCGTTCCCAGCCCTCGGGGGTAGCCACATCTTCTACGGGATAGCGGTCCCACAGGCCGCCGCTGTCGCGGAAGGTAGAGAGCCCGCTCTCTACACTCATGCCCGCTCCGGTGAGAACAACCAGTTTCTTTTTCATATCATGCAGACTTAAAAAGGTTTATCGCTTTTTGTGTGGGAAGAACCCACCTAAAATTAGCATAAAAGGGCGACGGGTGCAAACGATTTGTATAAAATATGTTGAAAAACGCTTCTGTACCGGGCTATTCGGGGGCAAATTATATTTTTTTTTAAGGAGATTTTATCGAATTAAGCATAAAAGCCCTATCTTCGCCACGCAAATATTGTATTTATGTTTGCTTAACTGTACAATAGAATAGAAAATGGACAAACTGAGTTATGCTTTGGGTCTCAGCATGGGGCACAATTTCCTGGGTTCGGGTATTAAATCGCTGAATGTCGAGGACTTTGCCAAAGGCGTAGAGGCTGTATATAAGCACGAGAAGCCCGAGATTAGTTTCGAAGAGGCCAAACAGATTATCAACGAGTATTTCACCAACCTGCAAAACGAGATTGCCGAGGAGAACCGGCGGGCCGGCGAGGCTTTCCTGGCCGAGAATGCCAAGCGTCCCGAGGTAGTGGTTTTGCCCAGCGGTCTGCAATACGAGGTGCTCGCCGAGGGTACCGGCCGCAAACCCAAGGCTACCGACAAGGTGCAGTGTCACTATCACGGTACGCTTATCGACGGACAGGTATTCGACAGTTCGGTACAACGGGGCACTCCCGCCGTCTTCGGGGTCAACCAGGTAATACCCGGGTGGGTAGAGGCTCTGCAACTGATGCCCGAGGGTTCGCGTTGGAAACTCTACATACCTTCCGATCTGGCGTATGGCGAACAGGGCGCAGGGGGCAGCATCCCGGCCAACGCTACGCTCATCTTCGAAGTGGAACTTATAAAAGTATTGTAATTTATTTACCTCATAAACAATGAAAAAAAGTATTTTATTTTTTGTGGCACTTGCCGGTCTTACGGCAATGTCGTCTTGCGGAAACAAAGCCGCTGTGAAACTCGAAAACGCTGCCGATAGTGCCAGCTATGCGCTGGGTGTTTCGAATGGTGCCCGTCTGGGCGAGGCCATGAAATCGGGTATGTACGACCAACTGAAAGGTATCGATACCAGCGACTTCATGAAAGGCTTTGCTGCCGCCATGCAGTCCGACTCGACACAACGCTCTTACGAAATGGGTATGAGCCAGGGTCTCTATGTGAAAGAGATGTTGAAAAACATCAAGCAAGGCACGGGCCTCGAAATCGATGTGCCTACCTTTATTCAGGCTTACGAAAAGGCTTTGGCCGGCGATACCACGCTGTTGATTTCGGACATGCAGGCCAATGGCGTTCTCGACGCTATCTTCAGAGCTGCTGCCGAGGCTAAGGAAAAAGAGGAACTCGCTCGTTTGGCCGAGACTCCCGAAGCTAAAGAAAACCTGGCTAAAGGCGAAGCCTTCCTGGCCGAGAAAGCCAAAGAAGAGGGCGTGGTAAAGACCGAATCGGGTCTGCTCTACAAAGTCGTTAAAGCTGGTCAAGGTGAGAAACTTCAAGCCAACCAACGTGCCAAAGTATCGTACAAAGGTACATTGATTGACGGTACTCAATTCGATGCCAATGCCAGCGCTACCTTCTCGCCTGCCGGTGTAGTGAAAGGTTTCGGCGAAGGTCTGCAACTGATGCAAAAGGGTGGCAAATACATCCTCTATATCCCCGCCGAACTGGGCTACGGTGTACGTGGTGCCGGTGACAAGATCCCGACCAACTCGGTTCTCGTATTCGAGGTTGAGGTTCTGGATATTCTGAAATAAGGAGGGTATCTCTCCTCGGTGAGGGGAGGGCTGCCGAAAGAGGCCTCGCCCCTTGTGATTGAACCAGAGATTGTATTTTCATAAATAGAGAGAAAGAGCTCGGTATCGCACCGGGCTCTTTCTTTTTTTTTTGTAGATCCCCTCGTAGCGAGTGTTAGATTCAGCTGGTCTTTTTGTAGCTCAGGATAGCCCACGAAACCATCGCGGCCCCGATGGTGAGCAGGCCCGCCGCATCGGTCCAGACATCGGCCAGCGAGCTGCCTTTGATGTAGATGCCGCGCATGGCATCGGCGTAGTAGCGCATGGGATTCAGGTAGGTGATGGCCTGTGCCCACCCGGGCATCGAGGCAATGGGGGTGAAGATGCCGCTCACCAGCATGAATACCATCATGAAGAACCAGGTGACAAACATGGCTTGCTGGGCATTGTCGCTGTAGTTGGAGATGAGCAGCCCCATGCCGGCCGTGACCAGAATGTTGCCGGCCGTGAAGAAGTACATCAGTCCCACCGACCCGGCACACGTGTAGCCGAATACCCAGCGGGCAATCAGCAGGCAGGCCGTGAGCACGAAGAAGGCCACCAGCCAGTAGGGTATGAGTTTGCAGAGGATGAAGGCTCCCCGGTTTACGGGGGTGACGTTGATCTGCTCGATGGTGCCCCGCTCTTTTTCGCTCACGATATTGAGGGCCGGGAAGAAGCCCGTGAGCATGGTGATGGCGATGACGATGAGGGCCGGCACCATGAACTTCTTGTAGTCGAGATAGGTGTTGAAGTAGTATTTCGACGACACGTCGAGCTGCGGACCGGCTGCTGCCGTAGTGGGTTGGGTCGGTGCATTCTCGGCGTAGTAGCGTTGGATGCACGAGGTGAGGTAACCGGCCCCGATGCTCCCCTTCGTACCGTTGATGGTGTTGACCTTTACTCCCACGGGCAGCGCCTCGCCCCGCTCCAGACAGCGGTCGAAGTCCGACTCGATGGTCAGGATGGCGTCGGCCTTGTTCCGGTCCATCAGCTGCATGGCCCGGGCCGGGTCGTCGCACACCTCCACCAGGTTGAAGTAGCCCGATGAGGTACAGCTCTCTACCAGTTTCGACGAGGCGACCGACCGGTTGCTGTCGACCACCACCAGGTCGATGTTGCGTATCTCCATGCTCACGGCAAAGGGAAATACCAGCATCATCAGCACCGGGAAGGCGATGGCCATCTTGGGCAGGCCGGGATCCCTGAAAAACTGCTTGAACTCTTTCTCCAGCAAATAAAGTAGAACCATAGAACGACCTCCCGATTATAATCTTCGTTTAAATAACCTTACACTCACGACCAGCAGAAACAGGGTCATCAGCAGCAGGATGATGAACTCGGGGTAGATGTAGCTGAACCCCACCCCCTCGATCATCACCTTCTTGACCATGATGATGTACCACTTGGCCGGGATAATATCCGAAACGTATTGCAGAATCACGGGCATGCTCTCGCAGGGGAAGATGATGCCCGAGAAGATTATCGTGGGCATCGTGAGCCCCATGCCCGAGATGAGCAGCGCCGTCTTTTGGGTGGCCGAAACCACCGAGATGAGCAGCCCGATGCCCAGCGATGCGAGAATGAAGAGTACCGAAACCACCGCCAGCAGGAACAGGCTGCCCCGCAACGGCACGCCCAGCACGAAGCGGGCGAGCAGCAGGATGGTGACCAGATTGATGAGCGACAGCGCCAGGTAGGGGATAGCCTTGCTGACGATGACTCCCACGGGGCGGATGGGCGAAACGAGCAGCAGCTCCAGGGTGCCGCTCTCTTTCTCGCGCACAATCGATATGGCGGTCATCATCGAGCAGACCAGCATGAGGATAAGCCCCATGACACCCGGCACGAAGTTGTAGGACGACCGCACGGCGGGGTTGTACATGTATTGTACGTGCGGGAACGAGGCCGTTTGCGTGCCGCCTGACGCACTCAACTCGCTTTGCACGGTAGACAATACCCCGTTCACGTAATTGACAATCATCTGGGCCGTATTGGGGTCGGACCCGTCGCCGAGTATCCGTATGGATGCCTTGTCGTAGTGGCGCAGCCGCTCGTCGAAGTTGCGTTCGAAACAGACGGCCACGTCCGACTTCCCGGCCCGGAACCGCTCGGCCACCTCGGCTACCGACCCCAATACGGACGTGACGTGCAGATAGGGGTTCTGGTCGATGCGTGCCACCATCTGCCTCACCGACGGGTCGGCCAGGTCGCCCACCACGTCGACCCGGGCATCGTGCACCTCGGTACTGACGGCAAAGCCGAAGAGGATAATCTGCACGATGGGCATCACCAGCACGATGAGGATGGTGCGCCGGTCGCGGAATATGTGGCGGAACTCTTTCTTGATGAACGACAAAAACTCTTTCATAGCCTTACTCTCTTTTGGCTTGGTAGGCCAGTTTACGGAATACCGCGTCCATATCGGCCGCCTGGTGGCGTTGTTTCAGGGCTGCGGGGGTATCGAGGTCGGCAATGACGCCGTCGACCATAATCGACACCCGGTCGCAATACTCGGCCTCGTCCATGTAGTGGGTGGTGACGAATATCGTCGTGCCCGCTTCGGCCGTTTCGCAGATGAGGTCCCAGAAGAGCCGCCGGGTCTCGGGGTCGACACCGCCGGTAGGCTCGTCGAGAAAGACGATGGCCGGGTCGTGGATGAGGGCGATGCTGAAGGCCAGCTTCTGCTTCCAGCCCAGCGGCAGGTCGCCCACCAGTTCGTCTCTCAGGTCGGTCATGTTCAGGTAGCGCAGCATCTCGTCGCTCTTTTGTCGGATGCGCTTGCCGCTCAAGCCGTAGATGCCGCCGAAGAGGCGGATGTTTTCCCACACTTTCAGGTCGGCATAGAGCGAGAATTTCTGGCTCATGTAGCCGATGTGACGCTTGATTTTCTCCTGTTCGCGGCACAGGTCGTACCCGTTGACCGTTCCTCCGCCCGAGGTGGGCAGGCTCAGGCCGCACAAAATCTTCATGGCGGTGGTCTTGCCGGCTCCGTTGGCTCCGAGGAATCCGAAGATTTCGCCCCGGTGCACCCTGAAGCTGATGTGGTCGACCGCCGTGAAGTTGCCGAACTTCTTGGTCAGTTGCTCTACGATGATGATGTCGGTATTTTCGTTCACGCCTTTTGCCTTTCTTCTTTTGCCAGTTCCATGAAACAATCTTCGATATTGGGTTCGATTTCGTGTACCGTCGCGTCGCTGAATCCGGCCGCCCGAATCTGAGCCTGCAGCTCGTCGGGCTCGATGGTGCCGGGGGCGACGGCCACGTGGTGCTCCGACCCGAACGAGAAGCACCGCAGCAGGTCGTTTCGTCGCCGCAGATACTTCAGCAGCGGATAGGCCGGGTGGCCCGACACGCCGAAGAGCCGGTGCGGATATTGGGCCACGATGGCCGCCGGGGTCCCGGTCTCGATGATGTGCCCCTGCTGGATGAGCGATATGCGGTCGCAGAGCGACGCCTCGTCCATGTAGGGGGTCGATACCAGTATGGTGACGTCGGCCTCGCGGATGCGATAGAGCATGTTCCAGAACTCTTTGCGGCTCACGGCATCGACGCCGGTGGTGGGCTCGTCGAGAAAGAGTACCGTGGGGCGGTGCACCAGGGCGCAGCAGAGGGCCAGCTTCTGTTTCATGCCGCCCGACAGTTTCCCGGCCCGCCGGTCGCGGAAGGGTTCGATCTGGGAGTAAATCTCCCGGATGTTTTCGTAGTTGTCGGCTACGGTGGTGCCGAACATGGTGGCGAAGAAGTCGAGGTTTTCGGCCACCGTCAGGTCCTGATACAGAGAGAACCGTCCCGGCATGTAGCCGATGCGCCGCCTGATGGCCATGAAATCGTTCACCACGTCGAGCCCCTCGACGCGGGCGTGGCCGCTGTCGGGAAGGAGCAGCGTCACCAGTATGCGGAAGAGTGTGGTCTTGCCGGCTCCGTCGGGGCCGATAAGGCCGTAAATCTCGCCCGCCCCGATGTCGAGCGAAACCTGCTCCAACGCCTGGCAGGTCCCGTATCGCTTGCTCACCTCGTCTACTTCAATGGCTCCCATGGCTGCATCTCTCTATTGAAAACGGACGTACGCATACATGCCCAGTTTGAGGAAGCCGTCGTTCTCGAGGGACACCTTGGCGGCATAGACCAGATCGGCCCGCTCGTCCTGGGTCTGGATATTCTTGGGGGTAAACTCGGCCTCGTCGGCAGTCCATACCAACCGGCCTTCGTACTGGCGGGGCTTGTCGGTACCGTCTTCGATGGTCACCTGCACGGTGTCGCCCAGCTTCACCTCGGCCAGTTGGGCCGTGGTGAGGTAGGCCCGCACGTAGACCTGCTTCAGGTCGGCCATCTTGAAGAGCGATTTCCCCGACGTCACCAGTTCGCCCGCTTCGGCAAACTTGGTCAGTACCGTGCCGTCGATAGGGGCCACGATGCGGCATTTGTCCAACTGGTCCTCCTTCTCGGTAATCTGCACGTCGTAGAGGGCCAGCTCTTCGCGAATGCCCGTGTTGTTGCGCTCGTAGGTCTGTTTCATGGCTGCAATCTCGCGCCGGGTCACGGCAATCTGCGAGGCGAGGTCGTCGACCTGTTTCTGGGTGGCGGCATCCTTGGCCTCGAGAGCCTGATACCGTTTGTGGTCGGCCTGCAGTTTTTCGAGTTGGGCCTGTTGCGAAGCCAGTTGCCGGTCGATGTCCACCAGTTTGGTCTGGGTGTTCGACCGCTTGCGCACGAGCTCCTGCTTCTGCAGGTAGGTCTGTACCGAGTCGATGACACCCACGGTCTGCCCGGCCTTGAGCCGGTCGCCTTCGGTCAGTTGCAGGGATACGATGCGGCCGTTGGCCTCGGCCGAAACCAGCACCTCGGTAGCCTCTATCTGACCGCAGGCGTCGAAGTCGCGCGAGTGGTCGGCACAACCGCCGAGGGTGAGTAGTGCCGTTGCCAGGGCTGTGTATAAAATCTTCTCTTTCATGGGTTCTTGAGTTTATGTTCTGTATCGGTTTACTGTCCCAGGGTGGTCTTCAAGTCGCAGATGGCCATGATGAGCTGCACCTGGTGGAGCGACTCGGCTACCCGGGCGTTGAACTCCTCGTCGATCATGTCCATCAGGTCGGTGAGCATGATGACCCCTTGCTTGTACTGCTCCTCGCCGGCCTGGCGAATATCCTCGCGCAGCCTGATGATTTCGCTGTCCTGCTCGAGCACCTGCCGGGCCTTGCGCACCTCGTTCAGGCGGTCGGTCACATCGAGCATCGTGTTGAAGACAAAGGTCTCCTGTTCGCGCTCGATGCGCTCTTTCTGTGCGGCTATCTTACGGATGTCGTTCTTGCGCGAATAGAGGGCCCCCAGATTCCACTGCATCTTTACTCCCACGGTGTAGTAGGGCTCGAACTCGTTTTTCAGGATATTCAATCCCGGGCGTCCGATACCCCCCTGCAACGACAGGTTGAACTTGGGGTAGAGGTTGGTTTGCAAATCCTGGCGCTGTACCCGGGTCTGTTCCAACTGCGCCTTGTAGAGCTGCAGCTCGGGCCGAGCCAGGGTAGTGGTGTCGATTTGCAGGTCGATTGGCGGCTCTACGAACTGCGCTTGCGACAGGTCTTCGCCGGTGAGCCGTCCGAGCATGTCGACGTAGGCTTGGCGGTCGGAGTTCAGCGACGAGATGGTCTGCTTGTAGTTGAGGATATTCACATCGACGATGCTCAAGTCCGACTTGTACGACACGCCGTGTTCGATGCCTGCCAGCACCGACTCGCGGTTGCGGTAGAGGCTCTTGATGGCAATCTCGTTTTGAGCAATCTGCTTGTCGATGAGCAGGATGCCCAGAAATATATTCTCCACCTTCTGCCGGATGCTGTACAACGATACCTCCACCTGCTGGCTCTGTATCTGGGCATCGGCGCTTACCAGCCGCTTTTTGCTGGCCGTCGTTCCGCCGTCCCAGATGGTCTGGCTCACCTCGCCCACCAGCGAGTATTGGTCGTGGGGCAGGTTGAACTTGAACTCGGGTATCTCGAATGGCATCTCGACTACCTTCGACTGATATTGGGCTTTGCCGCTGATGGTGAGTTGCGGCAGCCAACTCTGGCTGGCGGTGGACAAATCGTATTTCTCGGCTTCACGGATGAGGCCGAGCTCCTGTATCTGCGGGTAGTTGTTGCGGGCCTTTTCCACGCAATCGCTCAAGGTGACTTGAGCGGCGGCCGCGCTTGCGACACCGGTCCACAGGATAAGAAAAACCCATCTTTTCATCATATCTCTCTCGTTAAAAATACTTCTTGTTTTCGATTTCTCCTTTCCCGGTTATCGGTCGGGCTCACACCGGCCGTACAGCCGGTAGTAGAGCAGGGCGATAATCTCGTCGTGCCGCCTCTTCAGGGCCTGGTCTATCTGGTCTTGCGGCATTCCCACCGCCTGCTCCATCACCGGTACCGACATGTAGGTCGAGAAGCTCAACGAAATGAGGTCGAGAAACAGTTGTTCGAAGGTGACGGGGTTGCACCGGCCCGCCTTCACCTCGCTGTCGAGCAGTACCTTGTGGTGGCCGGCGAGGCCCGATATGAGGCTTATGGTACTTTCGCGGTAGCGGTTCAGCAGTTCGGGATTGTGCCGGGCCACGTCGTACAGGAAACTGACCAGTTGGCGGTGCTGGTCGAGAAACTCGAGCAGACGGATTACGCCGCCTTTCAGGTTAGGCCAGAATGCAACCTCTTCGGCCGACATGGCATTGCGCACCGATGCAAACAGGTCGTGCAGATTCTTGTCGAGCACCTTGAAAAAAATCTGTTCCTTGGTCTGGAAATAGTAGTGCAGCATGGCATGCGTCACACCGGCCCGGCGGGCTATCTCGGTAGTGGTGGCCTGCAGGTATCCCTTCTCGAGAAACAGCTCTTCGGCGGCTGCCATGATGGCCCCCTCGGTATTCTTTCTTTTGGTGTTGGGTTTGGGTTGTGACATAGGTCGGTTTTATTTAACAGCTCTGTTAATTGCAATTATAACTATTCTTTGTAAAACGGCCAATAAAAAATCGCTTTTTAACACAATCGGGGGCCGACAGTCCGCTCCGAAACGGTATTCAAACCTCCTGTCTGTTCACTTTTTTTATGAAAAAGTATCGGATAAAGAGCGGATAAGACATATGTTTTTCGTAAGGGTGGTATCTTTTTGTCAAAAAAATAGCTAAAACATAGTTGTATATTCGAAAAGAAGTGATATTTTTGTCGCAAAATGATTTATATAAATAAAAATTTATGGAAAAGATAGATAATCTAGATCGTCAGATTCTCGAGATTATAATGCGCAATGCTCGCATTCCGTCGAAAGACGTAGCCGCCGAGTGCGGTGTTTCGCGTGCGGCTATCCACCAGCGCATACAGCGCATGATCGATATGCACGTGATTACCGGTTCGGGGTATCATGTGAACCCCAAATCGCTGGGTTTCAGAACTTGTACCTATATCGGGGTGAAATTGGAGAAGGGGTCGATGTATCGCGATGTAGTTCCCGAGCTCGAAAAGATTCCCGAGGTAGTGGAGTGCCACTTCACCACGGGCCCCTATACGATGTTGTGCAAGCTCTATGCCCGGGACAACGAGCATCTGATGGAGCTCTTGAACGACAAGATTCAGCACATCAAGGGGGTGGTTTCGACCGAGACGCTTATCTCGCTCGAACAGAGCATGAACCGCGAAATCCCGGTGATGAAGGAGTAAGCAACGACTTGCACGGAATACTCTGTGCAGGCTTGGAGAATAAAGACGAGGATGGCTTCGACGCATGTAGCGCGAGGCCATCCTCGTTTGTTGTCAGATGGTTAGGTAATAATCCAGGGGGAAGTATGCCGTATCTTCTCAAGCGGCGGGCGTTACCCGGTTCTTCTGCTCCAGTTTCCGGTTGGTTTGCCAGAGCATCAGCAGGGTGACGAGGGTGGCAATCGTATCGGATACCGGCATGGCGCCCCATACGCCGTTCAGTTCGAATAGGCGGGGCAGGACAAGCAGCAGGGGTATGAGGAAGATGACCTGCCGCGTGAGGCTCATGAAGATGGCCTTCGAGGCCATGCCCAGCGACTGGAACAGGTTGGTGGCAACCATCTGGATGCCTACGATGGGGAAGACTCCCATGGCGATGCGCATGCCGTGTATGGCCACCTCGATGAGGTGTTCGTCGGTGGTAAAGGCCCGTATGATGTAATAGGGGAAGAAGGTGGAACCTATCCACCCCACCGTGGCGCAGAGGGTGGCCATGACGCAGGTTATCTTGAAGGCCCGCTTCATGCGGTCGTAGTTGCCGGCCCCGTAGTTGTAGCCTACAATCGGCTGCATGCCCTGGCACAGCCCCACGATGAGCATCACCACCAGGGTGGCGTAGCTGTTGAAGATGCCGAAGGCCCCGATGGCCTCGTCGCCTCCGTAGCGGTAGAGCGAGGTATTGATGATGGCGTTGATAACGCTGCTGGCGATATTGACCAGGAAGGGCGACATGCCTATGGTGACGATGTTGACGAGGATGGCCCACTCGAGCTTGAAGTACCGGCGGTGGAACCGCACGTTGCTGCGGGTGTTGCAGAAGTGTGCCATGACGAAAACCGCCGAGATGGCCATGGCTATGTCGGTAGCGATGGCCGCCCCCTTGATGCCCAGCTTGAGGCCGAAGATGAAGATGGGGGCGAGAACGAGGTTGGAGAAGGCGCCGATGAGCATCGTGTACATGGCCTTGCCGGGATAGCCCGAGGCCCGCATCATGTTGTTGAAGCTGTAGCACAGGTTGGTGCAGAGCATGCCGGGCATGATGTAGAGCAGGAACTCGCGGGCATAGGGAATGGTGCGGTCGCTGCCGCCGAAGCTGCGCAGAATGTCGTCCATGAAGATGACGAAGAGCGAGAGGTAGCAGAGGGCGAAGGTGACGGAGAGGATGAGGCTGTTGGCCAGAATCTTCTCGGCCTTCTCCTTGTCGTCCTGTCCCATCACAATCGAGATGCGGGCTGCCGCACCCTGTCCTACCAGCATGCCGATGGCTCCCGAAATCGACATGATGGGGAAGGTGAGGGCCAGCCCCGATATGGCGTCGGGACCCACACCTTGCCCGATGAAGATGCGGTCGATTACGTTGTAGAGCGACATGACCATCGTCCCCACAATGGCCGGTACCGAGTACCGCCAAAGCAGTTTGCCCACGGGGAGCGTGGCCAGTTCGGCGCGAATGTTGTTCTTGCTGTCGTTCATGGTTCGGGGCAGGATTCTCAAGCGGGGTCGCACCAGTCGCCGTTGGCTTTGATGAGGGCGATGAGCTTCTCGATGGCCTGCTCCTCGGGTATGTTCTTTTCGATGCAGCTCTTGCCTTTGTAGAGGCTCACCCGGTTGCGGCCGGCACCCACGTAGCCGTAGTCGGCGTCGGCCATCTCGCCGGGGCCGTTTACAATGCAGCCCATGACGCCGATCTTGAGCCCGGTCAGATGCGAGGTAGCCGCCTTGACCCGGGCCAGGGTCGTTTGCAGGTCGAACATGGTGCGCCCGCAACTGGGACACGAGATGTATTCGGTCTTGCTGAACCGTTTGCGGGCGGCCTGCAAGATGGTGAACATGTAGTCTGTGAGGCTCTGTGCGGCTATATCTCCCTCGTTGCAGAGGTAGATACCGTCGATGAGGCTGTCGAGCAGGAAGGGGCCGAAATCGGCTCCGGCCTTCACTTGCAGATCTTCGGGGTTGTTCTCGCGATAGTCGCGCTTCAGTATCACGGGGCAGGTGCAGCCGGCTGCGGTGAGCCGGGCCAAGGCGGCACGCGTGTCGCCCACGGGGTTGATGTGGTGCGAAGTGACGATGAGTACCACCCCCTTCTCGTCGGCCAACCGGTTGAGCAGCGGCTCGGTCAGTTCGGTCGTATCGGCCTGCAGGAACCGTAAGGGTGCCTGGCACGAGGCCAGGGCTTGCCAGTCGGCAGCCCGGAAGAGCGGGCAGGTGTGGGCCTCGCCCCGGTAGTGGGGATAGTCGACAATCGAGCGTACCGCACCCCCGGCCGCCTGGTCGCGGGTGTAGTAGAAGTCGGCCTTGGCTCCCTCGCCGGGTTTCCCCTCGGCGATGACCACCGGCTGTTCGCCGGCGCCAATCCCTTCGATGTGCTCTTTGGGTCGGGCGGCCAACTGCTCGAGCGAGAGTTCGGGAGCCTCAATGGGAGCATGACCGGCCCGGGCGGTGATGTAGTCGACCAGCTTGCGGGCCACCGGCACTTCGGCCTCGGGCGCTTCGCTCAGCGAAACCCGTATGGTGTCGCCTATACCGTCGGCCAGCAGGGTACCTATACCCACGGCCGACTTTATCCGTCCGTCCTCTCCATCGCCGGCTTCGGTTACTCCCAGGTGCAGCGGGTAGTGCATGCCCTCGACATCCATCGTCTGGATGAGCAGCCGCACGGTGGCTACCATCACCACCGTGTTGGAGGCCTTGATCGAGATGGCTACGTCGTCGAAATGTTCGTCGCGGCAGATGCGCAGGAACTCCATGCACGATTCGACCATGCCCGCCGGCGTATCGCCGTAGCGGCTCATGATGCGGTCGGAGAGAGAACCGTGGTTCACCCCCAGCCGGATGGCCGTGTGGTGCTCTTTGCAGATGTCGAGGAAGGCGACAAACCGCTCCCGCAGGCGTTTCAGTTCGGCGGCATACTCCTCGTCGGTGTAGTCTATCTGCTTGAAGGTGCGGGCGCTGTCGACGAAGTTACCGGGGTTGATGCGCACCTTTTCGACGGTGCAGGCCGCTGCGTCGGCTGCCTTGGGGTTGAAGTGTATGTCGGCCACCAGCGGGGTATGGTATCCCCGCTCATGAAGCTCTTTCTCGATTTCGGCGAGGTTTTCGGCCTCGCGCACCCCTTGGGCGGTAAGTCTCACATAGTCGGTCCCGGCCTCGATAATGCGGATACACTGCTCTACACTGCCCGAGGTGTCGAGGGTAGAGGTGTTGGTCATCGACTGTATGCGTATCGGGTACGACCCTCCGAGAGGCGTGTCGCCTATCTGTACGACGCTGCTTTCCCGGCGACGATAGTTGTAATAATCCATGATAAAAGAGAACGGCGTGAATAGGGATTAGTTGGTTTTGAATTTGTATTTGACTTCGGCCAGAGCCTCGTTGGCGGCCACGATTTTCTGGGTCAGTCCGGCTTTATACCGCTCCACCTTTTCGGCAATGGCGGCATCGCCCAGGGCCAGCATCTGGGTAGCCAGGATAGCGGCATTGAGCGAGGCGTTGATACCTACGGTAGCTACGGGGATTCCCGGGGGCATTTGCACGATGGCCAGCAGGGCGTCGAGACCCTCCATGCCCGATTTGATGGGCACACCGATGACGGGCAGCGGGGTCATCGAGGCGATGACGCCGGGCAGGTGTGCAGCCATGCCGGCCGCAGCGATAATGACTTTGATGCCGCGGGCTTTGGCTCCTTTGGCAAACTCCTCGACCTGGGCCGGGGTGCGGTGTGCCGAGAGGGCCAGCATCTCGAAGGGGATTTCGCACTCGTCGAGCAGCTTGGCGGCTTTCTCCATGACGGGGAGGTCGGAAGTGCTCCCCATGATTATACTTACAACAGGTTTCATAATGGTATATATTACTTATCGGTTATACAAAAATAAAGAACATCGACCCGCAGCAGAGTATCCCCAGGGCAAATCCGGCGCCTACCTGTCCCAGCGTGTGGCGTTTGAGCAGGATGCGCGACGAGCCTATGGCACCGGCCAGCAGCACGGAGGCAATCTGCAGCGGCAGGATATAGGGGGTGAGCATGAGGCCGTAGAAACTCATCAGAAAGACCAGCGTCACCATGGAGCCGGCTGCCACCATGTGGGCGCTTATCTTCCAGTACCGGTTGATGAAGAGCGAGATGATGAGCGCGACGATGGCACCCGCGATGAAGGCGATGATCCAGCCGGGTATCCCGAACCGGTAGAGATAGAGGTAGCAGGCTACGTAGCAGGCGAAGTTGATGAGGTAGGGGATGGTGCGCTCGGTGCGTTCGTGCAGCCTGAAGTCGCTGATGTGCCCCAGTTTGTAGAGGATATAGATGCCCAGCGAGGGGAGTATGCAGGTCGTGAGCAACACCCCCACGATGACGATGCCCAGCAGGCGGTCGCCGAAGATGCGCATGTACGACGTGTAGAGCGCGATGGCGATGCCGTAGGTAGGCATGAGCAGCGGATGAAACAGAGTCGACAGTAGGGTTGCCAGTTTGTTCATAAGTCGTTATGGTTTTAGTCGTTCAAATCTCTTTGCGCAATCGGGCCACGGGGATGGAGAGCTGCTCCCGATACTTGGCGATGGTGCGCCGCGCTATGGGGTACCCCTTCTGTTGCAGCATCTCGCACAGTTTGTCGTCGGAGAGCGGCTTGCGCTTGTCTTCGTGGTCGACCAGCTCTTGCAGCAGCCGTTTGATTTCGCGGGTCGAGACCTCCTCTCCGGCGTCGTTCTGCATGGCCTCGGAGAAGAAATATTTTAACGGATAAATACCGAAATTTGTTTGCACATACTTGCTGTTGCTGGCCCGCGAGATGGTGGAGATGTCGTAGCCGGTACGCTCGGCCACATCTTTCAGAATCATGGGCTTGAGGGTGCGTTCGTCGCCGGTGAGGAAAAACTCCTTTTGCAGCTCGACGATAACCGTGATGGTCTTGAGCAGCGTCTCTTGCCGTTGCTTCACGGCGTTGACAAACCACTGGGCGGCGTCGAGTTTCTGCTTGACAAACAGGAGAGCATCGCGTTTGTCGCGGGTCTGGTTCTGCTTGTTCGACGAGTAGTCTTCCAGCATGTCCTGGTAGTCGCGGCTCACATGCAGCTCGGGGATATTGCTGTTGTTGAGGCTGATGGTAAGCTCGCCATCCTGAGCCTCGACGTAGAAGTCGGGGATGATATGGTGCTCCGAGTTGCCCGAGTAGCTGTTGTTCCAGGCACTGCCCGGCTTGGGGTTGAGCAGGGTGATTTCGTGGATGGCCTGTTTCAGCTCCTCTTCGCTCACGTTGCACTGACGCATGATTTTGTCGTAGTGCTTCTTGGAAAACTCGTCGAACATCTGGTCCACGATTTTGTAGGCCAGCAGGTTGGCGGGCGTACCCTCGTGACGCTCGAGCTGCAGCAGCAGGCATTCGCGCAGGTTCGAGGCCCCCACGCCGGCAGGCTCGAACTCCTGAATCATTTGCAGAATATCCTCGACCTGGCTCACCGGCACGTCGAGCCCCACCTGGAAGATGAGGTCGTCGGTGATAGCCTGGATGGGGCGTTGCAGATAGCCGTTGTCGTCGATGTTGCCGATGATGTACTGGGCAATCTGATACGAGGTTTCGTCGAGCGGCTGTTCGCCCAACTGGCTCTCGAGATAGTCGTGGAACGACGAGGCCGAGACAAAGGGAATATCCTCTTTCTTGTCGTCTTTCGAGAAGTTGTCGGCCTCGAGCCGGTAGTCGGGGATGTCGTCTTCGGTGCGGTAGTCGCCCAGCGAGAGCTCTTCGGCCGATTCGGTGGGATTCCCGTCTTCGTCGGCGTTGGGGTTGTAGTCGTTCAGGCTGTCGAGGCTTTCTTCCCGGCCCTCTTCCAGGGCGGGGTTGTCGACCAGCTCTTGTTGCACGCGCTCTTCAAACTCCACTTCGGTAAGTTCGAGGAGCCGGATGAGCTGTATCTGCTGGGGTGAGAGCTTTTGTTGCAGCTTCTGTTGTAGCTGCTGTTTCAGTGCTGCCATAGGCCGAGAATCATTTGCAAACGAAGGTAACGATTTTTACGCTAAATAAGTAAAAAAATGAGAATTTTTAACCCTGGGCTTTCTTCTTGTGCCTATGGTGCGGGCGATAAAACCAAGAGGCGAAATTGGAAAGATAAAAGGCGTTGATTTTTTTTGCATTTTCTGCGAAAATCTGTAAATTTGCAGTCTCTTGACCAATTATATGACAATGTTTATGTGTGGTAATGCGGCTTCCGCAATGCGTGCGTTTACAGCAGCCGCTGCTTTTCTTCTTTTCTTGCCGGCCTGCATGAAGACGGAGGAGCCTGTTTCCGTACAGGATGACGGATTCATTGAACTGGCATTCACCAAAAACGGTTTTGTTGATGATACGCAGGATATGCCATCAGTGAAGGCGGATGTGGATGAAGACGGGAGCGGAACTTTTACGGAAGGGGACAAGGTCGGGTTGTATATATACGGCAGTCCTTCCAGGCATGTCATTCTCACTCTTGAGAACGGCAGGTGGACTCCGGCGCTGAAGAAGAGCGACCTGGGATCCGGCACGGCCAGGCTTTCCGCATATTATCCTGTATCGGAGGCTGAAGGCATCGGGTCAAACGTGCACCGCCATAAGGTGCAGACCGACCAGAGCGGGGACGGCTACATGGAATCGGATCTTCTGTGGAGCCATCTCGACATTGATCTTGGCTCGCTTTCAGGCAACAGGATAGAATTCCCTTTCAGGCATGCCATGCACAGGCTTGTCATAAACATTACGGGCTCTGACGGTACATTGCCCGAAGACCTTTCAGTAAAGGTCCTCAATGAGACCGAGGGGTCGCTTTCAATCTATAGCGGAAGTCTGAATGATCCGTCCGGTGAAAAGGTGAGAATAGATGCCAGAAAAGCGGAAGGGAGTCAGGGCAAGTTTTCCGCAATACTTTTCCCGGGCAGTCTGGGCCCTTATTCCGACGGATGGGTGGAAATAACTGCGGGCGGCAAGACCTCGACCTTCAAGGCGCCGTCGGAAATCGGCGGCAGGGATTTTCTGGAGAGCGGAAAGGAGACTGTGCTGAACCTGAGTCTGAATCAGGGCGGCGTCGGCCCCGGGGAAGAGCCGGAGCCTGATCCCGACTATGCTGGGAAAATATGCTGGGTATATGGAGTCAAGACGCCGGAAACTCCTGACTACAATGAGGAGACCGTGAAAGTGCTGACAGATACGGATAAATTTTATCCGTGGAACTTCCCTTCAGGAGTATGGTTCAAGTTTGACAGCGATCCTGAAACAGCCTATCTGAACTGGCAGGAGGGCTTCCGCTGGTATGACTGCGACAAGGACAATCCGGACGAAAGCAACTCCCGTCCCGGCTATCATGACAGCAACATGTGCTGGGCGGCCGCTTCGGCATGCATGCTCCACTGGTGGATGAACATCAACAGCGACTATATTGCCGCGTATGACCGTAAATATGGAGATGTGTGCCCGAAATATCCGCGCCCTTCATCTGAATTTTCTGGCACTGAAAAAAGCGAGATATTCAATTTCTTCAGGGAGGCAAGCCGTAACCGCGGAGGGGATGCGAGGGACGGCATCAACTGGTTCATCAACCACACTCCCGGATTGGGTCTAAACGACACTTTCGACGACGATGCCTTCGGAGGCTATTTTACGGAGGTTTTCAAGGGAATGAAGATAGCCGACTCTTTCGGGGGCTTCAGCAAGGAAACGTTCAACGAGCTCATAAAAGACGCCCTTGAGAATGACCGCGGACTCGGATTCATACGCTCACACGGACTGACGCATGTCATGGCTCTCTATGGTGTCGAATTCGATGATGAAGGATATATCTCGGCCGTATATTATGTCGACAACAACGACTATTATAATTTTCAGGTCACAGGCAGCAGCACTCCGTTCCAGAGGCATCGCCTGATCCGCAAGAAGATCACCTACAATGAGGGCAGCGGATTCAAGATATTGATCGGGGAAGGTACATCGTATGCGATAGTCGGAGTGACTACGATGGATCTTATGCGTGACGTATGGCGGAACGCCTTTCCGGAAGTGCGCACAGACGACTGAAGCTGAAAAATGATGTCGGGCAGTGCCCGGCAGGATTGCAGACATTTTATTTGACATAGATATTATGATGATTATGAAGAGTTATAAATTTTTTCTATATGCTGCGGCGATTCTGCCGGCGGCCGTCTCATGCGACAGATCCGTCCTTCCCGGCGGGGACGGCGGCAGCGATGAAGTGACGGGAAAAATCGACATAAGGACTGCCGTAGGCCCCATTGTGAAGTCGCCTCAGCTCGGACAGGACGGCTCCGGAAATTTCGTAAGCGGAGACATGTTCCGGCTTACGGTTTCAGGAGAGGGCTTTGATGATATAAGCGAGATCTATACGGTGGGAGAAACGGAACTTTTCTGGTCGGATTTGGAGCTTCCGGATAATTCCGGTACGGTGTATTTTTCAGGATGTTATCCTGATCAGGATGCCGTTTCAGACGGCAGTTTCCGTTTTGACATGCCGGCAGACGGCGAGACGGATCTTCTGCTTGCCAAGGCTGTTCCGGTGGCGTACCAGGCGTCGGCGGTGGAGCTGAAATTCTCTCATGCTTTCCACAGGCTTGCCATAGAATATGTGTCTGACGGCACTTATTCCGATTCCGATCTTTCGCAGGTAGCCACATCCGTCAATGCGATGTCCTCATGCACGGTGGATCTGCGCAAGGGCGAAGTTGAATCAGGCTCTGCTGCCCGTCCGGCAAGATACATGGAAAAGAAGGGGAATTCCGTGTCATATATGCTGATTCCGCAGCAGAAAGACGATGTCACTGTAGAGGTCTCTTTCCAGGGTATGAAAAAGACATTCACTCTTCCGGACACCACCGGGGACGGTCAGGCGCTCAGTCAGCTTGAAGGAGGCAAAATGCTGACGGTGCGGCTTGAGATTTCTTCGGACGGGATCAGAATGGACGGAGTGGAGATCATAGGATGGGAGTCCCAGGGAACTGTCAACGGAGGCATATCCTTCTGAATCACCTCCGTCATCAGGCATTGATTATGGATAGGACTACAATAGGGACAGTCGTTTAATTCCGTCATTATGAGTCAATCGGCAGACTGTCCCGGTAATTTTTCCGATCGAACTCATCTTTTTATATTTTCGGCTCCGTTTCGGAGCCCCTTTTTTCATTTTTGGACCCAACTGGAGCCAATACTCCAGTGAAAGGGCTGTTTCTCACTCACCTCGAACATCAGGCAGCCTGAGCAATTTCGTTGACTTCCCGCCGGACGAGCTGTACTGCATTCGCCGTGTGGATGCCAAAGAAGATGTACAGGATTTCGGTCAACTTCGTCCTTGCCTTGATGCGTTTCAGGCCATAGTGTTCCTTCTGCGTTCCGAACGAGCCTTCCATCCTCGTTGCCCTCACCCTCGCCAGCTCGTTGCGGATGATGTCGTTTTCTTTCTTTTCCAAGGACGGACGGCCACGCTTGACGAATGACGTCTGTATTCCTCTATCCTTGCAGTACCCCCTGTTGGCGCTGCCGGCATAGCCTGCATCTCCTCCGACCTTCTTCGCGTCCACACCGAAGAGCTTTCGGTGCATCTTCAGGCAGTGCGTAAGCCTGGTTCCCTCGTTGAAGGCATTGAATGACAGCTTCTCGATGAATGAGAGTCCGTCAACCTGGATGTTGTTGCACTTCGCACCGAACTCTACGCTCTTCACTTCCTTGCCTCTCACGATTGGCCTCACATACGGCTTGCTGATGCTCACTATCCTGTCCTTGACACTCTCGCGAGGATTGTTGTTCTCGAAGTGGGCCTTCTGCTGGCGGTACACTATTTTGATGGAATTTCATTCGCTCCCACATTGCTCGGGAAAGGAAAACAGGCGGAACATGATTTCCTATATTGGGAATTTAATGAAACCGACCAGATTGCCGTACGTCAGGGCGACTGGAAATTGATTGTGAAAAAAGGCGTTCCTCACCTGTATAATTTGGCAACCGATCTTCACGAAGATGTTGATTTGGCATCAAAATATCCGGAACAGGTAGAAAAAATGAAGGAAATCATTTTCCGTGAGCATACCCATAGTCCTGACAGGAATGTCGGCTTCCGCTGATTCAAATTTCTTATATAGTTCTTCGTCCACACTGCAAGCCGACGCCATTTCGGCAATCGTCAGCCCCAGCGCGTCGCGCAAACCTTTAAGACGGTTTGCTACTTCTTCAATATGACTCATAGCGTTTCTTTTTTAATGGTTTTACACGTCCTTTCCTTAAGGACTCTCGCAAAATTAGGAAATAATTTCGCAGATTGTAGCCGGCTCGGGCAAAAAAATTGCATAAGTTATTCTATATTACACATTTGCGTTCCATGTGTGCAACACACTCCGGCAAGAAGTGTGCAAAAAATGCCCGACACGGCAAGTTTTCACAGCCGTTAACGCTTGCAGAACTCAAAAATCAAACACACAAATCAAAAACGCTTGTTACATTATGTTTTCAACAAAACAATCACAATAAAAACACAACAATTCTGCAACCGAACTCTACTTTTTCACAATGAATTTAAAATACAATTCATTGTTTATCTTATAATTAATATTTAAATCCACTACTTTATTCCTACTCTTATTTTACATTTTTTCTCGCTCTAATTATATTTGCATAAACACATCTTAAAACTAACATAAAACTAAAACCATGAAAAATCTTTTACTTATCTGTGTATTTTTTATTCTTTCATTTCAGCAAATATTAGCAGCAGAGAACAATCCTGTAGCAGATCCAAAAGCTATTGTTCGATCTGGGGATATGCGCTTTACAATTCTAACCCCTGAAATGATTCGTATAGAATGGAGTGATAAACAAATCTTTGAAGACCGTGCTTCATTCACCGTGATAAATCGTCGTTTGCCTGTTCCAGAATATGAAACATGGGAAGACGAAGAATTCCTATACATCAAAACAGAAAAACTATTATTGCAATATCGCTTAAACAGTTTTCCTGGCACATTCAATCCTGCCAGCTCTAAAAATTTAAAAATTACATTTGAGGTGGATGGACAGACTGTCGTCTGGTATCCTTGGAAAAAAGACCCATTAAACCTAAAGGGAACAATGCGCACGCTTGATGGTGCCGACGGAGAAAACAAACGTGCGGAGATGGAAGACGGACTTCTTTCCCGTTCCGGATGGTACGTAATTGATGAGACAGCTGAACGAGCAGATGGAGGCATCAGCCTAATGTTAGATAAGCGTGAAGATGGTGTTGACTGGGTATCTCAACGTCAGGATCCGCCTGCAATGGACTGGTATTTCATGGGATATGGACACAACTACAAAAAAGCTCTTTATGACTTCACTCGCATAGCTGGAAAAATTCCTATGCCACCAATGTATGCATTCGGTTACTGGTATTCAAAATATGAAGACTATAGTGCAGATGATTATAAGAATCTGACTTTAGAAATGGAAGAAAACGGCCTGCCGCAAGATGTCATGGTCATCGACATGGATTGGCACTACTCAGGAAGTGAACTTGACGGAGGAAAAGGAGGATGGACCGGATGGAGTTGGAACACACGTTTGATTCCAGATCCTAAAGGATTGTTAAACTGGCTACACGAAAAGAAACTCAAAGCTACATTGAACCTTCACCCAGCTTATGGAATAGCCCCTTATGAAGATAATTATCAGGCACTTTACAATGACCTTCAATCAAGAGGTATGGATTTGACTGCCGACAGCATCATCAATGAAGATGGTACTATTCGATGGAATTTGGAAAATGAAGATTTTTATAAAGCCTTTTTTAAAAACATAATCCGCCCACATGAAAATATAGGAGTTGACTTTTGGTGGCTTGACTGGCAACAATGGCTGCTTGCAGAAAACGAAGAAAAACTCAGTAACACATTTTGGTGCAATCATGTATTTTACAATGACATGAAAGCAAAAGGACAAGCCCGTCCGATAATTTTCCACCGTTGGGGAGGGTTGGGCAGTCATCGTTATCAGATAGGTTTCTCAGGAGACTCCCACTCATCATTCGAAACTCTAAAATTTGAAACATACTTCACTTCTACAGCTTCCAACGTCGGTTACGGATACTGGAGTCACGATATAGGCGGACACTATCAAAACGGAGAAAACAATCCCGAGTTATTTTTACGCTGGATCCAATTTGGTGTTTTTTCCCCAATAATCCGTACACATAGTTCAAACAATCCGGACATCGAACGCCGAATGTGGAAATATCCCAATTATCCATTAATGCGCGAAGCGGTAAAACTTAGATACGCAATGGTACCCTATATATATACACAAGCACGCGTTTCCTACGACACAGGTATTTCCCTCTGCCGTCCATTATATTATGAATGGCCAGAAAACAACGAAGCATATAAACACGATGATGAATATATGTTTGGTAATGATATTTTAGCAGCTCCAATTGTAAAAGCTGCAGATGCAGACGGAACTATAAGTAAAACGATATGGTTACCAGAAGGTAAATGGTATGAAGTTTGTTCTGGAGAAATCTTAGAAGGTAACCAGTCTTATACCCGTACATTTACACAAAGTGACATACCTCACTATATTAAAGAAGGTGCCATCATTCCATATTTCCCCGAATTAATGGATTTGAAAAGCCGTCCTGACAAATTGATATTAAAATTCATCCCGGGTTCAAAAGGTGAATTACGCTATTACGAGGATGAAAATGATAATGACAATTATGAAAACGGAGCATTTACCTTTACACCTATTACCCAAGAAAAAAATGGGGATGAGGGTATATATACAATTCACCCTATCGAAGGATATTTCAACGGAATGCTTAATGAACGTAGCTACGATATTGAATTATTAGCCGTCAATAAGCCTGAGAATGTAGTTGTCAACGGCCTTACATATACTTATGCAAACGATGAAAAGCCTGGTACTTGGAAATATGACAGCGCAAAACGTACAGCCATAATTTACCTTCCTAAAATTGCATGTGATCAGGAAACAAAAATAGTTGTAACACACGGCATGAGTTCTATTAACGACATAAAGGAATCCAAACAAGCTGTCATTTCCTACTCAAGCGATAGCCGACAAATGCAGGTTTCTCTCGACAAAAATTGCAATAATATACACGTAAGTCTATTCGATGTTATGGGAAAAAACCTATTGTCAGACCATTTCAAAGACGCCCGAAATATCCTGCTTGATTTATCAACAATACCTTCAGACGGATTATGCATTGTTCAACTGACTTACGATAATCATATTCAAACACAAAAAATTATTCTTTAAGACTTTATAATTTTAATCAAAAACACATTTGCTAACTATTAATAATTAACGCTATGAAACGTATATCACTAATGCTTATCCTTGCCTTACTTTTCTTAAAAGTAGCGGCCCAAAATTACACCCAAGTCTATCTTATTGGAGGTGCAGCACCTAACGGATGGGACAATAATAAGGCAGAATACATGACACCGGTTTCCACAACTGAAGAAAACGCCATTTTCACTTGGACAGGTCCGTTGAAAGCAAGTGACTTCAAATTCATCAACACTTTGGGAACTTGGCAACCATCTTTTAATGCTCCAACAGAAAATGAGCCTATTGAACTCGGCAAATCTCATAACCTCGTATATAATGAACTCGGCAATGACCATAAATTCATGTTATCAGAATCCGGGTTTTATACGGTTACCGTCGATTTGAAGAAACTTACCATGGTAGTTGAAAAGGCCAATGCCGAAATACCGGAAGAATTATGGATAACTGGAACAGCTATTCCAGAAGGAACTGTAAAATTATCAAAAATTTATGGAGTAGCCAATTTCGCTTACAACGGCGAACTACAGCAAGGAGAACTTAAAATAATGACAACCCCGACACCAGACGAAACAACAGAATATATCATTCCTTCTGAAGAAGCAATGGACATTACAGGCAAAACAACTCTGACAATAACAACAGACTCAAAACAACCTGGATGGAACGTCATGGTTGCAGATCCTGCTTATAAAATAAAAATAGACCTGGCTGCAAAAGAAGTAAATGCAGAAATATACAAATCACCGGAAATGTTGTATATCGTAGGAGGTGCAACCGAATGCGGCTGGAATGTTGACTCTGCCATCCCTTTTACAAAGGATACCAACAATCCAGACCAGTTTGTATTCACAGGTGAATTAAAAATACGTCCTGAAAATGTCGGAAGCAACGAATTCAAAATTCTTGGACAAAGAACTTGGGATCCATACAGTCTACACCCATATACTGAAAATGAAAAAATACTCGAATCAACAAGTTTCAGAATCGGCGGAAACGACACCAAATGGATTGTTGATAGTGACAAACAAGGAATTTACACTATTACAGTAAATACTTTCTATGAGACTATTTCAGCGCGCTTCGAACCGACCTCCAAAGTAGACATGCTTGAAACTGACAAGTATTTTCATTATAATGTATCAGGAAATGAGGTACACGTTTCCATGATTGACGGATATTCAGCTGACAACGTACAACTAATAAGCCTCGATGGAAAAATTGTATATTCTGCACAGAATAAAACAAATAGTTTTACAATAAGCAATAATAGTGCAACTGGAATATATATATTCAAAATCAGCTGCAATGGAAAAGTTTTTGCCCAACAAGTTGCATTACAATAAAATGCAAATAATCAAGGGAACAACAAACTTTGATGAATAAAACAGAGACCGGCCCAATAATAGTTGGACCGGTCTCTTATTTAAAATAGGGACAGTCTGCCGATTGACTCATAATGACGGAATTAAACGACTGTCCCTAGGATAGCGCATCTCGCTCTCGTAGCAGGTCGCATCCGTATACATCGTGTCCAGGTCCTTCATGTACGGTTCCCAGGCTCTTGCCAGTATCTCCTGCTGCTGTTGGATCTTCAGCCCGCGGGCCAGCTCCGAAAACACGTCGTCCAGAAGTTTGTAGTTCGTCAGAGGATGCATCGGGTCTATTCTCAAATCGCAGAAGAGCTGATAGTGGACGTTGCCATTAAGATGCTCCATCAACTTCGGGCTGCTCAGACCTGTGTACATCTTCAGGAACATCAGCGCAACCTTGCCCTCTGGGGTGAAGTATGTTTTTCGCCCTTTCTTCGCTCTCATGCTCTTGCTTATCAGTCCAAAGTTCTCTGCCATCTCACCAAGCGGCAGCCTCTTCCTGATTTTTCCCAGCTCGCTAGTCTCGAACGTCCGCCTATACAATTCATAAAAATCGAACTCCGTGAAAGGAAGATCGGGTGATATTCCAGAGAAATTTTGTACCTTAGCCATGCAGATTAATTTTTGCGATACCTCCAAATTTGGCTTTTCTAGGGCAATTGGAGGTATTCTTTTTATCTTTAGCTAAGATACAAATTTTATATTACATTGGCAATCAATTCATTATAAAGTTTTATTCTTTTTACGACAGTCCCTAACTATCAGCGACAATTCCGAGATTCATGCTCACAGAGGACTGAGGTCAGGAAGACCGAGTACGGCAGACTATATTGGCAATGGAGGTGGATCGTCTCAAACCCCGAGCGCGACGGGAATACAGGTCGGTGCAGGAGGCTCTATCACCAACAGTACGATATATTGCTACTCAGGTACTGGCAATACTGTGGATAAAACTATGGTGTACGATGCCAATGGCAATAGTTCGCAACAATAGGTTTTGTTTTTGTTCTGCGTGGGAACCGTTATATAAAATGAGGTCGCCTTTGAGGCGGCCTTATTCATTTAAAAAAACAGGGGCTGCGCAACCGGCGCAGCCCCTTGTATGGTAGTGAATCTTGTTACAGCTTACTGTTTTTTGTTTTCGCCACGGTGGTTACGCGGAGCTCTTTCGGGACGCGGCAGCAAGGCTTTCATCGACAGGCGGTATTTGCCGGTTTTCTTGTCGATTTCTATCAGTTTTACCGTTACCTCGTCGCCTTCGTGGATACCCGAGGTTTCCATCGACTCGAGACGCTCCCAGCTGATTTCCGAGATGTGGAGCAGACCGTCTTTGCCGGGAAGAATCTCTACGAATGCACCAAAAGGCAATATCGATTTGACTACGCCGGTGTAGGTTTCGCCCTCTTCGGGTTGGGCCGTGATGGCTTTGATACGGCGTTTGGCATCCTGAATCGACTCGAGGTTGGCAGCCGAGATTTCGATGTGGCCCTCGTTGTCGATTTCGTCGATGGTAACGATGGCGCCGCTGGCTTCCTGAATGCTTTGGATGATTTTCCCGCCCGGGCCGATTACGGCACCAATCATCTCTTTGGGGATAATCATCGTCTCGAGACGAGGAGCATGCGGTTTGAGGTCGGCACGCGGTTCGGCGATGGTGCTGGTGATGATGTTGAGGATGTGCATACGACCTTCGCGAGCCTGGTTCAGGGCTTTCTCGAGAACCTCGTAGGAGAGACCGTCGCACTTGATGTCCATCTGGGTGGCGGTGATACCGTCGCGGGTACCGGTCACCTTGAAGTCCATGTCGCCGAGGTGGTCCTCGTCACCGAGAATATCGGAGAGGATGGCATATTTCACATTGTCCTTGTCGGTAATCAAGCCCATGGCGATACCCGAAACCGGTTTCTTGATTTGTACACCGGCATCCATCAGGGCCAGCGTACCGGCACAAACGGTAGCCATCGACGACGAACCGTTCGACTCGAGAATATCCGATACGACACGGATTACATAGGGATAATCCTTCGGGATCATGCGTTTGAGGGCGCGGTTGGCCAGGTTGCCGTGACCGATTTCACGACGGCCTACGCCGCGTTGGGCTTTGGCTTCGCCGGTCGAGAAGGGGGGGAAGTTGTAGTGCAGCAGGAAGCGGTCGCGACCCTGGTTGAGCACGTCGTCGAGAATCTTCTCGTCGAGTTTGGTACCGAGGGTAACGGTAGCCAGGGCCTGCGTCTCACCACGGGTGAATACGGCCGATCCGTGAGGACCCGGCAGGTAGTCTACTTCGCACCAGATGGGGCGAATCTGCGTGGTGGTACGGCCGTCGAGACGGATGCCTTCGTCGAGGATGCAGCGGCGTACGGCCTCTTTCTCTACATCGTGGTAGTAGCGGCGTACGAGCGGTTCCTTTTCGGCGAGCTCCTCTTCGCTCAGACCGGCCAGATAGTCGTCGACGATAGCGTCGAAGGCGTTTTGGCGGGCGTGCTTGTCGGCGTTACCCGAGCGGGCAATGGCGTAAGCCTTGTCGTAGCATTTTGCCCACACGTCTTTGCGCAGCTCTTCGTCGTTGGTCTCGTGGCAATATTCGCGTTTTATGGTCGAACCCACGGCCTCGGCCAACTCTTTCTGTACGAGGCAGTGAACCTTGATGGCTTCGTGGGCGGCTTTGAGGGCCTCGAGCAGGTCGGCCTCCGAAACTTCGTCCATTTCGCCTTCGACCATCATGATGTTTTCATAAGTGGCACCTACCATCAAATCCATATCGGCTTTTTCGAGTTCGCTGAAGGTAGGATTTATTTTGAATTTACCGTCGATGCGGGCAACCCGTACTTCCGAAATAGGACCGTTGAAGGGAATGTCCGAAACGGCCAGAGCTGCCGAAGCGGCCAGACCAGCCAGGGCATCGGGCATGTCTACGCCATCGGTCGAGAACAGCATGATGTTCACGAAGGTGTCGGCGTGATAATTGTCGGGGAACAACGGACGCAGTACGCGGTCTACCAGACGGGCGGTGAGTATCTCGTAGTCTGAAGCTCGGCCCTCACGTTTGGTAAAACCTCCGGGGAAACGGCCGAAAGCTGAATAACGCTCTTTGTATTCTACTTGCAAAGGCATGAAATCCACGCCTTCACCGGCTTCTTGTGCCGAACATACCGTGGCCAACAGCATGGTGTTGCCCATGCGTACTTCGACGGCCCCATCGGCTTGCTTGGCGAGCTTGCCAGTTTCGATGGTGATGGTCCTTCCATCACCCAAATCGATGGTCTTCTTAATTACTTGTTTAATCATAAAATCGATTTTTCTGTATTTTTTTCTTCTCAAAATCACGCAAAGATAATGAAAGTTTGAATGCAAAACTATGATTATGAAATAAAAATGAAAAAATATCGCCTATAAAAGTAGTTTGACGGACTGTCAGCGTGGTTTTTGCGGGGGTCATCCTGTCATTTTGCTTTTGGTACAGAGGCACCGAGGCATTGGAATGTGTGAAAAAAAACATATCTTTGTAACTGGTTTTCTTCAGGTGGAGAGAGCCATGAACTTAAAATCTGAAACAATGAGAAAGTGGATATTTTTATGTGCGATAGCCGTGGCTGTCACCTCGTGTAGCAAGCGGCAGTTTACCATCGAAGGCGATGTGACGGGTGCTCACGGACAAATGCTTTATCTCGAATCGCTGGCTACGGGGCAACCGGTGGCGCTCGACTCGGTGAAACTCGACGACAAGGGTGCTTTCAAATTCAAACAAGAGGCTCCGCAATACCCCGAGTTTTATCAGTTGCGGTTGAATGGTGCGCTGGTCCATTTTGCCGTCGACTCGACCGAAACGCTGTCGTTCTCGGCCCAGGCCGCCGATTTTGCCGCCGGTTACGAACTGACCGGTTCGGACGAGTGTACCAAGATGCGCATCGTCACCGACGAAAGCGGCAAGCTGAAGCGCCGTATCAACGAACTCAACCAGGCCGTATCGGCCAACAGCAATCAGGTCGATACCTTGCGGGCACAGGCTATTCAGGCTCTGGCCGAGTATAAGGAGAAGATGCTCAATCTGGTGCTGGAAAATCCGGCATCGGCAGCAGCCTATTATATCGTGTTCCAGGAGATTAACGGCAGCCGGGTGTTCGACCTCTACGATGCGAACGACCGCAAGTTGATTGCCGCCGTGGCTACGAGTTTCGACATGCACTATCCCGAGTCGCCCCGCACCAAACAGTTGAAGCAGATGACTCTCGAAGCCATTGCTGCCGAGCGGGCTGCCCGCCAGAGCAACGAGGCCGATCTCGAAGCCAAAACGACATCGTATATCGACGTGGAACTGTACGACCAGTTGGGCCGCAAGCAGACCTTGGGCGAGCTGGTAAAAGCCAATCAGGTGGTACTGCTCAGCTTCACCGCTTACCAGACCGATTATTCACCGGCTTACAATATGAAACTGGCCGAGCTCTATAAGAAGTATAAAGGCCGCGGCCTCGAGATTTACCAGGTTTCGCTCGATGCCGACGAACAGTCGTGGAAGGTGGCTGCCGACAATCTGCCGTGGGTATGCGTGCGCGACCCGCAGGGGGTCTATTCGCGCAATGCCGCTATTTATAATGTAAAGACTTTGCCCACCTGCTTCGTCATCGACAAGAACGACGGTATTGTGAAGCGCATCGAGAAAGTGGGTGAAATCGAGGGTGCTATACAATCGCGCCTGTAATGAGCCTGCAAGCAAACTTTTGACGATTATCGCCGTTTTTTTTTGGAAGATTGAAAAAAGGGCGTATCTTTGTCACAGTGAAAACACAAAAAGGAGTCCCGGCTAACGGCGGGATTTCTTTTTTGTTTAATATGGAATAATAATTTATAAACACTATAGGAGTAAAATTATGGCTATTACGTACATGACCGAAGAAGGTTACAAAAAACTGATGGAAGAGATTGCTTATCTCGAAAATGTGAAGCGTCCCGAAATCTCTCGTGCGATTGGTGAGGCTCGAGACAAAGGTGACCTCTCGGAGAATGCCGAGTATGATGCTGCCAAGGAGGCACAAGGCATGCTCGAAATGAAAATCTCGCAGTTGAAAGATCTCGTGGCCAACGCCCGTTTCATCGACGAGAGCAAGTTGAACACCCACACGGTGCAAATCTTGAACACCGTAACCATCAAGAATGTAAAGAACGGCGCGGTAATGAAATATACCATCGTGTCGGAGTCGGAGGCCAACCTGCGTGAAGGCAAGATTTCGGCCACGACCCCCATCGCCAAAGGTCTGCTGGGCAAGCAGGTAGGCGACATTGTCGAGATTCAGGTTCCCTCGGGCCTGATGTCGTTCGAGATTGTAGATATTTCCATTTAATCGCATAAGCCGGTGTGCACACGTTGCATATCGGCTTTTTTGTCACAGGCGTTCTCCCGTTCTCTCCTATAGTTTGCAGAGCGGGAGAACGCTTTTTTATTTCTTTTCGCTAACTTTGCATATGGTGAAAACCGGTGGTGGCCAGTCTTGGTCAATGGGAGACGGCGTTTCCCATCGACCTCTGCTCCTGCTTTCGCCATCTATTGTAAAAACTAAAAAACAAGAAACCATGGCAACTATTTTCAGTCGTATCGTGGCCGGTGAAATTCCGTGCTACAAAGTAGCCGAGGACGAGAATTATTTTGCATTCCTCGACATCAATCCCGTAGCCAAAGGGCATACGCTGGTGATTCCGAAAAAGGAGGTCGACTATATCTTCGATCTCGACGACGAGGCTTATGTAGGTCTCACCCGCTTCGCCAAACGGGTGGCCCGGGCTATCGAGAAGGCCATACCCTGCAAACGGGTAGGCGTGGCCGTGATGGGTCTCGAAGTGCCTCACACGCACATTCATCTGGTGCCTATCAATCACGAGTCCGATATGAACTTCTTCCGCGACAAGCTGTCGCTCGATGCTGCCGAAATGCAGTCTATCGCCGATGCGATTGCCCGTGAAATGAAGTAAGCGGGTCTACGAACCCAGATAACGGCGGGGCGGCTCAAAAACGGTTTTGGGTCGCCCTGTTTGTATGTGGGGGTACGAGAGATGACTATGGTATATACTAAAGGTGTCGGGGTTGCGGTTATTCCCGGCTCGATTTCTCGGCGAGCAGCCGCTTGCGCAGGAATTTGGCGGGATACCAGGCGGTGACGAAGCCCAGGATGAGGACAATGGCCGTGACGGCCAGCGTGTCGAACAGTTCGAGCCGCACGGGGTAGGCATCGGTGATGAACATGCCCTCGGTGCTGCCCAGCTTCAGCAACCCGTACTCCTGTTGCAGGTAGCAGAGTATCACCCCCAGAATGAGGCCCGAACCGGCCCCGATGGCCGAGATGAGCCACCCCTCGGCCAGGAATATGCGCGAGATGAGTCGGTCGTCGGCACCCAGTTTCTGCAGGGTGTCGATGTCGCGCTTCTTGTCGATGATGAGCATCGAGAGGGCGCCTATCACGTTGAAGGTGGCAATCATCAGGATAAACGAGAGGATGAGGAAGGTAATCCACTTCTCGATCTGTACCCACTTGTACCAGTCGTTCTGCTCGATGTGGGTGGCTACGCGGTACGAGTCGCCCAAGGCCTCTTTCAGTTTCTGGGCCACGGCATGCTCGGTGTAGCCGGGAGCGAGACGCAGTTCGATGGCGGTCGCCTCGGTGGTGTAGCTGAACATCTCGCGGGCGGTGGCCAGAGGCAGAATTACCAGTTGGTCGTCGTAGATGGCCTGGTTGGAGCAGAAGATGCCGGCCACGAAGAAGCGCCGGCTGTTGAACGATTGCGAGGGGTTGGCCAGATTGACCCTCCCCAGCCGGTTGGGAGCATAAAGCTCTACGGGGTAGGGGGTGTTGGTGGCGATACCCAGTTGGGCGGCGATGCCTATGCCCAGCGACACATAGTCGACACGCCCGTCGTTGAGCATGAAGGTGCCGCTGGAGAAGAGCTCCTCGATGTGCGACAGCTGGGTATAGTTGTCGGGCACCCCTTTTACCAGTACCGGTTGCTGGCGGTCCTTGTATTGGCACAGGGCATTCTCCTCGATGACGGGCGAAACGATGGCCACCTCGGGCCACGAGGCTATCTGTTTCAGCTCGGGAGCCTCGGTATCGAGGGTTTTCCCCTCACGCGGGGTAATCTTGATTTGCGGGTCTATCTGCGAATAGAGCGACCCGATCAGCTGCGTGAATCCGTTGTAGACCGAGAGGGTACAGATGAGAGCCAGCGTGGTAATGGCCACCCCGCACACCGATACGATCGATATGGCATTGATGGCGCTGTGCGACTTCTTGGAGAAGAGGTAGCGCCAGGCAATTTTGCGGGAGAGCCGGCTCATCGGTGCATGCTATTTTTTGAGCAGGGCATCGATGTTCTCGATGTAGTCGAGCGAATCGTCGAGGAAGAACGAGAGTTCGGGCGTCTTTCGCAACTGGAAGCGCACGCGCTGCGACAGTTCGTAGCGTATGGTCTTGGCGTTGGCGTTGATGTTGGCAATCATCTCGGCGCTCTTTTCGGGCGGGAAGATGCTCAGGTAGGCTTTGGCCGTACTCAGGTCGGGGCTGACGCGTACCACGCTCACCGAGATGATGATGCCGTGGGTCTTGCGGGTTTCGCCCAGAAAAATGTCGCTCAGCTCCTTCTGCAGCAGGCGGCTTATTTTGTTCTGTCGTGTTGTTTCCATATATAGCTCCTTTTTTTAGATATAACCAAGTTGAGTGGGTAAAGATTGTGTGGCATTACGGTTTTTTCCACAAAATGGTGAGCCCGTCGCGCAGGGGCAGAATCACCTTCTCTACCCGGTTGTCGGTGGCGACGAAGTCGTTGAAGCGTTCGATGCCCACCGTTTGGGCGTCGCGGCTGTGCGGGTCGGTCACCACCTTGCCGTCCCACAGGGTATTGTCGGCCAGGATGATACCCCCCGGCCGCACCTTGGGCAACACCAGCTCGTAATACTTCAGATAGTCGCGCTTGTTGGCGTCGATAAACACGAGGTCGTAGGTGTCGGCAAGGGAGGGGACAATCTCGCAGGCGTCGCCTATGTACAGTTTGATGCGGTCGCCTACGGGCGAGCGGTCGAAGTAGCTGCGGGTGAAGTCTTCGATTTCGTCGTCGATTTCGATGGTATGCACTTCGCCCCCTTCGCACAACCCCTCGGCCAGGCAGAGGGCCGAGTAGCCGGTGAAGGTGCCCAGCTCGAGGATGCGGTGCGGCCGCATCATGCGACAGAACATCTTGAGAATGCGCCCTTGCAGATGGCCCGACACCATGCGGGGCCGCAGGTGATACAGGTGCGTATTCCGGTCGAGCGCGGCAAGCAGTTCGTCCTCGGGGTCGATGTGGGTCAATATGTACTCTTCCAGTTCGCGGGTCATGCTTCGGCGTCTTCGATATTGGGCAAGGTATAGTGGTTGAAGTTGTCGAGCACTTCGCTTATCCGGTTTATCTCGAGGAATGTGGTGCCCTTTCCTTCGCCGAATCCTCCGCCCAGGTAGGCAATGAGGTCGTTTCGGTCGATGAGGTGCAGTTCCATGAGGTGGTTCAGACCGTTGAACAGGTATTCGCGCGAGGTGCGGGTGCGCTCCTGATAGAGGGGGAATACGCCGTAAGAGAGAGCCAGCAACCGGATGGTGCGCTCGTAGTAGCAGAGAGCCAGCACCGGGTAGCGTCCCCGGTAGGCAGCCACATAGCGGGCGGTGCGGCCCGTATAGCTGTCGGTGATGATGGCCTTTGTACCCAGTTTGTTGAAGGTCTTTACCGCCTGTTTGGCCAGGAACGAGGTGACGTCGGGTTCGTCGGCCGACGAAATGACCCGGATGTTGCTCTCGGTGAGCTTGTTGTTCTCGGCCTCCTCGGCTACGCGGGCCATGGTGGCTACCGCCTCGACGGGATATTTGCCGTAGGCCGTCTCGCCGCTGAGCATGAGGGCGTCGGTGTGCTGGTAGATGGCGTTGGCTATGTCGGTCACCTCGGCGCGGGTAGGCCGGGGATTCTTGATCATCGAGTGGAGCATCTGGGTGGCGACGATAACCGGCTTTTTGGCTTGGATACACTTCTTGATGAGCCGGGCCTGGATGCCCGGAATCTTCTCCTGGGGCACCTCGATGCCCAGGTCGCCCCGGGCTACCATCACGCCGTATGCGGCCTCGAGTATCTCGTCGATGTTGTCCACGCCCTCCTGATTCTCGATTTTGGCGATAATCTTGATAGGGCTTTTATATTCGTCGAGGATGGCCTGGATGTCGAGCACATCCTGTTTGCTGCGCACGAACGAGTGGGCAATGAAGTCAATCTCCTGTTTGATGGCATAGCGGATGTTGCGGATGTCGCGCTCGGTGAGCGAGGGGAGGTTGATGCGCACGCCCGGCACGTTGACACTCTTGCGGGCTCCCAGTTCGCCGTTGTTGAGCGACTCGCACAGCAGTTCGTCATTCTCTTTGCCGCGTACGATAAACTCGAGTTCGCCATCGTCGATGAGGATGTGGCTGCCCACCTCCAGATCCTGGGCGAAGTTGGGGTAGCTTACCCCGATGTATCCGTGACCGGTGAGGGTCCCTTCGCGGCCGGTAATGCGCACGAGGTCGCCCGTGGCAAACGGCAGATTGCTACCCTCGGCCAGTGCGGTGGTACGCACCTCGGGGCCCTTGGTATCCATCAGGATGGCTATTTTGTTGGAGACGGCGCGCACGTTGTCGATGATTTTGCGGAATCCCTCTTCCTGCAGGTGGGCCGAGTTCATGCGCACGACGTTCATGCCGCTGTCGTAAAGTTGTTTGATGAAGTCGACATCGCAACGCGAGTCGGATATGGTTGCTACTATTTTCGTGTATTTGGACATAGTTGAGTGGGGTTTAGCGTTTTTTTTCAATCAGAGCTTCGATGGCGAGTCGGTACGAGTCGAGCCCGAAACCGATAATCGAACCGGCAACGGCTGCCGCTATCATGGATTTGTGGCGGTACTCCTCGCGGGCGTGGATATTGGAGATGTGCACCTCGACCACGGGAGCCGGTACGGCACGTATGGCATCGCTCAAGGCGATGGAGGTGTGGGTATAGGCTCCGGCATTGAGCACGATGCCGTCGCAAGAGAATCCCGCCTCTTGAATCTTGTCGATGAGTTCGCCCTCGATATTGGACTGGAAGTAGCCGATGCGGTGGTCGGCATAGCGCTGTTGCAGCTCGCCGAGAAAGTCGTCGAAACTTTTCTCCCCGTAAATGCTCTTTTCCCGTTTGCCCAACAAGTTGAGGTTGGGCCCGTTGATAATGAGTATATCCATAATAACAATCTTTTTTGTACGGAGAGCCTCTCTGCCGATTGTCCCTCCGGCCTTTTTTGTCTGTTTAGATTCGAAGCGATAGGATAGGGCTCGGTACAGGCCAATTTGAAAATTTTGTTTTCAGTTGTCTCTGCGCTCGCCTTTCACTATCTTTACAGAAGATAGAAGTCGGCTCGGCATAGCCAAAACACGAAACTTTGTTTCGGTTTGTCTCTGCGCTCGCCTTTCACTATCTTTAGATAAGACAGGATGCGGCTCGGCAAAAAATCTCAAACAAGTTTGATTTTTCTGCGCTCGCCTTTCACTATCTTTGCCCAGAAAGCCGATGCTCCGGGATATTTCCCTAAGATAGGGCAAAAATACGGAAAAAAATGATATATCGGATAAAAAGAGTATGGCAAAAGTCGATGCAGATAATTTGTTGAAGCGTTTCGGCCGCTATTTGAAGTTGGAACGGGGGCTCTCGACCAATACGGTCGAGGGTTATCAGCACGATGTTGAGAAGCTGGTGGACTTTATAGAGGCCGGGAATCTCGACTGGGGGCAGGTTACGGGCGACGACCTGCACCGGTTTGTGTGTACGTTGCAAGACTTGGGCATCGGGGCCCGGTCGCAGGCCCGCATCATCTCGGGAATCAAGTCGTTTTTCGGTTTCCTGAAATTGGAGAAACTCATCGAGAACGACCCTTCGGAGTTGATCGAGAGCCCGAAGCTGGGCGTGAAGCTGCCCGATGTGCTCACGGTCGACGAGGTAGACCGCATGGTCGAGTCGTTCGACCTGTCGCAACCCGAGGATCGCCGCAACCGGGCCATCATCGAGACCCTCTACGGTTGTGGGTTGCGGGTGTCGGAACTGGTGGGGCTGCGCATCTCCGACCTCTATCTGCCCGAGGGCTATATCATTGTCGAGGGCAAGGGCGAGAAGCGTCGCCTCGTTCCCATCTCGCAGAATGCGATACACGAGATAAACCTCTATATGGAAGACCGGCGCGAGCTCGACATCAAGCGGGGCAGCGAAGACATTCTGTTTCTGAACCGCCGGGGAGCGAAACTGACCCGGGTGATGGTTTATTATATTGTAAAACGGGCCTGTGAGCGATGTGGCATTCGCAAGCAGGTGAGCCCCCACACGTTGCGCCATACCTTTGCCACCCATCTGCTCGAGGGGGGTGCCAATCTGCGGGCCATCCAGCAGATGCTGGGGCACGAGAGCATCACCACTACCGAGATATATACCCACCTCGACCGGCAGTTCCTGCGACAGGAAATCTTGCAACATCACCCCCGAAACCAGCGGGAAGCCCCCAATAATGAGGGTTAGAGAAAAAAAATTGTATAAAAATAGTGCGAGTGTTCTATTTTTGTTTATTTTTGCCTTTAAATATGAAATGCACTGATTCTGTTCTTCAAAACTAGGAAAGGAAATATTTCAAAAATAAGTGTAACCAAACAATTATTATTATGATTAAAAAAATCTATCTTCCCCTAATGCTTCTCATGACATTGGCATTTGTAGGGTGTAACAAAGACATGAAGCCGTTATCGGCCGATTATTTTACGGTGACCCCTTCTCCTCTTGAAGTAGTAGGTGGCCAGGTTCCTGCAACCATCACGGGAACTTTCCCTGAAAAGTATTTCGATAAGAAGTCGGTAGTGACAGTAACTCCCTACCTGGTTTACGCCGAGGGCGAAACTGCCGGTACTCCGTTTGTTTATCAAGGGGAAAAGGTAGAAGGCAACGACCAAGCCATTTCGTACAAAATGGGCGGTGTTGTTTCCATGCCTGTAAACTTCAAATACATCCCCGAGATGCGTAAATCGGAACTGCAACTGGCTTTCAAAGTTCAAAGAGGCAACAAAACCTATGACCTGCCTCGTGTAACGGTAGCCGAAGGCGTTATCTCTACGGCCGAAATCGCCAACGCTCAAGAGGTGAACCCCGCTATCACGCCCGACAAGTTTCAACGTATCATCAAAGAGACCTACTCGGCCGACATCATGTTCCTCATCCAACAGGCCAACCTGCGTGCTGAACAACTGAAATCGGAAGAGATGAAAGCTCTCCACAACGAAATCAACGCTGCTGCTACGGCTCCCAACAAAGAGTTGACCAACATCAACATTTCGTCTTACGCTTCGCCCGATGGTGGTGTGAAACTGAATACCACGCTGGCCGAAAACCGTGAGAAGAATACGGTTAACTACATGAAGAAGAGCTTGAAGAAAGACAAAGTTGAAGCCGACATGACGGCCGAATTTACGGCTCAAGACTGGGAAGGCTTCCAGGAACTGGTTTCGAAATCGAACATCCAAGACAAAGAGCTCATCCTGAACGTACTCTCGATGTACTCCGATCCCGAACAACGCGAACGTGAAATCAAGAACATGTCGTCGGTATTCGAAGTACTGGCCGAGGAGATTCTCCCGCAACTGCGTTATTCGAGAATCACCGCTTCGGTGAACGTAATCGGTAAATCGGACGAAGAGATTTCGAAACTGGCCAATGAGGCTCCCGACTCTCTCTCGGTTGACGAACTGCTCTACGCTGCTACGCTGGTTAAGACCAACAAAGAGAAAGCTGCCATCTATGCTAAAGTCGTTGAAATCTATCCGAACGACTACCGTGGTTACAACAACCTGGGTATGATTCAATACGAAGAAGGCGACCTCGCTGCTGCCAAAGCTAACTTCGACAAGGCTGCCCGCATCGCTCCCAATACTCCCGAGGTGGCTATGAACCAAGGCCTTATCGCTCTCTCGAACAGCGATTACGCTGCTGCCGAACAAGCCTTTGGCAAATCGGCCGGTGTTGAGGAACTCAACGAAGCTCTGGGTGTATTCTACATGAAGAAAGGCGACTACAACGCAGCCGTAAAAGCATTTGGCGATGTTAAATCGAACAATGCCGCTCTGGCTCAAATCTTGGTAAAAGATTACAGCAAGGCTAAAGCTACGTTGGCCGGTGTTGAAACTCCCAATGCCAACACTTACTACCTGATGGCCGTTCTGGGTGCTCGTACCAACAACGAACAAATGGTTGTTTCGAACCTGAAGAAAGCTATCAGCATGGATTCTGCAAAAGCTCAACAAGCTGCTACCGATCTTGAATTTGCCAAATTCGACATCGCTTCGCTTGTAAAATAAGTTAGCAGATAAATAGACCATCATAGGGCCGAGGTTGCACGTCAACCCCGGCCCTCTTTTTTTCAGGCCCCGGCTCTACCTCCGGACAGGCGGTTTTTGTTTCAGTTTGTCGGTCTGGGAGAGTGATAATTACGGTTAAACTTGTACATTTGCAAAAAAAATACAGATTTGTAACAATGAAAAGTCATAAGAACCTTTGGGCCCTGCTGCCGGTCCTGTTGTTTGTCGTTCTGTCGTTTGTCTATTTCTCGCCCGATGTCATCGAGGGCAAGATCCTGTTCCAACACGATACCCAGCAGGGTTTGGCTATCGGTCACGAAGCCAAGACCTATGCCGAGCAAACGGGCGAGATGCCCCGCTGGACCGGCTCGGTGTTCTCGGGAATGCCTACTTTCCAGATTGCACCCACCTACTCGAGCAACGCTCCGCTGAAGGGGCTGCAGCATGTCTACAACCTGTGGCTGGTATCGCCCGTGTCGCTGGTCTTCATCATGATGCTGGGCTTCTATATTCTGCTGCTCACGCTCAACGTGCGGTGGTATCTGGCGGCCTTCGGTGCGGTGGCTTATGCCTTCTCGTCCTACTTCTTTATTATTATTGCGGCGGGCCACATCTGGAAGTTCATCACGCTCGCCTACATTCCCCCTACGATTGCCGGCATCATCCTGGCCTATCGGGGGCGCTATCTGCTGGGTGGTGCCTTGGCGGCACTTTTCGGTGCGTTGCAAATCATGTCGAACCACGTGCAGATGTCCTACTACTTCCTCTTTGTCATCTGTGCCGTAGTCGTTGCCTATGGCGTGGAGCACTACCGCTCGCACACCATGCCGCGCTTCTTCAAGGCCACCGGCGTGTTGCTGGTTGCTGCCGTGCTGGCCGTGGGCGCCAATGCCTCGAATCTGTATCACACCTACAAATATTCCAAAGAGTCGATGCGGGGCGGCCATACCGAACTCTCTTCGCCCGACGGCGACAAGGCGGCCAAACCGGCCGGAAGCGGTTTGGACAAAGAGTATATCACCCAGTGGAGCTATGGCAAGATGGAGACTCTCACCCTCCTGATTCCCGACAGCAAGGGCGGTGCCAGCGGTCCGCTCTCCGAGAGCGAGCGGGCGGTGAAGGCGGCCAATCCCGAGATTCGTCCCTACCTGTCGCAACTCGATCGCTACTGGGGCGACCAGCCCTTTACCTCGGGCCCGGTCTATGTGGGTGCCCTCATCTTCTTCCTCTTCGTGCTGGGTTGCTTCATCGTGCGCACGCCGCTCAAGTGGGCCCTGCTGGTGGTGACGGTTCTGACCATCATGCTCTCGTGGGGCAAGAACATGATGTGGCTCACCGACTGGTTCATCGACTACTTCCCCATGTACAACCGGTTCCGCACGGTGTCGAGCATCCTGGTGGTGGCCGAGTTCTGCATGCCGCTGCTGGCCGTGCTGGCGCTGAAAAAGATATTCGACGACCCGTCGATACTCTCGCGTGAGAAACGGTGGTTCTATCTGAGCGGCGGCATTGTGGCCGGTATCGCTTTGCTGGCGGCTCTGGCTCCCGGCCTCTTTGATACCTTCCTGAAAGACTATGAGCGCGAAGCTGCCGGTCAACCTGGCTATGCCGAACTCTTTGCCGGTGTGGCCGAGGCTCGCAAGGCTATCTTCACGGCCGATGCCTGGCGTTCGTTCATCGTCGTGGCACTGGGTTTTGCCGTGTTGTGGCTGCTCGACCGGAAGAAAGTGAGTGCTACCGTGGCCATGGTGGCTCTGGCGGTGATACTCGTGGGCGATATGTACCCGGTCAACAAACGCTACCTCAACAGCGACAACTTCGTGACACCGGCCCGCAAGACCAACCCCTTCCCCATGACCGATGCCGACCGCTACATTCTGCAAGACAAGGACATGAACTACCGGGTACTCAATGCGGCGGCCGGCGAGTCGCTGGCGGCCAGTTTCAACGAGCCCCGCACGTCGTATTACCACAAGTCGGTCGGAGGCTATCACGCAGCCAAATTGCGCCGCTATCAGGACCTGATAGACCGTCAGCTCGTCAATGGCAACATGGCGGTACTGAACATGCTTAATACCCGTTACATCATACAACCGCTCGAGGATGGGCGCGAGACCGTCGTGCGCAATCCTGGTGCGCTGGGCAATGCCTGGTTTGTGTCGGAGGTCGAGTGGGTCGACAATGCCGATGCCGAGATGGCGGCCATTACCGACTTCGACCCGTCGCACACGGCAGTGGCCGATCGCCGCTTTGTCCGGGAGATTGGCGACAAGGTGGTTCCCCCTGCAGCCGGCGACACCATCTACGAGACCGCCTACAAGCCCGACGAGCTCACCTATCGCTATCGTTCGCAACAAGGCGGTTTAGCGGTCTTCTCCGAGATTTATTTCCCCTGGGGCTGGCAAGTGACTGTCGACGGGAAACCCATCGATATGGCGCGTGTAAACTATGTGTTGCGGGCTGTCAATCTGCCGGCCGGCGAACACGAGGTGATATTCCGGTTCGACCCGCCGTCGGTACATACGACCGAAGCCATCGCCTATGTGTCGCTCTTCCTCATTCTGGCCGGTTTTGTGGGTACGGGGGTAGTCTATTGGCGGCGTCGTAAATCGGCACCGCAGCAAGCCTAAAAGCCATAGCCTATGCAGAAGAAGTTCTGGAAGGAGTATACTTCGCCGATGAGCCGCATGCGTCAAGCCTGGGGCTTCGGTATCCACTCGCCCTTTGCCTTTCGTCTCATCACGAAGGTGATACGCGAGAAGGCCCGCTATTATGCCTATGACGATGTAGAGGCAATCGCTCGTGCTCGCGTGGTCGATACCCTGCAGCGGCGGCAGAAACGGCAGCGGCGGCTCATCTCCAAGAGCCGGGGGCGTCTCTTTTTTCGGCTGACCAACTTCTTCCGCCCCGACGACATTCTCGAAATAGGCTCTTCGTGGGGCATTTCGTCGCTCTATTTGCGGCTGGCCGATCGTTCGGCGCGTCTGACGATAGTCGAACCGAATGCCGAGATTGGCGGTTTTGCCGAACAGCTCTTTACCGAGGTCGGCGAGCAGGCCGATTTTGTGCGGGAACCCCATGCCATTGCGCTTCCCGATTATCTGGCCGGTGAGCACGAAGGGCTTTATATCATCATCAATCGTCTGCCCAAGGCCCAGTATCGGGCATTGCCCCGGCTGCTCGACCCGGCGCTCGACAAGCCTTCGATATTGATTATCGACGGCATTCGCCGGAACAGTGCGGTGAAAGAGTGGTGGGAGTCGCTCCTCAAGGACGAGCGGGTGCGCGTGACGGTCGACATGAAAAATGTGGGGTTTGTCTGCTGCAATCCCAAGCTGAACAAACAGGATTATCAGGTATCGTTGTAAGGGCCTATTCGGCCAGAATTTTGCGGATGGAGGCCTCGTCGGCAACCAGTTGGGCCTGCAGTGCCTCGATGGTGGCAAACGTCTGCTCGGGGCGCATATACTGCACCAGCTCCACCGCTAAAGCTTCGCCATAGAGATTTTCCGAGAAGTCGAAGATATTGGCCTCGATGCAGTAGTCGTTGGGGCGGTTCAGGGTAGGGCGGTTGCCGATGTTGAGCATGCCGCCGTAGCGGTGCCCGTCGGTCCGTACAATCCGTACGGCATATACTCCGTTTGCCGGAATCAGTTTGTCGGGGTAGTCGATGTCGATATTGGCCGTGGGGAATCCTAACTCGCGCCCCACGTGAAAGCCGTTCACTACATGTCCGTGAAGCGTATAGGGGTACGACAGCAGGTGGTTGGCTGTGGCCAAGTCGCCCTGCAACAGCAGCTTGCGAATAATCGACGAGCTCACCGGCCCGGCGTCGGTCACCAGCTCCTCGGCGTGTAGAATCTCCATTCCCAGCTCCTTGCCATATTTTACATAGTCGTCGAACCCCTCGGCCCGATTGTGTCCGAAACGATGGTCGTAGCCGATAATCAGCCCCTTGACCCGGTATTGCGACGACAGCACCCGAAGGAAGTCGAAGGCCGAGAGCATGGACATCTCGCGGGTAAAGTCGAGAAAAATCACGCGGTCGACACCCGTTTGCCGCAGCAACGCCTCGCGTTCGTCGGGCGAAGTGAGCAGGCGAAACGGCACCTCGGGGTGCAACACCTGTTGCGGGTGCGTGCGAAACGAAATCACGGCCGATGCCAGTCGACGCGCAGCCGCTTCGGCCTCGACCCGGGCAATCACGGCCCGGTGGCCGAGGTGCACGCCGTCGAATACGCCCAGCGTAGCAAACAGCGGTTGGTTCGGTACTATGTCGGTCGGTCGGCTGGTCATGGGCAGGAGTTGAAAAAGTCGATGATTCCGCTGTCGGGCGTCACGAGATGAGTCTTGAATCCGAGAGCCGCGGCGGCATCGAGGTTCTTTTGCGAGTCGTCGAAGAAGAGCGTCTCCTGCGGCACGATGTGCGACGAGGCAATCACCTTCTCGAAAATCTCGGCACTCGGTTTGCAAGCCTTCAGCCGGTAAGAGAGGTAGATGTCGTCGAAATAATCCTCCACCGTCAGCCCCTCCTGAGCAAAACAGTCGGCAATCTTCGTATCGAACATGATGGGGTTGGTATTGCTCAGCATCATCACTCGGTAGTGGCTGCGCAGTTGGCGCAACAACTGCAGCCGTTCGACGGGAATACCCACGAGAAACGCGTTGATGGCATCGACGATGTCGCGGTCCGACACTCCGTCGTGGCCGATGCGACGGTGCATGTAAGCCAGAAAATCGGCCGCCGATATTTCGCCCGCCTCCAGCTTCATAAACTCGCCCTGTTGGCCATACAGCCCAAGCATATTGGCAGCTTGTGTGTCGCCCAGCGCCGCCAGCGCATCGACGCACCGCTGCTGGTCGAGGTCGATAATCACCCCGCCCAAGTCGAAAAGCAAATTGCGAATACCCGTCAATGAAGCCTCCATAGCTCTACAAGTTAAGTGATACAAAAGTAGCGAATTTTGTGCAGCTATCGGGCATTTGTAAAGAGAATTTAGTACAATCGGACTCGATGTCGGGGCCCAAGTCTGCTTCGTTCGGTCGAAGGCAACCGTTGGCACTCCCCGGCTCTGCTCCGGCTCTGCCGCGATATTTTCGAGAAAAAACGGCAAAATATTTGTGGCTTTCTATGAAAACCGCTATCTTTGCACTCGCTTACGGAAATATCCGTGCCGGTCCTATAGCTCAGTTGGTTAGAGCATCTGACTCATAATCAGGGGGTCCTTGGTTCAAGCCCAAGTGGGACCACAACTTCAGAAAACCATCAGGCGAAACTCCCGCAGAGTTTCGCCTTTTTCATTTCGGTTCTCTCCCCGTATTGTCATGGTTGTCGACTAGGAAGTTTTTCAACTATTTTCATCCTGAATTTTGTCGACTAGGCCTGGTTGTCGGCTAAGCCCGGGTCTCAATATGAATGCGAGAATCGCCGGTTTGTTCGGTCGTGTAATATGTCAGGCATTTAGAAGGTGCAGAGTTCCCTTTAGAATTTGATTTTTTAAAATAGTTCTGTATATTTGTAAAATACAGGGTACGGCTCAATCTGGTCAAACGCTGAAAACACGGTTTCCCGTTTACCTTTGCGCGGCCTTGCGTTAGATTTGTTTTATTAAAAAAGGGGAGAATAAACAAATAGATTAAAACCTTAAATTCACAACAGATGAAATCGTCGATACTTCTGCTATTGATCATACCGATGACGTGGCTTTCATGCACCGGTATCATGCCTTTTTCGCCCTATGCAGGCAACTATTCGTCGCGTATGGCCCAGCGAATAACCCCGGTCGAGAATCCGGCTACCGGACTGTATGGTTATGTCAATGACCTGGGCATGTGGGTTATCCAGCCCCGATACCAGTCGGCAAATCGATTTGGCGCAAACGGGTTGGCTCGCGTACGCTTAGGTGCTCGCTACGGAGCCATCAATATGGCTGGGAAGACTGTCATCAACTTCAATTTCTCCAACGGTTACGATGTCGATGCCGCTATCCTTTCGATGGGTAAGGGGCGTATGCGGGGAATCGAATTGTGGGAAGAACAAGATCCCCGCACCGGCTTGTACGGCTACCTCGACTACTATGGTACTTGGTTCATCAAACCGCAATACTACCGGGCTCGTGCCTTCAATCGTGAGGGATATGCCGTGGTCGAGATGAAGCGGGGGCAATGGGGTGCTATCGACCGCAACAACCGGATAGTGATTCAGCCTAACTTTACCTCTTCGTACGATGCCGAGAACGCTCTCAGGCGTCTGATGGGCTATTGAGGCGTATATCACTTCTCTCTTTTATGCCCTTAAAGTGGTTTTAGAACAGCTGTTGACTGATAAGCCTCGTTGACCTGTTTGAAAAAATCGCTTAAGATAGAGTATTGTTCTTTGTCGAAGAGGCCCGAGTGAACAAGCAGGTCGTATGTGGCGCATAGAGTATCGCCATCGGTGACGTAGCTGGCTTTGAAACTTCCGAACGGGGTTTCGAGAGTAACACCGTGGGGCAGCGACTCGATGGTGTAGCCCCGGGGTATGGCAAATCGAATGGTATCGACATTGTGTATTCCCTCGGAAATGTGTATCGGGTGAATACGCTCTTGGCGGGGAAGTTTAAGCAGGTTGGGCCGGAAGAGATTGAGGGGAACGAAGATACGTCGTCCCGAGATGCTTTGGCCCTGCTGTGTGGAGAAGGTGTAGTCGAGGGTGGCACAAGGTGAGGCGCTTTTCTCTTCGGCGAAACGTACGGTTTCTATATGGGGATTCGGTAGAGTAATACGTTGGCAGATGAAATCGATTTGCTCCTTACGGGTTAGTTTCTGGAAATACATAAGGTTTTCGTATTGAGAGAGTCGATTTTCCAAGTGTACCTTGCCTGATAAATCTCCGTCAGGGGCTATCTGTATGTGGGCTGTGATAATTGATAGATTCTTTTCGTCGGGATATCGCGGTATGGTGAGGAATACACCTCCTTGTGGCGTAATGGCAATAGCATCGTGACCTTGCAGGTGAGGGGGTATGAACCTCAGGGGGTATTGTGGATTGGTACATTCGAGCCAAAGGGTATCGTTGGGCAGAGGAGCCATGAGAACTTCGTGGTTGGCCTGTGAAGCGGTAGCGAAGTCGGAGAGGAGTCGGGCCCGGTCGGTGTGAACAATGGTGTTGTAGGCGTTGATTCCGGCTTCTTTAAGCAAGGCCATGGTATAGTTGGATAGGGCTTTACAGTCGCCGAATCCGGTATCGTAGACCTGTTGTGCAGGCATAGGTTGCAGGCCTCCGATGCCTATTTGTATGCTTATGTAACGGGTATTCTGTTGTATGAATCGGTAGATTGCGTCGATTTTGCTTAGGTCGGTTGTGCAGGTGTCGGTGAGTTGGCGCACCTTTTGTTTGGCCTCTTCCGAGAGGAGGTCGTGTCCCTCTTGCAGGGAATAGATCCATTTGCCCAGTTCGTTCCAGTTGTCAAGTCGTCCTTGGGTATGGTCATAGGTAATATCGACCGGAGTGACGCATAGCCAGGGAATCATTTGGAGGTAAGGAGGAGCAAGGGCTTCGGTTTTGAAGGCTGGAATGGAGTCGACTGTCCAGTTCCACAAGGTGTAATTTTTTTCTTCTTGTCGTTGAGGGGAATCTATACGGTTCGATTTGTACCGCAGTTCCATACCATGGGGAGCCTTTATGCGGTAGGAAGCCGATACGACACTCATGTTACAACCCTGCTGGGGAAAGAAAGAGGGGAATTCGATAAATCCGTTGGTATATTCGGTCTCGGTTTCGATTTCGAGGGTATAGGGATAGATGCCCATGGGCGATTCCCACAGATAGGTTTTCGCATCGGAGGCCAGACCTTCGAAATATTCGGTTTCGGAAAGTGCTTTCCGGGATACTTTTTTGATTTTTTTCCCTTGTCGATAGAGGGTTGCCGAAAATTTGGACAGCCGTTGAAACTTGTCTTCGTGAGTTTGGAACGTAGCGTAGCTTCTACCCTGGGGGGAGAGAATGGTGATGACCATTTTCTCCCGGGCTACTCCGTTGTAGGAATTTTTGATGACAAATTCGAGATCATATCTGTTCATGATAGCATCAGCATCTTGCATCAATTCGGGTACTATGCCGCTATTCCCGGTTGATCCCATGGTAGGAAGAAGCAGGAGAAGCAGAGTGACTGAGGCGAAAAATCTGTACATGGGGTTATTGGGCTAACGTTCGTTTCAATACGATTTGTTCGCCTTTTTTGCCTACGATGTTGGCATAGAAGGCTCGTAAATCACCGTATCCGGGTTGGTCGAAGAACGACCGCTTGCGGTCGAATTTGTAGAGTAACGAGATGGTATTCCCCTCGATAGTAATGTGGTAAACGCATTTGAGGCTCTTGTCGGGGGAGAGAAGAGCGATATTTTGAGGCGCTTCGACAATGGTATAGCCATCGGGTATCGTCAGTTTGGCCATGATGGCGTCTGATCGGTTGTAGTCGAATTCTACGGGGTATTTACGTTCGGCATTGGGGAAGGGGTTCTTGCTCATGTAACTGAGTACAAACGGGTCGATATAGATGTAGTCTCCGTTGGTATTACTCTGCTTGGTGAAAGTGAAATTTTCGTTGACCCGTCCGGCTTGAGGACTTTCCTGTTGGTATTCCTGTACTTCGACTTTGTAGGCTCTTTCGGCGGTTTCCCGGAACTGTTCTGCTTCGGTAAATGGCGCAGTTAGTATCTGGTAGTCATAGGCACACTCTCCCAGGAAAATATTCTGGGCTTCTCCTGTAATGAGCCCATCGGCTCCGATTGTACCTTCTATGTTCAGGTTTTGCAGATTTCTCGACAGATTGCTCAAGTCGACCCATTGGCTGCCCCGTTCGGTGATGAGGCGGGCATTCTCAACCAGAAGGTTGGGATTGAATATATTGATTGTACTCACAGGAGAACAAGCATCGAGATAGACGAGGTTACCTTCGTCTATCTTCACGGCTGCGATGAGCGAGTTCAGCTTGTCGATGGTGGGGAAAGTAAGAGGTATTCGTCCTTTGCTTCTCCGGCTGAAGACGACAGGGTAGGCTTCCAGACCAGCTTCCCGCAAGGCGCTAATGAGTGTGAAATTGATTTGGGGCATATCGCCTTTGCCGTTTTGTACGGCTTTTTTGATATCCTCGGCAAAAACTCCGTAGTTGCCGTTCCATGTCATGTGAGCTCTTACCAGATCAAGTACGGCTTGTATCTTTTCATTTGGGTCGGCAATGGCTTTGAGCAGCTCAATTTCGTTTTTGAACGGGCAGGTCATCTTCAAGGCACCTCCAAACTCCTTGAATTCCATTAAACGGGCTTCGAGATCGGGCCAACTGTTTGTATAGGGTTGGTATATAGAGTTAGGCATATTGATTCCTCGCAATTCGAAGGTAAGTTTGGGTCGGTAGTCTTCGAGGCAGAAGATGTAGTTTTCCTCTTTTAGAGCTTCGACCGAGTCGGTTGTCAATTTATATATTTGGGTCGATGCACTTACCATTTCGTGGTAAGAGCCTATGATGATATTGAAGTTTTGATTCCCGAGCGATTGGTCGATGTTGGGGAGAGTCCAGCCCGTGATATTGGTATTGTACTGGAAATACTCGGGAATGGTCACTGTCGTTTCCAAGTGAAGTATGGGGATGTTACGCTGGGCGATGATAGGGGGAATATTGTAGTAGAAGTCGGATCGTAGTGAGTATTTGTATTCAATGATACTACCCTGTTTTACATTGGGAAAGGTGAACTTTTTCTGCTTGGTGTTCTCCGAGATTTGTTCGTCGAAGATATAGTCTTTATCGAGTTTGGTCTTGACAATCTTTCCGTTTACCCGATTGTAGACAAAACCTTGCAGTTTGGTGACTTTCTCTTCTTGTTCATAGCCTATGAAATAATAGGGAATCGTAATGTTGGCCTGGCTTACACCCTCGTCTTTCAAGATTTTGATGCGGGTGCTGAAGTCGGTTACTAACTCAAAACCGGCTTGAGCCGAATAGACGAAGTGAACATCGGTGTGTTCGTAAAGAATAAGAGCTTCGGCAGTGGTATCGGGATCGTATTGGGTGAGATTTATTTCTTCGTCAGATATTTTGCCAAAGTTGGTATTGATAGAGATGGCGTGGAGTTGGATTGCTGAGGTGCTTAACAAGATGCTGAGCAGGAAAGAATGAGTTTTCATAGCGATAGAGATTAACTTATCCAAAGATAAGAAAAGGGAAGTATATGACACGAATTTATGTAAGAAATTTTACATCTTTTTTTGTGGCCATGGAAGCCACACTTTCTTTAATAAAAAACAAGACGCCCCTCTCCGTATGGGAGAGAGACGTCTTGTGGATATGGAGGAAATAAAACTTCTATTTGAGTACTCCCAGGTTCTTGGCCACTTTGATGAAGGCGGCGATGCAGGCATCGAGTTCTTCGCGGGTGTGGGCTGCCGAGAGTTGTACGCGGATGCGGGCTTGTCCCTGCGGTACGACGGGGTAGTAGAAACCGGTGACGTAGATGCCTTCGTCGAGCATTTGGGCGGCAAAGGTCTGCGAGAGTTTGGCGTCGTAGAGCATGACGGCGCAGATGGCCGACTGGGTGGGCTTGATGTCGAAGCCGGCGGCCAGCATCTTGTCGCGGAAGTAGGTGACGTTTTCCATCAGACGGGTGTGGAGTTCGTCGCTCTCGTCGAGCATCTTGAAGACTTCGATTCCGGCGCCTACGACGGCAGGGGGCAGCGAGTTGGAGAAGAGATAGGGTCTCGACCGCTGGCGCAGCATGTCGATAATCTCCTTGGGACCGGTGGTGAATCCGCCGATGGCTCCGCCGAAGGCTTTGCCCAGCGTGCCGGTGTGGATGTCGATGCGGTCGTAGAGGTTGAAGAGTTCGCTTACACCGCGTCCGTGAGGACCTACGACTCCGGCCGAGTGGCACTCGTCGACCATCACCAGGGCATCGTATTTCTCGGCCAAGGCACAAATCTTGTCCATGGGGGCTACGTTGCCGTCCATCGAGAAGACGCCGTCGGTCACGATGATGCGGAAGCGTTGGGCCTGGGCCTCTTGCAGGCAGTGCTCGAGTTCTTCCATGTTGGCGTTGGCATAGCGGTAGCGTTTAGCCTTGCACAGGCGTACTCCGTCGATAATGGAGGCGTGGTTGAGGGCGTCGGAGATGATGGCATCTTCGGCCGTGAAGAGGGGCTCGAACACGCCGCCGTTGGCATCGAAGCAGGCGGCATAGAGGATGGTGTCCTCGGTTTTGAAGTAGCGGGCAATCGCCTTTTCGAGTTCGCGGTGCAGGTCTTGGGCTCCGCAGATGAACCGTACGGACGACATGCCGAAACCGTGTGTATCCATCGCTTTTTTGGCGGCGGCGATGAGCCGGGGGTTATCCGAGAGTCCCAGGTAGTTGTTGGCACAGAAGTTCAGTACTTTGCCGCTTTTCTCGGCAATTCTGATGGCCGAACTCTGGGGGGTGATGATGGTACGTTCTTCTTTGTACAATCCGTCGGCCTTGATCTGGGCGAGCTGTTGGGCCAGATACTCTTTCATTTGTGTAAACATAGGCGTTTATTTAAGGAGTTTCTTTTTGAGGTGTTCGATCATGTCTACCGACATCGATTCGAGGTCGTAGTCGGGTTTCCAGTCCCATTCGGCACGGGCACAGGAGTCGTCGAGCATATCGGGCCACGAGTCGGCGATCTGCTGACGCACGGGGTCTATCTTGTATTCGGCCTCGAAGTCGGGGTAGAATTTCTTGATTTCGTGATAGATGATTTCGGGGTCGAAGCTCATCGAGGCGATGTTGAACGAGTTGCGGTGTTTCAGTCGCGAGGGGTCGGCTTCCATGAGCATGACCATGGCCTTGAGGGCATCGGGCATGTACATCATGTCCATGAACGTCCCGGCCTTGACGGGGATTTCGAACTTCTCGCCTTTGACGGCTGCATAGTAGATTTCTACGGCATAGTCGGTGGTTCCGCCGCCGGGCAGGGTCTCGTAAGAGATGAGGCCGGGGAAGCGTACCGAACGGGTGTCGACCCCGTAGCGGTAGAAGTAGTAGTCGCTCAGCAGTTCGCACGATACCTTGCTCACGCCGTAGATGGTGCGGGGGCGTTGGATGGTCTCTTGCGGGGTTTTCATCTTGGGCGACGAGTCGCCGAATGCGCCGATGGAGCTGGGCGTGAAGAGCGAGCATCCTTTTTCGCGCGAAATCTCGAGCAGGTTGAGCACACCGCCTATCTGGATGTTCCAGGCCAGCAGAGGCTTCTTCTCGGCCTGGGCCGAAAGGATGGCTGCCAGGTTGTAGATGGAGTCGATTTTGTATTTGTCGACGATGGCGGCTATCTGGGCAGCGTTGGTTACATCGGCGACTTCGAGGGGGCCGCCGTTTTTCAGTTCATCGCTCAGAGGTACACCCTCGATATATCCGGCTACGACGTTGTCGCTGCCATACTCGCTGCGGAGTTTTGTCATTAGCGCCGACCCTATTTGTCCGGTCGATCCGATTACAAGAATTCTTTTCATGTCTATGCTACCTTTTTGATCGGGTTGATGTGCTTTGATAGATTTATTAAGGTTCCTTGGGGCAAATATACACAAATTTTGTCGCCGTTGTTATTCTTGGGGGATTATCTTTCGTGTGGGTAGCGTTATTTTTTCAGGGTGTATATGGTCCCTTTGAGCACACCGTGCGACTCGATGAGCTCTTTCTGGCGCAGGTAGAGCAGGTCCTTCTTGATGGTATTGATGGATATGGTTTTGAGTGCGTGGGCAATGTCGCCTACTTTGGCCGGCTCTTCCCGTTTGAGAAAGGCGAGTATCTGCTTTTGCCGGGCGTTGAGGTAGACGGGCGTGCCAGACTCTGCGACCGGCGATACCGGGGGCGCTGTGGGCTGGGCGGGTACGTCTGTTTCGGCTTGTCGGGGCAATGCGGTGGTCGCTTCGGCTTGTTCGGGTATGAGGCTGTGCAGCGATTGCAGCCAGGTGTCGCACAGGAACAGTACCCACGGTGTGATGTTCTCTTGGGTCGAATACCGGTTCTGTTGCCCTCGTTTCAAGGTTTGGTAGTAGGTGGTGCGCCGTTGTTCGATGAAGCTGTCGATCGAGATTTCCCGGGCCCACTCGTAGTGGTTTTGCAGCATCAGCAGGGTGGAGAGGATGCTCCAAGCGGGAAAATCTTTTTTAGTATTTATTGGGTGACAGGCAGGGGGTGACGGGAATGGAATAGAGATGTGCAGGAGGGAGGAGGGTAGTTGCGGTTTCGTCGAGGGCGGGGAGTGGACGGTAATCGTGGGGACAGCGGCGCGGATATGCGGATAAGAGAACACCCCGACTCTTCATGCGGATGCAGAGGGTCGGGGTGATTGATGGGTTGTGCAGTCCCGACGGGAGTCGGGGTCGTATGGGGTTACTTGCGGCGCTCCTTTCGGGGGTTCGAGCTGCGGCGTTCGTGTTTGTAGCGGCTGTCGGCACCGCCTTTGCGCGGCGAGCCGTAGCGCTTCTCACCCTTGCGGCGGCCGTCGCCTTCGCGCTCTTTGCCTCCTTTTTTACGGCCCTTGGCGGCGTAGTCCTTGTCGGTGGCAATTTCGGCATAGATGCGGTGGCCGTAAAATTCGTTTCCTTTCAAGGCTCCTACCACCTTCTTGGCGGCACCTTTTTCGACATCGAAAAGCGAGTAGGCGGGCAGCAGGTCGATGCGGCCGATATTCACACGCCCGGGCACGAGCGAGTTGATCATCTCGATGAGGTTGGGCGGGAAGAATCCGTGAGCTTTGCCCAGGTTGATGTAGATGCGTTCGAAGCCCTCTTCGGCCGTGCGGCTGTCCTTGTTGCGACCCTTCCGTCCCTCCTGGGCCCCTCCGTTTTCGGCTTTGGGTTTACGGGTATTCTCGTCGGGCAGGTCGAGGTCGGGGGTGTCGCGGTAGTAGTCGATAAGTCGGTTGAACTCGAGCGACACGATGCGCTTGATGAGGTCTTGTTCGTTGAGCCACCCCAGTTTGCGCGAGATGTTGGGCAGGTATTTGGCAATCGCCTCTTCGTTTACCTTCACCTTTTCGATGCGGTCGGCCAGGTTGAAGAGCTGTTTTTCGCAAATCTGTTCGCCGGTAGGTACCAGGCCGCGTTCGAATTTCTTGCCGATAATCTTCTCGATGGCCCGCATCTTGCCCTTTTCGCGGCTGTGGATGATGGCTACCGATATGCCCGATTTCCCGGCCCGGCCGGTGCGGCCGCTGCGGTGGGTATAGGTCTCGATGTCGTCGGGCAGACCGTAGTTGATGACGTGGGTCAGGTCGGTCACGTCGAGTCCCCGGGCAGCCACGTCGGTAGCCACGAGCAGCTGCAGGTTGCGCAGGCGGAACTTCTGCATGACGGCATCGCGTTGGGCCTGCGACAATTCGCCGTGCAGCGAGTCGGCGTTATAGCCGTCGGCGATGAGCTGGTCGGCAATCTCCTGAGTCTCGCGGCGTGTGCGGCAGAAGATGATGCCGTAGATATTGGGATAATAGTCGGCAATGCGTTTGAGAGCCTGGTATTTGTCCTTGGCATGCACCATGTAGTAGACGTGGCGCACGTTCTCGGCCCCCTCGTTGCGGCTGCCCACCACAATCTCCTGCGGGTTGTGCATGTAGGTGCGGGCAATCTGCTCGATTTCGCGCGGCATGGTGGCCGAGAAGAGCAGCATTTTGCGCTCCTGGGGCACCTGGGCGAGGATGGCGTTGATGCTGTCGAGGAATCCCATGTTGAGCATCTCGTCGGCCTCGTCCATGATGACGGTCGAAACGTGGTCGAGCCGCACGGTTTTCCGCTCGAGCAGGTCGAGCAGGCGGCCCGGCGTGGCCACGATGATGTGTACCCCCTTCTTCAGGGTGCGTATCTGGCTCTCGATGCTCGAGCCGCCGTAGACGGGCAGGATGGTGAGTCCGTCGATGTATTGCGAGTAGTCGGTGAGGTCGCCGGCAATTTGCAGGCAGAGTTCGCGGGTGGGCGAGAGAATCAATGCCTGAGGCTGGCACAGCGAGCGGTCGATGCGTTGTATCACGGGCAGGCCGAAGGCAGCCGTCTTACCCGTACCGGTTTGGGCCAGAGCCACCAGGTCGGTCTCTTCGTTCAGGAGGTGGGGGATTACCTGCTCCTGTACGGGCATGGGGTTTTCGTATCCCAGTTCGGTAATCGCTTTCAGTATCTCGTCGCAGATACCCAGTTCTTGAAATGTTTTCATCTATACAGTTGTCAGTTTTTTTCTTTATCGCAGGAGCACAAGGGCTTTCTTTGTCCTCAAACGGGGCTAAGGGGAGAGGGTGTGCAGAAATTTTTCGTACGCTACGAGTTTGGTTTTCGCCGGCAAAGGTACGAAAAAAACGCAATATACCGCGAAGGGGATACTCTCACTTCGATGTGGTTTTGTGTCGGGGGGGATATCGGGCCGCTTGTAGGGCGGACCTTTGCGACGGGGGCCGGCGGTACCGGCCGGCGAATCAGTGCAACAGATATTGTTTCAACTGTTTCCGCTTTTCGGGAGTGACGCCCAGCTCCTCTTCGAGGTAGTTGTTGATAGAGCCGTATTGCTGGCGTATGTAGTCGCGGGCATAGGAGAGGAAGCGGCTGTCGGCGGTTTGGATGAGCGAGAGGGCCTCCTGGGTGCCGTCGCAGCAATCTTTCGGGTCGAAGGCCGTGCGGCGTTTGTCGAAGTAGCGGTTGGAGAGCAGGTAGTCGTTCATAATCACCTCCTCGGGCATGTCGAGGGCGCTGAGCAGCAGCGATACGGCAAAGCCCGTGTAGTCCTTGCCGTTGACACAACTGAGCACGATGGGATAGTTGTCCTCGACCAGCAACTGGTTGAACATCGACTTGAAGGCCCGTTTCGAGCCCGATACCATGGCTACATAGAGGTCTTGCATGAAGAGGTTGGCATCGCCGCGCCGCAACTCTTCTTTCTGCAGGCGGGGGAGCAGGTTCTGCCGATAGTGGAGAGCCCCCGGCAGGTTGATGACGTTGTCGAGCCCGAGTTCGGGGCTGGGCTTGATGACATCTTCGCTGTCTCTGAAGTCGATGAGCGTTTTGATGCCCATGTTTTTGAGTCGGTTGATGCTGCTTGCCGTGAGGGTGTTGAATTCGCCCGAACGGAATATCTTGCCCCACCGCAGTTGCTTGCCGTTTTTCGAGGTGTATCCGCCCAGGTCTCTGAAGTTTTCGATATATTTCAACCGTTCGGCCCGAGCCCCTACGATGTGGTCGTCGTGGCCGTTGAAGCGCAGCAGGAAGTAGGACCGCTGCGAGGGGATGGTGTCGGGGATGAGGATATATCCGGTTTGAATGCTGGCGACCGTTACCGGGTTCTTTTCGGTATTGAATCGCTCGGGGTCGGTCGATTGGTAAATCTGAACTTCGCCTTCGATTTTTGGAGTCGTCTCCCACTTCAACAAATAGTTGTTTTGCTGGTCTATCTCACAAGCCACGTCGATGTCGGCGCTGTGCGTGGCGCAGGCACTCAATGCGAGGAGCAAAGAACAAAGTTGTAGATAGCGCATGTCTGTATCCGTGATGAAGATTTGTTGCAAAGATAAGACTATGCGATAGTTAGCTGTTCGTGGGTTTGTTTTATTTTAGAATATTTATAGGGAATTTGTATTATTGGCACTGGTGTAGCACGATGCAAAATCGGTGTCGATGTAGTTGTCCATGCTTTGGCAAACGGCCGAGGCGAAGTCCATGCCGTACCGGATGATGGGGGCCCACTCGTCGGGGGTGAGGGCATAGAGCTGCTCGAGCGTGATTTCGTGTCGGATAAGCCCGAAGAGGATACCGGCGTTGAACGAGTCGCCGGCACCGATGGTGCTCACGGGTGTAACGGGTGTGGCCTCGAAGTGGCGGCTCCCCTGGTTGCAGAAGAGTTCGGCCCCGGCACTGCCCCGGGTACAGATGAAGTTGGGGCAGTAGAACTGGATATGGTCGGTATAGATTTTCTGCGGTTCGGTCAGGTGAAACAAGTTGTTGAAGTCTTCGACCGAACCTTTTACCAGGTCGGCATACTCGAGATTCTCGAGAACCGATGGCATCAGCTTCACCGCCTCATGGGCGTGGGCGTTGCGGAAGTTGGGGTCGTAGTAGATGATGGCCTTGCGCTCTTTGGCAAACTCGACAAACTCGCGCACCTTGTCGCGCAGAGCTGGGTTGAGGGCAAAGTAGGAACCGAAGATGATGATGTCGTCCTGGTCGATGCGGGGCCACACAAAGTTGAGCCTGTCTTGCGGAAACTGGTTGTAAAACATGTAGTGAGCCTCGTTCTTTTCGTCGAGGAAGGCGAGCGAGATGGGGGTCTTCCCTTCGCAGAAGATATCGAGGTTTTCGGTAGCTACATGGTTTTTCTGCATAAAATCGAGAATCATGTCGCCCACCGTGTCGTGCCCGATTTCGCTGATGAAGGTGGCCGGGATGCCGAGCCGTCCCAGCGAGATGAGGGTGTTGAACGTGGAGCCTCCCGGAACCGCGTGCGAGGGTTGCTGGTTGCGGAAGATAATGTCGAGAATGGATTCGCCTATTCCTATGATTTTACGCATGGTATTGTGAGTGTTAATCTTTTTTCTGACTTTGTTCGCGGGAGCGGGTACCCAGATAGCCGCCGTGGTGGCGCAGGGCATACTGGTGCACGTCGAAGTGGGTTGCCTCCATGGCCCCTACTACCAGAATGTCGCCGATGACGGTCATAAGCGTGGTCGATGTGGTGGGGGTGAGCCCGAGGGGGCATACCTCGCCGGGGGCTCCGGTGAAGAGGCAGACGTCGGCCCGTTGGGCGAGTTCGCTCTGGTTGTTGCCGGTGATGACGATGAATTTCAGTTCGGGCATCAGGGTGGAAGCCAGTTGGAGTAACTCGAGTATTTCGCGTGTCTTGCCCGAGTTAGAGATGACCAGCATCAGGTCGTTCTTCTGCAAGATGCCCAGGTCGCCGTGTTGGGCCTCGCTGGGGTGGAGGAATACGGCCGGGATACCGGTCGAACAGAAGGTGGTGGCGATATTCATGGCAATCTGTCCGGCTTTGCCCATACCGCTGGTTACGAGCTTGCCGCCCTTCTGGTGTACTTGCTCGACGATGAGGTTGACTGCTTTTTCAAACTGGTCCGAGACGGGGATATCGAGAATGGCTTGCGCCTCTTTGTGCAGGATATCCTGTATTTTTTCGTTGAAATTCATGTTTATAGTAGATAGGGTTAAGACATCATCTATAAAATTGTTACAAAAATAGTGAAAGGCGAGGGCAGAGGCAAGTGAAAATGAAATTTTCAAACTTGACTATGCCGAGCCGCATCCTATTTTCTGCAAAAATAGTGAAAGGCAGGGAGCAGAGACCGATGAAAATGAAATTTTCGAACTTGACTATGCCGAGCCGCATCCTATTTTCTGCAAAAATAGTGAAAGGCAGGGAGCAGAGACCGATGAAAATGAAATTTTCGAACTTGACTATGCCGAGCCGCATCCTATTTTCTGCAAAAATAGTGAAACACGACGGATTTGCGGGGGCGTAGCCGCTATTTTTTTCGCAGTTCTTTCCCTTCGAATCGGCAGATGGCCTCTTTCCATTCGTCGCTGATGGCGGCGGCTGTACCGGCTTTGACGTCGAATCCCACCATGACGGTGCGGCATACCCCTTTTACCTGCCCGGTTTCGGTGTTGACAATCTGTTGTAACAATTTGAAACTGCGGTTGCCTATTTCGGTGGTGCAGGTTTGTACGGCAATAGGTTCGCTGGGGTAGGTGGGCGATACGAAATCGGCGTTGACGTTGGCGATGACGACGTCGGCCTTCTTCCAGTCGATGTCCTGGGCCTTGACCGCTTCGAAGTAGCGCGATTTGCCCAGGTCGTAGAATGCGAAGTAGACCGAGTTGTTGACGTGCCCCAGCAGGTCTACGTCGTTGAATCGCAGTTGCAGGGGCAGCGTGTGGTGGAATATCGGGGTTTCGGTAGGTTCCATAAGGTGTATTTATCTGAAAACAATGTTGTCGATAACCGGGTGGCCGAACTCTTCGGTGTAGCGGCGCAGCAGTTCGTTGCGCAGCATCATCAGCTCGTTGCGCAGCACGGCCGAGGTGAGGTGCACGTAGAGGGTGCGGTTGTGTACCTGCAGCGATTGGGTGTAGGCATTTACCGTTTCGCCGGCAATTTTGGGCCACAGGCGTATGAGCTGGGTCTCGTCGAGTTTTTGCCCCATGTCGTTTGCGGCAATAAACTGGGCAATGATCTCTTTGATGGATTGCGGTTCCTGCTTCTTCATAACATGTTTCCCTCCAAAAGGTTGAACTCTCCGTCGGTGACGGAGAAGATGCTGTATGGCGACCCGATTGACTGTACGATTTCATCGAGATACTGGCGGTTGGTGTCGGTGATGAATATCTGCCCGAAGTGGTCGGACGATACGAGCCGGACAATCTGCTTCACCCGCTCGGCATCGAGCTTGTCGAAGATGTCGTCGAGCAGCAGCAGGGGGACAGTCTCGCCCTGCTCACGCAAAAAGTCGTATTGGGCCAGCCGCAAGGCTATCAGGTAGGTCTTGCACTGCCCTTGCGAGCCTATGCGCTTCATGGGATAGTCGCCCAGCATCATCTCCATGTCGTCGCGGTGTATGCCTCGGGTGGTGTAGCCGATGGCCAGGTCGCGCTGGCGGGTAGCCTTCAGTTGGGGCAACAGCGGTCCGTCGGCCAGATGCGAGGTGTAGATGAGGTCGGCCACCTCGTTTTGCGAGGCAATCTCGCCATAGAAGCGGCGAAACACGGGAATGAAGGCTTGCAGAAACCGACGGCGGCTTTCGTAGATTTCGGCGGCGGCACTGTCCATCTGCACCTCCCAGATGTCGTAGAGCATCTCGTCGGTGCACTCCTGCCGCAACAGCGCGTTGCGTTGTTCCAGCGCCTTGTTGTAGCGGATGAGGATGCCCAGGTAGGGCTTGTCGAACTGGCTGATGACCTGGTCGATAAATTTGCGCCGCTCTTCGCTGCCGCTCAAAATCAGTTCGTTGTCCGAGGGGGTCGAGAGCACCAGCGGGGCAAACCCGATGTGGTCCGACAGCCGGTCATACTCCTTCTTGTTGCGCTTGAAACTCTTCTTCTGCCGGCGCTTGATGCCGCAATACAGCTCCTCGTCGTTGCCGTTGCGCTCGTAGTATCCCTGTATGACAAAAAACTCCTCGCCGTGGCGGATGTTTTGCGAGTCGGGGTTGCGGGTGTAGCTTTTGCAAAACGAGAGGTAATAGATGGCATCCAGCAGATTGCTTTTCCCCATGCCGTTGTTTCCCAAGAAACAATTGATGTTGGGCGAGAATTGCAAATCTGCCTGGGCGATATTTTTGAAATTGACTATCGATAGCCGGGAAAGAATCATGTCGGGTTTGTCGTTTTGTTTCCACAAACATACGCAAATTTTTTCGGTTTCGAGCATAAATGCGATGTCGAAATGGCACGGTCTGCCTCCCGCAGCGGGACGAAAAAATCGTTTCTTGCGTTCTATTAGTGCTTCAACTACAAAAAAATGAAGATGAAATTTTATTTATATAAAGAAATAAGTTACTTTTGTCACTCAATTCCCCGCGTAGGGATTGAACATGAGGATAAAAATAATTAAAAGACAAGAAAAATATGGCAGAAAAAGAAAAAGACGAGCTTGAGAAAATGAACGAAGCTCTCTCGATGTCGGAACAGTTTGTTGAAAAGTATCAGAAACCTCTCTTGTGGGGTCTGCTTATCGTGGTGGTAGTTATCGGTGCCATCCTGGGTGTGCGTCACTTCTACCTGTTGCCCCGCGAAGAAAAGGCACAAGCTGCTATGTATCAGGCTGTAATGGCTTTTGAAAACGATTCTATCGACTTGGCAATCAACGGTAACGAAAAATTCGACGGCCTCTTGGCTGTAGTCGATCAATATGGCTCGACGGCTGCCGGCAATCTGGCAAACGCCTATCTGGGTCTGGCCTACTACGAAAAAGGCGAATATGAGAACGCCCAGAAATATCTCTCGAAGTTCAGTGCCGACGAATCGGTTCTGGCTCCTGCCGTCATGGCCGCTATCGGCAACTGTTTGGTCGATATGGAGAAATACGACGAGAGCGTGAAATATTTCGAGAAAGCTGCCAAGGCTTCCGACAATGCCGTATTCAGCCCCGTCTATCTGAAAAAGGCTGCCGCCGTATATGAGAAGCTGGGCAACAAAGAGGCTGCCGTGAAACTCTATCAGGAGATCAAGGACAAATATCCTACCTCGAACGACGCCCGCGGCATCGAACGCTACATCGAGCGCGCTCAAAGCAAGTAATCAAGTTTACTAATCACATAACGATAAGGCCGTCTCTCGAAAGAAAGGCGGCCTTATTTCGAAAAAGGAAGGAATAGTTATGGCTACTGCCTATCACAATCTATCGGACTACGATGCCAACAGCATGCCCGATGCGTCGGACATGCGGGTGGCTATTGCCGCTGCCGAGTGGAATGCCGAGATTACCGATGCCCTGCTGAAAGGGGCCGTCGATACCCTCGTGCGCAACGGCGTGAAACAAGAAAACATCTTTGTGGCCCGCGTGCCGGGTACCATCGAGCTGACCTTTGCCTCGCAACAGATGGCCGAGTTTTATCAACCCGATGCCGTCATCGCCATCGGCTGTGTAGTGCGCGGCGATACCCCGCACTTCGACTATGTGTGCCAGAGTGTAACGCAGGGCATTACCCACCTCAATACCCTCTTCGGTATCCCCTTTATCTTCGGTGTACTCACCACCGATACCATGGAGCAGGCACGCGACCGTGCCGGAGGCCGGTTGGGCAATAAGGGCGACGAGGCTGCCGTAGCGGCGATAAAAATGCACGATTTCGTTTGCAAATTAAAATAAAGCGTATTATCTTTGCACACGCTTTTAGGGCAAATTCCAGAGTGGCCAAATGGGGCAGACTGTAAATCTGCTGGCTTTCGCCTTCGGTGGTTCGAATCCATCTTTGCCCACACAAAATTGCGGAAGTAGCTCAGTTGATAGAGCATCAGCCTTCCAAGCTGAGGGTCGCGAGTTTGAGCCTCGTCTTCCGCTCTACAAGAAACACCCGGTAGATAATCTTCTGCCGGGTGTTTTTGTTTTTTTCTCTCTCGTTCTGTGGGGGTCGGGGGTAGTAGAAAATCGTGAGGGGATAATCTGGACATGTCAGCCCGCACTCTGTCATTCCTGCTTGAAGAGGGGTCTGAAAGCGAGTCGCTTGCGGATACTCCCCTTTGCCGGTATCTCTGGATTCCGCGTCGTGGCGCGGAATGACTCCAGGGTTTCTCCTTGCATCTGATGATAGTCCCATTTTGGAATGCCTCAATTCCAAGAGATAAAAAGGAGTGTCGAGTTTTTTCTGGCTCTTTCCTTATGATGCAACGAAGCGGAAATAGATGACCAATATGATAAACAGATACACCGCCCAAGCGACGACGGTATAGAGCATCTCCCAGTTGGCATAGGGTTCGTTGTGCTTCCGGCACCAGCGTCGGTGGGTGATTAGCCCCCACAGCGGTATCAGAAACAGGACTATCGACAGGGCTATGAGCCATGTGTGTCCCAGGACGAGGCAGAGGGCGGCAAACCCGGTTTCGACGAAGGCTATCAGCTCGATATATTTCAGGCGGATAACCGATTGGCTTTTCCTTTTCATAACGTAGCAATTAAATCATGACCAGTCCAATAAGTAAATACACACCAGTAAAGCAGAGAGAGAATCCACCAGGGCACAAACAGGGATTCGTCGTTTCGCTTGCACCAGAAGGGATAATAGACCAGCAGGCCGAGCAATACCGTGCAGGCTGCCAATCCGATCCAAGCTATTGGGGTAGCCAAGTCGCTCAAGGCCGACAGAATGAAGCAGATAGTGACATGGGTATCTACTTGACTCTCGTATTTGTTTAATTCGAATAGATGAGACATAAGTTTTTGGAGGGTTTGAAAGGTCGTTTCTGCTGTATTTTACGAAAGTCGTTTACGCCGTTTGATTTCGGCTTTCAGCTTGTTGAGCCACTTGTCGTAGGTCGACTCGGTGAGCAGCATGGTGCGGGAGTCCTGTTTCCGGTTGTGCCCGTCTTTGCGGGTGACGACCAGTGCATTGCGGTAGAGCGAGAGCTTCACTTCGGTCTGTTTCGAAGGGAGGGGCAGCACCAGGAATACCGCCTCGGTCGATTCGCGCTCGGTGGCTTCGCCAAAGGCTTTCAGGTTCCATTCCACGTCGTCGTGCTCGGAGTATTGCATGCCCCGTATGATGCCGCTCTCCTTGTTGGCTTCGACGATGGTGAACTGTTCGGCCTGGAGCAACGACAGGGTCGAGTAGTAGACCAGGTCGTAGTCTTCGTCGAGACATTCGGAGGTGATGCGGGTCACGTCGTCGGAGGTGAGGTTGAGGCTTTTGAACAGGCTGCACGAGGAGAGGAGCAGAAGCGAGAGCGCGAAGAGCAGATGGGTAAATCGGTACATAATGGTTTGTTGTTTTTGGTGCTCACGCCCGAGCCATCGGCTCGGGCGTGAACGGTATTCTTCAGTATTGTTTGATGGCCGGTTCTATCGAGGCGCTTTTGCCGAGCGGAACGAAGGTAAAGCCATAGGAGATCTTGCGGATGGCCGGGTCTATCTGATAGACCTTGTGCGGCTTGGCCCCCCAGGAGTCGTCGCCGCCCAGACCCATCATGCGGCAGTCGACAAAGAGGTCGACGAGTGCTTCGGGTTTGGGGTCGCAATTGTGGCGTTGACGGGGATTCTCGGGACGTTGGCGACCGTCGTCGCGGGTCTCACCGCTGTCGAGCGACTCGAGGGTATGGTTCGAGGCGTTGAACTCGACAATCGAGTCGGCCACGATGAGCAGTTTGCCCCGGTTGCCCGAGAGGGCCAGCCAGCTCACATCGGTGCGGTGGTTGTTCTCCTGCGGCCGCACATAGGGCTCGTAGAGGTCGGCAATATCGGCTTGATAGCGGCCCACGAAGCAGCTGGAGCGGCGGTCGATGTAGTTCTCCCACGGGCCTCGTCCGTAGTATTCGAGGCGGGTGAATGAGGCGGGCATCTGCATGCGCAGCCCCACGCGGGGAATCATGGGCGCCCGCGAGTCGGTCAGGCGCAGGGTGTTGTCGACCTTCACCACACCGTTACCCAATAGGGTGTAGGTGATGGTCCACTCGGCCCCGGTTTGCGGATAGGTGTAGAGGCAACTCACGCGCAGGGTATGGCCATCGCCCGGCTCGACGGTGAACGAGCGGGCCTCGGGAGCTTGTTGCGAGGCCTCTTTCCAGGCACCCAGCAGACGGGGCGAGTTGTAGCCGTAGTCGTTGTCGGTGGGGGCTCGCCAGAAGCTGGGGCGGGGACCGAAGCCGTCGAGCAGATACTCACATCTCTTGTATCGGTAGGAGGTCATCAGCCCGGTACTCTTGTCGAAGGTGATATCGAAATCCCGGCCCGAGAAGCAGACCGAGTTGCCCTTTTCGGTCTGGGCAATCGATTCGCCCGAGGGTTGGGCCGCGGGTCTCACGGCCGGCTTCACGGCTATCTGTTCGCGGGCTATGGCATAGCCTTTGGGCAGGAAGGGTTCGGCCTCTTTCTGCCGGGCCTCGAACTCGATGCGGTAGTCGACCGACTCGTCGTTCATGGCAGGCAGCCCCTTCAGGGTGACGGTCGTCTGCCGGCGGGGTGCCAGCGTCAGGGCGAACCGGCCGGTTTTCAGGCTTTTGCCGTTACCTTTGACCGTATAGACAAAGTCGTATTTGTCGAGCGGGGTGAAGAAAAATTCGTTCTTCACGTCGATGGTTCCGGCCGTTTTGTCGAAGTTGAGGAACTTGATATTCTGGTACACCTTGCCCATCTCGATGGTCTGGGGCTTGATGCGGCGGTCGGGGTAGACGATGCCGTTGATGCAGAAGTTGCCGTCGGAGGGGGTGCCGGTGGGCCCGTAGTCACCGCCGTAGGCCCAGAACTTCTCGCCTTGGGCATTGGTCATCTCGAGGCCTTGGTCCACCCAGTCCCAGATGCAGCCGCCCTGCAGCAGGTCGTGGGCCTCGATGACATCCCAGTAGTCCTGGAAGTTGCCCAGACTGTTACCCATGGCGTGGGCATACTCGCAGAGGATGAGCGGACGGTCGGACGCCGGGTCGAGGGCATAGCGCTCGATGCCTTCGGGCGAGGTGTACATGGGGCAATAGATGTCGGTATTCCATTCCAGTTCGGCCCGCTCGTACTGAATGGGGCGCGAGGCATCGCGCTGCTTCAGCCAGCGGTAGGTCTCGTAGAAGCAGTAACCGTTTCCCGCTTCGTTGCCGAGCGACCAGATGATGACCGAAGGGTGGTTCTTGTCGCGCTCGACCATGTCGTGCAGACGGTCGAGGTGTACCGGCAGGTAGAGCGGGTTGTTGCCCAACGTGCCCCCCTTGCGCCGGTCGTAGCCCATGCCGTGCGTTTCGATATTGGCCTCGTCGATGACGTAGAAGCCATATTCGTCGCACAGTTCGTAGAAGCGTTTTTGCTGCGGATAGTGGCAGGTGCGCAGGGTATTGACGTTGTATTGTTTCCACAGTTCAAAGTCCTTGAGCATGGTCTCTTCGGTCACGTAGTGGCCGGTGAGCGGGTCGTGCTCGTGCACGTTCACCCCCTTGAGCAGGACAGGCTTGCCGTTGACGAGCAGTTGCTTGTTCTTGATTTCGACCGTACGGAACCCGACCCGGGCGGGAATGTATTCGCAGTTTTCGCCGCGGCTGTCGCGGGTCGAGATGAGCAGGTCGTAGAGGTGAGGCGTCTCGGCGGTCCAGGCCTTGACGCGGGCGATGGTGGCGTCGAAGTTGACGCAGTCTGAGTTGCAGGCGTCGAGGGTAATGGTCTGTTCGCCCTGGGCTACAATCTGCGTCTTGCCGGTCGAGCGGTCGGTCAGCTGGTAGGCGACGGTCATCGGTTGCGCGCTCGTCTGGTCGTTTTGCAGCACGACGCCGAGGTGGAACACTCCGTCGGTATACGAGTCGTCGAGAGACGACTGCACCTCAAAGTCGGCCACCCGGGTTTGCGGTTGGGCATAGAGGTAGACGTCGCGCTCGAAACCGGTGAGGCGCCAGAAGTCCTGCCCCTCGAAGTAGTTGGCGTCGGAAAAGCGGTGCATCTGCACGGCCAGCGTGTTGGTGCCGGGGCGAACCTGGGCGGTAATATCGAACTCCGCCGGCACCTTACCCGTTTTCGACAGGCCTATGAATTTGCCGTTGAGGTAGAAGTAGGCGGCCCCTTTCACCGCCTCGGCACAGAGGACGATGCGTTTTCCCTGCCACGAAGCGGGGAGGTCGAAGGTGCGCAGATAGCTCCCCGTCGGGTTCCAGGCCTCGGGCACCATAGGCGGATTGGGGGCTTGCAGATATTGCGGGAAACCCGGCGATATGAACTCGTAGCCGATGTTGACATAGATGGGGTCGCCGAATCCCTGCAGCTCCCAGTTGCCCGGCACTTCGATGGTGTTCCACCCGGTCGTGTCGTAGCCGGGTTGCATGAAGTCGGTGGGGCGTTCACGGAACTGTTCGGTATAGTGGAATTTCCAAGTGCCGTTCAGCGACAGGTAGTCGCTGCCCCGTTCCCGTTCGCCGGCCAGAGCCGAGGCTGCGCTGTGATATGTCGTAAACGCAGCGTGCGGCGGCAGCTTGTTGATGTCGATCAGCCGGGGGTTGGTAAGTTCGGCAAACCGATTCTGCTGCTCTTGAGCCCGGATCGAGCCTGATAGCAGGAAGATAGCCGATAGAAATAATGCCATGTTCTTCATGTGGATAGTTATCTGTTTTCTTGTGAATGATGATCGATGGTTGTGCCGTTATTTGCGGCGGTATGCCGAGGGCGATTGGCCTGTATTCTGTTTGAAAAACTTGCCGAAAAACGACTGGTTGGCAAAGTTCAGTTCGTCGGAAATCTCCTGAATACTCATCGTCGTGGTCTTCAACAGCCGTTTGGCGGTCATGGTCACAAAGTCGGCAATGATTTCGTGAGCCGTCTTGTGGCTCATCTGCTTGATGACCGACGAAAGGTGTTTGGGCGATATGCACATCTTGTCGGCGTAGAAGTTGACCGTGCGCTCCTCCTTGTGATACTGCTTGAGCAGCGTGAGAAATTTCCACAAAATATCTTCCTGTCGCGATATTTTGGAGCGGTCGCTCTTCTCCCGGGCGGTGAATATTCGGTTCAGCTCCAGCGTAAAGGCCGAGAGAATGAAGCGTATGATGATGGCTTGTGCATTCGCTTCGTAGCGACTTTTCAGCAGGTTCAAGTACTGCGTCATCACCTGAGTCTCGTCGAGCGAAAGCTGGGTGTGGGGATGCTTGGCGATGTAGGAGCTGAGCGAGAATACCGTATCGAGGTCGATAAAGGCGTTCCACTCCTTGGCCGAAGTCCCCTGGATAGAAAAATAGTGCGCCTCGAAATCGCTGCTCGTTGCAAGCGGCCGCCACATCGAGTTGGGATAGATGAACGCGAGGCTGCCCGGCGTGAGCGTATAGTCGGCAAAATTGATTTGCAGCTCTTTGCGCCCCCCGGTACACAGGATAATGGTAAGTTGGTCGGGTGCTATGCAGAGGTTGGCATCGTCGTTGGCGACAAGCTCATCGAACGAGATGGGAATGAGGTCGGACTGCCGGTGCGGCGTGGCGTTCAATTCGTTTGTTTTCTGTGGCGTTTGCATATATAAACCTCTATTCTTCTGTTGTAAAGATAGAGACCAAAGATAACAGTTCTTGTCCAGTCGTGCAACCCATTTGTCCCGGTACCTGGGGTGAATAGTGATAAAAGTTCTGAAAAAGTAGAGCCCAACAAAAAAAGTCGCCCCCGGTGAGAGGCGACTTTTGTGGTGTATGAACTTGTCTGAAAGTTATTCTGTCGATTGTTCTTGCAATTCTTTGATAAGAGATTCAATGGCTTCTATATACTCTTGTTCTACATCGGTATATTGGGCCATGCGATTGTAAATAGTCAAAGCCTCTTTCAGTTCTTTTATGGCTAAATCGAATCGTTGGGTATCGGCATGCAAAAGAGCCAAACCGATTAGCGTCAAGACCACATTGTTCTCGAAGACTTTTGGATTTTCCTTGGCCAGTCGTCGGTAAATCTCCAGAGCCTCGATATACTCCTTTTCCGCCAAGTCGAGTCGTTGGGTATTTTTATGCAAGAGAGCCAGATTGTACAGCGTCATGGCCACATCGCTCTCGAAAGCCTCGGGGTTTTTCTGGGCCAGCCGTCGATAAATCTCCAGGGCCTCGATATACTCCTTTTCCGCCAAGTCGAGCCGTTGGGTATTTTTATGCAAGAGAGCCAGATTGTACAGCGTCATGGCCACATCGC
>CABRIW010000013.1:0-87577 GCA_902471075.1 uncultured Barnesiella sp. | reverse complement strand
TACCGGGACAGTCTGCCGATTGACTCATAATGACGGAATTAAACGACTGTCCCTAAATTATTTCTAATAAAGTTTCATTTGTGAACTTTTATTCTTATATTTGTTGCAACAAGTATCAGATTTGATATGTTGGACAATATATACATACTGACAGATACCGAGCTTTGCAACAGAATTGCAGCCAAAATAAAAACAGTACGCCTGAAGCAGAACATGTCGCAGGCCGAGCTGGCAGACAAGAGCGGTGTTTCCATCTCCACCATAAAGCGCATGGAAGACGGGGAGGTAAAGAACTTCGAGTCGCTGATCCGCGTCCTGCGCACTCTGGGCAAGCTCGACATCTTCATCCCGCTTGTCGAGGAGGAGCAGTTGAGCCCGAACGAATACTACGAGTTGGCCAACAAAGCGAACAAACCCAAGCGCAAGCGGGCATCCAAAGGTTACACAAAAGAGAATAAGGAGGAATCGGAATGGTAGATGTAGCTCGTGTCAATCTATACGGCCAGCCCATAGGCTCGGTACGTTGGGACCAGAGATATGAAATCGCACAGTTCGAGTACGATCCGGACTTTGTTCGACAAGGCATAGAGCCTTCGCCGCTGATGATGCCCGTAAGGGAGGGGCGTGTATACAGTTTCGGGGAGCTCGACAAAACGACCTTCAAAGGCCTGCCCGGGATGCTGGCGGACTCCCTGCCGGATACATACGGACGGGCCCTCTTTGAGAAGTGGCTGGCCCTGACGGGCCGGACCAGCAGTAATGCAATCGAGACGCTTTGCTTTCTGGGCAAACGCTGCATGGGAGCCCTTGAATTCGAGCCGGCCATCGATGCCGTAGATACGGATATCCGGATAGAGGTCGATTCGCTGGTGGATGTAGCCAGAGAAGCCCTTGCCGACAAATCAAGTTTCAACGTAAACATCGGCTCCGACAAGAAGGCTGCCATTGCGGAAATTCTGCGTCTCGGCACTTCTGCCGGCGGACAACGGGCCAAGGCAATCATTGCCTACAACAAATCCACCGGAGAGATCCGTTCGGGACAGGTCGAGGCTCCCGAGGGGTTCGACTACTACATCATCAAGCTGGACGGCGTATCCACCACGACTGGGTTCAGGGAGACGGAGAACTTCGGGCGTCTGGAATACTCCTTCTCTCGTCTTGTGAAGGAATGCGGAATCGACATGGCGGAATGCTCGCTGATCGAAGAGAACGGGAGGGCTCATTTCCTGACAAAGAGGTTCGACCGGATAAACGGTGCAAAGGTGCACATGCAGACGCTCTGCGGCATCGCGCACTTCGATTACCGGCTCCTCAGGGCCTGCTCATACGAACAGGCGTTCGCCGTAATGCGCGGACTGCGGCTCACCTACAAGGAGGCACAGGAGATGTTCCGCAGAATGGTATTCAATGTCGTAGTGCGCAACCAGGACGACCACACGAAGAACATCTCGTTCCTGATGGACAGAAGCGGGAAATGGCGCTTGTCGCCGGCCTACGACATGGGCTACGCCTACAATCCCGACGGCCAGTGGACCTCGGCCCACCAGATGTCGATAAACGGCAAATTCAGCGGCATCACCAAAGACGACCTGCTCGAATGCGCAGCCAAGAACAACATCAAGAATGCCGCACGGATTATCGACGAGGTTTGCCAGGCGGCATCCGGATGGCCGGAGATCGCCCGGGAGTGTGAGGTGCCGCAAAAGATGATTGAGGAGATCCGGCCGAATATGGTTTTCTTCTGATTGGTACGGTCCGACGGGTTCCGCAACTTTACTTTATCCCCGTATTCATATATACGTTCATTAAAGTAAAGTCAAAATGAGGGAAGAAAAGAGATGGCTGCGCCATAGAAAATGGCTTCAGCCATTTTTTCTTTTGGCTGCAAAACTTATAAGCGTCATCGGGAGCAAAGGCCAAACAAAACACCCCATCAGCCCACCCAAGATGACGGACGACAACCCCGAAAATATCCGCGAATCCAACCTCGATTTTACAGTCCGTTTTGGCGAAATAAACCCCGACATGCTCTATCTTTGCGGAGGGAGTCTGTCGGGGCCCGAAAGGGCTGTTTTTTCCTCTTTTCCCTCTGTTCGGAGGGAGACAATGAAAAAAATCGTTAAATCGACGATTTTTTGCGAAAAAACAAGTAAATTTTTGAGGTTTCAATCTTTTAAGCCGTAAACTATTGATAATCAACGACCATCTGATGATGCATCGGAAAGTAAATACATCATTGGCCAATGATGATATGATATACAACCGGTATCGACCCGTAAATCGGGAGACTGGGTCTCCTCATCGTCGTTTTTGTACTTGCCCAGCCAATAGAGCTCCGGGGCTCGCCCACGATCGAACTCGTGTTTGAACAGCGCATATTGTCCCTCGGGGGTCATGGTCTCTGCAACCACCGACTCCTCACCGGCCAACTCGGTCGTGGGGATGGATGCCCGATGTTCATCGGCGTGTTTGATCCTACCGGATTTATATTGTTGTTATTGCTCATAACGAGTTGATTTTATGGGTTAATATTGCTTTTATGTTATCAATGTCGGTCACCTCGATGTAATCCCACACACCATAGGTCGCAAGATTATTTGCGGCAGGGAGCCAGAAATCCGTGGCATATTTACGTTTGAAATCCTTGTGACCCAATCGGTCGTTGGAGAGGCCCGAGATCTCAATGATAAGATTTACCTCTGCGCCGCTCTTCGTTTTAACCACCGCAAGAAAATCGGGCACATACATATGCTCGATGGCCCCAATGAGATAGGGGATCTTGAAGTCAAGAAAATGATTCTTCACATAGCGCACCACCTGCGGCAGCTCTTCCAAGGTCTTGGCGGCAATCTGCTCTATTATACGCTGAAAATAAAAAAGATATAATCACACCGTTAACCCCAATTCTCATCCCATGAAAGACATAGTAGTAGGAATGGGCGAAGCCCTGTGGGACATGCTGCCCGAAGGTAAGAAAATAGGCGGAGCCCCGGCCAATTTTGCCTATCACGTATCCCAGTTCGGACTGTCGAGCTGCGTGGTAAGTGCCATAGGCGACGATGCGCTGGGCCAGGAAATCCTGGAAAATCTCGCCGCCAAAGGGCTCAACCACCACATCGTGCAGGTACCCTATCCCACCGGCACCGTGCAGGTCGACATCGACCAAGCCGGCATCCCGCAGTACGAAATCAAGGAAAACGTGGCGTGGGACAACATCCCCTATACCGCCAGCCTCGAAGCCCTGGCCGAAAACACGAAGGCAGTCTGCTTCGGCTCCCTGGCACAGCGCAGCGTGGTATCGCGCAGCACCATCAACCGCTTTCTCGACGCCATGCCGCAAACCGACGATACACTCGTCGTCTTCGACATCAACCTGCGCCAGGGCTTCTACAACAAGGAGATTCTGTGCAACTCCATGAAGCGGTGCAACATACTGAAGATAAACGACGAAGAGCTCATTCTGGTCAGCCGCATGTTCGGCTACCCCGGCATAGACCTCCAGGACAAATGCTGGATACTGCTCGGGAAGTACAACCTGAAGATGCTCATACTCACCTGCGGCATCAACGGCAGCTACGTATTCACCCCCGGCCACGTGTCGTTCCAACCTACACCCCAGGTCGAGGTTGCCGATACCGTAGGGGCCGGCGACAGCTTCACCGCCGCATTCATCGCATCCATACTGAAAGGCAAGAGCGTAACCGAGGCACACCGCCTCGCCGTACAAACCTCGGCCTACGTCTGCACCCAAAACGGAGCCATGCCTATCCTGCCCGCCCGACTGACGGAGTAACCACTCCACACCTCCCCGTGGCTGACAGCTACACATTTTCTCATAAAGCAGGGCCGTCGATACGATTAAAATCGTAACTTTGTTATCGCTTATCGGCTAAGCGGTTATGACGCGTGCGACTGTGCCCCCGGCGGCACAACCCAGGCACGGCCGCAAAGTGATAAGGTAGCTGGAGGTTTTGCGTATGAAAGACGAGCGGTTACACAGCTGTGCCGAACTGATTGACTACATCAATCGGGTGGGCTTTTTGCCCTTGCTGCCCATGGGCATCGCGGGTTGGTCGGCCGAGGAGGTGACCGACGAAGAGTGCCAATATGCACCCCTGCCCGATGGCGGGTGGGAGTGGCCCCTCTGGCAGTGGAAAGGGACCATTCTGCAGGAGAGCGGTTGCGCCTACGGCAAATTCTTCGACCGCAAGGCGGCATTCATCAGCCGGGCATGGTGGCCCGACTTCTGCAACTACCGGCGCAGCCGATTCCCCTACCCGACGACGGGAAGCATCGAAGAGGTGATACTCGACACCCTGCGGCGCGAGGGCAGCCTCATCACCCGCGAGCTACGAGCGGCGTGCGGATTCAACGGGCCCAAAATGCGCAGCCGGTTCGACGCCTACATCACCCGCCTCGAGATGGGGGGCTACATCGTCACCGAAGATTTTGTCTATCCCCGCGACCGTCACGGGCGCGAATATGGGTGGGGCTGGTCGCTGCTCACCACCCCCGAAGCGCTTTGGGGCAAAGAGTCGTGTCGCCCCGAGCGCACGCCGCAAGAGTCGCGCGAACGGATACTCACCCAGCTGCGTCAGATACTGCCATCCGTCCCCGAAAAAGTGTATGATGCCCTGCTCAAATAAGGAGGTGAGACAGAGAGTACAACCGATACAAATACCCGAGAACAGAGTGGTAAACAAAACCCTCTGTGAAACCCTTTAGAAACGTACGGCCATCGGACTTCACCAACAGGCGAAACGACAGTGTATGGCTTTCAACCCCATACACACTCTCTCACCTCCCGATTTTACCCTTCGACAATTTCTAAAACGTCCATAACATGCAAGGGGCTGTACCGATGCTTTCGCCCCGATACTGCCCCTCGCTCTCAGAAGGATATAATCATTATTTACCTATGTATTCATAAGCGCCTATATCTATATGACCGTTCCAACTTCTATCGTGACCCAGAATGTCGAAATAGAGATTAAAGTCGGTCCATTCGGCACCCTTGTCAATCAAAGGTGATGTAACAAGGAGAGAATAATCGCCATTCTCGGGCGATACAAAGTTGGGCCCGTCGGCTGCCATATTCTCCGAACCGAGGATAATGGAGCCATCGGTGCTCGACGGAGCATTATTGAAGGAGAGTGATCCTTCTATCGCACAGTTCTTGAAGGAGCAAGAGCCTTGAGCGTCGAGATAACCATTGTTATTCTCGCCATTGGTGTGCTTGTTGTTCCATATCACCGTATTATAGACTTCAGTTCCGGCTCCGGCTCTCAAACCGCTACTGCTGCCGCCGCTCGTATTGTTGACAATTGTCGTATTGTATATCTTCGAACCCTGCGAGTTTACGGTCGACGAGTTATTGATAGTACTGTTTCCATAAATCAAGCAGTTGTACAACTTACATTTGTTGAAGTATCCACCTGCATCTCGCGTCGTATTGTTTCCGGTGATAATACAGTTGCGGAATACCCAGTTGTCATAGGCTTCGATAGTACCCAAACCTTGTGAGCTCACCGAACCGGTGAATACAAAGCCATCTACATAGCATTCGTCGGTTTGGTCATAGGCATAAATCGACGACCACGTATTTGCCGGAGCGGCTTTCAGTATCGACTTTTTACTCATGTCGCGGTCTTTCAGCTTGGTTTCATTGCCGGCAAAACCGCCATAAACATTGATGCCTCTCTTCAAGGTCAGATAGTCTTTCAGCACATATTCACCTTCGGCAATCCACAAATCCATATCGCCATAATTACTACATGCGGCCACACCATCTTCTACGGTTCCAAAGGCTCGTTCCCAACTGGTACCGTCGCCACCCGAGACTCCAGCCTTCACATAGACACGTTGACTACGAGCTTTTTGCGAAATAAACAAAGTATCGGTAGCCGTTTCGTCGGAGCTCTTGACACACACGTAACCCCATCGCTCTTCTATCCCTGCATTCTGAGATACCGAAACCTTGATATTGATGTCCTGAACAATATCACCCTCAAAAGTCGGAGCCTCAAGAATGCTAATCCAGTCGTTAGATGCCGTACATTGATAGTTGACATTGAGCGAAACGGGAATTACCAGCTCTTCGCCAGCCTTTTCGAGCAGCACATCCTTATCTTCGGCGTTCAGCGGTATCGACAGGATGTTCTCTACATTGGCCTGAACGATAGTCAATCGCGACTCGGTTGTACCGTCGACACTGCGAACAATCAACTCTCTCGTGATTTCATTACCGGTATTATTGGGCGAAACCGCCACCTTCAACTGGCTCTCGCTGAGCTTGGTGGCAGTGACACCCTCCAGCCCCTCGGTAACAGGCTCCCATTCTATTTTCGTAGCCACATCGATCAGGGCCTCGCCGCCGTTCTTATTGAATATGATTTTCTCTTTCGAGAGGGTTATCAAGCTGCCCCGCCCGTTCTGAATGATATGCACCTTGGTAGACATCTGATCCATCAACCGCACTTCAATCCAGCCTTCACGCAAATCCATGTTCGGGTTTTCCTGGACCTCCATGACTATGGAATCGGGTTTCAGATACTGTCCTCTGTAACGTATCATCTTTATCCACGATACCGAAGACTCGGCATACCACGGATAGGTAGACTTCAGCATAATTACATTTCTCGAGGCCGTAGGTCCAACGACCAGTTCGTCGGTTATCTCTATGCCCGGATCCATTTTTTGCTCAATGTTATCATCATCGCACGACAGCAACATGGTTGCTAAAAGGATAAACGCGCTTAATCTAAAAATCAGTTTCATAGTCCCTTATTTTTTTATTACAACTAAACCATTCAATACTTCTCTCACCGGGTTATCCGAAGGGGTATTCATCAACTCGAACGAGACTTGTCCTCCGGTCTCGGTCCTCTTGACCATCGTTGTCGAACCTCCACCATCGAGATTCAGAGCTTGATAACAACCGGCACCCTGGCACAAGAGAATCATATCCTCCAACCTCATTCCATTGGAATAATTGGGCTGGCGGCCATCCAGCACAAACAGCTGAACCTTCAGATTATCTTTCGATACACCCACGAATGTTCTCGGGTGAAAATCCATGGCATTGTCATTCACACTGAATTTCTTGACCGGTTCTCCATCAATCATCATCCGTTGCCAACCCGACAGGGCACTCATCACGTTGGCCTCGTTCTCCTTAAACTCTTCGATGGTCGAAATATGAGCGGTCCCGTCTTTCAAGATATAGAAGGCATGGTCGGCTTCATATCCCGGAGTCGTCCACAGGGCCTTCCCGTCCTTATAGACCAATCCGCCCGGAATCCAGGTGCCGGCCGCAGTCGTAGACTCCGAAAAATAGTCGCCGTTTGTCGCCAGATAGACATGCTTCCCAGCCTTCTCGGCACACATGGCTTGCTCGGCTACGGTCTGCAACTTCGAGCCTACCTCATCCAAATTATCCGGTGTAGATACACTGATTGTCACATCTTTGGTAAGGTCGATTTCGGCTATAAGCATTCTGGTCGGTTTGCGGCAGTATGTAAAGGTGACATCTACGATATGGATGCCATCGACCAACTGGTAGGACTCTTCCTTATCGACCGACTGTATGTAGGGAACATTGTCGGCGATATTTTGCATAATAGGCAGTTTGGCTCCCTTGTGAGGATTCTCTACCTCGTTCTCGGCACAACTGCAAAGAGCAAACAGGCCGATAAAATTCAATACAAAAAATATAGTGCTTGTCTTCAAATAATAGGTATTCATATCTGTTCTGTTTTATTCCCAGCCCGGGTTATTAGGTAATAAATTTGGATTCAACGAGATTTCATCGAGCGGAACATTGTATAAATAGTTCTTCTCCGTAAAATTCATGCTGTATGTCGCCCGCTTGGCATACGGGGTGATAAAGCCGTCCTGATCGAAACCTACCAGATCTCCAATGGTATTTATCTCGTCCTGAGTGTACAGTGTCGGGTCCATCTTGGCACCTCGTCTCACTTTGTTGTAAACAATGGTACCCACATTCCAGCGGCACACATCGTCCCAACGATACCCTTCGGCAAAGAGCTCGATACGGCGCTCGCGTCTAATCTCCCGAATCAGATTCTTGTTGGGGCCTTTAATATCGGGATACTCCTTAACCAGATTGGGGTCTTCGACCGGATTCTCGGTCAGCGGGAACGGGAAACCGACCCGGGCTCTCAACTTGTTGATTGTCTTGTCGAGTTCAGGATCCTTACCCAACTCGGCACCGGCCTCGGCTCTGATAAGCAATACCTCGGCATACCTCATCACCGGCGCATCGGTTCCGCCCTTGAAGTTTCCAATCAAATGCTCTTCCTTCTTATAGAATTTTGCCATGGCATAACCGGTACTCGATGCACCGTAAAACGTGCGGGTTTCCGACGATGGTAATATCGAGAAAATATTAGGAGCCCCGCCCAAACCATCTTTAAACAAATACCGGGCATTGGGATTTCCCTCTTCGGGGATACAGAGGGTCTGCAACAGACGGCCGTCGCGATTCTTCATCTCTGCGATATATCCCATATCGGGGTTGTGGCATCCACAGATAGAAATAGGCAGGCCGGTATTGGCACACAGATACTCCTCGAAGCAATCCCGACTCATGCCCAACTCGCCATAGGGTATCGAATTGGTAACCTGGTGTCCCATGTTTATCGAAGGGTCGTACTCTCTCGAAAGTATGATTTCGTTGTTGGCATTGTAATCGTCCTGTATGAACAACTCGAAATAGCTGTTCTCGGGGCCGGCGGCATCGTACAACGAATAGCCATACTCCATCAACTCACCGGCTGCCGCATAGGCCTCTTCCAGGAATCGGACATCGTCGTCGATATTTCTGTATCGACGATAGGTACCTTCGTACAGACAGATTCGGGCCTTAAGCAACAACGCGGCGTCGCGACTCACCCGATAGACAGCCGTCTTTCGCGGCAAAAACTCGATAGCCCGGTTGATGGTACTCAGTATGGAATCCATCACGAGTATTCTGGAATCGCGTCCTTTGTACAACTCGGGTGACTCGGCCGTCAGCACCCCATCGTACCAAGGCACATCGCCAAACAGCTTCACTTTATTGAAATAGTCGAATGCCTTGAAAAAGAGCATCTCTCCTGCATATCTTCGTTTATCGCTTATCGATGCCGGCGACTTTTCATAATTGGTCAAGAACTCGTTACAGCCACGAACCACCGACCAGCTCCAGTCGCTATTGCTGGTCAACACCGTGTTCTGACCAAATGTGATTATGCTCGGAGCCGAGCCCAGCAGATTGTCCGACTGGTATTCCGAGTTAATCATATCGCCTATTGTCCAACTCTGCGGATCGCCATGACCTTTGATCAGTTTGGGATAATATAAATTGCAATACTGCTCCAAAGCGGCAGCATTGGCAGTACTCCAAAAGGTATTATTGTCAATCGCATCGCCTGGAATAGTATCCAGATAATCGCAACTATTCATCGCTGCCGCTATAATCAAAATCAATAATGAACAATTCTTTTTCATGTTTTTGATTTTTATCATTTTCGATTCTTATACTCTAAAACGTAATATTTATGCCAAACGAATAGCTTCTCATAAAGGCATACTCTTTTCCAGCATTTTCACTCTGCAGACTCTTGTCGACTGTTATCTGATCGACAATATCGGGAGTCATAAAGGGCGGCATATGAGTCTTCTCCCACAAGTTCAAGCCACTTAAATAGATATTTATATTCTCGGCTTTTATACGGCTCACCCACTTCTTGGGCAAATTATAGGCAATCGTCAAATCTTTCAATCTGATGTACGAAGCATCTTGCAGATACTTGGTCTGAACCTGCTTGCTACGCTTATTGCCATTGGCATTCAACCGCGGATAATAGGCGGTAGGATTCTCGTACGTCCAGGTATTGTCTATGTGATACTGAGTCACGTTCGAGTTGTATATTCCTCTGGAGAATCCCCAGAACTGGTCGCTGCCCGTCCACATGTCTCTTTTTCCTATTCCTTCGAACAAGACTCTGACACTGAATCCATGCCACTCGATACCGCCTTGAATATTGTAGCGGTAACGGGGAGTGGAATTACCGATAATTGTCTTGTCGCCCGGGTCGCTCAAGGTCACATTGCCGTTATCGATTACACCATCGCCGTTCAGGTCCTTGTACTTGATATCGCCGGGATACCACTTCGTCGAGATAAATTTCTGTACATAGTTCATCCTGTCGGCCTCGAAGTCGTCGAGAATATACCCATCGGTCACATAACCCCAGATTTCGCCCAGCTTCTGACCCTTGTAGTACATGCCGTCGGCCAGAGAGCCGCTGGGGTTGTCGTACTTGGTTATCTCGGCCTGATAGTCCGACAAGCCCAAAGTCACGTGATAACTGATAGGACTGTTCAGGACAGCACCCGTCTTATCATGCCAGGTCAGTTCCAGTTCCCAACCGGTGGTTCTCATGTCGGCCAGATTCTTTTTACCACCGCTTGTTCCCAATACGGCCGGCAATGTAATCTCCCTGACCATACCTTTCGTATCTCGTATGTAATAGTCGAACGATCCCGACAACCGATTTTTAAACAGCGTGAAATCCAGACCCAGGTTCTTCGATTCTACCTTTTCCCAAGAGACGAGACTCGGCAGCGAGGGAATATTCAGGGCATTGATTATCGAACCGTTCATCATGTAGTTATCCATCGATACGCCCGTCAGGATAGACATGTAGGAGTGGTTGCTGTCGGTCACCTGGTTGCCCAACGAACCGATTGAAAATCTGAACTTCAAGTTGTCTACAACCGTTGTCAGCGGTTTGAAGAAGGGCTCTTCCGAAAGTCTCCATCCCACCGATGCCGAGGGGAAGAAGGCCCATCGGTCATCCTTGGCATACTTCGACGAACCGTCGTACCGGCCGTTCAACTCCAGCAAGTATCTCGACTTGTAGTTGTAGTTCAGTCTGAAAAACATGCCTTGTATTCTCCATATATCGATTACCTCGCTGTTGGTCTTATAGTTGATGGCCAAATCGGACACCGGCAGATCGTTCAGATAGAGGTCGGTCATTGTATACGACGTAGACGAATAGGTCTTCTCCTCCTGGTTATAACCCACCATAATACCAAAATCATGTACGTCGTTGAAAACCTTCTTGTATTCGGCCCATACGTTGAGCGCACTGTATATGTTGTTCGAATTGCTGTTCGTCACATAGTTGGGGGTCTCTACCAAATAGGGAGCCCGGCCCTCGGGGAAAGTCTGCGTCATCTCTTTACGATGTATCTTATTCCCAATCGAATATCGGTTCCACGAATAGTCGCCCTTGATGGAGAGGCCCTTCAACGGGTGTATGTCAAAACGTCCCGTATACCACTGGTCCCAGGTATCCTCGACATTCCTGCCGGCCAATGCCATGCGCCCGGCCACATTGTAGTTACCGCTATTCAGATACAGGCCGGCAAAATCGCCGTTCGGCAGATAGATTGACAAAGTGGGGAACATGCGATATACCTCGTAGAACCACGTCACCTGGTCGGACCCCTGATTATCCATATAGGGCTCGTCGCTTTCGATATAGTTCATGCGGGTAGAGACACCCAGGTCTAACCACTTGAAGACCTTGGTATCGAAATTGAACGACAGGTTGAACCGTTTGTACTTGTCGTTACCGAAACGGAATATACCCGACTGGTCCTTGTAACCCACCGAAGCATAATACCGGTTTCTCTCGGTCCCGCCCGAGATGCTTACATTATGCTGCTGCATGAAGGCGGCTTTTTTATAGAAGGCATCGAGCCAATCGGTATTCCCGACATAGGCCCACCCGGGATTGTCGGGCGTGTAGATGGCATTCTGAATGCCCTCGGTATCGACCAATATCGGCGGATTGTTGGCCGGGTCGGCTATGTGGGCTCGAAGAGCCTCCATAAACTTCTCGTTGAAATAGTACGTGCCCGGATTGTCATACTCATAGGCCTTGTTCCACATTTCGGCCCAGACATCGGCTCGAGGCATCTCGGGCAGCCGAGCCGGCGTGCTCCAGGAGAAGTTGTTCGAATACGATATTCTGGCTTTCTGCTGTGCGCTGCCCTTCTTGGTCGTTATCAACATCACACCAAAAGCGGCACGAGCTCCATATATCGCAGCCGACGAAGCATCCTTCAATATCGAAATGCTTTCCACATCTTGAGGATTAATCAACGACAGGTCGGAGATTTCGACCCCATCGACCAATATCAAGGCTTCACCTCCGTTCAACGAAGTATTACCGCGGATGTTAATCTTCGCCTCCTCATTCGGCTGACCGCTGTTAAACGTGATGTTCAGGTTGGGAACAAGACCTTGCAATCCCTGGGCGATGTTACCGATAGGTCTGTTTTCCAGCAGATCCTTCGATGCGGTAGCTACGGCGCCGGTCAGGTTTACCTTCTTCTGGGTACCATAGCCCACCACTACAACCTCATCGAGCAGCTGTCTGTCTTCCTGCATCACGACCTTCAGGTTGGTCGGCTTGTTTATCGCAAAATATTGTGTCTTGAAACCTATCGAAGCAACCTTCAAAGAAGAACCGGCCGGAACCGAAATCGAAAAGTAGCCATCGACATCGGTCGATGTACCGATGGAAGAACCTTCGACGGCAACCGTCGCGCCCGGCATCGACTCGCCATTTTCGTCCGAAACCCGGCCCTTTACCTCTACCTTCTTATTTTCCGTTTTGGGAACAACCTTCAAAACAATCTGATTCCCCGTAATCGAGTATTGAACATTCGTACCTTCAAATATCTTCTTCAGTACCTCGTTTATGTTCTCATTGTTGACCGATATGGATACCTTTCTATTTATATCGACCAGATTCTCATTATAGGAGAATCGATAATCGGTCTGGCTCTCCACCCGCTGCAAAACATTCTCTACCTTCACATTCTTCAGATTCAGAGTCAGCTTTGCATTCTGGCCGAATAGGGGTATCGTCAAAAAAGCACTAAGCAAACATGATATTAAATATTTCTTATTCATATAGATTAAGACATAGAGTTAAACACTATTTACACTAAAAACATTTTACTCTTTCCTCAAAAACTCAATTCAATTCGGTTTTAAGTATTAGATTCAACATTCAGACTACTATTTTCTTCATACATAACTACATTTTTATTAGACATAAAGGTTCTTTTCATTGCAATGTATAAATAGGACGATTGACGGCCCGGCAACCACAACAAAGAGACTTCAAAAATAGCATCGTTTTTTGTTTCGAACCAATACGTTTTTTACAAGTAGGTTTAAGCACCTATTATTCAAAAGAATATAATTTTTATCAAACAATTAAAATATAAATATTGATAAATAAATCTCTCCGCTTTATATTTGCAACAATCAAAAAAAGGCGGTATCCACAAACGATATATGAAGAGGATAATACAATACGATAACGAATTCGAGTTGATCGTCGCGCTCAAAAAAGGAGAACACGACGCCTACTCTTATTTATTCTCAAAGTATTACAACGACCTTGTGCTATACGGTGGAACTATCATACAAAACCAAGAGGTGTGCGAAGACATCGTTCAAAACATATTCCTCTACATTTGGGATAACCGGGAGAGCATTCAAATCAAATCGCTCAAATCCTATCTCCTGCGAGCGGTCCGAAACAGTTGTTTCGACGAAATAAAACATTACAAGATAGTAAACGAGCATACCGATTTTGTCATCAGACAAAGCGCTCTGGAAATCAACGATACCGAAGAATACATCCTGTTTTCCGAACTTAATGCCAAACTGCAAGAGGCGATAGAGATGCTGCCCGAAGAAGAAAAAATCACATTCAAGATGAGTAGAATACACGAAATGAAGTACCAACAGATAGCCGAGGAGTTACAGGTTTCGGTACGGACCGTCGAAGTCCGAATCGCCAAATCCATAAAACACCTCAAAGAGTTGTTAACCGATTTTTTCCCTTTCTTATTATTTATTTTCATCCGGTAATTGTGGATAGGCCCGGCTCAATCGTCATACTTAAACAAATGGTATATAATCTATGGACTACAAGCGATGACTTTTCAAAATCGCACATACGATTTTTACGATAGGTTCAGGTATTTCAGTTTCAACAAAAGCAAAAGGTAAAATGAAAAACGAAGATATAATAACCAGAATACTCTCGGGTAATGCCGATCCTGCCGACCGAAGGGCTTTCATGGCTTGGCTGGACGAATGTGAAGAGAACAGGGCCGAGTTCCAGAGGTTAAAAAACATCTGGGATGCAACCCATCCGGCTTTCAATCCGGCTCAAATCGACACGCGCAGAGCCGAAAACCGCTTCTTCGAAAAAATCGGTAAAGAGCAACGCTCGAACCGAATCGCTTCGTTCACAAACTTCATGTACCGGGCGGCCGCCATACTCTTCATTCCCCTGCTCATCGCCACCCTCTATCTATACCGCCAGACCACACCCAGTACCTCTGCCGGTCGTTCGATAGCCATGCAGACCATCTCGGTCCCCTACGGCATTACCTCTTCGGTCGAACTGCCCGACGGCTCTACCGTCTGGCTCAACTCGGGGACCTCCTTCAAATATCCCGTCCAGTTCGACAGCAACACCCGGCAGGTCGAGCTCATTGAGGGCGAAGCCTTCTTCGAGGTACAAGCCGACCCGCAGCACCCCTTCATCGTCAACACCAACCACATCAGTGTCACGGCCACCGGCACACGATTCAACGTCAACGCCTATCCCGACGAGAACAGCGTCTATGTCTCGCTCGACAAAGGCCGGGTAAACATAACCGACCACACAACCCAAAAGCTCATTGCCATGAGCCCCGGCGAAATACTGAACTACAACAAGGCCGACAACTCCTACTCCCTCCGCTCTGGCAATGTCTATAACACCTACGCCTGGATCGACGGTATCACCATCTTCCGGGATGTCACCCTCAAAGAGGTATTCAACAAACTGGCACAGAAGTACAACGTAAAATTCATTATCCAGGACCCCGAAATCAACAGCTATCCCTACCACGCCACCTTCGAAAACGAATCGCTCAGCGAAATTCTGGATGTTCTGGAAGAGGGCAACGCCATCTCGTGCAAAGACATCAGCAAGCAACACTGCGAGGTTAAGGGCAAAAAGGTATACCAAGTCTCCAAAACCGGGAGATAACCCCCTCACGATTGAGCCGATGAACAAAACAATTTGAACCGCTGAATAAACCGGGTCTTTGGTACAAGCACTACTTTTGCCGGTGAGGGTGAGGGTCGACAACGGGTCGCCCCACCCGCTGATGTAACCTAAAATTGTATCGACGTATGAAGAGACTCGTCTATTTTTTTCTGGCAACGACTTTGACATGGGGCGCGCTGGCCTGCAAGGGCGACGAGCCGGCCTCGAGTAACCAACAAACCGGGAACACGGGCAGCGGACCTGGCGCCGACGACCCCGACGTCGCCCCCTCCGACTCGACCGACAACCCCGGCGACACCAACTCCGTTCTGGGTCGTACCCTCATTGTCTATTACAGCTACACCAACCACACCCACACAATTGTGACCGAACTGCAAAAGCTCGTCAATGCCGACCTGCTGCGGGTGGAACCGGCCCAAAAGGGTCTCGACTATGAGGCCAACAACTACGCCATCGGCAGCGAGCAGATTGCGGCCATCCGCGCGAACCCCGACGATGCGGCCTCCTACCCGGCCATCGACCCCGTCGAGGTCGATTTCAGCAGCTACAACACCATTGTCGTGGGGGCTCCCCTCTGGTGGAGCAACATGGCGGCTCCGTTGCAGACCTTCCTGTTCAACTACGGTTCCCGGATGGCCGGCAAACAGATAGGGCTGATCGTGTCGAGCGCCAGCAGCGGAATCGGCGGAGTCGAGGCCGACGCCCGGCGCCTGATTCCCGACGGCCGGTTCCTGTCGCCCAGCCTCTGGATTCGCTCGTCGCAGACCTCAGACTGTCACGCCATGCTCACCGATTGGCTGGACGAAGTCGGCCTGCCCAAATAGGAACTACTATCGCCCCCAACTACTTCCCTCCCGCGTATCGTTTTCCCCCCTCCCACGGTACACGGGCGGTCCCTCGGCTCGGGATGCCCCGCAACTCCCGGGCCGAACTTTTTTTACCCCTTTTCCCCCACGAAGAAGAGGTGCCGCCACAGAAAAAAAGTCGGGCAATCCGGCCTCTCGGCTTCCTACTTTTTGTACATTTGTTGTCATAAAACTATCGGAATAGCTGTTATGATCAAGATATATGGCATGAGCACCTGCCCCGACTGCACCTACGTCGAGGAGCAGGTCAAAGGCGACAGCCGCTACGAGGTAATCGACATCGGGCGGCACGTGAGAGACCTCAAAGCCTTTCTGCGGCTTCGCGACACCCACCCGGCATTCGACAGCGCCAAACGTGCGGGAGCGGTGGGCATACCCTGTTTCGTACTCGACGACGGCACCGTCACCCTCGTGGCCGAAGAGGCCGGCATGCACGCCCGCCCCGTGGCCGACGGCTCGGCCTGCAACCTCGACGGCAGCGGCTGCTGACCCCATCACACACCTCAAGCTATGGAAACGCCACAACTCCTCTTCCTCCACGGTTTCTTTGCCTCGGGTACATACGCCACTGCCCAAGCCTTGACCGAGGGGCTCAAAGGCCGGGCCCGGGTCATCTCGCCCGACCTGCCGCTGCACCCCGGCGAAGCGCTCGACCTCATCCATCGGCTATGCCTGCAGCACCACCCCGCCGCGATTGTGGGCAACAGCAACGGTGCATTCCTGGCCCAGATGGTGGCCTCGCGCCTGGGGCTGTCCGCGCTGCTGGGTAACCCCCACTTCGAGATGACCCGCTTCCTCACCCCGCGCCTCGGGCCCCACGAATACAAGGCCCCGCGTGCCGACGGCCGCCAGCACTTCGTCATCGACCAGCCCCTCATCGACGAGTTTGCCCGGCTGCAACAGCACCAGTGGGACTACGACTCCCCCGCCAATCGCGACCGCATCTGGGGCATCTTCGGCACGAGCGACACGCTGGCCCACTACGAACCCCTATTCCTCGAGCACTACACCCACGCCTTCCACTTCCCCGGAGCCCACACCCCTACCCCCGACGAAGTGCTGCGCTACTACGTGCCGCTGGTCGTGCAGCTCATCGACCGCTACGCCACCCGGTAGCCGCCGGCTCTCCATCCCTCTGCTAAAGTCTAAGGGATGAAACTCTTTCATCCTTCAAAAAGTAATCTTATCTCTTATCCTTAAGTCGGGATAAATGACAAGTCAGAAAATCCAATTATCGTACCCCACCCTCAAAGACAGACCAAGGGGGCACCCGGCCAGCCGGATGCCCCCTTGCTATGAGGTTGCGACAGCGAATCAGCGATTGAGGTAGACAATCTTGTCGGCCTTGCGGGTGCCGTCGGTGTAGACGGTTACCTTGATGACGAGGCTGCCTTCTTGCGGCTCGGCAAGTTTGCGACCATCGATGGCATAGTAGTCGATGTGCGAAACCTCTTTTTCGACATTAGTCATGGAGGGAGCCTCGATAGCCGAGATGTCGGTCTTGGAGACGTCGTAAGTCACGTTTACCGTTTTGACAAACTCGTAGAACTGATTCTCATCGACCATGATGATGCCGCTTTCGCTATATTCGGCTACCCAAATAGCCATGGGGTCGATGGCGATTTCGCCTTTTTCGAGGTCGATCGAGGCACGCACCTTGCCATAGTTATTGGTTCCGGAATAGGCTACTTTGGTGGGCATATTGGTATCTTCGTCATACTCGCAGCCAGTGAGGATACGGTAATTCCCATCATTGGCCTGCCCGGTGAGAGTATAGCCAAACCACACGTTACCGGCTGTGCGATCGATGGTTCCGCTCAGGTGCACGCCATAGCCATACTGGTCGGCCTGCAAAACGTTGTAAATATCGATGTTGTTGCCCGAGATGGTGACGTAGGAAGGACGTGATTCGATATACTTGTCCTGTTCATCGGCTGTTCCTACATATGAGGTATTGTTGGTAGTCCCATTGCAACGAGCAATGCGCGAGCCGCTGGAGAAAACAGACATTTGCATTTCTTCTCCTTGTATGGCCACGAGCATCAAATCGGAATTACACTCCCAAACGTTGTTGCCGATATATTTGTATTCGATGGGGCGCATGATTACCTCTTCGTCCTCGGTATTCCAGGGATAGAGATAAATCAAATAGGATCCAAAGTAATCGAACACAGGGGTCCCGGCGGGGATACTTATCTTGCCGGTCGTCTCGCTATACTCGGCTTTGAAATCGAGGCAGTTTCTCATATAAAATCCGCTGAGTGTAATCGAGTCGTTGTCAGCCGGCTCGATGGTGAACGGCTTCATCGACGCGAGGCTTTTCACGCCATTATAGGATTGTGAATTTAAAACGATGAAATCGCCTGTCATTTCACTCATCGAGGGGATAGTTGTCTCTTGCGCGCAAACCGAAGCTGCGGCAGCCACTGCCGTGGCCAGTAAAAAATGCTTTACCATTGTCTGTTTTTCTTATTTATTGAATAATTATTTTTTTGACCATTGTTTGTGTGTTGTCGCCCGAGAGTTGCAGCAGGTATACACCGGCAGCGGCTCCGTCGAGGGAGAGTGTCAGCTCTTCGCCGGCACAGGCGTTGCCCACGGTTTGGGCCACCACGCAGGCTCCCTGCAGGTTGTAAAGACGCAGACCGATGTGGCTGTCGGCATAGCTCATGAGCACCCGCACCTGGTTGCCGTCGTTGACTACCAGATGCGAGCGGTTGTCGGCCAGACTCGGCTCAATGCCGCTTTCGTAACGGATACACTCTTTGATACCTGCATAAGCATCGATTTTACCATAGCCCCAAAGATTGGACCCACCATCGATTGTGCCGGTAAAATCGTCCTGACGGGAGGTTTTCTGCAAAATCTCACGGGCTATCTCGGGAGTCATTTCGGGGAAGGCCTGCAACCAGGTAGCCATTACACCTGTCACAAAGGGCGAGGCCATCGAGGTACCCTGCATATAGCCGAACTCATATTTCTTGTCGTTCCATGTAACGCTGCTGTACTTGATTTTGCTACCCGTGTAGTAGCTCGACAACGAGGAGATAATGTAAGAGCCCGGAGCCGTAATCTCGGGTTTCATGCGACCATCGGGTGTGGGCCCCTGGCTCGAAAACGAAGCGATTGCGTCCTGCGTTTCGCCCGACTTATAGGGTATTCCATATTGTGTGTAGTGATCGCGGGTGACATAGGCACCGACCGAAATAATGCGTTTCCCGGTTCCTCCTATCTCGCCCATGGTCGACTGGGTGTTGCCATCGACAAACCCGGGTCGGTCGAAACTGCTGAGTGTAACCGTGTAGCCATCGCCCCACATATGCACGGTTCCCTTGTCCGATGTGATAAGGTAGAAACCTCGATCATAACTCGAACTGAACGAATAATAATCGGGAGAGAGCATCAGGTGGGTCTTCCCGTTTATCGGATTTATCTCACCGTCGACCGAGAGGCTGCCCCACACGCCGTCGTCCTGATAGCTGAAACTATATACCTTATTGTCGCACTGGGTCGAGCTGAACCGGGCCGGTTCGTAAACTTTCTGCAATTTGTTTTCCCCGGCATTGTAAGTAATGGGGACAAAGGTAATATCCATACCGGCATCGCCCCATATCTCGACGGTACCGTACTGTGCAGCAGGGGACACAAAGTCGAAGAAGACAGCCAGCGTGTCGGTTTTTCCGCCCTCGAAAGTTTTGCTGGCATGGAATTTATTCCCGCCTTCGTTACCGACCGACCCGACGAGAAGGCGACCGGGGCCTTGCAATTCGTCGGCCATGCGGTCGAAAGTCGATGAGCCGTCGCGAGGCCCCAACCAGCTGCCCAAGCTCAAATTGACAACACAGGGTTTGCCCTCCGACTCGGCATAGTCGAAGATATATTTTACGCCATCGAGCACAGAGGTATTATCGCCGTTGTACAACTCGGTCGTATTAAGCGACACCAGCACAATCTCGGCATCGGGAGCGACGCCATAGAGGCCCTTCCCGTCGGTACTGTCGGCTCCGGCAGCGATACCTGTCACGTGGGTACCATGTGTCGACTCGGTAATGTCGCAGCCCTTGGCAAGAATGTCTTCGGCGGTGGTATATTCACAGCCATAGCCGAACCCTTTGGGAGCCGTGCCCGAGGCGTTCTGATCCCACACCCGCTTGATGCGCAACTCGCTCTTGTCGCGGGTATAGAAATCGGGGTGCGTATAGTCGAAACCGTTGTCGACCACACCCACTACTACCCCACTGCCCCGATACTCCTGGGGAAGCGATACGCCGGTCTGGACGTCGTCGACGAGGGCATCCTTGCGGGCCTCGTTGAGTCTCGGCTTGACGGGCGTTCCCATCTCGACATATTTCACTCCCTCGAGAGCGGCTACCTGGTCCAGGGCCTCGAAGGGAATATCGGCCGTGAGTATCTGACCGATGACCGAGCGCACCTCGACCCCGCAGGGGGTGAGTATGTCGGGGGTATACCCTTCGTTCAGGTAGATGAAGGCCGGGATAACCAGTTGGCCCCGCGTGTTGATTTTCTTCTGGAGCAGAGCATTGCCCTGTTTCCGGCTCTCGGCCAATTTCTCCTTCTGGATACGCTCGACATAATGTCGCGTATATGGGGACAATACAGATTGTCCCCATACCGATACTGACATTATAGCGAGTCCGGTCGCTATAATTATATGCTTCATCTCTATTTTCTATTATACTTACCGAACAATAATCTTTTGAACCGAGTCATTGCTCTTGACTATATAGATACCGGGATAAAGCGAACGCTCATAAACCGTCTCGGTAAACGAATCGACAAGCATACCGCTGGCGCTGTAAATTGCAACGGCCCGCCCATCGGGATTGTCCACTCTCACGCTGTTCTTTCCTGTCGTAATCACGAGCTTGCTGTCTTCGCCCTTCACGGTTTCGATACCCGACGGTGCATCGAGACGAATATCGAATACGCGGAGGTACTCATGGAATTTCTCGGAGGTCACGTGGAACGCATAGTAGTAAACGCCATCTTCGTCGACCGTGATAGGTACTTTATATTCGGTTACCGGATTATCTTCGCCGACACTGGGTACCTCGGGAATATCGAGCAGCTGCTTGGTCTGCTCTTCGGGAGTGCGGCCTTTGCCGAATGTTATCTCCATCGACTCGGGATAATCGGCCATCGACGAATAGGCTTTGAACAGCAAGGTATAGTTTACGCCCTTCTTATAATTGATGGGAGGAGCAATCAGCCAGTCATCGGCAGCCTGCGTTTCGTTATAGATATACATGGCAGCGCCGATGCTCTTATCGAAATTCCAGCAGTAGCCGTCACCGTTCGAATCGATCAGCGTATAGTAGCTAAACATATCGTTCGGTTCGGAGAACAGTCCGCCATAAGGAGGATTGAGAGGCAAGCCGAGCACAAGCTCTTCGGAGAATGAATAGCCACCGTCTTCGCCCTCATAGGTCGAGACTACGAAATATCTGTAATAATTCATGTCGGCGGGGTGCGTCTCGGTAAAGGTGCACTCTTTAAGGTTCTCGGCTACCACGCTATTGGTACCCTGGTAGTAACCGGTTTGTTTAATTACTCTGTAACGAATGTTGTCTTTGTCGATAATAGCACCGTTCACGCCAGTGGTAGGAGCTTCCCAGGTAAGCGTGGTCGTGAGGCCCTCATAAGAGAGTTTTACGTTGGTAGGAGCAGCAGGCAGGTCATAGCCGGCATAGAATGTCCGTTGAATAGTAGGCCCTGATCCCTTTTCGTTCGACAAGGTAATCGATACGGTGTGATTGTCGTTCAGCAAGGCAAGCTCCTCGCTCTTGAATAATGTGCCGGCTTGAGCCGTAGCGTCGACAAGCACCTTGTCGCCCTCGACAACCTTTATCTTCAAGTTGGAGTCGGTGAAGGGGTTGCCTCTATAATCGTTCTCGGGCAACCGGAATTGAATAGAGCCGCTTGCCGACCCCTCTTCGGGGGTTACATATTCAAAATCAGAGATAATGCCCGGTGCTCCGTTGTTGGGTTCTTTGAACCAAGCGCCGCTCACTTGATAGCAACGACTCAAATAAGAGACCATGGTAGCCTCGGCATTCGTGAGGTTCACCTCGAAGATGGGCGAATAATCGCTGTCCAGCTTGTAGCTGTTGCTTTCGAGTATCCAATAGGCCTTGCCCGTAGAGCGGTTGAGGAACATGGCCTGTTCGGTTCCGTAATTAAACAGATAGTCATCCGGGCCGAGCAGGTTCTTGGCGGTAATGTCTCTTACCTTCACGGCCAGGCCATCGGTCTTCCTGATTTTATAGAGGCTCGATACGTCCGAATCGATTACGATACTGTAAAGCATACCGTTGTTTGTCGAGACCAGAGTTTTAAAGCGCAGATTGCGATCAAAGTTGTCGCCTACCCGGGTCATATCGCCGGTCGCGGGATCGATTTCGACCAAATGAGAATCGGTAAAATCGACAACAATACCATAGATTTTGTCGTTGGTGATGTCATAGGCAAGCGATTTGGTGGTACATACGCCATTATCGGGCAGCTCTTTCTCGTAAAGCACCTCATAGGTTTCGGCATCGAGAATGGTCCACACCGGTTTTTGGGTAGACAGGTTGGCCTCGTCGTTGTATACGTTGCAATAGATTTTACCTTCGTGATATACACCGCCACCTGCAATATACCGACTGAACAAGACTCCGTTATCGTCGGGTTTGAACTGTTGGTCATACCCGAACTTGTACATACCCGGAGTCATCTCGTCGATTTGATTGACTGCCGAGAAGGTCACTATACCATACATCTCGACACCCTCCATGGCGATTCGCTGATTATACTCCTGAGCGACGGCCATATTCACACCACCCAAAAGCAATGCGGCCGACCACAGGAAACCTTTAAATAAGTTTTTCTTCATAGTTATATTAGTAAATAAGGCACTGCCCCTTGACAGGAGCAGTGCCATTGTTGATGGGTTTTATTTCTTAATCACTTTCAGCGTGAGAGTATTGCCTTCGCCGGTTACAGCTTTCACGATATAGGCACCGCGATTGAGACCGTTCAAGGCAATCATGCCGTCGGCATTGTCGGCATTCATTACCAACTGGCCTTGCATGTTGAATACCGAAACACTTTCTACATTTTCGGGAACATACAGCATGGCAGTCGATTGAGCATAGTACATGTTGCTGTTTTCAACAAGTTCGTCGATACCCATGCCATCTGCCTCTTCGATTTTGAAATCGTCGATAGCAATGATACCGGCATTTGCCGTAACAGCAGCAAACCTGAAATAGAGGCAGTACTCCATGGTGTAATCCGGAGTGTATTTCACCGAGAACTTGGTCCACTCGGTTACCGGCTCGAGAATGGTTTGGATTTTCGGCAGCTCGATACCGCTATCTTCTTGCGTATAGGCCACCTCTACTTGGGCGCCGGTGATGTTCTCGCCATTGCCGGGCATATACAAGTAGTAGGAGATTTCGTAGGTCTTACCCGCTTCGAGCGAGAAATAAGGCGTATACAGAAGCTCGTCTCTTGCACCCAAAGTGTACTCGTTGGCGACAACAGCATATTCGCCCGAGTGAGCAGCCACGGTATTTTCGGGCATGGTAGTTACCCGGAAGAGAGCAGAGCTCGAGGTGCGGCAACCCCACTTGTTGGTGAAATTCGTATCGTCGACATCCGTGCGGTTTTCGAAATCCTCTTCATAGGGGAGTTCTACCGGCTCGTCCTTGGTCATCAGGCGGTATACCTTGAAGCTCTTCACCTGAACCTTCGAACCGTTTTCGCTCTCGACATGGATACCGAAATAGTTGCTTTCGTCCTCGGGGAGGAAAGTACCACCGACTTCCATCAAGGCATAGTTGCTCAATATGACATTGTCGAAGCTGTAAATTATCTCGGTCTGATCTTTCACACTCGAACCGTTACCGCGGGTGAAAGTAACATCGGCATATTGGTCGACATCGGTCATAAACTCGCACAATACATAGTACGATTTGCCCGGCTTCAAAGTAAGTTCGGGCGAGATGAGCCACTCGTCTTTGCCGGTGGTTACCATCTGGCCACCCTCGGCAGCCCAAGTCTTGCTGTCGTTGTCATTGTCGACAGCGGTCCAGCCGTTATCGCCCTCGGCAAAGTCGAAGATTTGGATTTGTTCTTTCAGGTAGCCGAAGGTGAAGCTGCTGAGCGAAACCACGGCAGTCGTGGCAGGGCCGGCCTCGGTATCGATGCAAGGCACAAATTTATAAATCTTTTGGCCTGTGAATTTATCAAAGTCGGCATAAGTATAGGTAAACGACATGGGGATACCCGTTTCGGCATCGACCGTACTTGCGTCGGGCATGACCACCGTAGGCTCGGCAATGAGTTCGGTGCCGTCATAAATTTGAGTCTTTATGACAGAACCCTTTTGTATCGTTTCGCCGTCGACATCGACAAGGGGGTGATTCCAGCTGAAGATTATGCTTTGATTGGAGCTGATGACCATAGCCCGGGCATTCATGACAGCTGCCGGCTTCACAGGTTCAATCTCAACGATTTGGTCTACGGCAAAATCGTCAATCTTAATATCGACATCGCTGGCACCATCGCTCGTGACTTTGATTACGAAGCAATACTCGGCAGCCTCATCGACGGTAAGGTCGAAGCTCTTTTCTTCCCAACTGGTCATGCCGGTCTGACTATTCACCTCGAGGACGGGCTCGCCCACGATGCTCTCTTGATTTTGCTCCGTAGCTTTGTAAATGGCAATAGAATTATTGGCTTTCCCGCTCAACTGGAACATATTGAACTGGAAGCTAACCGTGTAGACATTACCCGGTTCGAACGAGAACTTGGGCGTATAGGCCACCTCTTCCCGTGCCTCGGGAGCATTGCCCTTAACCATCAAGGCATTGGGCCGCGAATAGGCGTTCATATAAATCGTAGCATCCTGAGAGACATTGCGCACATAGAAACCAAGCTCATCGCTGCTGCGTTCCATTCTCCAACCGGTGGGTATTTCGGTATTTTTGTCGAAATTCTCGAAATAGGGAAGCTCCATCACCGGTGCCTCTTGATACTCTTGAATGTAGCATACGTTTACATTTCTCACGCGCATACCGTTTTCTATATTACCGGCCTGGAAGCCTATATAATAGGTACCGGCGGTCTCTACGCTGAACTGCGGCGTGCTCGTGCTTACGAACCCGTTGTAGTAAATGTTGTTGAGCGACAGAAGCTCGGTATCCATGTTATCGGCGTTTTGAGCATCGCCCAACCATACTTGGAGGTTGCCTGCAAACGATGCACTTGTAGCTACATCGAATTTAACGACATAACGTTTGCCCGGCTCGAGTTGTACACCCGGAGTAATGGCCCAGTCGTTGTGGTCGCCCGAGCTGGTCATAGGAATGGTGATAGCCGAGGCCGAATAGTTCCACGTGCCACCGCCGTCCTTATTTTCGATAACCCATTTTGCAAAATCGTCGGCCGTATCCAAAGGCATATCCTGCAACAGAATTGCCTCGCCATTGATATCGTCGAGGTTGATGCTTGCTTCGACAGGCAACGACTCTATGTCGTTAATCGAAGCTACGACACGATACAGAGCCATACCGCTGAATTGGGCAGGAGAATAGGTATAGGTATCTTTTTCACCGACAGCGCGGTCTTCCAAGGTAGCCACCTTAACACCGTTTTCATAAATCGTGATGTCGAGAGTTTCGATAATAGGAGCTTCGGTGACATCGAACGCAGGGTTGGTCCAGTTCAAGGTTACCGTTTGCTCTTTATGATTGGAAGAAACTCTCAAACCGTCTACCGGTTGGGGCTTGGCTTTCGAGGTTTGCGATACCGAAATCTTATCCAACGAAATGATACCGTTGGGATTGGCCGTCGTCAGGTTGAAACCTATATACACATTGCCCGACTGGCTGCAAGTCAAACGAATCACTTTGTCTACCGACCCGCTGCCCAAATTGATGCTCTCGGTCGTGAGACTGTTGGTCATGCCTGCGGCCGTAGGAGTAGTACCCCATTTGATAACAACCTCGTCGGCATCGAATGCACCGGCTTGCGAGAGGGTGTAACGAATCACGTAGTCGTTGCCGGCAACCATATTCAAGGCCGGCGTGATGAGCCAATCATTGGCTTCGCCTATGGCCATGTTGCCATTATATGCAGGACCGGCATAACCTTCTTCCATGGCCCATTTCACATTATCGGTGTTGCTATCGATGACAGTCCAGCCATTAAGAGGCTCGCTCTCGTCAAACCGGGTCGAATAAATCTCGTTCTCCTCGGGCATCACCTCTACATATTTATCTATGGCAAACGATTGTATCATCAGAGTATTTCCACCCGTAGTCGATGTGTTATGGAACGAGAAATAGTAGTTGCCACTCGATGTCGGGGTAAAGATAATTTCCTCTACGTTTTCTCCTATTTGGTCAAAGTCAAGCTGTTTGATGGGCTGCATTTGAGCCTTATCGGTACCTTGTGTAAGGGTAACGACATCGTAATCCTTGGGAGCACCGTCTATCGCAATATTGGTTGTAATCTTATAAGTTACACCACCCTCGAGAGTTACCTGCGGCGAGAAAAAATCGTCATCGTGCGATCCCATACCGAGCATAACGCCGAAGCCGCTCCATGGAGTCCAAGTCTGACCGTCATCGTTATTGTCGGCCGATGTCCAATTTTCAGAATTATTTAAAAAGTCGATGCTGTAAGGCACTTCTACGACAACCTCTTCGGGAGTCTCGCCCGAATCATCGCCCTCATACAATTTGAACTCAAAAAGGAAACATGAGCTGTTGTACTGTGGACTCGTGTTGTGAAATGCAAAATAGAAAGTTCCGCTCGAAGGTGCCTCGAACGGAGTTTTTTGGGCTGCGGGATACTGCGAAGTACCATCGAGGGTAATATCGCTCAATTTTACGAACGTGCTCATATCGCTGGCCGAGCTCGCATAACCGATAGAAAGGTTGCTGCCGTTCCCGTTAAATTCCATACAGGCATTGCTCTCAATCGTGTATACCTTACCAGCTTCGAGCGTAAACCCGGGCGACACATAATAGTCGTTACACTCCGACGCATAATCCATCATCATCATGACACTGCCATAATAGGTACCTTGAATATAGGCCCACCGGGCATTATATCCCCAGGTGGTACCCGGCGTGGGACTGTTATCGACCGCCGTCCAACCTTCCTGGCTATTGCCAAAATTAATCGAATACGGCAACGCGGTCTGCGCTTTACCGACATTTACCCCCGCAAGGAGAATAAATGTAAACACTACAAGTATTAGTTTTCTCATATCAACTTTATTTTAAGTTATTTTTTATTCGCAAGTTATAAAAATTAAAAATAGTGCATATCTCAATATTCATAAAAGCGATTCACTTTCATGTATATTGAAATTATATTCACTATTTTGCAAATTTAGAATCTCCTCTTTTCATATTTATAAGGATACGCTCTACACACTACACACTCTACGATATGCTATTTGTCTTTTCTATAAACGGCTATATTCATTAAATATCTCGCACTCCGTACATCGGGAAAAATCATGCTCTTGCACACAAAAATCTCCCTTCGACGAATAGACGAAAAAAGAACCAAACCTCTAACAGGGAACAAGAATACCTACTGCTACACTGCACATCGATGCACACACCTGCCCATCACGACCCGCTAATGCCGCGACTCTCTTTCTATGAAACTGGTGTGCACTTTTTTCATTACGTCTCTCCTGCTCGATGTCATCATTATACCACTGCATCTTGCCGCCATTTTTATAGAAATCCATGCAAAGATATAACATTATTACAAAAATAAGCTATTAAGTCTACTAATTTTACAATGAAACTCAAAAAAAGATAATATTCTGCTTTTATTTTTTGCTCTACGGTCACATTTTTCCAAGAGACTCGTCCCGTTTCGGGCAAGCCAACCATCTATGTGTCAACACTTCAGCCTGCCGGCAGAGCTCCGGCAACAGCACATCGTAACATTCCGCTTCTCCAAAACCGGCCTATCCGGCCACCAGAGAGACTTCTCGGCCGAAATCAGATTCTGCCGTTACACATTATTATATAATAGAGAGATAATCTACCGCCGCCCTATCGGGGATTCTCGATTGCCACCTTGATAACCCCGTCGGCTTTGCTCTCGAACAACCGGTAGGCCTCGTCGATACGGCTCAGCGGGAAGCGGTGGGTAATCAGCGGCGTGGTATCGATCTGCCCCTCGGCAATCAGGCGCAATATCTCGGCACAGTCGCAACCGTCTACTCCGCCGGTCTTGAAAGTCAGATTCTTGCCATACATGTCGGGCAGTGGCAACACCTGGGGCTTGTCGTAGAGGGCCACGACAGTGACTATCGCATTGGGGCGCGCACTCTCCCACGCCAGGCGGAAGGTGTCGTCGCCACCGGCAACCTCAATCACCACATCGGCACCACCGTGGTCGCTGTGTGCCCGCACAAAGTCGACACACCCGTCGGGTGCAGTCACCAGCGCCTGCGGGTAATGCTCGCGCACGAAGCGCTGACGCTCGGGCGACTTCTCACACACGATTACCCGGCACGGATGCTTCAGCAAGGTACACAACAGGGTACAGATGCCCGTAGGACCGGCCCCGATAATGAGCACCGTATCGTCGGGCGAAACCTCGGAGATGCGCGTAGCCCAGAAACCGGTAGCCAGAATATCGCCCACGAAGAGGGCCTGCTCGTCGCTCACCCCGGCCGGGATGGGCGTGAGGCCGCAATCGGCATAGGGCACCCGCACATATTCGGCCTGGCCGCCGTCGATGCGACAGCCCAGTGCCCAGCCGCCCTGCGGGTCGGTGCAGTTGTTCACATAGCCATGTTGGCAGAAGAAACACTCGCCGCAAAAGGTCTCGACATTCACCACCACCCGGTCGCCGGGAGCAACCGTAGTAACAGCCGGGCCCACCTGCTCGACAACACCTACCATCTCGTGCCCCACGGTGATTCCCGGCACGGCCCGCGGCACACTGCCGTGCTTGATGTGCAGGTCGCTGGTGCAGATACTGCCAAGGGTTACCCGCACAAGGGCATCGCGCGGGTCGATAAGTTGAGGCAACGGTTTTTCGCGCAGCTCGAACTTGCCGCGCTCGACATAGGTATAGGCTAACATGGTGTATATTCTCCTTTCTCTTTCTTCGATTTTTATACAAATACAGGCAAAGGCGAGCGTAGAGACAACCGGGAACCACGTTCCCGAGTTTGGCTATGCCGAGCCGACTCCTGTATTCGTGGAACAAATATAGTAAAAGGAGAGAGCAAAAGAGGTAAACCTATTTGAGATTTTGTGTATCTTTGAATAAGACAAGTGTCGTTTGGGCAGAGTCAGATTTGAAAACCTTGGGTTTCATTTGCTTCCGCATTCACCTTTTGTTATCTTTGTAGAAGACAAGAGAAGCTCGACGAAGTCCGAAGAAAAAGAAAGTCGTGTGTTCTGTTTATCCCGGCTCTCTCCTTTTCTTATCGTATAACAGGCAGTAAAGACAAAACCGATATGAGACATCGAACCAAAAAAATACTCAAGATTACCGGCATCACGCTGGTGTCGATTGTGGTACTGGTGACAGCCGTCATCGCCGTGGCCATCAATTTCGTATTCACGCCCGAAAAGCTGACTCCCGTCGTGCTGAAGGTCGCCAACCAGAACCTGAACGCCAAACTCGACATGAAGAGCGTGGAGCTGACCTTCTTCTCGACCTTCCCGCGATTCGGGGTGAAACTCACCGACGGCTCGCTGGTGTCGAAATCGATACGCGACTCGTTGTGGCAACGCACCGACTCGCTGCTCACCTTCAAACGGGCGATAGTCGTGGTCGATGTGGCCGACTATCTGCGGGCCAAGAAAATCAGCCTCAACCGGCTGCGCCTCGACAGCATCAACCTCTATGCCTACAAAGGGAAGGATGGCGTGGCCAACTGGGATATTGTGGCCTCCGACACGGTGGCCGAGACCGATACCACCTCGACCGGCCCGATTGCCAGCGAGATAGACATACGGCGTATCGTCGTGCGCCATGCCACCGTCACCTACGACGACCGCGAGACACGGGTCTTTGCCAACCTGTGGGATGCCAACCTCAAACTGAGCGCCCACCTGAAGCGGGGCCACTCGATGCTGGCGCTCGACTTCGACAACAAGAACATCCTCTTCTGGCAGGATGGTGAACTGCTGGCTCACCGCATAGCCTCGCGGCTGAAGACCGAAATCGAGTTCAACCGGGCCCAGCGCACCATCGCCTTGCACGACGCCCTGCTCGATGTCAACGGCGTGGAATTCGACCTGAAGGGGTCGGTACGCCGCGACACCGTGGCTAAGGCACTGGACGTAGACCTGCAGTATGGCCTGCACGCCCCCTCGCTGGAGCGGGTCTTGCACATGATTCCCGAGAGCGTGGTCAAGAAGGAGGAGGTCTCGGCACAAGGCGACGTGACCCTCAACGGTATCGTGAAGGGACTGTACGGCAAAGACCGAATGCCCATGATTACCCTCAAGGTATTGATAGACAAAGCCTCGGCCAAATATGCCCGCTTGCCCTACGGTATCGACGAGTTTAAGGCCGACTTCTTCGGACAGGTCGATCTCTCGAAGCAGAAACCCTCCTACCTCGACCTGAAGATATTCCACTTCAAAGGGGCCCACACCGACATCCTGGCCGATGCCAAAGTGACCGACCTGCTGGGCGACCCCGACATCACGCTCAATACCCAGTCGACCATCGACCTGACGGCCCTGGCTCAGACCTTCCCCCTGCAAGAGGGGGTATCGATCGAGGGGAACGTCGATGCCGACCTGCGCCTGCGCTGCCGCCTGTCGTCGATCAAGAAGAAAGACCTGGGGCGCATCAAGGCATTGGGCAAACTGAACATGACCCGCCTGGCCCTTCGCGACAAGAACAAGGACTTCGAATTCACGAGCGACGCCTCGCTTCGCTTCTTCGGCAACGATGTGCTGGGAGCACAGGCCCAGATCAAGAACATCGTGCTGCACTCGCCGCAACTCAACTCGACTGTCGAACAGCTGTCGGCCTCCATCAAAACGACCAACCCGCAAGATACCACCCGCATCGCCACGGTACGATGCCAGGTAAATGCCAACAAACTGAAGGCTTCGATGAGTGACTCGCTGCTCCTCTTCTGCGGCAAAACGAATGCGACCGTTCATCTGCAACCGGCCGAGAACAAACCTACCCAACCCCAGGTACAGCTCACACTCGAGGCCGACACCCTGTTCTGCCGCCTGGGCGACAACCGGCTGGGCATGGACAAAGCCGGCATCCGTCTGAAAGCCAAACAGGTAAAAGACTCGATATGGATACCGCAGGGCACGGTGGGATTCAACCGTCTGTTTGTGCGCACCCCCATGTCGTCGCTTCCCATACGGGTACAGAAGACGGCCGTATCGGTGGGCAACCGCACCATCACCCTGCACAACGCCACCATGCGCATAGGCCGGTCGGACCTCACGGCATCGGGCTCTATCCACAACCTCTATGCCGCCATGCGCCGCAACAAGATGCTGAAGGCCAATCTGAGCCTCACCTCGAGAAACCTGAACTGCAACCAGCTGATCCGGGCCATCTCGTTCCCGCAGGACACGGTACAGATCGAGACCGAAACCGACACCACCTCGACCCCGCTCAAGCTCTTTGTCATCCCCAAAAACATCGACTTTGAGCTGCAGACCAACCTGAAGCGGGTGCGCTACGGCAAAATGGTCTTTACCAACGTACACGGCGCCGTAGATGTGCGCAACCAGGCCATACACCTCAAGGAGCTCGGCATGGAGGGATTGGGCGCCACCATGAACACCACCCTCATCTACCAAGCCCGCAAGCCCCAGTCGGGCTATGCCGGTTTCGACTTCAAGCTGCACAACATCAACATCGGTAAGCTGGTCGACTTCATCCCCTCGCTCGACACCATCGTGCCCATGCTGCGGTCGTTCCAGGGCAAGGTCGAGTTCAACGTGTCGGCCGAGTCGGCTCTCGACTCCTGCCTCAACCTCAAGATACCCACCCTGCGGTCGGCCATCCATGTCGAGGGCGACAGCCTCGTGCTGCTCGACGGCGAGACCTTTGCCGAGATTTCGAAGAAATTCCTCTTCAAGAACAAGGAGCGCAACCTCATCGACAGCATCTCGGTCAACATCAGCGTGGCCGACGGCAACGTGACCGTCTACCCCTTCGTCATCGAGATGGACCGCTACCGGGCTGCCGTGGGCGGTACGCAAGACCTGGACATGAACTTCAACTACCACATATCCATACTCAAGTCGCCCATCCCCTTCAAACTGGGACTGAACATTTCGGGCAACCTCGACAAGATGAAGTTCGGCATGGGCAAGGCCAAGTACAAGGATGCAGTTACCCCCGTCGAGATACACAAGGTCGACAGTACCATCGTGAACATGGGCGAGCAGATTGTGCGCGATTTCAGGCGGGTGATGCGAAGGTAGCCGCAAAAGACCGGCACACCGCCCGACCCCACCGATACCATTACCCCCGGCAGCCACAGGTCTACGACTTGCAACGGTCGGGGGTAATCGCTGTCGGACTCTACCCGACAGGATACAAAAATCCCTGCGAACCGAACGGGGTGCGCAGGGAGCAAAATCATTTCATAAATACGAAGTAGACGGCCAGAACCAGGCAACCGAAAGCGGCTATGTGGTTCCAGTGCAGCGACTCGCCCTTGAAGAATACCACCGAAAAGACGGTGAAGATAATGAGCGTAATCACCTCTTGTATCACCTTCAACTGCATGAGGCTGAAGGGACCACCGTTCTCGCGGAATCCCAACCGGTTGGCCGGAACCTGGCAGCAATACTCCAGCAGGGCAATACCCCAACTGAGCAGAATGACCCCGTAGAGCGGCCAGTTGCTGATAACCTTCATCTCTTGCAACTTCAGGTGGCCATACCAAGCCAGCGTCATAAAAATGTTGGATATGATAAGTAACCCTATCGAATATAAACCCTGCATATCTTTTTCTCCTTTTTCAAAAATCGGGTGCAAAGATACGCATTAAAAATGAGAAACAAAGCGAATCGTGACAAGAAGCTCATCGCGCAGAGCATTCACACGGCACACCCGGCTCTATCCCTCATCGTGAACCCGGCGCTATGCCCGACCATCCGGCCAGAACGCCGGTCGAGAATCGCCCTACCCGTTCTCAACGGGACAAATTCAGAGGCGATACAATCCACTGCTTATTTGATAAAAAAAGTTAATCTCCCGGTCGAATGGCAAAAATGCGCCATCTTTGTAAACCAGACAGCACGACTATGGCAGAGAAGACTATCGTTACCCAACCCTGCAAGGTATCGCCCATGCACTACTTCGGGCGACTGCTGCGCACCTGGCTCTACCGCAACTGGGCCTGGCTGGCGCTGATTGTGGTGTTGCTCGTGATGCTATCGGTTCACAACCCGCTCTTTATCTACGTGGGGCTCATGGTGGTATTTCTTATTTTCCCCTTGATTCTCTACTACTTGTGGTTTGTCTATGCCCTGCACCCCGATTGCCGGGCCTCGATTCTGACAAAGCAGGTGGAGCTGGACGAGCGGGGCATCACCTGCCGGTTCGAGGATGACCGCACCGAGACCATCGCCTGGAGCCGGGTGACCGACGTACAGCACTCGTCGAGCGACCTGATTTTCTACCTGTCGAAATATGTATTCTTCATTCTGCCCTGCGATTCGTTCGAGTCGCCCGACGATTTGGAATATTTTCTAAAAAAAATTCTCGAGCCGGCCTTCAGGAACCGAAAATAATTGTATATTTGTAGAATATAGGATACGGATCAGCAGAGCCCAATTGTGAAACCTTGCGTTTCCCTTGTTCTGCTTTCGCCTTTCACTATATTTGTAGAATATAGGATGCAGCTCAACCAGGGCTAAACCGAAAGGGGAAGAAGCAACAACGAGTCTGCTGCCCGAGCCGGCTATCCAGAAGTACAATTTTTTTGCACATGAAGCTATTCAAATCTATCTTTCCATATTCGCTGGCGGCAATTTTCGCCCTTGTCACCATGGCTCCGGCCGAGGCCCTGACCCTCGACCAGGCCCGCGAACTGTACAAGGCCGGGAAGTATGCCGAAGCGGCCCCCGTATTCAAAGCCCAACTGAAACGCCGCCCCAACGACGGGTCGCTGAATCACTGGTACGGGGTGTGTCTCTTCCACGAAAAGAAATATGCCGAAGCCGAAAAGTACCTGAAGGTGGGCGTCAAACGCAAAGTGCTGGAGTCGCCCCACTTCCTGGGCGACGTATATATGGCCCAATATCGTTTCGACGATGCCGCAGCCAGCTATCAAGACTATATCGATGCACTGGAGAAGAACAAGAAGCAGGTACCCGACTCGGTGACCGAAGCGATTGCCCGGGCCCGCAAGGCCAAGCTGATGCTCAACCATGTAGAGCAGGTGCAGGTTATCGATAGCCTCATCGTCGATGCCGACTCGTTTTTCGAGCATTTCAAGATGACCCCCGAATCGGGGCGAATAGGTACAGCCGAGACACTGGACGTCGCTATCCCCGACAGCACCATCGGCTACATGCCGCAACGGGGCGACAAGGTATTCTTCGGGATGCCGGTCGAGGGCAAAGGGTATGAACTGTGCGCGATGAACAAACTCACCGACGGCCGCTGGAGCCGCATCACTCCGCTGCCCGAGGGAGTCAACACGACCCGCGACGAAGCCTACCCCTTCTTCCTGAACGACGGGGTAACCCTCTACTACGCCTCGAACGGCGAGGGCTCGATAGGCGGATACGACATCTTCATCACCCGGCTGAACCTCGAGAACAACACCTACCTGAAACCCGAGAATGTGGGCATGCCCTTCAACTCGATCTACAACGACTACATGATGGCCGTAGACGAGATGCTCAACATCGGCTGGTTTGTCTCGGACCGGGAGCAGATACCAGGCAAGGTGACCATCTATCTGTTTATCCCCAACCCGAGCAAACAGACCTACGACCTCGACGAAATCAAGACCGACATCAAATCGCTGGCCCTCATCCGCTCCATCCGCGACTCGTGGCCCGAAGGTGCCGACTATACCGACCTGTTGCAACAGCTGAACGACATCCAGGAGGCGCAAGTGGTGAAGCGCCCCGACTTCGTTTTTGCCATCTGCAACGGGGTGCACTATACCACACTCGACCAGTTTACCAGCGCCGAGGCCCGCAACCTCTACGTCAAGGCCAACGAGACGCGCAAACACATTGCTCAACTGGAGTCGAAAGTGGCCGAACTGCGGCCCAAATACGCGAAATCGCAAGAGACTACCCGGCAACGGCTTTCGGCCGAAATCGGGGCTCTCGAGTCGCAGTTGCTCTCGCTCTATCCCCAACCCGGGGAGTATGAGAACCAGGCTCGCAAAGCCGAGCTCGATGCCTTGCAAAAACGACGTTAACCTCGAAATCGACTAAATACTTACAGCTATGTTCGACATTCTGGCCATCGCCCTGCTGATAGCAATAGCCCTCACACTGGCTGTGCTGGAGATATTTTTCCTCCCCGGCATCACCATCGCCGGCATCTGCTCGCTCGTCTTCTACGGAGGCGGCATCTACTATGCCTACACGATATACGGGTCGAACGGGGCCGTCATCACCCTGCTCATTGCGGCCATAGCCACCATTGCGACCCTTATCGGATTCATGCGGTCACGCAGTTTCGACAAGGTAGCCCTGCACACCGAAATCGACTCGGTCGTCCCCTCGCAAGTATCGCCCGACATCCAGGTGGGCGACGAGGGTATCACCCTGAGCCGGTTGAACCCCATGGGCACGATCAAGGTAGGCTCGCACACCCTCGAGGCCCAGGCCGAAAACGAGCTGATCGACGAGGAGACCCCGGTGCGCATCACCCGCATCGACTCCAACGTAGTGATTGTAAGCAAAGCCGAATAACCCCTATTTCAACTAAAGAGAAAAAATAACCAACAAACAATCAAGATAATGGTAGCAATCGGACTATTACTGGCGTTCGGTATTATCGTAATACTCGCCATATTCTTCTATTTCGTGCCCTTCCTGCTATGGATTTCGGCGCAAGTGTCGGGGGTGAGAATCTCACTCATACAACTCTTCCTGATGCGTATCCGTAAGGTTCCGCCTCAAATCATCGTGCGGGGCATGATCGAGGCCCACAAAGCCGGCCTCAAAAACATCACCCGCGACGAACTCGAGGCCCACTATCTGGCCGGCGGTCACGTAGAGCGCGTGGTTCACGCCCTCGTATCGGCCTCGAAAGCCAATATCGACCTGGGATTCCAGATGGCAACGGCCATCGACCTGGCCGGCCGCGACGTGTTCGAGGCGGTACAAATGTCGGTAAACCCCAAGGTAATCGACACCCCGCCGGTTACCGCCGTAGCCAAGGACGGTATACAGTTGATAGCCAAGGCCCGCGTGACGGTACGCGCCAACATCAGGCAACTGGTGGGCGGTGCCGGCGAAGACACCGTACTGGCCCGCGTAGGCGAAGGCATCGTCTCGTCTATCGGTTCGTCCGAGTCGCACAAGCAGGTGCTCGAGAACCCCGACTCCATCTCGAAACTGGTGTTGAAAAAGGGACTCGACTCGGGTACGGCCTTTGAGATTCTCTCGATCGATATTGCCGACATCGACATAGGCAAAAACATCGGGGCTACCCTGCAAATGGACCAGGCCCAGGCCGACAAGAACATCGCACAAGCCAAGGCCGAGGAACGCCGCGCCATGGCCATCGCCCTCGAACAAGAGATGAAGGCCAAGGCTCAAGAGGCCCGCGCCAAGGTAATCGAAGCCGAAGCCGAAGTGCCCAAGGCCATGGCCGAAGCCTTCCGCTCGGGCAACCTGGGCATCATGGACTACTACCGCATGAAAAATGTCGAAGCCGACACCGCCATGCGCGAAGCCATAGCCAAGCCTGCGGCCAAACCCGAGAAGTAAATTCGGGCCCCAAAAGCCGATATTTCGTCGTTAAAAGAAGATTATCGGTCGCAAAAGCGATTGGAAAGAAAAAATATTCGTATATTTGAAACCTTTTCGACGGCAAAGTTGTTATATAGAAAAACAAAGTAAACGATGATTATGATGCTTCAACTACCGCCGCTGCCCTATGGTCCGAGCGATTTGGCCCCGGTTATCAGCCAGGAGACCATCGAATACCACTACGGCAAGCACGAACAGACCTATATCGACAACGTGAATAAGATGATCGAAGGCACTCCCTATGCCGAGATGCCGCTCGAGCAGATTATTCGAGAAGCCGAAGGCGCCCTGTTCAACAACGCCTCACAGGCGTGGAACCACATATTCTATTTCTTCTCCTTCTCGCCCGACGGACGAAGAGCACCGCAAGGGAAGTTGGCCGAAGCCATAGAACAACAGTGGGGAAGCCTGGAAAATTTCCAGAAAGAGTTTGAACAGGCCGGCGTGACCCTCTTCGGGTCGGGCTGGGTATGGTTATCGAAAGACCCGCAAGGGAAACTGGTAATCAGCAAAGAGAACAATGCAGGTTCCCCGCTGACCAAGGGGCACACACCGTTGCTGACATTCGACGTGTGGGAACATGCCTACTATATCGACTACCGCAACAGACGAGCCGAACACCTGCACCGCTTGTGGGAAATCGTAGACTGGTCGGTTGTCGAGTCGAGATACAACGAATAATTCGCATAGTCGCGCGTGAGCGTAACTCTATCTAGCACTTTAAAATAAGCATAATGTGATGAATTCTAAAGAAGAGATGCTGCGTGAGCAGCGTCTCTTTTTGCTTTAAAAAGAATTAAATCGAAATACAAATAGATATATTTTCATCTATTTTGCATACAGATGATAAATTTTTCCTATATTTGCTATCATTAAGATACAATAATTGTATTTTTATTTACATTTTTTAATTACAAACATCACATGCCTATGGCCACTAAAAAATTTATTCTCTCCGAGAAAGAGATTCCTCAGGCTTGGTACAACATTGTCGCCGACATGCCACACAAGCCCATGAGCCCGCTGAACCCGGCCACCAAACAGCCACTCGCCGTCGAAGACCTCTACCCCATCTTTGCCGAAGAGTTGTGTAAACAAGAGCTGAACGCCACCGATGCTTGGATAGAGATACCCGAGCCCGTGCGCGACATGTACAAGATATGGCGCCCCACCCCGCTGGTGCGAGCTCTGGGTCTCGAGAAGGCGCTCGACACGCCGGCTCATATCTATTTCAAGAACGAGAGTGTAAGTCCCGTAGGCTCGCATAAACTCAACTCGGCCATTCCCCAGGCCTACTACTGCAAACAACAAGGCGTGACCAACATCACCACCGAAACCGGAGCCGGGCAATGGGGAGCCGCCCTCTCGCTGGCCGCCAAAGCCTTCGGCCTCGAGCTGGCCGTCTACATGGTCAAGGTGAGCTACCACCAGAAGCCCTACCGCCGCTCCATCATGCAGACCTTCGGTGCCCAGGTAATCGCATCGCCCAGCATGTCGACCAAAGCCGGTCGCAAGATTCTCACCGAGCACCCCAACTATCAGGGGAGCCTGGGCACAGCCATATCCGAGGCGATAGAGCTCGCCCTGAGCACCCCCAACTGCAAATACACCCTGGGCAGCGTGCTCAACCACGTGTCGCTGCACCAGACCGTCATCGGCCTCGAAGCCGAAAAACAGATGGAGATGGCCGGCGAATACCCCGACGTCATCGTCGCCTGCTTTGGCGGAGGTTCCAACTTCTCGGGCATCGCCTACCCCTTCCTGCGCCACAAGTTGCGCGAAGGCAAGGATATTCGCCTCGTAGCGGCCGAACCCGCCTCGTGTCCCAAGCTGACCAAAGGCGTATTCCAATACGACTTCGGCGACGAGGCCGGCTACACCCCGCTGCTCCCCATGTACACCCTGGGGCACAACTTCGCACCGGCCCATATCCACGCCGGCGGACTGCGCTACCACGGAGCCGGGACCATCGTCAGCCAACTCAAGAAAGACGGATTCCTCGAAGCCGTCGACATCGACCAGCTCGATACCTTCAAGGCGGCAACCCTCTTTGCCCAGAGCGAAGGCATCATTCCGGCCCCCGAGTCGGCCCATGCCATCGCCGCAACCATCAAGGAAGCGCTCCAGGCCAAAGCCGAGGGTAAGAAACGGTGCATCCTCTTCAACCTCTCGGGGCACGGACTCATCGACATGGCCGCCTACGACCAGTATCTGGCCGGCGACCTCAGTAACTACAGCCTCTCCGATGATGAAATCAAGAAGAATATCAGCGAGTTGGACAAGATTATTTAAATAAGCAAATCCCTTCCGGGAAAAACAATCGAAAAAATAATTGATTTTTTTCGCCCAAAAATTTGGTCAGTTCAAAAATACCGCCTATATTTGCATCGCCTTTCCGAAAGAAAGCAAGCTGGCGGTTTAGTGTAGTGGCCTAGCACGCAACCCTCTCACGGTTGAGACTCGGGTTCGATTCCCGGAATCGCTACAACAAGAATTAAAAACTCAAAAGCCTATCCATTAGACTTTTGAGTTTTTTTCTATCCCAAAACGGGACAAAAACGAGACAAAATGCGTTCGTGTTTGGCGAATCTCCACGGATTTGCTAAATAAAAAAATGCTAAAAAACACACCTCCCGCGCGTATTGATTTTAACAATAGCGATTCTCCCCAAAAAGCGACTATCGACGAAATCATTCGTTTCACCCAGACTTCTAAGGGTAAATGAGTATATGTTTCATAATAAGATACTATACTTTCTTGATATCGGGATATTCCTCTGAAAAATTTAGGCCTAGTCGACAAAATTTACTCATTTATTCCATTTAAAAAAGTGTAAATAAAAGTATATTTATTATATTTGCTCACGTGTAGTAGTTCCTTTTCAAGGATAGCAAACAGTCCAATTACGAATAAAACAAAGATCATATCTCCAAATTTTTCAAAAGATGAACAGTCACGAAAAAATATTGAATCGAATTATTTTCAAAATTATCTCAGGATATAATGATTGGGACATGGATGAATTGCAGTTTCAACACAACAATCCCCATTTAATAGAAAATGAATTGCAAAAAAGAATCTCTAACCAATATTCATATGAATCTCAAGATGTAATAGTTCTCCCGGCAAGAACATCGATAGTGGAGCAGTATGTAATAAAAAAATCATCTCCACAAATTCATAAGATAATGAAAGCTCCTTCTGCTATCTTATTAGCATTATATGCAAAAATAGATTTTAATGCAAATGTAGCGATCCTCACCTTTCAGAATAATCTTGTCGAAATTGGAATTTACAAATTGGGAGATGGAGTCTATGAAGAAAAGAGTTTGAAATGGTGTACCTTACCCGCGAATTTATTTGAACTATGCCTCTCTTCACTAAAAGATGCAGGAATAAGAGATTCCTTAGATAGTGTAATTTTCGTTTCAAACAAAACGATTGATAATAAATATATTTCAGCTATAAATAACGCTTTTCAAAAAAAGGTTATAATCAGAACGGATTATGATGAATTGTGCCATAGAGGTGCAAGTATTCAAAGCGGAGTTTTGACGGGCAAAATTTTAGATGTTCTGTTATTAGAAGCTACCTCTTCGGAAATTAAATGTATATACGACAAAGACAAAGAATTAGTCTTAGTTAAACGCAATACTCCTATTCCATATAGGAATTCATATACTTTTACTGTGACATCCAATAGTCCCTTTCTCAGATTATGGATAAAAGAAGGTAATAACAAGAGTCACATGGAGAATAAAACGATTGCTCTGCTACAATTGCCCAATTCACCTGATTTAGTTCGAGAAATTACAATACAGATTGATATCAATGCAAATTGGTCATATCAGATTACAGCAATCGATAAAAATTCAGGAGAAACAGCCAAAGTAGTTTTCTAATGCAAGCTACTAAAATTTTCACAGATAAAGAATAATAAGAAACTAACTACTCTTCCATTCCAATTTGACTTGAAAAGTCTCGTCATCCCAGGCCATGGTCTAAAGGTCAGAAACTTCTCTGGCTTAGTGGTAAAGAGATTTCCATCATCTACATTTTTTTGACTACTAAACCAAATCTGGATGACACGTTCCCCACATCGAAGAAGAGAGGAGAAAACTTCGCACTACCATGTAAAGGGCACAATCCAGTTTCCTTTCCAAACAGAGAATTAGCTGGTTGGGAACTAACGAGTCACCCTTTTGAAAAAGCGTCCTATCCAATATTCGAGAGCCCCTATTACACTTCCTAAGAGAGCTGCGAAGGAGAGCCCGAACACGACAAAAGCAACCAGCAGACACCCGGCAACAGCCAATGCTACCACCATCATCATCAGCCAACCTATCCCTTCGAGTATAAACATAATGGTATCTGTTTCGTCATGACCAAAGATAATAACCAAGTTACAATTTTGCAAATCACAGGCCCGGCTTTCCCAACTTTCACTCACATTCACCCGAGACAAAAAGATGATGAAAAAAAGGAGATTTTTAATTCTATTTTTCATTTTTTTACCTATATTTGTTCACCGAATGACACACTCGATATTGATAAAGGGGACCATAAGTGCATTACTTGTAATTTTAATGTTATCCAGTTGCACAAACCATGAAACAGAAAAACCGCTCGATTTGCCTGTAAATCTGTTTCGTGAAGGGGATATTGTATTTAGAAAAGGAACAGGGCTGACGAGCCAGGTGGTATTGTCGGCCGATAAAGAAGGGGCCTATTCTCACACCGGTATTCTCAAACAACTCGATGGGAAATGGTATGTAGTCCATGCCGTGCCCGATGAGCCCGACTACGAAGGTGACGTGGACCGGGTAAAACTCGACCCCATAGAGCGCTTCTTCTCCAGCAACCGAGCTTCGAGCGGGGCCGTGATGCGCCTGGATACCAATCCCGAGAAGGCTTGCCATGCCGCCCAAAGGGCATTCGACCTGTATCGGGCCCACATCCTGTTTGATCATGAATATGACCTGAACGATACGACAAAGATGTATTGCACCGAACTGGTGAATCATGTATATCTCAAAGAGGGCATCGACCTCTCGGAGAGCAGGCTCACCTACATCAATTTCCCGGGATTCACCGGTGATTATCTCATGCCCAACGACATTAGCCTCAACAAGAAATTACACTTAATCTATATATTCTAATCACTATTTATTCACCTTTTAAAAAAGAGAGTTATGAAAAAGATTCTGTATCTGAGCCTGATGGCTATCGTGAGCCTGTTGATTGCCTCGTGTTCGAACAACTCGCCGGGCAGTGCACTCAAACACTACATGGATGCCATGAACGACAAAAACTTCGAAGAGGTAGCCGATGGCATTGCCTTCAAAGAGGGCCTCACCCCCGAACAACAACAGCAAGTGAGAGAGGGATGGATTACCTTACTGCAAGACAAAGCCGAAAAGAGCGCCGAACAACAAGGTGCTATCAAAAGCTTTGAAATCATCTCGGAAGAGATTTCGGAAGACGGAACTACCGCTGAGGTCAAATACAAACAGGTATTTGAAGACGGAACCGAAAAAGAGGGTACTCAAGCCATGGTCAAGAGAGATGGCAAATGGTTGATGGATGTAGGCAAATAAATCCGGTCTATCCCACACAGAAACAAGAGCGCCTGTCTGCGGGTATGAATTCCCCGGGCAGGCGCTCGGTTTTTCAAAACACCACAGGCATGAGTGGCAAACACACATCGCGGAAAGAAATGGGCCCCGCTTTCACAACCTATTAACAAACTAAATTACAGTATTTTATCGACAGTTATAACATTATTTCATTCCACACCCAATCAAAGATAAGAACATTTACTATTAAAATTAGTAGCTAATAGCAACTAATTAAAAATATAGTATTACCTTTGCGCTGAAAAAACAGAGATGCCATGACAAATGAATTGCTGGGAACAACCGTGGGGAAGCTGCGGAACAAACTGCACAGGCTTATGAAACAGCGGTATGCCGCCGAGGCTGAAGTGAAACTGACGGTCGAGGAGTTTATCCTGCTGAACATGATCGAGGCGCAGACCGACCAGATTTTGCAGAATATCGCCATCGCTACGGGTAAAAACAAATCGGTGGTGATGCGCATGATCGACTCGCTGGAGGAGAAGGGGCTGGCCAAGCGAACGGTCAACCCCGAGGACCGGCGCGAAAATCTGCTGAGCATTACCGAGAAGGGGGCCGAGGTGGTCACACAATATCAAACGATTGAAAAACGGTTGTCGAACGAATTGCTCGAAGGTATCCCGGCCGACGAGGTAGCGACATTCTTCCGGGTTATCGACCAAATATCACAGCAGGCAAACCGACTGTAAAAGCAGAGCCCTCTGGCTGAAAACCGCTGCGCCCGGGTGCCCCCCAAGCGACACCTCCCGGCAAAGCGTACCGAGGCAACCGAAATTCCGGGAGGAGTGCCCCTACGCTTCTCCTGAGTGCGGCAACCACTGGCCAACGGAGAAGCCGCCGCGCCCGGGTGCCCCCAAACCGACAGGTAAAAACGCCCGACAATACGACACAAGGGCTGCCCGTCATTCAAACGGGGAGTGTATTGTTTTATACCGTTTTTTTTAATCAAATAGTTGCTAATATAGATTATTTATATTACAAACGAATACAATGAGATATAACCTGAAAGTTCTTTTAACCGTCCTGTCATTCACCGGTGCCGCGGGACTATGCAGCCAGCCCGCCAAACGGGTCATGCGCCTGGACGAACTCTTCGAGTTGGCCGACACGCAAAGCAAGAGCATCAAGATATTCGAATCGGCCGTAACCAGGGCCGAGAAGGATATATCGGTGGCCAAGAATGCCTATTTGCCCACGGTAGACTTTTCGGCTTCGGCCACCTACAACGGCAATGCGTGGGTATCGGATCGCGACTTTTCCAACGGGCAGACCTTCGCCTCGCCCCATTTCGGCAACAGCTTCTCGATCGAAGCCGCGCAGGTAATCTTTGCCGGCGGATCCATTCATCACCAGGTCAAGGCTCTCGAGGCCCAACAGAAGATAGCCGAGTGGGACCTCGCCGCCCATCGGCAGGAGGTCTATTTCCTGCTCACCGGCTACTACCTCGACCTGTACAAATACCGCAACCTGCTCACCGTGTACGACCGTAACATCGAACAGACGTTGCAGGTGATTCGCGACATGCGGGCACGCGAGGCGGCCGGGGTGGCACTCGACAACGACATCACCCGCTACGAGGTGCAGTACCAGAACCTCCAGTACAAACGCACCGAGCTGGTGAGCTCGATCGAGATTTACAACGACAAGCTCGTGACCATGCTCGACTTGCCCAGCCAGACCGAAATCTACCCCGACACCACGCTGCTGTACGGGTCCATACCCCAGGCCGACGAAAACGAGTTTCAGGAGCAGGCATTCCAGAACGCTCCCCTGCTGAACAAGAACCGATTTACCATCGACTGGCTCACCCGTAAACGGAAGGTAGCCCAAGCGGGATACATGCCCCAAATCAGCCTCATCGCCGGCGACAACCTCAACGGCCCCATCACCTACGAGATTCCGGTACTCGACAACAACATCAACGTCTGGTACGTAGGCGTAGGGCTGAAGTTCAGCCTGGGCAACCTCTACAAGACACCCAAAGAGGTATCGCGGTTACGCGTATCGATCGGGCAGGCCCGATACCAGCTCTCCTCGGCCGAAGAGCAGGTGACCCTGGGCGTACGCGAAGCCTACATCCGCTATCTCGACTCGTTCGAACTGCTGAAGACGCAGGAGAAGAGCCGGCAACTCGCCACCCAGAACTACGAGGTCATCGCCAACCGCTACGCCAACGACCTGGTGCTGGTCACCGACCTGGTGGATGCCGACAACCTGCGGCTCTCGGCCGAGGTGCAATATGTAAACGCTCAAATCAACATCATCTACAACTATTACCGGCTCCTGTATGCCGCAGGTGCCATACACCCCATAAAAGAATAACACACCATGAACAAGAGAGCAAAGAAAACAGGACGCAACCTCATCGTGATACTGCTCATTCTCGGCGGGCTGAGCTGGGTATGCTCGCGATTTATCCATCTCGGCCGGGTCGAATACACCGACAATGCCCAGATACGGCGCAACATCATCCCCATCAATTCGAGAGTGCAGGGATATATTCAGAAAGTCTGCTTCGACGATTTCCAATTCGTGCACAAGGGCGACACACTTGTCGTCATCGAGAGTTCGGAATACAGGCTCAAGGTGGTGCAGGCCAAAGCCAACTATCAAAAGGCCCTCATGGAGAACAGCGCCATGGAGACCGTCATCTCGACCACGGCTAACAACCTCACCGTCTCGGATGCCAACATCGAAGAGCTGCGCATCCGGCTGAACCAGGCCGAGACCGACTTTCACCGCTACGACCAGCTATATGCCCAAAAGGCGGTGACTCGCCAGCAGTACGACAACGCCAAGGCCGACTACGAGGCGACCCGGGCCAAATACGATATGCTGGTGCGCCAGAAGCGCAGCACCTCGCTGGTGAAGGAAGAGCAAACCCAGCGGCTCGAACAGAATCAGACCAACGTAGAGGTGGCCCGGGCAGCCCAGCATTTGGCCGAGCTGAACCTCTCGTACACGGTAATCACCGCCCCGTGCGACGGCGTGACCTCGAAGCGGGCCATACAGGAGGGGCAGCTCGTCCAGGCGGGGCAAACCCTGCTGTCGCTCGTCGAGCGCGGCCGGGTGTGGGTCATCGCCAACTACAAGGAGACCCAGACCTGCCACATCGCCGAAGGGATGCCCGTGACCATCCGGGTCGATGCCGTGCCCGGGGTCACCTACCGCGGCCGGGTAGAGACCCTGTCGAGTGCCACCGAGGCGCAATACTCGATTATCCCCCAGGACAACTCGGCCGGCAACTTCGTCAAAGTCGAGCAACGCGTACCCGTCAAGATTATCTTTACCAACGAGAACAGCCTCGAGCATATCGACCGCCTGCGCTCGGGCATGAACGTAGAATGCGAAGTAAACTATTGAAGCCATGCCCGCACCAGTACCATCGCCCGAAGAGGTTGCCTCGGCCCGCCGCATCCAGGTGTGGAAGGAGTTCATCCCCCTGCCGCTGCGCTTTCCGCTCATCCTCTTTATCATCATCGTATACATGTTTTCGGGAGGCGTATACATGTCGGCCGTCTCGGAGATGTCGGGCAGCCTGTCGTGGATTACCGAAGACATCATGATGGCCGGCTACGCCTCGATGACGGGACTGACCATGGCCTTTCCGCTGCTGTTCCGCTTCCAGCCGCGCAGCCTGCTGCTCTTCTCGGCCGGAGTCTTCATCGTGAGCGACTACCTGTGCATGGTCTGCGACTTTCTGCCGCTGGTGGTGCTGCTCTCGTTTGTCAGCGGTTTTTTCAAGATTGTAAGCACCTTTACCTGCTGGAGCAACATCCAGCTCAAGATTACCCCCCGGCGCGACTTTGCCGTCTTCTTCCCCTTCCTCTTCACCTTTGTGCTGGGAAGCGTGCAACTGGCCAACATCGTCACGGGGTACAGCCTCTACGCCTTCGACTGGCAGGCCATGCACCGCATCACGATAGGCGCCTTCATCGTGGTCTTTGCCCTGGTCTACTTCGGCATGCGGCGCAACTACCGGCAGAGCCCCTACCTCCCGTTCAAGGGCATCGACTATCTGGGCGGCATCCTGTGGAGCCTCTGGCTGCTCTGCATCGTCTTCATCTGCGTATACGGCGACCACTATGACTGGCTCGACGGCGAACCCATACGGGTAGCCCTGCTTTTTGCCGTGGTACTGCTGATACTGTGTATCCAGCGGGCCGCCACCATACGCCACCCCAACATTGCACTGGGCACCTTCGGGCAACACAACATGCTCTTCATCTTCATCCTGTTCGGGTGCATGACCCTGATGTCGGCTACGGCCACCTCGACCGAGAAGTACATGCTCTACCTGCCGCTGGTATTCAAAGGGGCCGGAGTGAGCCTGGTATACACCTCGCTCACCTATGCACTGACCGGAAGCGTGACCTTCGTGCACTACTTCGAGGCCATGTGTGTCATCGGCTTTATCCGCACCAGCTTCGGGGCTCCGCTCAACTCGGCCATTCTTGCCCGACTGCTCAAATACGCAAGTCTGGAAAACACGGCCACCCTGGGCGGCGAAATCGATGCCATGCACCCCATGGCCCACTCGTTCATGACGCTGTACGGCGAGTTTCAACGGCAGATACTCCTGGTGAGCCTGAAGGAGGTCTACGGCTATGCCGTCATCGTTGCCATCGTTATTCTACTGGCTATTCTGGCTTCGGACTATCGGTGGCTCATCCGCCCCCGACGCATGTGGCGGCTGGCCCAAATCTGGCGGGTCGTTCACCGTCAATCGAAACAGCTCGAGATCACCAGCGAATAAGAGAGAAAACCACTCTTCATCATAAGTAATCCCTACACACAGAGGGCGCCCGACTGTGAAGCCGGACGCCCTCGCCTTTTTTATTGCGGGACTCTGTGAATCAATATCCGCCACCCAAGGCGTGATAGAGATTGATGACCCCCTGTATTTCGTCGAAACGGTCGGAGACGGCCGAAAGCTCGGCATCGAGCAGTGTCTGCCGGGCGGTGAGCACTTCGAGATAGTTCTGCGAACTGTGCAGCATCAAAAGCTCGGAACTGCGCACGGCCGACTGGAGCGACGCAATCTGCTGCTGGTCTATCACGAGCCGTTGCCGGGCCGTCTGCCATTGCAACAGGGCATTGTTCACTTCGGTACCGGCATCGAGCAACGACTGGCGGAAGGAGAGCAACGCCTCCTGCTGCTGTGCCTTGGCCACCTTCAGGTTGGCCACATTCTGCCCCCGGTTGAAGAGCGGCTGCACCAACGAACCCACAGCCGTGAAGAGCCATTGCCCGGGATTGGAGATGACGGCACCGGCCGCATTGGTCCAGCCTGCCGACCCGCTGAGGGTAATCGAGGGGTAGAAGGCGGCATAGGCCTGGTTGGTCACATAGAAGGCGGCAGCCAGGGCAGCCTCGCTCTGACGCACATCGGGGCGCCGCTGCAGCAGTTGCAGGGGTACACCCACCGACAGGGTGTCGGGGAACGACTGGGCATCGAGCGTAGAGCGCTCAATCTGCCGGGGCACATCGCCCAGCAGCGACGAGATGGAGTTTTCCATCTCGGTAATCTGCTGCTGCATCGTCAGCAACGAAGCATCGACCGCCAGCTTGCTGGCCTCGATTTGGGCCACGGCCATCTCGGTCGTCTGCCCGGCCTCTTTCAAGGCACGCATCACCCGCAGATTCTCGGCCCACAGTTCGGCCGTCGAGCGGCTTATCTCGTATTGCTTGTCGAGCATCAGCAGGGAGTAATAGCTGTTGGCAATGGTAGCCACCAACTGAGTCTGCACGGCCTGCCGGTAAGCCTCGCTCTGCTCGAGCACCGCTTTGGCTTCGCGCTTGGCGTTGGTGATGCGACCGAAGAGGTCGATCTCCCAATCGGCCGAGGCGGCCAGGTCGTAGCTTTTGGTGGTGCTACCCCCCTCGACACTGCGGATGGTCCCCTGCGGGGTAAGCGATACCGAAGGCAGGTAGGCCAACTTCGAAGCGGTGAGCAGCGCCTGCGCCTCTTCCACCTTGAGGCGGGCGATGTTCAGGTCGGTATTATTGGCGATACCGCTGTCGATGAGATTCTGCAGCAGCGGGTCGGTAAAGAGCTCCCGCCACGAGAGGTCGGCAATCGAAGCGGAATCGGCCGAGGCGGTCGAGCGCAGGTAGAGGCTGTCGGTCTCGGCGATTGCGGGACGTTCGTACGTCCGGTATTGACAACCGGCCAGGCCGGTCAACAGAAACAAACCTATAAATATCTTTTTCATATCGAATGGTGATTCATGAAGTCGTATCATTTCTTTTCTTCTATCTTGGGCAACTTACGCTCGGGCATGAGCTTCTCCTGCAGGGTTTGGAACACGATGAAGAGCACCGGCACGATAAAGAGCAGGGCTATCGTACCGATGAGCATACCGCCCACGGTACCCACGCCGATCGAGATGTTGCCGTTGGCCCCTACGCCCGAAGCGAACATCATGGGCAACATACCGAATATCATGGTGAGCGAGGTCATCAGGATAGGACGCAACCGCACCTGAGCCGCCGAGATGACCGCCTGCGAGATGGTCATGCCGTGACGGCGACGCTCCGAGGCATACTCGGTCAAGAGGATGGCCGTCTTCGACAACAAACCGATGAGCATGATCAGACCCGTCTGCAGATAGATGTTGTTTTCGAGCCCGAACATCTTGGCAAAGAGGAAACTGCCGGCCAAACCGAAGGGTACCGAAAGAATCACCGCCAGCGGGATGAAGAGGCTCTCGTAGAGGGCACACAGAATGAGGTAGATGAAGACCACGCAGATGACAAAGACCAGCGTCGTGGTATTGCCCGTGCTGGACTCCTCGCGCGACATGCCGCCGAACTCGAAGCCGTAGCCCGTAGGCAACGTCTGGGCAGCCACCTCCTTCACCGCCTGGATGGCCTGGCCCGAGCTGTAGCCCGTGGCCGGTGCACCGTTCACCTGAATGGCCGAGAAGAGGTTGAAACGGGTCAACACCTCGGAGCCGTAGATGCGGGTGAGTTTCAGGTATTGGGCGATGGGGCTCATCTCGCCCGCATCGTTGCGTACGAAGATGTTGTTGAGCGCCTCGGTGTCAAGCCGGTATTGGGGCGGAGCCTGCACCATCACGCGGTAGAGCTTGGAGAATCGGTTCATGTTCGACGCATAGTTACCGCCGATGTAGCCCGAGAGGGTACTGAGCACGTCGGTGGGCGACACGCCGTTGCGCTTGCACAGCGCGGCATCGACCTCGACGAGGTATTGCGGGAACTTGGTATCGAACGAGGTGGTGGCCCGTCCGATTTCGGGCCGCTTGTTGAGCTCGGTAAGGAAGTTGCGGGTGTACTTCAGCAGGTCCTCAATCGTGCCGCCCTTCTGGTCCTGTACATAGACCTCGAAACCGCTGCTCACGCCATAACCCGGAATCATGGGTCGGGTGAAGGCCATGATGTCGGCACTCGAGATGAAGGCCGTGCGGCGCTGCACCTCCTCGATGACGGCATCGACGGCATCCTCTTTCCGGGGACGTTCGCTCCAATCCTTCAACCGGATGGTGAACATACCGTTGCAGGCCCCCTGCCCGCTCAGCATCGAGTTACCGGTAATGCTCGAGAGCACCTCGATTTGCGGAATCGTGCGCAGGCAGCTATCTACCTGCTCGATAACCTTGCGGGTTTCGTACACGCTGTTACCCGGTGAAGTACGTATGTCGACAAAGACGGTACCCATATCTTCGTTGGGCACCAGACCGGTCTTGGTGGTCTTGAGCAGTACAAAGAAACCCACGCAGGCAATCACCAGCAGCACGCCGGCCAGCCATTTGCGCTTGATCATGAAGAATACGCCCACCTTGTACTTCATCACCAACCGGTGGAAAGCCGTATCAAAGGCCATGTGGAAGCGCGACGAGAAGCTGAGCTTCTTGCCGTCGGCCCCGGTCTGGTGGGGTGTCATAATGAGGGCACACAGGGCCGGGCTCAAGGTCAGGGCGTTGAGCAGCGAGATGGCCACGGCTGCCGCCATCGTGAGACCGAACTGCGTATAGAAGGTACCCGTGGTACCGCCGATAAAGCTCACGGGGATGAACACCGCCATGAATACAAAAGTAGTCGTAACCAGAGCCGAGGTGATACCGTCCATGGCGTCGATGGTGGCCAGATAGGCCGACTTGTACCCCTCGTCAAACTTCGCCTGCACCGCCTCGACCACCACTATCGCATCGTCGACCACCGTACCGATAACCAGCACGAGGGCAAACAACGTAAGCATGTTGAGGCTGAAGCCCACCAGATAGAGGAAGGCGAAGGTTCCCACCAGCGACACGATAATCGAAACCGTGGGAATAAAGGTGGAGCGGAAGCTCTGCAGGAAGATATAGACCACCAGCACCACCAGCAGGATGGCCTCGATGAGGGTCTTGACCACGCTTTTGATTGAGGCGTCGAGGAAGTCCTTGGTACTCATCAGGTCGACAATCTTGATGCCCTTGGGCAGGGTCTTGGAAATCTCGGCCAACGAGCGGTCTATCTCCTCGATAATCTCGTTGGCGTTCGAGCCCGAGGTTTGCGAAATCATAATGATACAGCCCGGGTGACCGTTCACCTCGCCGATGTAGTCGTAGGAACGGGTACCCAGCTCGACGGTGGCCACATCCTTCAGGCGCAGCACCTCGCCACTGGGGAGCGACTTGATGACCATATTCTCATAATCGACCTCGTTTTCGTAACGGCCCCGGTATTTGAGCACATACTGGAAGGTGTTCTCGGCCTCGGCTCCCAGCGTACCGGTAGCGGCTTCGATGTTCTGCTCGTCGAGCACGCCGGTAATGTCGGAGGGAACGAGCCCGTACTTCTTCATCTTGCTCGGGTCGAGCCAGATGCGCATGGCATACTCGTAACCGAACACGTTCACCTCGCCCACGCCGGCAATACGCGACAGGCGCGGCTCGATGTTGATTTTCATATAGTTGGCCAGGAATGCCTGGTCGAACGAATCATCGGGGCTGTAGACGGCCAGCTGCTTGATGTTACTCGTCTGGCGCTTGCGCACGTTCACACCGCTGCGGGTTACCTCGGCCGGCAGCAAACCCTGTGCCGAAGCCAACCGGTTCTGCACGTTCACGGTAGCCATATCGGGGTCGGTGCCCTGACGGAAGTAGACCGTAATGCGGGCCGAGCCGTTGTTGGACGAGGTAGAGGTCATATAGGTCATGTTCTCCACACCGTTGAGGGCCTCCTCGAGAGGCACCACCACACTCTTCTGCACCGTCTCGGCATTGGCACCGGTATAGGAGGCCGATACGCTCACCGTAGGCGGAGCAATCTCGGGGAACTGCTCGATGGGCAATTGAGTCAAACCGATAATTCCCAGGATAAGAATCAATACCGAGATAACCCCGGCAAAGATGGGACGGTCGATAAAGGTTCTTATCTTCATAAGGCACTATCGTTTGGCAGGGTTGTAGACTGTTCTATATCGATGGCGATACCCTCGTGCAACAGACCGGCACCCTCGGCCACGATTACGTCGCCGGCCGTCAGCCCCGAGAGCACGATGTAGTTCTGCCCGTCGTCGTATTTATAGACGGTGATGGGGGCCGACTGGGTTTTGCCGTCGACCACCTTCCACACAAACACACGGTTCTGCAACTCGTAGGTAGCTGTCTTGGGTATCACGAGGCTGTTCTTGTAGACGGTAGGAATCACCACCGAACCGCTGCCGCCGTTACGCAACAGCCCGTCGGGGTTGGCAAAGGCGGCCCGCATGCTTACGGCACCCGTACCCTCGTCGACCGTACCGCTGATGGCGTCGACCTTTCCCGGCAGGTCATAGGTGCTGCCGTTGCTCAAGAGCAGCTTCACCTCGGGCATCTGCTCCTTAGCCTTCTGCAGCGAACCATATTGTTGAATGAGGTCGAGTATCTGGTTCTCGGTCATGGAGAAGTAGGCATAGACCTCGGCATCGTCCGAGACGGTAACCAGCGGCTCGGTAATGGAGCTGTTGACCAACGCCCCCACCCGGTAGGGAATCATGCTGGCCACGCCGTCGACGGGGCTCTTCACCTCGGTATAGGAGAGGTTGTTGCGGGCATTTATCTCTTGCGCCTTGGCCTGAGCCAAAGAGGCCTTGGCTTCGGCCAACGTGTTTTGGGCGGTTTGCAAATCGAACTCCGAGACTACCCGCTCCTTGTAAAGCGCCTCCTTGCTCTCGGCCGAGAGCTGGGCCGTAGCCAGCTGGGCCTCGGCGCTGCGCACGTTGGCTACCGCCGTCTCGAGGGCAGCCTTATAAGGCACCTGGTCGATGATAAAGAGGGTCTGCCCCTTGTGCACGACATCGCCCTCGTCGATGCGAATCTCGGTGATGATACCGCTCACCTGCGGCCGTACCTCTACAAATTGGCGACCCCGGAGCGTTGCCGTGTAATCCGATGTCAATGTCTGATTCTTAGGCTCTACGGTCAGTATCTTGTACTTCTCGCCCTCGCTCGTTTTCTGCTCCTTGCAAGCTACAAGCAAAGGCAATACTGCCATAGCCAGAATGATAATTTTTTTCATTGTTGCTGTTTTATGTGATAAATACTAAATAATGCGTATGGAATAGAAAATACCTATCTTAAACCAATTCTCAAATTTATAAACTATCTCACAATATCGGAACATTTATTGATAAACGGCAAAAAAGTGATGCCTAACGGCACGGCAGATTCTTAAAAATAAACTACCTTTGTGATAACGCGAGGGGCCGCCTTCGCACCACGCAAATACCAGAGACATGACCAACTACACGCGCATCAGCATCTATATCGACCTGATTTTCAGCTTCATAATTTTGCCACTCCTCATCATGCTGGTACCGGTAGAGAAGTGGATTATCCACCACACCTACTTCATGATCCTGCTCATCGTCTACGTCTATCTGCTCTACTTCACCTACCGCAAGGTGAACATACCGGGGCTCATCATGCAGCGGCAGTTCAGGCTCGTCGTGCTGCTGATGGTGGTCCTCGTCTTCATCACCTGGACCATCAGCCAGATACCTATCCCGAAAGACGATTTCATCAACGCGCCTCGCGACTGGGGCATACGCCAGCACATCCGTAGCTTGAGCGTATGGTTTTTCTTCTTCGTAGTCACGGGGTTCAGCCTGGCTATCGAATTGATGTTCGAGCTCTTCAAGCAGATACTCTCGAAGCAGGAGATCGAAGCCGAGAAGAACAAGGCCGAGCTGGCACTCTACAAGGCGCAGATCAACCCGCACTTCCTCTTCAACACGCTCAATGCCCTCTACGGGCTGGTGCTCACCAAGTCGGACAAGACGGAGTCGGCCTTTATCCAGTTCTCCGACATCCTCAAGTACATGTATACCCAGACCACGCTCGACACCATACCCATCTGCAACGAAATCGAATACATCAGGCAGTATGTCGACCTGCAGTCGCTGCGCCTCAACCGCCACACCCACATCGACTTCCACACCGAGACCGACGACGAGCAGGCCCAGATACCTCCCATGATTCTCATCACCTTTGTCGAGAATGCCTTCAAGTACGGTACCTCGTCCGACGTCGACTGCACCATCTATATCCAGATTGTCGTGAAGGAGGGCGTGTTGCACTTCGAGACCGAAAACACCATTATGAAAGAGAAGAAGGAGCCGACCCCGGCCATCGGCATCGAGAACTGCCGCAAACGGCTGGAACTGCTCTACCCCGACCGCTTCTCGCTCACGACCGGGCGGGAAGGCAACCAGTTTAAAACCCGACTGACGATTCAACTACAATGAAAAATACCACCTGCATAGCCATCGACGACGAGCCTCTGGCTCTGCTCGTCATCACCCAGTTCTGCGAACGATTCGGCGGGCTGGAGCTGACCACCTTCAGCGAACCCCTCGTGGGGCTCGAGGAGATACGCCACCGCAAGCCCGACCTGGTGTTTCTCGACATCGAGATGAACAGCATCAGCGGTCTCGACATAGCCCGCGATCTGCCCAAGGAGTGCTGCTTCATCTTCACCACAGCCCATGCCCAGTATGCTCTCAACGGCTTCGAGCTCGACGCCGTCGACTTCCTGCACAAGCCCTTTGCCTACGAGCGGTTCGAAAAGGCGGTCGAGAAGGCCATCCGCCGCATCGAGACCGAGCGCGACCGCACCCCCGAGAGCATCGTGGTCAAGCAGGAATACAACAACGTGACCATCCCCACCAACGATATTCTCTATATCGAAGCGATGGAAAACTACACCAAGATTTTCCGCGAGAGCGGCGGCTACATCCTGTCGCGCACCAACATGAAGGCCCTTCAGGAGATTCTGCCCGAGGAGAGTTTCCTGCGCATACACCGCTCCTACATCGTACCGATAGACCGCGTGGAGATGTTTTCCAAAAAGAAGATCAAGCTCGCCGGACAAGAGACGCTGCTACCCGTAGGCCGGCAGTTTGCCAACCGCATCTACGACATCCTCATCGCCCGCAACTCGGGAGGCAGCCGGGCCAACTTGTGACGACAAGTCCACGGGCTCACCGGTAATCACCAGGGGGGCTCCCCCCCACCCGATACCCTGGGTTCAAAGTTCTCCCTCGTTCTGTTTTCTTTAACAAAAAACATTATCTTTGTGACCGTAAACAATAGATTACTCGCAATGAAACACACCTGCATCACCTCCGCTTTGCTCGGGCTGCTGCTCATGGGCTGCCAGTCGAGCAAAACCCAGTATTACGAAAAACATCTCGTTTTCCCCGAAGGGGCTACCCTCGAACAGAAAGTCGACATGGCCTCGCGCCTGACCCCGTCGCCCCAGCAGTTGCAATGGCAGCAACTGGAGCTGACCGCCTTCCTGCACTTCGGCATCAACACCTTCACCAATAAGGAGTGGGGCGACGGACAGGAAGATCCCCGCCTCTTCAACCCTACCCAGTTCGATGCCGGGCAATGGGCCCGCACGCTCAAGGAGGCAGGCTTCAAGATGGTCATCCTCACAGCCAAGCATCACGACGGATTCTGCCTGTGGCCCACGGCTACCACACGTCACTCGGTAGCCTCGTCGCCCTGGAAAGATGGGAAAGGCGATGTGGTGAAAGAGTTGAAGGAGGCGTGCGACAAATATGGCCTGAAGTTCGGCGTATACCTCTCGCCGTGGGACCGCAACGCCGAGTGCTACGGCGACTCGCCCCGCTACAACCAGCTGTTCATCCAACAACTCACCGAATTGCTCACCCACTACGGCGAGATTCACGAAGTGTGGTTCGACGGGGCTTGCGGCGAAGGACCCAACGGCAAGAAACAGGTCTACGACTGGGATGCCTTCTACAAGACCATACAACGGCTGCAACCCAACGCCGTGATGGCCATCATGGGCGACGACGTGCGGTGGGTAGGCAACGAGAAGGGATTCGGCCGGGAGACCGAGTGGAGCGCCACGGCTCTCGTGCCGGGCATCTACCAACGGGCCGACAGCGTGAACCGGGCTCTGGGGCTGGCCAACAAGAGCGAAGACCTGGGCAGCCGCGAGCTGCTGGCCCGGGCCAGCGAGCTATTCTGGTACCCGTCGGAGGTTGACGTCTCCATCCGTCCGGGGTGGTTCTATCACCCGGCCGAGGACAATCAAGTGAAATCGCTCGCCCGCCTCGTTGACATCTATTTCGAGTCGGTGGGTTACAACTCGGTGCTGCTGCTCAACATTCCGCCCGACACCCGGGGCCTCATCCACGAGAACGATGCCCGGCGGCTGCATGAACTGGGGCAGTACATCGAGCGCACATTTGCTACCGATTACAGCCTCGACGGCAACCGCAAGTTTACCGGCCGGGAGGGCGACTCGTTCGAAATCGAGATACAAGACAACGTACCCGTCAATACCCTGATGCTGCAAGAGAACATCGAGCAGGGGCAACGCATCGAAGCCTTCACCGTCGAAGCCTCGATCGACGGCACCTGGCTCCCGATTGCCCAAGGCACCACCGTGGGCTACAAACGGCTCGTGCGGTTCGACGACCTCGTGGCCGACAAACTGCGGGTGACCATCGACCGCTCGAGGGCCGACTTCTCGATTGCCCGCGTGGGTCTCTACTACGCGCAACCCATCATCGAAGCCACCGATACCGAGAGGACAAACCTCTTCACCCCCAAGAACTGCCGGTTGGGCAACCAGTCCGCCCCTCAGGCCATCGACGGTAACAGCACTACCGCCGCCCGTGGCGAGGGCCTCGTGCCTATCATTGTCGACCTGGGCGAACCCAAGGCGATAAAGGGATTCTGCTACACCCCCGTGGCCGAAGGCAACACCGAGGGAACCCTGTTCCGCTACCACCTCTACCGCAGCAACGACGGCCAGACGTGGGAACGCATTGTCGCAAACGGCGAGTTCAGCAACATCAAGAACAACCCCATACCCCAGTTTGTCACGCTGGAGAACATACCGGCTACCCGATACCTGAAACTCGAACCCCTCGAGGAAATCAACGGCCAAGCCAAAACTTCGGTGGCCGAACTGGGTATCATGCTGCCCTGACCCGGATACCATACACACATATACCGACACCCGGCCCCCCTGCAAGGCCGGGTGTCGGCGTATATAACGGGCCACAGAGCAATGCCAGAAATGTTACATTCGCTATCAATAAGGTTTCGTGCAACATTTTTAGGAGCTTTCGCAACATTTGTTCTATGTACCGGCGTGAACCATTTTCTATTTTTGCTCTCGCTAAGCCAAAAACAAGAACTTAACACCAAATTTTATATTACCATGAAAAAAGGTATTGTAAATCAAATCCTACTAAAAACAGGCGCAACCTTGTTGCTCGTTGCTCTGACTTGCGGAAACGCAATGGCACAAGAAAAAAAAGAGAGTGCCGACTCGAGCGACGAAGCCTCTACCTCTAAAGAAGAGGGCAATCGTAACGTAATGCTTAATGCAGCCAGCGCCAACGGTCCCCGCGAAATACAAATAGGTTTACCCTCGGCCGATGTCAACGTGCTCGAAAACGGCATGCTCGTGACCTACGCCACCAACCCCCACACCGTCAACTCGCTGTGGCGTGCCGACGCCAGCCTCAGCCATGTGGGACTTCTCAAAATCTCGGAGACGGCCATCACCACCGGTAACATCGGTTATGCCGTCAACTCCTTCACGCAACTGGGCGAAAAGGGATTCCACGGCACGCTCAACTACAAGAGCAACCACTTCGGCATGCAGGAGTTCTCGCTCAACGTCAACGGCGGCATTGGCAAAGACTGGTATTACAGCGGAAGCATCTACCAGGATTTCGACCCGGGAACCTTCAAAATCAAATCGACTCCTTTCCAGGATCGTACCCAAATCTACAAGGTAGCCCTCACCAAGAAGTACAACCACAACCGGGGCGAACTGACTGCCATCTACCACTACAGCAACAGCCACCCGGTTTACAACTATGCCACCCAATCGGCGCCCTTTATTTATGTAGGCGACGGTAGCGTACGCGAGTTCGGCGACTTTGCCCTGGGTACCACCTCCTACCTGCCTGTCGACAACGAGATGGTCTATCGCGACATGCGCACCGGCGAGGTTAAGAAGACCAACCTCTACGACGCCACACAAAACCTGGGAAGCATGGTGACGCTGATGAACAACTACACGTGGGACAACGGACTCAACTGGAAGGCCATCGTCAAGTACGACCACTCTACCGGTTCGTGCGTATATCAGACGCCCATGTCGCTCGACCAGAACGAAGCCGGCATCAACTACCAGTACGAAGCGGCCGACGGCAGCCTGCAACCCTACACCGGCAGCTATGTGCAGAGCCGTATGTCGTGCCTCAACCGCGGGTTCATCAACTCGCTGATGTTTACCAGCGAACTCTCTCGCCAAACGGCCAACAGCACGTGGAGGCTGGGTGTGAACGAGTGGTACTACCACATCGACTATACCTCGTCGACCACCATGTATGACCAGTCGGTACCCATGGACGGCAGCTATCCCGTGCGCTTGTTCAACTCCGACTTTGCCACATACACCGACCGCGCCTATGCCGGTAACGGATACTACTACGACTTCAACAAAAACGCTTCGGAGTATTACAAGGGATTCGAAAACAAGGTAGCCCTCTACTTCACGCACGACTGGAACATCTTCGACCGGTTGAACCTCTACTATGGTGCCCGTCTCGAATACCAGGCCCTGCGCGGCGAGAACGCTGCCGTAAAGGATGCCTCCGGCGAGTATGTGGGACGTTTTGCCAACTACTACCTGGGTGCTACGGCCCCCGACGGTGTGACGCTGATTGCCCCCACCAACATCGACCACGACTGGTTCAACTATGCCTTCACCGCCGCTGTTACCTACAAACTGAACAAGCAGTTCGGATTCACGGGCGACTTCACCTACATCACCCAGCACCCCAAGATCGAGAACTTCGCTCCGGCCACGCTCCCCAACGTGGGACAGATTTCGGTACCGCTGGGCCGCGCCGGTATCTACTACAACAACAACTGGTTGAGCCTGACCTCGCTCTTCTCCTATATCTCGAAGACCAACAACAACTCGACGCTGAACCTGCAGCACAAGACCACGGCCGGACAGACCGAAATCATGGCTGCCCCGCTCAACTTCGACATACAGACCCTGGGCTGGACCACCGACGTGGTAACCCGTCCTTTCAAAGGGTTTGACCTGCACTTTCTCTTTACCTACCAGCAACCTACCTACAAGAAGTACGAGACTTCGGTCACCTTCTCCGACGGTTACGTAGGTAAAATCAACGCCACGGGCAACATCGTAGCCGAGATTCCGCAAATCATCATCGAGATCGACCCCAGCTACATGATTACCGACTACCTGAAGATCTGGACCAGCTTCCGCTACTTCAGCAAGACCTATGCCAACATCAACGATGCCTACTACTTCAACGGCCGCTGGGAGACCTTCGGCGGAGTGAACTGGCAGGTAAACGACAAGCTGGCCCTGGGTTGCACCGTAGTCAACTTCCTCAACCAGACGGGAGCCAAGGGTAGCATTGCCGGTGCCGAGCTCATCGAGAAAGAGGATGCCGGGCAATATGCCGGACACGTCATGGCCGGCAGCTACATACGGCCGTTCACCGTAGAGTTTACCGCCAGTCTTAAATTCTGATACAGCTTCTTCTATACATGATAAAATCATAGGTGTTCATTTTCCGGGTAGAAAGATTCAATCCATGGATAGCAGTAGAGACAAAGAGGCGTTTCGGCGAGGCCCAGGTTACAAGCCTCGCCGAGACCCCACCCCGGAACAAGGCGAGCCCACTCTGCTCGGGCTCTGAAAAAATAGGGAGAGGTAAAAAAATTGTTTTAGGTTATTATTTACAAGTACGATTTTTCAAACATTCAATAAATAAAAACGACCATGAAAATAGATTTCAGACATTCGACAAAAGTGCTCGCAACAGCAGCCGCAGTGGCCGCTCTCGCAGCTTGCCAACCGCAAAAAGGCAGTATCAGTCTCGAACACCAGGGCGATACGCTCACCATCGTTCACATCACCAACCCCTCGAAATATTTGATTCTCCCCATCCAGGAGTCTCGCCCCGAAGGTAAAGTGAAGCTCGACACCGGCAGTCCCGCCGATGTAACCATGGACATCCGTCTGGCCGTAGACAGCGTAGACTACTATGTGCCTTTCGCCTTGCCCGAGGGAACCAAAGAGGCTACCGTAACCATAGGACAAGTTGCTGCCAACGCCATGTGCTGGGACAGCCTGCGTCTGGCCGACACGTTCGACACGACCAACACCGACTACTACCGCCCCGTCTATCACCACACCCCGCTCTATGGCTGGATGAACGATGCCAACGGTCTGGTATACAAAGACGGTGAGTATCACCTCTATTTCCAATACAACCCCTATGGTTCCAAATGGGGCAACATGCACTGGGGCCACTCGGTGAGCAAAGACCTCATCCACTGGGAACACCTGGCACCGGCTATCGCCCGCGATACGCTGGGTCACATCTTCTCGGGCAGCTCGGTAGTCGACCACTTCAACAGCGCCGGCTATGGCAAAGATGCCCTGATTGCCTTCTATACCTCGGCCAGCGACAAGTACGGTCAGATTCAGTGCATGGCTTACAGCACCGACAACGGCCGCACCTACACCAAATACGAGGGTAACCCCATCCTCACGCCGTTCGACGGACTGAAAGACTTCCGCGACCCGAAAGTATTCTGGTACGAACCGGCTCAGAAATGGTACATGATCGTATCGGCCGACAAGAACATGCGCTTCTACAACTCGACCGACCTGAAACACTGGGAATACCTGAGCCAGTTTGGCGAAGGCTACGGCGTACAGCCCAACCAGTTCGAATGCCCCGACTTCATCCAACTGCCTGTCGACGGCGACAAGAACCACATGAAATGGGTGATGATTGTCAACATCAACCCGGGTTGCCCCTTCGGCGGTAGCGCTACCGAATATTTCGTAGGCGAGTTCGACGGCAAAGAGTTCAAATGCGACAACGACAAGAGCGTGACCAAATGGCTCGACTTCGGTAAAGACCACTATGCTACCGTATGTTTCTCCAACACGGGCGACCGCACCATTGCCGTGCCCTGGATGAGCAACTGGCAATATGCCAACGCTACCCCCAACCTTCAGTACCGCAGCGCCAACGCCCTGCCCCGTGAGCTCTCGCTCTACACCAAAGACGGCGAAATCTACATGGCTGCCAATGCCGTGAAAGAGACCCAAGGCTTGCGCAAAGGTACCACGACCATCGCCGACATCGACCTGAAGGACGAGTATACCGTAAACCCGATGAAGACCGGACCCGAAGGTGCTTGCGAACTGGAGATGGACATCACGCCGAATAACGCCGACACCGTAGGCTTCGCTCTCTTCAACGACAAGGGCGAAAAGGTAGACATCTACCTCGACCTGAAGGGCGGCCGCATCGTCATGGACCGTACGCAAAGCGGTATCACCGACCTGAGCCGCTACGGCGAAGTGACCGTACACGCCAAGGAGACCGACGACCACCGCAAGAAACTGTCGGTAAACTACGTGAACGACTTTGCGCTGGGTACCTGGGCACCCCTCTCGCTGTGCAACGGCAAGACTTACCACCTCGATGTATTCGTAGACAAATGCTCGATCGAGATTTTCGTAGACGGTGGCCGCATTGCCATGACCAACCTCGTGTTCCCCACGGCTCCTTACAGTGCACTGCGTTTCTATTCCAAGGATGGTGAAGCCCAAATCAAAAATTTGAATATATACCAACTGAGTCTGTAATTCCTATCACTCGTATTCCATGAAACACAATCTGGTTTTAGCAGTAGTTTCGCTACTTGCCATAACGACACTGAATGCCAGTGATATGAAACAGATACGCATCTCGACCGACCGCACCGACCTCGTGCTTCAGGTTGCCGAGAACGGGCGCCTCTACCAGAGCTACTTCGGCGAAAAGCTGCTCAACGAGGCCGACCTGAAGGAGCTGGGGTGGAGCGTGCACGCAGCATCGGACGGCAGTGTATGCCGCCGCGGATGGGAAGTGTACAGCGGCTCGGGTAACGAAGATTTCTTCGAACCGGCCCTGGCCATCACCCACAACGACGGCAATCCCTCGACGTGGCTCTACTACGTCTCTTCCTCGACCCATGCGGTCGAGGGGGGCGTGCAGACCGACATCGTGCTGCGCGACGACAAGTATCCCGTAGAGGTGACCCTGCACTATGTGGCTTACCCCCGCGAGAATGTCATCAAGACCTGGAGCGACATACGCCATGAGGAGAAGAATCCCATCGTGCTCTCGACCTATGCCTCGACCATGCTCTACTTCAGCCGACCGGCCTACTACCTGACCGAGTTCAGCGGCGATTGGGCCAAAGAGGCGCAGATGAGCTGCCAGCCCCTGCAATTCGGCAAGAAGGTGCTCGACACCAAGCTGGGCAGCCGGGCCGCCATGCACACCCACCCCTTCTTTGTCGTCGGGCTCGACCAGCCGGCACAGGAGCGCCAGGGCGAGGTACTCATGGGTACGCTGGCCTGGACGGGAAACTTCCGCTTCACCTTCGAGGTGGACAACGTGGGCAACCTGCGCGTGATTCCCGGCATCAACCCTTACGCCTCGGCCTATAAGCTCAAGCGCAACGAGACCTTCACGACGCCCGAGTTCATCTTCACCCTCAGCACCGAGGGCATGGGGCAAGGCAGCCGCGACCTACAGGCCTGGGCCCGCAACTACCAGTTGAAAGACGGCAAGGGGTCGCGCCTTACGCTGCTCAACAACTGGGAGAACACGGCCTTCGACTTCGACCAGGAGATGCTGGCCGAACTGATGCGCGAAGCCAAAGAGCTGGGCGTGGACATGTTCCTGCTCGACGACGGGTGGTTCGGCAACAAATATCCCCGCGAGAACGACCGCGCCGGACTGGGCGACTGGGAGGTGACTCACGACAAACTGCCCGGCGGTATCCCCGCCCTCACAAAGGCAGCCCGCGAGGCGGGTGTGAAATTCGGTCTGTGGATCGAGCCCGAGATGGTGAACCCCAAGAGCGAACTCTTCGAGCGTCACCCCGATTGGGCCATCCACTACCCCAACCGCGAAACCTACTACTACCGCAACCAGCTGGTGCTCGACCTTAGCAACCCCGCCGTGCAGGAGTATGTATACGGCATCGTCGACAACCTGCTGAAGGAGAACCCCGACATCGCCTACTTCAAGTGGGACTGCAACAGCCCCATCACCAACATCTACTCGCCCTACCTTAAGGCCGACCAGGGACAACTCTACATCGACCATGTGCGGGGCATATACCGGGTGATGCAGCGGGTGCGCGACAACTACCCGCAGGTGGCCATGATGCTCTGCTCGGGCGGCGGTGCCCGCTGCGACTACGAGGCGTTGAAATACTTTACCGAATTTTGGTGCAGCGACAACACCGACCCCGTGGAACGTGTTTATATTCAGTGGGGCTTCTCGCACTTCTTCCCGGCCAAGGCCATGTGTGCCCACGTGACGAGCTGGAACAAAGAGGCTTCAATCAAGTTCCGCACCGATGTGGCATCGATGTGCAAACTGGGGTTCGACCTGGGGCTGAAGGAGTTGAGTGCCGACGAACTGCTCTACTGCCAGGAGGCTGTGGCCAACTGGAAACGGTTGCAACCGGTTATTCTCGACGGCAGCCAGTACCGCCTGGTTTCGCCCTACGAGAGCAACCACATGGCCGTGAACTATGTCGATGCCGACGCCCGCAAGGCGGTGCTCTTCGCCTATGACCTCTACCCGCGCTACCAGGAGAAGCTGCTCCCCGTGAAGCTGCAGGGGCTCGACCCGCACAAGCGCTACAAGGTCGAAGAGATAAACCTCATGCCCGAGGTAGAGTCTACCCTGCCGGCCAACGGCAAGGTGCTCTCGGGCGACTATCTGATGAAGGTAGGCCTCGACGTACTGGGTTTCACCGCCATGCGAAGCCACGTAATAGAAATTACCGCGATAGATTGATAGAAGCAAGAGAAGGCGAGAGAAGGCGTCCGCCGTGTCCGGCGGTTCTTCTCTCTCCCACTCTTCAAAAAAAGGAAAGAACGTATTACATCATATAACGATTATGACAGCTAAACAACAAATAAAATACGGCAGACTCATCCCCGTCATGCTCTGTTTCTTTGCCATGGGATTCGTCGACCTGGTGGGTATTGCCTCGAACTATGTGAAGGCCGACCTGGGGCTGACCGACTCGCAGGCCAATATCTTCCCGTCGCTCGTCTTCTTCTGGTTCCTCATCTTTTCGGTTCCGACGGGTGTATTGATGAACCGCATCGGACGGAAACGCACCGTGTTGCTGAGCCTCGTGGTGACCGCCGTCTCGCTGCTGTTGCCCCTCTTTGGCGACGGCTACGGGCTCATGCTCTGCTCCTTCTCGCTGCTGGGTATCGGCAATGCCCTGATGCAGACCTCGCTCAACCCGCTGTTGAGCAACATCATCTCGGGCGACCGGCTGGCCAGCTCGCTCACCTTCGGTCAGTTTGTCAAGGCCATCGCCTCGTTCCTGGCCCCCTATATCGCCATGTGGGGTGCCACGCAGGCCATGCCTACCTTCGGGTTGGGGTGGCGCGTGCTCTTCCCCATCTACATGGTCATTGCCATCATCGCCATCCTGTGGCTCTCGTCGACCCCCATCGATGAAGAGAAACCCGACAAGGCTTCGGGATTCCGCGAATGCCTGCGCCTGCTGGGCAAGCCCTTCATCCTGCTCTGTTTTCTGGGTATCATGTGCCACGTAGGCATCGACGTAGGTACCAACACCACGGCTCCCAAGCTGCTGATCGAGCGGGTGGGCATCACCCTCGAGGAGGCCGGCTTTGCCACCAGCCTCTACTTTATCTTCCGTACGGCCGGGTGTCTGCTGGGAACCTTTATCCTGCGTCACCTTTCGGGCCGTAAATTCCTGGCCATCAGTGTGGCCTGCATGCTGGTAGCCATGATCGGGCTGCTCTCTACCGAGTCGCTTCCCGTCATCTACGCCTGCATCGCCCTCATCGGGTTCGGCAACTCCAACGTCTTCTCCATCATCTTCGCTCAGGCTCTTACCGCCGTTCCCGACAAAAAGAACGAGGCTTCGGGCCTGATGATCATGGGCCTCTTCGGCGGCACCATATTCCCGCTGCTGATGGGTGTGGCCAGCGACGCCGTGGGTCAGGCCGGTGCCGTAGCCGTGATGACGGTAGGGGTTATCTACCTGATTGTTTACACCATCAAACTGAAAAAATAACTTATCTACAAATACAAACACCAATTATAACACCATGAACAATAACGACCATATTATCGTAGGAATGGGCGAAGCACTGTGGGACGTGCTGCCCGAAGGAAAGAAACTGGGCGGAGCTCCTGCCAACTTTGCCTATCACGTATCGCAATTCGGCCTGAACAGCCGGGTGGTAAGTGCCGTAGGCCAGGACAAGCTGGGCACGGAGATACTCGACAACTTCCGCGAAAAACGGCTGCAGGGGATTATCGAAACGGTACCCTACCCCACCGGCACCGTTCAGGTTACGCTCGACAACGAGGGCGTGCCCTGCTACGACATCAAAGAGGGGGTTGCCTGGGACAACATACCCTATACCGAAAAGTTGGACCAACTGGCCCATCAGACGCTGGCCGTCTGCTTCGGGTCGCTGGCACAACGCAGCATCGTTTCGCGCGAGACCATAGCCCGTTTTCTCGACACCATGCCCGATACGCCCGACACGTTGAAGATTTTCGACATCAACCTGCGCCAGAGTTTCTACACCAAAGAGATTCTGTGCGACTCGTTCAGCCGCTGCAACGTGCTGAAGATAAACGACGAGGAGCTGGTGACGGTAAGCCGTCTGTTCGGCTATCCCGGTATCGACCTGCAAGACAAGTGCTGGATTCTGCTGGCCAAGTATAACCTGAAGATGCTCATCCTCACCTGCGGCGTAAACGGCAGCTATGTCTTTACCCCGGGTCATGTGTCGTTTGTAGAGACTCCCACCGTACAGGTGGCCGACACCGTAGGTGCGGGCGACTCGTTCACCGCCGCCTTTACCGCCGCCATCATCCGCGGCCGTTCGGTACGTGAGGCCCACCAGCTGGCCGTCGACACCTCGGCCTACGTGTGCACGCAGCAAGGAGCCATGCCCGTGCTGCCCGAGAGCCTCACCAGTCGGTTGGCTTAATACTACTTTTTCCTTTTATTTTGACGAGGGCGATCCTCCCGATACGAACCGGGGCGGTCGTCCTCGTCGTATAACCGTTTTTTTCTCATATCCAGCATTTAACAGGCTACCCTACGCCACTCGCGCAACAGCCGAAACCCGGCCAGGGCAACCCCGAAGGCAGCTCGACAAAGGGGCTGTACCGCAATTCTTTCACTTGGCAGGCGTGCTCTTCTCATTAAATTTTTTATCTTTGCCTATCTTAATCCTCAAAATGAGAAGCTATGAGACGCCTAACCTTTCTTTTGCTCCTCGCCTCGTGCACCCTTGTGCTGTTGCTTACCGCCTGTATCCAGGAGAAAAACCGTTTTCTCATTGGGGTATCGCAATGCAGCGACGACGAATGGCGCACCCAGATGAACAAGGAAATCAACCGCGAAGCGCTCTTCTATCCCGGATTGGAAGTGGAAATCCGATCGGCCCACGACGATAACCAACGACAAATTGAAGACATCGAATACTTTATCGACGAGGGTGCCGACCTCATCGTGGTGGCTCCCAACGAGGCCAATGCCATCGCTCCTATCGTAGAGAAGGCTTACAGCCAGGGGATACCCGTCGTACTGGTCGACCGCAAAACCGACTCGGACCACTATACGGCCTATATCGGTGCCGACAACTACGACATGGGCTACCAGATAGGCACCTACATTGCCAGCCGCCTGCACGAACAAGGCAACATTGTGGAACTCACCGGATTGCAAGGTTCTACCCCGGCCCGTGACCGCCATCAGGGATTGGTCGATGCTCTCTCGCATCATCCCGGCATCCGCATCGTAGCCACGGCCGATGCCGGTTGGTTCCAGCAATCGGCCGAAAAGGCTTTCGACTCCATTCTGGACCGGCAGCCCCGCATCGACCTCGTCTTTGCCCACAACGACCGCATGGCCGCCGGAGCTCACGAAGCCGCCGTGCGCGAGGGGCGCGCCGGCCACATGCTCTTTGTGGGGGTCGACGCCCTGCCCGGCAAAGAGATGGGCGTGGGTCTGGTTACCGACAGCATACTCGATGCCACCTTTATCTACCCCACGGGGGGCGACCGGGTGGTGCAGGTGGCCATGGATATACTCGAGGGGCGCGACTTCCCGCGCGAAACGCTGCTCTCTACGGCTCTGGTCAACCACCAGAATGCCCGCATCATGCAGATGCAGAATGCACACATCAGCACCCTCGACGAGAAAATCGAGCGGCTCAACAGCCAGCTCGACGCTTTCCTGCTGCGCTATTCGGCCCAACGCATGTTTCTCTTTGCCTGTATCGTGATTCTGGTGCTGGTGGGTATCCTGCTCGTGATTGTCGTGCGGGCCTTCTGGACCAAGAACCGGCTCAATACCGAACTGTCGAGCCAGAAGCAACAGCTCGAGGAGCAGCGCGACCAGCTCATCACCCTCTCGCGCCAGCTCGAAGATGCCACCCATGCCAAACTGGCCTTCTTCACCAACGTGTCGCACGACTTCCGTACACCGCTCACACTCATTGCCGACCCGGTAGACCAGCTCGGCCAGAGCCAGCACCTCGACAAACACGAGCGTTTCCTGCTCAACATCATCCACAAAAACGTGACGGTGCTGCTGCGGCTCGTCAACCAGATACTCGACTTCCGTAAATTCGAAGATGGCAAACTGCAACTGCGCCTGAGCCAGTTCGACCTGCGCAGCTCGCTCGCCGAGTGGAGCGACGCCTTCCGCACCCTCTCCTACCGCAAGCACATCCACTTCGGCATCCAGGCCGACAAAGATACCGACTTCACCGTCACGGCCGATGCCGAGAAACTGGAGCGCATCGTCTACAACCTGCTCTCCAACGCCTTCAAGTTCACACCCGACAATGGCTCGATTCGCATCACCCTCGCCCGATACGACCACGAGGGCGAGCCCTACCTGCGGCTGCAAGTCGCCGATACCGGCGTGGGCATGCCAGCCGAGCATGTGCAGCACATCTTCGACAGCTTCTACCAGATAGACGTACACCACGCCGGCTCGGGTATCGGGCTGGCTCTGGTCAAGGCTTTTGTCGAAATGCACCACGGCACCATACGCGTGGAGACGACCGAGGGGCAAGGTACCTGCTTCACCATAGAGATGCCGGCCCGGCAGTCGGGAGCTCTCGACCCCGACACTACCCGCAGTGCCGTGCTTACCAACCTGAAAGAGGGGGCCGTACTGGCGGCCGACCAGGAGACGTTGCAGGCCCAGCCGCGCGAGACGACGCCCGACGACAAACCGAGTGTGCTCGTTATCGACGACAATCAGGACATACGCGACTATGTGCGGACCATACTGCAAGACCAATACCAGGTTATCGAGGCGGCCAACGGCCAGGAGGGCATACGCCTGGCCATGAAGTACGTGCCCGACGCCATCATCTGCGACGTGATGATGCCCGTGATGGATGGGCTGGAGTGTTGCCGCCGGCTGAAGTCGGAGCTGCAAACCTCGCACATCCCCGTGATGATGCTCACCGCCTATGCCATGGACGAGCAGAAAATCAAGGGTTATGAGTGCGGAGCCGACTCGTACATTGCCAAGCCCTTCAGTGCCCGGCTGCTCACCGTGCGTCTGCACAACCTCATCGAGAACCGGCACCGCCTGCAAGACATCTTTACCGGGAACGGCAATACGCCTCTCTCGCCGGCAAAGACTCCGGTAAGCGACGTAGACAAGGGCTTTGCCGAAAAGCTGCGCCGCATCATCGACGAGAATCTGTCGAATGCCAACTTCAGCGTCGAGGAGCTGGGCGAACAGATCGGGCTGAGCCGCGTGCAGCTCTACCGCAAGACCAAGGCGCTGTATGGCTACTCGCCCAACGAACTGCTGCGTATCGCCCGCCTCAAACGGGCGGCCTCGCTGCTGGCCTCGACCGAAAAGACGGTGGCCGAGATTACCTACGAGGTGGGCTTCAGCTCGCCCTCGTACTTTACGAAATGTTACAAGGAGTATTTCGGCGAGATTCCTACCGAATTTCTCAAGCGTAAAAAAGGCGAAAACTGATTCTGCCCTCGCCTCCCATCCATCTTTATCTTTACCCGGCCTGGTTCACACCAAACAAGCCGGCCGACCCACCCATGCCGGTTACAGCACGTGCCAGTGCTCGAGTGCCCGCTTCACCCCGTCGTCGTCGACCGAGGTCGTCACATAGTCGGCCACAGCCTTCAGCGGTTCGTTGGCGTTGCCCATGGCCACCCCGATGCCGGCTACCTGCAGCATGCGGGTATCATTGCCCCCGTCGCCGAAAGCCATGGTGGCCTCGACGGGGAAACCGAAGTGACGGGCTACGGTCTTCACCCCCTCGCCCTTATCGACCCCGCGAGCGGTCACATCGGCAAAGGCGGGATACCACCGGCTCGACTCGCACGAGGGGAGCAGCGGCATAATCTCGGCCTCGACATCGGCCGTAATAATGGGGGTCATCTGGGTGATGCGCTGCCGCAACAGGGTGTCGAGCGATACAGGGCTCGAAATCTGCTGCAGGTCGAGCAGGCGGTGGAAAAACTCCTCGACCTCGTGCGTAGCGTTGTAGAGCAAGGCATCGGTCTCGCCCACTAGAATGCAGGGGAAATGACGCTCGTCGGAGAAGCGCATCATCGTGCGCACATCGGCTTCGGGTATCGCATGGCAGGCCACCACCTGCCCGTCGATGACGATGCAGGCACCGTTGGTGGTCACATAGCCATCGACGAGATGGGCTATGTCGGCCAGGTTGTTGATGTAGACCAAGGGGCGACCCGTGGCGATAAAAATCTTGATTCCCTTCTGCTTGGCCGCCTCGATGGCCTCGATGGTCGAGCGGGGAATACGGTGGGTATTGAAACTGACGAGCGTGCCGTCTATATCGAAAAACAGGGCTTTAATTTCTCTTTCCTTTTCCATACGGCAAAGATACATCAAAGCGCGCAGACTCGAGCCGGATATAACCTTTTTTCACGAGGCTCCCGACTCTGCCGGGCATGAAAAAATCCGCCTGAACGAGCAGACGGATTTTCCCAAAAACAACATCAAATAACTTATATAACGAAGTAATCACTCCTCACGGTTATAAATGGAATCCTTTATGTCGTTGATATCGACAAACTTGTTGACTATGGCGTAGATGGTGAGCCCGGCCGGACTGTGTATCTGCAACTTGCCGGCAATGTTGCGCCGGTGGGTGATGACCGTATGGGCCGACAGGCACAGCTGCTCGGCAATCTGCTTGTTGGTCATGCCCTTGACTACGCCGATGATAATCTCTTTCTCACGCTCGGTGAGGGGCTCTTGGCGCACCGTCTCCTCGGGAGCGGCGTGTACCAGGCGGTCGAACTTCTCGCGTATCTGCTCGGCCGTGTCGTAAATCGAGATGACCTCGTCGTACAGTTTCAGGACCGAGGCATCGACCAACGAGTTTTGCAGGGCGATACACTTCGGGGCCGGTCCGTCGGCACCCTTCTTGATCTGCGCTACCGAGACCACTCCCGCCAGCCCGGGATTGACGATGAACACATCGGGCTTGCGCCACGCCAGCGAGGCGGTGAGCTGCTGCACGTCGGCCACCTCGGTCGTCTCGATATTGATGGTGGTCAACTTCTTCAGCACCGAGAGCAACCCCTTGCGGATAATCAACGAGGGCTCGGCTACAATCACTTTTACGACAGGCTTCATCTCGTTTCGTCTATTTGGTTTTCCAGCTCCTGAATGGCCGGGACAAACAGGTAATCTTCTATATAGTTGTGCGAGGCCAGGTCCTGCTCGCAGGTAAAGATGTCGAACAAGACACTGTTCAACTCGTTGCTGCTCGTGGCCGGGTAATACTTGATGAGTATGTTTTTCAGCTCGGTGAGCTTGGCCTCGACCTGGTCGTGCCGCTTGCGAAAGACGGCAATGCTGTACTCGCCGGGATGCACGCCGTTGAGCAGGGCCGTCACGTAGGGAAAGACCGTGCGCTCTTCGTAGCGCATGTGCTTCTGCACCTCGGCCACATACTCGTCGAAAAAGCGGAGTATGGCAATGGCTATATCCTTGGCCCCGCAGTCGATGGCCCCCAGCAGATTGCGCCGGATGGCCGGCAGCCTGAAGTTGAGGAAATAGTCGTGCGAGTTGTGCAGATAGCCCAGCAGGGCCCCCACCGATATGTCGCTCTTGTACTCCTCGGGGTCGCCCTCGTCGAGCAACAGATTGACCACGGCCAGGAAGGTATCGGTATGCACGCCGTTCTCGTCGCACACCTGTCCTATGCTTTTGTCGCCGAAACCCAGGGCGATGCCGAAGCGGCTCATCACCAGCAGCACGGGATAGTTGTCGCACACCAAATCGCTCATGCGATTGTCTCGATTATAGGCACCCAGTTTATACATTCTATTCTCTTTTTTCGTTCATGAATACACAAAGATAGTCATATTCTCACAGTCACAAAATCGTTGCCGGTTTCGACACTACAAAGAAACAGCATTCGTACCACCTGCACAATCCCCTTTTTAGATGAAACCAACGCACATCCCTACCTAATTGTTGGGAGTCTGTATCGTCATGCCACAAACGGAGCTGACAACCGACCTAATTTTACGCCGTAAAAAGAACGGAAAAGATGATAACGATACTACTCGACAACGGCCACGGCTGCGACACGCCGGGCAAACGATCGCCCGTGTGGCCCGACGGGCGCCAACTGCTCGAATGGGAGTTCAACCGCGACATCGTTTCGCGCATGGCTCAACAGCTCGACCAGGCGGGCATCGCCTGCCGTCGCCTGGTTCCCGAAGATACCGACATCGCCCTGTCCGAGCGGTGCCGACGTGCCAACCAGTGGGCCCGCCAGGGCGACTGCCTGCTGGTCTCGGTCCACGCCAACGCCGGCGGCGGGAGCGGCGGCGAAGTGTACAGCTACCCGGGAGCCGACAAGAGCCGGCAGTATGCCCGCCTCTTCGGCGAGGTGTGGCCCCTCGTCTTCCCCGACCTGCGTTTCAGAGGGTGCAAGGAGGCCAACTTCGCCATCTTGCGCGAGAGCCTCTGCCCCGCCCTGCTCACCGAAAGCCTATTCATGGACAACGAGCACGACTGCCGGATACTGCTCTCGCCCGAGGGGCGCGACCGGATAGCCCGCTGGCATGTCGAATCGATACAACGCATTCTGCAACAATTTTTTCCCAATCGGTAAACTTTTCGCCGCCACGCATGTTATAGGAGAAAACCAATTATACAACGATATGAAAAAAATTGTTTTTACAGTTCTTGCTGCGGCGGCACTCATAGCCTGCCAATCGAACAATAACAAAAATCAAATGATCGACGAAGGCGAAGCCATAGAGATGATGGGTACCGACTCGACCGGACTGGTGGACATCTTTGCCTACGAGGGCGTGGTGCCGTCGGAGTCGGGACAAGGCGACAGCATCGGCTACATGGTGATTATCACCCAGCAAATCGACACGGTAAACGGCGTGTACCAGATGACCCAAACCTATGTGACGGCCGACGGCAAAGCCGGCCAGCAGATGAAGAGCAAGGGTAAGAAGCTGTTCCAGCGAGGCACGCCACAAAACAAAACGGCCAAGGTGTATAAACTGGTTCCCGACAGCGGTTCGAACCAGACGGTAAACCTGTGGGTCGAGACCGATACGACGGTCGTATTGCTCGACGACCAGATGAAGGCCCCGGCCAAACCCGACAAGCATCGGCTCAAAGCGGTAAAACATCACAAGCACCACCTGTAATCTTGCAATATTGTTTTAGGTTTATAGAGAGGAAGACGGGAGGCCCGGTTGTCAGAAACCGAACCTCCCGTCTTTTTTTCAGGCTTTCGTCATAACCGGCGGGAGAGGCGGTTGCCTCCCCGTCGTTGTCGCGGTTACTTCACAACCACTTTGTAACGTGCACCCTCCACATCGACTACATAGATGCCGGGGGCTGCGTCGACAATAGCCTCGTCCCCTTGTGTAGCATATACTTTCTGTCCACCGATGCCATAGACATCGATTGCGTATTCACGACCGGGCTGTGCCTTCACCACAATCTGCCCCTCGGCTGTGGCATATACCAGATACTTGTCTACTCTGTTGTCGGCAATACCTACCACCGAGCGCTCCTGCACCTGGATATTGTCGATATTGATGTTGGTCGTACCGTCTACAGCCTCGCCCACGAACGAGAGGCGCAAAGCCGTCTCGCCCTGATAGGCGTCGAGCGGAATCACCTTCTTCACCCAACCTTCGGTTTCGTTGCCCGATGCGTAGAGGGGCCCGGCTACGGCCACAAATTCACCGTTGTTGCGCGAAACCTCTACGGTGAGGTTGTCGTTGCTCTTCTCGCCCGTGGTCTGATAGATATAGAATCCCAGAGCCGGCTCGGACAGGTTGCCGATGTTGATCTTGGCACTGGTCAGGCGGGTCTTGGTACCCACGTTCACGTTGGTAGCCATGAACGAAGCGAGACCGCCATCGCCATCCTGCGGCTGGGCGTCGGGCGAATAGGCCTGCTCGCCTATACCCCAACCGCTGTCGAGTCCTTCGAGTTTATCGGAGAGCCACATGGTGTTCATGGCACCGCCGGCAAACGATTCGGCATAGGGTGCCGAATAGGGAGCTCCGATAAAGTAGAGTTCGGAGTAGGTGCGGCGACCTTCGCCCGAGAGGTTGCTCGACAGAATCGTATAGAATACCGGTGTTTGTCCGTACTCACACGGTATGGTATTGTCGACTACCGAAGTCCCGGTGACGGCATTGGCCACAATGGTTTCGTTGTTGCGGATAACGGTGTAGTAGATGGGGCAGTCGTACATCTCGCCGCCATCGATACCCTCGGGTTTGTCCCAGGAGATGACACACGAGCAGTCGGCCTGCTCGACAATCGAGAGGTTACGCACCTCGGCCGGACGGGCATAACCGGCCACTGCCAGAATGGTAGCCGGGTCGCTCTTCTGCCCGTTGGCATAGGCATATATCTCGTAGGTATTCTCGCCCTTCACCGCATCGGTATCGACCCAGCGGGTTACCAGCGAGGCTCCCACCTCTCCGGTGGTGTAGACCGGTTCGGCCGAACCGTTGCGGTAAACCTCCATCTTGTCGACACTACCGAGGAGATCGCCCCCGATGGTATAGACCGGTGCGTAGAAATCAATTTGTACCTGCAGCGACTGGTCGTTGGCGGCAATGGCACTCAAGCCGTAAGGCTCCATGGGGGTGTTGGAAGGCCGGTAGTTGTAGACCGTGAGCGTATCGATGGCCACCTGCGACCCCACGAGGCTGTTGTTGAAGCAGATACCTATGCGGAAGGCTCCGTTTTGGGGGGCAATGATATATCCCTCGATTTCACTGCCTTCGCCCGGCTCGATGGTGTGAATGTTGCCGACAGCACCCAGCGGGGTGAGCTCCTCGTCGTTGCTGCACAGAATCATCTGTATCTGTGCCGAATCGCAGTCGTTGGCCAGGCGGGCGTTGAAGACAATCTTTACCTCGGTATCCGAAGCCATGTTCAACGGCGGCAGGTAGAGAATATCGGGAGCTTCGGAGGCCGTGCTCGAGGAGCAGACCAGAGCTCCGTTTTCGATACGCCAGGTCGACCCGTCGGCATTGCCGTCGACCGCATCGGTAGCCTCGAGGGCCCCCGATTGAGCATAGTCGCGCGTGTAGGGCAGGTCGTAGGTATCGGTGTCGGCCAGGTAGTGGTTCTCGTAGGTGAGCGTCGACCCCGACATCCAGTCGCCGTTCCAGTCGTCCCAACGATAAGAGGTCTTGGTGGCGATATTGCCATACTCGTCGTAGGTATATTCATACTTCAGGCGTTCGCCGTCTACCCACGAATCGATGTACATGAAGGAGGACTGCTCGGTAATGTTGCCGTGGTCGTCGTAGCTGTACACCACACTGTCGGTAGGGGTATAGACATAGTCGCCCACCTCGAAACTGAAGGCCCCGTTGCTGTACCGCACATAGGTGACGAGGCGGCCTGCGTCGTCGTATTCGTAGCGACGGCGGTCGGCGGTAGAGAACTTGTCGTTGAGCCACCGTTCCCGGTCCTCGATAGCGACGTTGCCGTCGTAGGTATAGACCCCGTGCAGGTATACGTGCTCGCCCCACTTCTCGATGGAACTGTCCCATTTGTAATAGTCGACCTCGGCAATACGGTTCTGGTCGTCGAAGGTCATGTGCTTCTTGGCATCCTCTTTGGGACTGCCCAGCCACGACATCGACGAGGCGTGCCATACATAACTCTCAAAGTCGTTCATGCGGCCCTTGTCGTCATAGCCATACACCTCGCGCGAGTTGTTGGCCAGCTCGCCGTCGTTGTTGAGCATCATGGTCTCCAGGGACTGCAAAGAGCCGTCGCTGTTGTAGATGTAGATAATCTTCGAGTTCACTTCGTCGCCCGCATACACAAATACATGGTCGAGCCTTTTCCCCGAATCAGCATCGGCGGCAAATGCCAGCCCTGCCATCAAGGAAAACACAGCAAACAGGTAAAACTTTCTCATAATCACAAAAATTTAGTTCAATCCTATATATTTTAATAAAATGTCGATAATTTCTTATAAAATAAAAGAAAATTATCGACAAAGGAGTTAACATATGATAAAAAAAGATTTATCACACGATTCGGAATAATAAAAAAAAACGATTGAATCCAACAGACCCACTCCCCCCTCCCGGGGAGAAACATACAGGTTCGCTGCCGGTATAACCGGCTTGATTACAGATTTTTAATCGAAGCGCGCAACCGGCTCAACGATTGCTGGGTGATGCCCAGATAAGAGGCTATATGCTTGAGAGGCACCTCCTTGACAATTTGCGGGCGCACCTTTATCAGGCTGATGTACCGGCTGAGGGCGTCGTCTTTCCCGAAGATCTTGCATTTGCGTTCCAGGCAATAAAGTTCTTCGATGCAGATGGTGCGGAAGAGGTTCGAGATGGCCAGGTTCTGCCGGCAGAGCTCCTCCAACTCGTCCTTGCGAATGGAATAGAGCACCATCTGGGTCACCGCCTCGTATTGCAGGAATGCGGGTTCGCCCTTGAAATAGCAGAACATCGAGGCAAACAGGTCGCCGCATACTCCGAAACACTCGGTGACCTCGTTGCCCTTGGTATCCCAGAAATAACCGCGAGTAAGACCGCTGTCGACCAGAAAAATCTCGTCGGACAACTTGTCGGCACCGATAATGATTTCGCCCTTGGCATACTCTACCCGACGGAATTTCGAAAAGAGCAGTTCGAAATCCTTCTCCTCTACCTGATAGTTTTTCAAAAACAAGTTTCGTATCTCTTCTCGAATCGGTTGCATCTTGTATAAAATTACTGGTATCTACTATATTTCTTCTATTCCGGGGTATCGGTCCTATGCCTCGGACATCCGTTGCCGCACCACCTCGTACATCATTACTCCCGCAGCTACCGAGACGTTGAGCGACCCGATATTCCCCACCTGGGGAATGGCTACCATCTCGTCGCACAGACGCAGGTTGTCGGGGTCGACACCGGTATCTTCGGCTCCCATGACCAGCGCCACGGGCAGCGTGTAGTCGGCCCGGGTGTAGTTGAGGGCGGCCTTCTCCGACGCGGCTACGACCTGTATGCCGCTATCCTTGAGGTAACGGATGGCACTGTGTATCGACCGCTCGCGGCAAACGGGAATGTGCAGCAGGGCACCGGCCGAGGTCTTCACGGCGTCGGCATTGACACTGACGCTGCCCCGCTCGGGCACCACGATGGCATCGACTCCGGTACACTCGCAGGTGCGGGCTATGGCGCCGAAGTTGCGCACGTCGGTCACCCCGTCGAGCAGCACGATGAAAGGCACCTTACCCTCCTCGAAGAGAGTGGGCACGATGTCGCCCAGCCGCTGGTAGGCAATCGACGAGATGAAGGCAACCACTCCCTGGTGGTTCTTGCGGGTGATGCGGTTGAGCCGCTCGACCGGTACCCGCTGTACCAGGAAGCCGCGCCCCTTGATCAGGTCGAAAAGCTCCTTGGCCAGGTCGCCCTGCAGCTCTTTGCGTATCAGAATCTTGTCTATCTCCTTACCGGCTTCGATGGCCTCGATGACGGCCCGAATGCCAAATATCATTTCATTCTTTTCCATTGTTCTGTTCGTTACGGTTCAGTAATTCGCGGGCGTTGTCAAGAGCTGCAGCCGTGAGCGACGAGCCGCTCAGCATGCGGGCAATCTCCTCGACCCGCTCGCTATCGGTGAGGCGCACCAGATGGGTGGCCGTGGCGGTGGCGGTATCGCTCTTGTAGACGCGGTAGTGCGTCTGTCCCCACGCTGCCACCTGGGGCAGGTGGGTGATGCTGATGACTTGCATACAGCGGGACATCTCACGCATGATGCGGGCCATCTTGTCGGCAATCTCGCCCGATACCCCGGTATCTACCTCGTCGAACACGATGGTAGGCAGGGCCATGGCGTGTGCGACCAACGCCTTGAGCGAGAGCATCAGTCGCGAAATCTCACCCCCCGAGGCAACCTCCGACACGGGTTGCAGGGGCTGGTTCTTGTTGGCCGAGAAGAGGAACCGGATGGCGTCGCCGCCCGTCTCGTCGAACTGCGGTCGGGGCGAAACCTCTATCTCGAATTGCAGATGGGGCATACCCAGCGGTTTGACCCGCTCGGTGAGGGTATGCGAAATATCGGCGGCCGACTGCCGGCGCACCCGGGTGAGCCGCTCGGCCAGGTCGCGCACCTGGTTTTCGGCCTCGTCGACCTCGTGCTTGAGGGTGGCCAGCTCTTCGTCGTAGTTTTCGATGCGGGCGAGCCGCTCGGCAAACGAGTCGCGCAGGGCCAGCAGCTCGGCGGCACTGGCAAGGCGGTGCTTCTGTTGCAGCGAGTAGTAGGTGTCGAGCCGGTTCTCGACCCAGGCCAGCCGCTCGGGGTCCATGTTGAGGTTCTCCTGCGAACGGTCTACGGTCGAGGCTATGTCCTTGAGGTCGATGTAGTCCGACTCGAGGCGCCCCGCCCACTCGTCTACCTCGGGATAGAGGCGCGACAGGGCCCGCATGCGCGACAGAGTGGCATTCAGCAGCGACACGACGCCGGTCTCCTCGGCGTGCAGAAACTCCTGCAGCACGGCCAGCTCGTTCTTGATCTCCTCGGCATGCTGCAGCGTCTGCAACTCGGCCTCGAGCTCCTCCTGCTCACCCTCCTGCAGGTGGGCCTCATCGAGCTGGGTCAGCTGATAGCGCAGGTAGTCCTCCTCTTCGCGACCCGAGCGGTTCTCCTCCTGCAAGCGGGTATAGGCCTGCAACCGCTCGCGCCACCGGCGGTAGTGCTCGCGGTAGTCGGCCAGCAGAGCGGCATCGCCGGCCATGGTATCGACCACCCGCAGTTGGAACCGCGGGTCGGCCAGCAGCATGTTCTGGTGCTGCGAATGTATGTCGATGAGCTGTTCGCCCAGAGCTTTCAGTTGAGCCAACGACACCGGGGTATCGTTGATGAAGGCGCGCGATTTGCCCGAGGGCAGAATCTCGCGGCGCAAGATGCACTCGCCCTCGTCGTAGTCGAGTTCGTTCTCGTCGAAAAAGTCGCGCAGGTGATACGATGCGATGTCGAACACCCCTTCGATCACGGCCTTCTCGTCGCTGCGGCGCAACGACTTGAGGTCGGCCCGCTGGCCGAGTATCAGCGACAGAGCCCCCAGAATAATCGACTTGCCGGCTCCCGTCTCACCCGTAATGACCGAGAAACCGGCCGAGAAGTCGATGTGGAGCTCGTCGATGAGCGTATAGTTGGAGACACTCAGTTTCTTTATCATAATTGCGTTTCTCTCTTTATTCGGTCTGTTTAATCTTGTCGAGAATGGTTCTATCGGTGGGATACATACCGGTGAGTATATCGTAGACGGTCTCCTTCTCCGAAGTGGGAGCTTTGGAATAGACATTCACCAGTTCGTCGAGTTTGGCATCGCGGAAGAGGGTAATCACCACCGACATGGGCGAAGCCTCGTAGACCTTCTGCAACTGTTGCAGCGACTCGGTAATCTTGGCCCGTCCCTTGTCTACACTCAGAGCCATCTCGTCGAGGCCGCCACGGTGATAGTCGTACCACAACTGGCGGAACCCGGCCGTGCTCTGCTCGACAAAGGCCGACAGCAGCGCGTGTCGGTTGCGGTTGTCCTCAAAGGCTTTCCAACCGGTCTCCATTGACGATTGCCCCAGGTTGACCACCTGGCGAGCCAATTCATAGAAGGGGGTCCCGCCCATGGGCGAGAAGCTGTCGAAGTCGACCCCGAGAATCATATAGACATAGAAGTTGATGACGGCCGTGAGGTTGCTCTCGATACTGGTTTCGGAGAAGACCAGCGGCTCGTACTCCTGATAATTGAACTCGACCTGCGTATCCTTGAAGTTGATCAGCGTCGTGGTGTAGGAGCTGTTGTAGACCGGACGACGCGACTGCACCTGCAACTCGCATACAAAGCGGTTGTCGGCATACTCCTTGACGGTAAAGAGCATCGAGCAGTCTATCCGTTCGACGGGCGAAATTTGTGCCGTAGACCATTTACGGTCGTTGATGTACTCGGTAATGGCCTCCTTGAGGGTGGTAAACACCTCCTTGTTCGTGCCCTGTATCTGGTCGCTGTTCACCTCGACACGGCAGTTCAGTTCCTGGGCTACCGACAGGAAAGGACAAAGGAGGAGCAACACATACAAGAGATTTCTTTTCATATTCTCATCGTTTGAAACAGGGTTACGCAAATGGTTTCCGACCCGCAGCCCGTCAATGGCTGTCGGTCAGATAGCGGGCCAGGATGTCCACAATATCGGCGGCCACCTCGGTCTTGAGCTTGCAGGGAATCTCGACCGGCTCGCCCTCGCGCCCGATGACGGTCACCTTGTTGGTGTCGCAACGGAATCCGGCGCCTGCGTCGCGCAGCGAATTGAGCACGATGAAGTCGAGATTTTTCTTCTCCATCTTCAGGCGGGCGTTGCTCTCCTCGTCGTTGGTCTCGAGGGCAAAGCCTACCAGGCACTGCCCGGGGCGCTTGCGGCGGCCCAGCTCGGCAGCGATGTCGGGGTTGGGCTTGAGGTGCAACACACGCTCTTCGCCGCTCCGTTTCAGTTTCACGTCGCTCACCGTCTCGGGGGCATAGTCGGCCACGGCGGCACACATGATGGCGGCATCGGCCCGGTCGTAGGCATCGACGGCAGCCTGGTACATCTCGACGGCCGACTCTACATCGACCCGGTGTATCGACGCATGCGAGGTCGTCAGACTCACCGGCCCGGCCACGAGTGTCACTTCGGCTCCGGCTTCGGCACAAGCCTCGGCCAGGGCAAAGCCCATCTTGCCCGACGAGTAGTTGCCGATGAATCGCACCGGGTCTATCTTTTCGTAGGTGGGCCCGGCCGTCACGAGTACCCGCTTCCCGGCCAGCGGCTGGGGACGGTCGAAGAACCGGTCGAGCACGGCCACAATCTGCTCGGGCTCTTCCATGCGGCCCTTGCCGGTAAGGTGGCTGGCCAGCTCGCCGGTTGCCGGCTCGATGATGTGGTTGCCATAGGAGCGCAACAGCTCGAGGTTGTGCCGGGTCGACGGGTGGGCATACATATCGAGGTCCATGGCCGGGGCCACGAATACCGGCGCCTTGCACGACAGGTAGGTGGTCACGAGCATGTTGTCGGCTATGCCGTGGGCCATCTTGCCGATGGTCGAGGCCGTGGCGGGGGCGACAATCATGGCATCGGCCCACAGGCCCAGGTCGACGTGGCTGTGCCACTCGCCGGTATTGGCGGTAAAAAATTCGCTCACCACGGGCTTCCCGCTCAACGACGAGAGGGTGACGGGCGTGATAAACTCTTTGCCTGCGGGGGTCATCACCACCTGCACCTCGGCGCCCTGCTTGATGAACAACCGCAGCAGATAGGCGGCTTTGTAGGCAGCGATGCTGCCCGTAATGCCCAGTATGATATGTTTGCCTTTCAACATAGTTTCGAATTTTTGGAGAGAAACCCGGGCATCGTCAGAAGCGACGGCGTGCGCGGGTGTATATCTCGGTAATCACATTCTTGGTATTCAGGGGAAAATCGCCCTGCATCATCCAACTGTAATAGCTGGGCTCGAGCTGGAACACCTCCTCGACCGAACGCCCCTTGTACTTGCCGAAATTGAATACCGGCACATCGTGCTCGTTGAGAATGATGCGGCCGGAGAAATCGACGTTGCGGTTTTGGGTCGAGAACGATACCCACGAGTCGATGTCGTTGGTGAGGTATTTCCCCTCATACTCGTCTTTCGCAGCCTCGGTATAGCGGTCGAGCTGCGCCTTGAACACCTCGTAGGTGGCCCGGGTATCGGCCAGGGCCGAGTGGGCATCGACCAGCGGCGCGCCGCAATAGAACTTGTAGGCAGCCTTGAGGGTGCGGGGTTCCATGATGTGGTAGATGGTCTGCACGTCGACGAACTTGCGTTTCGAGATGTCGAGATTGACACCAGCCCGCAGCAGCTCCTCAATGAGGAAGGGCACATCGAAGCGGTTGGAGTTGAAGCCGGCAATATCGGCCCCCTCGAACACCTTGGCGATGTTGCGGGCTACCTCCTTGAAGAGGGGCTTGTCGGCCACCATCTCGTCGGTGATGTGGTGCACCGCCGTCGAAGCGGGCGGAATGGGCATGCCGGGGTTGACGAATATGTCTTTCTCTTCCACCTCGCCGTTGGGGAACACCTTGACGTAGGCCAGCTCGATGATGCGGTCGGTGGTGATATTGGTACCCGTCGTCTCCAAATCGAAGAAGACGAGCGGGTTCTTTAAGTTCAGTTGCATGTTTTACAATTCAATGGCTTGGAATGGATTAAAAATCGCTGAGCATCATGGGCATCAACAGCATGAGCAGGTCTTCGTTCTCCTTGTTTTCCATCGGCACGATGATACCGGCACGGGTGGGATCGGAGAGCTCGACCAGCACCTCGGTAGAGGGGATGTTGTTGAGTATCTCGATGAGGAACGAAGCCTTGAAGCCGATGGTGAGGTCGTCGCCCGTGTAATCGCAAGCGACCTTCTCCTCGGCCGAGATGGAGTAGTCTTTGTTCTCGGTCGACACGAGCAGCTCGCCGTTCTTCAACTGCAGCTTGGCCAGCCCCAGAGCGGCATCGGCAAATACCGACACACGACGCAGCACGTTTACGAACAGAGCGCGGTCGATGATGAGCCGGTTGGTATTGCTGGTGGGGATTACCGAGTTGTAGTTGGGATAGTGTCCCTCGATAAGGCGGCAGTTGAGCACGAAGTCGGAGAGCTTGAAGCAGGCATTCTTCGAATCGAACGAAAGCTCTACATTGCCGTTCTCCTTGGGCAGAATCGATTTCAACAGGTTGGCTGGTTTCTTGGGCAGGATAAACGAGGCGCGTACGCCGGGAGCCACAGCCTGGTTCTTGAAGCGTACCAGCTTGTGGGTATCGGAGGCCACGAACGAAATGCTGTCCTCGAAGATGTCGAGATAAATACCGTTCATAATGGGGCGCAACTCGTCTTCGGCCGTAGCAAACAACGTGTAGCCTATGCCGTTGAACAACTGCTGGGCATCGAGCGAGAGGGTCACGGCCGAGGCATCCATAGGCATCTTGGTGGGATATTCGTCGCCATTCACGCCGATAAAGTTGTAACGTCCGTTCTGGAAGTAGAGGAAAATCTCCAGGTTGTCGTCGTCGATTTCGAAGGTCAACGGTTGGTCGGGCAACTCCTTGAGGGGTTCGAGCAAGATTTTGGCATTCACGGCAAAGACGCCTTCGCCCTGAGCCTCCATCACGTCGATAGCCGTAGTCATGGTGGTCTCCTGGTCCGATGCGGTCATCGAGAGGCGCGTACCCTCGAGACGGAACAGGAAGTTGTCGAGGATAGCCATCGAGTTTTTCGAGTTAATTACCCGGCTGATAGTCTGCAAATGTGATAGCAACAAGGTGCTGGATACGATAAATTTCATAGATATATCTTTTTGTTTATTTGTTTCTTAGCCTGTTTTCCCTGCAAAAGGACAGCGCCCCGCAGGTGCGAGCTTGCGAACCGCCGCCGATGCAGCCGGTTCCCCTTCTCTTTAACGAACAAATGTAGTGAAAATTTTTGGCTCGACCGACTAATTCGCAAGAATATATGAAGAAGTTATCAACACCGCCGGAATGGCTATTCTCAAAACGCATGCGGTTTTCGCCCCTCGGCCCGCTTGTTTTTCGGATATTATTACTACATTTGGGAAATGTAGGATGCGATTCGGCAGGGTCGATTTCGGGAGACCTCGTTTTCTTCTGCCTCTGCCCTCGCCTTTCGCCACATTTGTAGAACATGCAGGCCAATAGGGTGAACCCCAGACATATCAGCTACCTCTGCATAGCCTTGTGCCTGTTCTTTGCAGGCGGCTATATCCTGCGGCAACACTATCTGCTCGAACAAGCATATAGGCACGCCGCCCCCTACGACTATATCCCGGCCGGAGAGTGCCGGGCCATCCTCGAGACCACGCCCGACCTGTCGCCCGACTCGACAGCCGCCCTGCCCTATTGGCAACGCGCCCGCTCTCTGGTGCGCCTGTGGCAGGAGATTCGCACGGCTGCCGCCCTGCCCGAAGCCGACACCATCGTACTCTCGTTCACCCGCGACGGCCATGTGGCCCTGTGGTACCGCACAACCCGGCAGGAGCAGAAGAGGCTCGCCGGACGGCTGCCCCGCCTGCTCTCGAACGGCTACCGCCCCGTGAGCGAGACCGCAGACGGGATGTCCATACACCACTATCCGCTGCGCAACGGGGCTTTCCTGCACACCCTCTCGGCCCCGGGGGTAACGGCCTTCGCACTCGATGCGGCGCTCTTCCGCGAAGCTCTCGAAACGGTCGACGTACTGGCTCGTCGCGAACAGTTTACCAAGACCCTGCACTCGCTCGACACCCGAGCCCCTGCCCGACTGCTGCACCAGGCCAACGACCTGGGCTTCCGCAGCTCCGGCCGCTGGCAGGGAGAGAACATCTATCCTCGCGCCTTCGCCCCCGATACCGTCCCGACCGTCCCGGCCGACAGCAGCAGAGCCACGAAACAAAGCGTCCCGCCCCCTGCAACAGGGAACGGGACGGCGGGCTGACACTCCCGAGCACAACGGCCTGAGGCCGCACACCCGGGGAGTTTTCTTCAAAACCGTTTGAAATCGGAGGTCTTACGATTCTCGCTACCGGTATCGCGACGGCTCACCCACGACTCCTTGCGCCGTATCTTCACCCGTTCATGGCCGCAATGGCGACATCGGTACAGCTCCCTCACCTTGTCGATGCGCACCCGGTCGACCCAGGTCTCGACCTCCTCGTCGAAGTGCTTCTCTTCCCACTCCTTTTCACGCCCCTCTACCTGCCCGTTTCGGGTACGCTCGGTATATGCGGTCGTCGTGCCGGTATGCGTGCGGCGTTTCACCGCCTCGCCCTTCCGATCCCTATACCGCTGGCTGAGCACCTCGGTACTCACCAGCGCGTGATCTTCGAGCCGTTTGCAGCGGGGGCACCTCAACCCCCGGTAAAGTCCCCACAAAAGCCCTACCACCAGAATGGTAATGACCCACACCAGCGGATAAGCCGAGATGAACGGATAGCCCCGCAACAGCATCAACTTGGGCCACAGGTAGAAACCGAAAAGAATGCAGACTGCTATCAGCAGATTGGCCGCCCAGTTGGGCACATAGTAGAGCGGACGACGCAACGCCAGCAACCCCATGAGCAGACAGAGCGGCAGAAAGGGAACCAGATTCAGGAATATCCCCGACAGCAGCCAGGTCGACATCTCGGCCGGAAATTCGGGGCGCGAAATGACCCACGAAAAAAAGTCAGTGATATGAGCCCGCAGGCCATCGCTCCCCATCATCGGTTCGTGCGAGGTAACAGCCGAAATCCAATGTCGGAAAGAGGTAGGCCAATAATGCGACCCGGCAAACGTGCCGTCGGGGTTAAAGGCAAATGAGACCCGAAACATGTTCCACATGTCGTCGAGCAGCACCAGATTGGGCACCACCACAATCGAGTCGGGCGTCGTCTTCACGCTGTTGACCGTCACCCGATCGTACAGTCGCTCCATCGAAAAGTCCGGATCGTCGACCATCCGGAGGTATTTGCGGAACGAAATCTTGCGGTCCTGCTTGAGCGAGCGCTCCGGCAGCCCCTCGGGAACCGTTGCCACCCCGGCCGGAATCACACCCCGGAAACGGCCGTCGGGCGTCTCGGCCCAGACCATCTCGCCCTGCCGGGCCAGCAGCCGCAGCGAATCGCCCGGCGAGATGTGCAAGGTGTCGGAGAGGTCACCTCCCCGCCCCACAAACATCGGCCCCTGGGCCACAGCGACAGTCCGGTAATCGGCCTTGTGCCCGAAACTGGCGGTCATCAACACGAGCGTAGTCACCGAAACAGCCACAAGAACAGCCATCTGTCCCCACAGCGGCAGTTTCAGGAATTTCGAAAAAATCCAAACTATCGGCTTGAATATCCACTTCCACATGGTCGTCGGGTTTTATGATAAATGATACGTCTGTCGTCCCCTGAAATACAGTCCCTGTAAATTCAAATTATCTACAAATATAGATTAAATTTAGAGAATACAAAATTGTAACCCGAAAAAGTTAAAGGGAAGGTATACCCCAACCTTCGGAAAAGCCGACCGACAACCGTGAGGAACTACCGCCGGATATAGATAATCTGCAAGCTCTCCGATTCGATAGCCGCCAGACAGTCACCTCCGCGATAGGGATAGGTCAGATGGTACTCCTCCCCGCCCCGACTTATCACGACCGGATAATACGCCTGCTGATGCTCGAGCGGTATCTGCACATCAAGCACGCCCTCCTCATCGGTTGTCACTTGGGCAAAGCCAAAGTCGACCGTCACATCGGAGAGCGGAGCGTCGGTCGCATTACTTCTGATCTGATAGCGTATGTGCCCGTAGGTAGAACTGTCGCGCACCAGCGGAAAATCGACCGATTGCCCGAGCCGTATCACCGTATCGAGCGGCTCAAAACCATAGGCCCGAAACGACATCTTCACCGGCTCGTCCTTGAACTTGCCGGGGATATTCCGGAAATCGACAGCCGAGTCGGTATCCAGAACGACTGTCGACCGCACATCCTCATCGCCCAAATAGAGATACAGGCTGTCGGTATGCGTCTGGCTCAACGGCAGATGGCTATACGCATCCTGCAACTGTACCGACACATCGAACGGTTGGGCCCGAATGGCCTCAAACGAAAGCACCCCTATCGCTACCAGCACCAGCGCCGCAGCAATCGACAACCTTATCAACCGGCGTTTACGCCGGTTCCACAACTCACCAAAGTCGAGGTCGAGCAGGCGGCCCACCAACCGGATAAAAGCCTTATGGAACCGTATGGCATGAAAGGTCGCCTCCTCTTTTCGAACTTCAATGCCCAACAGTTCACCACACTTCTTCAACTCGGGATGAAAACACTCCTCCGCTGAGTGGGGTTCACCCTTAATGATAAACGGGACAATCTGGCTCTCCCGTCCCTTCGAACGGAAATAGGCAATTTCCTCTCCCACATATTTCGATTTCGCCGACTCGGGCGAACAGATGACCACCAGATACTTCGACTCGTCCAATTTCTTCTGAATCTCCTCCTTCAGGACACCGCTTGTCAGTTCATCCTTATCCCGAAAGACCTTAATCCGTTTGGGCAAATCCGGCTTTTGTTTTCGGATAGCCACCGGGAAACTATACGTCTCCAACAAAAACTGCAACCGCCGGGCCTCCCTAATATCGGTATGCCTGTAACTGATAAATACAAAAAACTTGTAAGGCTCCATCTTGTTTTCCATCTTTCATCATTTTATTTTGTTTCATTTATCTTCAAGGTTAGTTGCTCCACTATATCTTGAACCTCTATCGTATTTGGATGCGTCTCCCCAAAAACTTTCCGATAAATCTGCAACGATTTCCTAAAACACTTCAATGCCTGCCTATAATCGTCTTGACAGTAATATACAAGTCCTATATTGCAATAACTCAAAGCTACATCGGAATGTTGCTCGCCATAAATCTGCAACTGGATTTGCAACGCCTTTTCATAATACTCCAGGGCCTGAGTATAATTCCCTTGATTAGAATATACACTCCCTACATTGCCATAACTCACAGCTACATCAGGATGATGCTCGCCATAGATCTGCAACAATATTTGCAACGCCTTTTCATAATACTCCAGCGCTTGAGTATAATCGCCTTGACTATAATACACAAAACCTATATTGTTATAGCTCGTAGCTAAATTAGGGTGTTGTTCGCCATAAACCTGCAATCGTATTTGCAGCGCTTTTTCATAATACT
>CABRIW010000012.1:0-94733 GCA_902471075.1 uncultured Barnesiella sp. | reverse complement strand
CACAACACTTTTAATGTTGGGGTCCTGGGTTCGAGCCCCAGGCGGATCACCGAAAAGCCAGACACTCCGATAATCGACCGATTACCGGAGTGTCGCTTTTTAAAAGTCCCCTATTATTCTCGCCAAGGCGGGGCAGCAAGTTCTCCCGCCCCGCTTGAAAAGAGTATCCCCTCTGTCTCAATCCAAAGCCCGAAAGTTGAAATCGGACTTATTGCAACAGGCCTTTTGATAGTCAAATCCATAGAGACGCATGTACGCCTCTTTGATTTCTTTGGCCCCGTTGTAGAACGGATCGGCGGTGTGTAGCTGAGTGGTTACGGTTACCTCCATTTCGGGAGTCAATACGGTGCCGTTTACCCGTCTGATTTTTTTCGGCGTTACTTTAAATACCCTTGACATATCGGTTTTTCGTTTTAAGTGAAACATTTTTGATTAACGATATGACAAAGGTAACCCCACCGATATGCCGGAACGAAGCACAGGCGAAAGCATTTTATCCCCTGTTTCATGGCGATACCGGGAAAAAAGGTCGGAGCCCCGCCAAACTTACACCGTTCGGCAGAGCCCCGACTGAATGGCATGTACACCCCACTGCCTACTATTGGTACGGCGTGGATTCCACGGGCGAATATCGAGACTCGAAAGCCCGATTGATGAGCTCGATACTCTTCTCCACCCAAGGTGTCAACTCCTCGGGAATATAACTCCCGGTTGTCCAGTACCGACCGTTTTCTTCTCTATACTCCATAGGCGGGAGCCCTTTGACCGGACCTATCAACTCGCGGGTTTTCTCCCGATCATCCCGTACGAATATCGACAGGACAAAGCTGTTCTCTGTGTTTACATTGTGCCATACGTCGATGACGGTCTTTATCTCTTGCCCGCTCTCCTTGTCACACCATTTGCGTTCAACAGCTATGCAGGAGCCTTCATGCACATACAGCCAGATAATCCATTTCCCTATTGATTTGGAAAACCGAGCCGTCCAATCCAGGAAAAGTACATAAGTCCGCAGGTCGACGTGGGCACCATTCATCCGGACACCCTGAAGCAGATAGATTTGCTGATCATTCTCAAACCGTATGTTTTGTTCTTTTTGTATATATTCCCACACCTCTTTCCGAATAAAGTAACGGCGCCAGTCGTCGACGGTCGAAAGCGGTTGGGCCAAGGCGTCGAACAGACTGTTGAGTTTTTCGGAATCTACCGATGAAATGCCCTCGCCCCACGTTTTCCAGCAACTGTCGACGATGGCCTTCAGAGAGGCGTTGTGCGGTTGCTCATCCCCCTCATTTACTGTATTATCCGATATGAATGTCCGCTTATCTTCCCGACTCTTCAAGAAATTCCAGTTACTGCTCCGATCATACCCGAAACCGTATGAGGTAGATTGGGCCAGCAGAGCCCGACGCAGACGCCAATGTTCATAATCGGAAAAGCCGTCGGCATTGAACAGACGAGCCATCACCCGACCATAGCCCTTGAACAAATCCTTATCGTCGATCTTCTCCCCGCAAAAGTCGAACAGAAATTTAATCTGCCCCACGAAGAAAGGGTGATTCTCCAACTTGCGCATGAACCTCTGAAGCTCTTCGGCCAGCACCTGCGACTTGAGTTTCTCTTCGGTAAGTTGTTGTTGATAGAAATGCTCGATCGGGTACGTTTCCGAGTCATCGAATATCTGCCGAAACCCAGCCTCTTTCAAGTAGTCGCCTATCTTAGTTATAGAGCCCATGATATTCAACAGATTACCCCTGTTTACATCTTGATTGACAATGAGATTTCTCATGCGATACATCCACTCCTCGAACGGCTCTTTCGCCTCACTGCCGGGATAGGCAAGCACGGCATGACACAAAGCCAGTTTCCCATACGGAATCGATTCAAGAGCTTCATCGAGAAACATTTGGAAGAAACGTGTCGTTGCGCTCTCTTTCCAGAAATAGAGATCGAGGCCATTCAGTTGCTTCCACCGGCTGCAAAGGCAATCCAGGCTATCGGCTATGAATCGGAGCGACTCATGGCTGAAAATCGGGAGCTGTTCCAACAGGTATTCCGACAGCCAGAATTTGTCGCGTCGAATCAAATGGCTCAACGCATGAGACACAAGGTCATCGTTGGAACCGATGCCCAATTCGTGGCGCAATTCACTTTTCAGGTCGTCACCACCCTCGTCGATGGCCTGGGTCAACTGGTCCTGATGCTGAACCCAGTACAGATAGGCCAGCGTATACAACAGTCGCAGCATGAGGTTATCGATAGGGTTCTCATCATCATCCTTGCGGACACATCGATTTTGCCACACCATATCGGCCCACTCGTTGTCCATACAGTGCTGCCAACGCCTGATGAAATCGGGGTCATCGGAATTGGAGGCATATTCACGCTCCACCCGTTGGTCCAGCCATGCCTTCAGATTTTCAAACTCAGTCAGATGAATGCCCCGCCCGTTCATCTTTATATAGATGTCGTCGTTTATATCGTCGTCGAGGGTCTGCAGGCTGAACCGTATCTTCTCGTCGAACTGCTCGAGCAGTTCCGAAGCAGAACGACTCCCTATCTTCTCGTCGATAATCCGCAACGTAGCCATGCAACCTTGCACCGTCACATCGTGACGCCAGGCTTCGATGAACCAGGGTTGTCGGGCGAAATCGACCAGCTTGAGCTCCGGGGTTACAATTGCATCGACATGCTCGCTCAGAGCCCGACAGAACTCCCGGGCATACTCCCGGGTGCGGTACTCGAGCCGTTGCACCATCGGTCTGTGGACACCCGGCTGCTGCACATTGGCCCGAGCCGTGAGGTAGAGGCGCAACAGCCAGAGGGTAGTCATGCGCTGCTGCCCGTCGATGGGAACAAACGAGGTAGTTTCATCGTCATTCTTGAGAATGGTTCCATACATGTAGTTCAGGTCTATCCCGTCTTTCCCCTCGAACCCTTCGAGCAGATAATCAATAAAAGGGCTTATCTTGTCGCGTCGGTTGCCTTGCACATAGTCACGCTGCAACGAGGGTATTACTATTTGGTCGTATCCAGTCATATCTTTCCTATTTTATCCTTAATGTCGTTCAAATATTTCTCATAGTCCTGCTGGGTCCAGGCCCACAGTTTCGCATCGAGTGTATCGTTATATCTTTTCAAAAAGGCATTCGCAGTACACGGCGGAACAAATGTGGCACTGTCGACAGTATGGAGAATGGTCCGTCGCTTGCTCTTGTAAAGCGCATTGTGATAACTTTTGTTGGTCGTACCGTCCAACAGGACCAGGTTGCCCAGTCCATCTTTATTCGTAACCGGGTCGTTCCCCGCTTCGATAAGTTCAAGCACCTTTTTATAGAGAGGCTCAAAAGTCTCTTTTTTCTTTTCCTGTTCAAACTCATCACAAAGCTTCTGCACCTCTTCCCGCTTAAATACCTCTTCATAATCGGCCTTCGACGATTCGACCCAGGCCGTCCAATCGGCTTCCTTCGTCAGCGGGTTATCGGTTTGGGAAGCAATGTGTTCTATGTCCCAAGCCTCCTTTTGAAGTTGAGAATAGAACAACTCAAAAGGGAAATACTCAAAAGCGAACCTCACTCCCTTGGGCCTCTGCTGCAGGGCCTGGTACCGGCACAAAATGGTCTGTATATTGTGCAACAGGAGAATTCGCCTCACACGACCATCGCCGTAGGCTATCGTATCCAAATCGTCCACCGAAGAAATAGAAATAGACTCTCGTACCTCGGCTTTCAGTTTGTCGATTACCCCCGACAGACCCACTTCCCGGTATTGCTCAATCCACTTCCTCACCTCGTACTTACCGTGGATATAGTTCAAGTAACCGATATAGTGATAGGTATAGGGATTTTCATACAAATCGACCAGCCGCACGAAACAGTCGCGACACGCTTTCCAAAACTTCGAGAGATTTGCCCGATGCTCATAAACCCGATAAAAGGCGGTGAGATGATCCTGAGTGTACTGCTCGGGAGTAACCTCTTCGACTACATTGAATATCAAATCGATGCGTGCACCATTATCAAGCGGGTCTTCTCTTTGAATCATAGACCACAAACGGTCGTTGGCGAGCGTCTGCTCCATCTCGGCATACTGTGCAGCCACCAGCGACTTGTCGGCAATGCCGGTCGAAATGTCGGAGAGCAGCAACGCCTTTATCAGGTCGGAGCAGGTAAGCTCTATCTTCCCGCTGTTGATGTGGGCAAACGTGGTATGTCGCTCCGCCTCATCGACCGTGTACCACAAGAACAACAGATGCTTCCCCTCCTCGCCATCGCCTTTGAGCAAATGGCGAAATGCCTCGCGATAATCGGCCTCGGTATGCGTATTCAGCCAACGCTCAATGGCCCGACAGACTACGCTCATATAATGCTCGTCCATATTCCGTTTGCTTTCAGTCGTCTGAATATCGCTACCCCAAAGATAGTCGAACCGGAGCTCGTCACGCTCATACCGCAACGTATACGGGGAACTCTCTTTCGTACCCCCGAACAGGATGCGCCATAGAATCAAGAGCGTGGTGAGGCGCTGCTGCCCGTCGAGTAGCTCGTAACGGGTATCGTCCTGCCGAACCACGGCCAAAGGTTGCAGACAATAATTTCGCTTACCGGTCTGCAGGAACTCCCGAAAATCGTCGAGCATGGCCTCGGCCTGACGTGTGCGCCACTTATAGGTGCGCTGCAAATAGGGAATGACAAACTCGTACTGCCCGGTACAAATTTCGTCGAAAGTCTTTTTATTCAGTTTGTTTTGTATCATCGTGTCTATCGTTATCGGGTTTATTGTTCTTATCGGTTCCCACATTCTCCTCTATCGGGAGTGCCGGATGATAGCGTCGCCATATATCCCGGGCCAACGTGCACATCCACTCTTTGACCCACTCGGGCTCGATAATCTCTACCTGCCCTGCCTGCTGCAACAGCAGTTGCATGAAGTCGAAGGTGGGGCGTACCCACAACTCGAAGGTAATCGAATTGTTGTCGCGAGCTATTTCGCGCTGCGACGCATGCAGCGGCAGAGTCTTGATATACCAGCGGGCCCAGTCGTAGGTCTTGATGACTACCCGCTCTATCCCTGCATCGTCATTGGCCATAATGCCTACACAACCCTCGAAATAGCGGTCGATGTCGAAATCGGCAGGTAGATCGAAGAGCTTGTCGGTAACCTTGACGCTCAGCATGCGGTCGAGTGCATAGGTGTAAATAGTGTTGTATTTAGGACTGTGCCCGATGAGATACCAACGACGACGAACCACCTTGAGGTGATAAGGCTCAAGCTCGAAAGTATAGGGACTCGGCTTGTTGAAGGACTGATATTCCAACTCGACCACCCGATTCTTGCGCATCGCCTGCAGGAGGGTTTGCAGGTAACGGCTGCCCGAGGGTATCTGCTCGAACGAGATGCGGCTCTGCAAATGGCTGTCGGCCTGCACCTGGTTGAGGGTGGCATACGAGTCGATGAGCCACGAGCGCAGGTTGTTGCCCTGCAGCTCATCGTCGGCAATGTAGTAGCCATAGCCGGCCTTGGGGTCGCACTCGACAATCACATCGAAGATGGTCTCGATGGCCTCCTTGTGGTTCATAAAGGTACGCCACGGGAGGCACTTGCCGTCGCCCAGGCCCGAGTCGGCCCAGGCTTCGCTTATCTGCCGGAAGGTGATGCAGGGGTGATTTTTAATGAGATTGACAAGCCATATATATCGGCCGAATTTGTTAGCTGCCATAGAGGTTAATGAATTATATTGGGTGAAGTTACGGTTTTGTTATGAAAAAATCAAGATATCGGCCGAATTTGTTAGCTGCCATAGAGGTTAATGAATTATATTGGGTGAAGTTACGGTTTTGTTATGAAAAAATCAAGCATAGCCTTTATCGATTGAAGCCAATCTTTCCGCTCGACCCGCCCCGGCCTATCTTCTCCTCGTTACAGATTCGGATAAGATTCTCCCACGAGGGGGCAGTGCCGTCGACCACCTCGGTCAGGGTCACCTTGCGCACGATGTTGTCTATCTCGCCACCGCTGAAGTTGTAGGTCGCGGCCAGCCGGGTAGCCTGCTCGTCGGTGAGCACGGGCAGTTTGTCGAGCCAGATGTTTCGTTTGGCCTCGACCGAAGGCTTGTTGAAACGTATCTTGAAGAGGAAGCGCCGTTCAAAAGCCTTGTCGAGATTGTCGACCAGATTGGTCGTCGCAATCAGAATCCCGTCGAGCGTCTCCATCTCTTCGAGAATAATGTTTTGGATGGTATTCTCGGTCTGATCGATGCTACCCCTTCCCGTCAGATTCTGGCGGGTGGAAAAGAGTGCATCGGCCTCGTTGAACAACAGGATAGGCTTTTGTGCCGAGTGCTTGCATATACTGCGATAACGGGTAAATATCTGCTTGACTATCTTCTCGCTCTCGCCATACCACATGCTCTTGGAGGCGCTTATATCGACATGCACAATATCGCGCCCCGACTGACGGGCCCACTGCATGACCGACTCGGTTTTGCCCGTGCCCGGCTCTCCATACAGCAAGACGGCTATTCCCCGGGGGAGCGATTTGGCCTCGAGGCGGTCGACCAATGCCCGATAGTTCTCTTCGTCCAACACGTTGCCTACCAGCGACAGCTGCTCCTGCTCTTCAGGCGAAAAGAAGAGCCGTTTTTCCCGAATACCGGATGCCCGAATCAACTCCTTGTCATCGATCTTCTCCACAAAAAACCGGGCATCCTCTCCGAAATAGAGCTCTTTCCCCCGGTCGGTGAGTATCAGTTTCGTCCGTTTCCCGAAGAAACTGCTCTCGGTTACCATCTCGATCAGATCGAGCCGCTGCAACTTGTGCGACCCACTTTTGAAGAGGCTCAAATTGGCACTGCAATCTTTCGGGGAATAGATAAGATTCAACACCATGGGCAGCTCAACACCCGATCCATCGATGCAACCTTCGCACGCCAGATAGAACAAGATTCTGTAACCGGGCTCTTCAATCAGGTTCTGCACTTTGGCCAGGCAGGAGATGTGATGGTTATCCTTCTCCATCGCAACCAGTTTTGCTTCCATTCTATAGGTATCCCTCGCGGTTTTGGTTCCACGCCTGGAGCGGTCGACATACTCCTCGACCATTTTTGCAAAGCCATAACAATCGCTCTCTACCTTCGTCTTGAGCCGCTCAAAATCTTCACCCAGGAAAAGGCGCTCCCCTGCGGTTGTAAGTTCCAGATACTCCTTGTCTACCAGCTCCATCAATCCGGCGACAACCAGCGGATGTTCTCTGGAGAGTAAAGCATGCTTTGCCTGTAAGCGTGCCCCATAGTTCTTATAGATATCTTCCAGAATATCATCCACATCCGAACTGCTATTCTCGGTAAAATTGAAACACAGTTTATAAAAAATCGCCCGATCATCCAGTTGAGGCACTACACCCTTCAACTCTTTCACCAGCGACATCCCGGCATTCTCCCGCTCCAGGAACTCGATACATTTCAGAGAATCAACATCAGAAGAATTTCGATCTTGCAGCACCGTGTCGACCGCCTCGCAAAAGTCATATTGATTAAACACATTTCCCGGCATATACTCTTTCAGATGGGGCATCTTGTTTTCCAGGATAGACTCGATTACATAATCGGGTATTATGAACATCTGTTCTACCACTCGAAATTCACTCCTGTTGGTCTGTACCACCAGATGCTTTCGAACCAACGACCGGATAGCCACTACATACTCCATCATCTGCAACAGCGTACAACCGAAGTAAACGACCAGGTCGTTCACGTCGTTCTTCCGCCCTCCGCATCCACAATCAAAAAGAGCCGTAAAGACAACAGCCTCATCCACATTATCCAAATGAAAGCGAGCCTGCACCTCGCCCAACAACCCCGAAAGCTCTTTCCCGGTAAGTCCCTTGAGTTTCCGGTTATGCAATTTCGAAGCCGTCAGTTTAAGCAGTTGAATCATCGTTCTTTCCATACTTCTCTAAATTTATGCCACAAAGTTACATATGGACATATGCCAAAATATAGCATAGATTTGGAGGGATGCAAAAATTTTTCATATTCACACGACTCTTCTACCGACAACCCCTGTACGCACCGAGGGCGACCCGTCGGCCAGATAGACCGATGAGTCGCCCTCGGAGAAAACGGGATAGACAATCAGATGCCTACTCCAGTATATCGGCCGGAGCCAGAGGCATGTAGGGACCGTCTTTCACCTCGAAGATGACGGTACCGCTGCACAACACCTCGATGGTGTGCCACTGCCCGCGGGGAATGTTCACGCCATAGACTCCCTTCGTGGGGTCGAGTTCGTAATGGGCCGTCACCTGACGGGCCTCGTTGTAGAAGTCGACGTTGAGCCGACCCCGCAACACGACATAGGTCTCGGCCGTGTGCCTGTGGCGGTGTACGGGCAACACCGTGCCCGGCTCGAGCGCATTGAGCAGGCGTTGCGCAGGGGCGTCGAGCGTCTCGTGAAAGTTGTAGTTCATGCGCAACCGGGGGCTGGCCTGAGCTTCGGCCGTCACCCGGTCGAGCAACGTCTCGTCGATAATCATTTTTTAGCTCCTTTCTTTTTGTAGTTTTCGATGGTGCCGAAGAGGTCGTTCATGCACTTGTCTCTTCTGAAATGGCGCTGGTAGTAGTGGTATCCGTTGAGCCCCTTCTGCTCGAGCTCCTGCTTGGGAACCCGCGAAATGGAGAGCACAAGGCGCACCATCTTGTCGATTGAGTCGGCATTGGCACCATAGCCGCACCGCGCCTCACGAACCACCGATTGGGCCTCGCCGTTAGCCATCACCAACACGGGCTTGGCATTGAGCATATAGGCCTGTAGCTTGGCCGGCAGGGTCACATTGAATGCGTTGTTGTTGCAAAGCGAGAGCAACATGATGTCGGCTTTCTTGAAAAAGGCCGACATGTACTCTATCGGATAGCGTTTGTAGAGATGGACCGTATCTTCCATTTCGCGGCTCTGTACAAACTGCTGTACCCACTTCTTCTTGCGGCCGTCGCCGATGAAAATCCACTGGATGCGCTTGTCGTCCTTCAACCGCTCGGCCACACGCATCACGTTCTCGAGGTTCTGGGCCTCGCCCAGGTTCCCGGCAAACATGATGCGGAACCCGTCGGGCAATGGGGGCAGCTGATCTTCACTCACCTCATCGCCCTGCAAGGCATCTTCGCCCCAGTTGGGCAGGTCTTCGATGCAGTCGTTGCGCACGCCACGCTGCTGCAACAGCGACCGTACACCGGGTGCCGCGATAAAGATCTTGTGACAGTTGCGGTATATGCGACGCATGATTTTGTCGACGATGCCAATGATGTATTTGTTGGTGATGCCGCCGGCAGCCAGACTCTCGGGCCACACATCGAGCAGCCAGAAGTAGATGGGTATGTGCTGTATCTTCTTGGCCAGCACGGCGGGAATGCCGATAAAGGCCGGCGAAAGTTCCTGCACAAAGATGAAATCGAACTTCTTGCGGAGCACGATGCTCAACGTATAGATAAAGGTGAAGAAGAGGCTCGACACGTAGTTGAGCACCATGCGTATGGCGCGGCCGTTGCCGCGCGGTATCACCGGCACGCGTATCACGTTCACCCCGTTCACTACCTCGCGCCGGCGGCGCCACATGCCATACCCGTCGTAGAAACGGCCCTGCGGGTAGTTGGGGATACAGGTGATGACCGTAACCTCGTAGCCCCGCTTCACCATCTCGAAGGCTACGTCGTTACCCCTGAAGGTCTCGGGATAAAAATAGTTGGTCAAAAGCAGACAGCGCTTACCTTTCACTCCAGACGACTCGCTTGACATAATCGGTATAGGATAAGATGATTCGTACTACCTTGTCGCTCACGTTGGGTATCGAGTAATCGGCTATCGGGCGGAAGTTGCGGTGCTCGAGATTCTGGTCCTGCAACTCGGCCAACCCTTGCATCACCCGCTCGGGATTGAGCCCCACCATCATCACCGAGGCCTCTTCCATCGCTTCGGGGCGCTCGTGCGCCTCGCGGATATTCAGGGCCCGGAAGTTGAGAATCGACGACTCTTCGCTGATGGTTCCGCTGTCGGAGATGACGGCCCGGGCATTGAGTTGCAACTTGTTGTAATCGCTCAATCCCATCGGTTTCATCAACCGCACCAGCGGGTCGAATTCGACCCCGGTCTGCTCGATTCGCTTGCGGGTGCGGGGGTGAGTCGACACGATGACCGGGAAGCCATACTCCCGGGCGATACCGTTCAGAATCGTCACCAGATTGCCGAAGTTGCGGTCGCTCGAGATATTCTCCTCGCGATGCGCCGAGACCACGAAGTAGCGGTCGCGCTCGAGCCCGAGCGTCTCGAGTATGGTCGACGCCTCGATCTTGGGCAGGTAGCGGTTCAGCACCTCGTACATGGGGCTGCCGGTCTTGATTACGCGGTCGGCCGGGATGCCCTCGTGCAGCAGGTATTCACGGGCAATACTGCTGTATGTCATGTTGATGTCGGAGATATGGTCCACAATCTTGCGGTTGCTCTCCTCGGGGACCCGCTGGTCGAAGCAGCGGTTGCCGGCCTCCATGTGGAAGATGGGGATATGACGCTTCTTGGCGGCAATGGCACAGAGGCACGAATTGGTGTCGCCCAGCACCAGGAAGGCATCGGGCTTGACCTGCTCGAGCACGGGGTCGATGTTGATCAATATCTGCCCGGCCGTAGAGGTGGCGTTGTTGCCCGCCGCATTGAGGAAGAAGTCGGGCTTGCGCAATCCCAGGTCCTGAAAAAATATCTCGTTCAACTCATAGTCGTAGTTTTGGCCGGTATGTACCAGCACATGGTCTATGGCCGGACTGGCGTCCAGTTTCTGCAACACGCACGAAAGTCGGATGATTTCGGGTCGTGTGCCCACCACAGTAAGCACTTTCAAGGGTTTCATAGTCTTATATTGGGTTGTTTCATGGTTCTTGTTCTACGGGTTCGAAATAGGTATCGCCGTCGTCGGGATTGTACCACTCGTTAATCCAGAACTGGGCATACAGTATTTCATCGCCGATATTCGATATATTATGCGTATACCACACGGGCATATCGACATAGGCCGGACGCTCGCCATCGAGGTAATAATCGAGCACCTCGTCGGTACCCACCCGGCGCAGTTGGATGCGGGCCTTGCCCTTGATGACGACAAAGCGCTCCATCTTGCGCGTGTGGTAGTGGTTGCCCCGGGTGACACCGGGCACCGTGGTCGAGAAGCTCACCTGCCCCCCTACCCCTATCTTCACCGTCTCGACAAAACTGCCGCGGGCATCGGTGTGCTGCACCAGCTGCACCGGGAAGTACTGCTTCATGTCGATGTAGCTGCGGAAGGTGTTGAACAGATTCCACTCGTGCCGGTTGCAGAGCGGCGGGATAATGCCCTGCTCGAGGTAGAGGCTCTTGAACTGGCCGAAACGGTCGAGCACCTCGCTCACCTTCATGGCAAAATCGAAGGGCACTTCGTCGCGTTCGACCACCACCTCGGCAATTTCGGACTGACGGCGTATCCGCTTGCAAATGTATTCGCACAACGAACCCACATAGATGAGGTGCACCTCGCTGTCCTGCATCACCACCGGCTCCTCGCCGTGGGTCAACTTATAGGCAAACGTAGCGATAAACGAGTTGTAATTGGGGCGGCCGAAAGGCCCGAAAACATTGGGCACCACCAGCCCGGTGAACGAGGCGCCCTGACGGCGGGCCCACTCCTCGAACAGGCGACGCCCCTCGCGCTTGCTGCGGCCGTACTCGTTGTCACGCTCCTCTTGCGTACTCGACGCAAAGAGCACATAGGGGCGCGCCCCGGTCGACTCCATCGCCTCGATGAGCTGGCGCACCAGCTTCACATTGGTCTCATACAGCACCTGCGCATCGGGATGACGGTTCATCGCCGCCAGATGCACGACGACATCGCACTGCCGCACAAACGCCTCCAACCGTTCCCGGTCGGCAAAGAAGGAATCCTCGAAAGGAATCCGCTCGAACAATTCGGGCCAGAGTCCCAACGTGTGGTACAGATGCGTACCCACGAAACCGGCCTGGCCGGTAATTCCTACACGTATCATGCCCACTCCTATGCTTTCAGGTTCAAATCGTCACGCACCAGGTCGAGCTTGAGTAGCAGTTGCTTCATCTCCTCCACATCGAGGCGGTGCGTGTTGTGCGAATGATAGTCTTCGATTTGCGAAACCACCTTGTTGCCCTCGACAAAATATTTGTCGTAGTTCAAGTCGCGGCTGTCGCACGGGATACGGAAGTAGTTGCCCATATCCTCGGCACGCGCCATCTCCTCGCGAGTCACCAGCGTCTCGTACAGCTTCTCGCCATGACGGGTACCGATAACCTTCACCGGCGTATCCTTGCCGTAGAGCTGCTTCAAGGCCGTGGCCAGAGTCTCCAGCGTAGCTGCCGGCGCCTTCTGCACGAACAGGTCGCCGTTGTGACCATGCTCAAAAGCATATACCACCAGGTCTACCGCATCGTCGAGCGTCATCATGAAGCGTGTCATATTGGGGTCGGTCATCGTAATCACGGCATTACTCTTCATCTGGTCAATCCACAAAGGGATGACCGAACCGCGGCTCGCCATCACGTTGCCGTAGCGCGTGCAGCAAATCGTGGTCGTCGCCGAGTCGCCCAACTGACGCCCCTTGGCGATAGCCACCTTCTCCATCATCGCCTTGCTGATGCCCATGGCATTGATGGGATAAGCCGCCTTGTCGGTCGAGAGCACCACCACATTCTTCACCCCGTGTTCGATAGCCGAGTCGAGAACATTCTCGGTCCCCAACACATTGGTACGCACCGCCTGCATGGGGAAAAACTCGCACGAAGGCACCTGCTTCAAGGCCGCAGCCGAGAACACATAGTCGACCCCGATCATGGCCCCGTCGATACTGCGCTTGTCGCGCACATCGCCGATATAGAATTTCACCTTCGGGTTCTGCAACCGATGGCGCATATCATCCTGTTTCTTCTCGTCGCGGCTGAATATGCGTATTTCGCGCACATCGTTATCGAGGAAACGCCGCAAAACCGCATTGCCAAACGACCCGGTTCCCCCGGTAATGAGCAATACCTTATCTTTAAAAATCGACATAATGTTATATATTAGATTTATTATTTTATCACTTGTTTTATCAGTTCGTCCAGTTTTTCGCATTGATGCTCGGGCGACTTATGCGTCAAGATATAGTGCCGGGCCTTTTGTCCCAATGCCTGCAACGACGCTTCGTCCCGACTCAATATCTCGTCGATTTTCCGAGCCAAAACCTCTTCCGAAAGTTCGTCGACGGTAAAGCAATAGTCGTAATACTCCTGCGGAATACCCGGCAACTTATACAGCAAAGCCGGTGTGCCGGAAGCCAAATACTCGATTGTCTTCGAAGGGAACGAATATTTGGTAAATTCCCCTTGTGGCGTACGGGGATTGATCAGTAACGTCGCCTTTCGCTGCCAGGCCAGAATCGACTCGCGAGGCAACTGTCCTTGATATACAATGCGACGGTCCTCGGCAGCACACTTTTGCAAAAACTCTCGTGAGTTGCCATCGCCACAAATCACCAACCGATAATCAGGATTCTTCAACGACATGAAGCTCTTCAACAAAGTCAGTATACCATATCGCGAATCCAAAGTACCCGTGTAAAGCACAATCTTCGTGCTATCGGTTACTCCACAACTATTCACATCGTCGACAGTCGTCGACGACTCGTCGGCATAATACATACCCTCGATGACCGTAGACGCTTTCTCACCGACCGGTAACCGCTCCCGCATGTATTCGCTCAAAAGCACGTAGCCGTCGACCTGCCGGTACAACCGTTGTTGCACCTGCCGGTTGATGGCATGAAATACCAATTTTATGCCCGACCGATCGGAATCCATATACTCGGGTAAATCGGGAACGACAAGTACAATCTTTACATTCTTTCTTTTCCGCTTCACATCAACGGCCGCTTTTAGGAAAGGCGTATGGATGCTATACACCATCAGCACGGTTGTCTCTCGAGGGGCCTCGTCGACCCATCGTTTCAAGGCCCGTCTCATGTGTAACCAGCGGCTTATCAACTTATAGCCGGTGAGATTACAGAACCCGACATCGGTCAAAGTCACCCCCGCCGGCATCGAATCGGTCGACCGCAACGTATAAAATAGAGTCGTATACCGCTTCGGATAAGAGCCGATAAAGGGCGCGTTGAACACCTGAACCTCGACATGCCGAGCACTCAGTCCACACACATATCCCCATTGCAAGGCATCGGCTGCAAACTGAATCGGGCCTCGACTGTTACGAATGATTTCGTCCCGGTTACTCTTGGGGAACAATCCCATTAAAAAAGCAGCTCTCATCGTTCTGTTTCTGTTTCATCGTAAAAACTCATCGGTATCATCGCCAAACAAACGATTCGAAAATGGTGCGATACTCGATGTAAAAATCGCCATATATCTCGGAGTTGAAGAATACATGAAAATCATACACGGTAAATGCCATAATCAGCAACAAGGAGCCCACCCGAACAATTTTATTGTCGATACTGCGCACCATGTGCGGATAGGTAGCTATCATAGGCACCTGAAGATACATGCCCAAGCGAGAAAACAACTGTGCCACAAATCCCAGCGGGATAAACAGGAACGAGAGTGCGGTCAACTTAAACAACAGTCCTATCTCCCGGTCTTGCTTCTTCTCGTAATAGAGTACCATGCACATCATCAGAATCTGGTATACAAAACCCACTCCCGTCGCCAGTTCCGAGGTCTCTTTGCCCTCCTCCAGGTAATAGGCATATTTACTCACCCCCAACGACGAGAGGGTCTCCTCGACCATGTGCAATACGATATTCTGCAATAAGAGAATGGCAAAGAAGAGAACGCCTCCTATAATCACCCCCTTGTTACCCATCTTCCAGTTGAGATAGCCCAGGAATACGATAGGCAACAATATTTTGGCACTGCTGTGAAACAGCGAAGCAAATACGATAATCAATGCCGCCACGACAAACCGCTTCTTGAAAATATAGGGTATCGAAAGCAATACCAGGCCTATGGCCAACGCCTGACGAAGCATTGAGGCATGCACCAACATGAAATAGGGATTGAACACATACAGGAACATGGCAAACCAATACCACTCACGCGGCACATACTTCTTAATAAACCAATAGTAGACCCCTATCTCGAAGGCAGAAAGAACAATCACCAACGAGAAGAATCCAAGCGGTTGGAACAGGCGATACAAGAGTATCCATCCCACCTCCCAACGCTCGTCGGGGTCGGAGTAGTCAAAACGGTCGATCGCATTATAAATCGTAAACTTGTCGATGTACTGTTCATAGTCATTTCCCCAATAGTAGCGTATGGACAAAAAGACAAACAGAATCACCATCGCCAAGGGGAAGGTCCACGACAACCGCTTGTAGCGGGCCAGAAAAGCCAACACGACACACAACAGTCCTATAACAATCGTTTCAATCATGCCTTACAATTTTCTTTTCGAGAACCGAGCAGTTGTTCATACAACTCGATATACTGCTCGAACTGTCGATTTTTATCATACCGCACACAGGCTTCGGCCCTACAGGCTTGCGAATAGAACGACTTACCCTTCTCGCAAACCTCGATAACAGCTTCGGCCGCGCGAGCAATATTACCCGACTCGACCAGCCGTCCCGTGGCGGATGTTATCTGTTCGGGGTGACTCGTATTGTCATACGCCACGACAGGGGTACCACAAGCGAAACTCTCGAGCGGAGTAGTTCCAAACGACTCCTGATACGACAAACTCACCACCACATCGGCCGCCGAATAGAGCGACGCCAACTCGTCGGTACTCCCGGTGCGTTCGATACCGATAATACCCTCGGGCAAATCTGCTATCTGTTGAGGGGTAAGTCCCACCATCACGATAGCAAAACGGTCAATCGGCAACGCAGCTCTTAACTTATAGTAATCGGGTAATCCTTTGGCAGCGCTCCAATGCGAAGCCACCCCCACAACCACAAATCGATTGCCCCAACCATAGCGTTCACCCAACCGGTGTTGGTCTTCACGCGGATAGAAAACGGAGGTGTCTATTCCGTTTGTTATCACCCGCACTGGGACTGCACTCACAGCCGAACTTCTCACGACCGACGCCAACCACTCCGAAACTGCGACAAAGGTCAATCGAGGCACCGCCGTAAAATACGAAACTTTCTGCTTCAATACCCAAGGCATCGTACGGAAGACACCCTTCAACTCTCCACCCACATCGCTATTCCCACAACGGGGACACCGGCAACAACCGTCGTGCCACTGCTTACAACCGTAATAGGCAAAGTGAGTACAACCTCCCGTAGCCACCCAACAGTCGTGCAGGGTCCACACAACCGGGATACCAGCCCTCTTCAGATACGAAAAGAGCAACGGGAAGTTCAGATAATTCTGATGAATATTGTGCAGGTGTATCAAGTCGGGGGAGAACTTTTTTATCTTCCTGATAAAAAGCCAGGTACCAACCAACGACCCGAAGCCCTTCAGATTGAGGATACGTGAAAACAGATAGGTGTGCAGCAAATAGGACAATCGGCTGCGAGTAATCCGTATTCCTCTCCCGGCCTCGAGACGAGCTTCACAAGCATAGGCAAATGTATATTGCCAACCGTGCTTCTCGGCTATGTCGCCTATCTCGGCAGCAATGCGCCCAGTAGACCACAGGTTGCCGTAAGTATTAACAATCAACAATCTCTTAGTCATGTGTGGATACCTCCTTGTTCAACACTTTCAACTGACGGTTCATCACGATCGGCTGCACAATACAGTAGGGCAGCAAACCAATAATGGTCGCAGTAATCACAATCGTCCACGATGCGTGCGAAGCCAAAGCAACAATGGCTCCTATCTTAAAGACAGTTGCAAACAGGAATCCGTACAACTGACATTTGAGCTTGCCCAATCCGTTAGCAATGCTGGTCAACACCGAGACCCATATCATCTCGCAACTCATCAGAGCAAACAATAAGGCCACCGAAACATCTACTTCAATGGCCTTACTACCCAACCAGAGTTTCAATATCGGGTCGAGAAAGGGAATAATGGCCAACTGCAACAGTACCGAAAGCGCTGCTATGCCATACAGAAAACGTATCAACTTGAGTATCCACCCATAGCGTTTCTCGACAAATGCCTTCGTGACAGCCGACCACACCGGTATCAAGGCCAAGGCGACCAACGAACTTACAATCGAAAAGAGCTTGAAATAGATTTGATACTCGACCACAAACGCAGGGTCAAAAAAGTAGGAGATGATAAATTCGTTGGTAACCGTAATGACCATATAAACTACCTGCACCAACAGGAAGAGGAACCCGAGTGACAAGACATCGTTCGCCTTGTTCCACCTGAAACAGTGGAAAGAGGGCAAGCAACTTTTCAACTCCTTGCCAAAGACAAGAGCCGTCACCACCAATAGGGGCAAAGTTCCCGAGATGGCTTGTACCCACGACAGGGTTATGAAATCTTTCCCTATCTCACCCGTAGGGGTATATACCCACAAAAAAAGCAACATCAGCACAGTCGAAATCAGATTGAGCAAATTGGGCCATGCCGACTTCTGCAACGCATATAGCACCGATAGAATCAACTTGAAAAAGAAAAAGGAGAATACACCGCAGAGCGTTACGATTACCCCCTGATATAACTCCTCGGCCGACAGTGCTTCGGTAGAAATATTAAAGATGCGGTTCCAGTCGATATACCGACTCACAACGAGAGAAATCAGAGTAACCAGCAGGGTAATACCTCCCATCAAGATATAAGCCGACGAAATATGACTACGGGCACTCTCGTAATTTCCCAAACTCAAATCGGCGGTCAAATGGTTGCGTAGACCATGACCGATACCCAAATCGAACATATTGATCCAGGTCAAAACCGAATACATGGTAAACCAACAACCCAAAACCGCATTGTTGTTGAAATAACGCAGATAGAGCGGGAACAGTACAAACGAGATGAGAAAGCCCAACCCTCGTACGACAAAAGCCCCCAACACATTATCGACCAAATTACGGTTGCCTGTATATTTCTGTTTTATGGTATTATAGCCTATCATATGAGTTTATACAACTGCTGTAAATCAATGCAACAGAATAGTCATTCGCCTATCTTCTCCAAATAACTGCCCGGTATATAGACCGTGGCTACGGTAAAGAGGTTGTCTATCCGAACCACCACGCGGCGATGGCCGGCAATGCGCACCAGCTCGCCCTCGATGCCGGCAAAGCTGCCGGCGACGACCCGCACGCGGTCGCCCCGACGCAGGTCGTGAGGCAACACCTCGATTTCGTTTTCGTGGTGTTCTACCAGGTAGATGAAATCTTCCATCTGCTTGTCGGGCACCCGCAGCAGCGAGCGGCTGGAAAAGTCGCGCACATACCGCATGGGGTAACCGTAGTCGTTGATGAGCGAAATGCACTCTTTTTTACGACCATGCACGAATATCAGCCCGCTGATGAAGGGGACTTCGACCTTCTTGCGTTTCCCGCCGATCTCTTTGACCGTCTCGTGAAAAGGGACAAAGTGCTTCACCCCCATGCGGGTAAGCAGCTCTTTGATCTTGCGTTCCTGGCGATAGGTTTTCGCCACGTACCACCCTTCTTCTTCGGTCTCCGGCATATTCGGTTCGGTTTTGACAAAGCCTAAGCCTCCAGGCGACAAAACGTCGTCCTCGACTACATCAGGCACTCCTGCTATCTCTTGCATTTTAACCTCTTAAACAGAGTCGTAAATACAATTTAACTATGCAAATATAACGAGAAATAGTTACATTTTAATATTATTTACGCTATTATTCCCAATAGATAAAAGAATTTGAATGCCTTTCTGCAAGGCCTTTTAAAGAGGGGATGCAAAAAACACCGCCATCCCCCTCATACCGAGGAGAATGGCGGCTCTATCATCTTCACTAAAACAGATAAAAATAAGAACGCTTTTTCTAAGGATTAACTCACTTATCCGATGCAAAAGTTATGCGATAGAGTTTTGGGCTTGAGGCTCGTCTTTCTGCGGCTCCTGCGTGGGAACGCTGTCGGTGGGCTCTTCGGTCAGGCCGAGCAGATAGAGGTTGGCTTGAGGCTCATCCTTCTGCGGCTCCTGCGTGGGAACGCTGTCGGTAGGCTCTTCGGTCAGACCGAGCAGATAGAGGTTGGCTTGAGGCTCATCCTTCTGCGGCTCCTGCGTGGGAACACTGTCGGTAGGTTCTTCGGCCAGGCCGAGCAGATAGAGGTTGGCTTGAGGCTCGTCTTTCTGCGGCTCCTGCGTGGGGACGCTGTCGGTAGGAGCCGGCTCCTCATTCAAACAGAACAGAGACATTTTGCTCTGGGGTTCTTGAGAGGGGACACTGTCAGCGGGAGCCGGCTCTTCATTCAGACCGAACAGACTTGCCTCTCCTTGGGGGTCCTGTGCAGGGACACTATCGGTTTGTGCCGGTTCTTCGCTCGGGCTCTGTGCATACGATACAAAAGATGAAACGCTAACCGACATCATAAAAACTGCGACTGATAACATTAACTTTTTCATAATTCCACATTTTTAAGTAATACACTCTATTATTCCATTCTTCGCCTAATGAAAACACAATCGCCGTGCCAACCGACCCACAACAAGCTTAATAATCTATTTATCAATTCACTAAATAGAAACCACCGTATGTGGCACGGTGTGGAATTTTGTGGAAAACATGTGGAGGGGTGTGGAAAAATTCCACACCCCTCCACAAAAAAACAACGGGATACACCGGCCGGAGTACCCCGATATGGAAGTATAGAGAGCGATGTCGGGATGGTCGTCATCACCCCACCCTACCCGCTTCACTCGATGTGATACAGCTTGAGCTTGTTGTAGAGTGTCTTGCGATCGATACCCAGCATTTCGGCGGCCCGGCTCTTGTTGCCTGCACAATGTTGCAGAGCGGCCACAATCTTGGCACGTTCGCTCTCGGGGTCGTGCAATGCAGCCGTCCGCTTCTCGACCTCGGCAACCTCGAGCCCCAGATGCTCCACTCCGACGGGAGCTCCTTGCGACAGCAGGGCGGCCCGCATCACGGTATTGCGCATCTCGCGCAAGTTACCGGGCCAGCGATAGCGGCAAATCTGCGCCATGGCATCGGGCCGGAATCCCGGCACAGGCTTCTCCAACTCGCGATTGGCCTGGTCCAGAAAGAAGTTGGCAAAGAGTGGAATATCGTCACCACGCTCGCACAAGCGAGGCATATGGATGGTAAACTCATTGATGCGGTGATACAGATCTTCGCGGAAGGTACCCGCGGCTATGGCAGCCTTCAAGTCTTCGTTGGTAGCGGCAATCAACCGCACATCGACCTTAATATCGGTCGTGGTACCTATCGGCTTGACCCTCCGCTCCTGCAACACCCGGAGCAGTTGTATCTGCACGTCGTAACTGAGGTTGCCTATCTCGTCGAGAAATATCGTGCCGCCGTCGGCCTCGACAAAGGCTCCCACCTTGTCTTCGATAGCCCCCGTAAACGACCCCTTCTTATGACCGAAGAACTCGGAGGCGGCCAACTCCCTGGGGATGGCTCCGCAATCGATGGCCACAAACGGACGGTCGGCTCGCTTGCTCAACTGGTGTATCCGCTTGGCCACATACTCTTTGCCCGTACCGCTCGCCCCATTGATCAAGACCGACATGTTGGTAGGAGCCACCAGCCGCACATACGAGTAGAGCTGCCGGGCAGCTTCGCTCTGCCCCTCGAGATAGCCGGGCTCTTCGGGTGCGGCCTTTGCCTTGGGCTGCACAGGCTCCACCGCACGAGCAGCAGCCCCGAGCACCTCGTTGATTTTTTGCAGCAGGTCCTCGGGATTGACCGGCTTGGCAATATAATCCTTGGCCCCCAGTTTCATGGCCTGGACGGCCGAGGGGATGGCCGCATAGCTGGTCATCACGATAACCGGCACCGGTTGCCGCTGGGCATTGAGCCACTCCAGCAGGTCGATGCCTTCGCCATCGGGCAACCGCAAGTCGCACAGCACCAAATCGGCAGCCTCGTCCTGCAACGCACGCCGGGCCGCCCCCACCCCCGAAACCGAAGTGATGGCAAAGCCTTTCTTGGTAAGCCACGTCTGCAACATGAGGGCAAAAGTGGTATCGTCCTCGACGATAAGAATATGGTTCATGGTTGTTCCTCCTTTCTTAAAATAGCTTGCAACTCGTCCCGTATCTGCCCGGCACAGGCGAGCAAAGGGGTCAAGTGTTCCGACAGGCTGTCGCTCCACGAGGCAGCACCCTCCTCTTCCAGCCGCGAAAGCAACGGCAACATGTCCGAGAGCTTCAGCATGGCAAAAAGCGGCTGCCACTTGTGGGCCGTGCGGGTAACGACTTCGCCGTTGCGGTTCTCGCGAGCCTGCTCCAGCTCTTCGATCTGGGTCGTAAGTTCGTGCAAGAGGGTCTCCAGTATCTTCACACGGGCGGCCCGGTCGTCACCGGCAAACACAGTGAGCGGCGAAAAGTCATATCGGCCCTGCGACTCTTCACCTTCGGCGGTCGCGGGTTGCGGCTCGGCTACGGCACGAGGGGCCTCGCGCCAAATGGCCGACAGGCAGTCGGACAGCTGCGTCAACGAGAAGGGTTTGCGCAACACACACGAAAAGCCTTCGGACAACAGACGGTCCGAATCGCTGCGGGCCGTGACTACGACCACGGGAATATCCCGGGCCCGGGGCACCGACGAATCGCGCAACGATTTCAAGAACTGCACACCATCCATCTCGGGCATCTGCATATCGGTAAAGACGGCGTCGAAGGGTTCGTGCTCCAGATAGCTGACCACCTCTTCGGGCCGCACACAGGCGACCGCCTCCACACCCAGCTGTTTCAACTGGTTCTCAAAGAGGGTCAACTGTATCTTGTCGTCGTCGAGCAACAGGCAGCGGCGCCCGGCAAAGGCTGGAGCTTCGGGCTCGGCCTCGCCGTCGACCTTGTCGAGCGGAATCTCTACGGCGAAGGTACTGCCTACCCCCTCCTGACTGCGCACATCGAGCCGGCCGCCGAGCAGGTCGACCAACTGCCGGGTAATCGTCAGCCCCAACCCGAAGCCCTCGATACCCTGGGCCGACGACAAGCGGGTAAAGGCCTGGAATATCTGCTCCAAGTCGTCACGGGCAATGCCCCGCCCCGTATCGCTCACCGAGAAGACCAGGTATTGCCCCCGCACGAATACATGCACGGTGACCCGTCCCCGGGCGGTAAACTTCAACGCATTGGAGAGCAGGTTGTCGACAATCTGCTGGATGCGCAACGGGTCGCCCGAGAAAGTGGCATTGGCCGACGGTTCGGCCTTCAGCTCCAACGTCAACTGCTTCTTCGCAGCCACCGGCTGCATGGCCGACACAATCTTCTCGAACAACACCCGCGGATTGAAAGTCAAGTGGTTGACATCGAGTTTATGCGACTCCAGCCGATAGAAGTCGAGCAGGTCGCTCACCAGCGACAACAGGTGGTCGGACGAGGCCTTCATATTTTGCAGATAGAACCGTTGCCGCTCGCTGTTGTCGAGCCTCATCATCAGTTCCACATATCCGATAATCGAACTTAACGGCGCCTTGAAGTCGTGCGTAATCGTCAGCATCAGCTTCTCGCGAGCCTCCAGCAGCTCTTCGGCCCGCCGGCGGGCCTCCTCCAGTTCGCGCCGCCAGCGGTCGTCGCGCAGCCAGCCTCGCCACACCATGATGCCGAATATCAACGCCAGCACGATAGCCCCCGAAGCGACTCCCACCAGAGCATTCATCGACTCCTGGCGGATGGCCTCGTTGCGGTCGAGAATCCGCTCCGAGACCAACAGCTGCTCCTGTTCGAAGCTGCTCATCAGCCGACTTATCTGCCCGCTCAACCGTTGGTTGTCGAACCGCAGCCGCCAGCGTTCCCGCTCGAGGGCCTGCTTCGAGAGTTCGCGACTCTCGTGAAAGCCACTCTCCATCGCCTTCAGATCCAAAGCCAGCGAATCGCTCAAGGCCCCAATCCGCCGCGCCTCCGACCGGATGCTGTCGAGTCCGCCCGGCGACTTGCCCGATATGGCATCGGCTATGCGCCCGAACAGATTGCGCCGTTTGCGCTTCTCCATGAGCGAATCGCTCTTCTGTGCCAGCAACTGCTGATGCTCATGGATAAGAAGCAGGGAGTCTTGCTGGCGCATCATGTCGTCGAACTTGCGATTTTGCTCCTCGGCCACATCAATCGACGTACTCATCAACCGGCGGATGACCGAATTTTTCCGGTTCAGCAGATAGACAATGCTGTCGATACGCGACAACTGCACCGAATCGGCAGTGATGTTGCACAACGAATCGACACACGACACGGCATCGTTCATCAAACGCCGGTAAACCGGATAATCGGAATAGCGCCCCCACACCAGCGACTGCCCCAAGGTCTCGGTACGATAGAGCAGCGACAGCGCATCGGATACCCGATGCCGCTTGGCCGTCATATCCTCCTCGACCTCACGCACCGATACCAGCAGCCCTATCTCGTGATAGACAAACCACGAGGAGGAGAGCAGTACGACAACGAGCAGCAAATATCCCCACAACGCCTTGTTGCGGGTCGCTTTTCGGGAATAGGAAGCCATAGTTCACGATTTGGCGGTGAAGATAAAAAAATTTCCACAAAAACCATCCCCTCCTCCCCCCGCTATTTTTCATTCCACCTCTTCCTCCCTACCCGAAACGGCCCCACGCCTGCCCCCCAACTACATGCCGGCCATCAGCATCGGCCGCCATTCATGACATACACTCGGGGGCATCACACCTTTTTAATAAAGAGGGACGAAAAACAGCCCCTGTCCACGGATCAAAACGCACCACGGCCTGCCACAGGTTTCCCGTTCACTTCTGCCGCCTGCTTACCCTACCCATCCCCCTCCTCAAAAACGGTCCGGACCGGATCCGTTTCACAGCTTTACAGCGATATATCCCGTTTTTTATACCCCACTCATACAGAGACGGAAAATATGAACATACAGTAGGGAAATCTCATCGCGATAAAGCATATATAACTACCTATTTTTGCAGTGGATAAATGAAACAAACGTTATGAAGAGACTTTTATTTACATTTGCTGTTCTCTCTACGCTTTTTCCTCTTAAAGCGCAGGAGACACTCACGCTCGAGCAGTGTCTGCTCATGGGCATCGAAAACAACCTCCAGCTACAGACGAGGCGCAACGACATCACGAAAGGCAAACACAATGTTACCGAAAACCGTGCCAAACTGCTGCCTCAAATCAACGCCGTAGGGTCGTTCAACGACAACTTCAATCCGCCCGTATCCGTAACCGACGGCTCGGCCTACGGCAACCCCTACAACGTGACCAAGACCTTGCAGTACAATGCTTCGGCCGGGCTCCAGTTGCAGATGCCGCTCTATAACCAGACACTGCTCACAGCGCTCGACATCACGAAGATGATGGACCGCATCAACCGCCTCTCTTACGACAAGGCCCGCAACGACCTCATAGAGCAGATAACCCGCATGTACTATCTCGCCCAGAGCACAGCAGAGCAGATTGCCATCATCAAGGACAACATCGCCCGACTGGAAGAGCTGCGAGATATTACCGTAGCCTTTTTTGACAACGGTATGGCCATGGATGTCGACGTGAAGCGAGTGAACATCAACCTGGAAAATCTGCAAGTACAATGCGACAACGCCGAGGCCATGCTCACGCAACAGACCAACATGCTGAAGTATGTAATCGACTATCCGGCCGAAAAGCCCATAGCCCTTACCGCAGTCAATGCGGCAAGCGTCGAGGATATTGAACTCACCGGACTTTACGAGTCGTTGCCCGAGCTACAGCTGTTGCAACAACAGAGCGAACTGGCCAACAAGCAAGAGACGATGATTCGGCAAGGCTACCTGCCTTCACTCTCGCTCACAGGCAACTTCACCTACTCGGCTTTCACCGACAAGTTCTGCAACTGGTTTCACTCCGGCCCCTCCAACCACTGGTACAACTCATCGGGTCTGGGCATCACGCTGCGTATCCCAATATTCGACGGACTCGAGAAACGCTCCAAGATACGCAAGGCCAAACTCGATGCCGAGAACGCCCGCCTGGCCTACAACGACGCCCTCAAAGGGTTGCACACCCAATACCTCAATGCAACCTGCGACCTCATGAACAGCAGGCGCAACTTCACCAAGCAACTCGACAACTACCGGCTTGCCGAGGAGGTCTACGCCGTTACGGCCGACCGCTACCGCGAAGGCATAGCCTCGATGACCGAAGTGCTCCAAGACGAGATGCAGATGAGCGAAGCTCAAAACAGCTATGTGACCGCTCACTACAACTATCGCGTGACGGCCTTGTCGCTCTTGAAACTGACCGGCAAACTCGACTCTCTGCTGAAATAGACCTTTTCACAGAGCAACCGAACAGCGCACAAACACACTCATAATCAACCATTTTAGAATTTACTTCAATGAAAACTCCGAACAACAACATACAGAAAACCAACACCCTGGAACAACAAGCCAAAAGATTACGGAAACAGCGCTCCCGCCAAATCGTAGCCAGCATCTTCGGCATTATAATCCTCGTATGCGGCATTGTGAAAATATCGATGATTTTTCTCGACTACAAAAATACCGAAACCAGCAACGATGCCCAGATAGAACAATATATCTCGCCGGTCAACCTTCGTGCCTCGGGCTACATCAAGCGAGTATGTTTCACTGAACACCAGAACGTAAGAAAGGGTGACACCCTCTTGATCCTCGACGACCGCGAATACCGCATTCGCGTGATGGAAGCCGAAGCTGCGCTGAAGGATGCTTTAGCCGGCGCATCGGTCATAGGACAGACACTGCAGACGACACAGGCTTCGGCCTCGGTCTACGAGTCATCGATTGCCGAGGTTAAGATACGCCTGGCCAAACTCGAGAAAGACCGCACCCGCTACCAGAACCTGCTTGAACGCAATGCCACAACACCGATACAACTGGAGCAAATCGAGACCGAATACGAGGCTACCCAGAAAAAACTGGCCGGACTGATAAGCCAGCAAAAGGCTGCCATATCGGGCGTGAACGAGGTATCTACCCGCCGCCAAAGCACCGAGGCTGCTGTCGAAAGAGCCCGCGCCGCACTCGAGATGGCCCGCCTCAACCTCTCCTACACCGTAGTCGTGGCTCCTTGCGACGGCAAACTCGGACGCCGTGCCGTCGAGGACGGGCAGTATGTTTCGGCCGGACAGACTCTCACCTACATCATACCCGACACCCAGAAGTGGGTGATTGCCAACTACAAGGAGACCCAGGTCGAAAACCTGTATGTAGGTCAGGAGGTAGCCATTACGGTAGATGCTCTTGACGGACATGAGTTCAAGGGACGCATCTCGGCCATCTCGGGAGCCACCGGTTCCAAATACTCGCTCGTTCCTACCGACAATTCGGCCGGTAACTTCGTGAAAATACGCCAGCGAATCCCGGTCAGAATCGACTTCACCGATCTGTCCGAAGCCGACAACGAACGCCTGGCTGCCGGCATGATGGTAATCGTAAAAGCTAAAATCGATTAAGCAAGCTGGCTCGTGAAGCATCTCTCACAAAAAGCTTAGAGTCATGAAACAAAATACGATAAGCCTCACCTATGGGGCAAAATATAAGAACTACCCGTTCTACAACTGGGTACCCAAGCCGCTGGGCATCATACTGCTGATACTGCTGTTTATCCCCATCCTCACCGTAGGTGGCGTTTATACAGCCAACAGCGGCGAAATGACAAGCGGACTGGGCATACAGTCGGAACACATACAGTTCGTGGGGTTCGTCACCTCCGTGGGCATGGCGGCCTTCTCGCCCTTCTTCTACCAGTTGGTGTGCATACGCCGCGAAAAGATGATGTGTGTCGTAGGGTTCTCCCTGATGTATCTTCTCAGCCATGTCTGCGCCATCACCGACAGCATATTTGTGCTGGCCCTATGCAGCCTCATCATGGGGTTCTTGCGCATGGTACTCATGATGGTCAATCTGTTCTCGCTCATACGCTACGCTTTCGGCATGGAAGCTACGCAAAACATCACACCGGGCAACGAACCTGTCGATGAAGAGGGATGGGACCGACTCGACTCGGAGAAGAGCAAGAGCATGCCGATAATATATCTGTTCTTCATGATTCTGGGACAGTTGGGCACATCGCTCACGGCATGGCTGGCTTATGAATACCAGTGGCAAGACGTGTACTACTACATGATGTGTATGACGCTCGTAGCTATACTCATCGTCCTCGTCACCATGCCTTACCACACCTACAACAACCGGCGTTTCCCCATTACGTTCCGCAAGTTTGGCAATGTGGCCGTTTTCAGCGCCATGATGACCTGCGGCATCTACGTTCTCGTGTATGGCAAAACGCTCGACTGGTTCTCCGACCCCACCATCGTACGCTCCACGATACTTACGGTAGTCTTTGCCCTCGTGTTCTTCTACATGGAGTGGTCTCACCAATCGCCCTACTTCCTCATGGGGGTATTCCGCCTGCGCACCATCAACATGGGTATCGTCCTGTTCCTCCTGCTCATGGTGTTCAATACCTGTTCGATGTTTGTCAACGTGTTTACCGGCATGAGCATGAAAATAGACAACTGGCAGAATGCCGCCTTGGGCAACTGGAGCATGCTGGGCTATTTCATCGGGGCCGTGATAGCCATCTTCCTGGGCTCCCGCAACGTAAAGCTGAAATATCTTTTCGCTTTAGGTTTCTTGCTCATCGGCCTGTCGTCCCTGTTCATGTATTTCGAAGTGCAGACCGACGGTCTGTACGAGAGGATGAAGTACCCGGTAATCATACGCTCGACCGGCATGATGCTCATCTACTCCCTCACGGCCGTGTATGCCAACCAACGCATGCCCTACAAGTATCTGTCGACCTGGATATGTATCATGCTCAGTGTGCGTATGGTTATTGGCCCGGGTATCGGTTCGGCCCTCTATTCCAACGTGCTCCAGCACCGCCAGCAGCACTACATCACAATGTTTGCTCAAGATGTAGACCGCATCAACCCCCAGTCGGCCGCCGACTACGACCAGACGGTAAACGGGATGCGCTGGCAAGGCCGCAGCGAGACCGAGGCCGAACACATGGCTGCCACGTCTACTAAAGGCAAAATACAAGTGCAGGCCACCCTCTCGGCCGTCAAGGAGATGTCGGGGTGGACCTTCTACGGTTGTATCATTTCAATGCTCTTCGTACTCATTTATCCATACAAGAAGAGGGAATTATCTGCTTGGCGGGAATAACAACCCGCCAAGTCAGATAATTTTTATTACCTTAGTGGCGATAAATATTTGCCCCTATGGAAAAAACACTTTATGAAAAGGCTACGGCCCGGCTTGACACGCTGCAAGAAATGATGTCGGGCCAGGCCGATGTGTGCTCGTCGGGGGGTACCGTTTCTGATTTCCCGGCATGTATGAAAGAGGGGTTTATCAGTTTCGGTATAGGCCTCATCGTGTGCCACGAAGGCGAGTTCGAGTTCACCTTGTCGGGCCGCTCCTACAAGGCCAGCCGCAACGAAACCGTCTTTATGCCCGAGGGGGGTCTCTTCCGCGTTACACGGCAATCGGCCGACGTGCTCCTGAGCCTCATCATCTACCACACCGAATCCATCCGCGACATCATGGGGGCCATGGTACAATCGGTACACCTCTATACCCTCATGTCGTCCAACATACCCTGTGTGTGGAGTACCGGCTGCGAAAACGACATCGCCCGGTACATCTCCCTGATAAAGGCCAAAGATATTTCGTCCGAAGATTTCTTTTCGATCAACGAGCACAAGTTGCTGCTGCTATCACTCACCTACCGGCTTTGCTCCGTGTTCAGCCAGAAATTCCTGTCGAACAGCCCGACCCATGCCCGGCGCACCGAGATATTTCTGAAACTGATACGACTCATCGACCGCCACTTCATGCACGAGCGGGGTGTGGCATTCTATGCCGACAAGCTATGCCTCTCGCCCAAATATCTGTCAGAACTATCAAAATCGGTTTGCGGATATACCGTTCAAGAACTGGTATTCAAAAACATAACACGCAAAGCCATGTCGCTGCTCGACAGCACCCACAAGACCGTAGCCGAAATTTCCGACGAACTCAATTTCCCTACCCCATCGAGTTTCGGCACATTTTTCCGCAAGCAAACAGGCTTATCGCCTCAAAAATATCGCAACCAAGCATAAACCGAAGTACAACAATCATTACCGACACCTATGGAAATTTTGTTTTACCAATATCCCCCATGCAGCACCTGCCGCAAAGCGGCCCAATGGCTGCGCGACCATCGCATCGAGGTAACGGCCCGACACATCGTCGAGACTCCGCCCACGGCTCAAGAGCTCGCCCAATGGATTGCCCGCAGCGGGTTGCCTCTGCAAAAGTTTTTCAACACCAGCGGCCAGCGATACCGCGAGCTGCGGGTGAAGGAGCGCATCCTCACCGCCCAGCCCCAGGAGCTGATCGAGCTGCTGGCCTCCGACGGCATGCTCATCAAACGGCCGTTACTGGTCACCGGCGACCGGGTGCTCGTGGGTTTCGCCCCCACCCAATGGGAAGAGGCTCTATGCCCCCAGTCGAAATAACGGTACACCGCCACCCCCGAAGCGGACAAACCGAAGCAAACAAAAAGAAAATTAAAGAGTTTTACTTGCACGATTCGCAAAGAAACACTACCTTTGCGCCGCTAATGCAAATACTAACCAATTAAAAAATTTCAAATGGCAACAAAAATCAGATTACAGCGCTTTGGTCACAAAGACTATGCGTTCTATCAAATTGTAATCGCCGATAGCAGGGCACCACGTGATGGTAAGTTTATTGAAAGGATAGGTTCTTATAATCCGAACACTAATCCTGCTACAATAAATTTGAATTTCGAACGGGCTTTGTATTGGCTGACAACGGGTGCTCAACCCACCGACACCGTGCGCAACATCCTCTCTCGTGAAGGTGTATTGCTGAAAAAACACTTGCTGGGCGGTGTAAAGAAAGGTGCCTTTACCGAAGAAGTTGCAGAACAACGCTTCGAGGCCTGGTTGAAAAACAAGAAATCGGCTACCGATGCTGAAAAGGCTAAAATCTCTGCCGCTAAAGACGCTGCTGCCAAGAAACGTCTCGAAGAGGAAGTAGAGAAGAACAAAGTGAAAGCAGAAGCTGTTGCTGCTAAGAAAGCTGCCGAAGCTGCCGCCAAGGCCGAGGCTGAAGCCGCTGCCAAAGCAGAAGCCGAAGCTGCCGCTGCTGCAGAAGCTCCCGCCGAAGAAGCAGCTCCCGCTGCCGAAAGTGCTGAATAATAAAAAACTTAGACAGCATACCCGAGACGGAGTATCCCCACAAGGATACTCCGTCTTTTTTTATGATATGCCTTCTGCTCTTCACTCCCGCCTGTCCAAGGAGTGGTACAGCCCTCCTATTTGACCAACGCCCCCGATACACCGGGCATTCTCTCGCTGTTCAAAAAAAAGAATGAAAATAAATTCATTTTCCCACTAGGGAATCGACCCGGGATAGGGTTATATATATGATTACATTAGTGTCCACTAATGTAAACTTTTATATCATGAGAAAACAATTTCTACTATTCTCACTATTGTTTATTCTCTTGCCATTCTTCACTACACAAGCACAGGAGAATAAAGCAATCAAAATTCCACAGCTTTCCATATCGTATTGGAACATCTCGGGCTATCGCCTGGAGGTACCCGAAACAATCCTGGGCGACTGCAGTGGCGGTGCAACCGACCGCACGGGGAAATCGTTTACCCTGTCGGCCTGGATCAACATGGACCAGTTTACCAATGGCACCTCCAACAACAAGGGAAATGTGATTATGGGTCACGGCGCCCGCTTTCACTTCAACTACAACGGCAGCCTGGTATTGGCTACAACAACCGACGGTACCCTCAAAATCATTTCGGGGGGTGGCAACACCGTGTCGGGCAATATCGATGCACCCGTCGCCTTGAATACCTGGACCTATCTGACTCTGGTTTATGACAACAGCGACTTTTCGGTAAAAGTCTATAAAGATGGCGTCTTGGTCGATACCCGCAACAACGGCTCGCAATTGACTCTATTTAGCGATGACCCTTGTATCTTCTATGTAGGCGGCACCGGTTTCTCGGGTCTCTGCGACGATGCAGTTCTATAACCGGGCTCTCACGGCCGACGAAGTTGCCCAAGCCTACAACAACAATCCGCAAGGCGTTTCGGGTCTGACCGCCTGGTACGACTTCAACGAAATCGCAAGCGGCACGACCGGCTCGTTCGACAACAAGGCTACAGGCTCGGCCCATGCCGACACCAAGGCAGTATTCTACAACCTCACCAACGCTACGCTGAGCGGCGACGGTGGTTATACTTCTATCAATAGCTACACCGAAACTGCTCCTACCATGGCTGAAGGCCGCACGATTGAGACCAAGTACACCGTGACGCTGCCCGAGACCGTAGAGAACGGTACGCTCACCGTCATGAACGGCGAAACCGCTCTCAACCCCGGCGTGAACGAAGTTGAAGAAGGAACCGAACTGACTATCACGGCTACCCCTGCCGCAGACTATCGTCTGGAATCACTTACCGTAAACGATGCACCCTTTGAAAGCGGTGCCACTTATGCTGTAAACGAAAATACCACGATTGCCGTTTCGTTTGTCGAAATCGAAAAGCACAGCGTATCGGTTGCCATCCCCGATGGCGTAGAGTATCAGGTTACCCTGGACGGCGAACCGGTCGAGGACCTCTCATCGGTAGCCGTAGGCAGTGAGCTCACCTTGACGATAAGCGCCCTGCCTCAAGGCAAGAAAATCGCTTCGGTAACCTTTGGCGACGAGCCTCTCGAGGCTAACCAAGACGGCACTTACACCTTCACGGTAACTGCCGACGCTACCCTCACCGTTACACTGGCCGACATTGCCTACTATACCGTAACCTTGCCCGAAGCCGTAGAGAACGGTACTCTTACCGTGATGAAGGGCGACGTAGCCCTCAACCCCGGCGAGAATACCCAAATCGAAGAGGGTACTACCCTGACCATCACCGCTACCCCCAACTCGGGTTATGAAATACTCTCGCTGCAAGTCAACGGCGAAGATTTCACCAGCGGCAACACCTACGTAGTGAACCAGAACGTAACGATTACTGCCTCCTTCCAGTTCGAAGGCCCCAAAGCCGTATTGGTTCCCGAAATCAGCGGTCAATACAAATACCAATTCCGCTTCGACGACAAAGTATTGGGCGACCACGAAAATGGCGTGAACAACACGTGGAACAACGGCAATGTAACCGGTACCGACCACCGCGCCCGCAACTTCACCATGTCGGCCTGGATTAAGGCTGTCAGCACCGGCGGCGACGGCCAGATCCTCGGTCACGGTCAATCGCTCTTCTACAACGCCACGGGTACATTCGGCGTATTCCTTGTCAATGGCAAACTCACTTTGAAAGCTCGTTCCTGGGAAGACGGCGGCAGCTGCCCCGGTATTGCCGAAGTAGCTACCAATGCTACCCTTACCCCCGACGAATGGGCCTTCATCTCGGTAGTAGTAGATGATGTAAACATGACCATCAAACTCTACAAGAACGGCAAACTGGCCGGTACGGGCGACTTGGCAACCATCGTTGAAAACGGTATACGCGAAGGCCACGGCATCGGTCTGCTTCAAGACGAGTGCGTATTCTTCGTAGGTAACGGCGGCTTCTCCTGCTATGTTGACGAAGTACAAGTATGGACGAAGGCTCTGGACGAAAAAGAGTTGAAAGAGTCGATTCGTGGCGGATACACGCAAGAGAACATGCCTCAGGAAATGGCTGCCTACTACAAGATAGAGAATGACTCGGAAGCCGAGTTGGAAAACAAGGGTACCTACGGTGCTTGTCCGGCCGGCGTGGTTAAAGGTACAACCACGTGGCAAGGTTCGCCCTACTGGACCGATGTTTACACCTGCGACTTTATCTCGGTACAGATTGTCGAAGGTCACACCTTCCCGACCAACACGCTTACCATCACTCAACCGACCGAAGGTGGTACGTTCAAAGTGGTAAACGCCCAGAATGAAGAGGTAACCGACGGCCCCATCGACCAATTCACGGCTCTGACCGTTGTTGCCGAACCGGCCGAAGGATACCGTCTGGACAAAGTATTGGTTAACGGCGAAGAGAACAGCGGCACGACCTTCGTAATCGAAGACGATACCGAAGTAACCGTAGTCTTCACCAACCAAGCTACCGTAAGCTACACGACTGCCGCCCATGGTCAGGTAGAGATGTTTGTCAACAACGCTACCGAGGCCACCGCATTCGGCGAAGTTACCCTGGGTTCGAAAGTAACCTTGAAAGCTACTCCCGACGAAGGTTATGAGCTGACCTCGCTCCTGATCAACGGCGAAGAGAAAATCGAAGAAGTAGCCGACAACACCTACACCATCGCTTCGCTCGACGACAACATGACCGTCGAAGCTACCTTCAGCGAAAAAGTTCTCTACTGGCAAATCACCTGCATGGTTGAAGGTAACGGTACGGTAACCATCTACGACGAAGAAGGTACACAATACCCCAGCGGTTACAACCAGATTCCGTCGAATGTGGACATGAGACTGGAATTCGAACCGGCCGAAGGATACGAAATCGTTGACTTCTACGAAACCGATGCCGAAGGCGAAACCACTTCGTTGCTGAATCAGATTCAATCGAATGTATACAATATCGGCCGCCTCACCGGCAACCACATCTACAATGTGAAGTTCAGCGCCATCAGCGGTATCGACGAAGCCATCGACGCCCTCTCGATCTACTGCAACGCCGGCATGCTCTATGTAAACGGTCTGGGCGAGAACGCTACGATTGAGATCTACGACATCACCGGCAAACTGGTGAAAGTAGCTCACGAAGCTCCCGTAAATGTAAGCGACCTGTACAACGGCTGCTACATCGTGAAGGTAGCGATGAACAACGCCGAGAAGGTGGTGAAATTTATCAAACGATAAGCCTTTGCATTTCGACCGACCGACGGTAACCCGTCGCGGTCCATAACACCCAGTCGGGGCTGCCTCGCATCGCGAAGCAGCCCCGATTCTTTTCAAGACAAGACACAAAAAAACGCAAGAGCCTGCGATGAGACTCTTGCGCTTTTTTATCCGTGGAGCTGGAGGGATTCGAACCCTCGTCCAAACGAGGAACTAATGAGCTTTCTACATGCTTATCTTCGCTTTGGTTGTCGGGTACAGACAAGACCGAAGCCACCAATCTGTACCTTAGTTTCTAAAATTTCATCGTCGGCCCGAAACCTACCTCCGACTATTTCCGATATTATTGCACCACCGATTCGGTACGCTTCGGAACCACAGCAACCGGGTGATGTCTTGTCTCCGCAACTGTTGCAGAGATTAAGCTAATCTACTGTACTTCGATTAAGCAGCAAGAGCGTAGTTATTTTCGCCAGTTAAATTTTTGCTGTCTGAGATTATAGAGCGGGGCAACAAACGCTCTGCATGCTTACCCACCACTTCTACCCGCTGTCAAAACCGGTCAGCCCCAGTGGTAAAGTCGGTTCCCTCTCGAACGCTTTCGATAAGGGACAACAAAGATAATGCTTTTCCGGCAGATTCTACCGGCTTCTCCGAAAAAAATAAATCGTCTGGCTCAACTCTTCAATAGAAGAATGAGTTTGATGGCCAGGTCGAAGAGTACGATTTTGGCATTGGCGTTCTGCCCGATGTCGTTCTGGGCATCGCTCAAGTGCTTCATAATGGCCTGCACGTTGCGCTCGTGGATGAAGGGGGCAAAGCGGGTCGAGAACTGCTCCTCCTCGCGATTCATATACGACAGTTCGGGCATGTGCAGGTTGTAGATATAGTTCTCGCGCACCATGCGTTGGGCATAGGCCAGGAAGCGGCGCAGGCGCTCGCGACCCAGGTCGGCCACCTCTTCGCTCCACGCTTTCAACTCCTTTATCTTGCGCCCGTAGGCCAGGCGCATCACCTGCACGAAGTAGTTGAAGAACAGGCGGCTCTCCTCGTTCAACTGGAGCGACTCGCACGCCCGCAGATAGCTGCCCTCGGCCACATGGGCTACGGCCAGGGCATCCTGCGCGGCAATGCCGTAACGGCTCTGCAACGCCTCGGCAATGACCGGTGTGGGGAGCGAACGCATCTCGATGAGTTGCGACCGCGACCGTATGGTACCCAGCACCCGCTCGGGGTTGTTGCTCACCAGCAGGAAGACACTGCCGGGATAGGGCTCCTCGAGCAGCTTGAGCAGCTTGTTGGCACAGGTATCGTTCATGCGCTCGGGCAGCCAGATAATCATGATTTTATAGGGCGACTCGTAGCTCTTCAGCGACATCTTGCGCAGAATGCTCTCGCTCTCCTCGCCATAAATCATGGCCTGCTTGTTCTCGGCATTGATATAGCTCAGCCACGAGTCGATGCCGAAATAGGTATGCTCTTTCAAGAACTCGCACCACTCGGGCAGATAGTCGTCGCAGATGCGTTTCTTCTTCTCGACCTTGACGATGGGGAAGACAAAATGCAAGTCGGGATGCGTGAAGGCCGCATACTGCTTGCACGACGGGCACACCCCGCAGGCATCGCCCTGCTGGCGGTTGGTACAGTGTATATAGCGGGCATAGGCCATGGCCATGGCAAACTTGCCTATCCCCTCGGGGCCGCACAACAGCTGGGCATGAGCTATGTGGCCGCTGTCGACCGAGTGCAGCAACCGCTGCTTCACCTCGTCTTGCCCGATTACATCCTTGAAAAACATATCGCTTTCTCTCTCCCTTCCTGTTTAATAAACCTGTTTGGCTATCTGGTAGACACTGTCGACAGCCATAAGCGAATAGAAGTGTATGCTGGGCACTCCCCTCGCCTTCAACTCGCGCGACTGGGCCGTGCACCACTCGATGCCCACCTGCTTCACCTGCGAGTCGTCCTTGCATTTGGCAATCTCGCGCACCAGCGCATCGGGTATGTCTACATGGAATACCCGCGGCAACAGGGTGAGCTGCGAGGCCTTCGAGATGGGTTTCAGCCCCGGCACGATAGGCACGGTGATACCGGCAGCCCGGCAGCGGTCCACGAAGTTGAAGAACTTGCTGTTGTCGAAAAACATCTGCGTCACGATGTAGTCGGCCCCCGTGTCGACCTTCGCCTTCAACCACTTCATGTCCTCGTCGGGGTTGGGCGACTCGTCGTGCTTCTCGGGATAGCCGGCCACCCCATAGGAGAAGGGGCGCGAGCTGACTACATCCATGGGGGTGCCGTCGATGAAGAAACCCTCGTTGAAACGGTTCACCTGCTGCTCCAGCTCGATGGCATGCTCATACCCGCCCGGCACCGCCGTGTAGCGGCTCTCGTGTTTGGCCTTGTCGCCCCGCAGGATAAGCAGGTCGCATATCCCCAGAAAGTTGAGGTCGATCAAAGCATACTCGGTCTCGTGGGCCGAGAAGCCGCTGCATATCATGTGGGGCACCGTAGGTATCTGGTATTTGTTCTTGATGGCGGCCGCCACAGCTACCGTGCCGGGACGGCTGCGCTCCGATACCCGGCGGAACAATCCGTCGGGGGTATCCTTGTAGACCAATTCGCTGCGATGTGTCGTAATATTGATATAGAGGGGATCAAACTCACGCAGCGTGTCGATAGTCTTGAACGACTTCTCGATGCTGCTCCCCTTCAGCGGGGGTAATATTTCAAACGAAAAACCGGTACTCCCGTTATTCTTCAGTAAATCGGCAACCTTCATAACTCTTTTTTCTGCGAGGTACTCGCCGGGAGTTGTCGCACCCGACAGGTCACCTCCTGTTGACACATCTTTTTTACGAAAGACAAATGTACAATAAAATCCCGAAAAAGAGAAAACCGCCTACTCCTTTCTGCTTCAACTGTTAAAGACTATATACAAAACAGCCGTTTTCGATTCACATTGATTAAAATAAATTAAACGCAAGAAAATTTCTGCTCAAATATTATGTTTGATAACATGTTTACCCCTATATTTGCACTGTGTTTTTCATGGTATTAGATTTAAGGTTAACAAAGATTGGTTGTCGTGAGACAATCAATTTTTTTTTGTGCCTACCCGAAAGGGGGGCAACCATACGCTCCCAATAGATAATGTCAACTTGCACATCTCCCACCCAAATGTTAGAATATCCAAACAATACCCAAAAAGAGGGAGGTAATTTGGTTTGTATACCCAAAGATTGTATTTTTATCGCCGAGATAAGTCCTTCGCAGGACAAAACCTAATAAAAACCTATTTTTATAAAAAAAAAGACTGATATGAAAAAGTACATTTGCACAGCATGTGAGTGGGTTTACGACCCCGCAGTAGGTGACCCCGATGGTGGCATCGCTCCCGGCACTCCCTTTGAGGATCTGCCCGAAGATTGGGTTTGCCCGGTTTGCGGCCTTGGTAAAGACGCATTCGAAGAGGTAAGCGAATAATTCGCAACACACCTCACACCATAGAGAGTCTGTATCGCCCACCCGGCGGTACAGACCTTTTTTATTTCGGCACAACCTGCCCCTGGTATTCCTGGATTCCGCATCGGAGTGCGGAATGACAGAAACAGTGAGGAATGACAAGATCCACAAAAAATTTTCGTCCATTTCAGATTCTCTACAAAATCAAATGTATAAATTTGAAACATGAAAATACTGATTATAGAAGACGAACCCTCCCTGCGGGAGATTATGCAACGGGCACTGGCACAGGAGCGCTATGTGGTCGAAACGGCTACGAACTATGCCGAGGCCGATGCCAAACTGGCGGCCTATACCTACGACTGCATTCTGCTCGACATCATGCTGCCCGACGGCAACGGGCTGCAACTGCTCGAGCATCTGAAGCAGCAACGCAAGCGCGAAAACGTGATTATCATCTCGGCCCGCGACTCGCTCGACGACAAGATTCTGGGGCTCGACATGGGGGCCGACGACTACCTGCCCAAGCCCTTCCACACGGCCGAACTGCTGGCCCGCATCAAGAGCGTACTGCGGCGGGGCAAGAGCGGCGGCGAAATGGCGCTGTGCCTGGGCAACATATCGCTCGAGCCCGAGAGTTCGCGGGTACTGGTGGCCGGTCACGAGCTGCCGCTGCTGAAGAAGGAGTTCGACATCTTGTTCTATTTCATGCAACGCCCCAACCACCTGGTAGACAAGTCGGTCCTGGCCGAAGCCGTGTGGGGCGACCACGCCGACCAGGCCGATAACTTCCACTTCGTTTATGCTCAGATGAAGAACCTGCGCCGCAAGCTGGCCGATGCCGGTGCCGACATCGAGATAAAATCGGTCTACGGGTTCGGCTACAAACTTATCCCCCCGACCGAATAAAACCTCTATCGCTGCATGAAACTGATTTATCGCATAGCGTTGCGCCTCTCGGCCGTACTCATCCCGCTCATGGCTTTGTGGGCCACGCTGTTCTATTTTATGATGGTCGACGAAATCAACGACGAGGCCGACGACGCCCTCGCCGACTACTCCGAACTGATTATCGTGCGCATGCTGGCCGGCCGGGAGCTCCCCCCGCTGAACAGCGGCTCGAACAACAGCTACTCGATTACCCCGGTCACGCGCGAATATGCCGACTCGAAATCGCATATCGAGTACTACGACGCCGAGGTCTACATCCCCGAAAAGGAGGAGACCGAGCCGGCCCGTATCCTCTCGACCATCTTTTGCGACAACGACGACAACTACTACGAACTGAAGGTGGCCATGCCCACCTTCGAAAAGGACGACCTCGTGCGCACCATCCTCTTCTGGATTGTCCTGCTCTACCTGGTTCTGCTCCTCACCCTCATCGGGGTGACCACCTGGATATTCCACCGCAGCATGCGTCCGCTATACGCCCTGCTGCACTGGCTCGACAATTTTACACTGGGGAAAAACAACACGCCGGTTCCCGACGATACCCAAATTACCGAATTTCACAAGCTCAACGTAGCGGCCCAAGAGGCAGCCAACCGTGCAGAGCTGCTCTTCGACCGGCAGAAACAGTTCATCGGCAACGCCTCGCACGAACTGCAAACCCCGCTGGCCATTCTGGGCAACCGCATCGAGTGGTTGCTCGACAATACCGGGCTGAACGAGAAACAGGTCGAAGAGCTCTTCAAGATGCAACGCTCGCTCAACCACATCGTCCGCCTCAACAAGACACTGCTGTTGCTCACCAAGATAGAGAACGGACAGTTCCCCGAGAGCACCGAAGTAGACATTGCCGCCCTCATCCGGGAGCAGGCCCCGCTCTATAACGAGATTTACGAATCGCGCCAGATCGACTGCCGCATCGACCTCCCCGACCGCTTTGTCGTCTCGATGAACGACTCGCTGGCCTCGACCCTCATCACCAACCTGCTCAAGAATGCCTATGTGCACACCGAGCCCGGCCACGGCATAGACATCGCGCTGCACAACCGCACGCTCACCATTGCCAACGACGGCAACACTCCGCTCGATGCCGACCACATATTCGACCGCTTCTACCAGGGGAACAAGAAAGAAGGTTCTACCGGTCTGGGGCTGGCGCTGGTCAAGGCCGTATGCCGCTACTACAACCTCGACATCGAGTACCGATATACCGACGGGCGGCACTGTTTTGCCGTCACCTGGCCCCCGAAGTGAGAAAAAAGTGATTTTTTTCGAGAAATTTCCCGAAATTTCAAATTCGCTTCAAAATTGGACTCGATCTTTGTATCATCAAAACAAAACAAATGTATAACCCATAAAATTTTGAACATTATGAAAAAGTTATTGATTCTCTCGACCATTCTGATGATCTTCGGCATTACCACCGCTTGCGCCGACAACGACAAACCCATTGCCGTAACCCAGTTGCCCGCCAAGGCCCAACAATTCATCAAGAGCTATTTCCCCAACGAAAAAGTGTCTCTGGCCAAAGTCGAGCGGGAGTTCCTGGAGACCCGCTACGAAGTGGTATTCACCAACAGCTCGAAGGTAGAGTTCTGGAAAGATGGCGAGTGGAAAGAGATCGACTGCAAATACTCGGTCGTTCCCACGAAACTCATCCCCGCCCAAATCGCTCAATATGTATCGCAAAACTATCCCGACACCCAAATCGTAAAAATCGACCGGGACAAACGGGACTACGAGGTAAAGATTACCAACGGTCTGGAACTGACATTCGACAAACAATTTAATCTGATAGACATAGACGATTAACCGCACCACATCGTTGGTTTATGGGGCCCGTTTTCGCATCGGCTGCGAGAACGGGTTTTCTTTTATCCCCTTTCCTCTCCCCCCGACCGCAATCGTAGCGACAAAAAAAAATGCCGCCGGAGAAGATTCTCCAGCGGCATTTCCATAACCCTATGCTTTATATTTACTTGATAATCTCGAGACGTTTGAAGCACTTCTCAATCTTATCGAGAGCAATGTCTACTTGAGCACGCGTGTGCGTAGCCATCAGCGAGAAGCGAATCAGCGTATCTTTGGGAGCTACGGCCGGAGCCACAACCGGGTTGACGAAGATACCCTCGTCGAAGAGGTCGCGGGTTACCCGGAAGGTCTTCTCGTTGTCGCGGATAAAGAGCGGGATAATAGGCGTGCAGGTGTTGCCTATCTCGCAACCGATGCGACGGAAACCTTCGAGAGCGTAGTTGGTCACATCCCACAGGTTGGCGATACGCTCGGGCTCACTCTCCATAATGTCGAGGGCGGCACCTACGGCAGCCGTCGAAGCCGGCGTGATGCTGGCGCTGAAGATATAGGAGCGAGAGTTGTGACGCAGGTAGTTGGCCGTCACCTTGTCGGTAGCGATGAATCCGCCCAGCGAAGCCAGCGACTTGCTGAAGGTACCCATAATCAGGTCTACATCGTCGGCTACCCCGAAGTGGTCGCAGGTACCACGACCGTTGCGGCCGAAGACACCGATACCGTGAGCCTCGTCGACCATCACGGCAGCATTGTATTTCTTGGCCAGGCGCACAATCTCGGGCAGGTTGGCTACGTCGCCCTCCATCGAGAAAACACCGTCGGTCACAATCAGCTTCACCTTGTCGGGGTCGCAGTTACGCAGTTGCTCTTCGAGCGATTCCATATCGTTGTGACGATATTTTACCGGAGTCGAGAAAGACAAACGGCGGCCTTCGATAATCGAAGCATGGTCGAGCTCGTCCCACAAAATATAATCGCCACGGCCGGTCACACAAGATACGACACCCAGATTAACCTGAAATCCAGTTGAGTAAATGATAGCCTCTTCCTTACCCACAAACTTGGCCAACCGATGTTCCAACTCTTCGTGAATATCGAGTGTACCATTCAGGAATCGCGAACCGGCACAACCCGTACCGTATTTACGGATGGCGGCGATAGCGGCTTCTTTGATTTTGGGGTGATTGGTAAGACCTAAGTAGCTGTTCGAACCGAACATCAAAACTTTTTTACCATTGATTAAGACCTCGGTGTCCTGATCGCTTTCTATTTTGCGGAAATAAGGATAAACACCCAGTGCCTTGGCTTTCTGCGGAGCATCATACTTCGACAGTTTCTCTTGCATCAATTTCATAGTTTATTGCTGTATCTATTTTGTTATAAACTATTTGCACAACCACGACGTTTCGTCAAGTGCCTTGGAAAATACAGGGTGCAAAGGTAACATAAATATCCGAATAAAAACCATTTTTACAAAAAAAACTCCTCTTTGTTTCTAAATTCGTATTTTATACGCCCCTGTTATCGAACAAATCATTATATTTGTGAATACGCTTTTTGTTATTTTTTCTCATTTATTCATAAAGAAAGGATTTCGAGCTACACGTCTCGATTACTCACAAAAGCGACAGTTACCCAAACAAAAAGACTCGAAACATGACCACAAATTCAAGGCCCTGGCAATCGTTTACCATCTTCATAAGCAGCACATTTACCGACATGGATGCCGAGCGGGACTACCTGAACAACATCATCGCCCGTGATTTAGAACGCGAATTTGAGAAACGGCGCGTGTCGCTGACCTTTGTCGACCTGCGCTGGGGTGTACACACCGATAAGGAGAAGCAACAAGACGAGCGAGAACTCTCGGTGCTCAATGTATGTATGGAAGAGATAAAGAGAAGCCGCCCCTTCTTTGTGGCCCTGCTCGGCCATCGCTATGGATGGGTACCCTCCCAGGAGTGCGTCCACCGGATTCTCAACCAGATGGACGACGAAGACCGCTCTCTGCTGCAAGGAGCCGAAGGGAACAGCGTTACGGCCATGGAAATTCTGTTCGGGGCTCTGGGGCGCAAGGACCTTCTGCCCCACAGTCTGTTCTACTTCCGCGACAAAGAGTCTTACGACAATATGCCTGCCGAAAAGCTACCGCAGTACATCGACCCGGCAAATTCCGACAAACTGGAACATCTCAAACAGCATATCCGTTCACGCTGCAAGGCCGAGCAGTTAGACAACGTGCACACCTATCGGTTGGAGTGGAAAGACGACCGCTTCACCCGGCTGGAAGAATGGGGCGAACAGCTGAAACAGCACTTGCGCCACGAGATAGAGACCGAACTGGCCGACACGGCCGACACCGCGCCCCAAACCTGGATTGAGGCAGAAGATCTCCAACAAGAGATTTTCCTGCATGCACAGACACGCCTGTTTGTCGGGCGGCAGAAAGAGCTCGACACGTTGGAACGTTTTGCCCTCACCCGACAAGGAGTCATGGTCATCCCGAGCTACCCTCAGATGGGAAAAAGCGCCCTGCTGTGCCAACTGTACACCCGGCTGGTGAAACGGCCGAAGTTCATCGTGCTGCTGCACTGCACCAAGGTTTCGCTCTATGCCGACTATACCTACCGCATGTTTTGCCGATTCGCATCACGGTTATGTGCCGAACTGAACATCCCGTATACCGAACCCGACAACACCGGGAACAAAGCCCGCTTATATTTTCTGGATTTGGTGCACCAGGCTACGGTAAACAAACGGAAGGTCATACTCCTCATCGATTCGACCGACGCCTTCCGCCCATCGGACGACGCATCCAATTACAGTTGGCTCCCCGATGAAGCCTGCTGCATACTCACTTGTAAAAAAACGGCCGAGGAGGGATACGAAAAAGAGATTACAATCTATAAGCCAGAGGCTCAGGTAATGTCTCTTTCCTTTTTAACCCGACAAGAGGCGCTATTGCTTCTTCAGGAACAATGCCGGTTGTATCACAAGAGCATACCCGACTCCTTAATCGACCTGATTCTATCCAAAAAATACACCGGGGACAAACCTCTCGAATGGAGTCCCGACGAATATTATGCCTATTACAATCCCCTGTGGATAAAGCTCCTGGTCTGGTATCTGGTTTCGCTCGACGAGGCCGACTATGCCAAGGCCCGATACTCCGGCAGCGAGACCGACAACGAAAAAAGGCTGGAGAACTATCTGCTCCAGTGTGTGCAGGAAGCCCCGGTCTTCCCCTCCCACCTCGTCATTCAATCCATCATTCCCCGCCTGCTGCACGACGTGGACAAAAATTTCTTATGGAACATCCTGTTTTTGCTCGCATTCTCCTACCGGGGCCTGAGCGAAACCGACCTCAAAGTGCTGCTGGGGCCATCGTGGAACCCGCTCGCATTCTCCAACATACACCACTATCTCAAAGACATACTCGTCCAAGACTACGAGTCGGGAACCTGGTATTTCACCTACCGGTACATATCACAAACGCTCTGCAGTCTGGCCTCTCAAGAGACCCGGCAAGCCTTGTATTTCAATCTGTCCCTATACTACCTCGGCCCGGGCAAGAACCGCCCCCACGCATCTCAAAAAGAGGTCTATTACTGTCTGATGGCCGATCTGCCCTTAACCGCCGCATACACTTGCATCAACCCCGACCTGAGTAACGAAGATCTGGAAACGACGGTTACCGAAATAACCGAAAACATCAAATCAGATGACCAAACAATGCTGCCCTGGGTTATCAACATGTTCTGTCTATCACGGGAACAAGCCCATCAATACGACCGAGAACGGGTTAACAACAATGATTTTTGGGAAATGATGGAATCGTACGGTTACACCCGACTATATCAAATAGCCATAGAGTACCTGTATCCGCAACTGAACTGGTGGAGAAAGGAGATTGCCTTGCAGTTTGCCCAAGGCATCGAGAGCTGCGTCAAAGCGTATGCAGACCGTCACCCCGAAAACAGCGATGCCTGGAAACTGCTCAAAGAACTTTATTACAAGATACTCGATTCGGCCGAAGCCATGGGAGATTTCCAAACGACCCAAAAGTACGCCCAGCTCATCGATTCGCTGGAATCCGATAAAAAAGAGATACCGGACAGTATCGGCGACCAAATGAAAGGCCGGGCGGCCCTGAACGAAAAAGACTACGCACTCGCCGAAAAACTGTTTACACGTTCCTACTCGAAAGACAAGCAGAATTACCAGGCCTCACCCCACGACATTCAACTCGCATACAATATATTCTCCAGCTGCCTGCACTTGCTCGACCTGTATCGCCGCACGTCCAACCGGGACAAGCAACGGAGACTGATTGAAGAGGCTCAAACCTATATACCTCAGATTTCGGCCCGCACCGAGTTCCTTGACACCATAGCCGCTTTCTGTCACCTGGCCGGACAAGCCTACGTCGATATGGACGACAGCAAAAAAGCTTTGCCATTCCTTACCCAAGCCATCGAGATGCGTACCGCCCTGCACGAACAGAACTTGCAAAACGACCACTACACCATCGAATTGGGCATTGCCTATGAAACATTGGGCACCTACTACGAAGACCGCAACGAAAACAATCGGGCCTTGACCTGCTACCAAAAACAATTCGACCTGTTCCAGAAAGTTCTGATTGCAGACCCTCAAAACATGGAATGCCGGCACTTCTTGTTGATTGCCGCCTGCCACTTGTGGGATATACATAAAGAGGTATCGGACGAGCCTGACGAAAAGTGGGAAGAGCTGAACAACACCCTCGTACAATTAGGTATCACCACCGACTCTACGATATGGGAGCCCTATGAACTGCAACACGTCGGCCAGGCCTATTTCTTCTTATACCAGATCTGGGAAAAACAATCGCCCGAAGAGCAACTGTATACCCCGCAGGATATGTTCACCGCCCTGCTGGACGGTTGGGCCCTTCTCGAAAAATCTTTCATCCAAACCCAGATACCCCGCTTCATCGTGCTCGGCCTCTTCTGCCTGTACTATCGGTTGGAGATTGCCGTCAAATACGGCTTTGACCAGAAAGAGGTACTCGAACTGCTGATCAGCTCCTACTATACCTATCAAAGCCCGGAGGTATCTGCCGACATTCCATTGGGACAAACAATCGTTACGAGAATCGAACGCATACTCTCCATGTTGCAGAAAAAGAGGGCAACACCCTCGAAAACGCCCTTCTCCTCGGCCTACGAAAAAGGCGACTATGCCGAAGCGATTGCCCGCTACGACGAGATACAAGCCCCGTCTGCCCACGACCAAATGGTCTATGCCCTCTGCCTGTTGAGAGCCAATCTGAAAAAGAAGGCCGAGCATATATTCAACGACCTCCGCCAGCAGGCCACCGAGCGGGATGTCTGGTTGCTGGCTACTCTCAATTTAGGCACCTGCCTCTTGTTGAACGGTAAGATGGACGAGTTTCAAACGCTGTTCGAAGAGCTTACCGAGGTCGAGAAACAACGGGAACAGGCCGAACTGCTGCTCCATGCTTATCGCCAATATGCCTCCTCTCTCGAAGACAATCGCCCCTGGTATAAACGCTGGTTAGGGTCACGACCGGCTACAAACCGGCCACTCCTTTCTTTGCCCAAACCTTACGGTTGGGAAAGGATATAAACCGTCGAACTGCAATTTGCAGGATAATATTCATTTAAAACAATAATATTCAATACGTTGCAACCGGTTACAACTTCCTGCTCCATCTGTTATGGAATCATGGAAATCAAGTAAATAACCCCATCAGGAGGCTCACCCGTAATTGTTTTGTAATAAATTCTACCGGTTATTACCCGGAATTTGAAAAAAAATTACGAAATTTGCCGATTGTATAAACCTTATGACAGAGAACGAATATGAAATTCTCAGCACAACAAATAGCCGATTTTCTGCACGGTGAGTTGGTGGGCGACGCCTCGATTGAGGTGAGCAACCTCTCTAAAATCGAAGAGGGTACCCCCGGCACACTCACCTTCCTGGCCAATCCCAAATATACGCATTACATCTACCAGACGCACGCCAGCATCGTGTTGGTACATCGCGAGTTCGAACCCGAGCATCCCATCGAGGCCACGCTCATCAAGGTCGACGACCCCTATGCCTGCCTGGCCATGCTGCTCAATCTGGTGAACGCTTCGCTCACGGCCAAGCAAGGTATCGAACAACCCAACTACGTAGCCGCATCGGTCACGCTCCCCGACGACATTTACCTGGGAGCCTTTGCCTATATCGGCGAGCGCGTAAAACTGGGAAAGAATGTCAAGATATACCCGCAGGTGTATGTGGGTAACGACGTAGTCATAGGCGACAACGTCACCCTCTACCCGGGTGTGAAAATCTATCACAGCTGCGTAATCGGCAACAACTGCACCCTCCACGCAGGAGTTGTCATCGGAGCCGACGGTTTCGGATTCGCTCCGCAGGCCAACGGCGAATATGCCAAGATTGCCCAGATAGGCAACGTGATTCTCGAAGAGAATGTCGAGGTGGGTGCCAACACCACGATCGACCGCGCCACCATGGGCTCGACCATCATCCGCAAAGGGGTGAAACTCGACAACCTCATACAGATTGCCCACAACGTAGAGGTGGGCGAACACACCGTTATTGCCGCCCAGGCCGGCATCGCAGGATCGGCCAAGGTGGGCAGCCACGCCATGATAGGCGGTCAGGTGGGTGTGGCCGGCCACATCAGACTGGGCGACCGCATTCAGGTGGGAGCTCAGTCGGGTATTCCCAACCACGTCGACGACGATGCCGTAATCATGGGCTATCCGGCCGTCCCCTCCAAAGAGTTCGCCCGGCAGGTGGTTTACATCAAGCGTCTGCCCGACCTCACCCGCACGGTGAAAGAGCTCTCCAAAGAGATAGAGTCGTTGAAAGAACAACTGAAAAACAAATAAAACTCAATATCGATGAAACAAAAAACCCTCAAAAACAGTTTCTCGGTCAGCGGAAAAGGATTGCACACCGGATTGGAAATCACGGCAACCTTCCTGCCTGCTCCCGAACATCATGGATATAAGATACAGCGCATCGACCTCGAAGGCCAGCCCACCATCGACGCTCTGGCCGAAAACGTGGTAGAGACCAGCCGGGGTACGGTGATAGCCGACGGCGACGTGCGTGTAGGTACCATCGAACATGCCATGGCTGCCCTGTATGCCGCCGAAATAGACAACTGCCTCATTCAGGTAAACGCCCCCGAGCTGCCCATTCTCGACGGCAGTGCCGCCGTTTATGCCGATGAGATCGAACGCTGCGGCCTCGTTGAGCAGAATGCCGAGCGCGAATACTACCTCATCAAATCGAAAATCGAGCTGCACGACGAGGAAAGCGGTTCGTCTATTGTCGTTCTGCCCGACGATGAGTTCAGCGTCAACGTGCTCATTTCGTTCGATTCGCCTATCCTGAACAACCAGTTTGCCAGCCTCGACGACCTGCACGACTTCAAAAAGGAGATTGCCGGAGCCCGCACCTTTGTCTTTGTCAGAGAGGTAGAGCCCCTCGTAAAGCACAACCTCATCAAGGGCGGAGACCTCGACAACGCCATCGTCATCTACGACCAGAAGACCTCGCAAACCGAGCTCGACCGCCTGGCCGACCTCCTGGGCGTGCCTCACAAGCATGTCGACGAACTCGGTTACATCAACAACAAGCCGCTCGAGTTTGACAACGAACCGGCCCGCCACAAACTGCTCGACATTCTGGGCGATATTGCCTTGGTGGGCAAACCCATCAAAGGCCGTATCATCGCCACTCGCCCGGGGCACAAGATAAACAACCAGTTTGCCCGTCTTATTCGCAAAGAGGTGCGCCGTCAGGATATACAATGTCCGGTATACAACCCCAACAAGGAGCCCCTCATGAACGTCAACCGCATTCGTCAGCTGCTCCCTCATCGCTATCCCTTCTTGCTGGTCGATAAAATTATCGAAATGGGCACCCGCCACATCGTGGGCGTGAAAAACGTGTCGGGCAACGAGCCCTTCTTCCAGGGCCACTTCCCCAGCGAGCCGGTAATGCCGGGCGTACTGCTGGTCGAGGCGATGGCACAGACCGGCGGTCTGCTGGTACTCAGCACGGTCGAAGAGCCCGAACGCTACTCGACCTATTTCATGAAAATAGACAATGTCAAGTTCCGCCAGAAGGTGGTACCGGGCGATACGGTCATCTTCCACCTCTCGCTCATGTCGGAGGTGCGCCGGGGCTGTGCCTATATGAAAGGCTATGCTTTTGTGGGCGAACGCATCGTGACCGAGGCCGAGTTTATGGCACAGATTATCAAAAACAAATAAACCTTAAAACCGTAAAAGGAAATGAAACAACCGTTAGCATACGTCCATCCCGATGCCAAGATTGCCAATAATGTGGTAATCGAGCCGTTTGTTACGATCGACAAAAACGTAGTCATCGGCGAAGGGACTCAGATAGGCTCCAACGTAACCATTCTGGAAGGCGCGCGTATCGGCAAAAACTGCAAGATATTCCCGGGAGCCGTCATCGCGGCCATCCCCCAAGACCTGAAATTCAACGGCGAAGACACCATCGTAGAGATTGGCGACAACACCACCCTGCGCGAGTGCGTGACGGTAAACCGCGGAACCGCAGCCAAAGGCAAAACCGTAGTCGGCAGCAACTGCCTCATCATGGCCTATTCGCACATCGCACACGACTGTGTCGTAGGCGACAACGTCATCATCTCGAATGCCACACAGGTAGCCGGCGAAGTGGTTATCGACAACTATGCCGTCATCGGCGGGGGCACCCTCATCCACCAGTTCAGCCACATCGGTGCACACGTGATGATACAGGGCGGCTCGCACGTCAACAAAGACATCCCTCCCTATATCAAGGTAGGACGCAACCCCATCTCCTATGCCGGCATCAACTCCATCGGTCTGCGCCGTCGCAACTTCAGCAACGAAACCATCTGCAACATCCAGGAGATTTACCGTTACCTCTACCTGTCGGACATGAACAACAGCGACGCCATCGAACGCATCGAAGCCGAACTGCCCGCCACCAAGGAGCGTGACGAAATCGTCATGTTTGTGCGCAACTCCAAACGCGGTATCATCAAAGGCTATCTTTAACAGCCTGCACGATAAAGCAATGACAGAGGCCGACCCCAACATTTTTATGAGGTCGGCCTCTGTTTTTTCAGCCCTGTCGTCTATCGGCAAACGGCTCTTATCTCACCTTAAAAGGTCAATCGTACTCCCAAACCACCGGTTTGAGGAGCGACCAGCCTCAAACGGCAATCATAGCTATTCCGCTTATTGATAGTGTTTTTTCCGTACCGCTACTCATAAACATCACTTCGCCCGTCTGCAAATCGACAATATCTTCCGAATAAAATTTTAAGATTCGATAATATTTTAATGAAATAATTTTACAGTTCGAAACTTTTAAATATATTTGCATATTGTAGAATAATATGATGGGGTATCCGAAAACCATTGAAAGAGTAGGAAAAACGAAAAAAATGAAACCATGAAAAAGATTTTCTTAACGGCAGCCCTGGCAGTCCTGGTACTGACAAGTGTAAACGCACAGGAAAAGTACAAACCCGAAGCCATGACCTTCTCGACCGAATTGAACTACTCGCCCGGCGGTGCCAGCGACGGTGGATTCACTCTGCCCGAGTATGGGGCCAAAGTGCGTCTGCATCTGAACGAGAAGATGGCTGTGCGCCTGAGTTTGGACTTGAACACGGCTACCGATAAAGTAACGACGTTCTACAACGATGCCAATCAAAAAGAGCAGGAAACACATAACAAAACGACTCAAACCGTCTTCTCGATTATGCCCGGTTTTGAATATCACTTTACCAAATACGAGAGAATCTCTCCTTATGTAGGCGGTGAAATCGGGTTATTGGCATCTTCCTTGAAAAACAAAACCGACAATACCGAAAACGACAACTACACCGAAACTACTCGCCCCGGCTTTGGATTCGGCATCAACGTATTCACCGGTGTGGACGTATATCTGTGCAAAGGCCTATATCTGGGCTTCGAACTCGGTTTGGGTTATAGATCGATCGACACCAAGAGAGGCAAGACGACAACGGTTACCGGAACGACCACCAACGAGAATAAAGGAACGACAGCCGATTTGCTTAGCGTCTTCAGGTTCCACGCCTCCCCGTCGCTGCGCGTAGGCTGGTGCTTCTAATCGACCATAAAGAGCTTATCGGCTTGTATATCAACAGCGAGGCATATCAACACGGTATGCCTCGCCTCTTTTAAATATAGGTATCGCCCTACCCTCGACGGCCGACAGCTGCCGAAATATAGATGTCGCCTCCATATTTTTACAGGCATTATTTGGTAAGCGAAAGTTTTTTACTACTTTTACATATCCAAAAAAAGAACCTAATTACACAACATCATGATCTATAAATTCAGAATTGTTTCGGACGAAGTTGACAATTTCAGACGGGAAATCTGCATAGACTCCGATGCCACCTTTCTCGATTTGCACGATGCCATACTCGACTCGGTGGGCTTCACCAAAGATCAAATGACCTCGTTTTTCATTTGTGACGACGATTGGGAGAAAAAGACCGAAATCACGCTCGTAGACATGGGCAAAGATTCCGACGAAGATACTTGGATTATGTCCTCGACCCGGCTGAGCGAGCTGATCGAAGACGAGGGCCAACGGCTGGTTTTCGTATTCGACTACATGACCGACCGCATGTTCTTCATGGAGTTGAAAGAGATTGAGCCGGGCAAAGACCTCGACGCCCCCGTCTGCACCCGCAAAGAGGGAAATCCCCCGCAACAGGTCATGGACTTCGAAGAGTTGGAGAAGAAGAATGCCGCCAACAACTCATCGGACCTCGACGAAGATTTCTATGGCGACGAAACCTACGACCCGTCGGAGCTCGACGACGAAGGCTTTGCCGACCTGAACATGGACGACGATTACACGCTGTAAACGATTCACCCCCCCCGGGGCAACCGTATAAACGCATTACAGGGCTGCTTCGCTATCGCGCGAGGCGGCCCTTTCTCATACCCCACGAGAGACGAGACGTTCCGGCTCGACCCCCCCCGCTACTCTACGATAGTGGCGGCGATGTGGCGCACCCCGCCGTCGTTACGGAACTCGCACAGATAGATACCCTGCCAGGTTCCCAGGTCGGGGCGACCGTCGCGAATGGGAATCGTCAGCGACGGGCCCAGCAGCGAGGCCTTGATATGGGCCGACATATCGTCGTCGCCCTCGCAAATGTGGCGGAAGTAAGGAGCACCGTCGGGGACTGCCCTGTCGAAAAACGAGGCGAAATCGCGACGCACGTCGGGGTCGGCATTCTCGTTGATGGTCAATGCCGCCGAGGTGTGCTTGATAAACAGATGGAGCACGCCGGCTTGCGGCAACTCGGGCAAGCGGGTAAAAATCTCTCGCGTAACCAGATGATAGCCCCGCCCGTAGTGAGGCAATGTGATCTCTATCGTTCGAACCATAATACAGTTATTTTATACAAAGGTAGTGAAAAATAGGGAAACCTCCCTTCCCCAATAAGGGAGCCGATACACGAGAACAAATAAGAACAAGAAAAGAGACAAGCCCCCTCAACGGCCCGTCTCGCGAGAAAGCCGATATTTAATCCAATAGTAAAGTCGTTTGAACCAGTTCGAAGGCTCGGGTTTGAAATGGACGGTTACATCTACCTCGTCGCGATTGAAAAACAGAATATAGGTCGACGAGACAAGTGCTACATGGTATTCAAACTTTTCAATCCCGTAAATGTTTCGCAACAGAATCGTGCGGAAAGGGCTGTCGGTACTCATCTGGGCGAACGTGATGGAGTCGTCGGTCAGCTCGATTCCATATAACTGACCACACAGAGCCATAAACCCGTCGAGATTCAATTCGTCTAAAGATTTCGGCGGTTTAGCATACTTTTTATACAAAGCCTTAATAACAAGTTTAGATATCATAGCACTAAAAAATATGAATATAAGCACTTTTCCTTGCATAAATAACGATAGGAATGACCATATACCCTAATTCCCATTAAGGATTCTTTTTTATATTAACATTTAAACACATAATAAAACAAACATTATATACACAAGCGTTAATAAAAATTCCCGTCTGCAACCTTTCCCGGCACCTTTCCCCGGGCTGGGCAAATACATACCAAGTAAATCAGATATATACCACAAAAACAGGTCCTGTATCTCACCCGGAATACCGGCACCCGCCCGCATGGATAACTTCGCGGCGGGTCTGCTTCGGCTCAAGAATGTCCCCTCCCCGGTTACGACAAACGCTCTTTGAGCGACTGAAAATCGTAACTGCCGGGCGACTGATAGATGCGCAGCCCAAACTCACGGGTGATACCCAGGGTATGGTCCATGAGGTCGGCCGCTATGCCTTCGTAGATTTTCCACACCTTTTCCGACGAAAAGAGATAGAGCTCTACCGGCAATCCCTTCTCGGCCATGGGCAGATAGCGCACCATGTAGAGCATATCGGGGTTCGACTGTCCCATCTGCCGGATATAGTTCTCGAGATAGACCCTGAAGAGCAGGGTATTGGTGACCCGCAGCTCCTCGACCAGAAACAGGTTGCCGGCCGCGCGGGCATCGGCAATGGCCTGCAGCCGCTGCGATACGAACTCGCCGATGAGGAAATTGGACTCGAACTGGTGCAGCTCCTCCTCGTCGAGAAAGGTAATGCTGTTCACGTCGAGCAGAATCTGCCGCGTGATGCGGCGCCCGCCGCTCTCGAACATGCTGCGCCAGTTGGTAAACGAGCCCGACACCAGGGCGTAGGGAGGTATGGTCGTGGTCGTGTTGTCGAAGTTTCGCACCTTCACCGTGTTGAGGGTAACGTCCTGCACGATACCGTTGGCATTATGTGCCGGCGCGGTAATCCAGTCGCCCTTGTGCAGCATGTTGTTGGCCGACAGTTGTATACCGGCCACAAAGCCCAGAATCGTATCTTTGAATATCAACATGAGCACGGCCGCCGAGGCTCCCAATCCGGCAAACAACCGGGCCGGCGACTCGTCGATGATGGTACCCACAATACTGATGAATCCTATCGAGAAGAGTATCACTTGCAGCGTCTGAATACCGCCCTTGATGGGATAATGCCGCAGCTCCTCCTTCTCGTTGAAGATGTCGAGAAAGGCATTGAGCATGCCGTTCAGGAAACGGAGTATCAGCGCAATAATATAGACCTTGCAGATGCGTTCGGTCAAGACATACCAGCTACCCTCCGGCTCGAATGCCGAAGGCAAAAGGGCATAGAGGATAAAGGCCGGTGCCAAGGCGGCCAACCGGGATACCACCTTCTTGTCGTACAGGTGGTCGTCCCACTCGAACCGGGTACGCCGGATAACCGGCAACAGCAGCTTGTTGATAAGCAACTTGCAGACCACGTCGCACACCACGGCTATCAGGACAATCAGGATAATATAGATGAGGGTGTGCCATACCTCGGTAGTATCGAACATGAGGCCGGCTACGGCATGCAAAGAATTTTCGACAGACTCCATCATAACAATTACTTTTTCATTCTACAACCGGCTGGGCTTCGCTCTTCTTGTTCTTATCCTTCTTCCCGAACGAGAAGCGATACCCCACCGTATAGGTAAACCCAAAGGGCGAACCCTCGGGACCGAAGCCCGGGATAAACCAGGGCTGAGAATCGGCGTTCTTCTTATAGCTGAACATCATGCGGTAGCGCACGGTCCAACCCATATAAAAATTCTTGTAGACCTGTACCCGCAAGCCCCCCAGCAACTCGCCCCAGTGGGCCCACGACTTCTGCCCGGTCATGCTCAGTTTCTCGGTCTCCTCCCAATACGACGACTCCATCGTGATGTTGTCGATGTCGTAGGTAAAGACCGAAAATCCATACCGCACACCCATGTAGAAGAAACTCATATCCTCCTTGTTGTAGCCGAAGTTGTAGTTCATACCGATGCGGTTGTAGAGCGAGGGCTTGGTGTGATAGGTGAAATTCAGCTCCTCGGGGGTATTGTCGGCGTAGCCCAACCCGACTTCCCACACCGGGAAGAAGCGGTTGTGCAGGTCGAGCTCGACCGCTATCTCGTAGTTGCCGTAGCTCTGCCCGAAGAGTTTGGTCACCCCGTCGAGTATATTTACATTCACCGTCAAGCCGTTGAAGAGAGGATAGATATACCCTTTGATCTTGGGCTCCTCGGGCTCGGGGGCCACCACACTGTCGGGTTGCGTGGTCGCAACCGTATCGCGCCGGGCCGTAGGGTCGACCGGCGTAATGCGACGTTGGGCCACCGACGTCAGGGCCACCAGCAGGAACAATATGAACAGTCTACTCCTCATCGGGTTCGGGGGTTTGAACGGTATAAAACAGACGCACGCTCTCCACGTCGTCGTTGGTAATCTCGTGCACGATTACGGCTACCGAATCGAGCACATGCCGGGTATAGCGACAGGTCTCGATGTTGAAGTTGTACATGGCACCGCAGTCGATCGAGGCAAAATAGGGATAGGCCTCATAGACAAACGTGAGCGTATCGTTGTTGCGGGGCGACGCGAGCGACTGTTGCAAATAGCGAATGACATATTGCGTGGAGTCCTGGGTAAACCGCAACGGCAGATAGACCTGACTGACCGAGACGGCCGAGTCGAGCAGCATCGAGTCGCTGGGCTGCCCTATCCCGTATATCGAAATCGAGTCGATGGCCAGAGCCTGCTCGTTGGCATTGTAGGCATAGAACTGGGCCCGCGGTATGCTGTTGCGGTTTTCCACACAACCGTCGGTCCCGCAACTGCCCAACAGCAGCGTACAGCCACACAGCCACAACCACCAGGCGGCACGGGGTCTTCTCAGAAGCGCTCCCATTTCACCACTTCGTTAAACGGTTTACGCTTCCGCTCCGTTGCACTCGCATCGGCCGGATAGCCTACGGGCAAAAGGACAACGGGTTCCCACGTGGAAGGCAGATTCAGCACCTCGCGGCAACGGGCCACGTCGAAGTTGCACACCCAGCAGGCGCCCAGCCCCTGCTCAACGGCAGCCAGGGCCAGATGCTCGGTAGCAATGGCTACGTCGACATCGCAGAAGTCCTTGCCGTCGGAGGCCCGTTTCCACGAAGCCTCGTGATTGCCGCAAACCACGATGCAGGCCGGAGCCGCCGCAAACCATTCGCGCGGGTAACACTCGTACAGCGCCTTCAGTTGCTCGGCCTCGCGCACCACCACAAAGCACCACGGCTGAAAGTTCACGGCCGACGGTGCCAGCCGGGCGGCTTCGAGCATATATTCGAGTTTGGCACGTTCGACCTTGGCCGGAGCAAAGGCACGCACCGACTTGCGGGCCTTCACCAGCGCAAGCAAATCGGGATATTTATTTTCGTTCATGCTATTCAAAGAGTTACGACAGGTTCGACTTTATTTCAGCTCGCTCTCTATCTGGTAGTTGTTGCGCTCGCTCGAGTTGCGCGAAATCAGTTCGCCCACAAAGCCGGCCAGGAACAACTGGGTACCCAGAATCATGGCCGTAAGAGCCAGATAGAAATAGGGCGAGTCGGTTACCAACCGATAGGGAAGCCCGCTGTACAGGCAATAGAGCTTGTTGGCCCCCACCACAATCACGGCGATAAAGCCCAACACAAACATCAGGCTGCCCAGCAACCCAAAGAAGTGCATGGGTTTCACCCCGAAGCGCGAGAAGAACCACAGGGTAATGAGGTCGAGATAACCGTTTACAAACCGGTCGAGCCCGAACTTGGTCTTGCCATATTTGCGGGCCTGGTGATGAACCACCTTCTCGCCTATCTTGTCATACCCGGCATTCTTGGCCAGGTAGGGTATATAGCGGTGCATGTCGCCGTAGACCTCGATATTCTTCACCACCTCCTTCCTGTAGGCCTTCAATCCGCAGTTGAAGTCGTGCAGATTCCTGATGCCCGACACCTTGCGGGCCGTGGCGTTGAAGAGCTTGGTGGGTATGGTTTTGGAGAGCGGGTCGTAGCGTTTCTTCTTCCACCCCGATACCAGGTCGTAGCCGTCGACCGTAATCATGCGGTAGAGTTCGGGGATTTCGTCGGGGCTGTCCTGCAAGTCGGCATCCATGGTGATGACCACATCACCCTCGGCCCGCAGGAAACCGGTATAGAGCGCCGGCGACTTGCCGTAGTTGCGGCGGAACTTCACCCCCTTGATGCAGGGGTTCTTCTCGCGCAGCGACTCGATGACCTGCCACGAGTTGTCGGTACTGCCGTCGTTGATAAACCAGATCTCGTATGTAAACTTGTTGGCGGTCATTACCCGCTCGATCCACGCTGTCAGCTCGGGCAGCGATTCGGCCTCGTTATACAAAGGTACGATTACCGAAATATCCATATTCCTATTGTTTTGTAAGATTTGACTTTGCACGCAGTTTCACGAGCCACGCTATCGCAGCCGACAGCAACGACCCGAAAAACAGATTCACCCACATGCGCTCTACCACCACCGACATCGGCGAGGGCACGTTCCCCTTTTCGAGACCCGCCTTCATCGCATCGAGCAACGAGGGGTCTTTGGCCATCAGATTCAGCGACTCCATCAGCTCGACAGCCGACTGAAACTGAACCTTGATATACTCGGGGTTGATATAGACATAGTAGATATACTGGGCCAGACTGCTGATGAGCGACGTGAAGAAAAAAAGCATGATGCCCATCATCCACAGTTGGGCGAAATAGGCCTTCAGTCCACACATCACATCGTACTTGCGCATGGCATAATAAACCACTACGGGGATACACAACAGCATGAGCAGAGAGACTGCATTACAGAAAAAGGAGTCCATGCTACACACCTCGAAAACAAACTTGACCACAAAGTAGAGCCCCATATACACGCCCCACTCCATGGCAAACTGCACGATACTTTTCTGCTCTTCGTCTTTTACCATCAGAAACTCTTTTTTCGAATATTCGTTAGCGTACAAAGGTATCACTTTTGCGACAATATTCATAGACGGCAGTGCCAAAAATCGTTGTCTTGCTCCCAAAATAGCCGTCACCACCCCTCCCCGAAACCCTAAGAAAATCTAAAACCGGCGAATGGTTTGGCAAATCGCCCCTTTCTCGCTACCTTTGTGGCCCTTTTATAAACTGTGTATGAATAGACGATATGTAATGATTATCACCGCCCTATGTGCCGCCTGCTTCTCGCTGATGGCCGACATGCCCCGGGACTATTACCCCAATACCCTCGAGGGGAAAAGCGGTGCCGAACTGAAGACCGAGCTGCACAACCTGCTCAAGAACCACACCCGCATAGCCTACGGCTCGCGCAACTACGACGGGGCCTGTACCTGGACCGTATTCAAGCAGAGCGACAAACGCGCCAACGGCAAGGTGTGGGACATGTATTCCAACAATACCTACAGCTTCTCGAGCGGTGCCGCCAAAGGCATGAACATCGAGCACAGTGTGCCCAAAAGCTGGTGGGGCGACAGCAATTACGACGATACGACGCCGGGCTATCCCTACCAATACGACGCCAGCTACGACCTGCACCACCTGGTTCCGGCCGATGCCAGCGCCAACTCGGCCAAGAGCAACTACGCAATGGGCGAGGTGCTTACCCCCTCGTTCGACAACGGGGTGAGCAAGATAGGCACCGGCTATGCCAACGGAAAGGCCACCAACCTGTTCGAGCCGGCCGACGAGTATAAAGGCGATTTCGCCCGCATGTATCTCTACTTTGTCACCTGCTACCAGGACTACACCTGGCAATCCCTGGCCAATACCATGTTTGCCCAGAACGCCTACCCCACCCTCAACGCCTACGGCCAGACCCTGCTGCTGAAGTGGCACCGGCAGGACCCCGTGAGCCAGAAGGAGATCGACCGCAACAATGCCGTCTACAGTTTCCAGGGCAACCGCAACCCCTACATCGACTACCCCAATCTGGTGGAGTACATCTGGGGCGACTCAATCGACTATGAATTCAGTTTCTCGGGCGGACAGGCCTCGACTCCGGCCATCACCGTATCGAGCACCCGCATCGATTTCGGCTACATTGCCGACGGCACCTCGAAACATGCCGAGGTTTACCTCAAGGGACGCAACCTCACCTCGCCCGTCACAGCCCAGATTCTCAACGACGACCGCGGTGAATTTACCATAGCCTCGACCTCGTTTGCAGCCGATGCGCTCAACACGACGGGCATCAACCTCACCGTCACCTTCTCGCCCCAGACTACCGGGGCGCACAACGCCACGCTGCGCCTCACGAGCAGCGACCTCGAGTCGGCTACCGACATCGCCCTCTCGGGCTCGGTACTCTCGTCGCAGGTCAACTACCTCGAGATTGTGGGGTTGAAATCGTCCTACAAAAAGAGCGACAGCCCCGTGACCCTGCAACTGAATGCCGATGTAGCGGTCGAATGGACCATCGACGGACAAAAGGCCACCCAATTCAACCCGGCCAACCTCACACCGGGGCTCCATACGGTCCGTTTCACTACCTCGGCATCGCGAGGCAAGATGCGTGTACAAATTGTCGAATAACCCTAATTGGAACCGATTATGAAAGTAGAACAATATATCCGTTATATCGTAGCCTCCCTGATAGCCCTGTCGCTGCTTTGCGGCTGCAAGGAGGAGAAAGATGAAAGTCAGCAAACCGCATTCAACCTGCGGGTAGACGAGTCGGTAGCATTCAAACTGCCCAAGTCGACCACCTATACCCTGACGACCGACAATCCCATTATCGACTACACCCGGTCGGGCAATGTGCTCACGGTCACCGCACTCAAGGAGGGCAAGGCCATACTCACGGTAGTACTCGACTCGGGCGAAAGCCGCAACTACACCTTCACCATCACGGCCAATGCCTACCAGATAGGCTTCACCATCGACTCTACCCCTCGCGTGGAGTCGTGGACGGGCTCCTCGCTCGAGACCGAAAAGACCGCCGGCCTGCAGGTGAGCTGCGAACCGGGCCTCGACATCACCGGCTCGGCAGCCAGCGCCACCACCTGCTCCTACGCCTTCCTCTACCCCGAGACAGGTAAACTGCTGCGCTTCTCGGCCGAGGGCGACTTCACCCAGAAGGGCACACTGAGCAACGCCATCGTGGCCACCCGCGAAAGCCACAACGACCCGGTGCAATACGAGAGCTGCACCGCCACCATCGAAAAGGTGAACAGCGAGGGCAAAATCTGGTTTACCCTGCAATTTGCCGATCGCAGCGACATCCGCATCGTCACCGAGGTATTCTAAATTTCAACTATAATCCTAAACAAGCGGCCCCGACGCCAATCGTGCGTCGGGGCCGTCTCCTTTATATAACTACCTCTCTCAAAACAAATGCTATTTCGAAACCGGCCGGTCGTTCCGTACCGTTCTGTGCAACCGTTCGACCATACGCTTCAGATGGGCTTCGTTCTCTTCGTCGCCAATCGTGGGGTCTTTGGTGAAACGCCGGCAAGGCAATTCGGGACAACCTCCGCAATTTGCCCGCCCCTGCTCCCGGCAACAGCGATAGACGGGGCACTCGTCGTCACCGGTATACGACAACCAAAAGACCTGTCCCTCGATAACCCGGCATCCCCGGCACGATTCCGGATAATTGCCACACTCGGCACATACCGCACCACAGGGCGAAGGGTTGGCCACCTCATCTTTCCACAGCCACCATTTGCATTTGTTCCTGTCGGGGTGCCCCGTATTGACAAAATAAGATACGGCCCGGTAGAGATAAAGCTGACAACGGTCGATAGTGCAACCTCGCAAGCGACACTCCTCGACATACAACTCCTCGCCGCTCTTACCGCACAGCGACTCTATCGAGGTATACCCCATGGCCAATAGCTCTTGCTCGGTCCGTTTCCCCACATTGGGTATCTGACGCAATTCGGTCATAACTGTCTATTTTTATTCTATCCGTCTATTCCACTCGTCCGCAGTGATTTGCATAAAATGCTCGGTACGCACATCGCCCAACGGAGAGACTTTTCCCGTCTCGGTATGGTGGTAAGTAAACCCACACTTCTCCATCACCCGACGCGATTTTACATTACCCTCGTAATAGCCACACCACACCCGCCGTATCCCCAGGGTCGCGAAACAGCGGTGCAACAGAAAGCGTACTGCCTCGGGGATAAGTCCTTGTCCCCAATAGGGACGACCTATCCAGTAGCCGATTTCGGCATCAGCAGCCTCCATGGCGGCACTGTGCACTCCATCGCCAAACATGATGCCCACACTCCCCACCGGCTCACCTGTCGCCTTGAGCACTACGGCATAGGTCTCTGGAGCCGAGAGCACGCTGCGGATAATCTCCCGACTGTTCTCTACCGAGGTATGAGGAGGCCATCCGGCCACAGGCCCCACCGCCGGATCGCTGGCATAGCGATAGAGCGACGGTGCATCAGCTTCGCTCCAACGGCGAAGTACCAGCCGCATGGTTTCGAAATATAGATTATTGTCCGACATTATTCCAAACATGTAGTATAGGTGCTGTTACACAATGGTACAGGCGTGTGAAACTTGCTATTCCGTCTTCCTCCCCATGACAATACAACCCGTCGTATGGACCGATTCGTACGATATGTCGCCAAACGATGCTTCGCTCAACAGATGGACAATCTCTTTTCTGGAATATATGCGAACGTCGCCATCATGTCCAAAGCGAATAAACAGGTTCATCAACTGCCTCAATGGAAAACCGACGTGATAGTCGCTTATCAACAGAAGGCCGCCAGACCTCAATACCCGACGAAACTCCGAAAGGGCTTTTGCCGGATCCGGATAATGATGGAATGAATCGTTGCATATCAACAGGTCAAAAACACCATCATCGAATGGAAGATTCTCAGCATCGCCCCAACACAGGCAAGCCTTTTCCCCCAATTTCAAACGGGCTGTATCGAGCATCTTTTCCGATATATCGATACCATACAAATTCATGGCCGGACATCTGGAGCGAATCAAATAGAGCATCTCTCCCGTTCCACACCCTACATCCAACAAACTGCTTATTCCCCGTAACGGGACTACCCGTTCCAATATCGAGCGATACATTCTCCTCGCATGGGCTCCATATCGAGTCGTATCGTAAACGGCAGCTTGATGGTTGAACGAATCTCGGGAATTTTCCTTAGCGTTCATCGGATTATCATCGACAGGATTTCCCCGTTACTTCTCAATCTTCACTTTGGCAATCATCTTGCGAATCTTACCCTCGCCGATAACCGGGGCATGGGCATCTTCGGGAAAGAAGACGGCCACTTGTCCGGGCACGAGATGCAGCCACGAGGTGGGCCGGTCGGCATAGAGCGCACAATCGCCCTCGGGGTCGTAGGGTTTCACCTCGTCGGTCACATCCTCGAGCGCCTTCCACCCCATGGTTTCACGGCCTTCGAGCAGAATCTGCACGTCGATGTAGTCGCGGTGTACCTCCAGCACCTGCTTCTCGGCCGGCATGCACTCGGGGTTGACGTTGTTGATGAAGAGGTTGTCACCGTCGAGCTCGATGCGTCCGCACGGTGTGTGCAGGATGTCGTGGCTCTTGACGTAGTCGAACAGCATCTTGAACCGCGGGTGAAGTGCCTCGATGCGGGCGGTATTCTGTAAATTGGTAAGTATCATAGTTTTTTGTTTTAATTTGAGTTTCAGATTTCGAGACCGGCTACTCCATGTTGTCGGTCTTGGGCCGGAGGAAATAGAGCTGCAAGGCCAGTGCCACGGCTACCACGATGGCCAGCATGGCAAAGCCGCCGCCCAGATTGCCGCCGTCGGTCCATCGGCCCAGCAGGCTGGTGATGAAAGCTCCGGCAAAAACGCCCACCATATTCATAATGCCGTAGGCCGTGGCCTTCTGCTTGGCCGAGACGAACTGACAGAGGATGGGCATGTTGTTGGTATCGAACATGCCATACCCGATGCCGAAGAGAAGCCCGGCGCCCACCACGGCCACGATGCTGTGGCCATAGCCCAGCAGGAGCAGCGACGGTATGGTGAGGCCCAACCCGATGGCACCGGTGTAGACCCGGCCGCGCAGATTCTTCTGGACCCAGCGGTCGGAGAGTGTTCCGCCAATGATAACCCCCAGGAACGACGACACGGCTATGGTGATGGTCGAGAGCGGCCCGGCCTGAGACATGGGCATATCGAGATTCTCCTCGAAGAGCGTGGGCAGCCAGTTTTTGGTAGCCCATCCCGGGAGACTGGGAGCGGCGAAATAGAGCAGAATCACCCAAAAGGCGACGTTGCTGAAGAGCGACTTCAGGCTCACCCATACCGGCTCCTTGGCCGGTGCGGCCGTCTCGGGTACCGGCTTCGCCAGATTCACATCGGGCTTTTTATCCCGCAGGAAGAGGGTAAGCACCACGGCATAGGCGATGCCGATGATACCGAACCAGTGGAAGGTCGTGTGCCACGAATAGGCTGCGGCCACCGTAGCGCCGAAACCGCCGATAGCCTGGCCGGTATAGAGACCCGTCATGTGGATGCCCACAGCCAGCGAGCGCGATTTGCCCGTGTGATAATCGGCTATGAGCGACAGCCCCGCCGGGATATAGAGAGCCTCGCTTACCCCCATGAGGGCCCGAAGCCAGAAAATCTGATTGAAGGTGGTGGCAATACCCATGAGATAGGTCACCGACGACCACACGAACAGACTGCCCACAATGAGCCATTTGCGGTTCAGCCGGTCGGCGATAATGCCCGATACGGGACTCATAAACCCGTAAATATAGAGGAAGATGGCCATGAGCCATCCGAAGTTGGTGGCCGACTGCAGCTCGACAATATCGACCTGCATGGCATCTTTCATGGTACTCAGCATCTGCCGGTCCATGTAGTTGAGCAGAGCAACGCCCCACAAAAGAGCGACAACAACCCAAGGATAAATTTTCGATGTTTTCACGATAAAGATTTATAAATGAACCATAAAAAAGAAGCTACGACCGGGAGGGACAAGTAGTCCCCTCTTGCGCTCCCGGTCGCGCTCAACTATCTATTCAGCATTTCCTGGCACAGTTCATACCCCTTGGTCATCATGCGGGGGATATGGAACGGGCCTTTGAAGAGATTCCCCTTAGCGGGCTGGGCCACACTCCCATCGCGGTGCAGGTATCCAAACCATTCGCCATACGGCGCGTCGGGGAAATGGGCGTATGTCCAGTCGCTTATCTGCGTGTGCAACTTCAAATATTTTTCATCGCCGGTCACCTTGTAGGCGTAGAGCGTGGCGATGATGGCCTCGGTCTGGGGCCACCAGAATTTCATGTCCTGCGAGTAATCCTGCGGCGGGTAGTTCTTGCAGTCGCGGAAGTTGATGATACCGCCGTACTGCTTGTCCCAGCCCCACTCCCACGACCATTCGAGTATGGTGAGGGCCAGACGGGCGATTGCCTCGTCGCCTCCCCGGTCGGCAGCCACGTCGAGCAGGAACCACGAAGTCTCGATACAGTGTCCGGGATTGATTACCCGGCCGTTGATGGTATCGATAAATTCGCCACGGGGACCTACCGTCTCGAGCAAAGCCTTGAACTCGGGGTGCATGAAGTAGTGCTCCAGCGCATAGAGCGAGGAGTCAATCTGCTCGTCGAGTTCGGGGTCGGCGATTACCTTCTTGATGCGCGATGCCACGTTGATCATAATCATCGTGATGGAGTGACCTTGCGCCTCGACCGTGGGCAGGTATTTGGGCTCGAGTATGCCGGGGGTCGAGAGGAACCGGCGCATGGCCTTGAAGAGGGCGAGAGCCTTCTCGGCATACTCCCGGTTACCGGTAGCCAGGGCATACTCGGCCATGGCTATGGCGGCGAAACTTTCGCTGAAGACGTAGCGGCGTTTCCGCAACGGGGTACCGTCGGCGGCCACCTCGAAGTACATGCGGCCGTCGCTGTCGAAACAGTGGGCCTCGATAAAGTCGAGTGTACTTTTGGCGGCATCGAGCCACTCCTGGCGTTTCTCTATATGATTGTAGGCATAGCAGCACGTAAAGGCAAAGCGGCCTTGAAACCACACCGACTTGGTGGTATCGATGAGGCTGCCGTCGCGGTCGACACAGGTGTACACACCGCCGTGTTTCCGGTCGAGGCCGTACTTGAGCCAGAACGGCATGATGTTGTTCAACATGTCGTTTTTATACCGCTCGGCCCAGTAGCTCAGATAAATTCGAGTATCCATCGTCATCGCCTCCTATCAAAACTTGTTGCAGCGGTCGAAGAATCCGATGGCCTCCAGTTCGGCTTTCATGCGGGCCTCCTCTTCGTCGGTCATGTTCTGGAACGGCGTGCGGTTCTTGCCCAGGTCGAGCCCGATCAGTTTCATAATGCGCTTGCCGGCCACGATGTTGCCCCGGTAGTGGCAAATCACGTTGATGACGGCCTGTGCAAAGTTCTGGAGCTCGCGGGCCTTCTCGATGTCGCCGGCGTTCCAAGCGTCGATAATTCCTACCAGATTGATGCCGTTGTAGTTGGTCGTTCCGCCAATACCGCCCTGTGCGCCGCCCATGGCCAGCGAGGGGAGTATGGTTTCGTCCTGTCCGTGCAACATGTCGTATTTGCCGTTCTTGTAGAGGCGGCACTGGTTGTATTCGTAGATACTCTCGTAGGTATACTTGATGCCGGCAAAGTTGGGGATACGGCCATCGACAGCCTCGAGAAACGAGGTCATGGGCAGATAGGCCCCGTTAAAGGCCGGTATGTGGTAATAGTAGAAGGGAAGTTGGGGAGCTCCGGCGGCAATCTCCTCGCAATATTTCACCAACTCTTCGATGCGACCGATTTTCGGAAAGGGAGGTGCCATAGCTCCGATACCCCATGCCCCTATCTTCTGAGCATGCTCGGCCAGCCGTTTACTCTCTTTCACGCAGCAACTGCCCACGTGCACAATCACCTTGAATCCGGCGGGAGCTACTCGCACCCACTCTTCGGCCAGACGCATGCGTTCCTCCTCGGTAAGCATGTAACCCTCGCCCGACGATCCGTTGATAAACACACCTTTCAGCCCGTTTTTCACCAGCATGCGGGCATAAGCCTCGATAGGTGCCAGATTCACCTCTCCCTGCTGGTCGAACGGTGTAAACGGAGCATCGATCAATCCTACTATCTTTTCCATATCCGCTATATTTAGTAAATTATTTTATTAACTATGGGCAAATTTAGGATTTTATCTTTATTAAAGCAAACGAAAAGAAGAAAAAAATTTGTCAACCCCAATTTGACTCTGCCGGCCATGCAGCTACCGATTTCGCACCGGTACGACAACCGGGTGGCCATCGGTATCGCGCCACTCAAAAATACCTATCTTCGAGCTTCTTATACCCGGTTTCACCTCGCCGCATACCATCATCAGACAGGCATCGTCATGCAACAGCACCCCTCCGGCACGAGACAGCCCTGCCCCACCGGGAGAGACCGACCAGTCGCCTCGAGCCCGGTTGTAGACAAGTACTTCGCCATTAAATCGGTACCACTCAACCGGTTTCCTCAGGTAGTCGGACGGAGCCCGGCCCTCCATGGCTTCCTTAAATATTTTATAATCTACGCCCCCGGTCAACAGCAGATAATCGCCGACAGCCACTCCGCTACCGCCCGAGATGGCATACCGCCCGCCATCGGATTTAGCGGGGAAAGGGACAGGCTCGCCCCACTGCCGGGCGGCCACATCGTAGGGCACCATATCGGCGGGAATCGTACAGGTGCGGGTCGACGGGTCGTAGCTGAAACCTCCTGCCAAATAGAGCTTGCCGCCCGCAGCCAGCAGAACGGGCTGTACCCGGGTCGGCGCCGGATAGTCGGGAAGCCTCGTCCACACCCGGGTATTCAGGTCGAGGGCATAGAGGGCACGGCCGCCGTTGGCCTGATTTCCACCCGTCACGTAGACCACCCCGTCGGCCGATGCGGCAGCTCCGTTGTCGATGGCCTCGGGCAGCGGCGGCAACTCCCGTAGGGCAAAAGCTGCCGCACCAACGAGCCCCGGCTGCCGCTCGATGAGGAAGACCTGCGTCACCGCCGAATCGGCACTCATGCCGCCCACGCACACCAGACCTTCGTCGGTCTCGGCCATGGCACCGTAGGCCAACGCCTGAGGCAACGGGGGCAGTTCGAGCCAACCGCTATCGGGGCAAGAGGTATCCAGCGCGTAGAGCTCGCGGTAAAATCGTTTCACGCCTCCATCGGCCGCCGGCACGTCGGGGAAGTTGCAGCCGCCACCGACTACCATATAGTTGCCCACCTTCCCGGCAAAAGGGGCCGAAACACCGCCAGCTACAGGATAGTCGGGCAAACCGAGCGGTTCGCGATTGCCGGTCGAGTTGCAACTGCCCGCCCACACAAGCCACAGGCCCAAAAGCATCACACAGGGTATCGTTTTCATAGACAAGCCATATTTCGGCCGACAGCCCCTTGCGGGGAAAGCCGGAGAAGGGGACCCTTCGGAAGGCTCGTTTCCCACCCGACTACGCCGGCCGTATCTCATATTTTTTCAAATTTACAAATAAGCACCAATTTTTACCACTTATTCCTAAAAAAAGTTTAGTTACTTAAGATTTAAATCCTACATTTGCATAAACGATAACCCCTTTGTTGAAACCATGAACCTGCTTTCCGAAATCGAAAAGGGCACACGCAGTGCCGCCATGAAAAAAAGAATCATAGGATACTACCTCTACAACCAGTCGTCCACCCTGCCCGACCTGGCCAAGGAGTTGAACATAAGCGTACCCACGGCCACCAAATTCGTCGCCGACATGCTCGACGACGGCTACATCATCAGCTACGGCAAAATGGAGACCGCGGAAGGCCGTCCACCTACGCTCTACGGACTGAACCCCGATTCGGGCTATTTCATCGGTGTCGACATCAAGAAGTTCTCGATCAACTTTGCCCTGATGAACCTCATCGGCGGGATTATCGAAACCCGTATGGACGTGAAGTGCCAGTTGGAGAATACCCCCGAGGGGCTCGAAATCCTGTGCAACCACATACGAGACTTTTTGCAAGCCATCCATATCGACCAAGAGAAGATTCTCAACATCGGCATCAACATCTCGGGACGTGTCAATCCCGAGTCGGGATACAGTTTCTCCCAGTTCAATTTCGAAGAACGTCCTCTGGCCGAGATTATGACCGAGCGGATAGGCGTAGCCGTGAGCATCGACAACGATACCCGGGCCATGACCTACGGCGAGATGGTCAAAGGGGTGGTCAAAGGCGAGAAAGACATCATCTTCATCAACCTCAGTTGGGGATTGGGCAGCGGACTCGTATTCGACGGCAAGCTGTACAAAGGCAAATCGGGATTCAGCGGCGAGTTCGGTCACTTCGGGGTTTTCGACAATGAGCGGCTGTGTCACTGCGGCAAACGGGGCTGCCTCGAGACCGAGGTATCGGGCGAAGCTCTGTACCGGGAGCTGTTGCATTGCGTGCACGAAGGCAAACAGTCGATTCTCTCCGAACGAATCGAGCACGACGAGGCTTCGCTCACCCTGCCCGACATTGTCGAGGCTACCAACCGGGAGGACCTGCTGTGTATCGAACTCACCGAACAGATAGGACAGAAACTGGGCCGATACCTGGCCGGGCTCATCAACCTGCTCAACCCCGAGCTCGTGGTCATCGGAGGCGTGCTTGCCCAGACCGGCGACTACATATTGCAGCCCATCAAAAGCGCAGTGCGCAAGTACTCGCTCAACCTGGTCAATAAAGACTCGGCCATCGTCCTCTCCAAATTGCAGGAGAAGGCGGGTGTCGTGGGAGCCTGCATGCTGGCCCGCAGCAAAATGTTCGACTTCGGCAAGGAGTAATCTCTGCCGCTTTTATTTGTGGGTTCGGGAATAAATCGCTATCTTCGTCATAGAAATTATTCCAGCGCTCGATACCATGAAAAAGAAGAAGGGAACTTCCTCGGATACCTCACACAAGGAAGAGGACATCCTATTCAAGGAAGATGAAGACAAAGACCTCTTAGAGTCCATATTCAGCGATTTTTCCGATTTCGATTGGACTCCCCCGAAGGGGAAAGAGACCCACATCAACTCGGTGCGGGTACAGATATGCGACAGTTTGGATACCCCCATATCGTTCGAATCGCAACGCACCCAATATGCCATAGACCGGGTGAAGGTGATAAACATCTCGACCGACATCCTCGCCATCAACCACGACGATGACGACGAAGAAATCAAATGGGACGATACCATCACGTTCGAACTGATTTCGCCCGACCACAAGAGCTATGACAAGAACCACCTGTCGTGCACCTTCTGGACCGAACTGCCGACCCCGCTCCTCTCCCGGTTCTCCGTAGAGTTGGAAGATGCCCCCACCGGAGAGTGGAAGATCAAGGTCTCGTCGCCCACCGACGAGCGGGAACTGATTTTCTCGTTTGAAAACCTGCCCCACCGATACGACGAGGTCTTCGAAGTAAACAACTACCTGGTTTTCAAACCGAGCGAGGTTACCGACCCGGAGAGTACACCCGCTACCATCTACATCGGAATCGCCCCGAAAGAGGACGAAAGCTACACCATAGGGCTGTGCTGCATGGGAAAGAGAAAGGAAGAGGAGCCTGCCTCCTACGAGTACGAACTGAAAATCAAAAATTCAGCAGGCATCACCACTTATCAGACAGCCGAGTTCTTTGCCAGCCAGCCCGACAACGAAAACAATCTGTTCTATGTCGTTCAGGAGTCGGTCGACTTCGACCAGTACGAACCGGGCGACTATACCGTAGAGATCTGGGCTTTCGGCGACAAAATCATCGACGCCCCTCTGCACATAGGCGAGGAGCAGACCGGCGAATACAACCTCTACACCATACAGACCCGCCCCCCTGTGGGCCACATCAAAGAGGCGTCGGACTCCAAACCGGGAGAACGCGACGCGATGGATGCCCTCCAGGAGATGGTAGGTCTACACTCGCTCAAGCAAAGCATAGCCGACCACATCAACTACGTGAAGCTGCTGACGGCCCGCAAAAAAGCGGGACTGAAAGCTACCATCCCACCCCTGCACATGATCTTTACCGGGAACCCGGGTACCGGCAAAACGACCGTGGCCGACTTTATGGGCGAGATTTTCCACAAGATGGGACTGCTCGAGAAGGGGCACGTGGTCTGCACCAACCGCAGCAAACTGGTAGGGAAATGGATTGGCGACACCGAGCAGAAGACCGAGGCGGCCATCGAAGCGGCCAAGGGCGGCGTGCTCTTCATCGACGAGGCTTACAGCCTCTACACCAACGACAAGGATGGCGACCGGCGGGACTACGGTAACCGGGTAATCGAAACGCTGCTGCCCAAACTCTCGGACAGCAACTTCGGCACCATCGTCATTCTGGCCGGCTATCCGGCCGAGATGGAGCAGTTGATGGAATCGAATCCCGGTCTGAAATCGCGCTTCCCCTTCACCTTCCATTTCGAAGATTATTCGCCCAAAGAACTGCTCGACATTGCCGAGCTCACCATACACCGCGAGGGATACACCATCACCGACGAGGCCCGCGAAGCCCTCTTCCAGCTCATCAAAGCCGAGAGCAAGAAACGCGACCGCCACTTCGGAAACGCCCGTTTCGTCAACCGGATTATCCAGTCGGAGATTTTGCCGGCCATGGCCACCCGGCTCAACAAAAGCGGAGTATACGATTCGCCCGACGACAAACGGCAGGCCCTCACCACCATCGAACGGGACGATATACCCAAACATGTCGACGAGAAATCGCTCGTCGTCACCGAGCCGTTCGACGAAGAGGCCATCGACGAGGCTCTGGCCCGTCTCGACCGCATGATCGGGCTCACCCAGGTCAAGGCTGCCATCCACAACTTTGTTACGGTAGCGCGGCTGTTGCACCGGAACGGCAAGAACTTCTTCGGCGAGATACCGCTCAAATGGAGTTTTGCCGGCAATACCGGCACCGGAAAGAGTACGGTGGCCCAGATTATGACCGACCTGCTGAAAGCGATGAATATCCTCGACAACGGCAACTTTACCGAGATCAAGGGCGAGCAGCTCTACAACGTGCCCGACTACAAGGTCGACGAAGTGCTGAAAGAGGCCATGAAGCGATCGCAACAGGGGTTGCTCTTCATCGACGGCGACTCTCCCAAATTCAAGAATGCCGCCAACACCTTCGACAGCGAACAGTTGCGCATCAAACTGGCCGAGTATACCTCGACCCTGCCCGGTGCCCACGCCCTCATCATTGCCGAGAATCGGGCTCCCCGCCAAGAGCTGGTAGAGCAACTGATCGACAACGGAGCCCCCGAGGTCGACCATACCCTTATCTTCGAGGATTACACCCAGGACGAACTGTTCGAAATTCTGAAGCAGATGCTCTCCGACAAGGGATTTGCCATCGGCCCGGAGGCCGAGGCCGTCATGCGGCGCTACATCAGGCATCTGGCAGCCGACCGCCGCTCGTGCTATGCCAACGCCCGCACGATGAAAATCATCTCGCGCACCATCATGCAGAATACCTACCTGCGAATCAGCCACACACACGAAGCCCCGGCCGAGGCCACGGTACTTCGGGACGACGTGACCTGTTTCGACGTCGACGGGCAACGACCCCGCCACACCATAGGTTTCTGCTGACGGGCAAAGCTATCGGTTCAGATACGAGGGGTTACGCTTCAGCCACGCGGCGGCATACTCGCACGAGGCCCGCGGTGTGAGGTTTTGCGACAGGGCATAGTCGTACGCCGTCTTTACCAGGGCAGCGGCAATGCCCCGTCCACCTATTTCGGGGGGAACGATGGTGTGCTCTATATCGAAGCAGCCGTCGGCAATCGCATACGACACATAGGCTCTGACGCCGTCGACCGTAGTCTCGAAAAGACATTTCGGTACATCATGTACAATCTCCATAACTCTGTCTGTTTAGTTATACAAATATATATACCCGTTGAGATAAGTCGCAAACAAGAGCCACAAAAAATAGGGAACAAAGAGCCACGACGCCGCCTTGTCACGCGGATAGGCCCCCACGATATAGATGAACGCGAGCACATCGAGCAGCAGAATATCGACCAGCCCCAGCAACGGATACCTGAAGGTAAAGAAGAAGAGGCTCCACAGGAAGTTGAGCACCAGCTGCACACCCCATATCGTGAAGAGCATGCGGTCGCGGGCCCGGTCGATCAGCCTCCCCAACGAGATGCCCATACACACATACAGCAGCGTCCAGGCTATGGGAAAAGCCACACCGGGAGGGGTAAGCACCGACTTGTCGAGCCACGGATACCACTCGACCATCGCCCGGGCCTGAAACAGACTGCCCGCAAATCCTACCCCCAGACACACCAGTACCGGGAGCAGATAATAGACTATTCGTTTCATCTTCGCTTGTTGTTAAAGAGTATATCTCTTCAACAAACCGGCGGGCGTAAAGTTTGGTTACAGAAACATCGTCAGCAGCGGAATGCTCATCACCGAGAGCAGCGTGGTGATGAAGGTGCCTTCGGCCATAATCACCTCGCCCCGCTTGTACTTGATACAGAACAGCGTGCCGTACGAGGCCACGGGCATGGCCGACAGCACCACATTGATGTCGGATATGGCTTCGTCGACCCGGAAGAGGCGCGAAAGGCACAGGATGAGCAGCGGTATCAGCATCAGCCGCAGGGCCGCCATCAGATAAATCGAGGGGTTGCCAAACATCCGGCGGATAGGCACCTGGGCTATCGACGAGCCGATGATGAGCAGGGCGGCCGGTACCGTGACATTACCCAACAGCGTGCAGGGGGTAGTGATGACTTTCGGGGGAACCCAGCCCGTCACCACAATGAGGATAGAGAGATACGACGCTATCATGGGCGGACTGTACAGCGTGCTCCAGTCGAACCGCACCTTCTCCTGGTTGCCCGAGATAAAGAGGGTACCGAAAACAAAAATCAGCAGCGTGCTGGGGAAGTTGAGAATGCTGGCATAGAATACCGCGCTGGGGCCAAAGATAGAAGCCACGATGGGATACCCGATGAACCCCACGTTGCCAAAGGCCAGCATGAAGCTGTATATGCCCCGCTCCATGGGCTTGACCGGCATATAGTGCGGCAATAAAAAAGCCACCCCGATCAGAAGAACATAGGTGGCAAAACCAACGACGAGCAAAGGTAGAATCAGCGTCTTGTCGGGAAGCGTGTCGCCCATCACCGACGCGAGTATCAGGCACGGACAAGCGACATCGATAACCAAACTGGACAACTTGCGGTCGAAGTCCGCATCCATTATATTCAACTTACTCAGCACATAGCCGACGATTACCAGAATAAACAGGATAATCATCTGCGTAACAATAGCATCCATCGTATACTCTACCTTAAAAAAACACCTATAAAAGAAAAAGGCACCCGTTTTCTGGTGCCTTATCTTTTGAGCCTCTTGTCGGATTCGAACCAACGACCCCGAGATTACAAATCACGTGCTCTGGCCAACTGAGCTAAAGAGGCAGGTGGGTAAGCTATCTACATCGCGCCGCTACAACCGGCTACCCTTGCTGCGGTCAAGCCCTGGGGGATTCACAAGGAGCTGGCCGTATAGGACTTACCCGGGCACAAAAGTAGATATTTTTTCGCAGATAGCAATAGCATTGCACAAAAAAATTCGCCACTTTTTCATATCTGCCTAAGAACGAAATATTTAATACCCGCCTAACCGCACACATTTTCTCAAGGCTCATTTTATCGGCCCTGACTGAACCGATTGTTCGGCAAAAAAATCTACATTTGTACTCCCGAAACCCGATTGGGATTCGGAACATAAAACCGAAAAAACATGCTACAAGAGATTAAAAACCGCATATTGGCCGGCGGGGAGATTACTCCCGACGAGGCCATCGACCTGACGCTGCACGCCGACCGCGCCGAACTCTACGCCGCAGCCGACGAAATCCGCAGGAAGTTCTGCAACCGCACTCTCGACAGTTGCTCCATTATCAATGCCCGCTCGGGTCACTGCCCCGAAAACTGCAAGTGGTGTGCCCAGTCGGCCCACTACAACACCCACATCGAGACCTACGACGCCATACCCGAAGAGGAGGCCCTGACGATGGCCCGGCTCCACGAGTCGCAGGGCATCAGACGGCTCTCGCTCGTGACCAGCGGCCGCAGCGTGCGGGGCACCGACCTCGACTACTTCTGCAACCTGTACCGCCGCATGGGCCGCGAAACCCGCCTGCAGCTGTGTGCCTCGATGGGTCTGCTCAAGCGGGAGGAGCTGCAAAAGCTGAAAGAGGCCGGCGTGAAGCGCTACCACTGCAACCTCGAGACGGCCTCGTCCTACTTCCCCGAACTCTGCACCACGCACACCTCGGAGCAGAAAAAGGAGACCATCCGCGCGGCCCAGGAGGTGGGGCTCGAAATCTGCTCGGGCGGCATCATCGGCATGGGCGAAACCCTGCAGCAGCGCATCGAGCTGGCCTTCGAACTGAAGGAGCTGGGCGTCTGCTCCGTACCCGTGAACATCCTCAGCCCCATACCGGGCACCCCGCTCGAACACACGGCCCCCATCAGCGACGAAGATATACTGGTGACCATCGCCATCTTCCGCTTCGTACTGCCCCACGCCTTCATCCGCTTTGCCGGTGGCCGGGCCCGCCTCTCGCGCGACACCCAGAAACAGGCTCTGCTGGCCGGGCTCAACGGTCTGCTCATGGGCGACATGCTCACCACCCTGGGGTCGGGTGTCAACGACGACAAGGCCCTGATTGCCGAGGCCGGTTACGACCCGCTGTAAAAAGCGACAGGCGGTAACAACAACCGGGGCTACACACACTGCCCCACCCGCATAAAAAAGGCTGTTGCCTCGCGAGGCAGCAGCCTTTTGCCGTTTATTCAAATTCAATCTTCCGGGGCATTCCCCCCTCGATTCAGTCGCCCGGTTCCAGCTGGAAAATCTGCTCGACCGGCTTCTGGAATACCTGGGCAATCTTCAGAGCCAGGATAGTCGAAGGGACAAACCGTCCTGTCTCGATGGCATTGATGGTCTGCCGGCTGACGCCGGTCGCTTCGGCCAATGCCTGCTGGGTCATGCGAAGCTCGGCCCGTTCGGCCCGTATTCTATTCTTCATCTCTCAACGATTTTTTGAGTCGCCACATTTTCACCTCATAGACCACCAGGAAGACCAGCAACATGGTGAAGATATTCCCTATCATCACATACAGATAATCGAGTCCGTAAAAACAGAGGGCCGACACAATGATAAATGCCGTATTCAGATATAGCGCTATGAGCAGCGAATTGAGCCGCACCTGGGTGATGAGCTCGTCCTCGATCGGCTCGCGCGAACAGGCCACAAACAGACTGCCTGCACAGATGCCTATGATGGCGATGTTGTTGAGTATCGCTGTCATGGCATCAGAATCCAACACCCGGTACAATCCGCCGGCGGGGTCCAGCCCCTTCATCAAATAACCGGGGAAACCATTGCAACCGTCTATGAACATCATAAACCCAATAATAAAGGTGGGAATGAGAATAGCCCAACCGACTTTCTTAAAGTTGTGGGGCAACAGAAAAATCCTTTTCATAAGCATTACTAATTGGGGTTCGTAAATAGTTTGACTTCTCTCACGCCACAAATGTAAAGTTTATTTTACATTTTGACAAACTTACACGACAAAATTATTATTAAAAAATTTAACCCGGAATAGTTCCTGTGCGGGTGATGTAAAGGGAAATTCACCTCTCCCCCTGTGTATTCTGCAAGAAAATATAGAGGAGTGCCGCAGGCAGTGACGAAGGGTTTCCTCTTCTGCGCTTCCTATAAATGCCAAGAAGTTACATTTACCCTCTCCCCCTGTGTTTTCTGCAAGAAAATATAGGGGGAGTGCCGCAGGCGAGGGGGGTTGAGAAAGACAGAGCCAGAGAGATTTTCAACCCCTCCGTCACTGCGTGACACCTCCCCTATATTCTCCTTACGGAGAACACAGAGGAGGAGTTTTAATATATCCCTGTCAACCTCCTTTTTCATTCCTTTTTTCATTCCCTTGCGGCGTGGCACCTCTCCTCTATTTTCTTGCAGAGAACACAGAGGAGGAGTTTTAATATATCCCTGTCAACCTCCTTTTTCATTCCTTTTTTCACCCCCTCGCGGCGTGGCACCTCTCCTCTATTGCCGATGCGACATAGAGGAGAAACTTAAAACTATCCACTTATTTCTTCTGAGTGTCTGGTAGTGAACGGAAAAATATTCTTTTGTCTATTTCCCCGCTGATTTTTACTGTTCCCATGGAAAAAGATAAAGGCGAGAAAGATTTCCCGCAAGACTCTGCATTTCCGACCAAATGCTTAACGGTCTTGCAATAACGGATAATGTCGGCGTTTGTGTGTGTTTTTTCTTTGTGTTTCAGGTAGATAGATAGGATAACAAGATTGGTATAACCCGCGACCCTTATGTCATCGGGCTCAATCAAACTTTGCAAAGATAGAACTTTATTCTTAAACGCAAGCGGTTCTGTCTTTATTTTTTGCAGGAAACCGTTTTTTCATTCGAAAATCATTCAAAATAAACACCAGGCGCCTGGATTTGCCCGCATATCCCCCCAGGCTTCACGTTCTCTCCACCGGCTCCGAACGACCCAATCCCGAGAGTTTTTGCAACCACGAGAGCAACAATTTGCCCAATCACTACATTTGTCGTAAATTTGAATCCGCTTAACCACAGACTATGATCAGTTATTTACAGATAGAGAATCTCACCAAATCATTCGGCGACCGGGTTTTGTTCGAAAACATTTCGCTGGGTGTGGGCGAAGGCGACCGCATAGGACTCATCGCCAAAAACGGAGCGGGCAAAACGACGCTGCTCAACATCTTGGCCGGTAAAGAGGACTATGACAGCGGCCACATCACCTACCGCAACGGGTTGCGGGTAGGCTATCTGAAACAGTCGCCCTCGTACGCCCCCGAGCTGACAGTCATCGAGGCCTGCTTCCAGTCGGACAACGAGACGGTGCGCCTCATCGCCGAATATGAACAAGCGCTCCGAGCCAACGACCCGGAACGGCTGCAAGAGCTGCTCGACCGCATGGAGCACGCCAAGGCCTGGGATTACGAACAACGGGCCAAACAGATACTCTCGCAACTCAAGATTACCCACTTCGACCAACCGGTACGGGAGCTTTCGGGTGGACAGCTGAAGCGTCTGGCGCTGGCCAACGTGCTTATCACCGAGCCCGACCTGCTCATTCTCGACGAGCCTACCAACCACCTCGACATCGATATGACCGAGTGGCTCGAAGAGTTCCTGCGCCGCTCGAACATCACGCTGCTCATGGTCACTCACGACCGTTATTTCCTCGACCGGGTGTGCAACCAGATTGTCGAAATCGACGACCGCACCCTCTACAGCTACAAAGGCAATTACAGCTACTACCTCGAGAAGCGCGAGGAGCGCATCGAGATACACAATGCCGAGATAGACCGGGCACGCAACCTCATGCGCACCGAACTGGAGTGGATACGCCGGCAGCCTCAGGCCCGAGGCACCAAGGCCAAATATCGCATCGACGCCTTTGCCGACCTGCAGGAGAAGGCCCGCCGCGAAAAAGCCACCGGACAGGTGCGGCTCGAAGTGAAATCGTCGTATATCGGGTCCAAGATTTTCGAGGCCAAAGGCATCACCAAGAGTTTCGGCGACTTGAAGATTATCGAGAATTTCGACTACACCTTCACCCGATACGAAAAGATGGGCATCGTGGGCAACAACGGTACGGGAAAATCGACCTTTATCAAGATGCTCATCGGCGAGGTGAAGCCCGACCGCGGGCGGTTCGACATCGGCGAGACGGTCAAGTTTGGCTATTACAGCCAGGAGGACATGCGCTTCAACGACCAGATGAAGGTCATCGACGCCGTGCGCGACATCGCCGAGGAGATTTCGCTGGGCGACGGCCGCAAGCTCTCAGCCTCGCAGTTCCTGCAACACTTTCTCTTCACCCCCGAAACCCAACACAATTATATCTATAAGTTGAGCGGTGGCGAGCGACGCCGGCTCTACCTCTGCACGGTACTCATCAGCAATCCCAATTTCCTGGTGCTCGACGAGCCCACCAACGACCTCGACATCGTTACCCTCAACGTACTCGAAGATTACCTGCGCAATTTCAAAGGGTGTGTCATCGTCATCTCGCACGACCGCTATTTCATGGACAAAGTGGCCGACCACCTGCTGGTATTCCGGGGCAACGGCGAGCTGAAAGACTTCCCCGGCAACTATACCGACTACCGCGAATGGCGCGAAGCCCAGGAGCAGAAGGCCCGGAACGAACAGGCCGAGCGGGGCCGCCAGGAGAGCAAGAAGGCGGCACCCGAGAAGCGCACCCCGGCCGAGAACGGCAAGCGGCGGCTCTCGTTCAAGGAGAAGAAGGAGCTGGAACAGCTCGAGGTCGAGATTGCCTCGCTCGAAGAGGAGAAGAAGAGCATCGAAACCGACCTGTGCAGCGGCACGCTGAGTGTCGACGAGCTCACCGAGAAATCGAAGCGGCTGCCCGAGGTCAACGACCTGCTCGACGAGAAGACCCTGCGCTGGCTCGAACTGAGCGAAATCGAGGGTTAATTCAACGTGAGTTCGAAATCAGAATCAATATATTTATCTTATTATTAAAAAAGAACCATTTGCAAAGCAAATGAGACTGTTCCCACTATTGAGACTTATCCATTTTACTCTTTTAATGACTTTCAAATCAAAGATTGCTTTTCAACTTACCTGATTTTTCTTGACTGCAAATATTCTTCCTTACCCGGAAAGTTCAAATTGCCGATAGCGCCTGTGTTGTATCTAAATACAACGCGCGGAGAGTACCGAATGTTACCCGGGTCAGACTCTACACGTTCCTGCTCTTCTTGTGACAGGGCATAGGGATAGATAATGAAATCGTATTTATCCAGAAGGATGCGCCGGAAGCCGATTTCGTAGGGCTCGTCAGAAGATGTTGAAACTGCTATTGAAATGCTATGAATGTCATCCAAGGTGTTCTTTATATCATTCAGATCCGTTCTGTCAAGACCCGATATCATGAGTAAAGAATCAATCTTTTCTTCGCTCGGGTCCCAGCTGTTGCAGCCCTGTTTGTCATCAGTAAATACACTGAAGGCAGATACTTTTCCTTTCTCAAATTCGATATAGATGCTGCGTCCCGGTTTCAGTTGTTGACGGACTTTGTGATAAAGGTCTTCCATTTGTGCATGGTATTTGACATAGTGTCTTTCCATTATATGAGCGTCGCATCGGTCGTTGGGGTTAAAAATCCATAGCAGTATTGCCAGAATGTTGGCGACATGCCATGCCAGGAATATTCTTTTGTGCCTGGTATTGAACCTCAATGATTTGAAAACGGATATAACAGAGACAACAAATGCCGGTATGACAAGCAGGAAAGCAAATGCAACAATCAGAATTCCTACTAATTTGTCAACCCACAACAAGATAATTGCTGCCGATACTATAATGACAGATATATATTGTACGATTATCCAAGTGCGGGTTGGTGGTGCTTGCTTTATTCTATCCAGCTTCATGACAGGTTCTTTTGGTTTGTAGCAAAGATAACATATTATGATTAACAATTGTATAATTCATAATAATTTCGCTCTATATAAAATGATAGAACATTCCAGACTCCGCTCTTTCAACAACTTCATTGTCAACATTCTCTCGGCTATCGCTGCTTACTGTTTCTTCCCTAAAAAGCCATCGGTGGAGATCGATTTTGTTGATGACGGACAGTTGGTACTCTTCTAAATTATTTCGAACTCACGTTAATTCAGCACGCCCCGCATTCTACAACGCCACGAGCGCGGCCCGTACACCACCGGTACAGACCGCGCTCGCGTAAACTACACGTCCGCCTCTCCCCGGGGAGCGACGGGGCAAACATCAACGTTTGAAATAGATATATTTCGGTTCGCTGGGTACATAAGTATCATCGTCCCACAGCGTGCTCGTAATCATCAGGTCGGCACTATACCGGTTGCAGGCAATAGGCACATTGTGCACCCGGCACTGGCGCAGCAGCATCTGTATATCGGCCTCGTGCGGCTGCGGGTTGAGATCGTCGATAAGGAAGATGGCCAAGTCGACCTGATGGCGTACCACCAGTGCGGCAATCTCGGCATCGCCACCCAACGGGCCCGAGTTCATGCAGGTAACATCGGCGGGGATATTCAACTCCTCAAAAGCCTCCTTAACCAGCCGACCAGTCGTACCCGTACACACCAGATGATGGTGCGACAGCAACTCGGCATTGTGTTTCACCCATTCCACCATATCGGCTTTACGGTTATCGTGCGCCACCAGCGCAATGGTTAATCTCTTTTTCATAGCCTCATATTTTTAAGATTGAACACTCTGATATTTCCTACGGATAGAGCGCTGGTGAATCACCAACGCCATGACGGCTATCACAAACGCTACGAAATCGGAGATGGGCATACTCCACCACACCCCGTTCGTCGACCAATAGTCGGGCAAGATAAGCAACAACGGCAGCAAGAAGAGCAACTGCCTCGACAGGGAAAGGAAAATCGAGACCGGTGCCTTCCCTATCGACTGGAAGAAATTGGAGATGACAATCTGGCACCCCACAAAGGGGAACATGGCACAACAGATGCGCAACCCCACAACCGACAGGTCGACCAACTCTTCGCTGGTGGTAAAGAGAGCCACGATAGCATGAGGGAAAAGCTCGCTCAGCACAAACCCCACCGTCGTGACCAATACGCCGGCCGCAATACCGTAGCGCAACACCTTGCGCACCCGGTCGTACTGCTTGGCACCGAAGTTGTAACCCACGATAGGCTGCATGCCCTGGGTAATACCCATCACAATCATCACAAAGAGCATGAGCGTGCGGTTCACGATACCGTAGGCACCGATGGCCAGGTCGCCGCCCGTACGCTGCAACGCGTTGTTGATGAAGATCACCACCACGCAGGCACACACGTTCATCAGAAAGGGCGACATGCCTATCGAGAAAATCTTGCCTACCACCCGGGCCTTCAACCGGGCATAACGGCGGTCGAAGTGAACGAAACTGTTTTTATTGGAGAAGTGCACCAGCACCCACACCATAGCTACCGTTTGCGACGCCAGCGTGGCCAGGGCCGCACCCCGTATGCCCCACCCCAGCGAGAAGATGAAGATGGGGGCCAATATCACGTTACACCCCACCGTGAGCAGCGACGAGAGCATGGCCTTGCGGGGATAACCCGTGGCCCGCATCACGTTGTTGAGCCCGATAAAGACATAGGTAATGGGAGTACCCAGCAGAATCACCTGCATGAAGTCGCGGGCATAGGGCAACGTGTCGTGGCTGGCACCGAAGAAGAGCAGGATGGAATCGAGAAACAGGAAGGTCAACCCGCCGAAGCAGATGGCATTGACAATGCACATAAACAACACGTTGTGCACCACCTCGGTGGCCCGCACCTGGTCGCCCTGTCCCAGAAAGATAGAGCTGATGGTGGCACCGCCTATCCCCACCAGCGTACAGAAGGCAACCACCAGGTTCATCAACGGGAAGGTAATGGCCAGACCGGCAATAGCCAACGCCCCCACTCCGTGGCCGATAAAGATACTGTCGATGATGTTGTAGAGCGATGTAACGGTCATCGCGATAATGGCCGGCACCGAGTATTGGACCAACAACTTACCGATGGGTTCGGAACCGAGAATCAATGGGGAAGTTCGATTTGTCATAACCTCTACTAATTTCGCAAATAACGTCCGTCGACAAACCCACAGAACTACCGACCTGCAAGGGCAAATCTCAAGCCTGCTCCGGCTTTGTCTCTCTGCGCCAAAGGTACAAATTATTCAGCTCCCATGGAATGAATATAAGCATTTTATAACAAATCGGTATTTTTAATAAAACGCACACTTGCCCGGCACAATCGCACGACGGGACAAACCCCACACCCCCACGGCTTTGGCACCGGCACACAACAACCGGCAGGGCCCGAGAGTTCATTAAAAAAATTAAATTCTACGAAAACAGAACTATTTTTTGCAACTCCTTGTTATATTTGCGAAAGGAACAGGAAGTCTCGGTCCGTATGGCACGCGGCAACAACCCGCAAGAGCCTCCGTTCCAATCCGTTATCCGAACCGTTAATTCAGAGAGCAATGAAAAAACTTTTATTACTGGTTATCATAAGTTTAGCCCTCTTCTCCTGCGAGGGCCCCATGGGTCCGCAAGGTCCGCAGGGTGTACCGGGCGAAGGCATGTACTGGAAATACTACACCTACACCGTGAAGTCGCAAGACTGGGAACTCGTCACCACCGAAGACGGGCTCAACACCTACTACATGTGCATATTCCAGAATACCGACATCACCGACGACCTCTACCTCAACGGCTACGTGCTGGGCTATCTGGTACAATCGCCGGGCACGAAGGACGAGGTCATCACCCCCCTGCCCTACATCGTACACCGGGGCAGCACCGACGCCCAGAGCGGCCAGGAGATGCTCTGGACCGAGACCTATACCTACGACTACATGCCGGGCAGCGTGGCCTTCTATGTGCAGTACAGCGACTTTGCCCAGCAGCGCCCCGAGGACATGGTATTCCGCCTGGTGCTCAACAATTAGGAATCCTGTAAAACAAAGACAAATAAACCTCATTTCGAGGCTGTACCCGGCAAACGAGTGCGGCCTCGAAGTGTATATGGGCCCTGCCGCTTATTATGTTACGGACTCACCGGCTCAATTCAAAATCAGTCTCTCGTTTTTGGCCGGCTATCGAAGCCGGACTTAGAAGGACCCACACCGGCCGATAAAAAGGGGAATATCCACTCCTATCCGGCTATACGACCAAAAGGATAGCCCAGATAACCAAGACAATAAACATCCCCCCCCGATAAAAAACTGCGTCCACCTCATTTTGAGAAACTTTGCAAATTCACGGTCCTTTTTGGTTCTTTGTTTGCATCTGTTTGGTTTCTGTAAAGATTATTATCTATCTTCGCTATTGATATGGCAGTACAAACAGATTTACCCCAAATAGCAGCCCTGAAGATAGCTGCAGAAAAGCGTTTCGGTCACAAGATAGAGAGCCGATCCGACTTTACCCTTTTCGGTGCAGAGATTGAACGTGTCACCAACGAACATCTGGCCGACAACACCCTGCGCCGCCTTTGGGGGTGCATCAAAGGGTATAGCACCACCTATACCCGCACGCTCGACGTGCTATGCCGGTACATCGGGTTCAACCACTGGGAGGCATTCTGCATCCATCTGAAACAGGATTCCAAAACCGAATCGGACATCCTGAGAAGCCATCACTCCATCCGGGTCGAAGAGCTCACCCCGGGCGACCGGCTACGCATCGGGTGGCTGCCCGACCGCGTGTGCATCATCGAATTTCAGGGCGGTCGCACCTTCAAGGCCATCGACTGCAAAAACTCTACCTTGCAAAACGGCGACAGCTTCGAATGCAGCATACTGATGAAACACTACCCGCTCTTTGTCGACAACCTGGTACATGGCGGCGAACTGTGCCAGCGATATGCCATGGGCCTCGACAACGGACTGACCATCCTCGAGAAACTGTAATTCACGTTACCACCCGGAAACGACACCTCACCGCACACGGATTATTCCCTGTCCGTCAATTTCTATTACCATATTTTTTCAGACTCTCATTATAATCGCTATATTTACTCCCCGAACTACAAATAGCGAGCCATGAGGATATACTCCAAGCCCACATACCTGGAAACGGCGCCGTCCGATACGTCCATCACCATTCTGGGGACCATCAGCGAAGGGCGCATGTTCCGCATCTACAAGGCGCAGAAAGGGACCAAGTATATTATCCTCAAAACTCCGGTTGCCGACGATTCGATGCTGATTGAAATCCTTCGTCGGGAATATGAGCTGGCCTGCAACCTGAATCACCCCTGCATTGTCAGCACCCTGGAGTTCAACCCCAGCACCCCCGTGGGGCCGGCCATTGTCATGGAATATATCGACGGCCTGACGCTCGACGAATTTGTGGCGACCAACCCTACTCTGGATGAGCGCAAGTCGGTGCTCAACGACATTCTCGACGGCATGGACTATCTGCACCACCGCGGCATCATACACAACGACCTGAAACCCGACAACATCATTGTCAACGGCAACAAGGCGGCCCGCATCATCGACTTCGGATTCTCGGCCAGTGCCGACAGCGCCTACAAAGGCTACATCGGCGGCTCCGACGGATACACTGCCCCCGAGATTCTCAACGGCAGCGGGTCGGCCGGGACGACCTCCGACATCTTCACGCTCGGCCGCCTGATAAACCTGATTTTCGGAGGCCGCAAGTACGTGCGTATAGCCCGCCTATGCAGCCAGGCCGACCCGTCGGAACGGCCCCGGAACATACAGGCCCTGCGTGCCCTGATCAAACGCCGAGACCGCCAGCCGGTTATCATTGCATCGGTGGCCGCCGGGCTCATCGTAGCCGCATCGGTCTCGGCATCCCTCATCTATCGGCACAATGAAACGGCGCAAATCGAGCAACGCATCACCCAAAGCATCGACTCGGTATATCAGAAAACGACCGATGAAATAAAGGCACAGACCCGACAGGACTCTATCCAAACCGAAAAGCAGATTATCGAAAAAGTAGCCTCCTACACCCAGGAGACCGAGCAGGCCCGACTCGCCCAAAAGCTGCAGCTCCGGGAAGCACTCCGCAAGCGTTTCGAAAAAGAGACAGCCCCCTATTATAAGGAGGCTATCGCACAAATAAAACAACAGAAATACAAGGAAATGGCCATCATGTATGCCGGGCCCTATTACAGATTCATGACGCCCTACCTGAAAGCGATTACCCAGAAATATCCGCCACACCCCGACGGCACGGTATCAGAAGAGACCGACGTGGCATTTGCGGTATACACCCGCCAACATAGCACCCTCGACTCGCTGTGCTACTCGCTGCCCTCCGTCAACACCCTCCCACCCACACAGCACGACTCGCTCGTACGCGTGATGGTCCAATTGGGCAAGAAGCTGGGGTTCTGACCACCTGCAAACAGAACGAGCCCCGACCTTACAGCCGGAGCCCGTCCCCTCTTTTCACGACGTTGATATTAAATTATACAACAATCCCCTGTGAATAGCAGTAAATATTTAAAAAGCGACACATTAACACCCGTAATTCTTTCATTTCACAAATGGAACAATCCATACGCTATTACATGAATTGTATCCACTTCACCAGCTTGTTATTGGCATCGAAATAGAAGTAGCAATAATCTTTGTTGTTATTGACCTCATAGTGGTAATCGCCAAAGATATTATACTCTTTCTTCATGTCCAGGAACTTCAAGGAGTAGCATTTGAGTCCACCCTTATTACCCATAAAGACAAACCGGCTCGTACCGATTTTGGAGGCATACTCTTCCACGGCCGATTTCGGCATACCCTTATAGAAGTCATTGAAAACCATAGACTCCGCTGTTTTGTAAATGGAACATCTGGTTTTACCGTCCTTCGTAGCCAACACGGCACATATAATGGGCTTTTCCACACTTCCCCGACAAATAGCATATATATCCATCTCCTTCATATGAAGCAAAAAGATTTTCCCCGAGACAAAAAAATTAAAAGACTGGAGCATATCCTGTGATTTCAAATATTGCAAGGTCTCCCCCGAGAAAGTAGGTATCATCCGCACCGTCTTACCCAACTCGCCAAAATCATCGATTTCCCAAGTCATTCTATCGCAGAGCATCGGTTGGTTGTTAACGATAAGAGCTTCTGTGGGCAAACTGATAGGAGCTGTCCCTTCAATAATATCAAAATCGTCGTATGCAAACAGGCTTACCGAAGTTAACAGCCCCACCAGCAAAAACAAAATTTTTTTCATAACCGAATATTTAATGTGTATATATCAATCTGCATAACTCTCCGGTACGCCATCGCCCGCCGAGGCATGAGCACCCGGCATCCACGGAATTGTCTGCCGGGGCTCACTCCTCGAGATGCGATGAAAAAAGTTAGTTCATGTTTTGTGCAGCCTGAAGCATCTTCTGGTTAATCTTATTGAACCGGCTTAACTGAGCAGGAGACAATTTGCTCGTAGCATCCGCCATTTTCTGGCTGACCTCCTGAGCCTTGCTCATATAGCTCGTATACTCCGACACGGCACTCAAATCGCCGGAACTGGCCTTTTTCAGTAACGAGACGTACATATCGACATACTCTTCATACGAATCCAGCAATGAATCCCAATCTTCACCATCGCTCGACTCAGACTCCTCTTCACTGTACGATGTCTCTGCCGAAGCATCATCCATCACCTGCTCGGTTTGCGAAGCCGCATCGTCCAATATTTCGAGCGCTGCGTTCGACGAATCTTCACGTTCTGTTTTTGAATTGCCACACGAAACAAGTGCCAGAACAACGGCAAATACACCCAAGAAATTTACAATTTTCATAATAAATAGATTTTAATATTTGTAATGGTTTCAAGATATTTCAAACTTTAACCGCACTTTACCAATTCAGCAAGGTACGGCCCTCTTTGTCGGTGAACTTACCGGCCAGGATCATAATCCAGTCGATGAAGGTCCAAATGCCCAATCCACCGAGCGTGAACAACATAGCTATGGCCGTTCCCGTTTTCCCTACATAGAAACGGTGTGCACCCAGACTACCTAAAAAGAAACAGAAGAGGAAAGCAACCAAACGGCTCTTTTCACTGGCTCCCGACTTTACATCGCTATTGATTCCCGTAGGAGTTCCACATTTGGGACAAGCTACCGAACCTTCTTCAAGGTTAGCTCCACATTTTTGACAATACATAGTTTTTAATATTTAAGGTGAATACTAATAAATGTTTTTTTCTGCTACAAATATCTACATTTCACACCGAAAGGCCATAGCCCTTTTTGGGCCTATTTCTCAATGAGATACCGTGCACACGCGACCGTACGATACAGACGTTCATACCGCTTAGAGAGCCAATAGACCCACGCGCTGAAGTGTTAAAAACAGAACGGGCTCCAACTCTAAAACAAGGAGCCCGTTCCATGTTTTTCATGTGTTACCATGAATTACAAGTACCCCCCCCCTAAAGATTGCAGGGACGTCTAAAAAATGTATCGAACAGCGAAACCGGCACGGAAACGATGTCTGATTTGACTATCGATCTTATCCATATCGAACTTGTATCCATGACTCGAAGATATTGTACTATATATCAAATCTTTATTCAATACATCTCTAACTTCGCACAATCCATACAGTTCGAGTTCAAACTTGTTTCCCGAATAGCCAATCGACACTCGAGGGGTCAAGGAAACAGGACCTCTATAAAATTTTCTATCCTTGAAGTGAAGCGTGGTTCCTTCGTCAGTTTCGTAGCCCAAATATCCACTGGTTGCAAAGTTCATATTCATACCCACGCCCACATAGTAATTCTTTGTGAACGAACGACTGAAATTGATACGGAGGACGAGAGGAACCGTCACATGCTGACCGCTAAAGTGACCGCCCTTGCTTTGTGATGAAGACTCACTATCCGATTTGTTCGACGACATCACGTAAAAGCCACCATAGTGAATGCCGGTATAGAAATTTACGAGAGAGTAGTGCCATCCGAAAATAAGATCGACACCCAAACCAGCCTCATTCATTCCCTTGCCAAAAGTAACATCGCCTCCGACGCCAAAGCGTAAGAATCGCCCTCGATTTTCACGTATATACAATCGATTATGCAATTCTGCCACGGCTCCATCATATACCGACCCCGGATTGTTTTTCCGATACTGTTCACAGTCGTCAAGCGTAACGGTTTTGTTCTCTTTTTTAATCATCAACAGTTGATACTCGGCTTCGGCCAACTCGCCCGAAAATACGGGCGATACCTCTTGAGCCTGTAAAGCAGTCTCACGGGCTTGCTCATACTCTTTAGCGGCCAGATGACCCGTTATCTTATTCCGAAGATACACAACCGAATCGTTAAACATTTTTTCGGAACGTGCCATGATACTGTCCTGATATGCCGAATTAAAAATCGAAACGCTATCTATTTGCCAGTTTACCAACTCTTTCAAAGCTTTATAATCGCGTTCTTTCAAAACCTTCTGACGGTATACCCGGCTTCTTACCGTATCCATAATCGTCTCTTGGTTTTTCCCAGAACATATAGACTCCGACGCTGTGCGGACCAAACAATCCAACTGATCGCCACAAGTATTGAAAACTTCGTTCAGTATCCGCGCATTCCAGTATTCTTCGGCCTTGTCCCGATAAGCCGGAGTTGTCTCCTCATCGTCATAGAAGGCAGCCACATCGTCCAGGCTGCCCGACTTTTCTATCTTGGCCCACTGATGGGTGCAATAGAACTCCGGTTCGTATGTAATAGACTGATATTCGAAATAGGTCTCGCCATTTACGGTTACTTTACGTTTAGTCCAGTTGCCGAAATCGTCAAATTCATAATCCGAGAAAGTTTTTACAGGCCCTTCGTTTGTATGCGCTTGAGTATGTACAATATTTTGACTTTTCGAAGTATTTACCGAGGCTTTTTCAGCCGCAGCCTGATATTCTGCCATCTTCTGATTATAGGCAGGAGTACCGGGGGTCAGTTTGGCCAATTCAGCTTTCAAGCTTCTGATCTTTGCAGCATATTCATTCATTTGAGCCGAAGCCTTGACATGCTCAACCGAAGAGGTTGTCCATCTTATCGTATTGGTTATCTTAGACAATAGTCCATCCTGCCCATAATAAAACAATACTTCCCACGAGCCGTAAGAGTCCTCGAAGTGCAAACTCGATATTGTACCATTTTCCAGATCTGCTTTATAGTATTTATTCTCTATTGCCCCCTTCAATGCGTTTCCATACTTCGCACTTACATCTTGGTAGTGCATATCCTGGAGTTCTCCTTCCGGTGAAAATTCGGCCTGGAACTCCAGCCAGTTGTTATCGTCTGTAATGACGCTCTTCACTACTTTTCCCTTCAAAGAAAATTGTGTCCAGTCTTCGGCATGCGTTCCCCAAACGCACCCCAAGAGCGCCAATAAAATAAATATGGTTTTGTGTTTCATAAAAATCTCTTCCTTGTTATTACACAAACTTTATCAATACATACCATAGTCTTCCGACTCCCCAGGGCCTTCTGCCTCATTCGGATCTATAGGAGTCACACTGCCATCGGAAAACTCTACACGACCGAATCTTGTCATCATATCGCCCAACGACGAACTGCTGGAAAGTTGCAAATACTTATCGGACAAAACCCATCCTTTGTCATCGTAATAAGTCAGACGAACGGGGGCACAAAGACGGCATCCGTCGTAAACCTCTTGCCAGGCACGACCTACCGGCGTTACATCGGAGAATCGGATAATCACTTCGGCCGTTGCAGAAAGTCCGGCATCCGTTTCAACCGTGCGAATGAAACGAGCTTTCTCGACTTTCAACTTGAAGGTCTTCATAATTACCACATCTTTTTTCTCCTGCCGTTTGGCATTTGCGTAGTTGCTCGAGGTCTGAATATCCATCGAAATCACCTCATAATTACGGTTATTCTTGTACTGTTCTACTTGTTTCAGATATTGGTTGTTATCTTCGAAATAGTTTTTCCGTTCCACCGATTGCGATTTCTTGGCCTTAACATTTTCGGTAGACAACGTACTCTCGTCTCGGTGAACATACATGGAGTTTACACCTTCGGGGTTGGGTACCTGAGGCCAATTCTCGAAAGTCTTCTGATAATTTTCCCGTGTAATCTTATTCTCAGGATAATCTTCCTCATTGATCTGAGGCTGCTCCATCTCCTTATCGATAAGCTCTTCGGGTTGCGGTATAGAGTCAACAACCAGTTTTCTTCCTTTATCGGTCAATTCCACTCTTACCATCACGTGCTTCTCTTCGTTATAACTCGTCGACCCGTAAGAGCCTCCCCAGTAATTACTTATTTGAAGCACTTTATTCCACCAGTCGTAGCACTCTACCTTATAGGTAATCAAGCCGGCAGCACTCAATCGGCTCAACTGGTAGCGTGAGTCCATATTATTCAACTCGTAATAGCCAATCTGGATAGGAATGAATCCCTGGTCCTGACCGCTGTTTTCCAACATGGTTTCCACCAGATCTTCTACGGTTCCAGACGATAAAGACTTGGAATCTCCAGAACAGGCACTCAGCAAAAACATCATTGCCAATGCAAAAGCTACAATTTTTCTCATAATTACTCAGATTTTAAATAACTAATTTAATGATATTCAATTATTTGGTTTATATATCAACTTGATTGACTTCTCCGATTCAATCTCCAGAAACAGAATTGTTGCGTGTGTTGTATTCATTGTATTACCTAAGGGAACAATTAAAGTCCATTGTTATTTTTTAGCAAATATCAACAAACCCGTCCAAAATACCATAGCCCTTTTTGGGCCTACTTTTAGGGCCGAAAATCATATCTATCTCATTTTCAATAATAAATATACCCAAACACATAGTCCTATCCCGGGAACATGCAGGACCTCCCCCCGGGTGCAGAGCCACGCATCCCCTACCGCGCGGCACAAGGCAGAAAACAAAAGCGCCCTGAAAGTGTTGTAACTTTCAGGGCGCTGCCTATTGATAAAACGATTATTTGCTTAACAAGCCTTGAAGCTCATGTCGAGCCCTTTCACCGAGTGGGTGAGCGCACCCACCGAGATGAAGTCGACACCGCACTCGGCGTAGTCGCGGATGGTGTCGTAGGTGATACCGCCCGACGACTCGGTTTCGTATTTGCCGCCGACAATCTTCACCGCCTCGCGGGTGAGCTCGGGCGAAAAGTTGTCGAGCATGATGCGGTCGACGCCGCCCACGCGCATCACTTCGCGCAACTCATCGAGGTTGCGCACCTCGATTTCGATTTTCAGGTCTTTGCCTTTCTCTTTCAGATAGTGGTGACAGCGGGTGATGGCATTCTCGATACCGCCGGCAAAGTCGACGTGATTGTCTTTCAACAGAATCATGTCGAAGAGTCCGATGCGGTGGTTCACCCCGCCGCCTATCTTCACGGCAGCCTTCTCGAGCATGCGCATGCCCGGTGTGGTCTTGCGGGTGTCGAGTATGCGGGTGTGCAGCCCATCGAGCCGCTTCACATAGCGGCGGGTCATGGTGGCGATACCACTCATGCGCTGCATCACGTTGAGCATGAGGCGCTCGGTCTGCAACAGCGACTGGATGCGCCCCTCGACTACAAAAGCCACATCGCCGGGTTTTACCTCGGCACCGTCTTCGATATAGACGGTCATCTTCAACTCGGGGTCGAAGCGGTGGAATATCTCGCGGGCTACCTCTACACCGGCCAATACGCCGGGCTCCTTAATCAGCAATTTCGATTTTCCCATGGCCGTTGCGGGTATACAACACAAGGTCGTGTGGTCTCCGTCGCCTATATCCTCGGCAAATGCCAGGTCGATCAACTCGTCGACCAACTGCTCGGTAGTTTTCATATCTTTCTGTTTTTATATTTTTTAAGCAACCGCAAAGATAACACAAGGGAAAGAGCAAAACAAGTTTGATTTTACTCTTTGTTTATAGTAATTTTGCAGAAAATTTACAAAACAGCATGAAAATATCGCTACTGGTCGTAGGAAAAACGGTGGAACCGTACTTTGTCGCTGGCATCGAGGAGTACAGCAAACGGCTCGCGCACTATGTGCCGTTCGAGACGATTGTCATCCCCGAACTGCGCAACACCAAAAGCCTCAGCACCGACCAGCAAAAGGAACGGGAGGCCGACCTCATCCTGAAGGCGCTGCAGCCCGGCGACTACATCGTGCTGCTCGACGAGCACGGCAAGGAGTTCACCTCGATGCAGTTTGCCGCCTATCTCGAAAAGAAGATGGCCAACGTGGCCAGACGGCTGGTCTTCGTCGTGGGGGGCCCCTACGGATTTTCCGACCGCATCTACCAGACGGCTCACGAAAAGATTTCGCTCTCGAAGATGACCTATTCGCACCAGATGATTCGCCTCATCTTCACCGAGCAACTCTACCGGGCCATGACTATTCTCAACAACGAACCTTATCATCACGAATAAGCATGAAACGGTTTTTCTACCAATCAATCCTCACCGCAGCCCTGTTGCTGGCCTGCACCGCCCCGGCAGCTCATGCCCGGGAATACAGCAGTCAGGTGGGCTCGCTGTGGAACTTCACCGTGTCGAAACAGTTTGGCCGGGTAAACCTGCAACTGCAGCAAAACGTATGGACCCTGGGCAAATACTACGAGCGCTACATGCCCATCTTCACGGTATCGTATACCGCCATACCCAAGTATCTGAAGTTGAACGTGCTCTACTATTACATGAACCAGCAGACTCCCCCGGGCACCTACAAAAACCGCAACCGGTACCACCTGGGGGCCACCTTCTCCTACCCGGTGAACCGGTGGTCCATGTCGCTCAGTTCGCGATTCGAGTCGACCTACACGGTGGGTACCAGCAAACCGGTGAACAAGTGGCGCAACAAGCTGCTCTTCAGATACGCCATCCCCGACAGCCGCTGGACACCCTTCTTCCATGCCGACATATTCCTCATGCTCAACGGCAGCCGCTCCGGTGAGTTCGACCGGGTATGGTACGACGCCGGAGTCGAATACCGCATCGACAGCAAAAACGCCATCGAGTGCAAGGTGCGTGAGGAGCACCTCATCAGCACGGCTCCCCAGCAACTCAACACCTTTATTTCATTTGGCTATAAGCTGAAGCTGTAAGCAGAGAGGAAGAGACATCACCCCTTAATCGACCCAGAAGAGGTCGCTCATCACATCGTCGGAGGTAAAGATACCCTGGCGGGTAATACGCATCACACCGTTGTCGATAGCGAGCCGTCCGCCCCGCAAGTGCGGCTGTGCCTGCTCGAGACAATATTGCAGACGCTCCTCGCCGAAGTCGGCCCGCAACCGTTCCAAATCGAGCCCCCAGCAGGTGCGCAGCGAGGTGAGAATACGCTCGTTGTAGAGGCTGTCGCGGCTCTCGCGCTCCTCGTCGCAGGCCGTGCGCCCCGACTCGACAGCCTCGACATACTTGCGCAACGAGGCGGGATTGATGCGCCGCACCCGGCCGTCGTAGCTGTGCGCCGCCGCACCCAGTCCCAGATAGGGCACCCCGGTCCAGTACGAGGTATTGTGCCGGGCATAGCGCCGGTCGCGGGCAAAGTTGGAAATCTCGTAGTGTTCATATCCGGCAGCGGCCAGCCTGTCTATCAATTCGTCGAACATCCGCAGCGACAACTCCTCGTCACACTCCTTCACCTCGCCCCGCTCGCGCATGCGCCACAGGGCCGTGCCTTCTTCATAAATAAGACTGTATGCCGAGATATGCGGCACGCCCAGCGACACCGCCTGTTGCAGATTGGCCTGCCACCCCTCGAGCGTCTGGCCCGGCAATCCATAAATAAGGTCAATACTGATATTGTCGTACCCGGCCGACTGACAACGCTCCACCGCCTCGACGGCTCCCCGGACCGTATGGCGCCGGCGCAGGAAGGCCAGGTCGGCATCGGAGAAACTCTGCACCCCCATGCTCAAGCGGTTGACCGGCGTATCGGCCAGCGACGCTATAAACAAAGGAGTCACATCGTCGGGGTTGGCTTCGAGAGTCACCTCGCTGCATGCCCCCCAGTCGACCACCGTCGAGAGGGCGTCGAACAGCCGGGCCCGCTCGGCAGCCGTGAGCGTCGAGGGTGTCCCCCCGCCCAGATAGACGGTCGACACCGGTTCGCCACCCAGCTCGTCGCTACGCAACTGCAGCTCGCGGCACACCGCCTCGACATAGCGACCGCGCCACGACGAGTCGGTCGACGAAAAGAAGTCGCAATAGATACAGCGACTTGCACAAAACGGAATATGGATATAGATGCCTGCCATCGGAATGCAAAAGTACAAAACTTCGATTCACAAACAATGTTTTGTAACATAGTTTGCACCGTTGCTTTTTCGGAATATAATTTCTAATTTGCGAACGCTTTGTTTCAAACGCCACAAGCGTTCTTGTTTTATTAAAAACTTTAATATCATGAAAGTTTACCAATCTCACGAAATCAAAAACATTTCCCTCTTGGGAAGTAAAGGCTCGGGTAAGACCACCCTCGCAGAAGCTATGCTCTACGAGTGTGGTGTAATAAAACGCCGCGGGACCATCGAAGGTAAGAACACCGTATCGGACTATTTCCCTGTGGAAAAAGAGTATGGATACTCGGTATTTTCCACAGTTTTTTATGCCGAATTCTTAGGAAAGAAACTCAACGTGATCGACTGCCCGGGAGCCGACGACTTCGTGGGTAGCGCCATCACCGCCCTCAATGTGACGGATACGGGAGTCATCGTCATCGACTCGCAATATGGTGTCGAGGTAGGAACGCAGAATATCTTCCGTACGGCCGAGAATCTGAACAAACCCATTCTTTTCGCCATGAACCAACTCGACGGCGAAAAGGCCGATTACGAAAACGTAATCCACCAGATGCGCGAGACGTTCGGCAACCGAATCGTTCAAGTGCAATACCCGCTCAGCTGCGGGCCGTCGTTCAACGCCATGATCGACGTACTGCTTATGAAAATGTATAGCTGGTCGCCCGAAGGCGGCAAGCCCACCATATCGGACATTCCCGAGAGCGAAATGGAGAAAGCCCGGGAACTGAATCAAAAACTGGTCGAAGCCGCTGCCGAAAACGACGAGACCCTGATGGAGAAATTCTTCGAGCAAGGCTCCCTGACCGAAGACGAGATGCGCGAAGGTATCCGCAAGGGTTTGGTAACGCGCAGCATCTACCCCGTATTCTGCGTGAGCGCCCTGCGCGACATGGGTGTACGCCGTATGATGGAGTTCCTCGGCAACGTGGTTCCCTTCGTATCGGAGATGCCCAAACCCGTGAACACCGCCGGCGAAGAGGTAGCCCCCGACGCCAACGGCCCCACGAGCCTCTTCTGCTTCAAGACGACGGTCGAGCCCCACATCGGCGAGGTCTCCTACTTCAAAGTCATGTCGGGCACGGTACGCCAAGGCGACGACCTCGTGAACGTAGACCGTGGCGACGGCCGCGAACGATTGGCCCAGCTCTTCTGCGTGTGCGGCCAGATACGCACCCCGGTCGAAGAGCTCCAAGCCGGCGACATAGGCGCTTCGGTCAAACTCAAAGACGTGCGCACGGGCAATACGCTCAATGCCAAGGGCTGCGAATATCACTTCGACTTCATCAAATACCCGGCTCCCAAATACCAGCGGGCCATCAAGCCGGTCAATGAGGCCGATGCCGAGAAGCTGAGCGAAATCCTCACCCGCATGCACGAAGAGGATCCCACCTGGCAAATCGAGCAATCGAAAGAGCTGAAGCAGACCATCGTCTCGGGACAGGGCGAATTCCACCTGCGTACCCTCAAATGGCGTATCGAAAACAACGACAAACTCGCCGTCGAGTACCTCGAACCGCGCATCCCCTACCGCGAGACCATCACCAAGGCTGCCCGTGCCGACTACCGCCACAAGAAACAGTCGGGCGGTGCCGGACAGTTCGGCGAGGTTCAC
>CABRIW010000011.1:0-107271 GCA_902471075.1 uncultured Barnesiella sp. | reverse complement strand
GAATGCCAGCCGGGGGCTCCTCGCTCTATCCCGACTAAGGTTGCTCTACAATCAGCGAACTGTAATCGGCCCAGTTCTTTTTATACTCGGCCGCGGTTCCCGCCGGTACATAAATCTTGTAATTCACCGGATCCCAACCGCCGGGCTTGGGGAATACACCCCGCGAGCTGCTGGCCAGCACGGGGAAGGTGCCCGAGTCGATGTCGTCGAAGAGCACCGTGACCGATTCCAAATTCATCTGGTCCCTCGAACTCCTCGTGTTGAAGGCCATATCGCCGATACTCTGGATACCCCGGCCTATCACTACCCGCTTGAGGGCGGTACACTCGCCGAAGGCCCGACTGCCAATCTCGGTCACGCCGTCGCCGATAATGGCCTCTTCCAGGCTGGTACAGTAGACAAAGGCCGACTTGCCGATGGTCGTCACGCTGTTGGGTATCTCGATGCGCAACAGCGAAGTACAGTTTTCAAAGGCGTTGTATTGAATGGTCTTGAGACCGTCGGGCAGGACAATCTCCTGCAGGCTCTTGCAATACTGGAAGGTATTCAGCTCGATGGTTTCGAGCTTGTTGCCCTCGAACACCACCTTTTGCAGCGGCGATACCCGGCTCGTGCCTTCGTAGTCGAAGGCCGAACTGCCCAACCGTGCGAGGTTAGCGGGTAAGGTAATCTCGGTCAGATTACATTTCGAGAAGGCATACTGGTCTATCTCGACCAGCGACTCGGGCAGCACAATCGACTCGAGAGTGCTGTTGTTGAAGGCATTGTCGCCGATGAAGGTAATCCCCTCGGGCAGCACCAGACTCCGTATGGCCTGACTGCCGTTGAAGGCATTGGGTTCTACCTGCGTCACGGTGCCCACATAGGCCCAGCGACCCTCGCCGGTGAGGGCATCGTAGCTGCTCTGCTCGGCGATGAACTCACAGTCGCGCCCCCAGAAGTAGGGATCGCCCGGGAAGTCGGCATTGGTAATATCGAGTTGCTCGGTAGCCGTGTAGGTAATGTAATTCACCGGCATGATCACCAGTTTGCGCATGATGGTACGCTCGTCGTCGGAGGCAAACACCAGAATCTCGCTGCGGCCCGCAACCGCTGTCGGGTCGGCCGGAGCGGTAACGGTAATCTTCGAGGCAGCCCGGTCGACCGCAACCTGGTAGGCACTGTGCGAGATGCACTCGACCGAGACGGTGGCGCCGAGCGGATTGGTAAGCTCATAGGTCGCCTCGACCGAAGCATCGGCCCCGCAGTAGAGGGTGAGCTCTCTCACCCGGTCGTCGCCCGAGACAAACAACAGGTCGAACTGGTCGCGGTAATAAGGCACCTTGATTTCGGTCGTGCCATCGGCGAGGGTAAGAATCAGATAGTCGGGGTTGGTCACATCGATATTGCTGAACATGGAGTCGCCGTCCTGCCCCGGCTCACCCGTGGCCTGCCCCAGTTGTGTCCAGCTTTGCCCTTCGTCGTAAGAGACGTACCAATATCCGTCGGCACGAATCTCCAACCGGGGCGTGATACCATCGTCTCCCTTGTCACCCGCATTACCTTTGAGTGAAGCCAGCCACTCCTCGAGCGAGCCCTGATAACCGTTTTCGACCGCCAGCTCGTAGGCCGACTTGCCGTCGTTGCCCGTGCTGCCGTTGAGCGAGGCCAGCCACTCGTCGAGCGAACCCTGGTAACCGTTCTCGACCGCCAGCTCATAGGCCGACTTGCCGTCGTTGCCCGTATTGCCCTTGAGCGAAGCCAGCCACTCGTCGATAGTGCCCTGGTAGCCCTTCTCGACCGCCAGCTCGTAGGCCGACTTGCCGTCGTTGCCCGCACTGCCGTTGAGCGAGGCCAGCCACTCGTCGAGCGTGCCCTGGTAGCCCTTCTCGACCGCCAGTTCATAGGCCGACTTGCCGTCACGAGCCTGCGCCACAATCTTGTTGTTCTGGTCGTCGAGCAGCCACTCGCCGTCGAGCGTCCAGTAGTAAAGGCCGTCGGTATCCTGTTTCACCCCGATGACAGGCGTGGAGCCGCTCTGCCCGTCGCGACCGTGGTAGATGGTCACCGGGCCGCTCTTGGTAAAGGTGATGGTGTAGCCTATCGTCTGGCCATTCTCTACCACGGGCACGACACCCGTCACATAGTCGTTGTCCTGCAATGCCTCCACGATTTGCCGCAACGAGGTGATGTTGGTATTCATCTGGCTGCACAACTCTTCCAGTGCCGAGAGCCGCGAGCCCATATCTTCGTTTTTGTTCCACATGGCAATCTCGTCATACTCCGTACAGGCGACGAGCGACAAGATTCCCAGAATCAGACAGGTTATACTCTTTCTCATAACAATCCCTCCCGATTAAAAATAAACGCCCACTTTCACTACAAAACTACGGTTCTTCACATGCTTGTAACCAATCATGTGGCTGTCGTCGCCATAGACCTTATCGGTCTTGTCGATGTCGATGAGTCCCTGCTGGTACTCGGCCCCCACAAAGAAGCGGTAGAAGGCCAGGTCGACCCCGCAGAGGAAGCCCATGTCGTGCCGCGAGAAACCGCCTTCCCGGCCGAAGAGGCACACACTCTCATCGCCCATGTGACGCTTGCCCCACACCCCCACGGCATAGTAGAGCCCGGCCGAGGGTATCAGGGCCAGATGCTTGCCCAGGGCTATGGTGTAGTCGAAGCCCACGGGCAACTGCAAATAGTTGATGGTGGTGCTGCTGTCGTCGAAGCCGTTGATTTCGTATCCCTTGCTGATGAAGTTGAGACCCGTGCGCAGGTAGAAGGGATAGTTGCGGCTCAATCCCAAGCGATAGATAAACCCGGCCTCATAGCCCGGTTTATTCGAAGAGGCCAGGCCGTAAGAGGTTATCCACGAATTGCAATACCCGGCATGTATCCCGAAGATGTGACGGGGATAGGTGCGGGCAGGCTCCGCATCGGCCGGTTGTGCAACCGGGGTGGCCGAATCGGCCGAAGCCGATGCTTCGGCAGCGGTTGCGGCAACAGCCTCGTTCCCGGCCGGTGCCGTCGTGGCAGCAGCCGGAGTCTCGGTCGCGGCGGTCGCAGCCGTACAGGCGGAACCCTTGGCACACCCTCCCTCTGCACAGGCAGCCGACGACGGGGCCGGCTTCTCGACCATGCGCAAGTAAAGCACGGTGTTGCTGCTGTTGCGCAGGTCGGGGAAGAAATTCTCCAACATATAGCGATAGGGACGTCCGCCCTGCAAGTCCATCAACTGTTTCTTACGGCTGTCGACAATCTGCCCCCGGTCGTCATAGACCCACAGCGGGGTGTGGTCGAGAATATCCAGCACCTCGTCGCGCGCCTCCATATCCGAGGCGGCCACCTGCTCCCGAAGCATGCCCCAGGCTATCCCCTCGGCATGGTGCTCGATCATGGCCGAGGGCACATTGCTCTCACGCACCAGATAGGCTTTCAACTCCTCGGCCCGCTTGGCGGCCAACTGCTCATTGGCTTCGACCGAGCCGTCGGGCGAGGCATACGAGCGGATGACGAGTTTCTCTACCCGGTCGTTTTTCAACGCCTCTCTGACACTCCCCAGAAACCGGTTCAACTGTTCCCGGTTATCCCGGAACGACAAGTCGACATTGCGATACCCCCGACGATAGAATATCTTCATCGAGTCGACCGCCTCCTGCGAGTAACCGTTCCCTGTGAACAGAATACCCGCCAACAGAAAAAGCAAGATTTTTTCATTTGGTATTTAATTAGACTCGGTTAAAATGCAATGGCTGTTTCTCTCTTTTCTACTAAGGATACCTTGAGAATTGTCCCCTCAAACATACTATTATATTAGTACAATACCCCCTTTTGCTCGATAAACTATTTTATTGGTTTGCGAAAAATTTCTACACTTTTCACAAATATAAGGTATTTACCTAAAAAACAAACAGTTCGGAAGAAGATTAACATTTTTAATCAATTCACTCCGGTGCCGGCACAGAGCTGTCCCGGCCCGGCAGAGGTGCGGTAAGGGGAGAATGTAGAGAGGGCGCAGCCCGTCAGTGCCGCTCGGTGCGCGAAGCATCGATGCGCAGGAGGACAAACAGCAGAATCGTAAAGCCCCACAACGACGAGCCTCCGTAGCTGAAGAAGGGCAAGGGTATGCCTATGACAGGGCACAGTCCTATCACCATGCCCACATTCACGGCCAGGTGGAAAAAGAGTATCGACACCACGCAGTAGGCATAGACCCGCCCGAAGGCCGAGTGTTGCCGCTCGCCGATGGCCATAAGCCTGAAAATGAGGGTTACAAAGAGCAGAATCACCCCCACGGCGCCCCAGAAGCCCTCCTCTTCGCCGATGGTACAGAAGATGAAATCGGTATCCTGCTCGGGCACATACTTCAGTTTGGTCTGCGTACCGTTGAGGAAACCCTTCCCCCAGAAACCGCCCGACCCGATGGCAATCTTCGACTGGTTCACGTTATAGCCGGCACCCCGCAGGTCCTCCTCCATGCCCAGAGCCACCTTGATACGCTTCTGCTGGTGGGGTTCCAGCACCTCGTTGAAGGCATAGTCGACCGAGAAGAGGAAGACCACCGACACGACCGCCGTTGCCAGAATCGTGAGCACCCGCAGCGAACGGGTGGAGAAATAGAGCATGAGCAAATAGACTGCCGTGGCAACCATCACACCGATGCACACATAGAGCAGATTGACCGGCACCTCGCAGTAGAGCAGCACACCGCACACCGCCCCCACGGCCAGATAGCCCCACAGCAGGTATCGGGCAGCCCGCCCGTTCTTCTGGTAGAGCAGCAGCATGCCGGCCACCACCAGGAAGATGAGGATAAACACCAGCACCTCGCCGGCAGCCACGGTGCCCCACATGAGGCTCGAATACTTGACGGCCACCACAAAATAGACGATGGCGCACAACCCGTAGAAGAGGAAAAGCCCCGACAGCCCCTCGCGGTAGAGCATGAAGATGAGCGACACAAAGACCAGGGCCGACCCCGTCTCCTTCTGGGCTATAATCAGGACAATAGGCAGCACGATGATGCAGACGGCCTGGATGAGGTCGCGCCGGTTCTTCAGCGAAAAGCCGTAGGTCCCGAACGACTTGGCCAGGGCGAGCGCCGTGGCAAACTTGGCAAACTCGGCCGGCTGCAGGCTCACCGGCCCCAGCACCAGCCACGAGTGCGACCCCTTGATGTCGGGGGCCAGGAATATGGTGGCAATCAACAGCAGTATCAGGATGCCGTAAATGAGGTAGGCATAAGTCTCGTAGACCCTGAAGTCGACCATCAGAATCATAAAGGCCAGCATGAGCGAGAGGCCCATCCACATGAGCTGCTTGCCCGACCGCTCGGCAAAATCGAAGATACTGGCGTTGTCGAAGTCGTAGCTGGCGGCATAGATGCTCACCCAGCCGCAAAAGATGAGGATGAGGTAGAGAATTACCGTCATCCAGTCGATCGAACGCCATATGTTAGTGCTTCTTGACTCCACTGTATATAATCGTATTGGATTGTAACATACGTTCTTCGAGGTATTTCCGTTCCGGCGCAATCTTCCGGTTCAAATACATCTCCATCATAAGGCTCCCGATGGGCACGCCATAGGTGGCCCCGAAGCCGGCATTCTCGACATAGACGGCAATGGCAATCTTGGGGTCGTTCATGGGGGCGAATCCCATGAAAGCCGAGTGGTCCTTGCCGTGAGGGTTCTGGGCCGTTCCCGTCTTGCCGCACACCTCGATGCCGGGGATAGCCCCGATGCGGCAGGTACCGCCGGTCACCGCCATGCGCATACCCTCGACCACATAGTCGTAGTAGTGCGCGTCAACCATCGTGTGCTTGGGGGTGGTATACTCGGCACTGATGGTCGAGTCCTGTATCTCGCGAATGAGGTGGGGCGTGTAGTAATGGCCCCGGTTGGCGATGGTGGCCGCCAGATTGGCAATCTGCAACGGGGTGGCCAGCACCTCGCCCTGCCCGATGGCCACCGAGATGATGGTGAGGGCGCTCCAGCGGTTCTCGCCGTATATGTTGTTGTAGTAGTTGCTGTTCGGGATAAAGCCGCGACTCTCGCCCGGCAGGTCTATGCCCAGCCGGTAGCCGTAGCCCATCGAGACCAGGTAATCCTTCCAGATGTTGAAGGCCTCGGCGGCCGACTTGTACTTGGTGCGGTTATCGATCATCGAGCGCAACCCGTAGCAGAAGAAGGCGTTGCACGAGGTCTGCAACGCAGGCCGCAACGCCAGCGGGGCGGCATGCCCGTGACACCCCACCTTCAACCGGCCCGAGACGAAACCGTGGTAGCAGGGATAGAGCGTGTTCTCGGTGATGATACCCTCGTTGAGGAAGATGAGCCCCTGCGTGGGCTTGAAGGTCGAACCCGGCGGATAGGCAGCCATCAACGCCCGGTCGTAGAGCGGTTTGTACTTGTCGCGATTCAGTTTCAGGTAGTTCTTGCCCCGCTCGCGCCCCACCAGCATCGAGGGGTCGTAGGTAGGGCTCGAGACCATGGCCAGCACCTCGCCCGTCGAGGGCTCGATGGCCACGATGGCACCTATCTTGTTCTGCATCAGCTTCTCGCCATAGGCCTGCAGTTCGATGTCGATCGAGAGCTTCAGGTTCTTGCCCGATACGGGTGCCACGTCGTAGCGGCCATCTTCGTACCGCCCCTTGATGCGGCCATGCGCATCGCGCAAGAGAATCTCCACCCCCTTCTCGCCGCGCAGCACCTGCTCGTACGACCGCTCGATACCCAGGTCGCCCGTGTAGTCGCCCCGCTTGTAGTATTCGTCGCGCTCGATGTCGCGGGGCGACACCTCGCGGATATTGCCCAGCACATTGGCCGCCACGGGATAGGCATACTGGCGCAGCATGCGGTTCTGTATGAAGAAGCCGGGGAAACGGTAGAGTTTCTCCTGCAACCGGCCGTAGTCCTGCGCCGAGAGCTGGGTCATGAAGGTCTGGGGAGTATACGACGAGTAGCCGGGATTGAGGCGCGGGTTTTTCATGTCCTCCATGCGCTTGTCGAACTGCTCGCGGGTGATACCCACCGTGCGGCAAAAATCGAGCGTATCGAAAGGCTTCACCTCCCGCACAATCATCATCACGTCGTAGGCCGGCTGGTTGAATACCAGCAACTTGCCCGTGCGGTCGTAGATGAGGCCGCGCGAAGGGTATTGGGTCTTTTTCAGGAAGGCATTGCCGTCGGCATACTGCTTGTACTCGTCGTTGAGCACCTGCAGCGAAAATAGGCGTACGATGTAGATGCAGGCTATCGCCAGCACGATACCCCCGATGACATATTTGCGTTTGGCCAGCTTATAGTCTTTTCTCACGTCCCGATTTCGTTAAACTGTCCATTCCCAAAACTACCAGAAAGGTCAGGGCCGTACTTGCCGCCACCCGGGCGATGAGGCGCCCGATGTTGAGCAGGCTCAACGACTCGACCAGAAAAAGAACCGCACAGAAACAGAGCGAAAGCGTGAGGAGATACCGCACATAAAGCGACATGCCGAAGCTGCGAATCGACGGAATCGCTTCGGCATAATCTTCGCCTCGCGGCGTATAGAGGTTCAACACCGGCTTGCGCAAAGCCGCCATCACCACACACGCGAGGGCATTCATGCCCGGCGTGTTGCTGAAGATGTCGATTGTGAGACCCAGCACAAAAGCCAGCGTGAGGGTCCAGTTAATCGAGAGCGACAAGGGCAGCCGCAAAATAAAGTAGATATAAAAGAAGGGTATGGCTACCCCGAACAGATGTATGTCGTTGCCAATCGTCACCTGCAACAGCACCATGACGACAAACAGAAACAGGTATCGCAACCAGTTACTCATAGCGGGCCTCCTTTTCCAGTTGGTCTTGCTCCTCTTTCATGCGGTTCGAGATGATGCGCACATATCCCAAACAGCTGAAGTCGGTGCTCAATTTCACCCGCAGCGCGTAGAAGTTGTCGTCGCGCTGCTTCTTGTAGTCGCTGATGACCCCTACCATCAACCCTTCGGGGAATACCGACGAGTAGCCGCTGGTCACAATCGTATCGCCCGGGGCAAACTCGACATGGCGGGGCATCTCCTCGAGCACGGCATAGCGGGGACTCACGGCATCCCACACCAGCGACCCGAAGTAGTCGCTTCCCTTCACCTTGCAACTGAGGCGCAACTTGGGATTCAGCACCGAGATGGCCACGGCATGATGCTCGCCCACCACGTTGATGATACCCACCACGCCGTTCTGGTCGACAACCCCCATCTCGGGCTCTATGCCTTCGGCACGCCCCTTGTCTATGGTGATGTAGTTGTTGGTCTGGGCCACGCTGTTATTCACCACGCGAGCCACCACGAAGTCGTAGTCGTGCAACACCGAGTCGGCCGGAATCGTATCCTTGCCGGCGGCAGTCCGGTAGCGGTTGAGCTGCTCCTTCAGGTTGACCACCTCCATCTCGAGCTCGCCGTTGCGCAGCTGCAGGTCGCGGTTGGCCTGGCGCAAGCCCAGATACGAGGTGACCTCGGACTGCAAGTCGTAGACCACCACCGCCACCCGGTTGGCCGACGAGAAGTAGACACTGCGCTGATAGGGATTGCGCCCGAACAACAAGACGCAACTGAGCACCACATAGAATGCAAAAACAATCCATGAGCTATGTCGCCACAAAAAATCGATCAAATTGCGCATTGTTTCCTCGTTTGTCTACCAACAACGAGTTACAAAGGCTTTTCCGTCCTTTGTAACTCGTCTCTATACTGTCATTCCCGGCCGGGACACCCCGGCCCTCTCGTTGCCCGCTCTTATCGGATGAGGAACGAGAACTGGTCTATATTCTTCAAAGCCACGCCCGTGCCTTTGGCCACAGCGTGCAGGGGATCGTCGGCAATGCGGAAGGGGATACCTATCTTGTCGGTCAACCGTTTGTCCAAGCCTCTCAGCAGGGCACCGCCGCCGGCCAGCCAGATACCGTTGCGCACGATGTCGGCATAGAGTTCGGGGGGGGTATGCTCGAGGGCGTTGAGCACGGCAGCCTCGATTTTCGAAATCGACTTTTCGATACAGTGGGCAATCTCCTGATACGAAACGGGTACCTCCATCGGCAGGGCCGTCATGCGGTTGGGGCCGTGTACCACGTAATCTTCGGGGGGATTGTCGAGCTCGGTCAGAGCCGAACCGACGTTGATCTTGATCATCTCGGCCGTACGCTCGCCCACCTTCACATTGTGCTGGCGACCCATGTACTCCTGAATATCGCTCGTCAGGTCGTCGCCGGCTACCCGTATCGAGTTGTTCGACACGATACCACCCAGCGAAATCACGGCGATTTCGGTCGTACCGCCACCTATGTCTACAATCATGTTGCCCTCGGGGGCCAACACGTCGAGACCGATACCGATGGCGGCAGCCATAGGCTCGTAAATCATGTAGACGTCGCGGCCGCCGGCATGCTCCGACGAGTCGCGCACGGCACGAATCTCGACTTCGGTACTACCCGAAGGGATACCTATCACCATACGCAGCGAGGGCGAAAACCAGTGGCTCTTCGAGCTTACCATCTTCACCATGCCGCGAATCATCTGCTCGGCAGCGTAGAAGTCGGCAATCACACCGTCGCGCAAGGGGCGTATCGTGCGGATGTTCTCATGAGTCTTTTCATACATCAATCGAGCTTTTTCCCCGACTGCCAACAGCTTGTCGGTACGTTTGTCCAACGCAACCACCGACGGTTCATCGACCACAATCTTGTCGTTGTGGATAATCACCGTATTGGCCGTACCCAAGTCGATGGCTATCTCCTGCGTGAAAGAAAACAATCCCATATTGACTATTCTTTTTTAATGTTTAATATTAGTGTTTGAAGTGCCGTATGCCGGTCATCACCATGGCCATGCCGTTCTTGTTGCAATAGTCGACCGACTCGTTGTCGCGAATCGAACCGCCCGGTTGTATCACGGCATTTACCCCGACCTCGTGGGCTATCTCCACACAGTCGGCAAAGGGGAAGAAGGCATCGGATGCCATCACGGCTCCCTGCAAATCGAAGTGGAACGAACGGGCCTTCTCGATGGCCTGACGCAGGGCGTCGACACGCGAGGTCTGACCGATACCGCTGGCGCAGAGCTGACGGTTCTTGGCCAGTACGATGGCGTTCGATTTGCTATGTTTTACAATCTTGTTGGCAAAAAGCAGGTCTTCGACCTCGGCAGGAGTTACCGCCTTGTCGGTTACCTGACGCAGCTCCTCGGGTTTCTCGCGATAGAGGTCGCGGTCCTGTACCAGCACGCCGTTGAGCAGCGAGCGGAACTGACGGGCAGGAGCCTGGAAGGGTTTCTGCACGAGCACGATGCGGTTTTTCTTCTGCTCCAGAATGGCGAGGGCCTCGGGGTCGTAGGCCGGAGCGATGCACACCTCGAAGAAGATCTTGTGCATCTCCTCGGCCGTAGCCTTGTCGACCGGACGGTTGGTGATGAGCACACCGCCGAAAGCCGATACGGGGTCGCCGGCCAAGGCATCTTTCCAAGCCTCGAGCAGCGTGTCGCGCGAGGCCAGACCGCAGGCGTTGTTGTGTTTCAGAATGGCGAAGGTGGTCTCGTCAAATTCCGAAATCAGCGAAACGGCAGCATCGATGTCGAGCAGGTTGTTGTACGAAATCTCCTTGCCGTGGAGTTGCTCGAACATCTCGTCGAAGTTGCCATAGAATACGCCTTTCTGGTGGGGATTCTCGCCGTAGCGAAGCACCTTGGCGTGGTTGCCGGCATAGCGGAAGGCCGAGCCTTCGCCACCGTCGAAGTAGTTGAAGATGGCGCTGTCGTAGCCCGACGATACGGCGAAAGCCTCTTTGGCAAACCAGCGGCGGTCTTCGAGCGAGGTGTTGGCACCCTTCTCTTTCAGCAGCGAGAGCAGCGGGGCATATTGGGCTTTCGAAGCTACGATGACTACATCCTTGTAGTTTTTGGCAGCGGCCCGGATGAGCGAGATGCCGCCTATGTCTATCTTCTCGATGATGGCACTCTCGTCGGCACCCGAAGCTACCGTCTCTTCAAACGGATAGAGGTCGACGATTACCAGATCGATCGAAGGTATTTCGTATTGAGCGATTTGCTGTTGATCGGTTTCATTTTCCCGACGGTTGAGGATTCCGCCGAATACTTTGGGGTGAAGGGTCTTTACCCGACCGCCCAGGATTGAGGGATAACCCGTCAGGTCCTCGACTGCACCGCAGGGGATTCCCAGCGATTCGATAAACGACTGTGTGCCGCCGGTCGAGATAAATTCTACCCCTTCGGCGTGTAAAAGTTTCAAAATTTCGTCCAAGCCATCTTTATGAAAAACCGAGACAAGAGCTGTTTTAATTTTTTTATTTTCAAGCATAGCGTATTACACCATATAAATTTGCCACAAAAATACAAAAATATATTAGGTTTTGCCCTGCATAATCGTCGAAAGTTTTTCATCGATAGCGAAATCTTTTCTCCCCGCTTCCCTTTTAACAGGGTTATCGCCGGCCACCACCGAACAAAAGGGGGCATGCGCTCGTTATCCTTTCTCAAAAAAACATACTCTTTAACCCGAAAAAAGAGAACGATTATGAAAAAACTAAGTCTATTTCTGGCGCTGCTGGCCTGTGCGGTTTCCGTCGTCGGGGCACAAGAGCGCACCATCACCGGCCAGGTTATCTTCGCCGACGACAACGAACCCATCATCGGGGCCACCATACTCGTACCGGGTACCTCGATAGGCACCAGTACCGACCTCGACGGCAACTTTACCCTCCGGGTTCCCGACTCGGCCCGCGAGGTGACCGTCTCGTACGTGGGCATGGCTACCCGGCAGGTTCCCATTGCCGACCGCATGGAGATCGTACTCGAGAATGCCGACCACAAAATCGACGAGGTGGTAGTCACCGCCCTGGGTATGAAGCGCGACCGCAAGGGGCTGGGCTATGCCGCCCAGGACCTGAAGGGTAACGAACTGAACAAGGCGGGTACCACCGGCCTCTCCGACGCCATGCAGGGCAAACTGTCGGGCGTGGAGATTGTACCCTCGAGCGGTATGCCGGGGGCCTCGTCGCAAGTGGTCATCCGGGGAGCCCGCTCCTTTACCGGCAACAACACCCCGCTCTATGTGGTCGACGGAATGCCCATCCAGTCGACCCCCGACTTCTCGACCGGACAGAGCGTAAGCGGCACCGATATTGCCGACCGCTCCATCGACATCGACCCCAACGACATCGAGAGCATCAACGTGCTCAAGGGGCAGGCGGCGGCCGCCCTCTACGGCATCCGGGCCTCGAACGGTGTGGTGGTCATCACCACCAAGAGCGGGCGCGGGCTCTCGATCGGGCGACCTCACGTCACCTTCACCACCAACCTCAGTGCCGAGACGCTGTCGCGCCGCCCGCAGGTGCAGAAGCAGTGGGCCCAGGGCTATTACAGCGACTCGCAGCAGGCCCAACGGTTCGACCCCACCTCGTCGATGAGCTGGGGCCCCCGCATCGATGCTCTGCCCGACGACCCCACCTATGGCGGCAACGTGGCCACGGCCTTGAACAACTACGACACCTCGGGGACCCAAGGCCTCTACTATGTGCCCCAACTGGCCCAGGCGGGCGAGAATCCCTGGGTAGCCCCCGACGTGTACGACAACATCGGCGACTTCTTCCGTACGGGGATCACCTTCAACACCTCGCTCAACATCAGCCAGCGGTTCGAGAAGGGTAACTACTCGTTCGGCATCGGCACTGCCCAACAGGACGGCGTGATTCCCTCGACCGGCCTCACCCGCTACTCGGTGCGGGGCATGGCCGAGGTCAACCTCAGCGAAGAGTGGAAGACCGGCTTCTCGGCCAACTTCGTACGCAACAACATCGACAAGGCCCCCACCGCCAACAGCGGCGTGCTGGGTGCCGTCTACGGCGCACCCCCCAGCTACAACCTGCGGGGCATTCCCTACGCGCTGCCCGAAGACCCCTATACCCAAATCAACTACCGCTCGCTCACCTTCAACAACCCCTATTGGGCCACGCGGCACAACTCGTTCAACGAGAACACGCACCGCTTCTTCGGCAACACCTTTGTCGAGTATACCCCCCGTATCGACTGGAGCAGCGACAAAAAGCTCTCGACCCGCTGGCAAATCGGTATCGACGCCTATACCTCGCGCTACAAGAACATCTACGAATACGGTTCGCAGGGGCAGGCCGGCAGCATCGAGTCGAACGGCGTGACCAACGTCATCTTCAACTCGCTCTTTACCGTCAACTACGAGATGAACATCACCGACGACTGGCACCTCACGGCCATGGTGGGCAACGAAATCAACCAGGAGAACAAGGCCTTTTACGAAGATTACGGCCAGAGCTTCAACTTCGGCGGCAACCCCACGATACAGAACACCGCGATACAGAGCGCATCGACCTCGGTGCTGCGGGCCCGCACGGTGGGATTTTTCGGCAACGCCACCCTCTCGTGGCGCGACCAGGCCTATCTCAACGTCACCGGCCGTGAAGATGTGGTGTCGACCATGCCCCGCGGCCACCGCGCCTTCTTCTACCCCTCGGTGTCGGTAGCCTATGTGCTCACCGAACTGGAGCCCCTGCGGGGAAACCCCGTCCTCACCTTTGCCAAGGTGCGGGGCTCGTTTGCCCAGGTGGGGCAGGCCGGCCGCTACTACAACAACTACTACGTCACCCCCAGCTATACCGGTGGCTTCTGGAGCAATCCGCCCGTGCTCTATCCCCTCAACGGCATTACCGCCTATGTGCCTTATGCCGAACTCTACGACCCCGACCTGACGCCCCAGAATACCAACTCGTTCGAAGCGGGATTCGACCTGCGGCTCTTCCACAACCGGCTTGCCGCCAGCTACACCTTCTCGCGGCAGAACATCAAGAACCAGATATTCCCCGTGCCGCTGGCCGGTTCGACCGGCGCCGCCCAATACGTGACCAACGGCGGTAAGATACACACCGACGCCCACGAGATAGAGCTGAACGGCGAGATTTACTCCACGGCCGACATCTCCTGGGACCTGGGAGTCAACTTCACCGTCATCCGCAACCGGGTCGACGAGCTGGCCCCGGGTGTGACCAACATCTTCCTCGGCGGTTTCGTCACGCCGCAGGTCCGGGCCGGTGTGGGCGACTACTACCCGGTTATCTACGGTACCGCCTTCAAGCGCGACAGCCAGGGCCGCATCCTGGTCGACGAAGACCCCAACAGCCCCACCTACGGCATGCCCATGGCTTCGGGCAACCCGCAGGTCATCGGACAGTGCGCCCCCGACTTCACGATGGGCATCAACACCTCGTTCCGCTACAAGCGGCTTTCGCTCTCGGCCACCTTCTCGTGGCGGCACGGCGGCGACATGTATTCGGGCACCAACGGCCTGATGGACCTCTACGGCATCAGCAAGAAGACTGAAGACCGCACCACCCCCTTCGTCTATCCCGGCTATAAGGCCGACGGCACCCCCAACGACATCGTGCGGGGCGGAGCCAACGATGCCGGAGCCTACGAGACCCTCTATGCCGACGTGCTGGGCAATATCGACGAGTCGTACATCTACGACGCTTCGTTCTTCAAGCTGCGCGACCTCACCGTCAAATACCAGTTCCCCCGCGTCGGGATATTCGACATCTCGCTCTTTGCCTTTGCCCGCAACGTGCTGCTGTGGGCCAAGATGCCCAACCTCGACCCCGAGTCGTCGCAGGGCAACAACAACATGAGCGGTACCTTCGAGCGGTTCTCCCTGCCCCAGACCTCGAGCTACGGAGGGGGACTCACTGTAACTTTCTAACCTTCAAACACGACATGGATATGAAAAAGCTCATCTATATCTTCTGCGCCGCCAGCCTGCTCACCGCCTGTACCGACGACGTGATGGACCGCCTCAACCGCAACGAAAACGACCCCGAAGAGGTGCCGGCCCGATACCTCCTCACCGATGCCGAAACGGCTTCGGCCGTCAGTGTCGTTTCGGGCGACTTTGCCTTCTATACGGCTGTTTACATGGAACAGCAGGCGGGTATCTTCAACCAGATGTACAACGCCGAGATGCGCCTCACCGAGGTCTACTCGGCCGCTACCTTCAACAACGCCTGGAATGCCACCTACCGCAACCTGCTTGCCCTCAGGATTATCCGCGAGCGCTGTGCGGCCGGCGGGGCCGAGGCGGGCTCGAACCATCTGCTGGGCATGGCTCAGGTGCTCACGGCGCTGAACCTGGCTACCCTCACCGACCTCATGGGCGATATTCCCTGGAGCGAAGCCCTGCAGCCCGGCACGGTGTATCAACCCAAACTCGACAGTCAGGAATCTATCTATCAGGATGTCTTCGACCTGCTCGACGAGGCCATCGACAACCTGCGGAAAGAAGACCTGGCTACCCTCACCCCGGTGGGGACGCAAGACCTCATCTACGGTACGCTCGATGCCGACCGGCAGGCCGAGCTCTGGGTCAAGGCGGCCTACGGCCTGAAGGCCCGCTATGCCCTCCGACTCTCCTTCCGAGAACCGCGCTACGACCAGGTAATCGACTATGCCGACAGCTCCTTTGTCTCGGCCGACGAACAACTGGCCTACCCCTACGACGGCAGCTCGTCGATCAACCCCTTCTATGCCTTCTACCTGAACCGCCGCTACTTCGGGGCCAGCGAGAGCCTGCACCAGAAGCTCGTCGAGCGGAACGACCCGCGCGAAAGCCTATTCTTCAAAGCCTATCCCGGTACCGGCCAACTGGTGTTCGCCCCCAACGGCGCACCCGAGCAACGGCAGGGCTACTACGGCATATCGGGTCTGCTCTCGCCTACACGCCCCACCCTGCTGCTCAGCTACCACGAATTGCAGTTTGTCAAGGCCGAGGCGCAAACCCGGCTGGGCCAGACCGGCGATGCCATCGGCTCGCTCTACAACGCCGTAGTGGCAGCCTTTGCCCAGGTGGGTCTCTCGGCAGGTGAGGCCGACGACTATTTCCAGAATGTCGTCCTGCCCCGCTTCGAGGCCGACCCCCTCGGCGAAATCATCAACCAGAAGTATCTGGCCTGCTACGAGGGCGAGGTGCTGGAGACCTACCACGACTACCGGCGCCTCCTGGCCATGGGCGAGAGTGACCTCCTGCCGCTCGCCAATCCCCTGCCCTTCCCGCTGCGGCTCCCCTACGGCAACAGCGACGTGGTGAGCAACGACCATGTGGCCCAGGCCTACGGCAACGGCGACTACGTCACCACCGAACCGGTGTGGTGGGCCGGAGGCAGCCGATAGCGAATCGAACAAAGTCTGTCATTGTCAACCTTTCAAAAGCAGCCGGCTCCGCTTCCGGGGGAATCTCCCCGGGGCGGAGCCGGTCGTTTATCCTATCGCGGTTATCCTCGAGACAAGCCGCGGCATTTATCGGTTCTTGCGCATGGTATAGCGGCTGATGCCCAGGCTCTCGTAGCTGCGGCGCAGCTCCTCGTCGTTGTCCGAGATGACCAGCAGCCGGTCGCCCGGCTCGAGCTGGGTATGCCCTTTGGGCACGAAATATTGCGTGCCCCGCTTCACCATCACCACCAGCGTGTTGTCGGGCAGCGAGAGGTTCAGCAGCTTGTTGCCGCCCGCCAACGTCTCCTCGGTCAGCTCTATCTCGCTCATGGCCGACTTGATTTCATCGGGCAGCGCCACGTTGAAAATCTCCTTCTCCTCGCTCTTGCCAATCAGTCCCAGCCAACGGGCCATGGCACTCACGGTGGTGCCCTGCACCAGCAGCGAGACGATAGTCACGAAAAAGACCACGTTGAAAATCATGCGGGCATTGGGTATCTCGGCCGACATGAGCGGATAGGTGGCAAAGATGATGGGCACGGCTCCCCGCAATCCCACCCACGACACATAGACGCGGGCCCGGGTCGTGAACTTGCGGAAAGGCAGCAGACTCACAAAGACCGAGAGCGGACGCGAAACCACTATCATGAAGAGGGCGACCAGCAGGCTCACACCGGCCACGGCGGGCAGCTCCGAGGGGTTGACCAGCAACCCCAGCGTGAGGAACATCACAATCTGGAACAGCCAGGTAAAACCGTCGAAAAAGGTGGTGAGACTACGCTTGTGCACCAGCTTGCGGTTGCCCACCACCAACCCGGCGATATAGACAGCCAGATAACCGTTGCCCTGCAACAGGTTGGTAAAGGCAAAGACAAAGAAGACACAGGCCAGCAGCAACACGGGATAGAGCGACTCGTTGGGCACGTCGATGCGGTTAATCACCCACACGATGGCATACCCCAGCGCGAAACCCAATGCCGCCCCTACGACCAGTTGCAGCACCAGCAGCAGGATGGCATCGCCCCAGTCGACCGTACCGATTTCGATAATCTGGATAAGCAGCAGGGTGAGCATATAGGCCATGGGGTCGTTACTGCCGCTCTCCAACTCGAGCGTGGGACGCAACCGCTCTTTCAGCGAAATGCCCTTCGACCGCAGAATCGAAAAGACCGAAGCCGAGTCGGTCGACGACATCACGGCCGCCAGCAACATCGACTCGAGCAGCCCCAGCTGAAAATCGCCGGGCAGGAAATCGGAGAGAGAATAGATGAAAAGTCCCGTGATGACCGTCGTCATCAGCACCCCCAGCGTGGCCAGCGTCACACCCGGGGCCAGCACCGGCTTTATCTCGCGATACGAAGTATCCATACCACCCGAAAACAGAATGATACACAAGGCCACCGTTCCGATAAACTGGGCAGCCGGCGCACTGTCGAAGTGGATGCCGAACCCGTCGGAACCGGCCAACATGCCCACCCCCAGAAACAGCAACAGGGCAGGCACCCCGAACCGGGCTCCGGTTTTACCTACAAGCACACTCAGGAACAACAAAACGGCTCCTACCAACAAAACATTTTCGGGACTGATAACCATAAAACTCTCTTTTCAAAAAAGGGACAAAAATAAATGATAGCGAACGGTGAGAGCAAAAGCAAAGGGAATCGCAGTTTTTTAACTTTGACTATACCGAGCAGCGTCCTCTCTTCGTGGTACAAAGATAAATAAAAAGCGCGAAACCTACAATGCCACACCCTCCGGCGAAGAGATAAAAGCGCCTCTTTCTCCTTGAACAAAAGATTTTGAGAAGTGTTTAATAGACAATCATTTTAACCACACGACAAATATGAAAAAATCGGATATGGGTCTCGTGGGGCTGGCCGTCATGGGCGAGAACCTGGCCATCAACCTCGAGTCGAAAGGTTACCGGGTGTCGCTCTACAACCGCCTGCACCCCCACACGCCACAGGCCGTCGACCGCTTTCTCGCCAGCCAGGGCGAGGGGAAACGGTTTTGCCCCACCTATTCGCTGGCCGAGCTGGTCGAGTCGCTCGAGAGGCCGCGCAAAATTCTGTTGATGATTCGGGCCGGCGAACCGGTCGACGAGACCCTCGCCGCCCTGCTCCCGCTGCTATCGCGGGGCGACATCGTCATCGACGGCGGCAACTCCGACTATCGCGATACCCGGCGCCGGCAACAGACGCTGCGCGAGAAGGGTATCTATCTGGTAGGGTGCGGTATCTCGGGCGGAGAAGAGGGTGCCCGGCACGGCCCCTCCATCATGCCGGGCGGCGACGAAGCGGTGGCCGGCGAGGTGCTGCCGCTGTTGCAGGCCATCGCAGCCCGCCTCGACGACGGTACCCCCTGCTGCGCCTGGACAGGCCCCGACGGCTCGGGACACTTCGTCAAGACGGTACACAACGGCATCGAATACGGCGACATGCAACTCATCGCCGAGACCTACTCGCTGCTGCGCATCAAGCTGAAAAACGACCACGAGGCGATGGCCGACACCTTCGAGGCGTGGAACAAAGGGGTGTTGGAGAGCTACCTCATCGGCATTACCGCCCCCATCCTGCGCTACCGGGAGGAGGATGGCGGCTACCTGATAGACCGTATTGCCGACCGGGCACGCCAGAAAGGCACCGGCAAATGGAGCGTCGAGGCGGCCCTCGACAGCGCCACCCCGCTCTCCGTCACCACCCAGTCGGTCTTTGCCCGCTTCCTCTCCGACCGGGCGCAAGAGCGCACCCGGGCACACCGGCTCTACCCCGACATCGACCCGGCTCCCCTCCTCGGCCTCGACGTCGACGACCTGCACCACGCCCTCTATGCCGCCAAAATCATGGCCTATGCCCAGGGGTTCGACCTGCTCTACCAGATGTCTGTGCAGTACGACTGGCACCTCAACCTCTCGACCCTGGCCACCATCTGGCGCAAGGGGTGCATCATCCAATCGCGTTTCCTCCGCGAGATTGCCACCGTATACCGGCAGGCCGGCCACTACGAACCGCTGCTCTTCAACCCCTACTTCCGCGAGAAGATAAGCCTCTGCCTCCCCTCCTGGCGCCGAGTGGTGGGGGCGGCACTCTCGGCCGGAGTAGCCCTGCCGGCTCTGACGGCAGCACTTACGGACTTCGACGGCTGGCGGTGTGCCAAGTCGCCCGCCAACCTCATACAGGCCCAGCGCGACTACTTCGGGGCCCATCTCTACGAACGGGTCGATGCCCCCGAGGGGGTACTTTTCCACACCGACTGGCTCCGCCGCGAGCCGACTCTCGCGAACAAATCCTCCCAACCCGATTAACGAAATACCGCTATGAACAAAATACCCGACAGTCAGATTCTGGTGATTTTCGGCGCCTCGGGCGACCTGACTCACCGCAAACTCATCCCCGCCCTCTTCGAGCTTTTCGAGCGAAAACTCCTCCCCGCGAAATTCCTCATCGTGGGGGTGGCCCGCACCCGGCAGAATACCGAGGAGTTCCGCCAGTCGCTCCTCGACTCGATGATTCAAAACCGCACCACCTATGCCATCGACAACCCGCACCTGACCGATTTCCTGCGCAACGTCTACTACATCGTGTGCGACACCACCCGGGGCGAAGCCTACGAAGCGCTGTTCCGGGAGATTGAGCAACTGCGCAACGCCGCCGGCATCGACGACAACCTGCTTTTCTATCTGGCCACACCGCCGGTGATGTATCCGGCAATCGCCTCCTCCATCGAGGGGCAGCACCAAAACCGGTCGGCCGAGGGGTGGCGACGCATCATCATCGAGAAGCCCTACGGCAGCAACGAGGCCGAGGCCCGCGCGCTCGACCGGCTGCTCTGCGCCATCTTCCCCGAGCGCGAAATCTACCGCATCGACCACTTTCTGGGAAAGGAGACGGTGCAGAACATTCTGGTGCTGCGCTTTGCCAACAGCATTTGGGAACCGCTGTGGAACCGCAACTACATCGACCACATCGAAATCACGGCTACCGAGACGCTGGGGGTAGAGCAACGCGGACTCTACTACGATTCGGCCGGGGCCCTGCGCGACATGGTGCAGAGCCATCTGCTGCAAATCATGGCCTTCATCGCCATGGAGCCGCCCGCTACCTTCGAGCCCGAGGCCATTCGCGACGAAATAGCCAAGGTGTTCCGTTCGCTGCGACCGCTCTCGCCCGACGACATCGCCCGCCACACCCTGCGGGGGCAATATGCGGCCGGCACCGTCGACGGTCAAAAGGTACCCGCCTACCGCGACGAACCCCGTGTCGACCCGCAATCGACCACCGAGACCTTCGCAGCCCTCAAGCTCTACATCGACAACTGGCGCTGGGCCGACGTGCCCATCTACATCTACACCGGCAAACGGCTGGCCGAGAAGCGGTCGGAGGTGGTCATCCACTTCCGCAACACACCCCGCACCTTCTTCCCGGGGCAGTGCTGCGGCAACTCGTGCAACCAGCTGGTCATCACCCTGCAACCCGACGAGAGCATCCGCCTGCGCTTCGGGCTGAAACAACCCGGCACCAACTTCGAGGTGAGCCAGGTGAGCATGGACTTCTTCTACTCGTCTCTCATCGAGACCCGCCTGCCCGGCGCCTACGAACGGCTGCTGCTCGATGCCATGCGGGGCGACTCGCTGCTCTATTCGCGCAGCGACGCCCTGGAGCTGAGCTGGCACTTCCTGACCCCGCTGCTCGAGAGCTGGGAGCGCGACGGCGACGAAGGGCTCGTCACCTACCCCGCCGGTTGCAAAATTCCCCGCGAGGTGGTCGACCGCATCCTGCCCGACCCCTGCCTGCTCGAAGAGAACGCCTGTACCTGCTGTAATACCCGTCGCCCATGAACTCGACCCCCGTACAATTCTACCCCGATGCCGCCAAATCGCTCGTTGCCCTCACCGAGGCCCTGCTCGTCTCGGTTGCGGCCCGCACCCGCAAACCCTTCTACCTGGCCCTCTCGGGCGGCGAGACGGCACAACAGCTCTTCACGTTGTGGCGCAGCCGCTACAACGACCCCGTGCGCTGGAAAAACGTGCACTTCTTTTGGGTAGACGAACGATGCGTGTCGCCCGACAGCGAGGAGAGCAATTTCTATTGGGCCAATCACCTGTTTTTCACCCCCGTAGGAATACCACCCGAACACATCCACCGCATCCGGGGCGAGGAGCCTCCCGCCCGGGAGGCCGAACGATATGCCCGCCTCATTGCCGGGCATCTGCCCGACCACGAGGGGGTACCACGGTTCGACTGCACCCTGCTGGGCATCGGCGAAGACGAGCATGTGGCCTCGATATTCGGCAACGACACCGACCTGCTGCAATCGGACGACCTCTATGCCGTGTCGCAACACCCCGTCACCGGGCAATACCGGGTGACGCAGACCGGCGAGGTGATACTCGCCTCCCGCGAAATACTCATTGCTTTGGTTGGGGAACGGAAAAAAGAGCTGCTGCACCGGCTGGTTACCCGCCAGGAACCCACGGTGACACCCGCCACCTACATACTCTCGCACACGTCGCGGGCCACCATCTTCACCGAGATTGAACTACACAGCCGGGAACTGTCACTTTAACAGGTCGGGGCGCAGACGACGCGTGCGCTCGAGCGACTGCTCGTGTTTCCACTCGTCGATTTTGCGCTGATGCCCCGAGAGCAGCACATCGGGCACACGCCACCCCTTGTACTCGGCCGGGCGCGTATAGACCGGCGGAGCCAGCAGGTTGTCCTGAAACGAATCGGAAAGGGCCGACTGCTCGTCGCCGATAGCTCCGGGGATAAGCCGCACGATGGCATCGCACATGATGGCCGCCGCCAACTCGCCGCCGGTAAGCACATAGTCGCCTATCGACACCTCTTTGGTGATGAAGTGCTCGCGTATGCGGTAGTCGATGCCCTTGTAGTGCCCGCAGAGAATAATGAGGTTGCCCGCCATCGAAAGGCTGTTGGCCATGGGCTGGTCGAACTGTTCGCCGTCGGGGGTGGTGAAAATCACCTCGTCGTACTCCCGTTCGCTCTTCAACTGGGTGATGGCCCGGTCCACCGGCTCAATCTGCATCACCATACCGGCCTCGCCCCCAAAGGGATAGTCGTCGACCTTGCGGTGCTTGTCGAGCGAATAGTCCCGCAGGTTGTGGACCACAATCTCGACCAGTTTCTTATCTTGCGCCCGCTTCAGAATGGAGTAGTTCAACGGGCTCTGCAACAACTCGGGCAATACGGTGATAATATCGATGCGCATCATAACACTCACAATTTGTCTGCAAAGGTAGCCTTTTCCCCCGGTTTCGCAAACTCGGGAAGGGCAATCTCGCACCCGATGCAATCAAGCTATATTTCTTACAACAACTTTTTGAGATCCTCTACATCGGGCAGAGCCTTTCTCAACCGTTCGGGCATATCCGATGCCGTTTTATAGGTAGCAACTCCCATAGGCTTATCGTAATCCCGAATCGCATATTCGGCATACGCTTTATCGGCACTTTTGCATAGCACGATACCTATCGAAGGATTTTCATTCGGCTTACGCACAAAATCGTCCAATACCCGCAAGTACATGTTTAACTGCCCGAGATACGCCGTTTTGAAAGGTCCTGTCTTCAGTTCAACAGCCACCAAAGCCGAAAGTTCCCGATTAAAAAAGAGCAAATCTATCACATGCGTATGGCCCAACGCTTCGACCTGAAACTGATTCCCCACAAAAGTAAAGTCCCGACCAAAGGTCATAATGAAATTCTTGATATTCTGAACAATCTTATTCTCTACAACTCTTTCATCTATATCCTCAATGTCTCGAGCGCCGAGCTCTTCCACATTGATAAAATCGAGCAGATACTCATCTTTGAACGTCATTACGGCCCTGCGAGCCAATTCGGCCGTCGGTAACTTTTCCATAAAGTTGTTGGCCAACGCACCTTGCTTGTGATAAACATCCTCGCGCATTAACCGTTTTAATGAATCGACACTCAGGTATTCTCGAGCACTTAGCTTTATGTAGAAACAACGCTCTTCAAAGGACTTAACTTGCGATAAGATGGCTATATGATGAGTAAAACCGATTTTGAAAAATTCCTCTACCGGAAAATCTTTGAAGTTCGGCAGTTGTAATTGCCGAATTTCTGCGGAACCGTCATCCTCTGTACAACCTTCCTCTGGTAAATCGGCAGTTACAACTGCCGATTTAGAATCCAATGATTGCCACTCTTCATAAAACGTGCGCATATTCTTCAAATTACGTTCCGAAAAGCCCCGGAGCCCGGGCAGCTCCATCTGCAATCTATTACTGATAAATGCAATAGCTCCTGTGCCCCAATATTCCTTACGAGAATTTTGAGAAATATAACGACCAATACCATAATACAAACCCAACTGCTCCCTATTCACGAGCTTGGCAGCCCGATATTGGCTCTGCAATATGGCAATTTTAATCGCTCGAACGGCTTCGCCATATTTGGCCTCAGACAATTTATTCATATCCATACCTGCTTGCACGCCCTCAAAAAATTCGATTTACACTCTTTTCATTCCCCAACGGAGGTTTACAAATATATCATTTATATACGATTCGACCACTATCTGTCCTTATTTATTCTTCTCTATTTCGAGCTATTCGCTTGAACATGATTTATATCTCGAAAAAAAGCGCTACCTTTGCGCCCTGAAAAACAGGTAAAAGATGATTACGGTAAACAATTTAGGTATTCAATTTGGTAAAAGAGTTCTTTTCCAAGACGTTAATTTGAAGTTCACCCCGGGTAACTGCTACGGCATTATCGGAGCCAACGGCGCCGGGAAATCGACCCTTATGCGCATCTTGAGCAACCAGCTCGAGCCCACGCACGGCACCGTCACCCTGGGGCCGGGCGAACGCCTCTCGGTCTTGAGTCAGGACCACTTTGCTTTCGACGAGTTTACCGTCATCAATACCGTACTGATGGGCCACACCGTGCTGTGGGACATCATGCAGGAGAAGGATGCCCTCTATGCCAAACCCGACTTCAGCGATGCCGACGGCATCCGCGCCGCCGAGCTTGAAGAGAAGTTTGCCGAGCTCGAGGGGTGGAACGCCGAGAGCGACGCCGCTACCCTGCTGAGCGGTCTGGGCATCAAGGAAGACAAGCACTACATGCTCATGAAGGACTTGAGCGGTAAGGAGAAGGTGCGCGTGCTGCTGGCCAAGGCCCTCTTCGGCCACCCCGACAACCTGCTGCTCGACGAGCCTACCAACGACCTCGACCTCGAGACGGTGATGTGGCTCGAAAACTACCTCGCCAACTTCGAAAACACCGTGCTGGTGGTGTCGCACGACCGTCACTTCCTCGACTCGGTCTGCACCCACACGGTCGACATCGACTTCGGCAAGGTGCAACTCTTTGCAGGTAACTACAGTTTCTGGTACGAGTCGAGCCAGTTGGCCCTGCGTCAGCAACAGCAACAGAACAAGAAGGCCGAAGAGAAGCGCAAGGAGCTGCTCGAGTTTATCCAGCGATTCAGCGCCAACGTGGCCAAATCGAAACAGACCACCAGCCGCAAGAAGATGCTCGAGAAACTCACCATCGAGGAGATTCAACCCTCGTCGCGCCGCTACCCGGGCATCATCTTCACCCCCTCGCGCGAGCCGGGCAACAAGATTCTCGAGGTGAAGGGACTCGAAAAGTCGATCGAGGGCACGCTGCTCTTCAAGGATGTGAACTTCTCGATCGAAAAGGACGACAAGGTGGCCTTCATCTCGCACGACCCGCGTGCCATGACTGCCCTCTTCGAAATTATCAACGGCAACATGAAACCCGACGCCGGCACCTACGAGTGGGGACAGACCATCACCACGGCCTACCTGCCGCTCGACAACAGCTCGTTTTTCAACACCGACATGAATCTGATCGACTGGCTGGCCCAGTTCTCCGAAGACACCAGCGAGCTCTACCTCAAAGGCTTTCTGGGCCGCATGCTCTTCTCGGGCGAAGAGCTGCTCAAGAAGGCTTCGGTCCTCTCGGGCGGTGAGAAGATGCGCTGCATGATTGCCCGCATGATGCTCAAGAATGCCAACACCATGATACTCGACTCGCCCACCAACCACCTCGACCTCGAGTCGATACAGGCCTTCAACAACACGTTGCAGACCTTCAAGGGCAACGTGCTGCTCTCGTCGCACGACCACGAGTTCATCCAGACGGTCTGCAACCGCATCATCGAGCTCACCCCCGGCGGCATCATCGACAAGATGATGGACTACGACGACTACATCACCGACGAAAAGGTGCAGGCCGCCCGCGAACGATTGTACAACTTATAAACAAGATATTCGGTTATGGTAAAACACATTGTCACTTTCAAACTCACCGGCACACCCGAGGAACGCAAAGAGGTGGCCACCCGATTCAAAAACGCCCTGCTCGAATTGCCCGCCGTTATCGACGTGCTCCGCAGCATCGAAGTGGGTATCAACGAAAATCCCGCCGAGAGCTGGGACGTAGTGCTCACCGCCACCGTCGACTGCATGGCCGACGTGGAGACCTATGCCAAACACCCGGCTCACGTAGCTGCCGCCGGCCTGCTGGCCGGTCACAAGGCCGACCGCGCCTGCGTCGACTACACCTGCTAACCCGGCCGGAAACGACATAAAAAAAACGAGAGCGGAAAATCGGGGAAACCCGGTCTTTCGCTCTCGTCGTATTTCATACGACCCACCTCTGGGTGGGGAGCCTCAAACTTTTCTAAAAATCAGGCAACCGCAGTTGCCAGTTTTTGTTGCAACAGGGCTGTTAACTCCTGGCACATGGCGCCATTTCCCATGGCACGATACTTCGCTATCTGATACCGAAGCATCTCTACTGTCATTTGTTCTTTCATCATAATTCAGCCTTTTGTGTTCTCCACCCGTTGTGGAGAACGGTTTGTTCTTTACTCTTTTTACAAAGACAAAGATAATACCATTTTCGAGAAAAACATGTTGTACAACATAAAAAATATGTTGCTTTTTTATGTATTTTATATTTCACGTTCAACCGCCCCGGGCCTATACAACTATTAACAAAATAAATATCAATAGTTTATACCCGACTCGGCAAAGATTTTACCAGCCCGCCATTTTTTTATACTTTTGTACTGACAGAAAAACTGCCAACCAACCGAAAGGAGAAACCATGCCCGTAAAGATTCCCGCATCGCTGCCGGCTGTCGAGATACTCAAAGCCGAAAACATTTTCGTCATGGACGACCAGCGTGCCTCCACGCAGGATATTCGCCCGCTTAAGCTACTCATCCTCAACCTGATGCCGCTAAAAATCGTCACCGAGACCGACCTGTTGCGGCTCATCTCGAACACCCCGCTGCAAATCGAGCTCGACCTGATGAATGTCTCGGGCCACATCTCGCGCAACACCCCCGTCGAGCACATCGACACTTTTTACAAGGATTTCAGAGAGATACGCACCCACAACTACGACGGCATGATCATCACCGGCGCACCGGTCGAACGGCTCGACTTCGAGAAGGTCGACTACTGGGACCAACTGACCGAGATTTTCGACTGGGCCCGCACCCACGTCACCTCCACGCTCTACATTTGCTGGGCGGCGCTGGCCGGGCTCTACCACTTCTACGGCATACCCAAGCATGCGCTGCCCCACAAGCTCTTCGGCGTATTCACCCACCACAAACACGACGAGAAGAATCCCATCTTCCGCGGCTTCGACGACCGCTTCGAGGTGCCCCACAGCCGCTACTCCGAGGTGTGCCGCAGCGACATCGAGAAGAACCCCGAGCTCACCATCCTCTCCGAGTCGGAAGAGGCGGGGGTCTACATGGTCATGGCTCGCGGCGGCCGCGAGTTCTTCATCACGGGCCACTCCGAATACTCGGCCCTCACGCTCGACATCGAGTATCGGCGCGACCGGGCCAAGGGGCTCGACATCGCCCTGCCCCGCAACTACTACCCCGGCGACAACCCCGACAACCCGCCCGTGGTCACCTGGCGGGGACACGCCAATCTGCTCTTTACCAACTGGCTCAACTACTTTGTATATCAACAAACTCCTTATAATCTGAACGATATTCGATGACAAACGCTCGCCGCATAGAACTGTTGGCTCCTGCTAAAAATGCAGAGATAGGGAAAGAGGCCATCCTCCACGGGGCCGATGCCGTCTACATAGGTGCACCCCGGTTCGGTGCCCGTGCCGCGGCCGGCAACAGCCTCGACGACCTGGCAGGGCTCGTCGACTTTGCCCACCGCTTCGATGCCCGCATCTACATCACTTTCAACACCTTGCTCTACGACCACGAACTGGCCGAAGCCGAGCGGCTCATCCGCCAGCTCTACCGTATCGGGGTCGATGCCCTCATCGTGCAGGACATGGGCATCACCCGGCTCGACATTCCGCCCATTGCCCTGCATGCCAGCACGCAGACCGACAACCGCACCCCCGAGAAGGTGCAGTTTCTCGAACGGTGCGGATTCTCGCAGGTGGTTTTGGCCCGGGAGCTCTCGCTCGACGAAATACGGACCATCAGCGCTACGGTGCGGGTTCCGCTCGAGGTATTTGTGCACGGGGCCCTCTGTGTAAGTTACAGCGGGCAGTGCTACCTGAGCCAGGCCCTGTGCGGCCGCAGTGCCAATCGGGGCGAGTGTGCCCAGTATTGCCGGTTGCCCTACACGCTCGTCGACGGCCGCGGCCGCATCGTAGCCCGCGACAAGCACCTGCTCTCGCTGCGCGACCTCAACCAGAGCGACCGCCTCGAAGAGTTGCTCGATGCCGGCGTCACCTCGCTCAAAATCGAGGGAAGGCTCAAGGAGATGGCCTACGTGAAAAACTGCACCGCCTACTATCGGCAGGCGCTCGACCGCATCTTCGAACGGCGGCCCGAGTACCGGCGCTCCTCGACCGGCAGTTCGATTATCGATTTTACCCCCCGGCTCGAAAAGAGTTTCAACCGGGGCTTTACCCACTACTTCCTCGACGGACGCACCGCCGCCCCCATCGCCTCGCCCGACACCCCCAAGTCGCTGGGTGAGCGTGTAGGCCAGGTGAAACAGGCCGACCGCAACTCGTTTGTCGTGGCCGGAACCGCCTCGCTGCACAACGGCGACGGGCTCTGCTTCGTCAACAGCCGGGGCGAGTTCGAAGGGGTACGGGTCAACCGGGCCGAAGGGAACCGCATCTACCCCGCCTCGCGCATCGACATCGCCCCCCGCACGGTGCTCTATCGCAACCTCGATTTCGAATTTGAGAAACAGCTTGCCCGCCCCACGGCCGACCGCCGCATCGGGATAACCATGCGACTCTATACCGTGCCCGACGGCTTTGCCCTCACCCTTACCGACGAGAACGGACTCTCGGTGACCGTACGCGAAGAGGCGCAGCACCAACCGGCCCGCACCCCGCAGCAGGATACGCAACAGAAGCAACTGGGCAAACTGGGCACCACCGTCTACACCGCCACGCGCATCGACATCGCCCTCGACGAAAGCCTCTTCATCCCCGCCTCTACCCTGTCGAAACTGCGGCAGCGAGGCGTCGAATGGCTCGACCGCGCCCGCCGCATCGCCTGCCGGCCCGAACGCCGTCGGCCCGAGGAGCTCACCGCCCGATTCCCGCAAAACGCCATCAACTACCTGGGCAACGTGTCGAACCACCTGGCCGAGCAGTTCTACCGCGACCACGGCGTCACGAGCATAGCTCCCGCTTTCGAGACGAAACCCGTCGAAGGGGTACCCCTCATGTTCACGCGCCACTGCATCCGCTACATGCTGGGGTATTGCAAAAAAACTCCCGCCGGCAAAGAGCTGCCCGAACCGCTCACCCTGCTCTACAAGGGCGAACGGCTGACCCTGCACTTCGACTGCCAGGCGTGCCAGATGACCATACAGCGAGAGACGAAATAGCCATACGATATCGCATCCATCGCTCCTGTCAACAGCCACATATTGAACTACATAGGATACGGCAGCTTGTCTCATCCAGAGACAGGCCGTCGTGCTTTCCTGTTTATTCAGCTTTTTTACCACATGCCACCTTTCTCCTTTAGCCCAGATTTAATATTATAAATACACAATCAATCGGGATAAAGGCTTTTTATTAGCCAGAAATTCATATCTTTGTAAATCTTCTTATCACCATCAAGAACACACTTCTATGAAAAAACAGTTTTTGACTTTTTTGACGTTGATTTTGGCATTTGCCGCATCGGCTCAAACCCTGCGCGAAACGGTGGCTATCGTACGCCCCAAACTCAGTGAAAGCACACAAACCTTTCTGACCGACTTCAGCAAATCGCTGCGCGGCGACGGATTCTATGCGGCAGCCGACGTGCTCCAGAACTACGGGAAGGGCTCGTTCGGTACCGGTTTTGTCTACCGCGACAAACACAACAACCGGTTGTACATCATCACCAACCGCCACGTGGTGGAACAGGCCGACCAAGTCAACATCGAGTTTTCACTGCCCGACAACAGTACCAAACGATTCGCCGCGTGCCCGGTAGTAGGCGTACACGACGACTTCGACCTGGCCTTTATCGCCCTCCCCGAAGGGGCCAACGTGCCTGCCCTCGAGACAACCGACCAGAGCATAACCGACGGCACGACCGTATTCACGGCAGGCTTCCCGGCGTTGGAAGACCGCCCCTCGTGGCAGTTCGGACAAGGCATCGTATCGAATGCCAATGCCCTCATCAAGTCGTTGACCAACAGCAAAGAACTCCCCTTGATACAACACACGGCGCAGGTCGATGCCGGCAGTTCGGGCGGGCCGCTGCTCATCCGTGACGAGCAGGCTGCCACGGGTTACACCGTAATCGGTATCAACACCTGGAAAGCCGCCGGCCGCGAAAACACCAACTTCGCCATACCGGCACGCGCCATCGACGACCTGCTGCAAAACTACCCGAGCAATACCCAACTCCTGCTCACCCGCGACGAGGTTTCGAAACGGGCCACCGAGATGCTCCGGGCCGCCCAATCGTCCTACCAGGCCATGATGCCCTTCGTTTCGTATCAATATGTATCTAACATCTCGGCCGACACCTTCTACGACCTGGTCATCGCCGCCTCCGATCCGGCAACCGACGCCATGGAGTCGTGCTTCGAGCAAGGGAGTCCGCTCGAGGGTATCCGCATCGGATTGGCCGACATCATCTGCCGCCAGTTCTCGGGCAAGAATTATACCTTCTCTACGGTAGCCAGCCTCGATACACTCGCCCGGAAGGCCGAGGTGGTCTACACCGCAGGCAACAAAAGCATCTCTACCCAATGGATGATGGAGCAGGGGCGCTGGCGGCTGGTCGATGCCGAGAATGTGAAGGCCAGCAACATCGAGCCCAACGGCATCTCCAAGAGCTACGGCTTCGGCACGTCGGTCTATCTGGGCCTCATCTCCCCGCTTAACAACGCATTCGACCTGTCGTACAGCCTGGCCTTCAAGCGCACCATACTCACCTTTGTGACCTACGAAATTACGGGTTCGCTCCTGAAAATCAACACCGAAAAGACAGAGTGGGAAGGAACATATGTAAAGCTCAATTCTGATACCCAGAATGTATTCGACATCGATTTCAACCTGGGCGGACAACTGCCCGTCAAGTGCGGTCCCATCTACCTCGTACCCTACGCCAAGGTGCTGGGCGGTCTCTATCTCGGCTCCGACCTGACCGGTATCGACTACGGATTCGGCGCCGGTGTGGAGGTAGCCTACAAGTTCGGGTATCAAAACTACGTATTCATCAACCTGGGCTATCTGGGCAAGAAGATGAAACCGTTTGACGATCAGGAATACCGCATGAAGTCGAAGACTCTTTCGGGTCTGGCCTGCTCGATAGGTATCAGCTTTTAACCCCGAAAAAACTCACCACCTCATAAAGCAGCCCGGCAGACCATGCGTCCGTCGGGCTGTTTTTTTTATCGCTGTCTCCCCCGCTTCGGGGTGAGATTCCTGTTCCCTCTCTAATCCTGCTCTTGTTCCAGAAACTCCACCAACTGCCGGTATAGCGGATTGCGGGACAGCAACGCGCTGTTGCCCAACACGAAGAGTTGGCACCGGGCCCGGGTGAGGGCCACATTCAGCTTGCGGTCGATGAGCTGGCCCGCCTCCTCGGTGTAGCTGGGCAGCCACTCGAGCTGCCGCTCGTCGTTCACCGAAAACGAGTAGACGATGCAGTCGCTCTGCGACCCCTGGAACCGCTCGACCGTATCGATGCGTATCGCGTCGAATGCCTCCACCTGCAACCGGTCGAGCTCCTGACGGATGCGGGCTATCTGATGCCGGTACGGGGTAATGATACCGACCGACTGACGGCCGAACTCGAGCCCGTTGCGACCATAGAGCCGATAGAGGGCATACACGATTTGGGCCACCTTGCGGGCCTCCTCGTCGTTGTACTTCTTGCCGGCACACACCGTAGCGGTGGGCAGGAAAGCCAATCGCCGCGTGGCCACGAGCTGCTCCCACTCGTCGTCGCCCCTGCGGGTAAACGGCAGCGGCGAAACCTGATGGTCGGCCGTGCCGTTGTGCAGCAGGCCGTGATAGAAATAGCGGTTGGCAAAGGCGGCTATGTCGGGGTGCATGCGCCACTGGCAATCGAGCATGTCGGCAAAGGGCGACCCCTCGGGCAACGAGCGGTAGAGGCGTTCGAAGAGCGACACCCGGCAATCGGTGAAGCCGGCGGCCCGCAAACGGCTGTCGGTGATGGCCGACTCCTCGGGCGGCTCCACCACGATGGCGGGCAGCTGCTTGTGATCGCCGATGAGAATAAATTTGCCTATGGCATCGCGCCCCGTAGGCGTAGCGGCCGAGAGCACCCCCACAAGCTGGGGCTCGAGTATCTGCGACGCCTCGTCGACGATGGCCACATCGAACCGCTTGAGGCTGAAGAGCTCGGTCTTGCTCGAGAGCGACGACAGCGTGGCCACGAAGATGCGACACTCACCGATGGTACGGCTCACCTCCTCGCGGTTCCGGCACAACTTCATGCGCTCCGACAAGAGGTGCGACCGATAGGCCGCATCGCACGAGAGGGTCTGTCCCACCCGTATGTAGTCGTCCACCTCGGCAATCGAGTCGAGTTTGTCGCAAATCTCGTCGACCGCCCGGTTGGTATAGGCCATCAGCAATATCTGGCAGTCGGGTATGGCCATGAACTCCCGCACCATGTGGCGCAGGGCCATCGAGGTCTTGCCCGTGCCCGGCGGCCCCACCAGCAGGAAGTAGTCGTCGGCCTGCACCGCCCGGGTGAGGATGCGTGCCAGGTGCGGATTGTCGTAGTCGTAGGTCAGCCGGCGCAACCCGTTGCGCTGCGGCTGTTCGCCGGCATCGCCCGTAAGCAGCCCGCGCCGGTGCGGCGAGGCCCCCAGCAGCGTGTAGAGCCCCTTGTACTGGGTGGTAAACGAGGCGTCGACATAGTCGTGCTCGATGGCATAGAGCGACTCGGCCGGCAAAGCCCCGGCAAAGAGCTGGCTGTCGCGCAGCCGCAGCACGATACGTTCGGGCGAAAGCGTGGCCACGGTCGCCTTGAATATCTGGCAGGTCGACACCTGGTCGGTCTCACGGACACATCGGTAGAAGAGCACAATATCGCCCTCCCTGAAATCGGGCAGCAACCGCTCGCCCGAGAGAGCAAACTCCACCTCGGGAGTCTCGGCCGCCGCATCGTTGCGCACCAGCCTCAACCCGGTGAACATATACCCCTCCTGCTCCTTCTCGCTGCGCGACATGCGCCACAGCGAGGCAGCCCCCGAGATACCCGAACCCGAGGCATACCCCACCTTCGACAGGTAATGTTCGCGCGCCACAAAGGCATAGAACCGGTAGAAATAACTCAGGGCCAACAGATTGTCGGGACGGCGCTCGAGGCGGGCACGCCCCTGCTGAATCTCGGGACGGATATAGCGGTCGGTAAACCGGCTGGGCCAGGGAATCAGATTCTCCACACTCAACTGGCTGGTGAGCCACTCGGCCTGCGAAGCCCCGTAACGGGCCACATCGCGCTCGGCCGCCACTATTCTGTTTCGCAGATTGACGAGGGTGCGCAGCTCGTCGGGCGTCGCTACCACCGGCCGCAACAGCCCGTCGGGATAACGGCTGCGGGCATAGAGCAGGAAGAACCGCTGCTCGTCGAGGCGCACGCCCAGCACACTCTGCATCATCAACTGGTAGAGCACCGACTGGGCCCGGTGCGGCGGAGCTATCTTCGTGCAGTTCTCCTCGGGGAAGGGCGGACGCCCCGCCTTCAACTCGATGCCGCACAACCCGCCCTCGCGCTGCAGGAAGTCGAGACGCCCCTGCAACCCCAGCGCCTCGCACACAAACGCGGGCTCGACCATGGCCCGCCGGCGGTCTATCGACTGGGCCGGCAACACATGCTCCATGAGGAGCTGCAACGTGTCGAACTGCTGGCGAAGGGTCTGGAAAAACGAGCGGTCTATCGACGAGGTAGCGGCAAATTCGGTAGGATAGCGGGCGAACAGCTTGGGCATCAGCGACTCGAAGGTGACCGCCCGGCAATCGTCGGCCGTCACCAGCTCGTCGAACATCAGGTTCACCGAGTTACCCAGCAGTATCGAGTCGGTCACCGCCTTGGGCCGGATACGGTTCCAGAAGTAGCGTTGCCAACCTGCTCCATACTCCTGCACACACTCGGCCAAAGCACTCACATCGACCAGATAGTCGGGCTCCAAAACCAGATAGTGCGGCAGCAACGCATCGTCGACCACCGCCACATCGACCAGATTCAACCGCGAACCCGGCTCGACCAGACGCAGCGTCTCGTCAAACTCGCCGTTCACCCCGGCCCGGTGCACAAGCACCTGCATCTCGGCCGGCAGATCCGGCTCGTCGAGGCGCACCCGCAGCCCCTCCCCGCCTACCGCTATCACTTCGGCCCCGATGCGGCGCAACGGGTCAAACTCATATACTCCACTCTTCGGGTGATTCATCGTTCCTCCTCGCTTTTCTCTCTACAAAAATACCCAATCGCCGCCAGCGCCCCAAATAAACGGAGCAGAGATTTACGGAGATTCAAACGAACCGTATCAGGCACCATCCCTTATCGCCATACCAATTTCCCATCGAAACCCCACCGGTAAAATCCTGACTCGATTGACAAAAAAAGCGCAACCCGCCACGGGTTGCGCTTTCTGTATAAAGAAATTGGAAATTCGTTGTCATCTGCAAGAGGGTTCGTCCCTCCCGCTCCTTGCATTAAGGAATGTAGTGCAGGCTTTGCAGCACGGCTCGTATCTTCTCGTAGGTGGTAATGCGCGTAGGCACGAGTGGCAGGCGCAGTTTGTTCTCGATGTAGCCCATGGCGTTGAGCAGACATTTCACGCCGGCGGGGTTGCCGTCGACAAAGAGCAGGCTGAACAGTTCGGTGAAGCGGTGGTGTATCGACAAGGCGTTCTTGAAATCGCCGTTGAGAGCCAGCCTCACCATCTTGCTGAACTCCTTGGGGAAGGCATTGCCGATAACCGAGATGACGCCGACCGCCCCCAGCGTGAGCAACGGGAAGGTAATGCCGTCGTCGCCCGAGATGACCATGAAGTCGGCGGGCTTGTTCTTGATGATGTCGTCCATCTGGGTGATGTTGCCCGACGCCTCCTTGATGGCCACGATGTTGGGATACTCCTTGGCCAGCCGCAGGGTGGTCTCGGCGCTCATGTTCACGCCGGTACGACCCGGCACGTTGTACAGGATAACCGGCAGCCGCGAGGCTTGCGCAATGGTGCTGTAGTGTTGATAGATGCCCTCTTGCGAAGGTTTGTTATAGTAAGGCACAACCGACAGGATGGCGTCGTAGCCCGTGAAGTCGTCGTGCTTCAAATGCTCCACAATGCCGCGCGTGTTGTTGCCGCCCAACCCCAGAACCAGGGGGATGCGGCCCTTTACCCGCTCTACGACAAAACTCTTGATGGCTGCCTTCTCCTCCTCGGTCAAGGTGGGAGTCTCGGCAGTAGTTCCTAAAACAACCAGATAATCGGTGCCGTTTTGTATCAGATATTCAATCAGCCGGGAAAGGGCCTCGAAGTCGATACTCTCGTCTTCTTTGAACGGCGTGATAAGTGCCACACCCATTCCGCTTAAATTGATTCTTGCCATATTTCTACCCTCTATTTATTTTCGCTTCCAAAATTACAGATTATTCTCTTTTACGCCAATTTTCTTCCAATAAAAAAGCGCATTCTTCAACAATTCGCCTGCATCGAGGCCTCTTTTCCCCGAAGCCGGGGCATCGCCATCGGTCTCTTTTCCAGGTCGATGAGCAGGTACCAGTATCTGCAGATGGAAGGGGTTGGCCTCCTCCTTGGGCACCCCTATCTTGAAGGTCGCCCGCGAGTGCACGGCCAGGCAGAGCAACGGCAGCGACCGGGCAGTCGACACGTCGATGAGCACCTCGCCGTCGTGCCGGTCGAAGTTCCCGAAGAACTGCCGGGTGGGCCTACGCCACAACCACGAACTGCGCAGGGGCAGCACGGGGTCGCACCCCGGTATGGCGGCGGGAAGCTCGCTTTTGCCACGCGCCTCGACCACCAAAGTTATCTTTTTGCCGGCGGCCGCCAGTTCGGCCAGTACGGGTTGCAGCGACGGTATATCGCGCCCCAGGGCCAACACGACCAGCCGCTCGGCATCGTCGAAGGCTCGAAACCGCTCGGGGGCAGGTTGCTGCAACCTGCGCCTCAATCGCCATTCAGTAATCCACGAAAGACACATATCACACGCTGTTTATCGAATCATCTCCAAAAATTCATCTTCCGACAAGATGCGCACCCCCAGCTTGCGGGCCTTCTCGAGTTTGGCCGGACCCATGTTCGCACCGGCCAGCAGATAGGTGGTCTTGCCCGATACCGAGCCGGTATTCACCCCGCCGTGCTGCTCGATCATCGCCTTGTACTCGTCGCGCGAATGGTGGGCAAAGGTACCGCTGATGACAATCGTGGCACCGGCCAGCTTGTCGGTCCGCTCCAAGAGCCGCTCCTCGGTAATCTGCATCTGCACGCCATAGCCGCGCAGCCGCTCGATGAGCCGCAGATTGTCGGCATCGGCAAAGTAGGCCACCACGCTCTGGGCGATGCGTTCGCCGATGTCGCCTATCTGGGTAAGCTCCTCGACCGTAGCCTCGCGCAGCCGGTCGATCGAGTGCAGGGCCAGGGCCAGCTTCTTGGCTACGGTCTCGCCCACATAGCGTATGCCCAAGGCAAAGAGCACCCGCTCGAAGGGCACCTCGCACGACTGCCGCACGGCATCGACGATGTTTTGAGCCGAGCGTTCGCCCAGACGTTCGAGCCCGGCAATGGTCTCGGCCTGCAAGGTATAGAGGTCGGCCACATCTTTCACCAACCCGGCGTTGTAGAACTGGTTGACGGTTTCGCTGCCGATACCGTCGATATTCATCGCCTTGCGGCTGATGTAGTGCTCGATGCGACCTTTGATTTGGGGAGGACACCCCTTTTCGTTGGGGCAGAACCAGGCAGCCTCGCCCTCGATGCGTTGCAACGGGGTGCCGCACTCGGGGCAGTTGCGTATGAAGCGTACCTTCTCGCCCACCAGCACGCGGGCCGAGGTGTCGACGGCCGTAATCTTGGGTATGATTTCGCCCCCCTTCTCGACATAGACCATATCGCCTATGTGCAGGTCGAGGGCATTGATTATATCTTCGTTGTGCAGCGTGGCCCGCTTGACAATGGTGCCCGAGAGCAGCACCGGGTCGAGGTTGGCCACCGGGGTGACCGTGCCCGTGCGCCCCACCTGGAACGACACCGAGTTGAGCCGTGTGAGTGCCTGCTCGGCCTGGAACTTGTAGGCGATGGCCCACCGGGGCGACTTGGCCGTGTAGCCCAGGTTCTTCTGCTGACGCAACGAATTGACCTTGAACACCATGCCGTCGGTAGCCACCGGCAGATGCTTGCGCTCGGTATCCCAATAGTTGATATACTCCTTCATCTCGTCGACCGAGTGGAGAATGCGCATGGCGTCGGAGACCTTGAAGCCCCACGCACGGGCACGCTGCAGATTTTCGTAGTGGGTATCGGCCGGCAGATTGTCGCCCAGCAGATAGTAGAGGTAGGCATCGAGCCCCCGGGCGGCCACCACAGCCGAATTTTGCGACTTGAGGGTACCGGCCGCCGCGTTGCGGGGGTTGGCAAAGAGGGGCTCTTCCTGCTCCTCACGCTCCTTGTTCAGGGCCTCGAATACGGCCCAGGGCATAAGTATCTCGCCCCTGATTTCGAACGAGTCGGGATAGTCGTTGCCCCGCAGTTGCAGGGGAATGCTGCGTATGGTCTTCACATTCTCGGTCACATCGTCGCCCCGCGTGCCGTCACCCCGCGTCACCGCCTGCACCAGCCGGCCATGCTCGTAGATGAGCGAGATGGAGGTACCGTCGAACTTCAGTTCGCCCACCAGCTCAAACTCCTCACCCATCAGTCCCGTGCTCACCCGGTCGTAAAAGGCAGCCACCTCTTCAATCGAATAGGTGTTGCCCAACGACAGCATGGGGTAGCGGTGCTCGACCTGCGTAAAGGCCCGGTTGATGTCGTTGCCCACCCGCTGCGTGGGCGAGTTGGGGTCGAAATACTGGGGATAGGCCTCCTCGAGCTGCTGCAACTCGTGCATCATCTCGTCGAAGGTGCGGTCGTCGATGGTCGGGGCATTCAACACATAGTAGTTATAGTTGTGCTCGTCGAGCTCCTTGCGCAGGCGAGCTATCTTTTCCTGGGGAGATTCCATGTAACAGTGAGGTTTTTAATTCTACACAAATGTAAGATTTTTACCCAGAAAATCGGGTATAATTTGCCAAGAATGTTATACGCCGATAGCCATAAATAACTTATCTTTGCGGGTAAAATCATCAAGCGCAAAAAAATGCTGCAAACAAAAAATTTGTGTGGAGTGACGCTGCAATACAACGTCGAAGGCGAAGGCCTGCCCGTGATACTGATGCACGGCTGGGGGTGCAACCTCACCACCGTGGCCTCGATCGAACGGCTGTTGACGCCTCACTTCAAGGTCTATAACCTCGACTTCCCAGGATTCGGCGGCAGCAGCACGCCGCCGGCCGTGTGGGGCGTAGAGGAGTATACTTGCCTGGTCGAGGCTTTTGCCCGGGCCGAAGGCATCGAGCGTCCCATCCTCATCGGCCACTCGTTCGGCGGCCGGGTGTCGATACTCTTTGCCTCGCGCAATGCCACCCGCAAGGTGATTCTGGTCGATGCCGCCGGCGTGAAACCCCGCCGTCCGCTCAAATACTACGTGAAGGTCTATTCGTTCAAACTGTGGAAACGGCTGCTCCCCCTCGTCGTAGGCCGCAAACGGGCCGACGAAACCATCGAGGCCTACCGCCGCAAATCGGGGTCGGCCGACTACAACGCCCTCACCGGCACCATGCGCAACATTCTGGTCAAGGTGGTGAACGAAGACCTCAAGGCGGTGATGCCCCGCATCCAGTGCCCCGTGCTCCTCATCTGGGGCAAGAACGACACCGCCACCCCCCTGCGCGACGCCCGCACCATGGAGCGCCTCATTCCCGACGCCGGGCTCGTGGCCTTCGACGATGCCGGCCATTACAGCTTCCTCGACAAGCCCTACGAGTTTAATGCCGTAGTACAAAACTTTTTACAGCCCGATATAAAACAAAAATCATGACTCAGATACTCTCCATCATCACCTTCCTGGCCCTGCTCTTCTACACTGCAACCGAAGTGAAATTCCAGTTGCAGATGATGCAGCAGAACACCTACCGCAACGACCGCTACAACCGTTGGCTCAAAGGCGAATCGTTCGCCTCGGTATCGCGGCTCGTCGACCTGTTTCTGCTCCTGCTGCTCTCGACCAACTTTCTGCCGCTCTTCGTGCAGATTGTCGTCATTACAGCCGCCCTCTACAAGAGCGTGAACCACCTGAAGGCCAAGTACAAGAAACCGCTGGTATTCACCCGCCGGGCCATCCGCCTTTATGTGGCCGCCCTGCTGCTGACCCTCGTCATTGCCGGCCTTGCTGCCGCCACGACCACACTCGACAACGGCAGCCGTGCCTTGCTGGCTCTGGCCATCCTGGCCCCCTATCTGATGATGGCGGCCAACTGGCTGATGCAGCCCGTCGAGAAACAGATCAACCGCAAATATTACAACGAGGCCAAGCAAATACTGGCCCAGATGCCCGGCCTCACCGTCATCGGCATTACCGGTAGCTACGGCAAGACCAGCACCAAGCACTACCTCTACCGCATCCTGTGCGAGCGGTACAACGTGCTGATGACACCCGGCAGCTTCAACACCCCCATGGGCGTGATACGCACCGTGCGCGAGCAGATGAAGCCCTACCACAACGTCTTCATCTGCGAGATGGGTGCCAAGCAGACAGGCGACATCAAGGAGATTTGCGACCTGGTGAATCCGCAGATAGGCATCATCACCGCCGTGGGCGAGCAGCACCTCGAGTCGTTCAAGAGCATCGAGAATGTGCAGCGCACCAAGTTCGAGCTGGTCGACGCCCTGCCCGCCTCGGGCTTTGCCGTGGTCAACAACGACTTCCCCTACATCGCCAACCGCCCCGTCGACAACGTGCCGGTGAAACGCTACACCATCGCCGACACCGGCGCCGACTACCACATCGAGGACATCCGCTACGACAGCGACGCCACCCGATTCACCGTGGTGGGCGGCGGCGAACGCATCGAACTGAGCACAAAACTCATCGGCGAATGCAACCTGTCGAACCTCATGGCCGCCGTCATCGTAGCCCGGCACCTGCAAGTACCCGTGCAGTCGATACAATACGGCGTGAGCCGCATCGAGCAGGTGGAACACCGCCTGAACATGAAACGGACTCCCGGCGGCATCTCGATTATCGACGACGCCTTCAACTCCAACCCCGACGGCGCCCGCATGGCACTCGACGTGCTGCGCCGCATGACCCAGGGCAAACGCATCGCCATCACCCCGGGCATGATCGAGCTGGGCGACAAGCAGGAGGAGTACAACCGCACCCTGGGCCGCCAGCTCGCCACCGCCTGCGACTATGTGATGGTGGTGGGACGCTACAACCGCGACGCCATTCTGGCCGGGCTGCAAGAAGAAAACTATCCCGAGGAGCAGCTTTTCGTGGCCGATACCTTCGCCGATGCCCAGGCTCGCCTCGCACAAGTGGCACAACCGGGCGACACCGTCCTCTACGAGAACGATTTGCCCGACACATTCAAGTAAACCCGATTATTCACAACACAACAAACCATATCGTTAGCACAGAAAGATTATGAAAACTACCGTAGGCGTTTTTTTCGGAGGTCGCTCGACCGAGCACGAAATCTCCGTCATCTCGGCCCTGCAGGCCATCAATGCCTTTAACAAGGAGAAGTACGAAATCGTCCCCATATACATAACCAAACAGGGCCGCTGGTTCAGCGGTGACGCCCTGCTCACGGTGAAGAACTACCGCGACATGGCCGCCCTGCAAAAGATGTGTACCGAGGTATACATGATTCCCGAATACGGCGACTACAACGTCTACCGCAAGAAGAAACCCCTCTTCGGGAGCGACATCTGGGCCAAGCTCGACGTCGTGGTACCCGTGCTGCACGGCAGCAACGGCGAGGACGGCATCTTCGAGGGTGTGCTCGAGTCGATAGGCATCCCCTATGCCGGTTGCAACACGCTGGCCTCGGCCAACGGCATGGACAAAATCACCATGAAGATGATTATGGAGAAATGCGGAATCCCCATCGTCGACTACGTGTGGTTCACCGACAAGCAGTGGTTTGCCCAGCGCGACCAGCTTATCGAAGAGATTGAATCGAAACTCGGCTACCCCGTCATCGTGAAACCGGCCAACCTGGGCTCGAGCGTGGGTATCTCGCATGCCGACAACCGCGAGGAGCTCATCGCCAAAATCGACGTGGCCGAGAAATACTCGACCCGCATCGTCATCGAAGATATGGTCGAAGAGCTGAAAGAGATCAACTGCTCGGTACTGGGCGACTGCGACGACTACCGCACCTCGGTATGCGAAGAGCCCATCAAGAGCGGAGACATCCTCACCTATGAAGACAAGTACATGGGCGGCGGCAAATCGAACAAAGGCATGCAGGCCACCCAGAAACGCATCCCAGCCGACCTTACTCCCGAGGAGACCGCCCGCGTGCAGTTCCTGGCCGGCGAAACCTTCCGGGTGCTCTCGTGCCACGGCGTGGCCCGCGTCGACTTTATGATCGACGGCAAGAGCGGCAACATCTACGTGAACGAAATCAACACCATCCCCGGCTCCCTCTCGTTCTACCTGTGGGAGGCATCGGGCATCCCCTTCGACCAACTGATGGACCGTCTGGTCGACCTCGCCCTCAAACGCAAGCGCGAGTCGGCTATGAAGACCGTCAGCTACGACCAGAACATCTTCAACCTGGGCAAAGGGCTCAAGGGCGGCAAGATGGGGGCGAAGTAAGAGGAAAAGACGAAAGTGCCTTCTGGTTTAACAAACTCAACAAGAGGAAATATACACGACAGGAGCAGCCATCAGGATTATTGCTTTGACTTCATTTCATGATATAAAGCAAGTCCTTTGGCCGTCAACAAATATTTCTGTCGAGGATGATGTGGCCTGTCTGGATACAGAGACTTGAGAATACCGGCTTCTAAAGCAGGAGCCATGTAGTTTTCCAAAAACGACGGGCGATGCTTTAGGCCGATTTTCTCCATCAGACTCTTCAAAGACAATTGCTCGTTTGACAAGGCAAGCAATAAAGTACGAACTTGTTCGGATACTTGTACGGTAGGTTGTTCGGTACTTGTTCGGTTCATAGGCTGCACTTGTTCTGCTGCCAGTTCTTCAGGGGCATTGACTACCATATACCTGTTCCGTAACTCGTTGTTTTCGCCCAATAACAAATTACGGAAGAATCGTTCCAGGTATTCCGAATTACGCATAATGCCTTTCTGTACGTTTTGGTAGTTGGCCCGTACCAGTGCATTACGGAAGTACCACGAATGGTTGGCAAACAAGTCGTTCGTTACATCGAAGCCCATAGAACGGAGATAGAGAATTGTAAAAACGGCAGTTGTCCGCGTATTTCCTTCTCCAAACGGATGAATCTGCCACAGTCCCGATACGAATTGGGCTATATGGCTCACCAGACCGTTCCTCTCCACTTTGGAATAGTCAAATTGCCGTTCCTGCTCCAAGTCATATTCGACAGCCTTACGGATATCCAAGGCAGAAACATAGAGCACCGTATCCCCTCGAAGCACCCACTCCTTTTTCGTGATGTTGTAATCGCGTATCTGACCGGCAAATTTGAATACGCCATCGAATATACGACGATGAATCGATGTTAGCCCGACAAACGTAAAGGCAAATGTTTTCTCGGTAAGCAGTCGACGAATATTGGTCGATACCATATCCGCCTCATGCATATCCGTCTCTTCTGGTGTACGTGCTTCTTTCGACAGATAATAACTCTTTATAAGTTGTTCCGCCTCATCGATAGATATTTCGCCCTCAATATCCTTACGAGCCGTTTCAATCAGATAGTCGGATGGTTTAAGTCCATCGACAGCCTGCAAGCCGATGGCCGTCTGCCACGCATAACCTTTCTCACGCTTTTGCGGATCGCCTTGGCGTATATATTCGTCGAAGTTAATCATTCATGTTAATCCGTTATATCAGTTTACAAAGATATAAAAATATCATACGATAAAAAGATAAAAGCGAGGTGATTCTGTAATCGGTATCAGGGAAAAAATCTCCACTTTAAAACAAAAATCTCCCGAGGTGCAAGACTGAACATCACCCCGAGCGACTTCTTACGTCGAATACCTAAAAACACCTATTTTATCTTTTATCGAAAAAGAGCATCTTCTTTTCTTGGTCCTGGTCTGCCCGGCCGGTCTGGCTCAGGTTTGAACAGGAAGGGAGCCATCACCTCATCTTCGAGCACGAGCCACTGCTCATACTGACCCTTTTCGAGTACCTTCTTCAGCTTCTTGTCTCGCTTCTGAGCCGCTTTCGTCAGGGCCTTGGCTATCTTTTCAGGGTCGGGACGGTCGTCATTCCAATCCATTTCTCGAGGAGGCATAGGAGGCCGACCGCCTCCCATACCTTCAAAGCCGCCTCTTCCGGGCGGTCGGCCGCCTCCCATACGATGACCCTGGGGCGGCATCTCTCCTGAACCTTTTTCCATACCCCTCTGTGGAGTTGGTCTGTATTTGAATATGGTCTTCTGTTCGGCAAGCTGAATCTTGTACACCTTCTTGTACTGCTTTTCGGTAAGCCCCAACCGGCTCTGCATGGCCTCGGTAATGAGGCGGGCATTCCGCTCGGGCGAAGGTATATCCTTGTACGATTTGAGCGGGGCATCGGCCCAGACTGCCATCCAAAGGGTCGACAGCACGACGAGTAAAGCTCCTGTTTTCAATCGACTGTTCATCGCGGTTGTCCTTTCTTTTCGCTACAAAGAAATAACAAACATACGGCCTTTGAAAATAGTTTAGACAACCGGCTCGATTGTCACGACGAACCGCCCCGGCAGGAGCGCAAAAACGAATCACGGCGAACCTTGCGGCCCGCCGTGACACTATGCTGTATGTACCGAAACGTATGCTTATGCCATGAACTTGCGATAGCGTACCCGGTGGGGCTCCACATCGCCCAGACGTTTCTTCTTGTTCTCTTCGTACTCCGAGTAGGAACCCTCGAAGAAGAATACCTTCGAATCGCCCTCAAAGGCGAGTATGTGGGTACAGATGCGGTCGAGGAACCAACGGTCGTGCGAGATGACGACGGCACAGCCGGCAAAATTCTCGAGACCCTCCTCGAGTGCCCGCAGCGTGTTCACGTCGATGTCGTTGGTAGGCTCGTCGAGCAGCAGTACATTGCCCTCCTCTTTGAGCGCCATGGCCAAGTGCAGGCGGTTGCGCTCACCACCCGAAAGAACCCCGATGAGCTTCTCTTGGTCGGCTCCCGTGAAATTGAAACGCGACAGATAGGCTCGCGCATTCATGTCGCGGCCGCCCATGCGGAAAGTATCGAGACCACCCGAAACGACTTGATAGACGGTCTTGGCCGGGTCGATGTCCTTATGGGTCTGGTCGACGTAGGCAATCTTCACCGTCTCGCCCACCTCGAAGGTACCCTTGTCGCACTGTTCCTGCCCCATGATGAGCTTGAAGAGGGTGGTCTTGCCGGCGCCGTTGGGGCCAATCACACCCACGATGCCGTTGGGCGGCAGCACAAAGTCGAGGTTGTCGAAGAGCAGCTTGTCGCCAAAGGCCTTGGCCACGCCGTGAGCCTCGATCACCTTGTTGCCCAGACGGGGACCGTTGGGGATAAAGATTTCGAGTTTCTCTTCGCGTTCTTTCTGGTCTTCGTTCAACAGTTTGTCGTAGGAGTTCAGACGAGCCTTACCCTTCGACTGGCGGGCCTTGGGAGCCATGCGCACCCACTCCAGCTCGCGCTCGAGGGTCTTGCGGCGTTTGCTGGCCTGCTTCTCCTCCATCTCCATGCGTTTGGTCTTCTGCTCGAGCCACGAGGTATAGTTGCCCTGCCAGGGGATACCCTCGCCGCGGTCGAGTTCGAGAATCCAGCCGGCCACATGGTCGAGGAAGTAACGGTCGTGCGTGATGGCGATAACCGTACCGGGATACTGGTGCAAGTGCTGTTCGAGCCAGTCGATCGACTCGGCGTCGAGGTGGTTGGTAGGCTCGTCGAGCAGCAGGATGTCGGGCTGTTGCAACAGCAGGCGGCAGAGGGCCACCCGGCGGCGTTCACCCCCCGAGAGGTATTTCACGAGCTGGTCTTCGGGCGGACAGCGCAAAGCATCCATCGCCTGCTCCAGCTTGTTGTCGATATTCCAGGCATCCGAGGCGTCGATATGGTCTTGCAGTTCGGCCTGGCGCGCCATGAGGGCATCCATCTTGTCGGGGTCTTCGAGTACTTCGGGGTCGCCAAACGACTCGTTCACCTTTTCATACTCGGCCAGCAGGTCGAGGATAGGCTGCACGCCCTCCTGCACCACCTCCTTCACCGTCTTTTCGGGGTCGAGCTTGGGCTCCTGCTCGAGGTAACCCACCGAGTAGCCCGGCGAGAATACCACCTCGCCCTGGTACGACTTCTCCACCCCGGCGATGATTTTCAGCAGGGTCGATTTTCCCGAGCCGTTGAGACCGATGATACCGATCTTGGCCCCGTAGAAAAACGAGAGATAAATGTCTTTCAATACTTGTTTGTGGGGCGGGAACATTTTGCTCACGCCCACCATCGAGAATATAACTTTCTTGTCGTCGGCCATATAAAAGCAGATAAGAAGATTTTGAAATAAGTTTTATTTTTTGGCGGGTGTCGCTTTCACCCGATAGTCGCAACGCACGCGGCCCTTGATGATGTTGACCAGCTTCGACTTGATGAGCTGCTTGCGTATGGGCGAGATGCGGTCGATGAAGACCTTGCCCTCCAGGTGGTCGTACTCGTGCTGAACCACACGCGAGAGGTAGCCCTCGATCACCTCGTCGTGAGCCACGAAATCCTCGTCGAGCCACTTGAGGTGAATCTTCTCGATACGGGGCACCGGCTCGTGAATGCCGGGCAGGCTGAGGCAACCCTCCTCGCGGGTCTGCTTGGGACCATCCTCGAGCACTTCGAGCTCGGGGTTGATAAGGGTCAGCTTCTTGCCCTCACAGTCGGGGAAATACTCGGCCATGGGGCTGGCGTCGATGACGATAAGCCGTATCGACAAGCCAATCTGCGGAGCAGCCAGCCCGATACCTTCGGCCGCATACATCGTTTCATACATGTTGGCAATCAGCTCTTTGAGCTGCGGGTAAGAAGCATCGATCTCTTCGGTCTCCTTACGAATGACGGGGTGTCCGTACAGGTAAACAGGTAATACCATATCTTATTGTTTTTTACTTTCCAAATAATCCCTGAGGATAATCGTGGCGCTTATCTCGTCGACCAGTTCCTTGTTGCGCCGGGCCATCTTGGGCAGACCGCCGTCGAGCATGGCCCGATGAGCCAGCACCGAGGTGAAGCGCTCGTCGAAGAACTCGACGGGCACCTGCGGGAACAGTTTCTTGAAGCGGTTGACAAAGGGAGTAATATAGCGCATGCTCTCCGACGGCTCGTTGTTCATCTGCCGCGGCAGCCCCACGACCACCCGCTCGACCTCCTCGCGCTGCATGTATTGCGTGAGAAACTCGATGAGTTGCGACGAAGCGACGGTAGTCAAACCGTTGGCGATAATCTGCAGCGGGTCGGTCACCGCGATACCCGTGCGTTTCTTGCCATAATCTATTGAAAGTATTCTGCCCATAATGCTGGTGCAAAGATAGCAAAAGGTGAGAGCAGAGGCAAATGGAAAACAAAGTTTTCAATATTTGACTATGCCGAGCCGCATCCTATCTTCTGCATACAAAGATAGCGAAAGGTGAGAGCAGAGGCAAATGGAAAACAAAGTTTTCAACATTTGACTATGCCGAGCCGACTCCTATCTTATGAAAAGATAGCGAAAGGTGAGCGCAAAGCAAAGATGCTTGCATAATTTGCTTGGCCGAACCGCATCCTGTCTTATCCAAATTTAGAACAGTTCGGTATGGCAAAGTTTGCAAATCTGCGATTTTCGTATACTGACCTATTTATAAATACAAGCCTGCATACATGTACAATACACATGCTTGCAGACTTGTATTACAAACCGAATCCGAATTTGGCACTCAATATATCATACCCATTTATGCCCATCATACGTGACGACATTCTGCTCGTCGAGCATTTCATCAATCTCCTGTTGAATAATGGGCACCTTTATTTCTGCACCTTTCACATATATGCACTGCTCGGATTGCCGGTCGGTCGACATTTTTATTCTGAAAAAAATCTCGGGTCTATCCTGACTCTTAAATTCATAAATCTTAATCAGTAGAATATCGGCACCAATCCAAGCCTTACTCTTCACCAATTGCAGAGTGAGATTTTGTTTTGCCTCGGGTGTATGGGAATGGTATATGCTCTCGAGTTGACGACGGGCGCCCGGATATTCAAAAAACAAATATGTATAATGCACGCCCTTTTCAAGATTTTCGGCCACTAAAGGAAATATCGCCCCACCCCGCACATCGTCGGTAGTGTTTGCCGCTACAAGTAGCACAGACTTCAAATCTGAAGAAATCTTTCTCTCATAGACATGTAACTCTCTGGGCGAAAATAAAATAGACTTTCCCCAGCCCAGGCCTTCCAAAAGTTCCCGCAGCTTCTTCAACTGATATTCTTCATTTTTAGCCGAACATCCCCTCTTCTCCAACCATTCCAAAATAAGATTGAAATTATCCGACGGTCCTCCCGAGGTCCAAGTGATAACCTGATTATGACCGTTCATCAGCTGCGAATGGAGTTTCCTGAAATAATTAACTTGCGCCTCACCTTTCAATTTATCCCCCGCATAAAAGAAGTTGAAATCAGACCGGTTTGCCATGCTCCTTGATATTAAATCATAGAAAGCATCGACTTCGGCTCTAATTTGAGACTCCTGTTCCCCGATATCATTTCCCAAATGGCCGGTAGAGTTGTTCGGGGCATAATCATTGACAATGGCAATAAAGCATTGGCAATGATCTACAATTTCCCAAGTGCGGTTCCATTGCACATCTTTATGCTCTGCCAAGCATGAATAACCATGAAGATATACAGAATAACCTTCTTTTTCACAATAATCACAAAGTTCCTTTGCTATGGCATATGTGCCCTGAGGATTATTTGTTCCGTGATATGCAACAAATAAATCGTATCGCTTCGTACGCGCTTCCATAAAAATACAGACTTATAGGATGATAATAAATATTTACAAAAAAAAGAATGACTTAATTACAAGTTGTAGAATGACTCAAAATCCCTTTCTCTCGAGGAAATATCAAGCACTTTAGAATATTGATAATCTATTATTTAACAAGACATAGTCCCCAAACTACAAAATCTCCCCATTATCTATAGACCGAATAAAATGAGCCAAGGTTCCGGCATATACCGTATCGGGGGGAATATCTCTCTTGACTACGGATCCGGCACCAATCACAGCTCTGTTTCCAATGGTCACACCCGGCAATATCACTACATTGGCTCCTATCCAAACGTCATCCCCTATTTCTATCTTATTGATTTGGAGATTTCGTCTCATCCTGGCTTCGATTGGATGCGTAACTGCCGACACCACGGTCCCAGGTCCTATAAATACGTTGTTCCCCAGTTTGATCAATCCGCTATCCAGAAACACGACATTATAATTGATATAACAATTGTCCCCCATGGTAATGTTTATTCCAAAATTACATCTGAATCCCTCCTTGATAATGTTGTTCTTCCCGTATTTCTCAAATAAATTACAAAATAGTTCATCACGTTTTTCATCGCCAAACGGGAGAGAATTTATTTGTAACATTGTTTCAGAACATTGCCTCTGTAAAGAATAGAGATATTCATCAAAAACGAATGAATCCCCAGCTCTCATTCTATCATATTGCTCTGACGGCATTTTTGTCTCCATAATCTTAGATATAGTTATAACGGCTGTTTGTATTTACTATAAATATTGGCATAATAGACCCAACACACATATGTATAAATCATATAAAACAATTAAAATAATTTTTTTGCAAGGTAAAAAAATTATAATAAAAAACAAAGAAAAAGCAGATTATAATAGACCACAGCCTAATCTATTCACAATCGATTAAAAAATTGATATTTCATCCGCCTCGGTTTTCGTTCTGCATCACCTTTGCTCGAGACAGGTATCGGTTCGGCAAAGTCACAATGTCGAAAACTTTGTTTTTCATTTGTCTCGATTCTTGTCTTTCATTATCTTTGAAAACCCTTTTGCGATTGCCCGGCAAGGGGACGGCCGCCTCAACGGATGACCGTATCGTACACTTGCTTATTTATTTTGAAAACATACACAACGATCACGCCATGAAGCGACATTCGATTTATCGTAAATTGTTTTTTATCAGTGCTATCCTCTGCGGGCTTCCGCTATTTGCCAAGTTTTCGCCCGTCGACTATGTGAACCCGCTCGTGGGTACCCAGTCTAAATACGAACTCTCTACCGGCAACACCTACCCGGCCATTGCCATGCCGTGGGGCATGAACTTCTGGACTCCCCAAACCGGCGATATGGGCGACGGCTGGACCTACACCTATACCGCCGACAAGATAAAGGGCTTCAAACAGACTCACCAACCCAGCCCCTGGATGAACGACTACGGCCAATTCTCCATCATGCCGGTGACCGGCGGCGTGGTCTTCGACCAGAACCAGCGGGCCAGCTGGTTCTCGCACAAGGCCGAGGTGGCCAAACCCTACTATTACAGCGTCTACCTGGCCGACCACGATGTGACTACCGAGATGACGGTGACCGACCGGGCGGCTCTCTTCCGCTTCACCTTCCCCGAGGAGGCCAACTCGTACGTCGTTGTCGATGCCTTTGACCGAGGTTCGGCCGTGAAAATCATTCCCGAGGAGAATAAAATCATAGGCTACTCGACCCGCAACTCGGGCGGTGTTCCCGAGAATTTCAAAAACTACTTTGTCATCGTCTTCGACAAGCCGTTCAAGTTCACGGCCGTGGCTCTCGACAATGCCATCAAGACCAACCAAAACGAGGCCCGGGGCAACCACGCCGGAGCCATCGTGGGATTCTCGACCCGCCAGGGCGAACAGGTGCACGCCCGGGTGGCCTCGTCGTTCATCAGCCCCGAGCAAGCCGAACTGAACCTGAAGGAGCTGGGCGACGGCAACTTCGACCGCATGGTCAAGCTGGGTAAGAAACGGTGGAACCAGGTGCTGTCGCGCATCGAAATCGACGACACCCGCATCGACGACCTCCGCACCTTCTACTCCTGCCTCTACCGCTCGGTACTCTTCCCCCGCACCTTCTACGAAATCGACGCCGTGGGACGTGCCGTCCACTACAGCCCCTACAACGGCCAGGTATTGCCCGGCTACATGTTTACCGACACCGGTTTCTGGGACACCTTCCGCTCGCTCTTCCCGCTGCTCAACCTCGTATACCCCTCGATGAACCACAAGATGCAGGAGGGGTTGGTCAACGCCTACCGCGAGAGCGGATTCCTGCCCGAATGGGCCAGCCCGGGCCACCGCGACTGCATGATCGGTAACAACTCGGCCTCGATTGTAGCCGATGCCTACGTCAAGGGCATACGCGGATACGATATTGAGAAACTGTGGGAGGCCCTGAAACACGGAGCCAACGCCCACCTCGAGGGGACGGCTTCGGGCCGCGTGGCCTTCGAGGCCTACAACCGCCTGGGCTATGTACCCAGCAACATAGGCGTGGGGCAGAGCGTGGCCCGCACGCTGGAGTATGCCTACAACGACTGGTGCATCTACACCCTGGGCAAACGGCTGGGCAAACCCGACAGCGAAATCGACATCTACAAACAGCGCAGCCTCAACTACCGCCAGGTATACAACCCGCAGGAACGGCTCATGGTGGGCCGTGACGACCAGGGCAACTTCAACCCCCGATTCCAGGCAACCGACTGGAGCGGCGATTTCTGCGAGGGGAACAGCTGGCACTGGAGCTTCTGCGTGTTCCACGACCCGCAAGGGCTCATCGACCTGATGGGCGGTGCCTCCGTCTTCAACCACATGATGGACTCGGTATTCGTCATGCCCAGCTATCTGGGTATGGAGAGCCGCGACATGATTCACGAGATGCGCGAGATGCAGGTGATGAACATGGGCCAATATGCCCACGGCAACCAGCCCATCCAGCACATGGTCTACCTCTATAACTACTCGGGCCAACCGTGGAAAGCCCAGAGCCGCATCCGCGAAATCATGCACAAGCTCTACGCCGCCACCCCCGACGGCTATTGCGGCGACGAGGACAACGGCCAGACCTCGGCCTGGTACATCTTCTCGGCCCTCGGTTTCTACCCGGTTTGCCCCGGCACCGACCAGTACGTACTGGGCACGCCCCTCTTCCAGAAGGCTCTCCTCCATCTCGAGAACGGCAAAACGCTCACCATCGAAGCCCCGGACAACAGCGCCGAGACGCCCTACATCCGCTCCATGAAGGTAAACGGCAAGGGCTACGACCACAACTACCTCACCCACGAGACCCTCAGCCAGGGCGGACGGGTGCAGTTCGTCATGGACTCGAAGCCCAATCGCAAGCGGGGAACCAATCCGGTCGATGCCCCCTATTCCTTCTCTTTGGAGAATGAGTAAAATGTCGTATATTTGAACACCAATATTCACATTATGCCAAACCGTATTGTCAAGTGGACGGGAATCGTATCGGTTCTCGTTCTGGCGCTGGGCCTTTACGGCTGCCAGCCCAAAAGGAGCTGCACGTTTACCGTGGCCTCCTACAACCTGAGAAATGCCAACGCCGGCGACTCGGCTCAGGGCGATGGCTGGGGCCAGCGCTGTGTAGTCATGGCCGACCTCATCCGGTTCCACGGCTTCGACCTCTTCGGCACGCAAGAGGGGCTCAAACATCAGCTCGACACGCTGAAAAACCGTCTGCCGGACTTCGACTACATCGGTGTGGGCCGCGACGACAGTGGAGAGCGGGGCGAACATGCCGCCATCTTCTACCGCACCAGCCGCTTCGAGCTGCTCGACCACGGCGACTTCTGGCTCTCCCAGACGCCCGACACCCCCAGTGTGGGCTGGGATGCCGTCCTGCCCCGCATCTGCACGTGGGGTCACTTCAAGGATAAGGAGAGCTCGCTCGAGTTCCTCTTCTTCAACCTGCACATGGACCACATCGGCAAGGAGGCCCGCGTCGAAAGCGCCTACCTCGTACAACAGAAGATGAAGGAGTTGGGCAAAGGGCTGCCCGTCATCCTCACCGGCGACTTCAACGTAGACCAGACCCACCGCTCCTACCGCGCACTCACCGAGAGCGGTGCCCTGCGCGACGCCTTCGAGGCGGCCCGGCTGCGCTATGCCCCCAACGGCACCTTCAACGGCTTCGCCCCCAACAGCTACACCCGCAGCCGCATCGACCACGTGTTCGTGTCGCCCGACTTCCAGGTGCAGAAGTATGGTGTGCTCACCGACAGCTACCGCACCATCCGCCACGACAGCAGCAAGGCTCAGGTCGAGGACTACCCCGAGGAGATCGACATCGAGGCCTATCAGGCCCGCACCCCCTCCGACCACTTCCCCGTGATGGTGGTGCTCGAGACACCGGGACATCATTAAACGAAACCTCTATTACTAATCATTATTTTCACTAACCTATTTTTTATGAAAACTATCGCAAAAATAAGCTGCTTGTGCGTAGCCCTCGGTTGCGGGGTATCCTACACCCAGGCAGCCACCGCTCCCGTGGCTGTTGCCCGTCAGGACAACACCCGCGTGCAGTACACCAGCCAGCGCCCGCAAGAGCGTCTGTTCGTGTCAAGTGCCGTAGAGAAACAGATCAAACGGGTGAAGGCCCTGCTCACCAACGCCCGCCTCGCCTGGATGTTCGAGAACTGTTTCCCCAACACGCTCGACACCACCGTACACTTCGACGGCGACGACGATACCTTTGTATACACCGGCGACATCCACGCCATGTGGCTGCGCGACTCGGGTGCCCAGGTATGGCCCTACGTACAGCTGGCCAACGAAGACCCGCTATTGAAGAAGATGCTGGCCGGCGTCATCAACCGCCAGTTCAAGTGCATCAACATCGACCCCTATGCCAACGCCTTCAACATGGGCCCCACCGGCGGCGAATGGATGAGCGACCTCACCGACATGAAGCCCGAACTGCACGAGCGCAAATGGGAGATCGACTCGCTCTGCTACCCCATCCGCCTTGCCTACCACTACTGGAAGGTGACGGGCGATGCCTCGGTTTTCGGCGACGAGTGGATCAACGCCATCACCCACATCCTGCGCACCTTCAAGGAGCAACAGCGCAAAGAGGGCGTGGGCCCCTACAAGTTCATGCGCCGCACCGAGCGGGCCCTCGACACGATGACCAACATGGGTCTGGGCAACCCCGTGAAACCCGTGGGCCTCATCTGCTCGGCCTTCCGTCCATCGGACGACGCCACCACCTTCCAGTTCCTCATCCCCTCCAACTTCTTCGCCGTCACCTCGCTGCGGAAGTCGGCCGAGATTCTGCGCACCGTCAACCACAACGAAGCGCTGGCCCAAGAGTGCACCGACCTGGCTCAGGAGGTAGAGACCGCCCTGCAGAAATACGCCGTATACAACCACCCGAAATATGGTAAAATCTACGCCTTCGAGGTCGACGGTTTCGGCAACCAGCTGCTCATGGACGACGCCAACGTGCCCAGCCTGCTGGCCATGCCCTATCTGGGCGATGTAGCCGCAGACGACCCCATCTACCAGAACACCCGCCGCTTCGTCTGGAGCGAGGACAACCCCTACTTCTTCAAGGGTAAGGCCGGCGAAGGCATCGGCGGCCCCCACATCGGCTACGACATGGTATGGCCCATGAGCATCATGATGAAGGCCTTTACCAGCCAGGACGACCAGGAAATCAAAGCCTGCATCGAGATGCTGATGAAGACCGACGCCGGTACGGGATTCATGCACGAGTCGTTCCACAAAGACGACCCCAACAACTTCACCCGTCCCTGGTTCGCCTGGCAAAATACACTGTTTGGCGAACTCATCCTCAAACTGGTGAACGAAGGCAAGGTCGATCTGCTCAACAGCATCGACATTCAATAACCTCACAAAGTGTTAAGAGAAATGTTCCCGACCTCAAAATCGGGGGCATTTCTCTTTCTTTCTTTTAAAATGGGGCATCTATTATTAAAAAAGAGTTAATCCAAGAAACTTTTTTATCAAAAACATGTTGTACAACATATAAAAGCACTATATTTGCACTGTGTTTTTCATGGTATTAGATTTAAGGTTAACAAAGATTGGTTGTCGTGAGACAATCAATTTTTTTTTGTACCTGCTCCAACGACCATTTATCACCGCACAATACCTCCTCTGACCTAAAGCGACCGGATACCCTCACCGGGTGATACACCGGTCGTATCATTCTGTTCCCGATACCACATGCTGCAAGAAGATGCAGTTCCCCCCCTGTCGCCCGCATGTCCCGACATACCCGTCACACGCACCTCATCGCAAGCCTGCCTACCAGCTTCCATAAAAAAAGAGACGGCCGCTTGAACAGCGGCCGCCCCTCCAACAAAAAACACACTACTTGCTATTTACGTATAACTCTATACGTGAAGCTGTTTACTTTCAACAGATAGTTGCCCGGTTTGCAATCCGAGAGGTCGATGGTCTCGCGCATGGTCGAGAGGTGGTCGCGGCGCAATACCAGACGACCGTTCATGTCGTAAACCTGAATCGTCTGTATCGGATTGGCCAGCTCGATATTCACCAGACCGTCGGTCGGGTTGGGATAGACCTTCAAGGCCTGTTCGGTCTGCTCGATGCCCGTAATCACCGTCGATACGGTTTCGGTAGCCGGCTCGGTCTCGTAGTTGCCATACACGGCTGTTACGGCATAGAGATAGGTCTTGCCCTCTTCCAGACCGGTATCGGTATAGGTGGTCTCCTCGACCGTCTCGAGCAGTTGGTCGTCGCGGTATACGTTGTAGCGAGCCGCAGCTTCAACCCCCTCGGGAGCCTCCCACGTGAGCACCACGGTGTTGTTGCCCTCGAGTGCAGCATTCAGGTTGGTTACCGGTCCGCACGACATGGCTACCGTAGCATTCACCGTCACCCGTTCGGCTTCGTAGCCACCCGATACCACGGCCACCCCGAAGGTGTAGGTTCCGTTGTTCAGATTCTCGACTACGTAACTCGGTTCGGCGGTATTGCCCAGGAGCTCGTCGCCCTGATATATATTGTATGAGATCCCCTCCAGTGTTTCGGGAGCCGTCCACGACAGCGTCACCCGGTTGAAGTCGACGGCAGCCTCGAGGTTGCTCACGGCAGCCGTAAAGGTGCGGGTAATGGTCTGCGAAGCCTTGCCCGGCGTTACGGCCGAGTTCTCGGCCTTGGGCAGAGCGATAACCGACAGACGCTCGGAGCTGTTGGATACGTAGTAGACGTTTCCGGCCCAGTCGAAGGCCACATCGTTGGAGCTGGCACCCAGACCGAACGACGAACCCGAGATGGTGTGAGCCCGGGTAATCGACGGCACGCCAGCCTCGTTGTAGGTCACATCCCAAATGTAGATGGCACTGGGGCCGGTCGTTGCCAGACGAGAGCCGTCGGGCGACACAGCCAAACCGGCGTTACGGCCGTTGCCGATGAGCAAATCGGTTCCCGAATGGAAATCGACGGCCGTACCGTTGAAGTGTACCAGACAGGGTTCGGCCTTGGTCTCGGTAGCACGATACTGCGTGAACCACCAGCCGCCGCGACCGTCGGGGGCTATGTTGATATTGGTATTGATAAGCAGCAGATGCTGGCTGCGGTCGTAGAGCACGGCACTGGGCGCCTGGGTCCAGCTGGTAGCCGTACCGATATTGTATTGCAGGATGTTCTTGCCGGTGCCTCCGTTGACTACCATATCCTCATCGGCCGTATAGAGTACGGTATTCTCGCCCTCGCCCAAGATGTAGCACGACGAGATGGAACCGTGCACGGCCACGCCTTCGCTATTGGTTGCCAAACCCGAAGATGCCCGCGTGCAACCGGCAAAGAGTTCGGTAAAGTCGCCCGAAGGATTGGCCGGGTCCATAATCCAGATACCCGAATGAGCATCGCTGTAATCGGTAATGAATACCCGTCCGTCGGGGGCTACGCTCACGCGGTAGGGGCTCGAGGTTCCGTACCAGTCTACACCACCGTCGTGGGCCGTATTGCCCTGGCCGGTTATGTCGGTAAACTGCGGGTCGAGCACATAGATACCCGAACCGGTGGCACGCCCGCTGGCCGTACCCGACTTGCCGTTGGTCACGTAGACACGGCCGAAGTAATTGCTCTGCGGGTTGTTGTCGACGGTCACGCCGAACGAGTTCCAGAATTTGAATATATCGCTGTCGTCGGAGATGCGGGTAGGACGATATACGTCGGCACCCTTCGCCTTGATTTGCCAGTTCATCTGCTCGCCATAGGGGATAGCCGACTCGGGTACCGTCACCGTGTTGGCCCCTTTCGACTTCGCTCCGGCCTCGTAAGCGCCCAGCACTTCGCCCTCTTTCACGAACTCGATGGTTACCTGCTCGGCATCCTCGTTCAGGTCGAAACTAAATTCATAGCCGTCGGTCACGGCCTCCATATTGGCATTGTAGGCATAGATATTGGCTACCTGGCCGGTGGTCACCGTAGTGTACCGGGCCAATCCGCCATGCTGGGCATATACGGTAGCGGTCATGTCGTATCCGCTCACCGTACCGGCGGCCGTCATGTAAGCGGCAGCCTCGGTATTCAGTCCGGCCTCGGGATACGGGTCGGTCATCAGACGGGCGTTGTCCAACCCTTCGGATATATCGACCAGAGTCACCCCAACGGCCGTAGCATCGTCGGCACAATAGGGAGCGGCCATTACCGCACCTCCGCCATACTTGAAGTAGTTGGCCCCCTTCGAAACGGCAGGCAACACATCGTCGGGCACGGTACCGCGCAGAATCATCGGGTCGCGGCTGGGAGCATCCCAGTTGAACTCATACTCGACAGGACGTATCGACTTGCTGTCGACAATGATGCGGTTGTCGCCCAAGGGCGAGAGGGTAAACTGGAAGTCCTCGCCCCACGCGGCTTCGGTGTAGGCGTTGGCATCCATCATATACTTGTCGTTGGCCATCAGTTGCTCGTCGGCGTCGTACTCCAGACCCACGATGCGAATGGCTTTCGACGAACCGGTAGTCACGGCCGGCGTATAAACCCGGAAGTTCCAGCTCGGACCGCTCACGACGAAGGTCTCGCCCACGGTACCGGTGTTCCAGTTACCTTGCTTCGTCGACTCGAATACGAGCACGGGGTCGGCCGTATCGTCGGCCCAGGAGTATACCTTGAACCGGGTCGACGGCGAGGTAAAGTCGATGTCCTCCTTGTTACAAGCCATCAGCACCGTATCGGAGGTAAAGGCAATATCGCTCAACGGGAGGATACCACCCGATACTCCGGCCGTGCTCAACTCGGCAATCATGTCGCCGGTAGCGGCATCGGCCACGAAGATACGCGAATCGTCGGTGAGGACATACATCTTCTCACCACGAATGAGCGAACGGCGTATGTTCAGGCCATCGAGGAACGAGGTCTCCACCCGGCTCGTCTCGCTCATCGCGTAGTGACGGGCTATCGTAGCCCCGGCCTCCTGGGCAGGCGTGGGATAGTCGTCGGGAGCCACCCGGTCGTCGGTAGGATCGTAGTTGACATTGGTCAGCGAAAGGTTCAACCCGGTAGTTTCGCCGGCTTTCACCTCGGCCTCAAATTCGGCCTCGACATAGTCGGTCGCCGTCACCTTCACCTTGTAGTTGCCCGGCTCCAGGTTCCAGAAAGCAAACACACCGTTGTAGTCGTTGTCGACCGTATATTCGCCGCACAGCGTACCCGAGTTGTCGTAGAGCGACACATGGGCTCCGTTCAAGGGCAGATACTGGTCTTTCGAACCATTGACATAGGGGGTGTATAGTTTCTCGGTCAACCGCTCGTGGGCATCGCGCACGTCGCCACACAACACGCCGGTCTCGGGGAAGTCGGCCCCGAAATAGTCGCAATAGAAGTAGTAGAAGCGCAGCGACTCGAGGTGACGGTAGTCCTCATTGAGCAGACGGTGAGTCTCGGGCTTGTAGTCGTGGAACTCACCCTCCGAGAGGAATCCCGGCACGGTGAGAGCAGTACCGATAACCGTATAGCTGGTCACGAAGGCCGCAATCTTGGTATTGGTAGCGGTGTAGTGGGTCCACACCGTAAGCGGGTTGTTCCAGATGTGGGGCCAGGCGGCATCGGCAAGGGCCTTGGTCGCGGGGTCTCTGAAGTTCTGGTCGCCCTCACCGCCGTTGCCGGGGCACATCAGGTAGAGGTAGTTTACCGCCGAGGTACTCCCCGCCGCGTTGCTGTGGATGGAGAGGAAAGCGTCGACGTTGTTGGCCGAAGCCTCCTCGGCAATCGTACTCAACGGACGGTCGCCATAGCCGGTGTCGGTAATCTGCTGGTCGTCGGGCAGATACTGATTGTCGCGGTATCCGCTTCGGTTATCCTCGCGCGACATGTACACCGTGGCATTAGCCGCCTCGAGCAGGTCGCGCAGATAGAGCCCCTTCGAGAGGTTCGACGACGATTCCCAGAAGCCCAGCGTATCGCCCAGGGCATGGGTAAGGGTCTCGATATTCCGGTCGTTCTCGCCGTTCCAGCCGCCGTGACCGGGATTGATATATATCCTTACATCGGTAAGGTCGGCTGCCGTCGCGGTCAATGCCAACAGCGAAGCTGCAGCCAGTGAGATTATTTTTTTCATGGGAAATGATTGCTAAGGTTAACGTACTCGTAGTTTCATCACATAGATCTGCCCGTTGGCCTCGTAAGCCACGGCATCGGTCGAAGCGGCGGGATACATGGCTATCTTCGTATCGGGAGTAGGCAGGTCTTGACGGAGGGAGCCGTCGATGCGGGCCGCCTTCAGGGTCGACGAGACGGTCTGGTGGCCGTCGTCGATGTCGACCATGCCCACAATCCAGTCGTTGCCCAACCATACGGGAGCACCCAGATAGCCCAGGTTCACCTTGTTCTTGCCGTCGAGGTCGCACACAAAGGTGTTGCACCCGTCGTGCAGCGCCATATACACAATGTGTTTGTTGTCGGGCGAAATCGAGGGCCAGATGTAGCTGCCGTCGCCGTTGGGATTGAGCACGATACGCTTGTTGCCCCGGTAGAGCACCAGCGAACGGTCTTCGATGGCGACAATCAGCGACTCCTCTACCGGAGTGCGCATGTCGGTAGCCAACCGTTTGCTCTTGATTGTCTTGCCCTTGGCTATGCGCAACGTGCCGCCGACAAAGGTGAAGGGGTACAACTGACGCGAAGCCTTGTCGATGCGGCTCACCTTGCCGTTCTCGAGATTGATGCTCTTGATCGAGGTAAACCGGCGGTTGTTCTTATACTCCACTTCGCGGAACACCACCACTTTGCCGCCGTCGGAAATCTGCGGATAATACCCGGCATTCTCCACATCGGTGAGCCGAGTCATCTGCCCCGACGACAAATCGTATTTCGTGAGCCCCTTGAAGTTGGCTCCCGTCAACAACAGATAGTCCCCCGTTGGTGAAAATTTCGGGTGATAAAACCCTTTGCCCTGTGTCTCTGGCAATGGTGTAATCGACAGAACGTCGATTTGCGCGGTGGCCAGTTGCCACCCGCAACACATGGCCATTAGTGCAATAACCAGTTTTTTCATGATAACAGTGTTTGATTGAGATTAAGTATTAACTACATTTTTTTGATGTTTCGTAAAACTATAAATTATTTTTTGTAAATCAAATTTTTGCTTTTTTTAATTTTATATTTGGTAACACAATTTAAACAAAGAAAAGATTTTCGTGTTTTATTGTTTCCCCCGAAAACCGGTAGTCCACTATATATCAACAGATAACTGCTCCGGAGCAACCGGCCGCTCCTACACCTATCCTACCCCCTCCCTTGCCTGGCATGGTAAACAATACGAAAAAAGCCCGCGAGAAAAACTCTCGCAGGCTCTATAACTTGCAGGGGAAATACTTTTAATACACTCTCCCCCTCCTCTCTGGTGCGGACGACGGGACTCGAACCCACACGTCGCAAGACACTAGATCCTAAGTCTAGCGCGGCTACCAATTACGCCACGTCCGCAAACGACGGCACAAATATACAAGAAGTTTACCTATTATACAATGAATCGGGTTACAAAGTTTACCCGCGGCAAGGGCGTCCCGCCCTCACGCTCCACCCGTAGCGATATAGGCAATGGCCCGGTCGAGAATGGTGTCGTGGCCCTGGGTGGCCTGGTCGAAGTCCATGTCCATCTTGAACCCGTCGGTAGGTGCCACCCCAAACTCGGTATGCTCGCGATTCACGTCGTAGATGGGCGAGGCCGAGAAGCGGATGCTCCAGCCGTTGGGCAACTCCGACGAAAAGGGCAGACCGCTGCCGCCACCGGTAATATCGCCCATGACCACGACATTGGGCAACGCCTTCATCACCGACACGAAGTTGTTGGCCGCACTGTATGTACCCCGGTTGGCCAGTATCACCACCGACTTTTGGTATCGGATGCGGGTCGATGGTTTGTATTTGATGGGATAAAGTTCCGAGAAATCCTGATGTCCGGGCCCGGTCTTGTGCGAAATATAACCCACGAGCGTCTCCTGGTTGATGAAGCGTGAGACGAGCGTCTCGACATTCGACAGCGAACCGCCACCGTTGCTGCGCACATCGATAATCAACCCCGTCGAGGTGGCCAGATAGGCCAGAATCTGGTCGAGATTACCCTCGCCGATGGCGCTCGAGAAACTGCCGTAGTACATGTACCCCACGTTCTGGGGCAGAATCTTGTATTTGATGCCGCTCGTATAGCGGTAGTCGAAGTTGAGGTAATACTCGTCGATGAGCCGCTCCTGATAGTTCTCGGGCGAGTTGTTCAGCCAGTCCCAATAGCGCGACGTATCGTGTGCCGACACCAGATTCACGTGGCCGTCTTTCAACTCCATGAGCATGTCGCCGCACACGTCGAAGAGTTCTTCCGAGGTCATCCGCTCGGTCAGCTTCTTGCGGTATTTCATGCCTACCTGCTTCCAGTCTATGTCCTTGTATTCGAAGAAGCAGTAGCGCTCGTCGAGAATGGTCCACAGCGCATCGAAATTGCCGTAGGGGTCATCCTCGAAAACCTCGACCTTGTGGCACGACGAAAGCAGAAGGAGCGAGAGGAGCGAAAGCAGCAATCCTGTTTTTACTGATATATGTTTGCGTTTCATAACCTGTTTCCCGTTTAATAATAGAGCGAAACTACCCGGCGGGCCGGAGGTGCCGAGCGGAATATCTCGCCCGAGATACCCAGCACGAACATGTGGTTGAGCACCTGGGTATCGATGTGGTTGACGTGGGTCGTACGCATCAACTGCCGGTATCCCAACCGCAGAGACATCTTGCCCAGGTGAAGGTCTACCGAGAGGTAGTTGCGCAGGTCTACCCGGTTGTGCCACGCCCCGAACTGAACAATGCCGCCGGTATTGCCTATGTAGAACATCTCGTAGTAGGATTGACCGAAGGCCGGCGAGAAGTAGGCACCCACCACCGGCAGCGACACCTGGTAGCGGAAGGTGAGCGGCAGCCGCCCCACCCGCAGGTGATACGAAGCCATAGCCGTGACACCCAGGTCGATAGCGGCCTTGGCCGTAGCCGGGTTGTTGGAGTTGCGCAGGTTGTAGAGCCCGCCCAGCGTGAGGGCAGCCTCGCCGCCACCGGCCAGCCACAGCCCTTTGCTCAGTTGCCAGCGCCGCAGCATGGCAAACGAGTAATCGAGGTAAAGCGACATCATGGACCCGCTGCCCGACTCGTTGCTCATCGTGGCAAAATTGACCAGCACATTGTGACGGGTAAACCACTTTTCGGGTGCAAAACCCGTAGCCCGCAACCGTTCGTAGCCCAGCGCCACGTCGAGCCCCCGGTAACGGATGGGCGACAGATAGGTATCGAGAGCGCTCTGCCTCCCGATTTCGAAGGTTACGGCAGTCGCTACGGGACGCAGCGGCTTCTCCTGCCGCAGCTCCTCCTGCAACGGTTTCGGGGCCGACTCGGGAGCCGGCTTCTTGGCCCACAGGCTTCCCGGGAATAAAAGCGCAACCCCCGACAGGGCGCACAAAAGTGCCTTGTATATTGTCATAATCAGAACAGTGACATTTGTCCCGAGGTGTTATCCTCCGGGGTATCGACTCGATTTTCGGGGTTGGTCTCGTCGGTCGGGGTCTCGCCCTCGGCACCGTTCTCATCCTCCTCGCGAGGCAGCGGTTCCAGTTCGCTAATCCCGGCCACCGCATAAGTAGTGAGCCGCTTGCCCTTGGCCTTGAAGCCCTTCACGGCAATGAAGTCGGCAGCCTCGACCACCAACGGCTCGCGGAAGGCATCGCCCTCGCCGAAAGTCACCTCGATACGCGGATAGGCGGTATCGGTCATCAGCAACAGACGCGAGGCGGGATTGTCGCCCAGGAAATTCTGCTTGCGGCTGCTCGGCTCGAAGACAAAGCGCTTGAGGTAGGGATACCCCTGCGAAGCGTCGAAGAGCGCTACGGTCCACACCTTGTCGGGCTCGAACTTCTCGATGCGCAGGATATTGGCGTCGTAGTGGTTGGTGGCGTCGGAGGTGGTGGTGCAATACTCGCCGTTGTCCAGCACAACCAGCACCTGGTCGTCGCCGTGGAACTCGCCCAGATATTCGCCCCGGCCGTCGTAGTTGAGACGCAGCACGTCGCGGTCGAACCACACCTTGCGGCCACCCAGCGTAGAGCCGCCCCGCTCCTTGAGCGAGATGCGGTGAATCTCGTTTTTGGTAAGGATATTACCCATCGACTGGCGCCCCTTGATGGCGATTTCGCTGAAGTCGCGGTCGACAAAGAGGGTCTTCATGCGGGGCTTGGGCACGAAGGTAACCCGCAGCACCTCGGCCTCGCCGTTGGGATTGGCCGAGAACCATACGACCCGCGACCCGGGCTTGCCCTGCGTGAGGTCATACTCCTTGTCGCGCGTCACACCCGTCACGGCAAACCGCTTCATGTAGTGGAGGCCCGACTTGCCGTCGCGGTAGACCACGTTGTAGATGGTGCGGTTGTCGTTCTTCTTGAAGACGGCGATATGCAGCAGGTTCTTGCCCACAAACATTTTTTCGCTCACCTTCACCACCTTGTACTTGCCGTCGCGGTAGAAGAGGATGATGTCGTCGATATCGGAGCAGTTGCACACAAACTCGTCCTTCTTCAGCGACGTGCCTATGAACCCCTCCTCGCGGTTGATGTAGAGCTTCTCGTTGGCCTCGGCCACCTTGGTCGCCTCGATGGTATCGAAGCTGCGCACCTGGGTGAGGCGCGGATAGCGGCTGCCATACTTCTCGCGCAACGAGTCGTACCACTTGATGGTGTAGTCGACCAGATGCTCGATGTCGTAGTCGATGCGGGCTATCTGCTCGCGCTTGGCGGCAATGAGTTCGTCGGCCTTGTCGGAGTTGAATTTGAGGATACGCGCCATCTTGATCTCCATCAGGCGGAGAATATCGTCACGCGTCACCTCGCGGATAAACGAGGGTTTGAAGGGTTCGAGCCGGCGGTCGACATGGGCAATGGCCTCGTCCATCGTGCGGCTCTCTTCGAACTCGCGGTCCTTGTATATGCGGTTTTCGATAAATATCTTTTCGAGCGAAGCGAAATGCAGCACCTCCTGCGCCTCGCCCTTCTGGATGAGCAGCTCCTGGTGCAACAGCTCCTTGGTGTTCTCGACACTGATGCGCAGCAGGTCGCTCACGCTCATGAAGTGCGGCTTGTCGTCGTTGATGACGCAGCAGTTGGGCGAAATGCTCACCTCGCAGTCGGTGAAGGCGTAGAGGGCGTCGATGGCCTTGTCGGACGAGGTGCCCGGAATGAGGTGCACCAGAATCTCGGCGTGCTGTGCCGTGTTGTCGTCGACCTTGCGGATTTTGATTTTGCCCTTCTCCTGTGCCTTGAGTATCGAGTCGATAAGCGACGAGGTGGTCTTGCTGTACGGAATCTCTACGATCGAGAGGGTGCGGTTGTCGACTTTCTCGATTTTGGCGCGCACCTTCACGCTGCCGCCCCGCTCGCCGTCGTTGTATTTGGTCACGTCGATGTAGCCGCCGGTCTGGAAATCGGGGTAGAGGTGGAACTCCTCGCCCCGCAGATAGGCTACGGCCGCCTCCAGAATCTCGTTGAAGTTGTGAGGCAGAATCTTCGACGACAGACCAACGGCAATACCCTCGGCCCCCTGGGCCAGCAGCAAGGGGAATTTCACCGGCAGCGTCACCGGCTCCTTCTTGCGGCCGTCGTACGAGAGTTTCCACTCGGTCGTCTTGGGATTGAACACCACGTCGAGGGCAAACTTCGAGAGGCGCGCCTCGATGTAACGGGGAGCGGCGGCCGAGTCGCCCGTGAGGATATTACCCCAGTTTCCCTGACATTCGACGAGCAGGTCCTTCTGCCCCAACTGCACCAGCGCATCGCCGATAGAGGCGTCGCCGTGAGGGTGGAACTGCATGGTATGGCCCACGATATTGGCCACCTTGTTGAAACGCCCATCGTCGAGCAGCTTCATGGAGTGGAGGATACGCCGCTGTACCGGCTTCAGACCGTCGGAAAGGTGCGGAATGGCCCGCTCGAGAATGACGTACGAGGCATAGTCGAGGAACCAGTTCTGGAACATTCCCGAGAGTTGGAATTTGGTATCGGGCTTGTCGGGTGCAGGTACTTTGTAGGTCGAGTGCGACGCTGTCGAATCTTCGTTTTCGCCAGCGGGCCCCTGGGGCATATCTTCTTCCTGCGGTGTGGTTATATCGTCGCTCATAGACAAATTTTGGATTTAGAAACGGGGAAAGGGCGTGCCCAAGTGCATGCTCTTTTTAATTTTTAAAGAAATGTATTACTACATTCCCCTGCAAAAATACAAATTTAATCGAAAAAAATCATTTACTTTGTGCTCTAAAATAGCCCGATTGAACGATAAATCGAGCAAAAAAATGTAAAGATAACACGAAAAGCAAGCTATAAACTCACAAGAAAAATGGCACAAGAAGACGTTTTTAAGAAATTGGTATCTCACTGCAAAGAGTATGGTTTTGTATTCCCTTCGAGCGAAATATACGATGGCCTGGCCGCCGTGTATGACTACGGACAAATGGGAGTCGAACTGAAAAACAACATAAAGAAATACTGGTGGGACAGCATGGTGTTGTTGCACGAAAACATTGTGGGCATCGACTCGGCTATCTTCATGCACCCCACCATCTGGAAAGCTTCGGGACACGTCGACGCTTTTAACGACCCTCTCATCGACAACAAGGATTCCAAGAAACGTTACCGTGCCGACGTCCTCATCGAGGACTGCATCGCCAAGATGGACGAGAAAATCGAGAAAGAGGTCGAGAAAGCCGCCAAGCGATTCGGCGAATCGTTTGACGAAAAACTTTTCAGAGAGACCAATCCCCGAGTACTCGAACACAAGGCCAAACGCGACGAGCTGCACGCCCGCTTTGCCAAGGCCATGAACGACGTAGACCTGAACGAGTTGCGCCAAATCATTCTCGACTACGACATCGTGTGCCCCATAAGCGGTACCAAAAACTGGACCGAGGTGCGCCAGTTCAACCTGATGTTCTCGACCGAGATGGGCTCGACAGCCGACGGGTCGATGAAAGTCTATCTGCGTCCCGAGACGGCACAAGGCATCTTTGTCAATTTCCTGAACGTACAGAAAACAGGCCGCATGCGCATACCGTTCGGTATCGCACAGATAGGAAAAGCCTTCCGTAACGAAATCGTAGCCCGTCAGTTCATCTTCCGCATGCGCGAGTTCGAGCAGATGGAAATGCAATTCTTCGTACGCCCCGGCGAAGAACTCAAATGGTTCGAAAAATGGAAAGAGACCCGTCTGAAATGGCACAAGGCTCTGGGGCTGGGCGACCGGAAATACCGCTTCCACGACCACGAGAAGCTGGCACACTATGCCAACGCCGCCACCGACATCGAGTTTGAGATGCCTTTCGGCTTCAAAGAGGTGGAAGGAATCCACTCCCGCACCAATTTCGACTTGGGCAATCACGAGAAATTCTCGGGTAAGAAAATACAGTATTTCGACCCCGAACTGGGCGAATCGTACACCCCCTATGTCATCGAGACCTCGATTGGCGTAGACCGCATGTTCCTGAGCGTGATGGCCGCTGCCTATTGCGAAGAGACCCTCGAAGGCGGAGACTGCCGTGTAGTATTGCGCCTGCCGGCCGCGTTGGCTCCCGTAAAAGCTGCCGTGATGCCGCTCGTTCGCAAGGACGGACTGCCCGAGAAAGCCCGCGAAATTATCGACACCCTGCGCTTCGATTTCAAATGCCAGTACGACGAGAAAGACTCGATCGGCAAGCGTTACCGCCGCCAAGACGCCATCGGTACCCCCTTCTGCATCACCGTCGACCATCAGACTCTCGAAGACAATACGGTGACCGTACGTTTCCGCGACACCATGGAGCAGCAACGCGTGGCTATCGACCAGCTGCAAAGCCTCATCGGTGAGCAAGTGAGTCTGAAGACCTTATTAAAGAAAGTAGCCGAATAAATAAAAAAATCACTTGATATGAGAAATTTCGTTCGAGTCCTTTTTGCAATCGTCATTGCCGCCTCGTTCTCGTCGTGCAGCTACAACAGCATCGTAGAAGCCGACGAAAACATCAACGCACAGTGGGCGAAAGTAGAAAACCAGTATCAACGACGTGCCGACCTGGTACCCAACCTCGTCAACACCGTCAAGGGATATGCTTCTCACGAAAGCGAAACGCTCGAAGCCGTGATTGCTGCCCGCGCCAAAGCGACACAAGTCACCGTCGACCCGGCCAACCTCACCGAAGAGAACCTGCAAAAGTACCAGGCCGCTCAAGGCGAGTTGTCCAGCGCATTGGGTAAATTGCTGGCCATCACCGAGAACTATCCCGACCTGAAGGCCAACCAGAACTTCCTGGAGCTGCAGGCCCAGCTCGAAGGCACCGAAAACCGCATCGCCACCGAGCGGTCGCGCTACACCGATGCCGTGAATGCCTACAACCAGAAGATTCGCAAATTCCCCGCCTTGATTACCGCCAAACTCTTCGGGTTCGACCCCAAGCCGCAGTTCAAGGCCGAGGAGAGTGCTGCCCAGGCGCCAGTCGTAGAATTTTAATCAATAGCTCTAAATATTCATTATGAAGAAGTTACCCATTTTTTTATTACTTGCTCTCCTCATGGGGATTATCTCGTGCAAGGAGACCGAAGACTATTGGAGCCAATACGAAGTGTGGCGCAACAACAACGACGCCTGGTTCGTCGAACAGCTCGGAGCCAAGGACGACGAGGGGAAACCCGTCTACACCAAGGTGGTACCCAGTTGGGACCGCAGTATCTACGTGCTGATGAAATACTACAACGACACGAGCCTCAACCGCGACGCCCAGTCGCCCTACCAGACCAGCACGGTCGACGTCATCTACAAGGGCATGCTCTACAACGGCACCCCCTTCGATTCGTCGTACCAAAAGACCGACAGCATCTACCGCACCCAGGTGAACCAGAACATCAAGGGTTGGATCATTGCACTCGAGCAGATGAAGGTGGGCGACAGTTGCCGGGTAATCATACCCCAGACACTGGGCTACGGTTCGCAATACATGTCGTCGCTGATTCTCCCCTACTCGACACTGGTTTTCGACCTGAAGCTGGTGGCCATCCCGGGGTTGGAAAAGCCGGTATACGACGATTACGAATAAAGACAACCTTTTTGCAATATGGAAAAACGGCTGTCTCATGTTTGAACAGCCGTTTTTTATTTGCCTTGTTTTGTCATATATTTGTAAAACCGATGTAACGCGAAGGAAACAACAACCGTTTTACTTTGTTTCATTAAAATAGGATAGATTTACTTACGTCTAATATTATACTGCAGACATGATATACATCGAAAAAGAACTCGACGACCTGAAAAAAGAGGTTCTCGAAATGTGGGATTTGGTGAACTCGCAACTCAACCGCGCCGGCGAAGCCCTGCTCTCCATGGACAAGGAGCTGGCTCACGAGGTCACTTATCGCGAAAAGAGAGTGAACGCCTTCGAACTGAAAATCGACAGCGACTGCGAAGACATCATCGGCCTCTACAACCCCGTAGCACTCGATCTGCGCTTCACGCTGGCCATGATGAAGACCAGCAACAACCTGGAGCGCATAGCCGACTTCTGCGACGGCATTGCCCGCTTCGTCATCGACTACCCCGAGGTGAACATCGAGTCGGAACTCTTCGAAAAGACCGGCATCAAAGAGATGCTCGACATTGTCAAAGCCATGATGGCCCAAGCCGAAAACGCCCTCATCGAGGAGAAGTCGTCCGAAGCCATCGCCGTCTTCAACAAAGACAACCGGGTCGACGAGCTCAACCACGCCGCCGTGCCCATCATTGCCGAGTATCTGCAACAGTTCCCCGAGCGGGCCATCGAGTGCCTCAACCTCATCAGCATCATCCGCCGGCTCGAGCGCATAGGCGACCATTGCAACAACATCGCCGAGGAGATTGTCTTCTACCTCGATGCCAAGATCTTGAAGCACGCCGGCAAACAGGGCTGATTCAGCCCCTGCTCACGCGGGGAGTGGTACAGGCTGTAAAATGTTTTATCATCTTTTACGGTAAAAAATCGACCTATTGTCGAAAGAAAAGGTTATCTTTGTCTATCAGAATGAGCCCGATGCCTCACTCTGATAGACAAAACATATATCGCCCGGGCCGGGCGAAGGGGCTACGGCCCACCAGCTAATAAATCGTAAACGATGAAACATTTTTGCGCCATATTCATATACCTGCTCGGGGTGAGCGTTCTGCCGCTCAGCGCGGCCGAGACACACCCGTACGAAATCCCCGATATGGAGAAAATCGAAGAGGCCGTGCGCGACAGTCGGTCGCCCTACTACTACCCCGACCTGCTGAAGAAATACTTCAGCAACGACACCACCATGACCCTGCAGGAGTTCCGCCACCTCTACCTGGGATACGCCAGCCAGGAGGATTACGACCCCTACCACACCATCGAGGTACCCAAGCATATCGAGCAGATGTATCTGCAAACGGTACATACCGAATCGGAGTGCGACTCGCTCATCAAGTATGCCCGCAAGATTCTGGCCGACGTTCCCTTCGACCTGCGGCAAATCAACTTCCTCGTCTACGGTCTGCGCCAGAACGGCAAGGACCGCGAGGCCGACCTGTGGGAATATAGGCTCAAAGGCATTATCAATGCCATCCTCTCGACCGGCGACGGCAAGGCTCCCGAGACGGCCTGGTTCGTGATAAGCCCTACCGACGAGTACAACATCGTCAACCGGCAGGGATTCACCGCCACCGAATTTATCTTTGTCGAGCCCTACTTCGACTACATCTCCATCGAGAGCAACCCCCTCAAAATCGAGGGCTTCTACTTCAACGTCAAGAAACTGCTCAAGGAGTATAACCGCAAGTTCTACGACCGGTAGGCCCGCGAGTGGTTATCTGGATTCCCAACCGACAAATATCTAACCATTTAATCGATACAAAACCTTATGGAAATTAAACCCGGTAAATTTGTGGTTCTCACCTACGACCTCTATGCAGGCGCAGGCGAACCTGAAGAGACTTTGATGATGCGTGCCACCGACGAAATGCCCGACCAGTTCGTTTACGGTGTGGACCAAAATATCCTCCCGGCCATGCTCAAACGGCTCGACGGCCTGAAAGAGGGCGACAAGTTCGACTTCGTGCTCACCAGCGACGAGGCTTTCGGCGAGCGTAACGAAGAGCATGTGATCGAGCTCGACAAAGAGATTTTCATGGTCGACGGCAAGTTCGACGACCAGACCGTATTCGAGGGCAACACCGTGCCCATGATGACTGCCGAAGGCTACCGCATCAACGGCTCGGTGCTGAAGGTCTCGGACGACAAGGTGCTCATGGACTTCAACCACCCGCTGGCCGGCGAAAACCTGCACTACGTAGGTGTAGTGAAACTGGTACGCGACGCCACCGACGAGGAGCTGCACCCCCGCCACAGCTGCGGCTGCGGTTGCGGTCACGACCACGGAGGTTGCGGCGACGGCTGCGGCGATTGCTGCGACGGCTGCCACTAACCGGCACCCGCATCCAACCATAACACGAGGGGGAGAACCCGCCAACCGGCCGGTCTCCCCCTCGTTGTATCTCTATCGCGCCTCGCTGCCTAATCCACAAACGGGTAAATGAGAGCGACGCCGATTGCCGTAAAAAACAAAAGATAGAGCACCGAAGCCCACAAGGTGCGCCCCAGAGTTATCCAAAACTTGCCGGGGAAGAGCGAATGGGCAGCCCAATAGGTGGGAATCAGACAAAGAGCCATACTACCCCACTGATACAGCGAATAATACGAGGCGTCCAACACCCAACCAATCGGAATCAATACCAGCGAAAGCAGAATGTACAACACCGACAGGTAGCAACAGCCCAACAGATATTCCACCCAGTTGTATCGCGCGGCACCGGCTTTGCGGAATGCAATCTTCACGGCCAGCACCATAAACGGTACCGTAGCGATAGTAAGCAAGGTATAATGATCGATAATCCAGTTGTGCGTAGCCGACATCTCGATAGTCGATACACTCCCGGGAAGCCCCTTGATATGCCCGAAAAAGAGCAGAATCACACACCACACCGCCAGCAGCGGAATGGGTGCCATGTAGCCTTTTCGACGCCCCTCGAAATAATCGCTTATCAGTCGGTCGGGGTGAACAACCAACATGCGCGTGGTCTTGATAAAGGTATTGTCGACATGGAAAATACCATGCAGAAGGTTGTCACACACGCTTTTCCAGGTCAACCGCCCCACCGTGGCTTTCTGCCCGCACCGGTTGCAGTAGTTCCCCTCAAATTCGGTTCCGCAGTTCTTGCAAATCATCTCGTTGTCCATTTAGAATCAAGGCACAAAGATACATCGTCCCACCCTACCCGCCAACAACCTCAAGCCCGAATTTTCAAAAATAGTTCGTCGGGCGGTGCGGACGGCGGTTGCGGGCCAGCCCGATGTCGCTCTTGACGGCCGACAGGGCACCCTCGTACTGCAACTGCCGGCGGGCACTCTCGTCGGGCTGCTTGGTGGCAAACCACTGCGCCAGCACATGGTGCACGATGGCCCGCTCGAGCTGGTGGCAAATGGACTCGTCGAGCCCCTGCGCCCGATGCTCGGGCAACACGATGGCAAAGACCACCCGGCTGTCGGTCGAGGCAAACTCGCCCGACAGGTAGGCCGACAGGGCGCGCGTCATCGCGTCGCGGGCATCGGAAAGCCAGCGGTCGAGAAACGGCCGGTCGTCCTCGGTCACAATAATCGATCGGCTCCACCCCGGTTGCAACTCGGCCGTGCCGGCCAGGCTCTTGGCCACATACGAACTCTCGGCCGTCAGCTCCCGCAAAATCTCATCTTCGGAAAACGAAAACAGTACCGTCTCCCACACTTTTTTCTCATCTTTCATCTCTCTCATCTCCTTTTTATTATGATGTAAATAATCGATAGAACTACAACGATTGCCCCGGCCAGCCCCAGAAGCGGCAGGCCCGGGGTGCGGGTTTGGCTCGTGTCGTGCACAGACCGTTCGTCCCGCCCCTGTACCAGCCCCGTCGACCGCACGACAAGCGAGTCGCCCGCAGCACTCTCGCGACGGGCAGCTACCGAGGCCGTGCGGGTGAGGCGGGTAATCCGCAGGCGCGGGGCAGTTGCGTCGGGACGCACGGTATCGAGCGAACAGTCGAGCTGCACCCACTCCCACCGGGTGTTCCCCTCCAGTTCGTAACGGCTCACCGAGTCGACCACGGCCGTCAACTCCCGCTCGACCTCGCCCACCCACTGCGCCTGCTGCGACACCGTGCTTTGCCGGACGCTCTTGCATCCGGCAGCCTCGGCCAGCAAAATCAGCAGGCACACGCAACGGACCAGGCGCCTCATGAGGCACCTCCCCTCTGCATACGATAAATGATGAGCAGGGCCGACCGCTCCGACAGATAGAAACGGGGTGCAGGCTTCTCGGCCAACACCGCGCAGAGCGCTTCGTTGAACGTGGCCCGGGGCCTGCGGCGCAGGTAGCCGGCCAACAGGTTGGCCAGGTCGTTGTACATCGCAATGCGGACAGCCGAGGCACAACGGGGCGACTGCCCGCTGAAGATGCGCTTCACATTGCGGCGGGCCTCTTCGTAACTGATGTAGAATCGGGGGGCTACCGAATAGACCACCCGGCGGATCACCTTCTCGCGAGGGGTACCCAGGGCGGCTTTTCCCAGCGACTTGAGGGCGGCATTGTAGGCCCGGTACAAATCGCGATCTCGTTCTTCCTTGTAATATAATTCCATACTCTCTTATATTGCAGGAAGAGCTACAAACGGGGGCGCTTCACACGCACCCGGCAAAACAGGTAGTGCAAATATAATTCTGTTTTGGTATTTTTACAAGAAAAATATGGTTATTTTACCTACATGTTATATTTTTTTATTTTTTCAGGTGTTAAAATAGTGTGTAAATCGGTAAGAAAATAGCTAATTTTGAATTTAGAAATTGAGCGAGAGCCATGAATTTCAGAACTGTCATCGACCCGCCGCGTCACCCCGGCTATCTGGACCACCGGCAACACCTGTTGCTGCTGGGCTCGTGCTTTGTCGAGAACCTGGGAGCGTGGTTGCAACAGCGCAAATTCGACGTCGACATCAACCCGTTCGGCACGCTGTACAACCCCGAGTCTATCGCCCGCAACTGGGAGCGCATCGTCTCGGGCGCACCTTTCACGGCCGACGACCTGTTCCTCTCCGGCGGGTTGTGGCACAGCTACGACCACCACTCCCGCTTCTCGAGCCCCGACCGCGACAGCGCACTGGCACACATCAACCGCCGCCTGACTGCGGCTCACGACCGTCTGCCGGCGACCGACCGCATCGTCGTCACCTGGGGCAGCGCCTACATCTACCGGCTCAACGCAACCGGCCAGGTAGTGGCCAACTGCCACAAGCAACCGGCCTCGACCTTCACGCGCGAGCTCCTCGCAGTCGACGACATCGTGGCCCGCTGGCTCCCCATCGTGCGCTACATCGAGAGTACTCTGCCCCAATGCCGCCTGCTCTTCACGGTGAGCCCCATACGCCACCTCAGCGACGGGGCACACGGCAACCAGTTGAGCAAGGCCACCCTGCTGCTGGCCATCGACCGGCTGCAACGCGAGAGCCGCATTTGCGACTACTTCCCCTCCTACGAAATTCTCATGGACGACCTGCGCGACTACCGCTTCTACGACACCGACATGACGCACCCCTCGGCCTCGGCCGTCGCCTACATCAGCGAGGTGCTCACCGAGTCGTACCTCACCCCCGAGAGCCGCGAGATAGCCGCACAGTGGTACAAGATACACACCGCCCTGGGTCATCGCCCCCTTACCGGCGACACCGAGGGCTACCGCACTTTCCTGCAAAAGACGCTCGACCGAGTGATGCAATTCGGGAAAAGCTATCCCTATATCGACGTCACCCACGAAATTGAAGAATTAAAAACAAGAATCAAACAGATATGAACTACACGACTACCGAAATTGCCACGATCGTCAAAGCCCAGAAACGGGACTACCGAGATCATATCATCACTGCCCTGCTCACCGACAGCCGGTCGCTCACCTTCCCCGAAGAGACCCTCTTCTTCGCCCTCGTGACCGAACGAAACGACGGCCACCGCTACATCAAGGACCTCTATCGCAAAGGGGTTCGCGACTTTGTGGTCGAGCACCCCATTCCCGGCGAAGAGGAGATGGACGATGCCAACTTCATCGTCGTAAAGAACACGCTCGACGCCCTGCAACAACTGGCGGCCGCACACCGCCGCCGCTTCCAGATACCGGTGATAGGCGTCACGGGCAGCAACGGCAAGACCACCGTCAAGGAGTGGCTCTACCAACTGCTCCAGCCCGACTACAACACCGTGCGCTCGCCCCGCAGCTACAACTCGCAAATCGGTGTTCCCCTCTCGGTATGGCAAATCGGGCCCAAGACCGAAATGGGCATCTTCGAGGCCGGTATCTCCCAGCCCGACGAAATGGTGCACCTCGAGGAGATTATCAAGCCCACGCTGGGCCTCATCACCAACATCGGCGAGGCTCACCAGGAGGGGTTCCAGACCATCCAGCAGAAGTGCCTCGAGAAGCTCATCCTGCTGAAAGCCTGCGACTGCATCATCTACGACGGCGACAACCAGCTCATCTGCGAGTGCGTCGAGAAGCTCTGCTTCGGCTGCCGCGAAATAGCCTGGTCGCGCAAAGACCGCGACAAACCGCTCTACATCTCGAAGATTACCAAGGGCAACGACTCAACCCGAATCGAATATACCTACCTGCAGTATCACTGCAGCTTCACGATACCGTTTGTCGAGGATGCCTCGATCGAGAACGCCATACACTGCCTGGCTGTGATGCTCTACTTCAACCGCAAGCCCGAGGTCATTGCCGAGCGTATGGCCCGACTCACCCCGGTGGCCATGCGTATGGAGGTGAAAGAGGGGATAAACAACTGCCTCATCATCAACGACAGCTACAACTCCGACATCAACTCGCTCACCATCGCCCTCGATTTCCAGAACCGCCGCGCCGCCGCCAAGGGCATGCGCCGCACCCTCATCCTCTCCGACATCTACCAGACGGGGCTCCCACCCGCCAGCCTCTACCGAAAGGTGGCCGACATCGTCCTGCACAAGGGCATCGAGCGGCTCATCGGCATCGGCCCCGTCATCTCGGACAACGCCTACCTCTTCAACCTCGAGAAGGAGTTCTACCCCTCGACCGAGAGTTTCCTCTCGCAACTCGACCCGGCCGACTTCCACAACGAGCTGATATTGATCAAGGGGGCCCGTGAGTTCCACTTCGAACTCATCTCCGAGACCCTCGAGCTGAAACAGCACGAGACCATTCTCGAGGTGAACCTCGACGCCATCGTGCACAACTACAACCTGTTCAAATCGAAACTGCGCCCCGATACCAAGGTCATCTGCATGGTCAAAGCCTTCGGCTACGGCGCAGGCTCCTACGAACTGGCCAAGACCCTGCAAGACCGCGGGGCCGACTGTCTGGCGGTAGCCGTGGCCGACGAAGGGGCCGAACTGCGCAAGGCGGGCATCACCATGCCTATCCTGGTGATGAACCCCGAGATGAGCAGCTTCCGCACCCTCTTCAGCTACTACCTCGAGCCCGAGATATACAGCTTCGAACTGCTGAAAGCCATCATCGACGAAGGCGAGAAACTGGGCCTGGCCGGCTATCCCGTGCACATCAAAATCGACTCGGGCATGCACCGCCTCGGTTTCGAAGAGAAGGACATGCCCCGCGTAGTCGAGATTCTCAACGACCAGACCGTAGTGCTGGCCCGCTCGGTATTCTCGCACTTTGCCGGCAGCGACGAGCCCCGCTTCGACGAGTTCTCGCACCAGCAGATCGACACCTTCACCCGTTGTGCCGACTACCTGCAACAGCACTCCAAGCACAAGATACTGCGCCACATACTCAACACGGCCGGAATCCTGCGATTCCCCGAATACCAGATGGACATGGTGCGCCTGGGCATCGGCCTCTACGGAGTGTCGCCCATCGAGGAGCCCTGCGGACTGGAGACCGTGAGCACCCTGAAGACCACCATTCTGCAAATCAAGTCGCTGCCTGCCGGCGAAACCGTGGGCTACGGCCGCAAAGGCGTGCTCTCCCGCGACTCACGCATCGCCGCCATTCCCATCGGCTATGCCGACGGGCTGGACCGTCACCTGAGCAACGGCAAGGGGTGCGTGGTGGTGAACGGCAAGCGGGCCCCCATCGTGGGCAACATCTGCATGGATGTGTGCATGATCGACGTGACCGACATCGACTGCCAGCCCGGCGACCGGGTAGAGATATTCGGCGAACAGTTGCCCGTCGACGAGATTGCCGAGACCTTGGGAACCATCCCCTACGAGATACTCACCTCGGTATCGACCCGTGTCAAACGCATTTATTACCGGGAATAGACGAGACCGTTCGTCTACTCCCCCGGCCCTCCTTCCCCCGACAGCCCTGCAGCACCCCTGCGGGGCTGTCTTTATATCCGACCCATTCCACCTACGCGGCACAGAGAGCCCCTCCCAGACAAGAGAACCAACCGCCCTGCCTCCCGCACAAAAAAAAGAGAGCCCGCCGTCAGGCGAGCCCTCTCACAACCGGGAGACCCGAACGGGTCTCTCATTTCTTGATTTCAATCTCTTCTTTCAGGTCAATCTCGTTTTTCTCGGCATCGAAGAACTTATATTCGAGATAAGCGAGCGACTGATTGGGTATCACCTTCATCTGGAAGGTATATTTGCAGCGCCATTTCATCTTCAGCGAGAAGACTCCCTGATTGATGTAAGCAGCTACGAAAGGATGCACGTGTAAAGTGAATTTTCTGATTTTCAACTTGTACACCAAATAGTGGATTTTCGACTCCAACAAATCGGTAAAGAGCAAGGAAGGAGGAATGGTGCCTTTGCCGTGGCAAGTCGGACAATCTTCGCTGGTAATAATATCGAGGGCCGGACGCACCCGCTGGCGGGTAATCTGCATCAACCCGAACTTGCTCAAGGGCAAGATGTTGTGTCGGGCACGGTCGTTGGCCATCAGTTCGCGCATGCGATCATACAGTTTCTGACGATTCTCGGCCTCGTCCATATCGATATAATCGATCACGATAATTCCGCCCATATCGCGCAACCGCAGTTGCCGGGCAATTTCTTCGGCAGCGTTCATGTTTACATCGAGGGCATTGCTCTCCTGGTCGGAGGAGGCTTTTGAGCGGTTGCCGCTGTTCACGTCGATTACGTGCAACGCTTCGGTGTGCTCGATGATTACATACGCTCCGCTTTTGAAAGATACAGTCTTTCCCAACGAAGATTTAATCTGTTTCGTAATGGCGAAGTTGTCGAAAATAGGTAATTCCCCCTCATACAGTTTGACAATCTCCTTACGCTCGGGAGCGATGAGACTCACATAGTTGTAAATCTGCTTGTAAGTCTCCTTATCGTTCACATAGATATTCTCGAACGAAGGACTGAAAATATCGCGCAGCAGCCCCACGGTACGCCCCGTCTCTTCGTAGACGAGCGAGGGGAGTTGCGCCTTCTGCAACTTCACCAGCATATCTTCCCAGCACTTCACCAGCGTTTTGAGCTCGTTGTTCAACTCGGCTACCCGTTTCCCTTCGGCCACCGTGCGCACAATCACCCCGAAGTTGCGGGGCTTGATGCTCTGTATCAACTGGCGCAGCCGCAGTTTCTCCTCGTTCGACTTGATTTTCTGCGATACCGAAACCTTGTCCGAGAAAGGAATCAGCACCAGAAAACGGCCGGCAAAAGAGATTTCGGCCGTCAACCGCGGGCCCTTCGACGAAATAGGCTCCTTGGCAATCTGTACCAGAACCTCCTGGCCCACCTTCAAGGCGTCGTTTATCGTGCCGTCCTTTTCAATGTCGGGCAGCAGATTGAACTTGGGGAGCGACAACACCCGCTTGCGGTCGGCAAGCGACTGTTTCAAGAATTTGGCACTCGAGTTGAATTGAGTACCCAAATCGAGATAGTGCAGGAAAGCATCCTTTTCGTAACCTACATCGACAAACGCAGCGTTGAGTCCCGGCATCAGCTTCTTGACCCGACCCAAATAGATGTCGCCCACCGAAAACGATATGTTCCGAGCCTCCTTCTGGAGCTCGACCAACCGTTTGTTCTCGAGCAGTGCAATAGAAATCTCTTTGGGTTGTACATCTACTACAAGTTCGCTGGTCATAATTTGTGATTTATAGATTACTGTTCGTTCGGCGGGATACCGGCCGCATTCTGCCGCCCGGCCTTTCCGCCCAAAAAATTTCAACAAGCCCCGTTCGTTGCGTGCGAAAGGGGCCGATAAAGCAGAAAGAACAAATCCAATGCCTCCAAACGAAACGCATCAAATTTGTTCTTTATGTGCTGTCATTCATTGAGAGCAGACAGACATTATTTCTTCTTATGTCTGTTCTTTCTCAATCTTTTTTTGCGTTTGTGAGTAGCCATCTTGTGGCCTTTTCTTTTCTTTCCACTCGGCATAACGATATGTTTTAAAGATTAGTATTTAAATTGTGTTTGTGTCGTGCTTTATTTTACCTCGCCCATGAATGTTTTAGCAGGCTTGAAAGCGGGGATGTTGTGAGCCGGGATGATGATCGTCGTATTTTTGGAAATATTGCGAGCCGTCTTTTGTGCTCTTTTCTTTACGATGAAGCTGCCGAAGCCTCTCAGATATACGTTTTCACCCTTTGCCAAAGAACCTTTTACGGTCTCCATGAATTTTTCAACGGTTTCAAGAACCACAGCTTTTTCGATACCTGTGTTTTTAGAAATTTCGTTTACGATGTCAGCCTTTGTCATTTTTGTATAAATTATAATTGTGTACTAATATATTGTTTTTAATTTTTTGGACTGCAAATATATAGCTTTTTGCCCATCTAAAAAAGCAAAAGCCTCTTTTTTTCTCAAATAAAAACTTCTTGAGGGAGTCTCTCCGGTTTAGTGGTGCAAATATCGTATTTATTTTTCATTTTCCCTTCATCGTTTGCCATTTAATTCTGTCGAATCTGCTGCTTTTCACACATCAGAGGCTGCGGCAACCGGCACGAGGCTGCTCGCCAATCGGTCGGGCGAGGCAGAGAAATTGTCAATTTAACTAAATAAAATTAAAAATAAATTCCACTCTTCACATTCCTGCTGCATTACCATATATATTTTGTATCTTCGACCTGTAATTTTTTAATTCTCACATGGAAATCTTTATCATAGTACTCCTCATCCTTTGTAACGGAGTGCTCTCTATGTCCGAAATCGCCTTGGTTTCGGCCCGAAAAGTCAAACTCGAAAACAGCGCTAAAAAGGGGAGCAAAGCCGCACAGTCGGCACTGAAACTCTCGCAAGACCCCGACCGTTTCCTCTCGACCGTACAAATCGGCATCACCCTCATCGGTATCCTCACCGGTCTCTATTCGGGCGAAGCCTTAGCACAAGATCTGGCCAACGTGTTGGCCCAAAGCCCGACACTGGCGCCCTATGCACTGGGAGTATCCAAAGCCATCATCGTTATCGCAGTCACCTACCTCACGCTCATCATCGGCGAGCTGGTGCCCAAGCGCATCGGCATGGTAGCCGCCGAGCGTGTAGCCAAAATCGTGTCACGGCCCATGTCATGGCTCTCGCTCATCGCCGCCCCCTTTGTGTGGATTCTCACCAAGAGCACGGCCGGCGTATGCAAGTTTCTGGGGCTCTCGTCGCAGAAGGAGGGCATCACCGAAGACGAAATCAAGGCCATCGTGCGCGAAGGCACCGAGGACGGCAGCGTGCAGGAGGTCGAGCAGGATATTGTCGAGCGGGTATTCAACCTGGGCGACCGCAACATCTCGTCGATCATGACCCACCGCAGCGATCTCGTCTGCCTCGACATCCAGGACGACAACGCCACCCTCAAGTCGAAAATCATACACGACCTGCACGCCGTCTATCCCCTTTGCGAGGACAGCCTCGACGACATCATCGGCATCGTGTCGCTCAAAGAGCTCTTTGCCAAAATCGACGACCCCACCTTCAACATCAGGGAGGCGGCCGAGACACCCTACTTCCTGCCCGAGAACATGAGCGTATATACCGCCATGGAGCGGCTGCGCAACGAGAACCACCGCTACGGCCTGGTGACCGACGAGTTCGGCAGCATCGAGGGTATCGTCACCATCAGCGACATTCTGGGGGCTCTGGTCGGCTCGGCTTCGGCCGGTCCGTCGGCCGACATCGTCACCCGCGAAGATGGCTCGTGCCTCATCGACGGGCAGTGCTCGTTCTACGACTTCCTCGACCACTACGACATGACCGACCGCTACCAGGAGTTCAACTACAACACCCTGAGCGGCCTCATTCTCGACCTGCTCCAGCACATCCCCACCGAGGGCGAGAAAATCGAGTGGCTCTGCTTCTCGTTCGAAATCGTCGACATGGACGGGGCTCGCATCGACAAAGTACTGGTAAACAAACACGAAGAGCCCAAGCCCGAAGAGTAACCGGGCCCACAATCTTCCAGACCCATCACCGAGGGGTGAACCGCGGCCACACACCGGGATTCGCCCCTCGTGTCGTATCCGGGGGGCACCCGACCAACAACACATCCTCGCTACCCCTCCCGACAAACCGGTTTGCGAATGTGCAAAAAAGTCGTACCTTTGCAGCCGAAATTTTTTGTAGAACCTGCGAGAAGCCCAAGGACTTCTCCCGTGTGCTTGAACACCACGTAAAAAACAAGACCTATGAACCGTACCGTATCTCTGCCCTTTCTCGTGATGGGCATCGTATTTTGTGTGTGCCTCATCTGCTCCAACCTGCTCGAGGTGAAAATGGTTTCGCTCGGAGGCATCACCGCAACCGCCGGACTCATCGTCTTCCCCATCTCCTACATCATCAACGACTGCATCGCCGAGGTGTGGGGTTACCGCAAGGCGCGGCTCATCATCTGGATGGGCTTCCTCATGAATCTGCTGGCGGTCATCTTCATCCAGCTGGCCATCGTCCTGCCCGCCGCCCCCTTCTGGGAAGGCCAGGATGCCTTCGTGGCCACCTTCTCGTCCACCCCGCGCATCCTGCTGGCCAGCTTCATCGCATTCCTGGCCGGCTCGTTCCTCAACGCCTATGTGATGAGCAGGATGAAAATCTCGAGCGGAGGCAAACACTTCTCGCTGCGGGCCATCGCCTCGACCGTCGTAGGCGAGAGCGCCGACTCGCTCCTCTTCTTCCCCATCGCCTTCGGCGGGGTAGTCCCGGTCAAGGAGCTGGCGGTGCTCATCGTCACCCAGGCCTGCCTCAAGACCGCCTACGAAATCATTATCCTGCCCGTGACCGTACGGGTGGTGCGCCTGGTCAAGCGCATTGACGGCAGCGACGTGTACGACCGTCAGGTATCGTACAACATCTTCAAGATAAAAGATTTACAATAACTTCAACCCTATGGAATCGAAAGAACCTCAACTTACTTTGCTGGGACATAAGACTACCTATCGGCAAGACTATGCCCCCGAGGTGTTGGAAACCTTCACCAACAAACACCCCGAAAACGACTACTGGGTGCGCTTCAATTGCCCCGAGTTTACCAGCCTCTGCCCCATCACCGGGCAGCCCGACTTCGCCACCATACAGATCGACTACATTCCCGGCGAGCGTATGGTCGAGAGCAAGAGCCTCAAGCTCTACCTCTTCAGTTTCCGCAACCACGGAGCCTTTCACGAAGATTGCGTCAACATCATCATGAAAGACCTCATCCGCCTCATGGAGCCCAAATACATCGAGGTGACCGGCTTCTTCACCCCCCGCGGCGGTATCAGCATCTACCCCTACTGCAACTACGGACGCCCCGGCACCGAGTATGAGCAGATGGCTCGCCAACGGTTGCAAAACCACCAGTAACACAAGACCTCCCGCCTGGTCGGGAGTCCCTACCCTGTATACACGTGTAAGCCCTATCGGTTGCCTTTACAGCTCCGACAGGGCCCACACGTTATGAAATTTGACCGGTTGTCCTCCTGCTCTCCAGGACAGCAACTGGTCGTCAAAAAATACTATCTCACCATCTTCCCCACAGGCCTACCGCCAACACAAACCACATAGACGCCACTCGAAAGGCCCGACAGCGATACGACCGTTTCGGCCTCATCCGTAGCACCGGTGGCCACCATACGGCCCGATAGGTCGAACACGCGATAGAGGTCACCGGCAACGGTTCCCCGTATATACAGTGTCTCGCCCGTCATACTCAGCGAGAGGGCCGAATCGTTTGCGACATTCTGAACCGCCGAAATCGCTACAAACCGATAGCGGGGCGAAATCATCGACGACAGATTGGCGCCGCCATAGAGGCTGTTCATCGCATACCAGCGGCCCTGATAGTTGGCATAAGCCGTGCAGTCGTCTTGGGTACGGCTCTTCGTCGAAACCAACCCGAGCATATTGTCGGCATCGGGTGTAATCTCGGGAAATTCCAGTACCACGAAGAAACTGCCCGTCACCTTTACGGCCGGGAAGGAAGCCGTACAGAACTGGGCCACCGAGTTTTCACTCCCGAAGAGTTCGCCCAGGCGCCCCGAGAACGAAGCGACAGCTTCGCCCGGCAGTCCGTCGGGACCCTCGTCATAGATACTCAAAATCAAACTCTTCTCCTGGTTCGCGGCATCCAGAGCATAGAGGTAGGTATAGATGACCACCTCGTCGACCTCGCCCCGGGCATTGTCGGGGAGGGTAAACTTCTCGGCAATCGTCGTGTAATTCGAGTTCAAGCCCAGCATGAAACCATACTCGCTCACCTGATAGGTCGTCAGCTCGTCCGATTTCCGACGGTTGCACACATAGTCCATCACGGCAGGCGACAAGTGCACGACCCCGGTCTCCAGCGTATCGCTGGCCGTCCCGTTCTCATTGGTGGCTGTCACTACACCCTGTTTCACCCCATCGGTGACATACACGACCGAGGCCGAGGCTGCCTGTACCGACGCGGGAGTGGCATCGGTACCGAACTCCCAGCTGTACGAATCGACGTTCTGCCCGGTAGCCCCGTAGTTCAACGGCTCCGAATCGCCCACATAGACCGTGTCGGCCGTAAACGACCAGAGGCCGCCCGTATAATAGGCCTCGACCGACGGCAATTCCACGAGAGGTTCACTCGATACCGTAAAGTCATCGAAGCCGACCGCATTGCCCTGCGTCCCGGCCGGGGTACAATGGTGTATGGCAAAGTAATACTCGCCCGCCGTCTCGGGGGTAAATACCCCTTCTACCTTGGTCCACTCGGTACATATCTCGGCCTGCTCACCGGTGCGGTCGACCAGGCGCTGCGTCTGCGCGGCTGCCGAAGCCTCGGAGCCCACCGTAATCTCAAACTGGTCGGCCACGCCTTGGTAACCGGGGGCAAAACAATACAAGGCAATATAATACGGCTTGCCCGCCTCCAGACTCAAGGCCGGCGAAAAGGCCCAGGCATCCCGGGCATTCCCGCGACTGTCGGGACCCGAAACCAGATAATACTTGCCCGAATGTGCCGTAATTCCGCTCAACGCATTTACCTGTATGGTGAACGCCGCGGTAGCACTTGCGTCGGATACGCTCCACCCTGCGGGCAAAGCGGTCGACACATCGGGGGTGTCGAAATTCTCGGTATACGGCAGGGTGACACCCGCCGTCGAGCAACAGATTATTTTCGAATCCAACGGACACTCCCGAAGCAACGTGGCTATCCGGGGCAACTCATAAACTGTCTGTGCCGAAGCACCCAGACTCAACGCAATGGCGAGTCCTGCAAAACGAAACTTATTCATATTGAAAATCCTATTTAATACAAGAGGAGTATGCCTTCATGCTGGAGCATACCCCTCTTGAGGGAGTTAACTGAATGTTATTGAACAATAATCTTTCCCGAGACTACCCGGTTGTTGGTGAGCAGACGCACGATGTAAACACCGGAAGAGAGTCCGCTCAAATCGATAACCGACTCATCGCGATAAGAACCCATCGCAGCACCCCGACAGTCGTAAAGCGATACCTCTGTATAGTCGCCCACGATGTGCAGCCGCTCGCCATCGAAGTAGAACGAAGTAATGCTTTGGTCCACCTTTTCTACCCCCAATACGGTATGCGTGCGTTCCATATCGAAAGCATAGATGCGCATCAGGGTAGTCGAGAATTCCGGCGGGCAATCGGCCTTTACACCAAAGTAGTAGATGCCGTCGTGAGGGATGCAAACCGTACCCGATACCTCGCTGCGTTCGTCTATCACATCTCCTTCAGCCACCAGCGTGGTATAAGAGTCGGGGGTATCTTTGTCGGCCATGTAGATCTTCAGGTTCTGTCCATGGTCGCTCGAGGGGGCATTGACCTTAATCATGTAATCCATCGTCACTTTCACCGAATCGCCGGCCGACAAGGCAACCGAAGGAGCCACGAGCAGACCCGGCAGAGCTTTCGACTCTACACCGTACTCGTACCAAATATACATCGACTCCATGAAGGTCTCGTCGCCTTCGGTCTGGGCCGACCACTGCTCGATGTTGGAGGCCGGGCTGTAGTGGTACCACTCATCTTCGTGTGTCAGGAAGTCGGAACTGTACGGGAGAGTAGCCTGGGCCTCAGAGGTCGGCTTCAGTTCAATATCGTCGAGGTAGAGGCAACCGTTACCCTTGGGCGAATAGCAGTTGATGACAATATAATAGTTACCGTCGGCAGCTACCGTTACCGGTACCAGCAGTTTGGCATAAAACTTGTCTTTCACAAGCACGCTGTCGTTGTCATACAGCAGCATGGCCTGAGACATATCGTCGGGGTCGGCCGACAAATAGACTCTGAATCTTTGTACATAAGACAGAGGGCTTTCAGGCGACGAGGGTTGATTCAACATCGTACGATAGAACATCGAGAACTCATACTCGCCGGCCGGTATCTCTATGCACTGCGACCGGGCCCAGGCATCGACATCGGCACGCATCTGGTCGGCGCATCCCAGCAGTCCCGTGCCATCGTAAGCCGAGCCCGAACCCCACTGGGAGTGGGCAATCACCAGAGTGGCCGACGTAGACGAATGCAGACTCCAGTACTGGTCGGTTGCGGTATCTTCGAAATCCTCCTTGTACGGCAGAGTAGCATTGGGCCAATTCTGCAAGGTAGCACTCGGCAGAGCATCGTTGTAGCTGTCGGTATCGGCCGAACTCTTCGCCGAGCAGGTAAAGACGTAGCTTCCCTTGGCCGAAATATCGGCCTTTTGGGTAAAGGTATAGGTGGCCGTGTCGCCCGGAGCCAACGGACCGGCAAACAGTTCCGACACGGAGGTCTCGCTGTTATTGACCGTATACGAGACCTTCACGTTCTCCTGAGGCGAAACACCCGCATTGACAAAGCGCATGGTCACGGCAGCCTCGCTCAAGTTGAATCCGCTCTGGCAGTCGAGCGAAACCGAGGTCATGGCTATATCTTCGGCCGCATCGATGCGCACATCGTCGAGAATCACATTGCGGCCCGTACCTTCGTTGTAGAAGGCGAAATAGTAATTGCCGGCCTCGGGTATATCGAAACTGGCATACCCGTAGTGATATTGCCCGGCCACATCCAGCGGATACGAGCACAAGAGCGTGGTCATCTCGTCGGGGTCGTCGCTGCGTCCCATATAGACCTTCAGCGAACTTTCGCCCGTCGTGTAGACGGTTGCATAGTAGAACGAAATGCGAGCTTTCCCCTGCGGCATCACAATGGCCGGACTGATGTACCAGTCGTTATGCGTGATGCCGGCGAAAGAATCGATGTAACCTATACCGCTCCCCTCTTTGGGCAAACCTTTCGTGGCATTCAATACGGGTTCCCAGTAAACCCCGTCCTGGTCGGGATTATACGACGACCAGTAAATCACGTCGGCCGAGTCGTCGTTGAATCCCATATCGTGCGGGAAGGGGCGCGCCGTATATACCTCCACACGGGTAGAGACGGTATCGTTCGTCAAGTCGCCATCGGCAGCCATGGCCGACCATGCTTTCACCACTTTCTCGCCCGGAGTGCTCCAGTCGCACGTAGTTTCAAATACATACTCCTTGCTTTCGTTGGCAGCCAACCGGTCGATTTCGCCCGATACGATTTCACCGTTGTCCACCTGGAAATAGACCGGGATATGGCTTTGTGCCATCTTACCGCCATTCTTGAACTGTGCCGCAATCGTCACCTGGTTGTTGACCAGCTTGGCCGACAGCTTGGGCGAGGTGATGCGCTCGGCAATAATATCTTCGTAAGGGTCTTTTATCTGGATATTCTTCACGACTACCTGTGCCTGACTGTTAGCCTGCAAAGCCAGCGAAACCAATCCGGCCCTTTCGATTGAGCAGATAATCGCGGCTTTGGCAAATTCGGTTGCCGATGCCGGCAACTTGTCCGATACACCCACTTCGACATACTCTTTCGTTACGAAATAGCCGGTCTTGACCGACATGGTAAAGTCAAAACTCGACATGTATTCAAATTCGACCCGCACACTCCCGGCCGGCAGCGAGATACAGTTACTTCTCAACAACGCCGTGTTGCCTTTATACGGTACCGAAACCCAACCCTCGTTCTCGACACTGTATGCCCAATAGGCCGATCGCGTGGAGGGCCTACTGGAACTCGAGAAATCGGTCGTGGCATTCGAACTATTCATCTCATACGGATACTCAATCGACGGCCTCACCTCAATCTCGGTCGAAAGGGTATCGTTCTCGGCATTCAAGTCGTTCGAAACGCCATCGGCCCAAGCCGTTATCACACTCGTCTCATTTTCCACGCATAGTGCCTTTTGGGCAAAGACATACGATTTATGTTCGCCGGCAAGCAGCGGCTCCGTCACTACCTCCGAAACCACGTCGCCATCGCCTACCCGATAGTTCAGCCGATACGAGGTGACCGGCAAACCGGTATTGACGACTTCGACTTGGACAAGGTGTTCCGTATCGCAGGCACTGCCCAGCCCCTGCACCGCATGTATCGCTACATCGGAGCCCGGATATTCGTCGACAGCCACATCGTCTATATAGAGAGTGTTGAACATCAAAGAGTATCCCCCGTGACCTCTTTCGTGAAATGCTATGTAAATCGACTGGCCGGCATACTTCGACAGGTCGAACACATAGGCACCCCACGGCAATAAATTCTGCGGCGAGATGCACATCAGGGTATCGGTAAAATTGGTTCTTGCCGTATCGGACTGGGAAACAAGCACCTCAAACGCCCGCTCTTCGGACTCAATACCGGATGCCCAATTGGCACCCAACATGAAGTGCAAATACTGCCCCGACTTCACGGCGACCTGCGGAGTCACCAGCCACGAGTCGGTTTCCAGTCCTTCGCCGAAACCACCCGACCTGGAATAGGCAGCATAGCCGCCGGTGGTGTATCCCAATACGAACGGATCGATATCTGCGGTCGAACTCCAACGGGGATAATCGTTCAGCGTACTCGGTATGCAAGTCGTTGTCCAACCCTCAGGAGGGAATGTTCCACCATCGAAAGTCTCGTGCAATTCAGCAAACCCAAGGTTCGCATTCAATAGCACAAGTAAAGCAATCAGTAAACTCTTTTTCATAAAAACAACCATTAAATGAACAAAAACCAAATAGAGGTAATCAGTGTGACAAATTCTCCAATCTGTCGGTCTTTTTACAAATGAAGACAAAATCTGATAAACCATAAAATTTTGTTCCCCCAGCCAACTACTGCAAATTAAATCCGATTCGATAAAACACTACGGCATAGCATCGCATTTATATAATAATCAATTATTTATACATCCGTTTAAAATGATAATCCGTATAATAAGAAAGCTGAATGGAGTTCAAGAGCAATAAAAATTCATCTTCTATACCGCAAGGAAATAATAAATTATAAATATTTCGTATCTTTGTCATACACATTCAAAGTGCTATGGTCATGAGAGAGCCTTGTCGAAACCGTCTTTTTCTGAAAATTATCTTGTGGGGAGTTCTATTTCTTGTTTTCCCCGTCCAATATGGCATGGCTCGAAACTACTCGAACAACTTGAAACAGTTTCTGAAAGAGGCCCGGCAAATATACGACACAAGCATCCATAAATCAGTTTCATATACTCCACAAGACCAGTCCGATATCGACTCGACCATGCACCTGTTGCAAACGGCTTCACTACCCGACTCGACTGCGATAGCCTCCTTGTACGATATTGCCGTCAAACTCAGCGAATGCCGGCTCTACAACCCCGTCATCGAATATGCCAAACTAGCCCGGCGCTTTTTGCGGAACAACTTTCCCGAAGGGATCAACAGAGAAAAGGCCATCGTCAACCTGGCTCTCATCCAGGCATCGGCCTATCAGTCGATGGGCATGTCGACTCCGGCCATCAACATCTACTTCAACACCCTCGAAGAGACCAAAAAGTATCGCATGGACGATATGACGGCCATCATCTACAACAACCTGGGCAGCTCGTTTCAACATCAGCGAGAGTATGCACAGGCCGACACCTTTTTCAACAAGGCGATACAAATCAACGAGTCCCGCAAAGACAAACAGAAACTCTTTGTCAACTACAACAACCTGGCTGTCACCTATGCCAAACAGCAAAATCACGACAAGGCTCTGGAATATGCCTTCCTGGCCATACATCAGCTCGATGCCGAGAAGGACAAAGACATGATTATGCTCATGCAGCAGAGCATCGCCTCGATTTACCTCAATCGCAACGAACCGCTGCTGGCTCTGAAAATCATACAGGAGGTCGAGAAATACCAGCGCCAGAAAGGGCAAAGTCCCTTTCTCATCTATACATACCGGCTGCTGGCTCAAATATATCTGCACCTCAACCGCACCGACGCGGCTCTGGAAGCCCTGCAAAAGGCAAAGCAACAAGCCGACCTTTGCCACAACGACAAGGAGCAGGTGCCTCTGCTGAGTCTGTTTGCCGAAATCTATGCCGAGAAAAACGAATATGCCAACGCCTACCGCAACCTGGCCCGGGCCGTATCGATCAAAGATTCCCTGTCCGACATCGAGAACCGACACCAGTTTACCGATATTGAAGAGATGTATCTGGCCGGGCAGGAGCGCAACCGGCAGGAGTCGGTCGCAGCCGAACAGGAGCGGAAGAAAAACGCCATCGTCTACACCCTGTTGATTGTGATTATCGTGAGCCTCGTCGTCATACTTCTGCGCAACCGACTGTCGTCGGCCCGGAAACGTGCCGCCTCGGCCGAATCGCTGCAGGAGGCTCACCGCCAGTTCGAGGCCGAACTGCAACGCAAGGAGGAGGAAAAAGCGCAACTGGAAAAGCAACTTGCTTCTCAAGACGAAATACTTCTGCAACAAAAGAGAGAGATGGCTTCGCTCTCCATCCAATCGGTACAGAACGAAAACTACATCGAGAAACTGAACGAAGAGATGAAGAGACTCCTACTCGAAATCAATGTCAAGGAGACCGAAAAACGGAAACACATCAAAGAGATTATCTCGAAAATCAATCAATACAGTACCCAAAGCAACTGGGAGGAGTTTCGCTACCGCTTTGAGAACGTGCACGATTCGTTCTTCCAGAAACTGTCGGCCCAATACCCCGACTTGACCACCAACGACCAGCACCTGTGCGCCCTGCTCAAGTTGGGGCTCTCGACCAAGGAGATTGCGGCCATCACCTTCAAGGAGGTGCGCAGCATCGAATCGGGCCGAAACCGGCTGCGCAAGAAGCTGGGGCTCTCCGAAAAAGAAGACCTGGCCAAATTTCTCGCCCAAATCTAGCACGGCTCCTCCCTCCCCTTTCACTCCTCGCACAAGCGTCCCTGCCAGGTATCGCGTTCGCGCATGCGACGCAACAGACGGGCAGTAAACTCGTGGTTCTTAAGCCCCCAGTTGGGGGCAATGAGCAGCGAGGCGGGCGACTGCGACACAAACCGCTCGATGGCGATGCGGGGCGACAGCCGTTCGGCAAAGTCGATAGCCAGGTCTATGTACTCGTCGACCGCATAGAGGTGGAAATCCTGCGGCCGCTCCTCATACTCGCGAGCCATGCGGGTGTGCCTGATGAGCTGCAACTGATGCAGCTTGAGGGTATCGAGAGGCAACTGCGACATGCGGCGGGCATGGTCGAGCATCTGTGCCCGGGTCTCGCCCGGCAAGCCCAGTATCAGGTGGGCACCCACAAGCACCCCGGTAGCCGCAGTGCGGCGAATGGCATCGGCAGAGGCGGCAAAGTCGTGCCCGCGGTTGATACGCCGCAGGGTCTCGTCGCAGGTACTCTCCACCCCATACTCCACCAACACGAAGGTGCGGTGCGACAGCTCGGCCAGATAGGCGAGCAGGTCGTCGGGTATGCAGTCGGGGCGCGTACCGATGATAATGCCCACCACACCGGGGTGAGCCAGCGCCTCCTCGTACTTGCGTTTCAACTCCTCAAGTTCACCGTATGTATTGGTATAGGCCTGGAAATAGGCCAGATAGCGCATATCGGGATATTTGCGGGCAAAAAAGGCGATACCCTCGTCGATCTGGCAGGTAATGCTCTTGCCCGTATGGCAATAGTCGGGGCTGAAAGTCTGGTTGTTGCAATAGGTGCAGCCCCCTACCCCGATAGTGCCGTCGCGGTTGGGGCAGGTAAAGCCGGCATGCAACGAGATTTTCTGCACCTTGCCGTCGAAGCGAGAGCCCAGAAAATCGGCAAAATCACGATAGCGCTTCCGCTCCATCATCCTCAATGCCCGAAACGGTTATAAAACTCGGTCACGGCCACGATACCCTTCTCGTACATCTCCATGAGGAAGTTCTCGTTGGGCGAGTGGGTGGCGTCCGACTCCAGGCCGAAGCCCATCAAGACCGATTTCACGCCCAACACCTTCTCGAAGGTGGCGATGATGGGGATACTGCCCCCGCGACGCACGGCCAGCGGCTGTTTGCCGAAAGCCAGCGTATAGCCCTGCTCGGCAGCCTTGTAGGCCGGCAGGTCGATGGGGCACACATAGCTCTCGCCTCCGTGCATGGGGGTAACCTTCACCTTCACGCTGCGGGGAGCCACCGACTCGATATAGTCGATAAACATCTGCGAAATCTTCTCGTGATTCTGGTGAGGCACCAGTCGGCACGACACCTTAGCATAAGCTTTCGAGGGGAGCACCGTCTTGGCACCCTCGCCCGTATAGCCGCCCCAGATACCGCAAATATCGAACGTGGGGCGAATGGCCGTACGCTCCAGCGGAGAGAATCCGAACTCACCGGCCAGCTCTTCGACATCGATAGCCTGCTTGTATTTCGTCTCGTCGTAAGGCACGGCACCCAGCATGGCCCGCTCCTCGGCCGAGACATTCTCTACATCGTCGTAGAAGTGAGGGATAACGATACGTCCGTTGCCGTCGACCACCCCGGCCAGCATCTTGCACAACTCGTTGATGGGGTTGGCCACCGTACCGCCGAAGATACCCGAATGCAGGTCGCGGTTGGGACCGGTCACCTCGATTTCCCAATAGGCCAGACCGCGCAACCCCGTCGTAATCGACGGCGTTTCGAGCCCCACCATACTGGTGTCGGAGACCAGAATCACGTCGCACCGCAACAGGTCGAGGTGCGTTTTGCAAAACTCCTCGACACCGGGCGAGCCAATCTCTTCGCCACCCTCGATCAGGAACTTCACGTTGCAACGCAGCAACCCTTCGCGCACGGCAATCTCGAAAGCCTTCAACTGGATGAACCCCTGCCCCTTGTCGTCGTCGGCTCCACGCCCCCACAAGCGACCATCCTTGATGACCGGCTCGAAAGGCTCGGTGTGCCACAACTCCAGCGGCTCGACGGGCATCACGTCGTAGTGGGCATAGACCAGCACCGTGGGATAAGACGGGTCGACCAACTTCTCGGCAAAGACCACCGGCGAGGCCGACGTAGGCATCACCTCGGCCCGGTCGGCACCGGCTTCGAGCAGCAACTCGCGCCACCGCTCGGCGCAGCGCAGCATGTCGTCCTTATGTTCGGGCAAAGCGCTTATCGAAGGGATGCGCAACAACGAAAACAGCTCGTCGAAGAAGCGATCGCGATGATCGGCTATATACTTTCGTGTATCCATATCGGTTATGTTTTTTATAGTTTATGACTTTGTGCCAACAGATAGTAATCGAGCATCACCATGGCCGCCATGGCCTCGACCACGGGCACGGCCCGCGGCAGCACGCAAGGGTCGTGACGCCCCTTGGCCTTCAACACCGTGGGGTTTCCCTGCACGTCGACCGTCTCGATGTCGCGCAACAAGGTAGCCACCGGCTTGAATGCCACCCTGAAGTAAATATCCTCGCCGTTGGAGATACCCCCCTGGATACCCCCCGAGTAATTGGTGCGCGTGGCGATGTGGCCGTCGTGCGACTCGAACACGTCGTTCACCTGCGAACCCCGGCATTTCGCCCCGGCAAAACCCATGCCATACTCAAACCCCTTGGCGGCATTGATGCTGAGCATGGCACTGCCCAGAGCGGCGTGCAACTTGTTGAAAACCGGCTCGCCCAGCCCCACGGGCACATGACGGATAACCCCGGTGATGACTCCGCCCACGGTATCGCCCTGCGACTTCACCTCGGCAATCAGCTGCTCCATCTGCCGAGCCATCCCGGCATCGGGGCAACGCACGGCATTCCGTTCAATCTCGGCCGGGTCGTAATCGCGATAGTCGCCAGACAGCGACAGCTCGCCCACCTGCGAGGTATAGGCCCACAACTCGATACCCAACTGCTTGAGCACCAACTTGGCCAGAGCCCCGGCCACACAGCGGGCTATCGTCTCGCGGGCCGACGAGCGGCCTCCGCCCCGGTGGTCGCGCACCCCATACTTGCGGGTATAGGTATAATCGGCATGCGAGGGGCGGAAGAGCTCCCGCATGTTGTCATAGTCGGAGGAGTGCTGATTCTCGTTCCACACCACAAACCCGATAGGGGCACCGGTGGTCTTGCCCTCGAAGATTCCCGACAGGAATTCGACCCGGTCGCTCTCCCGGCGGGGAGTCACCAGAGCCGACTGTCCCGGACGACGCCGGTCGAGCTCATGCTGTATAAACTCCATGTCGACCGATATACCGGCAGGCATACCGTCGACAACGCCCCCGATGGCCGGGCCGTGCGATTCGCCGAACGAGGTGAGCGTGAAAAGATTTCCTATCGTATTCATCTATCCGTCTATGCTGGTTATACATATATGCTATACAAAGATAGAAAAAAAGTCCGAATAGATAATGCTCCGACAAAATTCAACAACCCGAAACCGCCATTTCGCCCTCTCCACAGACTACATAGACAGGGCTGCCTGTAAAAAGGCGGGGACTGCCTCATCGAGAGGAGCCCCCGCCCTGTATGCGATACCGGTGTTATCCCGGCGGATGTTCATTACTCTACATCACCAAAAGCCTGCTTCCAGATATCCTGGCGCAAGTCGACCAGAACAAGCGCCGTGATAAGGGACGTTCTCTGCGACCCGCCAAAAGGTTTAGGCAATTGAATGGTATAAGCCACGTCGCCCATGGAAGGGATTGCCGGATTCTCATCATAGGTAATACCGAGTCGAATAATGGCTGCCCCGTTGGCATCCTGATCGACCAGGTTGTTGTCGCAATAGTAGATGTGCGACACATACCCCTCCTCGTCGAACTCGGCCCCCCAGATGGTCATGGCGTGCAGACTCTCGCCTCCGGTGGTATATTTATAGGCCGTAAACCCGATTGCCTTGTTCTCGGTGAAAGCACGTTTCATCATCTCGTTGAAATTCTCCTTGGACATGTTGCGACTGACCTCGATAATAGTCGCCGTTCTTGACCACGACCGAGAAGTCGGTCGAGTTGTCGCTTCGCAGCAAATACTCTACCTCGTCCATTGCCACACTCTTGCCGGTATCGGTATCCATATACCACCGATACGAGGCTCCTTGAGCCGACGATACCCAACAAAGGGCACAAACGAGCACCATGAAATAAGGGATTCTGAATTTTCTCATTCGTTTTTATTTAAATTGATCATACTATACACTTGGTCACATCGCGGCCCTTCGGCCACATTTGCATCGTTACACGACAGGGAGAAATCCAGGATGGAATCACCACCATCCGATATTGGAATCGGCACATACACAACCGTTTCGGTCGGGTCGAAGGGCAGACAAGCCACCCGTTCGCCGGGCAAGGATAAACAAATTTCCCAAAATCTGCCGAGAGCAAACAATTTTCTCCCTCATTTATTATAATTATTATCAAATACCATATCGTTTTTTTTCTTACTTTTGTGAAGCAAATTCTAAAACCCAAATGATATGAAATCTATTAAAGTTCTGTCTTGTATTCTGATAGCCGGTATGCTGTTTACAGGTTGTAACATGTCAAATACCGGCAAAGGAGCCCTCATCGGAGGCGGTAGCGGTGCTGCCGTAGGTGCCGGATTGGGTGCCATCTTCGGAAAAGGCAAAGGTGCTGCCATCGGTGCCGCCGTAGGTGCTGCCGTAGGTACGACCGCCGGAGCCCTCATCGGCAAGAAAATGGACAAGGCCGCCGAGCAAGCCAAACAGGTAGAAGGCGCACAGGTCGAACAGGTAACCGACGACAACGGACTGCAGGCTGTGAAGGTGACCTTCGACTCGGGCATCCTCTTCTCGACGAGCAGCTCTACCCTCAGCTCTTCGGCCAAATCCGCTCTGAGCAAATTTGCCAACAACGTGCTGAACCAGAACCGCGACATGGATGTCGCCATCTATGGATATACCGACAATCAGGGCTGGAAAAACTCGACGGCCGAGCAAAGCTACCAGAAGAACCTGAACCTGTCGCAAGAGCGTGCACAGAGCGTAGCCAGCTACCTGCTGGGTTGCGGTGTGTCGTCGACACAAATCAAAACCGTCGAGGGCATGGGCGAGGCTAACCCCGTTGCCGACAACTCGACCGCTGCCGGCCGCCAGGAGAACCGCCGGGTAGAAGTATACCTCTACGCCAGCCAGCAGATGATTCAGCAGGCCGAAGCCGGAACGCTTTAAGCCGCACCTCTCACAGCACGAACCCGGCTCTCGAAAGCCGGGGCTTGTTTGCCCCACAGCATCGGCCATACCTACCGACGGGATGGCCGACAGGGTCTTGTGAGCCTCTATAAACCTATATTGACAATAAAAAAAATCGAAATAATGAAAACTGTTTATTTATTTCTCGCTACAGGATTTGAAGAAATGGAAGCCCTCACGGTTGTAGACATGCTGCGTCGTGCCGGAATCGACATCACCACGGTTTCCATCTCGCGCAATCTTCAAGTCGAGGGATCGCATGGAGTTACCGTAACCGCCGATTGTACTTGGGTAGAACTGTCGGCCGATGATGTAGAATGGCTTGTCCTGCCCGGTGGAATGCCCGGCACCAAACACTTGAGCGAATGCAAGCCCCTCGTGTCGCTGCTGCAACGCCAGGCTGCCGCCAACAAACACATTGCCGCCATCTGTGCAGCCCCCTCGGTATTGGGTCAGGCCGGACTGCTCAACGGCTACAAAGCCACCTGCTACCCCGGTTTCGAACAATTCCTTACGGGTGCCACCGTCACCGGCGAACTCGTAACCATCGACCGCAACATCATCACGGGCAAGGGCCCGGCTGCTGCCATCCCCTTCGCTACGGCCATCATCGCCCAAATTGCCGGCGAAGAAAAGGCCAAGGAGGTGAGAGCTGCCATGCTGTTGTAATCGGCAGAAATAAATCACTGCATAAAAAAACTCCGGTTCTTTCGAGAACCGGAGTTTTTTTATATCGCGCGAATCGCAGGTTGCGGGAGATTTAACCCACAACCAGCGAAACCATCTTTTCCAACGCATCGGACAGGTGCTCGGCATTCTTACCGCCGGCCTGTGCGAAGTAAGGCTGTCCGCCACCGCCGCCCTGTATCAGTTTGGCAGCTTCGCGCACGATAGCCGACGCATTCTTGCCATCGGCCACCACGTCGTTGCTAAACATCACCGTCAACAACGGTTTGTCATTGTCCTTGGTAGCAGCCACGAAAGCCAATCCCTCGGCCACCTCGTTGCGCAGCATGAAGGCGATGCCCTTCACGACATCGGCAGGCATAGGCCCGATGAAACGAATCAGCTTCATACCGTTGACATTCTCGGCCGTCTTGAGCAGGTGCTCCTTCATGGCCACCATCTTCTCCTTCACATACTCCTCGGCCTGTTTGCGCAGCTCGACATTCTCGTCGATAGCCTTGTGGATAGCCTGCATCAGGTTGGGGGCATTGTTGAAGAGGGCCGCAATCTCCTTGAGCGAATCTTGCAACGAGTTGATTGTCTCCTCGACACGGGCTCCCGTGATGGCCTCGATACGGCGGATACCGGCAGCAATAGAGCTCTCGGATACAATCTTGATCATACCGATGTTACCGGTATTGGCCACATGGGTACCTCCACACAGCTCGACCGACGACCCGAAACGGATTACCCGCACCTCTTCGCCATACTTCTCGCCGAAGAGAGCCATAGCTCCCATGGCCTTGGCCTCGGCAATAGGCACGTTGCGACGCTCGTCCAGAGGGATAGCCTCGCGCACCTTGCGGTTGGCCAAAATCTCTACCTGGCGCAACTCCTCGTCGGTCACCTTCTTGAAGTGCGAGAAGTCGAAGCGCAGCGACTGGGGCGATACATACGAACCTTTTTGCTCGACATGCGTACCCAGCACCTCGCGCAGGGCCTCGTGCAGCAAGTGGGTGGCCGTGTGGTTGCAGGCCGTAGCCTGGCGGGCCTCCTTGTCGACAACGGCATGGAACTGAGCCGTCACCTCCTCGGGCATGTGCTCGGTAATGTGTATACCCAGGTTGTTTTCCCGTTTCGTCTGCAGAATCTCTACCGTCTCGTTGGCCGAAATCAGTTTGCCGGTATCGCCTACCTGGCCACCCATCTCGGCATAGAAGGGGGTGCGGTCGAGTACAATCTGATAATATTCCTTGTTTTTCTGTTTTACCTTGCGGTAGCGCAGGATGTGGCAGTCGCACTCCAGCATGTCGTAGCCCACAAACTCGGGCTCGCCCTCGCGCAGCACTACCCAGTCGCCCGTCTCTACGGCAGCGGCGTTGCGGGCACGCTCTTTCTGCTGCTGCATCTGGGCATTGAAACCGTCGAGGTCTACCCCCATGCCCTTCTCCTTGAGGATGAGCTCGGTCAGGTCGATGGGGAATCCGTAGGTATCGTAGAGGGTAAAGGCATCTACCCCGCTTATCTCGTTCTTGCCGGCAGCCTTGGCGTCGGCCATCACCTTGTCGAGCAGCTTGATACCGGTCTCGAGCGTACGCAAGAAGGCATCCTCCTCCTCTTTGATTACCTTGCCGATGAGCACCTTCTGCTCCTTCAGCTCGGGATAGGCATCGCCCATCGTCTCGATGAGAATATCGAGCAGCTTGTAGAGGAAGGCCTGTTTCTGGCCCAGGAAGGTGTAGCCGTAACGCACGGCCCGACGCAAGATACGGCGGATTACATAGCCGGCCTTGGCGTTCGAAGGCAGCTGTCCGTCGGTAATCGAGAAGGCGATGGTGCGGATGTGGTCGGCAATCACACGCATGGCGATGTCGACCTTGGGGTCGTCGCCGTAGGTCTTGCCACAGAGGCGGCCGATCTCTTTGATGATGGGCTGGAACACGTCGGTATCGTAGTTCGAGGTCTTGCCCTGCAAAGCCATACAGAGGCGTTCGAAACCCATACCCGTATCGATTACCCGAGCAGGCAGCGGCTCGAGAGAACCGTCGGCCTTGCGGTTGTATTGCATGAACACGAGGTTCCAGATCTCAATCACCTGCGGGTGGCTCTGGTTTACGAGCGTGAGGCCATCGACCTCGGCCCGCTCGGCATCGCTACGCAGGTCGATATGGATTTCGGAGCAGGGACCGCAGGGACCCGTATCGCCCATTTCCCAGAAGTTGTCGTGGCGGTTGCCGTTGATAATATGTTCTTTGGGCAGATGAGTTTCCCAGTACGAGGCAGCCTCGTTGTCACGCTCGAGCCCTTCGGGAGCATAACCCTCGAATACCGTGGCATACAAGCGGTCGGGATTGATTTTGAGCACATCGACCAGATATTCCCAGGCCCAGTTGATAGCCTCTTTCTTGAAGTAGTCGCCAAACGACCAGTTGCCCAGCATCTCGAACATGGTATGATGATAGGTATCGAGACCCACCTCTTCCAAATCGTTGTGCTTCCCGCTCACGCGCAGGCACTTCTGTGAATCCGCGACTCTCTTGTATTTGGCCGGAACATTACCCAGGATAATATCCTTGAACTGGTTCATTCCTGCATTGGTAAACATCAACGTAGGGTCGTCCTTAATGACCATAGGAGCCGACGGCACAATCTGGTGGCCTCGTTCCCTAAAAAAATCCTTAAACGATTCACGAATCTCTTTTGCTGTAAGCATAACAATTTAATTAAATTAAGTTCTTGCGGCGCCCCGGCTCCGTTATCGAAGCCGAAATCGCCTGTCCGGTATCTTAATATTACCAAAAACAATTTGCAAAAATAGCTCAATTTATTATTTTTGTGACCATGTGCAGATAAAAAAATGTTCAACAACATCTTTTTTTTGACGATTTGCCCCCACGGGTGCCGATAGAACCGGCCTGTTAGATATATCCATGAGTAAAAAGGTTTTCTACATATACAACCCCAAGACACTGACCTACGAACGGGTGTACCCCTCCCTGCGCCAACGCATCGCCGTGGTGCTGCGCCACCTGCTCGTCGGGGGGCTCATCAGCATCGCCCTCGTGGCCGGCCTCTACTTTTGGCTGGGCTCGCCCAAAGAGGAGATTCTCAAGCTCGAAAACGAGCAGATGAAGACTCAATACAAACTGCTCTCCAAGCGGGTGGATGCGGCGCTGGCCGTGATGAGCGACCTGCAACAGCGCGACGACAACATGTATCGCGTGGTGCTGCAAGCCGACCCTGTGAATGCCGAGGTGCGCGATAACGGCATCTACAACCCCAGTCGGTATGCCGACCTGCTGAAGATGAGCGATGCCCAACTGGTGGTATCGACCAGCCAGAAAGTCGACAACCTCACCCGCCAGGTATACGTGCAGTGCAACTCGATGAACGAGCTCGTGAAGCTGGCTCAGGGACAGGAGGAGCGCATCAAGCACCTGCCCGCCATACAGCCGGTAGCCAACAAGAACCTCAAGCGCACCGCCTCGGGTTACGGCTATCGGGTCGACCCGATATACAAGACCTCAAAATTTCACGAAGGCATGGACTTCGCCGCCAACATAGGTACCCCTGTCTATGCCACCGGCAACGGCAAGGTGGTCGAGACCGGCTGGCAACAGGGCTACGGCAACACCGTCGTCATCGACCACGGCTACGACTACAAGACCCGCTACGCCCACCTCAACAAGATTCTGGTGCGGCAGGGGCAGACGGTAGTCCGCGGCGAAGAGATTGCCGAGGTAGGCAATACCGGCAAGTCGACCGGCCCGCACCTCCACTACGAGGTGCTGTACAAAGGGAAACACCAGAACCCCATCAACTACTATTTCTTCGACCTATCGCCCGAAGACTACGACCGCATGATTCAACTGGCCGAGAACCAGGGCCGTGTGATGGACTAACCTAATACGCTAATCGCATGAAAGAGACAGAACCCGAAAAACAAAAACTCTACTACACCATAGGCGAGGTGTCCGAGATGCTCGACGTAAACCCTTCGCTCCTCCGCTTCTGGGAGTCGGAATTCAAGACCATCAAGCCCAAGCGGTCGCCCAAGGGTACCCGCTACTATTCACAGAAAGACATCGAGGAGATAAAACTCATCCACTACCTGCTCAAAGAGCGCAAACTGAAAATCGAAGGTGCCAGGCAGGTTCTCAAAAACAAACGCGAGAGCGTGGCCCGCACCCAGCAGGTGGTCGAGCGGCTCAAAGCCCTGCGCGACGAACTCGCCGACATGATTGCCGACATGGATTAACTCCGGGAGTGCCACCGTTTCCAGAGCCGCGGCAACACATGGAGACTCAACAGGAATCCTACCACGGCACCGCAACTGTTGGCGGCAAAGTCGAGCCAGTCGGCACTGCGCCCCAGCCCCATGGCCCCTTGCAACAGCTCCATCACACCACCCCAGACTACGGCCGCAACCATCCACCCGAGGCTGCGCCCTACCGAAAAGCGCCCCACCCGATACAAATCGTAGCTACCCACCACGACCAGGGCCAGATACATGCAGCCATGCACCACCTTGTCGGCCCCCTCGAACAGATGCAACCCCCGGGTATGCACCGGGTCTTGAGCCAACGACAGATAGGTTATGACCGCCAACACGACGATGGTGGGGACAAAAGCCCCGCGCTTGATTATTTGCATAGGTCCCGTTTTTCGTTTTTCCATATAACACCTGTGATCCGGGAATAGCTCAACCCCTCAGGCCGAGGTATTCCAACGTGACGGCAAAGGTAACATTTGCTCCCGGCAAAACCAAATGCCCCGGCCACGACTTATCTGCCTCAAGGCCATACCGCTCGACGCAGATTTCAAGAATTACACTTTTATACCAAAATCGTTAAATATGTTTTTTATCGTCGGTTTTACAGCCAAACAGATTAAAAATTTATATTTTTGCAACCGTATTCCAAATATGACATAAAAATGGGAGAACAAGCAAAATTTGCAACGAAGCTGGGTATCATCGCCACCACGGTAGGTTCGGCGGTAGGATTGGGAAACATCTGGCGGTTTCCCTACGAAGCCGGCATGAACGGCGGCGGAGCCTTCCTGATGGTTTATATTCTGTGTGTACTGGTGCTGGGCATACCGGTCATGTGTGCCGAGTTTATCATAGGCCGACGCTCCAAGAGCGACACGGTCGACGCCTTCCGCAAACTGGCGCCGGGCAGCCGCTGGCACTACATCGGCTACATGGGCATATTGGCCTCGGTCCTCATTCTGGGCTACTACATGGTCATCTCGGGGTGGACCCTCGAATACCTCTTCCGGGCCTTCGGCAACGACCTGGCCGGGAAAACGGCTGCCGAGTTCAAGGCCGAACAGAACGCCTTCATCCAGAGCGATTTCCGACCACTGCTGTGGATTTACATCTTCCTGATAATCAACTACGTGATTCTGTCGCGAGGAGTACAGAAGGGCATCGAAAAGATGTCGAACATACTCATGCCGCTGCTCTTCGTCATTCTCCTCGTCTTCTGCGTGCGGTCGCTCACCTTGCCGGGATCGAGCGAAGGGCTCGCCTTCTTCCTCCACCCCGACTTCTCCAAAATCACGCCGCAAGTCATCATCCGGGCCATGGGGCAAGCCTTCTTCTCGCTGAGTCTGGGCATGGGTATTCTGGTCACCTACTCCTCCTATTTCACCTCCAAAACCCATCTGATAAAGACCGCCTCGACGGTAGCCGTACTCGACACCACGGTGGCTATTCTGGCCGGGGTCATCATCTTCCCCGCCGTATTCTCCTGCGGTCTCGACCCCGTGGCCGGGCCCGACCTCGTGTTTGTCACGCTGCCCAACGTCTTCAACCAGATGCCGGTATCGGCCTTGTGGTCGGCACTCTTCTTCCTGCTGCTCACGGTGGCGGCGCTCACCTCTACGGTTTCGCTCTTCGAGGTAGCCATTGCCTTCCTCATCAACTACATGCACATGAGCCGCAAGAAAGCCACCCGGGTGATGATGCTCATCGTGGCCATACTGAGCACCGTATGCTCGCTCTCCATCGGGTCGTGGAGCCACATCCGGCTTTTCGGAAAAACCATCTTCGATGCCTTCGACTACTTCTCGGCCATCATCCTGCTGCCCGTGAGCGGACTGCTCATCAGCATCTTTATCGGCTGGGTACTGAAGCGCAACATTTCGCGCGAGGAGCTCACCAACCGCAACAAGCTGCACGAGCCGCTGTTCAATGCCATCTTCTTCTCGATCAAGTATATTGCCCCTGTCATCATCATACTCATATTCCTGTCGGGATTCGGCATTCTGTAAATGACACTCAGACGCGACAGCTTCTTCAAACTCTCGAAGGGTGAACGGCGAGCCGCCCTGTGGCTGGCAGGCCTGCTGGCCGTACTGGCTGCGGCCCGCGTGGCCAAGTCATACCTGTTCGCGCGCGAGGTTCCCGACACGCCGGTACAGGTAGAGGCTTTCCGGGAGGAGCTGAACGCGCTCGACAGCCTGAACCCATCCCCTGCCGGAGCAACCGATGCACCCGTCGCACCCTGCCCGGAACCCGGCCCGCCCAAAGAGCTGGATGCGGTTCCGCGCGAAGAGTAACCTGCCGGGCGAAGTTTTTCGTCCAATCATGCCGTGCCATTCAACAAAAAGCGTTATCTTCGCTTAGTTAAACGGCACCCTCGACAGGCCGGTGCCGCAAACCCGCCGGGACCGAACCCCGGCGCCTGCAAGAGATTGTCTATATGATATTTCGCAACGTACCGAACAAACCGCTATCGCTGAATCTGGGAGGTGAGCTGGTCTCTCTCTCGAGACCTCTGGTCATGGGTATACTCAACGTCACCCCCGACTCGTTCTATGCCGGGAGCCGCACCCCCGCCCCCGAACAAATTGAGGCACGGGTGCGCCAGATTGTCGACGAAGGGGCCGACATCATCGACATCGGAGCCTACTCGTCGCGGGCTCAAGCCGACGACATCGCCCCCGACGAAGAGATGCGCCGCCTCGCCTCGGGGCTCGAAATCATCCGCAAGCTCTACCCGCAGGCGCACGTATCGGTCGACACCTTCCGGGCCGACGTCGCCTCGCGCTGCGTGCGGGAATACGGGGTGCAGATGGTCAACGACATCTCGGGCGGCGAGCTCGACCCCCGCATGTTCGAAACCGTGGCCGACCTCAAGGTGCCCTACATCCTCATGCACATGAAGGGCACGCCGCAGACAATGATGCAGCAGACCCACTACGACCACCTCATCGCCGAGATGCTCTATTACTTTGCCGAGCGCATCGCCCGGCTCGAAAGCCTCGGCGTGAACGACATCATCATCGACCCGGGATTCGGGTTCAGCAAGACCCTCGACGACAACTACCGCCTGATGAACCGCCTCGACGAGTTTGCCCGCATGGGCCGTCCGCTGCTGGTGGGCATATCGCGCAAGTCGATGATATACAAACTGCTGGGCACATCGCCCGACGAGAGTCTGAACGGTACCACAGTACTCAACACGCTGGCCCTGCTGGGGGGCGCCCACATCCTGCGGGTGCACGACGTGAAAGAGGCCGTCGAGACGGTAAAAATAGTTTCAAAAACCTTACAATCTGAAGATTAACATGTTTTCATTCGGCATAAAAGATATTATCGACATACTCATCGTAGCCCTGCTGCTCTACACCCTCTACAAGATGATGAAGGAGTCGGGCACGATAAGCATCTTTACCGGGGTGCTGGCCTTCGTGGGCGTGTGGATTGTGGTGAAACAGATACTCGACATGCGGCTCATCGGCTCCATCATGGACAAGTTCATGAGCGTGGGTCTGCTCATCCTCGTCATTCTGTTCCAGGACGAAATCAAGCGATTCCTCGTGCAGCTGGGCTCGCACAAGCGATGGCGATTCTTTTTCAACTTCTTCCTCAAACACAAGGACCAGGGCGAAAAACCCTACATCATCCCCGTCGTGTATGCCTGCATGAACATGGCCAAGACCAAGACCGGAGCCCTCATCGTCATCGAACAGGGGGTGTCGCTCGACAACTACAAAAATACCGGCGACACCATCAATGCCAACGTGAACGCCCGCCTCATCGAAAATATCTTTTTCAAGAACAGCCCCTTGCACGACGGCGCCCTCATCATCGCCGACAACCGCATAGCTGCCGCCGCCTGCATCCTGCCGGTATCGCACAACAACAAAATACCCAAGTCGATGGGGCTTCGCCACCGTTCGGCGCTGGGCATCACCGAGGTGACCGATGCACTGGCCATTGTCGTGTCGGAAGAGACGGGCAACATCTCGCTCGCCCACAACGGCAAAATCACCACCAAGATTTCGGGTAAGGACCTGGAGCGCATGCTGGTACAGGAGTCGATCGACTGATACGCCAATCCCACCGCCGGGCTTGCCACGCGATTCGTCCCCACGGCTCCCGACCGTCGGTTGCGGCCGAAATCGCTTTACGAATATCCACAAAATAAAAATCAGGTAACCGAACTGCCCCGATGCAAGGCAGTTCAATCTTTGTCGTGCGGTGTCGCCGGGCGCGACTTCTGCACGGCCAGCGTATTGCGCTCCCAGAATACCCCGTCGGCATAACCCTGTATCGACGGGTCGCTCTCGGCCAGACACAACCGCTTGGCAGCCCACAGACAATACTCCTCGTTCACCTCCACCCCCAGGTAGCGGCGGTTCAACTTCCTGGCCACCACGGCCGAAGTACCGCTCCCCAGGAAGGGGTCGAACACGAGGTCGCCCTCGCGCGACGAGGCCAGAACGAGCTTGGCATAGAGCTTCTCGGGTTTCTGGGTGGGGTGGTCGGTATTCTCGGGCATCGACCAGAAGGGGATACTTATATCGTCCCAGAAGTTCGAGGGACAGGTGAGGCGGAAGTTCCCGGCACTCGTCTCCTGCCAGTCCTTGGGCTTGCCGTCCTGCCGGTAAGGAGCTATCACCCGACGTTTCTGCTTGACCGCCTCCACATCGAAATAGTAGTGCCGGGCATCCTTCACACCGAACCAAATATCCTCCATCGCATTCTTCCAGTTGCGCAAGGCCCCCTTGCCCTTCTCGCGCTGCCAGGTGATGCGGTTGAGCACCGTGAGCTCCTCGTCCATCACCGTCTGCAAGGCAGCCGTGCAGCGCCAGTCGCCGCACAGGTAGAGCGACCCGGTGGGCTTCAGCTTCTCGCACACCCGGTGGAACCAACTGCGCAGATAGTCCAGATAGGCCTCGTGCGAACGGGCCTGAAAGGCCATGCCATGAAAGTTTTTCGACAGATTGTAGGGCGGGTCCACGATAACGAGGTCGGCCACACGGTCGGGTATACGGTCGAGTACCGCCAGCAGGTCGCCCTGGATGATGCGGTTGTCGAAGTCGAAACCCGCCGTCACCCGCCCGGCCGGGGTAATAAGTTGACGCAACCGCTCCACCTCGTCGGGTTCGACGGTCAGGGTTCTGTTGTTTTTGGCTCGTCTCTTTTCCATACGGCAGAAACAGGCAGCGTCCATATCGCCGCCCCGAAAGATGCGTGAAGATACGCAATTTTCGGCAGAAAGCCCCGCCTCACCCCACAAAAAAAACGGGATGCGAAACAAATCCGCACCCCGCTATATCATACAAAGTTTTATGGCTCTTACGAACGGTTGGCCCGCTTGCGCTCGGTCTCGTCGAGAATAATCTTGCGCAGACGCAGGTGGTGAGGCGTTACCTCTACATACTCATCTTCCTTGATGTATTCGAGGGCCTCCTCGAGGCTGAAGATAACCGGCGGCACGATACGGGCCTTGTCGTCGGCACCCGACGCACGCATGTTGGTCAGCTTCTTCGACTTGGTCACATTCACCACAATATCGTTCTCCTTGGCATTCTCGCCAACTACCTGACCGGCGTAAACCTCCTCTTGCGGGAAGATGAAGAAACGCCCCCGGTCTTGCAGCTTGTCGATGGCATAGGCATAGGCCGTGCCCGACTCCATGGCGATGAGCGAACCGTTGGTACGGCGCTCGATGTTACCCTTCCAGGGTTGATACTCGAGGAACCGGTGTGCCATGATGGCCTCGCCGGCCGAAGCCGTCAGCACATTGGTACGCAGGCCGATGATGCCGCGCGAAGGTATCTGGAACTCGATGTGGATGCGGTCGTTCTGTGTGGTCATCGACACCATCTCGCCCTTACGGCGGGTAACCATGTCGATAATCTTACTCGAATACTCCTCGGGCAGGTTGATGGTGAGCAGCTCGATGGGCTCGCACTTCTGCCCGTCGATCTCCTTGATGATAACCTGCGGCTGACCTACCTGCAACTCGTAGCCCTCGCGACGCATGGTCTCGATCAGGACCGACAAGTGCAGCACGCCACGGCCATAGACCGTCCAGGCATCGTCGCTGTCGCCACGCTCTACACGCAGGGCCAGGTTCTTGTCGAGCTCGCGTTTCAGACGGTCGGCAATATGGCGCGAAGTCACATATTTACCATCCTTGCCAAAGAAGGGCGAGTCGTTGATGGTGAACAACATCGACATCGTAGGCTCGTCGATGGCGATACGCGGCAGAGGCTCGGGCTCGTTGGCATCGGCAATGGTGTCGCCAATCTCAAAATTCTCGATACCCACGAGGGCGCAAATGTCGCCCGAAGCGACCGACTGCACCTTGGTACGGCCCATACCCTCGAACACGTCGAGCTCCTTGATACGTTGCTTTACGGTCGAACCGTCTTTCTTGCACAACGAAACCTCCATGCCCTCTTTCAACACGCCCCGGTGCACACGGCCCACGGCGATACGGCCTACATACGACGAGTAGTCGAGCGAGGTGATAAGCATCTGGGGAGTACCCTCGAGATACTGAGGTTCGGGGATGTATTCGATAATGGCATCGAGCAGCGGCGTGATGTTGTCGGTGGGTTTACGCCAGTCGGTCGAGAACCACCCTTGCTTGGCCGAGCCGTATATCGTAGGGAAATCGAGTTGATCTTCGGTAGCATCGAGACTGAACATGAGGTCGAGAACCATCTCCTGCACCTCGTCGGGGCGGCAGTTGGGCTTGTCGACCTTGTTGATAACCACCACCGGCTTCAACCCTATCTCGATAGCCTTTTGCAATACAAACCGGGTTTGGGGCATCGGGCCTTCAAAGGCATCGACCAGCAGCAGACAGCCGTCGGCCATGTTGAGCACACGCTCCACCTCTCCGCCGAAATCGGCGTGCCCCGGAGTATCTATAATATTGATTTTGTAATCCTTGTAACGAATAGAAACATTCTTGGAGAGAATCGTGATTCCTCGTTCCCGTTCCAAATCATTGTTATCCAATATCAACTCACCGGAGTTCTGGTTCTCACGAAAGAGGTTTCCGGCCAAAAGCATTTTGTCTACCAGCGTCGTCTTGCCGTGGTCGACGTGAGCGATAATCGCAATGTTTCTGATTTTCTGCATATAACCTATTTTAACCAAGTAGAGGTCCCAACCGTCACGCGAGTTGCGCATGCGCTTGCCTCCACGTTTCAAGGTGCAAAGTTACTATATTTTTTTGAAATGATACATCACTCTATCGCATTTCGTATCGACCCGACGCTCTCCGCCGCTCCATACCCCGCCCGGCAACGACCGTTCCGCCCCCCCCCGATTGCCGCCCTTCAAAAAAAAGACTCCCCAAATGTTTGTATACTCAAAAACAAATAACTACCTTTGTGCGCTCAATAATTTATATTAACAACAAAACTCAAAGAAATGTACTTAGATTCTGAGAAAAAGAAAGAGATCTTTGGGAAATACGGAAAGTCCAATACTGATACTGGCTCACCCGAAGCGCAGATTGCATTATTTTCCTACCGTATAGCCCATTTGACTGAACACTTGAAGTCAAATCACAAAGATCATAGCACCGAACGAGCTCTGAAAATGTTGGTAGGTAAACGTCGTCGTTTGCTCGACTACCTCATCAAGGTCGACATCAACCGCTACCGTGCCATCATCGCTCAAAAAGAGCTGGGCATCAGAAAGTAATTGGTCTTCACGACCGCAAAGAAAAGAGGCTGTCTCAAAATAAAAATTTGAGATGGCCTCTGCTGTTTCATATCAGATTGAAGTCATTTGGATTTTCCTCAAAAAAGGAG
>CABRIW010000010.1:0-109402 GCA_902471075.1 uncultured Barnesiella sp. | reverse complement strand
TTGTGCTCTACCAGCTGAGCTAGCGAATCTAACCTTGGTGCTTTTTGTAAAAGCGATGCAAAGGTAAGGCTAATTTTTGATTCTACAAAACGATACCTCCGCAAATTTATGTTAAAGAACAATTTTTTACTCTTTCTCAGTCTTCACCTCTTCATCCGGGGCCGACGAACCAGCCGACGTCTCAGTCGGTGTTTTCGGTTCATCGCCTATCACATAGCGCTCGTAATACGAGAGGCACAGGGTGGTGAGCGGCAGGGCAATAATCATGCCCACAAAGCCGAGCAGCGTGCCCCAAATCGAGAGCGAGAGCAAGATGATGGCGGGGTTCAGCCCCGTAACCTTACCCATCACCCGGGGCACGATGAATATGTCCTCAATCAGTTGCACCACGATAAAGACCAGAACGCAGGCCCCGAAGAGCAACCAGAAGTTGGTGCCGGTCTCCGATGCCGAAACCAGACACAACAGGATGGTGGGGATGAAGCCGACAAGCTGCAGATAAGGAACCATATTGAGCAACCCGATGAAGAGCCCCAGCACGATAGCCATGGGCAACCCCACAATGAGGAAGCCGATGCAGAAGAGGATACCCACCAGCCCGGCCACTACGGCCTGACCGCGGAAGTAGCGGTTCATGCTCACCTCGACGTCGTTGACAATCGAGACCACTGTGGGGCGGTATTTCTGCGGAATCATCCGTTGGAACCCGACCAATATCTTGTCGTAGTCGAGCAGGATAAAGACAATGTAGAGCAGCACGATGAGCCAGCTGACGATGTTGATAATCTCGCCCACCGAACCGGTGATGAATCCCCAGGCCCCCGAGAAACTATCTTCGATAATCGAGAGCCACTGTTCCCGGCTGAGCAGGCTCGACAACTGGCTGAAGTCGATATTTTGCTGGATGAAGTCGTGCACCTCCTGCGGCACGAAGGGAATGCTCGACGAGTTGTAGACATAGTCGCTCAACAGCTTGCGCATGACGCCTATCTCGTCGATAACCGACGGCAGCACCAGCACACACAGCAGTGCAAAGGTAATAATCACCTCGACAAAGGTGAGCGTAATGGCCAGCACGCGCCCCTTCAGCTTGAAGACCCGTTTGTTATACTCGACCAGCGGGTTGAGCATATAGGCCACAATCCAGGCCACGAGAAAGGGGAGCAATGCCCCGCGGAGGATATAGATGAGGTAGAACAACCCCACGACAAAAACGGCTCCGAACAAAATGCGGACGACCCGGTCGAAAGTGTATGGCTGGCGTTCGGTCATGGCTACTCTATTTTCAGGTATCAATATTTTTATCTAACAATCTCGAAACGGTTGCGGTTTACCCTTCGTGGTGCCGCTCTTTCCGCTCCTGTATCTCTTGCAGGTAGCAACGGCGGCACAAGGGCTGGTACTCGTTCTTCTCGCCCAGGAGCACCCGCTTGTCGTTATCGACCAACCGATAGGAGTAGTTGGCCAGATGGCCGCACTTCACACAGATGGCGTGCACCTTGTACACATCGTCGGCGATGGCCAGCAGGGCCGGCATGGGGCCGAAGGGTACCCGGCGGAAATCCATGTCGAGACCGGCCACAATCACCCGTGTGCCGTTGTTGGCCAACTCGGAGCAGACCTCGACGATGCCGTCGTCGAAAAACTGGGCCTCGTCGATGCCCACCACATCGACCCCCGAAGCCATAAGCAGGATGCTGTGCGAATTGTCTACCGGGGTCGAGAGTATCGAGGTGCTGTCGTGCGAAACGATATTCTCTTCGGAGTAGCGCACATCGATGGCGGGTTTGAATATCTCGACTTTCTGGCGGGCAATCTTCGCCCGTTTCAAGCGGCGTATCAGCTCTTCGGTCTTCCCCGAGAACATCGAGCCGCATATCACTTCGATGCTTCCGCGGCGGCTGGTCTCGTAGTTATTTTCGGTCAAAACCATAGTTGTCGTTCTCTTTTTTCTTTCTGTTCAAATGATGCAACAAAAGTAAAAAGATAGTTCGACTTTGCCAACCTTTGCCCCGGCTATTTATCTCAAAAGCAGCCGGCAAAATTTGGTCCTGAAAATCTCATCGCCTATCTTTGTAAAAATAATACTCATACATTACCAAGACATTATGCAACGAATCTTCCTGTCAGGAGTGCTCACGCTATTCATGCTCCTGCATACGCCCGCACGGGCCCAAAGCCTCGAATCGTTTCTGGCCGATCCGGCCTTTACGCCCGCCTCAATAGGCATCTGCATCACCGATGTGGCTACGGGCGAAACCCTCGTGTCGCACAACGACCGGCAAGCCATCATTCCCGCCTCGACCGTCAAGGTCATCACCTCGGCTACCGCCCTGCGGCTGCTGGGTGCCGACTACCGCACCTCGACCACCGTGGGATACACCGGCACAATCGACCCCGCAGGTACCCTGCACGGCACACTGGTGATACGGGGCGGAGGCGACCCCTCGCTGGGTTCGGCCTACGGCAGCCGCCCGGCCGAAGACTTTGTCGACCGGGTAATCGACGCCCTGCAAACGCAAGGCATCCGGGCCATCGAGGGACCCATCGTGGTCGACAATTCGCTCTTCGACGGACCGGCCGTCTCGCCCAAGTGGATGCTCGAAGATCTCATCTGGTACTACGCCACCGGGTGCCACGCCTTTTCGTACCGAGACAATCAGGTACGCGTCGAGGTGCGATACAACGGACACAACTACAAGACTGCCCGCATCACGCCTCCGCGCAGCATCGACCTCGACAGCCGGCTCCTGCCCGGCGACCGGGAAGAGGTATCGGTCACCCACACGGGCTGCCGCTACACCCTCACCGGCACCATTCCCCGCCAGTGGGCGCGCTATCGTCTCAACCTGGCCGTCGACCATCCCGACAGCCTGTTCCTGCGCGAATTGCACAAACAGTTGAAACAGGCCGGCATTGCCTGTACCGAAGCAGGCCAAACGACCGAAGGGGGACCCGAGACCCAACTGCTCGACTACCCCTCGGAGTCGCTCGCCCAGCTGACCCGCAGCCTCAACGTGCACAGCCTCAACCTCTATGCCGAGAGCCTGCTGCGGCACATCGCCCTCACCTCGGCACCCCGGGGCAGTGCCGAGAAAGGTCTCGAAACGATACGCCGCTACTGGCAACCCTTCGGAGCCGACTCGACCGAACTCTTCCTCTACGACGGCTCGGGACTGGCCCGCAACAACCGGGTGTCGGCCCGCTATCTGACCCAGGTACTCGCCGCCACGGCCCGCGACCCGCAGGTAGGCGACACCTTCGTGCAGTCGCTGCCCCTGGCCGGAAGCGAGGGCTCGGTAGCCTCGTTCATGCGCAACAGCCCCCTGCCCGGCGAATTGCGGCTGAAGAGCGGCACCATGAGCGATGTCCACGCCTATACCGGCTACTACACCGCTCCTTCGGGCAAGCGATACACTATCGTGCTGATGTTCAACAACTACACCTGTACCCGCGACCAGTTGAAGCAGAAAATTGCCGCGTGGCTCACCGCGACGCTCTCTAAAAAAGAGTAACCGATCTCTAAATTTTTTCGGCTCTCGGCGTACATCTGTTATTTTTGTATATCTTTGTGGAAGATAGGAGGCCGTCAGGCACAGGCAAATGTTGAAAACCGTGTTTCCCGTTTACCGCTGCGCTTGTCCCCGCTATCCCTGAATAACCAAAATACCGAATTTATGTCACGAGACAGTCGCATCGCATATATCATCGGCCAACTGGGCGAACTGCGGGAGCTCCTGCTCGTCATCGAGCAGGCAGGCAATGCCGCCCCCGGCATCCTGCTGAAGCTGGCCCGGGAGAAGGCCGAGTCGATAGACCGTTCGACCCGCGAACTGAGGTCTCCCCAATTCTGGGACGAATTGCAAAATCACGAACCTTTTGCCGATACCGCTCCGGCCGGACCCACCGAGGCAGCTCCCCGTACTCCGGAGGGCGGTGTGGAGGCTCCCGTCCACGAAGCAGAAACCTCCGCAACCGACGAGACTCTCGACGAACAGGAGGAGCCGTGGAACACGCCGGTAACGCCGCCTGCCCCGACCCCCGAGCCTGAAGAGCCGGTCGAAGAGGAGAGTGAAGAAAAGGCCGAAGCACCCATCGAGTCCGAGCCCCTTCACGAAACCGAAACCGCCGAAGAGGACGAGACCGAACCCGGTACGGACGCCCCCCTCGAACCGGCCGACGAACCACACGAATCGCCGCAACCCCAAGCCGAGCCCGAAGCTCCGGCCGAACCGCAACCCCAAGAGGAAGAGCCGCTCTACCCCTGGGAGCAGTTGAGCGACGAAGAGCGTTCGGCTGCACAGGACGACAGGCTCGTCGACTATGACGACGACGAGACCGACGACTACGACGAGACCGACTACGAGGATACCCCCGCGGCCGACCTCCCTGCCGACGAATCCTCTGCCCCGGTCACCCTTGAAGAGGCGCTGCAACGCCAGCAGGCCAAGGAACTGCGCAAGGCCCTGAGCCTGAACGACCGCTTCCGCTTCCGCCGCGAGCTTTTCGGCAACAGCGACATCCGCATGAACGAAACCCTGGCCCTCATCGATGCCATGCACTCCTACGACGAGGCCGAGGACTACATACTCAACGACCTGAACTGGGACCTCGACAATCCCGAAGTGGCCGAGTTCATGAAAATCGTACAGAAACATTTCCTATAACCCTGCACCATGGCTAAGCTCTATGTAGTGCCTACTCCGGTAGGCAATCTCGAAGACATGACATTCCGGGCCATCGCCGTGCTGCGGGAGGTCGACTGCATTCTGGCCGAGGATACCCGCACCAGCGGCATCCTGCTCAAGCACTACGACATACGCACCCGCATGCAGTCGCACCACAAGTTCAACGAACACCAGACCGTCGAGGGCATCGTGACGCGCATCGAGGGAGGCGAGACCATCGCCCTCATCTCCGACGCCGGCACACCGGCCATCTCCGACCCCGGCTTCCTGCTGGTACGCGAGTGCCGCCGGCGGGGTATCCCCGTCGAGTGTCTGCCCGGTGCCACCGCCTTCGTGCCGGCCCTGGTGGCCTCGGGTCTGCCCAACGAGAAATTCTGCTTCGAGGGCTTTCTCCCCCAGAAGAAGGGGCGGGCCACCCGGCTGGCCCAACTGGCCGACGAACCCCGCACGATCATCTTCTACGAGTCGCCCTTCCGCCTGCTCAAGACCCTGGTGCAGTTCAAGGATACCTTCGGCGGCGAACGCGAAGCCTCGGTAAGCCGCGAAATCTCCAAGATTCACGAAGAGACGGTGCGAGGCACCCTCGACGAGCTCATCGCCCACTTTACCGAACACGAGCCCAAGGGCGAAATCGTCATCGTCGTGGCCGGTGCCCCCGAAAAGCCCAAGGAGAAAAAGAGAGACAAATATCCCAAAAGCGATACACAACTATAATTTTAATTTAAAACCATTATGAAAAAGGCTATTACCGCTGCCATCGCAGCATCTGTATTGATGATCGGTTGTACCAACCAATCGACCGAAGTGAAAAGACTGCAGGCCGAAAACGATTCGTTACTCCAAGTCAACGCACAGACGACGGCCGACTTCAACGAAATGATTCAACTGATGAACGACGTAGAAGAGGGATTCCGCCAAATCAAAGAGGCCGAAAACTATCTGGTTACCCAGAAGGACGCCAACGGCGAAGTTTCGCTGACGACGCGGGAACAGATTAAAAACGATATGACACTGGTGGCCGAGACCTTGCAGAAGAACAAGGAGCGTCTCGACAAACTGCAAAAACAGCTTAACCAGAGCAAGAACCAATCGGCTGCCCTGCAAAAGACCATTACCCGCCTGCAAGGCGAAATCGCCGAAAAGACCGAAATGATTACCTCGCTGCAGGAGTCGCTCGCCAAACGCGACGTGCGCATTGCCGAACTCGACGAGGCTGTCAACAACCTCACCGGCCAGGTAGAGAACCTCACCACCGAGAACCAGCAACAGAAAGAGGTACTGATGACTCAAGACGAGGCCCTCAATACCGTATACTATGCCTTGGGTACCAACAAGGAGCTGAAGGAGCAGAAGATTGTCGAGGGCGGCGGTCTCTTCTCGTCGAAGAAGGTGATGGAAGGTGAATACAACAAAGACTACTTCACCACGGCCGACATGCGCAAACTGCGCGACATCCCCTTCGACAGCAAGAAGGCCAAACTGCTGACCAAGCACCCCGAGGGTACCTACGAAATGCAGAAGGACAACGAGGGCTACATCACGCTGGTCATCACCAACCCCGAGAGCTTCTGGAGCCTGAGCCGCTACCTGGTTGTCGAGCTCAACTGATTGCGACAAGTCAACCCCATTCGAGACGAGGCTGGAGAGCACATCTCCGGCCTCACCTTCTCATTTTTGCCCCACACCTGAACCGCAACGACCCGCATGTTTCGCTATCTGTCCATCCTGCTCCCGCTCGTGCTGCTTGCCTCGTGCGACAGCTTTTTCGAAAAGGAATCGCCCCTACCTCACAACCCCGAGCGGCCCGTGCTGCCCCCGGCTCGCGACCGCCGCTTTGTCGTCGACAGTATCCGATACTACTTCGACTACTGGAGCAGCAAGCGAACCCACCTGGCCGACGAGACTTGTGTCGTCATCATCTCAAACTCGCTCGACCAGGAATGGATTGACACCCCCTCGCCCCCGCAAGAGCCGCTCTACAACTACTCCTTGTTCTCCAGCGAAGATCCCTTGCTGGCCCAAATCTACACCGATACCCTGCGGGTGAGAACCCCTTGCTATGTCGATGACGACAACCGCATCGTGCTGGGCGATTCGCTGCACGGTTTCCAATCCTTCTCGGCAGAACTTTCCCTGGCCGAAATCGACCGGACTATCGACGAGATATGCGTCCCCCCTCATACCGAGACTTACGTCTACGGCCAGTACAGCGTCAGCGACTACCACATAGCCTACACCATCTGGCTCACCGAAACGACCAGCAACACCCCCGTTACCATCGAGGGCATGTGGGAGGGCAGCATCGTCAACGACGACTTCACGACACGCACCGAGTCGCACCCGCTGTAACTCACCCCCTCGCCGCAATCGGCCATTCATATCTACCTATAAACGACAATCCCCGCAAAAGCCCTGTAAAAGGGCTTTTGCGGGGATTGTTTGTATCATTGCTCATGCAACCGGCGTCCCGTTTTTCCAGAGGGACGAACAGTCTGCCATCAATCACTTCTCCTCTTCGACATGCAGCGTATGGCCCATGCGTTTCTCCTTGGTGAGCAGATAGCGGCGGTTGTACTCGTTGGGAGTCACCTCGATAGGCACGTTCTCGACAATCTCCAGGCCGTAAGCCTCGAGGCCGATACGCTTCACGGGATTGTTGGTCATCAGCCGCAACTTGTGCACACCTATGTCGCGCAGGATGCTGGCCCCCACGCCATAGTCGCGCTCGTCGGCCTTGAAGCCCAGATGCAAGTTGGCATCGACCGTGTCGAGACCTCCCTCCTGCAGGCGGTAAGCCCGTATCTTGTTCATCAGTCCGATGCCCCGGCCCTCCTGATTCATATAGACAATCACGCCCTTGCCTTCGGCCTCGACAGCCTGCATGGCGCGGTGCAGCTGTTCGCCGCAGTCGCAGCGCATCGACCCGAAAATATCGCCCGTAGCACAAGACGAATGTACCCGCACGAGTATCGGCTCGTCGGGCTCCCAGGTCCCCTTAATCAAGGCAATGTGCTCCAACCCGTTGGAAAGCTGACGGAAGGGAATCAACCGGAAATGACCGTAAGCCGTAGGCATATCCACCTCGTCGCCCCGCTCGACCATCGACTCCTGTTTCAACCGATAGGCTATCAGGTCGCGAATGGCGATAATCTTGATGCCGAACTTCTGGGCCACCTTGGTCAACTGCGGCAGACGGGCCATGGTGCCGTCTTCGTTGAGAATCTCGATAAGGGCGGCAGCCGGATAGAGCCCGGCCAGACGTGCCAGGTCGACGGCAGCCTCGGTGTGGCCGGCCCGTTTCAGCACGCCCTTGTCTTGCGCATAAAGGGGGTTGATGTGGCCGGGACGCCCGAAGGTCTCGGGGGTCGAAGCGGGGTCGGCCAAAGCCCGTATCGTGGCGGCACGGTCGTGGCTCGACACGCCGGTGGTGCACCCCTCCAGTTTGTCGATGGTCACGGTGAAGGGAGTCCCCAGCATCGAAGTGTTGTGGTTTACCTGGCGATAGAGGTTGAGCTCTTCGCAACGCTGCTGTGTGATGGGAGCACACAAAACACCCCGGCCGTTGGTGAGCATGAAGTTTACCTTCTCGGGGGTGATGGCCTCGGCCGCGATGATGAAATCGCCTTCGTTCTCGCGGTCCTCATCGTCGACAACAATCAGAAACTTGCCCTGTCTGAAATCCTCGACAGCCTCGTCTATTGTACTTAAAATGGTCTCTTTGTTCATATCTTATAGGGTTTTATCTTCTTCGTTTTTCGGGTCATCCTCGTCCTTCTCGAGCAGAATGCGCAAGTCGCCGTTGGTATGGATTATCCCCTCGACCTCGTTGCGCAACAGCCGCTGTTGGTGCGACCCTATCCAGTAAAGCAACAATCCCAGAGGGAAAAGGATAGCCAGCACATAGCCCCACTTCGTCGAGGGTGCCGGCCGGTACACCCACAGGTTGCGCAGCACGGGGTAATCCATCAGCTTGCTGATGACCAGCTGGTCGCGACTGTTCGAGGTGTAGTTTACCAGGTCGTCGACCTGGGCACCCAGGGCCGAAATATCGGCCTTGGCATATCCATACAGGCAATACTTCCAATACGACTGACGCTTGCGCCCCACCTTGTCGAGATACCGGTTGCAGGCTGCCGACAACTGCTCGGCCTTCGCAACAGCCACCTCGGTATACATATCTTCCATCACCACCTCCTTCAGCGTCACCTTGCGCAACTCCTGCCGGCCAATCAGTTTCCGGAAGAAGTTGACATAGACGTCGGGATTGAATACGGCCGAATCCTTCACCGCCTTGTAGGTGAGGAAGATACCCAACGGCAACAATACCGCCGAACTGAGCCACATGCCTTCCCAAACCTCCCAGCGACCGTCGCGGGCCAGCTTGTAACCGGTGTTGTCGATGATGTAGTAGAAGATGAACATGAACACCGACACCACCACCGGCATACCCAGACCGCCCTTGCGGATGATGGCCCCCAGCGGAGCCCCTATGAAGAAGAAGATGATGCAGGCAAACGAGAGGGTAAACTTCTTGTACATCTCGATTTGGTGACGCCTGATTACCTTGTTCTCCTCCTTCATCGTGTAGCTGCGGAACTCGTAGTCCGACCGATAGCGCTCGGCCCGGGCCAGGGCCCGGTCGAGGTAGAGCTGCTTGCGCTGCAGACTGCCGCCGTTGAACACGCTGTCGAGGTCGAGCGTAGCCGCCTCGGCCAACGCCTTCTGCTCCCGCACCGAATCGTTGGCGGGTATCTTGGCTCCCGGCCGGTCGTAGAGCGAGAAATAGCCCGACGACCGCAGGCTGCGGGCATAGTTGTCGCCGATGCTGTCGACCCGGGTAGTCATCGAGTCGATTGACAGTTGCAGGGCATTCAGGTCCTTACCGATATATTGGTTTTGCATGATGCCGTCGTCCATGCGGTTGAAGTTGGCATCGAAGGCAATCATAATCTCTTTCAGCGAAAAGGTCTCCCGACGATAGGGAATGTTGGTGGCACTGGTGCGCTGGTCGCGCAGGTTCTCGAACGACTCGCCGTTATAGAGAGTGAGGAAGAGGTGCTGCTTGTCGTCGGTCATCTTCAGTTTGCCCGAGTCGGCCAGAATGATCATGGCGTTGTCGAAGCCGGCCGACATGTCGTAAATCATCACGTCGTAGAGCATGCCGGTCTTGTGGTCTTTCTTTTTCACATAGAGGTTGTAGCCGCTTATCTGGTCGTAGAAGACCCCCTCGGGAATATCGAGTTCGGGCGACTTCTGCCGCATCGAGTAGAGCAGGGTCCACATCTTCACCTGCGACTTGGGCAACACGTTGTTCTGGAAGAAGAAGGCCCCGATGGCCACGAATATGAGGAAGACAACCAACGGCCGCATGATTTGCAGCAGCGAGATACCGGCCGCCTTGATGGCCAGCAGCTCCAGCCGTTCGCCCAGATTGCCGAAGGTCATCAGCGACGCCAGCAGAATGGCCAGCGGCAGGGCCATGGGCACCATGGTCACGGCGGCATAGAAAAACAGTTCGGCCAGAACCGACATTTCGAGACCCTTCCCTACCATCTCATCGACGTACCGCCACAAGAATTGCATGAGTACGATGAAGAGGCAGATGAAGAATGTCATCAGAAACAGGGGTAAGAAGCTCTTCAGGATAAACCTGTATAGTCGTTTGATATAGAACATTCTTTTGCCGATTATCAGAATGCAAAAGTAAAGCAAAAAAATGAATTTCCGAAAAGGCTATAACCTTTATTGGGAAGAATCGTCGAAAAGAGGCCTCTCTCTACCCACCGTATCACACGCCCAGTTTGCGGCGCAAGGTCTCGATCTGGTGGTCCCACAGGTCGCGGCTGTCGGCCATCTCGTCGGGGTAGGCAAAATCGGTAACGGCCAACATGGTAGCCCCGGTCAGTTCTGAGGTGGTGATGCGAAGTTCGAAGTAGCTCTTTTCCTCCTCATCGTCCAGCCAGTGGAAGCGGATATAAAGACCGGTACGCATCGCTATCTGGTGAGCCTGCTGCGATGTCTTGTTCCAGAAAAAAGTAAACTGCTTGCCGTCGCTCTGTACATCGTCGGCAAACCAATCGGCCAATCCGCTTTTTGTTCCTATATAAGGCCAAAGCAAAGCAGGAGAAACGCTTTTCAGCTCATACTCTACCACAAACTTTTCTTTATTCATAAACCTCTCTATATTATAGCATTTTCCTCTTCAGGACGAGGAAAATTTTTCTCTTTCCGTCGGCGAATATAGAGATATTATTCCTATCTTTAGCAGTAAAATCTGAAAAAATGGAGCGAAAACAAAAATTCGGGCTATTTTATATAATATTTACCCCGAATTGCAAACTGGATATTACATTTATTGCTACATTTGCAGGTATAAAAAACAACATAAAAAACCAATCCGACTATGAATTTGATGGAACGAATGGTAGAACAAGCCCGAGCAAACAAACAACGTATTGTTTTACCGGAAGGAACTGAAGATCGTACCTTGCAGGCTGCCGACCGCATTCTGGTCGACAACATAGCCGATGTAATTCTTATTGGCAAACCCGACGAAATCAAGGCGCTTGCCAACCAATATCACTTGACCCACATCGACAAGGCCAAGCTGGTAGATCCGGCTTGCCACGACAAGAAAGAGACCTATACCCAACTGCTTTACGAGTTGAGAAAAGCCAAGGGCATGACCCTCGAGAAGGCTCAGAAACTGGTCGAAGATCCCTTGTACCTGGGTTGCCTCATGATTAAGAACGGCGACGCCGACGGCGAAGTGGCCGGTGCCCGCAACACCACCGGCAACGTGCTGCGCTCGGCCTTCCAGATTATCAAGACCGTGCCCGGTGTGAAAGTGGTATCGGGTGCCTTCCTGATGTTCATCCCCGACACCTCGTACGGAGAAAACGGCCTGATGGTATTTGCCGACTGCGCCGTACTGCCCAACCCCACGGCCGAAGAGCTGGCCCAGATTGCCGTATCGACCGCCAAAACGGCCCGCGACATCGCCGGCATCGACCCCCGTATCGCCATGCTCAGCTTCTCGACAAAAGGCAGCGCCAGCCACGAGATGGTCGACAAGGTAGTCGAGGCTACCCGCCTGGCCCGAGAAATGGAACCCACGCTGAAAATCGACGGCGAGCTGCAGGCCGATGCCGCCATCGTACCCGCCGTAGGTGCCAGCAAGGCTCCCGGAAGCGAGATAGCCGGTCGTGCCAACGTGCTGGTATTCCCCACGCTCGAGGTCGGAAACATCACCTACAAACTGGTTCAACGTCTGGCTCATGCCGAAGCCGTAGGCCCTATCCTGCAAGGCATCGCCGCCCCGGTCAACGACCTCTCGCGCGGCTGCTCGGTCGACGACGTGTACAAGATGATTACCATCACCTGCAACCAGGCCATCAGCTTGAAAAAATAACCTTAATACCACATACCTTATGAAGATCTTAGTATTAAATTGCGGTAGTTCGTCGGTTAAATACAAACTGTTCGACATCGATTCCAAAACCGTACTGGCCCAGGGTGGCGCCGAGAAGATAGGCTTGGAAGACTCGTTTCTGAAACTCACCCTGCCCAGCGGCGAGAAGGTGATTCTCAAGAGTGCCATGCCCGAGCACCACTCGGCCATACAAAACATACTCAACGTGCTCACCAGCAAAGAGTACGGCTGTATCAAATCGTTCGACGAAATCGACGCCGTAGGTCACCGCGTAGTTCACGGAGGCGAAAAATTCAACACCAGCGTCCTCATCACCGACGAGGTTATCGAAAAGATAAAGGAGTGCTACGACATAGCACCCCTGCACAACCCGGTAAACATGGCCGGTATCGAAGCCATCTCGCAACTGATGCCTTCGGTTCCCCAAGTAGGTGTATTCGACACGGCTTTCCACCAGACCATGCCGGCACACGCCTACATGTATGCCCTGCCCTACGACCTCTACACCAAGTACGGCGTGCGCCGCTACGGATTCCACGGCACCAGCCACCGCTACGTGTCGCGCCGGGCTTGCGAATTTCTGGGCGTACCCTACGAGCAACAGCGCATCATCACCTGCCACATCGGTAACGGCGGCTCCATCACGGCCATCAAGGACGGCAAGTCGGTCGATACCTCCATGGGCATGACTCCCGTCGAGGGTTTGATGATGGGTACCCGCTCGGGTGACGTCGATGCCGGTGTTCTCACCTACATCATGGACAAGGAGCACCTCGACTCGGCCGGTATCGCCAACCTCGTGAACAAGAAGAGCGGTGTAGCCGGTATCTCGGGCATCTCGTCCGACATGCGCGACATCGAAGCCGGTGTAGCCGCCGGTAACGAGCGTGCCATCCTGGCCCTGCAAATGTATGAATACCGCATCACCAAATACATCGGTGCCTATGCTGCCGCTCTGGGTGGCGTCGACATCATCGTATTCACCGGCGGTGTAGGCGAAAACCAGACCCAGACCCGCGAGGCCGTGTGCAAACCGCTCGCCTTCATGGGTGTGGAAATCGATGCCGAACTGAACAAAACGATTCGCGGCACCGAATGCCTCATCAGTACCCCGGCTTCGAAGGTGAAGGTGGTCGTTATCCCCACCGACGAGGAGTATATGATTGCCTCCGACACGAAAGCCGTACTCGACAGTCTGAAGAAATAACAGACCCATACAACTGGCCGACACCCCTGCACACCCCGTAAAAGCGGGCCCCCACCGTGCACGGCACAACCGGCTGTTTACAACAAGCGCCCTGTCGCCTGCCCTCAACGGGTTGCGACAGGGCGCTTTCCTATGAAAGAAGAATAAAAGAGTCTCTCTACTCGAGCCTTCCCGTAGCCCGCAGATAGGCAGTCTCGTAAATCTTGTATTGGGTCTGTGCCTCGATCAGGTTGCTCTCGGCCTGCTGCCATTGCGACTGGGCATCGAGCAGATCGGTGAGCGTGGCCATCGACGCGGCATAGCGGTTGCGCATCACCCGCAGATTCTCGACGGCCTGCTGCAAACCGGTCTGTGCCGTACCCACCAGACGGTAACCGTCCTGCACGTTGCGCACGGCCTGTTGCACCTCGAGGTTGAGCAACCGGCTGTTCTTCTGCAACTCCAGCTCGGCACTGCGCAACCCGTAGCGGGCCTTGCGCACCTTCTTGTGCACCTCGCCCCAATGGAACAGAGGCACCTTCACTGCCAGCATCACCATGCCTATACCGTCGCGGAACTCCTCCGAATAAGGCATCATCGTGCCGTTACCCACATCGACCATGCTGTTGAGCTTGATGTTGCCATAGTAGGTATACCCGGCCGACAGCCCCACGGTGGGGAGCATCTCGGCCCGGGCATTCTTGATTTGCAACTTGCCAATCTCGACCTGCTGCTTGAGCAGGGAGAGCTCGGGACGGTTGTCGATTTCGGCCGTAAGCAAGCCCGGCTCGGTAACCACCCACGCCGTATCGGTAGGCTCGATGGCCGTGGTGTCGTCGACCCCGATCAACCGGCACAGCGACAACCGGCACAGGTCGGCCCCGTTGCGGGCCTTTTGCAACTGGTAGTGTATCTCGCTCTGCTTGGCCTGGATGCGCAGCAGGTCGTTCTCGATAATCAGGCCCGCCTCGAGCGAGCCGCTCATCTGACCGTACAACGTATCCATCTGCTCGCAATAGCTCTCGAGCATGCGCACCTTGCGGTCGACGGCAATGTAGGTCCAATAGGCATTATCGGCGTCGACCAGAATATCCATGCGGGCCATGCGCAACTGCTCGCCGGCCGCCGCCTCGCCAATGCGGGCCATACGTTTTCCGGCCGTGATTTTTCCGCCGGTATAGATAGGTTGGGTCAGCGTAATGCCGGCCATATACATGCCCCGCATGCGCAGCTCCATGCCCATCATGTCGATGTCGGGGAATACATAGGCCCCCGTAGCCGACCCCTCGAGTTTGGGCAGATAGGCCGTCGTGGCTATGCGGTTGTCGAGTTCGGCCTGTCGCAACCGAATATCGGCCTGCTCGAGCTCTTCGCTGTGGGCCAACACCATCTCGCGGCACTGGCTGTGCGAGAGCAGCAGCGGTTGGGCCATCGCGCTACCGGTACCGGCCAGCCCCACGGCGCAAACTATCGTATATATCGTTTTCAGATTCATCGTCTTTTTGGTTTTATGCGTTAACAGGTTTCTTGATACGGAACATCGCCGCATAGAAGAGCGGCAACAACACGAGCGTAATGATGGTCCCCACGGTGAGGCCGCCCATGATGGTGATGGCCATCGAACCGTACATGGGGTCGGTCACAAGCGGAATCATACCCACGATGGTCGTGAGCGACGCCATCAGCACCGGACGCACACGCGACACCGTGGCCTCGACCACCGCCGTATAGGGCGACTGCTTCTCCTCGGTCTGCAACCGGTTAATCTCGTCGACCAGCACGATGGCATTCTTCACCATCATGCCCATCAAACCCATCATACCGATGATGGCCATGAAGGTGAAGGGCTGACCGCTCACCAACAGCACCGGTGTAATGCCGCAGAAGATAAAGGGGATGCAGAGGAGAATCAGTATCACCTTGCGCCAACTGTTGAAGAGGAGCAGCAGAATGGCCAGAATGATAAATATCGTAAGCGGCACGAACTTCATCAGGTTGCCTATGGCTTCGCCCTGCAACTCGCCCTCGCCTACCCAGCGCATGCGATACCCCTCGGGCAGGTCGATAGCCTCAATTTCGTCCTTGATCGACTCCACCACCTTGGCTGGCGTCGCCTCGTCGCAATAGGGGTTGGGGTCGCACTCTGCCTCGATAACCCGCCGGCCGTTCTGGCGCAGCACCACATCTTCGTCCCAATCGAGCCGTATGTGGTGGGCGACATTACTCAACGGGGTGGCTCGGAACAGTTGGTCCTGCAGGTCGCTCATGCTCTGCCCGCCCGACAAGACACGCTGCAACGTCTCGTTCGAGAGGTGGAAGTTGAGCATGCTCCACACCGGTATATCCGCGAGGTTGCGGATGGTTGTGCCGTCGTCGTTTCGCACCTGGAGGTTGAGCATCACCATACGGTCCTGGTCGTTGAGCACCCCCACCGGCATGCCGTCGGTAGCCGCCAGCAGCGCATTGGCCACATCGCCGCGCCCGATGCCCGAGCGCAAGGCATCCTGCTGGTCATACTCGGCCACCAGCACCTTTCCCCGCGGCTTCCAGTTGTTCTGCACCGAATAGGCATCGACATAGGGCGAACGGCGCATAATCTCCTCGGCCTGGGCACTCAACCGGCGCAATACGGCCGGGTCGGGACCCGAGAACTCCACCTCGACGGTATGCGAGGTAGAAATCGAAAAGTTGTATTTGCGGATGCGGATATAGGCTTCGGGATACTCGCGACGCAACTGCTCCCGCACCACGGGTATCTGCTCGACCACCGTGCGGTAATCCTTGCAATCGACAATCAGCTCGCCGTAGCAGTCGCCGCCCGAGGTCATGGGGCGCACCAGACAGTAGTGAGCCGGAGCACTGCCCTGGCTGACGGCCACCCGCTCGATTTGCGGATTCTGCGACACCCGGTCGCTCATCTCCAACAGGCGGGCACACACCGTATCGGCATTGGCTTCCGCAGGGAAGAAACACTCGACTACAAACTGTTTGTAGTCGAAATCGGGGAAGAAGAGATTCTTCACCTGCCTCATCCCCAGCAGACAAACGACCAGCAGCACCACGGCTACGGTAATCGTGACCCGCTTGTATCCGATCAGGAGAGAAATGGTCTTGCGCACGAACCGGTGTACCGGCGAGTTCATCACCGCCCCGGTGGTATCGCTGCCCCGCCTCTTCTCGCGACGCGGCAGCCACGAGTGGGCACAAACGGGTACCTGGATAAGAGCCAGTACCCAACTGGCCAACAGGCTTACACACAGTACCAGAAAGAGGTCACCGGCATATTCGCCGACCGAATCGGGCGAGAGGTAGACACAGAGGAAGGCCGAGGCGGCAATAATCGTAGCGCCGAGCAACGGCATGGCCGTGTTGCGCCCGATGCGGTAGAGGTAAGTCTCGGGCGGGAGACCCCGCTTCCGGTCTATCAGGATACCGTCCATAATCACCACGGCATTGTCGACCAGCATACCCATCGCCACAATGAAAGCCCCAAGCGAAATGCGCTGCAACGTGGTACCGCACATGAGCAGGATGGGGAACGAGATGCACACCGTAAGCACCAGGCCGAAGCCGATGATGAGCCCGCTGCGCCACCCCATCGTGAAGATGAGCACCAGAATGACGATAACGACCGACTCGACCAGATTCCACATGAACGACGAGATGGCCTCGTCGACCTTGTCGGGCTGGAAGAATATCTTGTCGGTAGCAAAGCCGGCCGGTAAATTCTTCATGGCCTCGGCCAGCCGGGCATCGACCGCCCGGCCCACATCGGGCACAATGGCCGACGACTCCATGGCTATGCAGATGGCCAGAGCCGGTTTCCCGTCGACAAAGAAGCCGTTGCGCTGCGGCGAGGCGTAACCTCGCTCTACCCGGGCCACATCGCCGATGCGCAGGATCTTGCCGTCGAGGGTCTGTATCTGCAGGTTACGAATGTCCTCCTCGTCCTTGACCGACGAGTCGACATAGAGGGCAATGCGTTCACCGTCGCTCCCGTAGTGGCCGGCATTGACCGTCTTGCCGGCACTTTGCAGCGCCGACATGATCTGGGTGGAGATAATACCGTTGCGGGCTATCTGCTCTTTCGAGAGAATGATGTTGATTACCTCGTCGCGGTTCCCCACGATATTGATGCGCTTCACCCCCTTCACGTCGAGCAACTCGCGTTGCAGATAGCGGGCATAGCGATACATTTCGGGGTAGTCGTACCCGTCGGCCGTGAGGGCATAGAAGATGCCGTAGACATCCATCATGTCGTCGATGACGATAGGTTCGTAACACCCTTGCGGCAGTCGCGACGCCGCGTCGTTGACCTTGCGCCGCAACAGGTCGAAGTGCTGCTCGAGGTCACGGTTCAGTACCGTCATCTGGAACTCAACGGTAAACAGGGCCATACTGTTCTGGCACTCGCTCCTCACCTTCTTGACATTGGGAAGCGCCCGCAACTCGTCCTCCATGAGTTGGGCCACCTCCAGCTCCATCTCGTGGGCACTGGCTCCCGGCCACGATACCACGACCATGGCCTGCTTGACCGATACGGCCGGGTCTTCGAGCTTGGGCATCTGTACAAACGACAAGACTCCGGCAATGAGAATCGCTACCATCAGCGACCAGAAGAGAACGGGTCGCCGCATGAAAAACTCGGTTATCTTCATCACAGCAATCCTCCTACATTGGTACTACTGGGGGCATCGATCACGCGTACCTTCTCCCCCTCCTGCAACACATGCACACCGGCCCGCACAAGCTGCTCGTCGCCGGTGAGACCGCCGAGAACGACAGCACGACCCTCGGGGTCGACATCGCCCAGCTCGACCGGCCGGCGGGTCACCGTAGAGTCGGGATTGAAAATCCACACGCACGACGAGTCGCCTGCCTGGAAAAGGCACGGCAACGGTACGGCAAATGCCCGAACCGAGACCGTATCGCCCACGACAATACCCACCTCGACATTCTGCCCGGCCGTCAACTTGCGGTCGGGACGCTGCTCGAAGGCCAACTGCAACCGATACAGCTGGTTGCCGTCGGCCTTGGGGGTAAGGCTCGAGAGTGTGAGGGGCATAGCCTCATCGACACCCGATGCCCGGCAAAAGAAGCGCACGAACTCTCCCCGCTGCCGGTAGAGGCTACCCGGAATGTCGAGCGTCACCTCCATCTGCGACACATCCATGAGGGTAAAGACCGCCGTGCCGGCATCGACCATCTCGGCCGGCGAGAAGTTCACGGCCTGTATGTACCCGTCGGCCGGAGCATAGAGTTTCGTATAGTTGAGTTTGTTCTTGTTGGCCTGCAACTGTACCTCCAGTTGCTTCAGTCCGGCCGAAGCCTTTTCGTAGTCGTTGGGCGACACGCTCTTCTGCTCCAGCAACCGCTCGGTGCGCTTCACCTCGTCGCGCACCTGGTCGTACTGCACCTGCAACGCCTCGACCCCCAGCCGGTAGTCGGCATCGTCGAGTTCGGCCAGCAACTGGCCGCGACGCACCCGGTCGCCCTCCGCAACATGGATGCGGGCTATCTGTCCCGCCGTCTTGAACCCGAGGCTTATCTCGTGCGCCTCCTTCACAATTCCCGAATAGAGCTTTACCGTCTCCTCGCTCAATGCCTCGGGGCGGGTCAAACAGACACTCCGTTCACGGGCAGCCTCCCGGTCTCCGCCGGAACAGGCACACAACAGCAGGGCGGCCGCCACCATACACACATTCGTTTTCATCATATACTGGTTTTAGTTGATTTCACAGTTGCAAATTTCCCTTTTTTCAGCGACAGCAATTTGTTGCACTCTACGAGCATATTGTTCAAAAAGTCGATAAGTAACCCTATTTAACAAGTATATCGCCCTATTTATTATTCAAATAGGTATATTCGCCCTCGAAAAACGACAAGAGACTATGCCACAAGATTCGACTCTCAACACGCTGAACTTAAACATGCTGCCCTTCAACGAGCAGACCTGCGCCTACCATAACGAACTGTTTCTGGCCGACAACTTCGACGCCCCCAATCACCTACCCGACCTGCTGAACAATCCCGAGATTCTCGCCTTCATCACCTCACCCTACCCGTTTAAAGTACAGTTTGCCATGATGCACCTTTGCCTCGACGGTTACATAAGAATCAGTCAGAACCTGAAAGAGCATACGTTGCAGCGTAATTGCCTGCTTATTGTCACACCAGGCTCTATCGGGCAGTGTCTCGAGATTTCGCCCGACTGCCGCATAGCCATCATTGCATTTGCCACCGTCAACAATTTGCCCGAAGGTAACCCGCAAAGCGCCCTTATCATGCGCAAGTTCCTCATCGACAACGCCATGTTGCAACTCTCCGACCGAGAGATGGGCGAGATGATAGGGTTCTATCACCAAATACGCCAACAGCTTGTTCAACCCGAAAGACTCTTTACTCACGAGATTATCAACAGTTACATACAAATATTCTATTACAGCTTATGTCAACTGATGAGCCCCTATATCGAGCAGCAAGATACCCAGTATGTTTCGCGCAAGAAACAGATTTTCGACCAGTTTACCCTCTTGCTCAGGCAGCACTATACCCAGGAGCGGAGCATCAGTTTCTATGCCGAAAAACTGAGCATTACCCCCAAATACCTCTCGCAAGTAATCTACGACATCAGCGGCCAACATGCCCGCAACTGGATTCGCGACCACGTCATACTCGAGGCCAAGGCGTTGTTGAAATGCGGCAAATACAATGTACAACAGGTGAGCGACCTGCTCAACTTTGCCAACCAGTCGTTCTTCGGCAGCTACTTCAAAAAGGCGGTAGGCTGCTCCCCGTCGGCCTATCAAAATTCGTAACAAATCGCTGAATCATTATAGTCGTCTGGTTATCAGTATATATTCATTCTATTCCATTCTTCTTAAAACGGTCTGTCCCACTCAACCGCAACGCTATCGTTTTACCTAAAATATACCAAACCTAACTTTTTTTTACTAAATTATAGGTATTGACCCCCCGAAAGCCCCCCTATACCTTTGCATCGGAAATCCAAAAAAGAGAACCTATGCAACGAAAATTCCTATGGCTTGCGCTGGGCCTGTCACTTGCCCTGCCGGCAGCAGCGCAAGGCGATGAAACAACAGTCGATGCCGTATCGGGGGCCACCTCGCTCCCGGCCACGAAAAGAGAACAGTTAAAAGCAGAACTGAAAGCCGAGATTCTGGAAGAACTCCGCCAGGAGCCTCCCGTCGAAGCTGCGGTGGCCGAACCGCGCAAACCCCGCCTCACCATCGGCGGATATGGCGAAGCCGTTGCCTCTCGCAATTTTTTCAGCGACGATTATAAAAAATACCAGGATGCCCATCTGCATAAGGGCGAGAGCCACGGCCGTTTCGACCTGCCCCATGTGGTCATCTTCCTCGGCTATGACTTTGGCCGCGGTTGGAGCATGGGTACCGAAATCGAGTTTGAACATGGCGGAACCGAAAGCGCCGTTGAAATCGAAGAGGAGGAAGCCGGCGAATACGAGTCGGAAATCGAACGTGGCGGCGAAGTCGCCCTCGAACAGTTCTGGATTCAAAAAAGTTTCTCGCCCGCTCTCAACCTGCGCATGGGGCACATCATCGTACCGGTAGGCGCGACCAACATGCACCACATGCCCACCGAGTTCTTCGGTGTATACCGTCCCGAAGGGGAGAACACGATACTGCCCTGTACGTGGCACGAAACGGGCATCAGTCTGTGGGGCATGCTGGGCAACCAATGGCGCTATGAGGTGATGTTTCTGCCGGGACTCGACTCCGACCGCTTCAACAGCAAGGGGTGGATTCACGACGGGGCCGGCAGCCCCTACGAGTTCAAGATAGGCAACAGCTACGCCGGAGCCTTCCGCCTGGACAACTATTCGGTGCCGGGGCTGCGCCTGAGCGTGAGCGGATACGGCGGAAACAGTTTCAACAACACCCTCTACCCGCAGACCAACAGCCGCTACAAGGGGGTGAAGGGGACGGTACTCGTCGGGGCCTTCGACTTTGCCTATGACGCCCACAACTGGATTGTGAGGGGAAATTTCGACTACGGCCACCTCTCCGACGCCGATATGATTACCGCCTTCAACGGCAGCATGCCGGCCTCGTCGGTATCGGCCAAACAGGCCGTCGCCTCCGACGCCATAGCCACCGGCATCGAGGCGGGCTACAACTTTTTCTCGCTCTCGCCCACCCTGCAGGCCCGGGGACAGAAGTTCTACCTCTTCGGCCGCTACGAATACTACGACTCGATGTTCAAGACCCCGGCCCGCGTGCAGCACTACAAATGGTGCGGACGCCAACGGCTGGCCGCCGGCATCAACTACTGCCCCCTGAAGTCGATTGTCATCAAGGCCGAGTACAGCATCGGGCTGCTCAATGCCAACTCCTACACCTATACCGACTCCAATGGAGTCGCCCGCACAGGCCACTACAACAACGAGCCGGCCATATCGATAGGTATCGCCTACTCGGGCATGTTCTCACGATAATTCATTCTATTCGTTTTAACTCTAAAAACATCTTATGACAATGAAAAGAATTTTCAAAAAATCATCTTATTCACTCGCTTTGTCGGTACTGCTGCTCGGCGGAGTATCCTGCTCGGAAAGCGAAAACGATTTCTCTTGGGAAGAACAACGCGAAACCGAATTGCAGGCGGCGGCTACCGCTTTTGTCGAAAAGACCGTAATCCCCACCTACTCCTCGCTGGCCGATGCCAGCCTCGAACTGGCCGACCTCTGCGCCAAAATCGAAACCTCGGCTCTGGCCAACGCCTCGACCGACATCGCCGCCTCGGGCTCGTTGAGCGACGCTACAAAAGCCATTGTCGAGCAAGCCTGCTCCAAATGGTACGAGGCTCGCAAACAATGGGAGTTGAGCGAGGCATTCCTCTATGGCGCCGCCGGTGACTACAACATCGACCCGCACATCGACTCGTGGCCGCTCAATGCGACCGACCTGCAAGCCCTGCTCGACGACCCCGTGCGCATGGGCATGATGGACGCCGAGTATGCCGCCGGATTGGGCTACGGCCTGCTGGGATTCCATGCGATCGAGTACATGCTGTTCGACCACCAGATCGACGCCTCTTCGACTACGGGGAAAGCCCGTTCGGGCGCTTTCAACCGCAAAGAAGAGTTGGTCTACCTCACCGCCGTGGCCGGCGACTTAGCCAACCAGTGCGTGCGTTTGGAAGCCTCGTGGAAAGGCTTTGACAACGTGTCGGCCGAGAAACAGACAATGCTTACCGAGGCCGAACTCGAACCCTCCTTCGACTATGGCGAGAGCATGAAAAACGCCGGTAAAGGAGGCAGTAAATACAAGAGCTATCTCGAAGCCGCCCAAGAAATTATTCAAGGCTGCTCGGACATCGCCGACGAGGTGGGTAACCAAAAAATAGGACGCCCCAACGAAGCAGCCGCCGGAGCTTCGGAAGACCTCAGCTACATCGAATCGCCCTATGCCAAAAACTCAAAAGTCGACTTCTACGACAATATTGTGAGTATCAAGAATGCCTACTTGGGCTCCAACGTAGGCGATCCCTCGGTGAGCAACTACCTGGCCAGCATCAACCCCACGGCCGACACAGCCGTACGCAATGCCATCGAGGCGGCATTGAACGCCATCGATGCAGCTCCAGCCCCCTTTGTCAACTACGCCGGCTCGCACAACGAGCTGTGGAAAAAGGCCACGACGGCTTGCAACGACTTGAAAAAGGCTCTCGACGAAGCACAATCGGCCATAGGTCAATAACCCCATATAAATCCAAAAGCTATGAAATCGTATCCCTTTTTACTGGCTTTTGCAACGGCGGCGCTGTGCGTCGCCGGTTGCACAGATGACAACCCCGACGACACACCCCGTCCCGTTACACCGCAGTTGTCGGAAGAGTATTACACGGGCGGCCAGCTGGGTACCGCCTTCAACACCACCTCATCGGCCTTCGAACAACCGTCGGCCGCCGTCGAGAATGCCGGCATGAGCACCTCGTTCAAGAACGGTGAAGCCCTGTTCGAAAAGATTTTCACCCCGGCCTCCGACGGTTCGGTTCGCGGCGGACTGGGACCGCTCTATATCCGCACCTCCTGCATGCACTGCCACCCGGGTTACGGCCACGGCAAACGTCAGGAAGGAACCTTCAATGCCACCGAGATAGGCAACGGATACCTGCTGGTCATCTATGACGACAACGACAACTACATCGCCTCGCTCACAGGCATGCCGCAACTCTTTGCCGTCGAGCCTTTCAAGGCTCCGATAGACCCTGCGAAAATCAAGATTTCCTGGAAACCGTATACCGACAGCTGGGGAAATACCTTTGCCGACGGTACCACCTATGAATTGGTCTACCCCGAAGTGACGATTCCCGCCGACGCCTACTATGTCGATCTCATCACCACCGACGGCCGCACCCTTTCGCCCGACCAGGTAAATATCCGGCTCGAATCGACCATCGGCATCTACGGCACGGGACTGCTTGATGCCATCGACGACGAGGACTTGAAAGCCGAATATGCCAAACAGGAGAAAGACAACTATTTCGCATTGAACCCCAAAATCTTCCAAAACGGCGAGTGGGTAAGCCAGTACAGCAACAACCGCCCCGGCGACGGAGGTACGGGCGAGAAGCACCCCTATCGGTTCACCTATGCCCTCAGCCGCGGCCCCTTGCAAGACGCAGCCGGTGCTAACGCTATTTGGAACATCACCAACGTGACCCGCTCGAACCGTCGCTATCACTACATGACAACGGCATACGCCGAAAAGGCTTCGAAAGATCCCGAGGTACAAGCCCGGTTCTATGACTATTTTCCCGACCGGAAAACCGACGCCGGCGTCGAACAGGACATCTACAACTATCTGATGGCGACCGACCTGCCGGTCGAGATGAGCGACGAGTATTACACCGACTTGATGGTATGGCACCGGGGACTGGCTGTACCGGCAGCACGCAATCTCGACGACCCCACGATACAACGGGGCAAGCAACTGTTTACCGAGATGGGGTGCAGCTATTGCCATCGCCCCACCTGGACAACCGGTGAAGACCGCTATACCGATCCCAGCGGATTCTTCACCCGCGGCACCGAACTGCCCCGCTATCCTCACCAAAAAATATGGCCTTACACCGACCTGGTACAACACCGGCTCCACATGCAGAACGACATACGCACCGGCTGGTGCCGCACCACTCCTCTGTGGGGCAGAGGGCTGCATCAGAAATGTACCGGCTCGTTCGAAAGCGACCGGCTGCATGACTGCCGTGCCCGCAACGTGATTGAAGCCATCATGTGGCACGGAGCCCCCGAGAGCGATGCCCGGCAGTCGGTCGAAAAATTCCGTGCCCTAAGCCGGGAAGACCGCGAGGCGGTAGTAAAATTCATCGATGCGATTTAATCGTCGCCCTACGTAAACTTACTTTACAAAGACTTATGAAATGCCGGCGCCTCACGCGTCGGCATTTTGAGGTATCAAGAAACCCCTACTCCTCTAACAATGAAACTACTCAAACGAACTACATTCGCCCTGCTGGCCGCCGTGCTGTGTGTATTGACCGCAGCGACCATCGTCGAGAAGGAACTGGGCACACCGTTTGTCGCCCGTCACATCTACCAGTCGCCTGCTTTCGTGGCTCTCTGGTTTGTCCTGGCCCTGCTGGCCGCCGCCTATCTGCTGCGCCACCACGCACTGCGTCCGGCCACCTGGTTGCTGCATCTGGCCCTGCTGGTTATTCTGGGCGGAGCATTCGTCACCTGGCTCACCGGCCGACAGGGCACCCTGCATCTGCGTCTGGGCGAAGCCCCCGCCGCCGTCTACCTCGACAGCGACGGGCAGGAACAGCCCCTCCCCTTCACGGTCGCGCTCGAACGGTTCTACATCGAATACTACCCCGGCACCCGGGCTCCCCTCGACTTTGTGAGTTGTGTCACCCTCGCCGACGAGGAGCAGAGCCGCAGCGAGACCATCGCCATGAACCGCATTGCCCGCTACCGAGGCTACCGCTTCTACCAGTCGTCCTACGACAGCGACGGGGCGGGCACGCGCCTCTCGGTGGCTCACGACCCCTGGGGCATCGCCATCACCTACACCGGCTACCTGTTGCTGCTCGTGGCCATGGCGGCCCAACTCATCGACCGACAAGGCACCTTCCGCCGCCTGCTGCACAGCCGGGCCCTGCGGGGCATCGGTCTCGGCATCGTCGCGGGACTGGCAACCGTACTCCCGGCACAAGCGGCCGAACCGGCTCCACCCACCCTGCCCCGGGAACATGCCTCCCGACTGGGAGAGCTCTGCATCTACTACAACCAGCGCATCTGCCCTCTCTCCACGCTGGCCCGCGACTTCACGGTGAAACTCTGCGGCAAAAGCAGTTACCGAGGGCTCACCCCCGAACAGGTGCTCTCCGGGTGGCTCTTCTACTACGACGAATGGAAACAGGAGCCCATGATCAAGATAAAAAGCCGCGAGGCACGGCGGCTGCTCGGCATAGAGGGGCGATATGCCCGGCTCACCGACTTCAACCGGGCTCTGCGGGACTATCGACCCGGACAGACCGACGACCGGGGCGTGAACGAGGCCAACGAAAAGTTCAACCTCGTGGCCATGCTCTGCACCGGCTCCCTGTTGCAAATCTACCCCTACCGCCTCAACGACACGCTGCACTGGGTCTCGCAGGTCGACGTGCTGCCCCGCGAGCTGCCTTATGAACAGGCTCTGTTCATCGGGCAATCGATGAACTATGTGAACGAACTGGTGGCCCAGCGCGACTACACAACATTGTCGCAGGTACTCGCAAAGATAGGGCAATACCAGCAGAAGTGCTGCGGCGAGGCTTACCCCTCGGCCACCCGGCTGCAGGCCGAGCTGCTCTACAACCGGCTGGGCCACTCACTGGTAGTGGCTATTCTGCTCATCGTGGCAGGAGCGGCCGCCTTTGTCTACGCCTGCCGGTGCATCACCCGCGGGCGTGCAGGGTCGACCTCGATTCGGCGGATGTTGTGGGTCGGGATACTCCTCGGCTTTGTCTACCTGTCGGCCACGCTGTCGCTGCGCGGCTATATCGCCGGCCACTGGCCCCTCGCCAACGGCTTCGAGACCATGCAGTTCATGGCCTGGTGTGCCCTGGGTGTGACGCTGCTGAGCCACCGGCGATTCATCCTGATTATGCCGTTCGGCTACCTGGTGAGCGGGTTGGCCATGCTGGTAGCGATGATGGGCGAATCGAATCCCCAGATTACCCCGCTCATGCCGGTACTCACCTCGCCCCTGCTCTCGGTGCATGTGGTACTGGTCATGCTGGCCTACACGCTGCTGGCCTTTGTCATGTTCAACGGCTTGGCCGGACTCGTACTCAACCGGAACCACCGCCGGTCAAGCGAGCAACTGCAGACCGTCGGGCGCATTCTGCTCTACCCCGCCGTCTTCACCCTGGCGGCCGGAATATTCGTAGGGGCCGTCTGGGCCAATATCTCGTGGGGCCGCTACTGGGGTTGGGACCCCAAAGAGGTGTGGGCCCTCATTACCTGGCTCGTCTATGCCCTGGCCCTGCACCCCGATTCGCTCCCCCGCTTCAGGCGCCCCCTCTTCTTTCACACCTTCTGCGTGGCAGCCTTCTTCTGCGTACTCATCACTTACTTCGGTGTCAACTTCCTGCTGGGCGGCATGCACAGCTACGCCTGACACGCCCCAACCATACCCCCGCAAAAAAGCAACGGCCGAAGAGCAATCTGCTCCTCGGCCGTTGGCCTATTATGGAATAAGATTTTCGTCCGATCAGATACCCAGCAGGCTAAGGTCGGCAAAGTAACCGTAAACACAGCTGGCAATACCCAGCAGCAGGATACCGGCTACACAAACCACGAGGCTCACACGCGATGCGTTGTCGCTGCGGAAGGCAGGAATCACGCACTCGTTCTCGGTGTTGATGAACATGGCCTTTACTACCAGCAGATAGTAGTAGAGCGAGATAATCGTATTCAACAAGGCGATGAGCACCAGAATATAGAAGCCCGAGTGGATGGCCGAAGCAAAGATGAAGAACTTGCTGAAGAATCCGGCAAAGGGAGGAATACCGGCCAGAGAGAACATGGCCAGCATCATAATCACACTCAGTTTGGGGTTGGTCTTGTACAAGCCGTTGTAGTCGTCCATGCTCAGCTTGCCACTGTTACGCTCGATCGACGAGATAACACCAAAGGCAGCCAGGTTGGAGAAGATGTATACCAGCACGTAGTAAACCAAAGCCGTCATACCTTGAGCCGAACCCGAGATAATACCCAGCATGATGTAACCGGCTTGCGAGATAGACGAGAAGGCCAGGAATCGTTTCAGGTTCTTCTGACGGATGGCAAACAGGTTACCGATGGTAATCGTCAGCACAATCAAGGCCCACAGGATACCCTGCCAGATGGCCGGGTCGAGGAAGAAGACCTTGTAGAGAACCAGCAACAGGGCAAAGGCAGCCGCACCCTTCGAGATAACCGACAGATAAGAGGTTACCTGCGTGGGAGCACCTTCGTAAACGTCGGCCGTCCACAAGTGGAAGGGAACCAGCGAAAGTTTGAATCCCATACCGGCCAGCACGAATACCAGCGTGGCGATGAGCAGCGGCGTGCGGTTGGCCGAAATAGCCAGGGCAATGTCGCCGAAGTAGAGCGAACCCGAAACTCCGTAGAGGAACGAGAGGCCCAGCAGGAAGAGAGCCGACGAGAAGACGGCCGTGAAGAGGTATTTGGCACCGGCCTCATACGACTCACTGTCTTTCTTGGTAATGGCGATGAGTGCGGCCATAGGCAGCGAAGCGGTCTCGAGCCCGATGAAGAAGAGCAGGAAATGACCCGACGAAACCATCAGGTACATACCGAAGAGGGTTACCAGCAACAACTCATAGAACTCGCCCCGACGCAATTTCACATCGGGATTCTCGCTCCACGATACCGATTGCAGCAGCACGATGAAGGTTCCTATGTTGAGCACGGTCTTTACCATCGAAGCCATGGGCGAGGTTTGATACATGCCGCCAAAAGCCGAGGTCGTCTCGACCGGTATGATGTTCCAGATCGTATGCAGGGCAAACAAGACACACGCTGTAATCGATAATCCTTTGAGGGTTTTCTTCCCGCCAAAGGTGTCTGCGAAAAATATCAGCAAGAATACAATCAGCAGCGATATTTCCGAGCGCATAACTAAAAACTGTGAATAATCCATATACTATATGATTAAAGAGCTTGAGACAACAAATTAGTAATAGGTTCTACACCTTCGCGAATGAGGTCGGAAATCCAGTGCGGGAAGCTACCGATGGCAACCACACACACGATGAGGGTGATGACCGAGAGGCGTTCCCACCATTCGGCATCGGTCAGCTCGCGATGGTGCTCGTTCTGTACGGCGCCATAGAGCAGTTTTCCAACCACGCGCAAAATATAAACCGCAGTAATCACAATCGAAGTACAAGCTACGATAGTCAGTACCCGATGGAACGTATCGGTATGCTCGAACGAGCCGACGAAGATGGTCATCTCGGCTACGAAACCGCTCAAGCCCGGAAGACCCAGCGAAGCCAAACCGGCAATCACGTAACCTACCGAGAGGAAGGGCATGATCTGCATCAGGCCGCCCATCTCGCGAATGTCACGCGTGTGGGTACGACCGTAAATCATACCGATGAGGGCAAAGAAGAGGGCCGTCATCAGACCGTGTGAGAGCATCTGCATCACGGCACCGGTCATGGCCGTCGTGTTGAGCATGAGGATGGCAAACAATACCAGACCGCAGTGGCTTACCGAAGAGTAGGCGTTGATGTATTTCAAGTCGGTTTGAACGCAAGCGCTGAAGGCTCCGTAAACCACACTGATACCGGTCAAGATCAAGAATATCCAAGCCAGTTCGTTAGCAGCCTGAGGCATCAGGTAGATAGCTACGCGGAAGCAGCCGTAACCTCCCAGCTTCATCAGCACACCGGCGTGCAACATCGACACGGCCGTAGGCGCCGAAGCGTGACCGTCGGGCGACCATGTGTGGAACGGGAACATGGCGCCCAGCACACCGAATCCCACGAAAGTCATCGGGAAGAGGAAGTATTGCCAGTTCATGGGGATATTGCCGTGCTCGGCGATTTCTACCACGTTCATCGAGTGGAGACCCGACTGGTAGTAGATACCCAGGATACCAATCATCAACAGGGCCGAACCACCCATCAGCATCAGGGTCAGCTTCATGGCCGAGTAGTTTTTGCGACCGCTACCCCAAACACCGATCAACAGGTACATGGGGATAAGAGCCACCTCGTAGAACATGAACATCGTGAAGAGGTCGACCGAGATAAAGAACCCGAATACACCGGTCGACAGCAACATGAACCACAAGAAGAACTCCTTGGGCAGCGGGTTGATCTTCCACGAAGCGAAGACCCCGGCAAAGACAATAATAGACGAGAGCAGCAACATGGCCACCGATACACCGTCTACGCCCACGGCATAGTGGATATTGAGCGGCGCATACCACATGCGGCTGTCGGTGAACAACATCGTCGCTGTATTTCCAGCAGCGCGTTCGGCCAGAAACTCAACGAGAGTATATACGGACAACGCCAACAATAAGGTTGAACCAATAACCGCTACCGTTCGTATCTGTTTCATATCTCTTGCGATCCAGAGACCCAGCATCATCAAGAGAGGGATAAGCACAAATAATGATAGAAAATTCATATGTTTCTTTAATTTTTTATCGTTCAACCATCAGTTAAAAGCACATGGCCAATACGGCAATCAGCAATGCACCCATAATGAATACCCATACATACCACTGGATGTAACCCGACTGCAACTTGCGGATGCCGTAGGAAACACCGTTGGTCACGGTAGCCAACATATTCATCGTACCGTCGACGATGTGACGGTCGAACCAGGCAATGGGGCGGCAGATATGCTGGAAGATTACCTTGTGGGTAACCCACATATAGAGCTCGTCCATGTAGAAGCGGTGATATGCAGCCGTGTGCAGGGCACGGAACTTGTCGGCCAGAGCCTGGGGTTTGGAGTTCTCCGAGAGATACATCCAGGTAGCCAGCGCAATGGCGACAACAGCCACGATGATGCTCGTCGTGGCAACCGACCAGTCGAGGTGGATGTGATAAGCCTCGCCGTTTACCGATACGAACTCGCCGAAGGGAATGAAACCGGCCACGCAGGTAACCAGGGCCAGGAATACCAACGGCAGATACATGGTGGCGGGAGCCTCATGCGGCGTGTGGTGACCGTAGTCGGGTTTGCTCCACCAGAAGATGCGGTAGTACAAACGGAACATGTAGAAGGCGGTGAGACCGGCCACAGCCGTCATCCAAACGCCCCAAAGGGTGCTCTTCTCAAAAGCGGCCGTGAGGATTTCGTCCTTACTGAAGAAGCCCGAGAAGGGAGGAATACCGGCGATAGCCAAGCAGGCAATGAGGAAGGTGATGTGAGTCACCGGCATATACTTGCGCAGGTTACCCATGGCCGACATCTCGTTGGAGTGAACGGCGTGGATGATACAACCGGCACCGAGGAAGAGCAGAGCCTTGAACATGGCGTGCGTGAAGAGGTGGAACATAGAGGCCATGTAGCCGAGACCGGCGTGCAGGTCGCTATCGAATGCCACACCCAGAGCCACCATCATAAAGGCAATTTGCGAGATGGTCGAGAAGGCAAGTACACGTTTGATATCGGTTTGCACACAAGCTACGACAGCCGCATAGAGAGCGGTGATGGCACCCACCCAGGTAATGAGGTCGAGCACCTCGGGCACGGCGCAATACATGGGGAAGAGCCGGGCTACCAGATAAACACCGGCTACCACCATGGTGGCGGCGTGGATCAGGGCCGATACGGGAGTAGGACCCTCCATGGCATCGGGCAACCAGATGTGCAACGGAAACATGGCCGACTTACCGGCACCACCCATGAAGATGAGCGCCATGGCCCAGGCGGCTACCGAGCAACCCATGAAGGTCATGCCGGCCGTCTCGGTTACCAGCGACGTGGGGTTCGACATCAGCGTCTGGAAGTCGAACGTCTGGGTAAAGAACGAGAGGATAAGGATACCGATCAGGAAGCCCAGGTCGGCAAAACGGGTCACGATAAAGGCCTTCTTCGAAGCCGATACCGCAGCCGGTTTCGTATAGTAGAATCCGATAAGCAGGTAAGACGAAACACCCACCAGCTCCCAGAAGATATACATCTGGAAAATGTTGGTAGCTACCACCAGACCCAGCATCGAGAAGCTGAAGAGCGACAGGAAGGCGTAGTAACGCTGGAAGCCCTTCTCGCCGTGCATATAGCCCATACTGTAGATATGAACCATGAGCGAGACGGTCGTAATTACGACCAGCATCATCACCGAAATAGGATCGAGCAAGATACCCAGGTCGATATGCAGGTGCTCGGTAAAGCGCAACCATTCGAAATTGACCGGCTGCAAGGTTTCAAAAACGCCTTCGGCATTGCGCGGCATAGTAAAATAGTTGAACGCTACCACATAGGCCAGCACGGCGGTTACGGTCAATCCCAGAGTTCCCAGAATACCGGCTACACGCTCGCTCAACTTATGCCCCACAAGTCCCAGAAAGAGGAACATGCAAAGCGGGAGTAAAAGTATTATCACTGAATATTCCATATCGATCAATATTTCATTTTATCAAGGTTATGCACGTCAACATTCCGGATGTGGCGGAAGATGTTGATAATGATCGCAATGGCAAGCGCTGTCTCGGCAGCGGCAATACCTATTGCAAAGAGGGTGAAAAAGAATCCCTCCAATGCCTCGGGAAAAAGGAAACGGTTGAACACCACAAAGTTGATGTCGGCCGCATTGAGCATCAATTCGAGCGAAATGAGCATCGCCAGCATATTCTTACGCGTAACGAACCCGTAAACCCCGGCAAAAAACATGATGGTACTTACCACCAAATAGGCAATCATTGGTATTTCCATAGTTCTTATCTTTTACGGGCAATCATAATGCCACCGATGATACAAGCCAATAACAACACACTGAGCGCTTCGAACGGCAACAGGTACTGGAACTTGTCCATACCCATGAGCGCATGTCCTATCTCCTTCATCTCTACCTCGCCGGTGATGACACTGGTGAGCGGTTTGGTGAAGAACGGATAGGTGAGCAGCGTATAGCCGCACACGATGGTACCGAATATCGAAGCAATGAGCCCGACCACACGTCTCTTCGAGGTGAGCAACGGGGCCTTGTCGCCGGGATGACTCGTCAACAAGATCGAGAAGACAAACAGCACGACGATACCACCGGCATAGACGGCTAACTGTACTGCTCCCAGGAAGGTGAAGTCAAGCTGAAAGTAAATACCGGCTGTCGCAAACAGAACGAACAGGAGGTACGTGGCTGCCCGCAAAATGCGCCGCGTGGTGACCGTCAGAATCGAGCACACCACGATGACCAGTGCCAGCAAGCCGAAAATAACTTGATTTGCTATCTGTTCCATAATGTTAATCTATTATTTTTCGGTTGGGTTATCGGTATGATTGAGAATCTTCACCAGTTTCTCGCGCCGGAAGACGGCGTGCTCAAATTCGTTGGTGAACTTGATGGCATGGTGAGGACATGTAGCCACACACATCTGACAGAAGGTGCAGCTGCCCAGGTCATACACATATTTATCTAACACTCGCTTGGTCTTACCATCTTCGGTGGTAATCTTCGATGCCTCGATTTTAATCGTCCCGTTGGGGCAATTCATCTGACAAATACCGCAAGCCACACATTTGTGCTGCCCGTTTTCATCGTAAATCAAGGTCAACGTACCTCTGAAACGCTCGGGGATTTTCAAGGTCGCCCGGTTTTCGGGGTACTGTTCGGTAACTTTCCGGCTCAAGAAGTACTTACCGGTAACCCCCATTCCTTGAAGAAGGCTCAGCAATCCTTTCCAGAAAGATGTCATGTAATTTTTTAAACTTCCCATAAATTTCTTTATAGAACTCTTATTTTATTAGTTAACACTATGGTTTATTTCGTTCGTCAAAGAGAGCCTGGCGCCCCAAGCTCCCGGTCTCGATATATCAATCTTGTGCTCCTTGTCCTCCTGCAATATCCAACAGTTCGGAGGTAATGCTCTGCTGACGCAGCTTGTTATACTCCAACTGCAAATCGTCCAACAGCTCTTTGGCATTGTCGTTTGCCGACTGCATGGCCATCACCCGCGCCGCCTGTTCGGAAACACGGTTCGAACTGATGGCTTCCTGCATGTTCGACAAGACATAAAGCGGCAGTATCTCATTATAAATGGTATTGGCATCGGGCTCGAACAAGTAGGGCTTGTTGCGCTCGACCTTCTCGCCAGTAGCCAGGTCGCCGGCCTTGATAGGCAACAACCGGCGGGTAGCCAGCATCTGTTTGCTGGCACTCTTGTAATGGGTATATACGACCTCTATTTCATCGATTTTTCCGGCCAGGAAGTCGCGGGTGAGTTCGCTCGTAAAGCGGGCAATGTTCTCGCCCGGGCTCTTGGCCGTCATGTAATCGACTACGGCAATCTCCACGTCCTTGCCAGCCAGTTTATGGGCAAATTGAGAGGCTTTCTTTCCTATCGGATAAACAACAAACATCACGGAATTACCGGCCTCTTCGCGCCCCTGGTTTATCAGCTCGAGCGTGCGTTTAAACAGATTCATGTTGAATGCGCCACACAATCCCTCGTCCGAGCTGAGCACGACTACGGCCTTCCGCTTCACGGGACGAGCCTCGGTGAGCGGAGAACTGTATTCTGCATCGGCAGAAATAAGATGATTGATGGTACGCTGAATCTGGTCCCTGAACGGCCGCACACGCCGCAAAGCCATATCGGCCTTGTGCATCTTGGCCGACGAAATCATCTTCATCGCACCGGTTATTTTTTCGGAAGAAGCGACCGAGCCGATTCTTCCTTTCAAGTCGCGCATTGATGCCATAGTTTATGCCTTAAATCGGTTAGCCACTTCGGTAGCGACTTCGGTCATAAGGGCGGCAATCTTGTCGTCGAGACGGCCTTGGCGCAGTTCGTCCAGAACCTCGTGGCTATATTTTGATTTCAATATCTGCAAATACAATTTCTCAAATTCGGCTACCTTGTCGAGAGGTACATTGTGCAACAGGCCTTGCGTACCGCAATAGATGATGGCAATCTCCTCCTCGACGGGTACCGGCGAGTATTGGGGCTGAATGAGGATTCGCTCGTTCTTGCGTCCCTTGTCGATGGTCATGGCCGTTACGGGGTCTACATCGCCACCGAACTTGGTGAACGACTCGAGCTCGCGGAACTGGGCCTGGTCGATCTTCAACGTACCGGCAATCTTCTTCATGGCCTTTACCTGGGCGCTACCACCTACACGCGATACCGAGATACCTACGTTGATGGCCGGACGCACACCCTGGTTGAAGAGGGCGGTCTCCAGGAATATCTGACCGTCGGTAATCGAAATCACATTGGTAGGGATATAGGCCGATACGTCGCCGGCCTGCGTCTCGATGATAGGCAGGGCGGTCAACGAACCACCACCTTTTACCATCGGTTTCAGAGCCTCGGGCAGGTCGTTCATCGAAGCGGCCACCGTGTCGTTGTTGATAATCTTGGCGGCACGCTCGAGCAGACGGGAGTGCAGGTAGAAAATATCGCCCGGGTAGGCTTCACGTCCCGACGGACGGCGCAGAATCAGCGAAATCTCACGATAGGCCACAGCCTGTTTCGAGAGGTCGTCGTAGATAACCAGCGCATGACGCCCGCTGTCGCGGAAGTACTCGCCGATGGCGGCACCGGCAAACGGTGCATAGTAACGCATCGCAGCCGAATCGGAGGCGTTGGCGGCCAACACCACCGTATAGTCGAGGGCTCCATGCTCGCGCAGGGTATTGACCAGGGCGGCTACCGACGAGGCTTTCTGCCCGATAGCTACATAGATACAATACAGAGGAGTCCCGTTTTTGTAATTGTCCCGTTGGTTGATAATCGTGTCGATGGCGATGGCGGTCTTGCCGATCTGGCGGTCGCCGATAATCAGCTCGCGTTGTCCGCGGCCGATGGGCACCATCGAGTCGATGGCCTTGATACCGGTCTGCAGCGGCTGGTTCACGGGCTGACGGAAAATTACACCCGGAGCCTTACGCTCGAGGGGCAACCGGATGAGGTCGCCCTGGATAGGCCCTGCGCCATCGATAGGTTCACCCAACGTGTTGATAACCCGGCCGAGCAGGCCTTCGCCTACGGGGAGAGATGCGATTTCGCCGGTGCGGCGAGCCGTCATGTTCTCGGTAACCTTGTCGACGTTATCGAGCAGAATGACACCCACATTACTCTCCTCCAGGTTCATGGCCACACCGTGCACGCCGTTTTCAAACTCGATCAGTTCGCTGGAGCGTACATTGTCGAGCCCGTACACGTGGGCCACTCCATCACCTACTTCGAGAACAGTACCTACTTCTTCGAAATTGATTTTGGAATCGACCTCGTCGAGTTGTTTTTTCAATATATCCGATATTTCACTGGGTTTTATCATATCACTTGCTGTTTAGCAATTTCAAACGCAATTTTTTTAATTCACTATTGACCGAAGCATCTAATTGCATCGAATCTACGCGCAAAATAAATCCGCCGATAAGGGCCGGATCTACTTCATAAACAAATTCCAGCGTCTTGTCCGTTTGCTTTTTCATAAGGTCGCCGATGCGGTCGAGCACCTCTTTGGGCAAGGTGGTGGCCGTGGTTATCGTCACCCGGGCAATGTGGTTGGCCCGGCGGTAAATATCCTGATAGGCCAGCCCGATAGACCTTACAAACGTTTCGCGACGGTTCTTGATAACTAACTGAACAAAACGGAGCAGGTAGTCGTCGGGCTTTTCACCGAAAGCCGATGACAACACCCGTACCTTGTCCGATGGAGAAAGAGCCGGGTTACCCAATATCTTGGAAAACTCTGGATGGGCCTTAAAGGCATCATCAAAGCGTTTCATCTCTTCGTAAATAGCCTTCGACACGCCGTGTTCCTGGGCATATTTATAGAGAGCCTTCGCATATCTATTCGGTATTAACCCCTCGTTCATGTTCGATTAGTTTTGATTCTCAATTTCATTCAACAGTTTGTCGACCATTTCGACCTGGGTCTTGTCGTCGGAGAGTTGCTTACGCATCATCTTCTCGGCAATTTGCAGGGCAAACTGGCTCACTTCGCGGCGGAACTGGAGTTCCGACTCTTTGCGGGCCTGCTCGATCGACACGGCCGCAGCGTCCATCACTTTCTTGGCTTCTACCGAGGCTGCCTGACGGGCTTCTTCAATGATTTGCGTCTTCATCTGGGCAGCTTCGTGCAGAATTTCCATCTGTTGTTTCTGCGCTTCGACCAAAAGGGCCTTGGCTTCGGCTTGTGCGTTGTCCAGGTGCGATTTGGCCTCTTGGGCATACTCCACCCCCTTGTCAATAAACTCGGCACGTTCGTCGAGGCTGCGCAGAATGTACGGCCAGCCAAACTTGGCGAGTATGACAAACAGGATGACGAAAACAACGAACATCCAAAATACCAAGCCTATTTCGGGCGTGAACAGTTCCATATCTCAGGATTAGATGAACAAGGACATCACGCAAACAATCACAGCAAACAGGGCAACACCTTCGACAAGGGCGGCGATTACAATCATGTTGCTTCGAATATCGCTGCTGGCTTCGGGCTGACGGGCAATGGCGTCCATGGCCGACGAACCGATCTTACCAATACCGATACCTGCTGCGATAGCGGCTATACCGGCACCAATACATGCTCCCAATTTAGCCAGACTTGCACCGGCTGCTGCTTGTAATAAAATCATTCCTAACATAATGTTTGTTGTTTAGAGATTATACATTCTATTTTGTTTCTACTTTTTCTTTCTCGTGATGCTCTTCGACCTGTGCCAGCGAAATGAACAGGGTCGAAAGCATGGTGAATACATAGGCTTGAATGAACGATACCAGCGTGTCGATCAACAGCATGAAGAGCGAGAACAACACCGATACCACCGTCGTCGCTCCCACCACCACGGCACCGAACGCGCTGAAGATGAAGATGAGCGAGATGAGCGACAGGATAATCATGTGGCCTCCCATCATGTTGGCAAAGAGACGCACCATCAGGGCGGCCGGCTTGGTGAAGATACCGAACACCTCGATGAGCGGCATGATGGGCAGCGGGAACTTGAGCCACAGGGGCACGTCGGGCCAGAATATCTCTTTCCAGTACTCCTTGGTTCCCCGCACGTTCACGACGATAAAGGTACACAAGGCCATCACCATCGTGACGGCGATGTTGCCCGTCAGATTGGCTCCGCCGGGGAAGATGACGATAAGTCCCAGCAGGTTCATCAGCAGGATAAAGAAGAAGGCCGTGAGCAGATAGGGGGCAAAGCGGGGAGCCTTGTCGCCCAGCGTACTCTTGATGACACCCGTATAGATAAACTCGATGAGGAACTCGATGGCTCCCACTCCCTTGCGGGGGGCCTTGTAACGCTTGCGCTTGTACCAGCGGGCTACCGAGAGCACGCACCAGGCGCACACAAAGGCGGCGATGAAGAGTGCCAGCACGTTTTTCGTAATCGACAGGTCGAGCGGACGGTAGCGGTTGCCCTGGTCGTCGACACTCTCGACCTTGCCCTTGTTGGGGCCCTCCTGGGCGATATAGAATCCCTTGTACTGCTGCCCGTGCCCCAGGCGGCTCGACAGGAACACCTGCCAGTCGCCCTTGTAGTCGCGCACGATGACAGGAAGCGGAATCCTGTGCTCGTGCGAGAAAGGCAGCTCCCAGCCATAGCCGTCGAGCAAGTGCTCAAAAATCGCCTCTTTCGGGTTAAAGGCTTTCTCTCCCTCGGCGTCGCTCTTCTCCTGAGCCGACACGTTGAACGAGAAGGTCATTAACAGAAACGTTACTATGTATGCGATTTGTTTTCTCATCTCTTTTTACTCCAGCAATTACCGTATGCACACGGCTACACGGTTGTTATCCACATCGACAAACCCGCCACCGACAGGTACCGAATGACGTTCGCCTGCCGTCACATATTCAATGGTACCGGCATCGAGCGTCGAAACCAACGATGCGTGATTTTCAAGAACGGTAAACGACCCGAGTGCGCCCGGCAGGGTGACCGACTCGACCTCTCCCTGAAAAAGGATTTGTTCCGAAGATATGATTTCAAGTACCATAATTCATTTCTCTTTTTAGTGAGCCGCTTTGGCCTGCTCCAACAATTTCTTACCCTTGGCGATAGCCTCGTCGATTGTACCTACGTTCAAGAAGGCTTGTTCGGGGTATTCGTCCATCTCGCCGCTGAGAATCATCTTGAATCCGCGAATCGTCTCTTCGAGCGGAACCATCACACCCGGCAGACCGGTGAACTGCTCGGCCACGTGGAAGGGTTGCGACAGGAAGCGTTGTGCACGACGGGCCCGGTTTACCACCAGCTTATCCTCGTCGGAGAGCTCGTCGACACCCAAAATGGCGATAATATCCTGCAACTCGTTGTAGTGCTGCAGCAGCTGTTTCACGGCCTGAGCCACCTGATAGTGCTCCTCGCCCACGATGTTGGGGTCGAGAATACGCGAGGTAGACTCCAGCGGGTCTACGGCCGGGTAGATACCCAGCTCGGAGATTTTACGGCTCAACACCGTAGTAGCATCCAGGAAGCTGAAGGTCGTGGCCGGTGCGGGGTCGGTCAAGTCGTCGGCCGGCACATAGATGGCCTGTACCGACGTGATAGAACCCTGCTTGGTCGAGGTAATACGCTCTTGCAACTTACCCATCTCGGAGGCCAGCGTAGGCTGGTAACCTACGGCCGAGGGCATACGTCCCAGCAGGGCCGATACCTCCGACCCGGCTTGGGTGAAACGGAAAATGTTGTCGATAAAGAGCAGAATCTCCTTGCCGCCGCCGTCGGAGTCGCGGAACTGCTCGGCTACCGTCAGACCCGACAGGGCTACCCGCAGACGGGCTCCCGGCGGCTCGTTCATCTGGCCGAACACCAGCGTGGCTTGCGACTGGTTTACCTTCTCCATATCTACGTCCTGGAGGTTCCATTCGCCGCGTTCCATGCCCTCTTCGAACTTCTTGCCATACGACATTACCCCCGACTCGAGCATCTCGCGCAGGAGGTCGTTGCCTTCACGGGTACGTTCGCCCACACCGGTAAACACCGAGAAACCGTTGTGTCCCTTGGCGATGTTGTTGATAAGCTCCATAATCAATACGGTCTTACCTACACCGGCACCACCGAAGAGACCGATTTTACCACCCTTCGAGTAGGGCTCGAGCAAATCGATTACCTTGATTCCCGTGTAAAGCATTTCGGTACTGATAGAGAGGTCGTCAAAAGCCGGAGCCTCCTGGTGTATCGACTTCAATTCGGTATAATCCAAAGCAGGAAGGTGGTCGATCGTATCGCCCAACACATTCATCAAACGCCCCTTTACCTGTGTGCCCGTGGGCATCGACAAGGGTCGTTGCAAGTCGATTGCCTTCATACCGCGTCTAAGACCGTCGGTAGAGTCCATTGCGACGCAACGTACCGTGTTCTCACCGATATGTTGCTCTACTTCGACAATCAGGTCAGCGCCGTTTTCCCGCTCGATTTTCAGGGCGGCGTAGATGGGCGGGACATCGTTTCCTTCGCCTTCGAAGGCCACATCGACAACCGGCCCGATGACCTGCGTGATATATCCAAATTTATCTGCCATAGCTTTACCTCTATTATCAGTATTATATTTTATTCATTAAAAGTGCAACCCGTAGATTACGATGAGCACCATGATAAAAAGATTTATCAAGTTCAAAGGTAACAAATATTTCCATTCGAGGCGCAACAGCTGGTCGATTCTCAAACGGGGGAAAGACCACTTGAACCAAATGATTATAAACGAAATCACAATAGCCTTGCCAAAGAACCAAACTACCGACGGGATATAGTCCATAATGTGGTTGAAGCTCTCCCATCCGGGGATATGCAACGGCATCCAGCCGCCCAGGAAGAGCAGCGAAGCTACACCCGAAACGATGAACAGGTTCAGATACTCGGCCAGGTAGAAGAAACCGAAGTGGATACCCGAATACTCGGTGTGATAACCGGCAGTCAGCTCACTCTCGGCCTCGGGCAAGTCGAACGGGCCACGGTTGGTCTCGGCCGTACCGGCTACCAGATAGATGAGGAAAGCCACGATGGCGGGGATGTGTCCCGTGAAGATGAACCAGCCGTTGCTCTGTGCCTCGACGATACCGGTAATCGACATCGTGCCGGCAAAGACTACCATCGTCAATACCGACAACCCGATGGAGAGCTCGTAGCTCACCATTTGAGCACCGCTTCGGATGGCACCGATCAGGGTATATTTGTTGTGGCTCGACCAACCAGCCAGCAGGATACCCAGCACGCCTATCGACGATACGGCTATCAGGAAGAAGATGCCGATGTTGAAGTCGATTACCTGCAACCCTTTACCGAAGGGCAAGCAACCAAAGGCCAGCATCGAAGCCACAATGACCAGATAGGGGGCCAGGTTGAACAGGAATTTATCGCTGTGATTCAGCGGAATAAGCTCCTTGATAAGGATCTTGAACATATCGGCTACGCTCTGGAATATACCGTAGGGGCCTACCCGATTGGGACCCAGACGGCATTGGAAGAAGGCGCACACCTTACGTTCGAAATAGATGTAGAACAGGGCCAACACGGCATACAACAGCAGCAGCGCCACGCCTACCAGTACAAATTCAATCAACAAAGCTCCCCAGCCGGGCATTACACTCCTCAACAAATTATCTATCCAGTGGGTAACTATCGAAAAGTCGAACATAACTTATTCTTTAATTTATTTTTGATTACTAATTATCTGTCCATATCGGGGATTACATAGTCGAGCGAACCGCCGATGGCAATGAGGTCGGCGATTTTTCCGCCACGACACATCGGGTCGAGCCCGCCAACCAGCGGCAAGCAAGCCGAGTTGATTTTCAACCGATACGGATTCTTATCCCCATGACTCTCGATAAAGATACCTATCGGGCCACGGCTGGCCTCGACCTGACGGAAGTAACGGCCTTCGGGCAGTTTGATGATAGGCTTCATCTTCAGGGCATAATCGCCCTCGGGGATATTGTCGATGAGTTGCTCGATGATGTGGATCGACTCCAATATCTCGTCCATACGCACCATGTAGCGGGCAAACACGTCGCCCTCGGTGCGGATGATTTCCTTGAACTCTACCTTGTCGTACAGCGCATAGGGGTGGTTCTTACGCACGTCGCAAGCCCAACCCGAAGCACGACCCGACGGGCCGGCGATACCGTACGAGATGGCGTCCTCGCGCGAGAGCAGACCTACACCCTTCATACGCTGCTGTGCAATCACGTTGCCCGTGAAGAGGGTGTGATAGTCTTTCAGCATGCCGGGCAGATAGGCGCAGAACTCTTTCACCTTGCGTTGGAAGTCGGGGTGAATATCGGCCATCAAACCGCCAATCGTATAGTAGTTGAAGGTCATGCGGGCACCGCAAGTCTCTTCGAAAATGTCGAGTATTTTTTCACGGTCGCGGAAACCGTAGAAGAAGGCCGTGGTAGCACCCAGGTCCATGCAGAAGGTTGCATAGAAGAGCAAGTGCGACGAGATACGCATCAACTCGTCCATGATGGTGCGCACGTATTGTGCACGGGCCGGGATTTCGAGTTGCAGGGCGTCCTCGATACAGAGGCACACGGCGTGACGGTTCTGCTGGGCCGACATGTAGTCGAGACGGTCGGCAAAGTGGAGCGTCTGCGGATAGGTGAGCGACTCGCACAACTTCTCGATACCGCGGTGTACATAACCACAATAGACGTCGATTTTCTTGACAATCTCACCGTCGAGCGAGGTGCGCAGGCGCAATACACCGTGCGTGGCCGGGTGTTGGGGACCTATGTTGACTACGAACTCTTCGGGAGCAAACAAGACATTGGTGCGCTCCTCGAGTTTGCCGTCGGGCGTCTCGACGATAGCGTGAGTCACATCGTCGACAGCTTCGTGCTCGAGCCGGATGGGATTGATTTCGGGGTTGGCATCATAGTCTTTGCGCAGGGGGTATCCCACCCAGTCGTTGCGCAGGAACAACCGACGCATATCGGGGTGGTTGATAAAGCGGATACCGTAGAAGTCATAAACCTCGCGCTCGTACAAATAGGCCGATTTCCAAAGGTCGGTAACCGAATGGATCAACGGGTTTTCGCGGTCGGCCGTTTCGACTTTCACCGATACTTGCGAGTTGTCGGCCGTGCATGTGAAGTAATAGACACAACCCAAGGTCTCGCCCCAGTCCATGCCTACGATAGAAACCAAATAGTCGAAGTGCAGTTTGTCGTGCAGATAAAGTGCCAAATCGTGCCACTTGGCATCGGGAACCGACACTTCCAGAATGGGTCCTTCCACAAAGGTAGCCTCCGGCAGAAAACTGCTTATTTCTTGCTGTATGTTTGCCATATAGGTAACTTATATTATTTTCCTAATACTTTCTCTCGTTTTTCCTGACGATTTACGCCACCGAAGAATTTCTCTACTTTCACTTTACGTTGCAACTGCATCAAGCCGTAGAACATGGCTTCGGGTCGCGGAGGACAGCCCGGGATATAGACATCGACCGGGAGGATTTCGTCAACTCCTTTCAATACGTGATACGATTTCTTGAACGGCCCGCCCGATACGGCACAACCACCCACGGCTACCACATATTTGGGCTCGGCCAGCTGGTCGTACAACCGGCGCAATACGGGCGCCATGCGGTGTACGATGGTACCGGCTACCATCACAAAGTCGGCCTGACGCGGACTGGCACGCGCTACTTCAAACCCGAAACGGGCCATGTCGTACCGCGCTGCGCCGAGCGACATAAACTCGATACCGCAGCAACTTGTCGCAAAGGTAAGAGGCCACAGCGAGTTGGAGCGGCCCCAGTTGATAACCTCGTCGAGGCAACCCACCACCACGTTGGTGTGCGATGCCTTGAGCTCATTGATAAGCTGTTCAATATATTCATTGTCTTTGAAGTCTTCATACTTCATCGATTTGATTTTCACTTCCATTCGAGTGCTCCTTTCTTCCAGGCATATACCAATCCCAGGATAAGTACTACCATGAAAAATAAAATATTAAATAATCCGGCTACACCTAAATCTTTCAATATAACCGCCCAGGGGAACAAGAATACCGTTTCGACGTCGAACATCAGATACAGAATGGCAAACAGATAATAGCCCACCTTGAACTGCATCCACGATTCTCCTCGCGAGGGGATACCACACTCATAGGCCTCTCCCTTTTGCGGATTGAACGAGCGTGGCGAAATGAGGCCGGCTATCAGCAAAGCCGCTCCTACCAGCGCCAATCCGGTAATCAATACAACTACAAATAGTGCAGAATTCATACGTTAAATTAGTTTGTATTTATTTTTTATTTTCCTTTTCTTCCAACACAACAAAGCCCCGTATTGTCACGAATGCAATACAAGGCCCGCCTGATGATCATGATACAAAAATCCCGCAAAAGAGATACGACACGGCCCTGCCATACAATCCTTCGTGCAGTTCCATATCGCCTTATTCCATTCCGAGAGTTGCATACAAATTCTATTTTACTTTTATTCAAGGGGTTACACATTGTAAAACCCGATATTTCCAAGCCAAACCGCTCGTTCCGAAATCCTTCGTTCTACAGCAAATTATCCCTCGAAAGTTTTTGTCGCACAAATATACAAATTTTATTTCCAACAAAAGGACAAGGGTCTGCTCTTTTTTATTTTTATCTGCATTTAGCGCCAAGATGCCCAAAATATCCGGTATTTGGGACAGGGCATAAAAAAAGCCGAGCGGCAGCCTGACGGCTGTCGCTCGGACATATATTGTGCGAGGCGGCTCGATTACAGGGTATCGAGTGTTTTGAGGGCCTCGATAATCTCGGTGTTCTGCGGATCCAACTCGAGCATCTTGTTCCAATAGTCTTTGGTAGCAGCGATAGCCTCGTTTTTCTTGGCGGGGTTGGTCGTTTGCAGATAGTTGTAATAGCCCAGGTATTTGTAAGCCTCGATGTAAACGCGTTTCGTAGCGGCTTTCTCCTTGTTGGAAGCGTCTTGGTTGAGGATGCCCAGCGTCTCTTCATAGAGCGGTTTGGCCAGACCCTCTTTCAACTCGGGGTCACGCACGGCAGCGGCACGGGCACGCCACAGATAACCGCGGTAGTCCGTCGGAGAACGCTCCACAACCACCTGGAACATCGAGTCGGCTTTCAACAGATACATGTCGCGCAAGGGTATGCTGTCCATGGCAGCCTGGCCGGCGCTGTAGCAGATCTGACCCAGCAGGTAGTAGTCCATCACGCGTTGGTTGTTTACGGTGTCGGCAGCCATGTATTTCTCGTATACGCTGATGGCGTTTACATAGTCTTTGTTGCGCTCGTAGGTATCGCTCAACACTTTGAGGATGTCGGTACGGGTGTTGTCCAAGTCGTAGGCTTTCTCGTATTGAACGATAGCCTCGGCATATTTTTTCTCTTTCGAAAGGATGTCGCCATAGGTCAAGTAATCACGAGCGGTGAATACGTTGTCGCCGGGGTTCATGCCCAGGAACTCGATGGCAGCCTGCTCGGCAGCCTCCATGTTGCCCAACTCGTAGTTGTCGTACATGACGATACGGCGGATTACGAAGTTCTCGGGGTCGTGAGCCAAAATCTCTTTGGCCAGCTCCAGCGACTCGTCATAGCGCTTGCCGTAGAAGAGCAGCGTAGCCAGACGAGGACGGTCGGTCTGGAAGTGGTTGGGATTCTGCATATACTTCTCATAAGCGGCAGCGGCCTTGGTGTATTGCGAGTTTTTGTAGTAGGCTTCGGCCATTTCGCGCTGTGCAATAGCCGAATTGGGAGCAATCTCCTGCAACTCCTCGAGTTTCTGGATGGCCAGCGTGGGGTTGATGTCGAAGTAGATGTGCGAATACTTTACATAAGCCTCGATACAGTTGGGGTCGAAATAGATGGCGTTTTCATAGCGGCCGCAAGCGTCGCCATACTTCTGTTGGTCTACCAGTACATCGCCCTCGAACATGAAGTAGTCGGGGTATTTCTTGTCGGCTTTGTACGATTTCTTCATATACTCTTCGTAGCCGGGCGTACCGGTTTCGTAGTAGGCTTTGGCAATAGCCAGGTTGAGGCCGGCATCTTTCTTGTTCTTACCCTTGAGAGCCTCCTTGAAATATTTTTCAGCCTCTTTTTCGGCAGCTTCCTTGTCCGAACCGGTCAAAGCGAGTTTGCCCTGACCTACGATATTGTAGGCATAGAGGGGATCTTCGGCGAGACCTTTCTTGTAATATTCGGCAGCCGCGGTGTAGTCTTTGTTACCGAAAGCGATTTCGCCCAGGTAGTAATACGATTCTGCCTTATTGGTTCCTGCATCGTCGAGCGTACGCTCCAACAGGATTTTTGCCCGATCGGGCTGACCTGCTTTGAAATACTCTATTCCATCGGTGTAGCTGGCAGCAAAAGCGGTCAACGTGCCGGCAGCAAGGAACAGTGAAAATACGAATTTAAGACTTGATTTCATTGATATATATTTAAGTTGATAATTTTCTTCCTGATTAAAAATTTTCGGTGATGCTTACATCTCTTTTTAACGCGATATTGGCCTGCCAAGGTACAATACCTGTCTTAAAAATTATTAACTGGCCCCGTTGCGAAGAGACGAACTTGGTAAATCCGGTGGGCAGTCCGTTGCGCGGATCTGTCGTAATCATGTAGATAGGACGGGTGAGCGGATAGTCGCCCGTAGCTATGTAGTATTGATAAGGCTTGTAAGGGTCGTAGCCCGGAGCCTTGCGCACGGCCATCACTTTGACCACATCGGTAAACGAGGTGTTGGTCGAGTCGGACTTATTGCCTATCCAGCTGGCCCCGATTACACCGATGGCATTGGGCGTCTGCGCCACATAGTCGATAACGGCCTGATTGGATTTCTGGGCATACAGTCCCTGGTACAAGGGTTTGCCCTGACAGAGGGAGTCTATGGCATAGCGCATGGAACTGGAGCCCTGGTTGTCGAACACGAAATTGATTTTGCCCAGCGACGAACCGGGATAGATCTGATTCCAAGCTGTGGCCTCGCCGGTAACGATTTTGCGCAACTCATCGACCGAGATGACGTCGTGCTTGTTGTTTTTATTTACGATAAAAGCGATACCGTCGAGAGCTATCTGCACGGTACGTACCCGCAACTGACGCGACTTGAACGAAGCCTCTTCCTGCGGGGTGAGCTTGCGGGTGGCTACGGCCAGGCGCACACTGTCTTGCAACAACATGTTCAGAGCCTCGGCTTCGCTCACATAATAAGGGATAATCGAAGCCTTGGGATAAGCGGCCTCAAATACGGTAATCTCCTGCTCCATGATGGGTTCGAAACTCTCGTCACAACTGATGTCGATTACACCCGAGGTGATGGTCTCTTTTACTTTGCGCTCGCCCTTCCCGTCTTCATTATTCTGGCACGACGAGCACGACGAAACAAGAGCAGCAAGAAGCACTATAAACGAAAATGACAGCAACTTATTCATAATCCCGTTTTTTTATTTCATTCCTACGAACAATCTGTATCCCCTGAAAACTCCGTATACGGCAAACACGACCCCCATGATATAGCGCACAATGTCGTACAAGTTGGAAAAGAAGGTGGTGAACAGCAGCAAATAGGCCATTCCCAAATAGATGGCTATCATAATCATGCCCAAAACGACATTCATACCCAATGGACGGCGTTTCGGCTCCTCGTTCTCTTCTTCGTCATAGCGGCCGTATCTCTGTTTCATAGACTTTGTTTTTTATAAAATACCCGCAACCTAAAATCGTGTGACAATAGGCTGCGAGTATGATATTCATGAATCTCTTGGTTAAACAATCGAGAGATTACAAAAGTTTAAATACAACGGGCAATGTGAAGTATACCGGCACGTTGTTACCGTTTTGCTTACCGGGAATCCACTTGGGCATGCTCTTCACAACGCGGATAGCCTCCTTGTCGCAAGTGGGATCCAAACTACGCAATACGGTTACGTTGTCGATGGCACCGGTCTTCGATACGACGAATCGCAGAATTACACGACCCTGAATACCGTTTTCCTGAGCGATAACCGGGTATTTGAGGTTATCACGGATAAACTTCATCAGCTCGGCTTCGCCACCGGGGAAGGTAGGCATCTGCTCTACAGCTTCGTAGGGTTTCTCTTCCTCTACGACAGGTTCGGCAATTACTTCGCGGAAGTCGGCAATATCCTGACCGTGTTCTTCGTCATTACCTTTTACGTCGGCGATAGAGATGTTTACTTTCGATTGAGTCAACTCGTCTTGCGACTTCAACTCATCCTCGTCCGATACATTCTTATCGTCGGTAATTACAGGTGCGGTAAATTTGATAGAGCTCTTCAAGGGAGGGGGGGGAGGCGTTTCTACCAGAGGTTGAACCTCTTGTTTCTCTACCTCGGCCTCGGGGAGCTGCGACATCTCTACTACGGTAGAAATCTCTTCTTCAGCTTCGCCAAACTTGAAAGAGTCCACAATATAGGGGAGCGCAAAGGCAAAAGCTACTACACAGATTACACCTACGGTGGCCCATGTGTAACGCTTAGGCGAATTTACCCGCAACAGGTATGCGCCGAATGCTTTGTTTTTCCCGACAAAAACTAAGTCGCACCATTCTTTCGAAGTTAAATCTACATTCTTTGACATTTTTCTTCTCCTTTAATGTGTACTATTAGTTCTTCAATGCGGTGTCTATCTGATCGGAAAGAGCACCCTTCTTCTCGTAATTCTCCATCAGGAACAGGTCACCTTCGGTGATATCGACGATGGCATAACGGCCAATATCGCAGATAATCATCTCGTCGAGGGCATCGATAAGGTTACGGTACGAGGCACCGTTTTTGCCGTTCTCGTCGGCCAGTTTGGCCTTGATCATCACCACAGGCGAACCTTTGGTTTTCTTGGCTTCAGATACCAGCGAGTCGTAAGCTACCTCGTCGATTTCTTTTCTCTTTTTTCGTTCCTTCAAGTCTTTCACCTTGTTCACAACGGTTTTGTTGCGTTCAAGGAGGAGAGCTCTCAGACCATCTGCTCCATAAGACGATTCAACCAGCGAGGTATAATCTTCGTACTTGGGTTGTCCCAGGTAGTAGAATACCCGGTCGTTATCGCCCAACAAGATGGTTATAGCCTCCGATTCGCGCACCTTATTTTGCTCTTCTTCTGGCACTTTGTCGTTGGTAGGCATACTGATCTCCATTGTCTGGGGTTTGCTCAACGTCGTACAGAACATGAAGAAGGTGATCAAAAGCATGTTCATATCAACCATGGGAGTAAAGTCCACATGGATTTTCATTTTTTTCTGTCTTCCTTTCTTCCCGCCTTTACCCGAGTCTTTTACTTCTACTTCTGCCATAATTCAATTCCTTTCATGACTTTAGTTATTGGTTTTCTTCTGCGGGTAAACTCTTCAATGAAGTAAGCAGATTGTAACGGTTCTCCTTGATGTCCTGCAACGAGCTCATCACGGTTTTAATCTTGTCATACGGGGTAGCCTGGTCGGCCTTAATGGCAATCTTCAAATCGGGATTCGATTTACGGGCAGCACGTACCCACTCTTTGAACTCGTTGTTGGCGCTATCACAAGGTATGCCATAGTTTTTGAGCGTTTGGTCCTGAATCTCGGATTTCAAATCGAGGAAACCCGGCATTTGTTTGATAGGCACGCCAAACGACGTTGCCAATCTGAACTTATTGATTTGTTCAGGAGTAAACGAGACTCCGTACATACTACTCATTGCGTTCAATACATTCACCCTATCCTCTTGTTTGTCGAGACTGATAAAGATTTTCCCGGACGGTTCAACCAAAATCCGCAGCACGTTGATTTCAGGGATTTTGATTTCAGACACCGAAGAGGGGGTACTCACTTGTACAGGCTCTTTCTGAACGAAGGTCGATGTCAGCATGAAGAAAGTAAGCAGAAGCACGGTAACGTCACTCATCGCGGTCATATCGATGAGCGTACTCTTCCTTTTTACTTTTACTTTAGCCATATAATGGTCCTTTCGATTTTATGCCGATTACTTGTGAGTAGCAGCGAATGTATTAACAATGCAGAAACCTACCTCGTCGATAGCGTAGGTAATATTATCGATTCTGTTAGAGAAATAGTTATACGAAATTACAGCGAGAGCACCGGTTGCGATACCGAAAGCCGTGTTCACAAGGGCCTCCGAAATACCGGTCGACAGGGCTACCGAGTCAGGAGCACCGGCAGTGGCCAAAGCCTGGAACGACTTGATCATACCCAACACCGTACCGAGCAGACCAATCAGCGTACCCAGCGTCGTCATCGTAGCAACGATAGGCAAGTTTTGCTGCATGGCAGGCATTTCGAGAGCAGCAGCTTCTTCGAGTTGTTTCTTGATAGCCTCGATTTTTTGTTCTTTCGACATGGTATCGTCGTTCTCAACTTCACCGTAGCGGATAAGAGCCGAAGATACTACACTGGCTACCGTACCGCGTTGTTTTTCGCAAAGAGCTTGTGCACCGGCGATGTCGCCTTTTTCCAAAGCTACTTTTACAGCGGCTACAAATTTGTCGACACTACCTTTACCTTTTACACTCAACATGGCGATGAAACGCTCTACCGAGAGAACGATTACCGTCAACAGCAAGGTTTGCAGAATAGGTACGATGAAACCACCTTTATAGATTGTACCCAGCAAGTTCAGAGGATGGCCGCCCGCAGGATCGCCGCCTTCAAAGTTTGCAGGATTGCCAAGTACTTGGGTGAATACCACCAAGGCAATGATAAAACAGATAATGATTACAATAAATGCGTTTTTAATACCACGCACCTTGTTCTTTTTAGCTTTTTTAGCTTCCATAATTAAATAAATCTAAGTGTTTGTATTAGTTATTTAGTTCAGTTCAATCCTTCATTTCACCCTCCAGGCACTATTCTTCGCGAGGCGCTCCCCGCTTACACACTGCCTTGTTTTATGTAACGTATATACTCCCACATTTATTATATGCAAAGGCTCATTTCCAAAGGGTACAAGCTCTTAGCCCGACCGTTTGCAACCTTTTTTGCATTCGTGCGTCAAATGTAGCACAATATTTCGAGAGAAAAAAATAATTCTCTTTTTTTTTCTGTAACACTTTGTTCTCTATCCACGATGCCGACGAGGTTTCACAACCACTTTACAATGAGTTTTTTGCTCGCTCTGCCAGCTCTCTCGGCCGTATCCGTATCCCAAAAACCGAGGCAGACTCCCGGTCCGGGCCCGGCCGCCACGGCCGTATCGGTTAACTAAAAAATACCTTATTTTAAAAAGTTTTCCCTATTCATCGCCCCACCGATTGCAGTCCGAACGGTCCGAGACGCAGACAAATTGAAGGACACCGCTTTAAAAAACAGGAACAAGATTTTACCAGATACCGAAAAGAATTGTAATTTTGCCAAAAATTTCAGTTTCTACATCAATATGGATCATGTAGTCAAAATCAAAAAAGGGCTCGACATTCAGTTGGAAGGTGCTCCAGCCCTTGAAATATCCAACTCGACAAGCAGTCAGCTATACGCCATTATCCCCGACGATTTCACGGGATTGACCCCCAAGGTAGACGTCAAGCCGGGCGACAAGGTTCTGGCCGGTTCGCCGGTCATGCACGACAAGACCCTCACCGACGTCGTGGTCACATCGCCCGTAAGCGGCGAGGTGGTTGCCGTAGAGCGTGGCGAACGGCGCAAGGTGATGAAGATCACCATCAAGCCCGACGCCGCACAACAAGCCGTCGAGTTCGGTAAAGTATCGCCCGACACGATGCAGGCAAGCGACCTGAAGGCGCTGCTGCTGAAGTCGGGCACGTTTGCATTTATCAAGCAACGTCCCTACGACATTATCGCCAACCCCAACACGACTCCGCGCGACATCTTCGTGACGGCATTCGACTCGGCCCCGCTGGCCCCCGACTATGCCTTTGTGCTGAAAGACGAGATGCGCTACCTCGAAACGGGGTTGAAGGCGTTGGCTCGGCTCACCCCGGGCAAGGTCTATGTGGGTGTTTCCAAACGGTCGCCCATCGAGGTCAAGAACGGCGAAACGGTCGTATTCGACGGTCCCCACCCCGCCGGTAACGTAGGGGTGCATATCAACCACATCGCCCCCATCAACAAGGGCGAAATCGTGTGGACTATCAACGCCCTCGACCTGCTGTTCATCGGACGGCTGCTCGAGACGGGTCATGTCGACTTCTCGCGGCTGGTGGCCGTCACCGGTTCGGAGGTGAACAAGCCCCACTACGTGCGCACCTGCGCCGGAGCCTCGATTGCCTCGATTACCCAAGGCATGGTCAAGCCGGCCGACTACGAGCGCCGCTACATCAGCGGCAACGTGCTCACCGGGTTCAACGCCGGAGCCGACGGCTATCTGGGTGCCCGACAGGCCCAGGTGACCGTAATCCCCGAAGGCAACAACTGCAACGAGTTCATGGGCTGGGCCTCGCTCAATCCCCACAAATACAGCATGAGCCACTCGTACTTCTCGTGGCTGCTGGGCAAGAAACGGCGCTACGACATCGACGCCCGTATACGGGGCGGCGAGCGGGCCATCATCATGTCCGACGAGTACGACCGGGTATTCCCCATGGACATCTACCCCGAATACCTCATCAAGGCCATCCTGGCTTTCGACATCGACAAGATGGAGAATCTGGGTATCTACGAAGTGGCTCCCGAGGATTTTGCCCTGTGCGAATTTGTCGACACCTCGAAACTCGAGTTGCAGAAAATCGTGCGTAACGGCCTCGACCACCTGATGAAAGAGATGAACTAAGAGAAACAATAACCATTTTAATACAAAACAACTTTGAAAGCTTTAAAGAATTATATAGACAAAATCAAACCCCACTTCGAACCGGGCGGGAAATTGTCTATGTTCCAATCGGTATTCGAAGGGTTTGAATCATTCCTGTTTGTTCCCAACACCACCTCGCGTTCGGGAGTACACATTCACGACAGCATAGACTCGAAACGGACGATGACGGTCGTTATCGTCGCCCTGCTGCCGGCCCTGCTCTTCGGTATGTACAATGTGGGCTATCAGCACTACCTGGCCATAGGCGAGCTGGCACAGACGTCGTTCTGGTCGGTCTTCCTCTTCGGATTCCTGGCCGTGCTGCCCAAAATCGTGGTATCGTATGTGGTGGGTCTGGGCATCGAGTTTACCGCCGCACAGCTGCGTCACCACGAAATCCAGGAGGGCTTCCTGGTATCGGGTATGCTCATCCCCATGATTGTGCCGGTCGACACCCCGCTGTGGATGATTGCCGTGGCTACGGCCTTTGCCGTCATCTTTGCCAAAGAGGTATTCGGCGGTACGGGTATGAATATCTTCAACATCGCACTGGTAACGCGTGCGTTCCTCTTCTTTGCCTACCCCTCCAAGATGTCGGGCGACGAGGTGTTCGTACGCACGGGCGATACCTTCGGCCTGGGTGCCGGACAGGTTGTCGAGGGCTTCTCGGGAGCTACCCCGCTGGGGCAGGCTGCTACCCACACGGGCGGCGGTGCCCTGCAGCTGACCGACATTCTGGGTAACACGCTCTCGCTGCACGACATGTTCCTCGGGTTCATTCCCGGCTCCATCGGCGAGACTTCGACGCTGGCCATCCTCATCGGTGCCGTCATTCTACTGGCTACGGGCATTGCCAGCTGGCGCGTGATGCTTTCGGTATTCGCCGGCGGTATCGTGATGAGCCTCATCTGCAACTGGTTCGCCAACCCCGACATCTATCCGGCTGCACAGCTCTCTCCCCTCGAGCAGATTTGCCTGGGCGGGTTTGCCTTTGCTGCCGTATTCATGGCTACCGACCCGGTAACGGGTGCACGTACCAATACGGGTAAATACATCTTCGGTTTCCTGGTGGGTGTGCTGGCCATCCTCATCCGGGTATTCAACAGCGGATACCCCGAAGGAGCCATGCTGGCCGTACTGCTTATGAACGCATTTGCCCCGCTCATCGACTACTTCGTGGTCGAGGCCAATATCCGTCACCGTCTCAAACGAGCCAAAAACTTGACAAAATAGAATTACAGCTATGAACAAACAAGGTAATACATATACGCTCATCTATACCGCGGTTATGGTCATCGTCGTAGCCTTCATTCTGGCTTTCGCCGCCATTGGCCTCAAACCTGCCCAGCAGAAGAACATCGCCATCGACAAGATGAGCCAGATACTCAACTCGGTCAATATCGTATCGACTCCCGAGAATGCTCAGGAGCTGTACGGCAAATACATCGACGACTCGTTTGTTGTCGATGCCAACGGCCAACTGGTCAAGGGCGAATCGTTCTCGATGAATATCGCCGACCAACTGAAGCTGCCCGAAAGCCAGCGCACGCTGCCCATCTTCATCTGCACCGACGACTCGGGCTCGCCCAAATACATCATCCCCCTGTCGGGAACCGGTCTGTGGGGCCCCATCTGGGGATACATCTCGATCGAGAACGACGGCAATACGGTCTACGGGGCCTACTTCGCTCACCAGAGCGAGACTCCGGGTCTGGGTGCCGAGATTGAGAAACCGCAGTTCCAGAAACAGTTCCAGGGCAAACACTTCTTCATCGACGGCGCTTTCTTGCCCATTGCCGTGGAGAAGGCCGGACGGAAACCGCAAAACGGGGCCGACTACGTCGATGCCGTATCGGGTGGAACCATCACGAGCAAAGGAGTGCAGAGCATGCTGCAAAGCTGCGTGGAACCCTATGCCCAATTTTTAGAATCGCTCAATTCAAAGAATATATAAGCCATGTTGTCAAAAAAGAATAAAGAGATACTTTTAGGGCCGCTCTCCAAGAACAACCCGGTGATCGTGCAGATATTGGGTATCTGTTCGGCCCTGGCCGTAACGGCAAAACTCGAACCGGCACTCGTCATGGCCGTATCGGTGACTGCCGTTGTCGCTTTCGCCAACGTCATCATCTCGCTGCTGCGCAATACCATCCCCAACAGCATCCGCATCATTGTACAGCTGGTAGTGGTAGCGGCACTGGTTATCATCGTAGACCAGGTGCTCAAAGCCTATATGTACCAGGTGAGCAAACAGCTCTCGGTCTTCGTGGGGCTCATCATTACCAACTGTATCCTCATGGGACGCCTCGAGGCCTTCGCGCTGAGCCATAAGCCCTGGGAGTCGTTCCTCGACGGTGTGGGCAACGGCGTAGGCTACGGCATCATCCTGGTCATCGTCGCCTTCTTCAGAGAGCTGCTGGGCTCGGGCACCCTCTTCGGGTACCAGGTTATCCCCCAACAACTCTACGACTGGGGCTACCAGAACAACGGCCTGATGATACTCCCGCCCATGGCGCTCATCACCGTGGCCTGCATCATTTGGGTACACCGCTCCCGCAATAAAGATTTGCAACAATAAGAAACCGCGATAAGCTACTTGATATATGGAAAATCTAAATCTGTTCGTCAGGTCTATCTTCATAGACAACATGATATTTGCCTACTTCCTCGGTATGTGCTCCTATCTGGCCGTATCGAAGAACGTGAAAACGGCATTCGGTCTGGGTATCGCCGTCACCTTCGTGCTGGCCATCACCCTGCCGGTCAACTATCTGCTCGAAACCTACGTGCTGAAAGCCGGCGCCCTCAAATGGCTGGGCCCCGAATATGCGCAACTCGACCTGAGTTTCTTGAGTCTGATCATGTTTATCGCCATCATCGCCTCGATGGTACAGCTCGTCGAGATGTTCGTCGAGAAATACTCGCCCTCGCTCTACGCCTCGCTGGGTATCTTCCTGCCGCTTATCGCCGTGAACTGTGCCATACTGGGTGGTTCGCTCTTCATGCAGCAGCGCAACTTCCCCTCGGTAACGAGCGCCACCGTCTACGGCATCGGCTCGGGTATAGGCTGGATGCTCGCCATCGTCTGCCTGGCCGCCATTCGCGAGAAGCTCAGCTACTCCAACATACCGGCACCGCTGCGGGGCATCGGCATCACGTTCATCATCACCGGCCTGATGGGTATCGCCTTCATGAGCTTTTTAGGAATCAAACTTTGAAAGGAGAGTTACGATGTTATTAGCAATAAGTTCCATGTCAACGACAATCATATCGAGCATTGTTTTATTCTTGGGCATATCGCTCCTGCTGGTAGTGATTCTGCTCATCGCCAAGAAATATCTGGTGCCGTCGGGCAAGGCGGTCATCACCATCAACGACGACAAGAAGGTCGAGGTCGACACGGGCGGCAGCCTGCTGAGCACCCTGGCCAACGAGAAAATATTCCTCCCCTCGGCTTGCGGCGGAGGCGGATCGTGCGGACAGTGCCGCTGTCAGGTGCTGGAGGGTGGTGGCGAGATTCTGCCCACCGAGCAGGTGCACTTCTCGCGCAAGCAACAGATGAACCACTGGCGGCTGGGCTGTCAGGTGAAGGTGAAGAACGACATGAAAATCGTTGTTCCCGAATCGGTTCTGGGTGTGAAAGAGTGGGAGTGCGAGGTTATCTCGAACAAAAACGTGGCCACCTTCATCAAAGAGTTTATCGTGGCTCTGCCTCCCGGCGAACACATGAACTTTATCCCCGGTTCGTATGCCCAGATCAAGATTCCTACCTTCGAGATGGACTACGACAAGGATATAGACAAGAGCCTCATCGGCGACGAATATCTGCCCTCGTGGGAGAAATTCGGACTCTTCGGCCTCAAGTGTAAAAACACCGAGCCCACCATCCGGGCCTACTCCATGGCCAACTATCCGGCCGAGGGCGACCGCATCATGCTGACGGTACGTATCGCCACGCCGCCCTTCAAGCCGAAACCTCAAGTGGGCTTCCAGGATGTGATGCCGGGTATCGCCTCGTCGTATATCTACACTCTGAAACCGGGCGACAAGGTAATCATGAGCGGCCCCTACGGCGACTTCCACCCCATCTTCAACTCGAAGCGCGAGATGATGTGGATTGGCGGTGGTGCCGGTATGGCTCCTCTGCGTTCGCAAATCATGCACATGACCAAGACCCTCCACACGACCGACCGCAAGATGTCTTACTTCTACGGTGCCCGTGCCCTCAACGAGGTCTTCTACCTGAACGACTTCCTCGAGCTGGAGAAAGAGTTCCCCAACTTCTCGTTCCACCTGGCCCTCGACCGTCCCGACCCGGCTGCCGATGCCGCCGGCGTGAAGTACACCCCGGGATTCGTTCATCAGGTCATCTACAACACTTATCTGAAGGACCACGAGGCTCCCGAAGACATCGAATACTACATGTGCGGTCCCGGCCCCATGTCGAAGGCCGTCGAGAAGATGTTGTGGGATTTGGGCGTTCCCGAAGAGAACCTCATGTACGACAACTTCGGTGGCTAATCCATCAGGCCACCTGCCTCATATCACCCGCCGCAAAGCTCACCCCGAGCCTTTGCGGCGGGCTTTTTTTGGCCCGTACGGCCACATAGGGAAGTCCGGCAGGTATCGGTACCCGTCGGGATAGAAAACAGACGAGAAGGCAAAAGAGATCAGAACGTGAGCGAGGCGTAGACCCCGAAGGAGGTCCCGTTGGAAACGGGCGAGATGACCAGCTGCTTGTCGCGCGCAAAAGGTCGGGTATAGATATAGGCACTGCCGGCACCGATAAGGGCTCCGGCGGCCACGTCCCACCAGTCGTGCCGGCGGGCATAGGTACGGGCCCAACCCACATAGGCGGCCACGGCATAGGCCGGAGCGCCCCACGCCCAGCCATAGCGACGTTGCACGAAGGCCGCATTGGCAAAGGTAACCGAGGTATGCCCCGAGGGGAACGAGAGGTTGTTGCTGTGGTCGGGCCGCTCCTTGTGGACGGCAAACTTGAGCAGATAGGTGGCACCCAGGGTAGTCAGCCCGGTAAAGGCAGCCTGCTTGAAGCCGGTCCAGTCTTTCATGGCCAGCATGGCCGAAGCCGTAGCTACCGGCATGGCCACCAGCAGCACATCGCTCGAGACCTTCACCGCCTGGCGGCTCCGGCTCAACCCTTCGCCTTCGGCCCGCACCGACTGGCCAACCACCAGCAACGCCAGCACCACAGAGAGTATAATACGTTTCATCACGACCACAGGGTTATAAATTTGGGAACAAATATCAACAGCCCCACCACGACCGACATGATGGCCACGATGAGCACGGCCCCGGCTGCCAGGTCCTTGGCATGCTTGATGGCCTCGTCGTAATCGGGCGACACCCGGTCGCACAGAGCTTCGATGGCCGAGTTGATGCCCTCGGCCGCCAGCACGGCACCGATGCAGAGCACCACGGCCGCCCACTCGAGGGTCGACAGCCCTACCAACGCACCGGCCACCACCACACACACGGCCACAAAACAGTGTATCCAGGCATTATGCTCGCGGCTTATCAACCGGGCGATGCCCCGCCCGGCATACTTGAAACTGCGGGCTCGAGCGGCGAGACTGAACTTTTTCTTTTCCATGGGCTTTTCTCTTTGGGAGACAAAGATACGTCTTTTGCCCGCGAATCGCAATATACCGGGCGTCGGAAGTATTCATCCATATGACCGTACTCTTCCCTCTCCCACTCGGAACAAGGAAGGCGGCACCCTCGAAAGGTTCCGCCTGAAAACAAAATACCCCGGCCTGACGACCGGGGTACTGTTTAATCCTATAATTGAACTGTCAATTATTTCTTGCGATTGCCGTAACGGCTCATGAACTTGTCCACACGACCTGCGGTATCCACGAGTTTCTGTTTACCGGTGAAGAAGGGGTGCGACGAACTGGTGATTTCCAGCTTTACCAGAGGATAGGTAACGCCATCAATTTCGATTGTTTCTTTGGCTGCAACCGTTGAACGGGTGATAAAAATTTCGTCGTTCGACATGTCTTTGAAAACTACGGGACGGTAGTTATCAGGATGGATTCCTTTTTTCATTGTTATATCGTCTTTTTAATATTATCAAATGTTCACGTTGGTAGCGTGATTTTTTCGTAATGGCTTGCAAATGTAGGGATAAGTTTCGACTTAGAAAAATATTTACTTCACTTTTTCACAAAAAAAGTCCGGCCGGCGCTTTTGGCACCGGCCGGGACCTGATTTATTCGTCGATTATTCAAATTCGATGAGCGGGTCGTTGGTACCTACCACGTCGTTCTCTTTTACGAGAATGCGTTTTACCTTACCGTTGAGGGTCGAGAGAATATCGTTCTCCATCTTCATGGCCTCGTATACGAGCACCACGTCGTCCTTCTTCACCTCGTCGCCTACCTTCACCTTGATTTCGACTACCTTGCCACCCATGGGGGCGTCGATGGTGGGGCCGGTGATGGGCTCAACGGGAGCAGCCTCCTGAACCTCTTCCTTCTTCTCTTCAACAGCCGGTTTCTTGGCCTCGTATTCGGCGGCACGCACGCCTTTCAAGAAGGTGGTAGCCACGTTGGGGAAGAGCTCGAGCAACAGGTATTCCTGTTCGTTCTCGGCCAGCTTCACGCCACCGAACTCGGGCAGCACGGGATTCTCGGGAGCCTTGTACGAATTGGTATCGTAGGGCGTCTCGACGGGGCTGCCGGTAATCTTCTCGCGGAACTTGGGATCGACGGGTACCGGAGTCTTTCCGTACTCGCCTTTTACCAGAGCCTTGAACTGGTTCGAAACCGTCGTGTATTCGGGGTTGCCTTTCAGGCGGTCGAGGGCGCAGCTTACAGCCTGGCTACCTACGATTTGGCTGGTAGGCGTAACCAGAGGCACCAGACCGGCATCGGAACGTACCTTCGGAATCAGCTTCATGGCGTCGTCGAGTACGTGCTCGGCCTTGAGCTGTTTGAGCTGAGCCACCATGTTGGAGTACATACCGCCGGGCACCTCGGCCTCTTTCACCAGTTCGTTGGGTTTGGGGAAACCGAAGTAGTTTTCGATGGCGTGGCAAGCGTCGAGCAATGCGGGCTCGTCGTTGCGTTTGGCCGCATCGATAGCCGTATCGAAAAGTTTGTCGATGTTGTCGGGCAGCTTGTCGATGAGCGGGTCGAAGGCAATGGGGAAGGAGTCTTTCTTCAGGTCGTAGGCGGCGAGCTCGCGGCGAATGCCCAGCAACTCGGCACGAATCTTGCTCACGGCGCTCATGTTGACCTCCATCTCCACGCCCAGTTTCTGGCAGAAGATGTAGAGCAACTCGATGGCCGGAGCAGCCGAACCGCCACCGAAATACCAGATGTTGGTATCGAGAATGTCTACCCCGTGTATCACGGCCATGAACGACGAAGCCAGACCGTAACCCGGCGTACAGTGGGTGTGGAAGTCGACGGGTACCTTCAGTGCCTTTTTCAACTTAGGCATCAGCGAGGCGATACGCGACGGATTTACCAGACCGGCCATATCTTTCAAGGTTACCATCTTGGCACCCAGTTTCTCGAAGCCGACAGCCTTCTCTACGAAATAGTCGTCGGTAAAGATGGGTTTGGGCAACTTCTTGCCGAAGAGGGCTTTCACCCGGTCCATAAAGGTGATGGTATAGTGCGGGTCTACCGTGTAGCATACGGCACCATCGGAGATAGCGCCCACGGCATTTATCTTTTCGACCGACGACTTCACGTTGTTCAGGTCGTTGAGAGCATCGAATATACGCATAATTCCCAACCCGTTGGCTACGGCCTCGCGATAAAAACCGTCGAGTACCGAATCGGGATAAGGGGCATATCCAAACAAATTGCGTCCCCGAGAGAGAGCAGTTAAATACGAAGCGCCGCCAATAGCATCGCTAATGGTTTTGAGGCGGGTCCAAGGGCTCTCGTTCAGATAGCGCATCACCGAGTCGGGTACTGCACCACCCCATACCTCCATGGCAAAGAAGCCGGCATCCTTATAATAAGGCAATACCCGGTTTATCTGCTCCTGGGTAAGACGAGTTGCGAACAAGGATTGTTGCCCATCACGAAGGGTAAGATCTCGAATTTTCAATTTTCTTGACATAGCAATCTGATTTAATAGGTGTTACTTTTTTCCACATTACATGATTTCAAGCATACAAATATAATATTCTTTAACTTATAATCAAAAGAAAAAGCGTACTTTTGTATCTCGAACGAATTTTCAAGGCATTCGCGTATGTTCAATTTCTTCCATAAAAAGTCTGCCGAAAAGCCTCTATTCCCCTATACAACAGAGGTTCACTGCCATATACTGCCGGGCATCGACGACGGTTCGCCCGACACCGAGCACTCGCTGCCCCTGCTGCGCCAGATGCGCGAATGGGGCATCGAAAAGGTAATCGCCACCCCTCACGTGACCGAAGCCACCTTCGAGAACACGCCGCAAACCGTGGGCGACGCCTACGACCGGCTGTGCCGCGAGCCCGAGTTCGGCGAGCTGGGCATACAGCTGTGCTACTCGGCCGAGTACCGCATGGACGACAATTTTCTGGCCATCCTGCAACGCAACGAGGTGATGCCCATGCCGGGCAACCACCTGCTCATCGAGAACTCGTTTCTGCAACCTTTCTGGAATATCAAGGAGCTGGTCTTCGACCTGCAACTCAAGGGCTTTTCGCCCATACTGGCCCACCCCGAGCGGTATGCCTATTACTACGAGGACAAGAAAATCTACCAGGAACTGCACGACCAGGGATGCGAATTTCAGGTCAACCTGCTCTCGCTGGCCGGCTACTACAACAAGCGGACGAAAGAGGTGGCCGAGTGGCTCGTCTCGAAGCAGATGGTCGATTACCTGGGCAGCGACATGCACAACAGCAACCACGCCCAGCATATAGGCCGCTACCTCACCAGCAAGGAGTTTGTCCGCCACATGCGCGACATTCACCCCCGCAACAACGCTTTGTAAACATACCACATACCCCCTATACGACAAGAGAGGCAAGCCACACGCTCGCCTCTCTTGCTGCATCTATTGTAATTATCCTTAATCGAATATTCCCTCGATACCCTCCATCGGAGCTTCCTGTGCAGGCTCCTCGACATAGGAACCGCCGCTGCAGGGATCGGCATACTCGGCCGGAATTTCAAAGTTACTCTCCTGCGAATAGCCCAACGTGGGGTCGGCATAGACCTTCTGCATGTAGAGGCCGTAGATGGGCAGGGCCATGCTGGCACCCTGACCGTCGGCCATGCCGTCGAAGTGAATCGAGCGGTCCTCGCCGCCTACCCACACACCCGAAACCAGGTCGGGGGTAAAGCCCATGAACCAACCGTCGGAGTTGTTGTTGGTCGTACCCGTCTTGCCACCCATGGGTGCCGTGATGCCGTAGCGATAGCGCACGCGGCCGCCGGTACCGTGGTCGATGACGTCGCGCAACATGGGCAGAATGCGGTAGTAGGCCTGTTCGCTGAAGACTTCGGTCATCGTGGGGTTGAACTCGGCAATCACATTGCCCAGATTATCTTCTATGCGGGTGACATAGAGGGGGTCTACCCGCACTCCTTTGTTCGAAAAAGCGGTATAGGCGGTCACCATCTCCTCGACCGAAACGTCGACCGGACCCAGGCAGAGCGATACCACCTCGTCGATTTTGTTCTTGATGCCGAACGAGTGCATCAGCCGCGCCAGCGACGAGGGCGACAGCTTGTCCATCAGCCGGGCCGAAATCCAGTTGTTCGAGTTGGCCAACCCCCAGCGGAGGGTCACCATCTCGCCTACCCTCGCCTTCGACGAGTTGCGGGGTGACCACGCCTTGCCGTCTTCGGTGATGAGCGTAGGCTGCTCGTTCAGGAACATGTCGCAGGGAGTGAAGCCCTCTTCCATGGCCAGCGTATAGAGGAACGGTTTCACCGTCGACCCGATTTGCCGACGGCCTACCGACACCATGTTGTATTGGAAATGCTCGAAATCGGGGCCACCCACATAGGCCTTCACATGGCCCGTATGGGGATCCATCGACATGAAGCCCGTGCGCAGGAACGACTTCTGATACCGTATCGAATCCATGGGCGACATAATCGTATCGATCATGCCGTCGTACGAGAATACCTGCATCTCGACCGGCGTGACGAAAGCCTGTCGGATGCGCTCGTCGCTCGCCCCGGCCTGCTTCATGGACCGGTAGCGGTCGGACTGTTTCATGGCCCTATCGAGAATACCCTCGCGCTCCTCCTTCGTGATGCTGCGCGAGAAGGGAGCGTAGCTGCGCCCCTTCTTCTCGGCAAAGAAGCGGGGTTGCAGATAGTGGCCCAGATGCTCCTCGACAGCCTCCTCGGCATAGCGCTGCATGCGCGAGTCGATGGTCGTGTAGATTTTGAGACCGTCGGTATAGATATTGTATTTCGAGCCATCGGCCTTGCGGTTCTTCTCGCACCAGCCATAGAGCGGGTTGGTGGCCCAGGCTATGGAGTCGTCGACAAATTTCTGAGCCTCCCAGCCGCGGTAGTCGGCCCGGTCGGGTTTCTTGGCCGTCATCATCAACCGCAACTGCTCTCTGAAGTAGGGAGCCAACCCCTCCTTGTGGTCGACCCGCGTGTAGTGCAGCTCCAGAGGCAAAGCCTGCAGCGAGTCACGCTCGGCCTTGGTGATGTATTTGGCCTTGTACATTTGGTTCAGTACCGTGTTGCGACGCCCGCGCGTACGCTCGTTGTAACGGCGCGGATTGTAGTACGAGGGGTTTTTGCACATGCCTATCAGCGTGGCGGCCTCCTCGATTTTCAGCTTGTCGGGGGTAGTGTGGAAGTAGATATAGGCAGCCGACTGGATACCCACCGCGTTGTTGAGGAAGTCGAAGTGGTTGAGATACATGTTCACAATCTCCTCCTTGGTATAGAAGCGTTCGAGCTGTACGGCTATGACCCACTCCTGCGGTTTCTGGAAGAGACGCTCCACGATGTTGTCGGCACTGGGCGAATAGAGCAGCTTGGCCAACTGCTGGGTGATGGTGCTGCCACCGCCGGCACTCTTCTGGAAAAAGAGGCCACGCTTGATGAAGGCCCGGAAGAGCGCCTTCACGTCGATACCCGAGTGCTCCTTGAAGCGGATGTCCTCGGTGGCAATAAGGGCCTCGACCAGGTAGGGCGAGATTTCGTCGTAGTGCACATACACCCGGTTGCTCTTGCTCTGGTAGAAACGGCCTATCACCTGCATGTCGGACGAGTAGATTTCCGAAGCGAACTTATCCTTGGGGTTCTCCATATCCTCGATGGGCGGCATGTAGCCGATCCATCCCCAGGCAATCATGGCAAAAGCGGCCACGGCAAGGAGCACCAGGGCACCGAAGGTAATCCACATATATTTAATTACACGAGAGGTGTCGCTAAAAGCGCTTTTAATCCTATCCACTTTCATTGTCTTTCCTATACTATCTACGGTTTTGCGGCCCGGGATTCGCACCCGCAAATCCCTTTAAAGCCAATTGTTAAAGCAAAGGTAGCAAATATATTTCATTCAACGGCATATTGCAGATTTATAAAGAATATTTTTTATGGCTAAACAGTTTGGCTTTCGCCCTTTTTTTACTATCTTTGCTTATCGAAATGAATTGGCGGGAACAGACATATAATCCATTACAACAAAGGCATTTTTACAAACGCCGGGGATTATATTCTCTCCAACATAGAACGAACAGCAAGCCAGCGTGACATTCATTGTCGTGTTGGCTTTTTTTTATGGACAACCGTATTGTAACCTATAAACAAATCATACCGACGATGAAACCTGAGAGTTTAGTATCTATTACCGATTTTTCAAAAGAAGAAATTCTGGACCTGCTCCAAACCGCAAGTCGATTCGAGGCAAACCCCAACCAAAAGATTCTGGAAGGTAAAGTCGTGGCCACGCTCTTCTTCGAGCCCTCGACCCGCACCCGGCTCAGTTTCGAGACTGCCGTCAACCGACTGGGCGGAAGAATCATCGGCTTCTCCGACGCCAGCACCACCAGCTCGTCGAAGGGCGAGACGCTGAAAGACACCATTATGATGGTGAGCAACTATGTCGACCTGATCATCATGCGGCACCACCTCGAAGGAGCAGCCCGCTACGCCTCCGAAATCGCATCGGTGCCCGTCATCAACGCCGGCGACGGTGCCAACCAGCACCCCTCGCAGACGATGCTCGACCTCTACTCGATCTACAAGACACAAGGTACCCTCTCGAACCTGAACATCACGATGGTAGGCGATTTGAAATACGGGCGCACGGTACACTCGCTGCTCATGGCCATGTCGCACTTCAACCCCACCTTCCACTTCGTCGCCCCCGACGAGTTGAAGATGCCCATCGAGTACAAGATATTCTGCGAGCAGCACCACATCCCCTACTTCGAGCACTCCGAATTTTCCGAAGAGGTCATCAACCAGGCCGACATCCTCTACATGACCCGCGTACAGCGCGAACGGTTTACCGACCTCATGGAGTACGAGAAGGTAAAGAACGTATACACCTTGCACAACAGCATGCTCGAGCACAGCAAAGACAACCTGCGGGTTCTGCACCCGCTGCCCCGTGTCAACGAAATCTCATACGACGTCGACAGCAACCCCAAGGCTTACTATTTCCAACAGGCCCAGAACGGTCTGTATGCCCGGCAAGCCATCATCTGCAAAGTATTAGGAATTGAAGTTTAACCCCCCACCATTTCGAAAATCATGAACGTCGAAAAGAAAGAATTAAAAGTAGCTGCCCTCGAAAACGGAACGGTGATCGACCACATTCCCTCGAACCAACTTTTCAAAGTGGTCTCTATCCTGGGCCTCGAAAACTGTCCCAACAGCATAACCATAGGCAACAACCTCGCCAGCAAGAAGATAGGCAAGAAGGGCATCATCAAGGTGGCCGACCGTTTCTTCAAGGAAGAGGACCTGAACAAGATAGCCCTGGTAGCCCCCGAAGCGCAAATCAACATCATACACGACTACCAGGTGACCGAGAAGCGCAAAGTATCGCTCCCCGACGTGGTGCACGGCATCATCCGCTGCAGCAACCCCAAGTGCATCACCAACAACGAACCCATGGAGACTATCTTCCACGTGGTCGACAAGGTGAACATTCAGGTAAAGTGCCACTACTGCGAACGCTCGGTATCGAAAGACGAAATAGAAATCTGCTAACTCACGCCGGCCCATGAAACAGACCTGGAAACCCGGGACCACCATCTACCCGCTGCCCGCCGTACTGGTGAGTTGCGGCAGCACGCCCGAAGAGTACAACCTGCTCACCGTCAGTTGGGTGGGCACGATATGTACCAACCCGCCCATGTGCTACGTGTCGATACGTCCCGAGCGCTACTCCTACGAGATTCTGCGCAAGAACATGGAGTTTGTCATCAACCTCACGACCGTCGAGATGGCCCGTGAGACCGACTGGTGCGGCGTAACCTCGGGCAAGGACTACAACAAGTTCGAGAAGACCGGGCTCACCCCCCGCAAGGCGCAGATCGTACAGGCTCCCTATGTAGACGAGTCGCCCCTCTGCATCGAATGCAAGGCCCGCGAAATCGTACGCCTGGGCTCGCACGACATGTTCATCGCCGACGTCGTCAACCTGCTGGCCGACGACCGTTACATCGACCCCGCGACCGGCGCCTTCGACATGCAGAAGGCCAACCTGCTGGTCTACTCGCACGGCCACTACTACGAGATGGGGCGCGAGATAGGCAAGTTCGGGTGGTCGGTTCAAAAGAAAAACAAATAAAAACAAGTTGTCCGCATGAAGAGACTGGCCACTGCTATCTGTATCGCACTCTCGTTCGCCCTCGCCGCACAAGCGCAGGTGAAGGAGCTGAACGTGAGCAAACGGTTCAACTGGGGTATACGGCTGGGGGTGAATGCTCCGCTGGTCGACATACGCCACATGAGCCTCGACGGCAACCAGATAGACGAGTCGGACTCCGAATCGAGCCTGGGGCTCACGGGCTCCTTTATCGGCCGGTACAACTTCAAGCGGCACTATATCCAACTCGAGGTGGGCATGCACCAGTCGCACACGCGGCTGTACAACCCCGACTACGGACTGAGCAAAATCAACACCTCGGCCTATGCCGTCGATGTTCCCGTGCTGTACGGCTACAACATCACCAAGCACGGGCCCTTCCTGATGAACCTCTTTGCCGGGCCGCGCGTCTCGTACATCTGCAACGAAACCAGCCACATCGACGTCAACGGCACGACCTCGCGCAACCTGGTCTACGACGACAAGCCCAACAGCTTCTCGTTCTACGCCGTGGGCGGACTGAGCACCACCATCGGCCACCTGTACATCGACTTTCGGTATGCCTACTGCATACGGAACTCGAAAGACCAATCGTTCAGAATCGACCTCGACGACTCGCAGGTGGGGCAGGTAAAGCTCTCGCGGGCCGTCAACGAGTTGAGTATTTCAATAGGATATTTATGGTAAAAATACACTAACACAAAACCAACATGAAAAGAGACAACATCATTTTCGACATTATCGAAAAAGAGAATCAACGACAACGTAAAGGTATCGAATTGATTGCCTCTGAAAACTTTGTCAGCGAACAAGTGATGCAAGCCATGGGCTCGTGCCTGACCAACAAATACGCCGAAGGGTATCCCGGCAAGCGCTATTACGGAGGTTGCGAGGTGGTAGACCAGAGCGAGCAAGTGGCTATCGACCGGCTCAAAAAGCTGTTCAACGCCGAGTGGGCCAACGTGCAACCGCACTCGGGAGCCCAGGCCAACATGGCCGTATTCATGGCCGTGCTCAATCCCGGCGACAAGTTCCTGGGTCTGAACCTTTCGCACGGCGGCCACCTGTCGCACGGAAGCCCCGTAAACTTCTCGGGCCTGATGTTCCACCCGCTCGAATACAGCGTGAGAGAAGATACCGGCTATGTCGACTACGATATGATGGAAGAGGTGGCTCTGCGTGAGCGTCCGAAACTGATTATCGGCGGCGCATCGGCCTACTCGCGCGAATGGGACTACGCCCGCATGCGGAAGATTGCCGACGAAATCGGCGCCATCTTCATGGTCGATATGGCTCACCCCGCCGGCCTCATCGCCGCCGGTCTGCTCGAGAACCCGCTCAAGTATGCCCACATCGTCACCTCGACCACTCACAAGACCCTGCGCGGTCCTCGCGGCGGTATCATCCTCATGGGTAAAGACTTCGACAACCCCTGGGGCAAAAAGACACCCAAAGGCGAAATCAAGAAGATGTCGGCTCTGCTCGACTCGGCCGTATTCCCCGGCGTACAGGGCGGCCCGCTCGAACACGTGATTGCCGCCAAGGCCGTAGCCTTCGGCGAGGCCCTGCAACCCGAATATGTCGACTATCAGACTCAGGTGAAGAAAAATGCCGCCATCATGGCTCAAGCCTTCATGGACAAGGGTTACAAGATTATCTCGAACGGTACCGACAACCACTGCATGCTCATCGACCTGCGCACCAAGTTCCCCGAACTGACGGGTAAGGTGGCCGAGAAGGCTCTGGTTCAGGCCGACATCACGGTCAACAAGAACATGGTTCCGTTTGACAGCCGCTCGCCGTTCCAGACCTCGGGTATCCGGGTAGGTACACCGGCCATCACCACCCGCGGTGCCAAAGAGGAGATGATGCTCGAGATTGTCGAGCTCATCGACACCGTGCTCTCCAACCCCGAAAGCGAAACGGTCATCAAAGCCGTTCGCGAGAAGGTAAACGGCATGATGAAGGACTATCCCATCTTTGCCTACTAATCGATTGACTCTTATTCATTCACATTCGGTACACTCCCCACTTGCGGGAGTGTACTTTTCATTTACAAGATCACCATGAAAACAAGTGCTAAACTTCTTGTATCGGCCCTGTTGCTGGCCGGAGCCTTCGCCCCGGAGTGTGCAGCCCAGGACTGGCCCAACCTCAACTGCTACCGCGAAGCCAACCATACCCTCATGGAGGCCCGACAAAGCGACCCCAACGATGCCCAGACGACGTGGGTGGTCTTCATGGGCGACTCGGGTACCCAGGGCTGGACCGAAAAAGCCCCCGACTTCTTTACCGACAACCACTTTGTGGGACGGGGCATCAACGGCCAAACCACCCCGCAGATGCTGCTGCGTTTCCGTCAGGACGTCATCGACCTCGACCCGAAAGCGGTCGTCATTCTGGGCGGTGCCAACGACATAGCCGGCAACACCGGTCCCTCGAGCATCGAGATGATTATGGACAACATCAAGTCGATGGTAGAGTTGGCCCAGGCCAACGGCATCAAGGTGGTGCTCTGCTCGGTGCTCCCCTCGAACCACTTCTACTGGATACCCGAGCTGAAACCGGCCGACCTGCTTATCGAACTGAACCGACGGATCAAGGCCTACGCCGATGCCCACCACATCCCCTTTGCCGACTACTATTCGGTACTCGTCGACGACCAGAAGGGGCTGAACGAGGCCTATCGCATAGACACGGCTCACCCTTCGCTCGAAGGATACAAACTCATCGAGCCGCTGGTAGTCAAGGCCATCCAACAGGCCCGGGCTCATTGATTGAAACCTTTACACATTTTATTCACCCTGTTTCACTGCTACCTCGGGTAGCGGTGAAACACTTCAATTCACAAAAGTCTTATGAAAACAAGTGCTAAACTTTTCCTGTCGGCCCTGCTGCTGGCCGGCATCTGTGCCACCGAGTGCGCCGCCCAGGACTGGCCCAACCTCAACCGCTACCGCAGCGACAACCAGGCCAACCTCGAGGCTCGTCGCAACGACCCTGCCGAGGCGAAAAAAACATGGGTGGTATTCATGGGCAACTCCATCACGCAAAACTGGGCCTCGATGGACCCCGAGTTCTTCACCAGCCACAACTACCTGGGCCGGGGCATCAGCGGACAGACCTCGCCGCAGATGCTGCTGCGTTTCCGCCAGGATGTCATCGACCTCTCGCCCAAGGCGGTCGTTATTCTGGCCGGTACCAACGACATAGCCGGCAACACGGGACCCTCGAGCGTCGAGATGATTATGGACAACATCGAGTCGATGGTACAGTTGGCCCAGGCCAACGACATCGAGGTGGTGCTCTGCTCGGTGCTCCCCGCCAACCGCTACGGCTGGGCTCCCGACGTGAAACCGGCCGACACGATTATCGAACTGAACCGACAGATAAAAGCCTATGCCGAGGCTAACCGAATTGTCTATGTCGACTTCTACACACCGCTCGTCGACGACCAGAAGGGCCTGAACGACGCCTACGGGAAGGATGGCGTGCACCCTACCATCGACGGCTACAAGATCATGGAACCGCTGGTAGTCGAGGGTATCGAAAAGGCTCTGGCCCGTCGATAACAGGCGCGTCCCATACTCATACGACAAAGGCTCGGGGAATTGTCCCCGAGCCTTTGTCGTTATCACGGAACCGGCAAGATACTACCGGATGCCGTATCGTTTCAATATCTTCATAATCTGGGGCTGGTACTGCTGTACCAGTCGGTCGAAGCCCAGGTCGTTGGGGTGAGTGCCATCGATGGTCCCTTCGTGGTCGGTACCGATGGCGTGTTTGTCGCGAATGAGGTAAAGGTCTTTCACCCCCTCCTTCTTCAGTTGTTCGTACTGCTCGATAAAGGCCTCGCTCTGACGGACACAACGCTCGTGCATCTGCTGGTCGCTATACCCGTCCTCGCGCATGAAGGTCTCGATCATAATGATGGGCACACCGGGGTGATGCTCGCGTATCGTCTCCACCAGATAGCGGGTACGCTCGGTAATCTCTTCGGGCGAGGGGTTGGGCATGCAGTCGAGTACGAAGGCATCGGCCTCGATGTCCTTCAACATGTCGGCCACGGCAGGTTCCATCTTGCCGCTACCGCTCAGCCCGAAATTGATGAAGTTGATACCCGTGTTGCGGGCCATGCGGGCCGGATAGGCCAACCCGGCACGGCTGGCCGAAGCTCCGTGCAGAATGCTCGACCCGTAGATGAGTATCGTGTGACGGAAAGGCGACGGCTCGGCCGTGATGACCGCAGCCGAATCGATACCGATTTCGAGCGAGGTAATTTCGTCGAAGAGGGGGAGGTACAGGAGGAAACGATGCTCGCCCGGCTTCAAGGCCTTGACCATACGGCTCTCGTGTTGGGTCTTTCCGGCCGTGGGAGTGCCCACGCCTACCGGCATCCAACCCTCATCGCCGTACATGTAGAGGTCGAGCCCCCGTTGGGCAATGGGGGTCATGTTGCCCATCACCCGCTTCCCTGCAGTAGTCCAGCGGGCCACCACGGTAGAGCTGTTGGTCTTGAAACTGACAGCCAGACCGGCCGGATAGGTGAAGAGGGTTTTCACCCGTTTGGGCATGTTGCCGTACTTCTCCACATCGACCCGGTGATAGACGTTCGCAGGGGTAGGCATGGCCTTCCCCACCAGGGTGAGGCTCGAGGCCTCGACATACTTCAGATTCTCGTTGGCCGACCACACTAAAGCCGGCATCAGACAGCACAATGTAATGAATAAAATTCCACGTTTCATGGTTGATTATAATTTATGTTTCACATAGATTTTCATCAAAGCGGGTCTACATCGTAGTAGAGCAGCAGCGACTTGAAACGGTCGTCGACCAGCATATTTTCATAGACCTGCCGCAAAATCTCCTTCACCCGCGACATCGAAGCCGCCAGCTCCATCTTCAACACCACCTTGCGGATATAGAGCGACTGGATGCGGGCGACCGGCGGATTGTCGGGACCCAGCACCCGGCTGCCGAAGACCTCGCGCAACGCCGTGGTATAGCGCACGGCAAGCTCCTGCAAGAGGGTCTCGTCGCGATGCTTCAGGTAGATGTATATCAACCGGGTATAGGGGGGATAGGAGAAAGCCTTGCGCTCGGCCAACTGCCGGTTGTACATGCCCTCGTAGTCGTGGGCAATGACCTGCTGAATCAGGGGCGACGAGGGGTCGGAGGTCTGCAGCACCACCACCCCCTTCTTGCTCTTGCGCCCGGCCCGGCCCGAGACCTGCTCCATCATCTGGAAAGCCCGCTCGTGGGCACGGAAGTCGGGGAAATTCATCATCTGGTCGGCACTCAAGATACCCACCACGCTCACCCGGTCGAAGTCCAGCCCCTTGGTAATCATCTGCGTACCGATGAGAATCTTGTTCTTCCCCTTCGAGAAATCGTCGATAATCTGCTCGTAAGCATTTCGCGAACGGGTGGTGTCCAGGTCCATGCGCGACACCGGCACCTCGGGAAAGTGCCGGGCTATATCCTCTTCGATACGCTCGGTACCGAAGCCCATCACCCCGATGGCAGGCTGCCCGCAGGCGGGGCACACCTTGGGAATCTCGTAGGTGTAGCCGCAATAGTGGCAGGTAAGCTGGTTGTACCGTTTGTGATAGGTGAGGCTCACGTCGCAATGCTCGCACTTGGGCACCCAGGCACACTGCTTGCACTCGACCATGGGGGCAAATCCTCGGCGGTTCTGAAACAGAATGACCTGCTCGCCGGCCTGCAAGGCGTGCTGCATGCGGTTGAGCAGTTCGGGCGTGAAGTTCCCCTGCATGCGGTTTTTCTTACGCATTTCCTTGACATCGACCGGGATAATCTCGGGCAGCTCCACATCGTTGAAACGCTTCTTCAGCTCCACCAGCCCATATTTTCCCTGCCGAGCATTGAAATAGGTCTCGATAGCCGGCGTTGCAGTACCCAGCAACGTCTTGGCACCGTGCATCGAAGCCAGCATGATAGCGGCATTGCGGGCATGATAACGGGGAGCCGGGTCATACTGTTTGTAAGAGGTCTCGTGTTCCTCATCGACAATCACCAGACCCAGGTCGGCAAAAGGCAAGAAAATAGACGAGCGCACCCCCAAGACAAGCCGGGGCGACCGGTCGTCGAGCAATGTATTCCAAATTTCCACCCGCTCGTTGTCCGAGAACTTGGAGTGATAAATCATCAGCTTGTCGCCAAACATCTTGCGCAACCGATTGGTCAACTGGGTAGTCAAGGCAATCTCGGGCACCAGATAAAGCACCTGCCGTCCTTCGCACAGCACCCGCTGTATAAGATGAGCGTAAATCTCGGTCTTCCCGCTCGAGGTGACACCATGCAACAAAGTTACGGCATGTTCCTTGAACGAATCGAGTATCTGCCGGTAGGCTGCTTGTTGCAACTCGCTCAACGGAGCAATCTCGCTTACCGGAAGAGCGGTCGTGTCGAAACGGCTTATCTCCTTTTTGTATACCTCGAAAATACCTTTCTCGACCATCGCCCCCAATATCGCCGACGATACCCCCGAGCGGTCGAGCAGACTTTTGCGGGAAACCTCGCGCAACTTGCCCCTCTGCATAAAGAGCGACAAATCGAGAAACGAGAGGAGCATCACCTCCTGCTTCTTGGCCTGCTTCACCCGCTCGAAAGCCCGATGCAAAGCAGCCTCGTCGCCCGGCGCAAAGGTGAGACGGACGTAAGCCTCGGTTTTGGGACGATAGTGTGCCTTTATCTGCTCCGAAACAAACACCGCTTCGCGCTCCAACAAGAGGCGCAGCGTAGGCAACAGATTATGCATGCCGCTCTCCTTTTCGAGTTCCTGCACAGTCATGCGCGATTTCTTCGACAGGGCCGTCAGCAGCATCCACTCCCGTTCTTTCAGCCGATCGTCATCGGGCTCCTCAAACTCGGTATTCAAAGTCACAGTCGTCTCGCTTTCGAGTTTCAGCCCCGAAGGCAATGCCGCCTTGTAGACATCGCCTACCGAGCAGAGGTAATAGTCGGCAATCCATTCCCAAAACTGCAACTGCGGACGTCGCAAAACAGGGCGATCATCGAGTATGGAAAGAATCTCTTTTACCTCGTAGCCCTGAGGCATGACATCGTGCAGCCGCACCACAATAGCTGTGTAGTATTTCTTGCGACCGAAAGGTACCACCACCCGGCTGCCGGGCTGCAACGAAGTCTGCCAATCGGCAGGCACCCGATAGGTAAAATATTTATACAACGGTAGCGGTAAGACGACGTCGGCAAATGTGTTCATAATCTAAAGCGGTTCTTTTTCGGGGTGGTCCTACGACCGTATAATCTTTCTTTATACGGGTAGCAAAAGGCAAAAGCAGAAAGTCAAACCCGCTCGAGCCTCCTGCCGAGGCACCTCTCTTCCCATGAGCAAAGATAGCACAAAATGAGTTCGAGGCAAACGGAAACCCGGCAAAAAAAGAGCGGGACCAGGAGTCACACTCCCAGCCCCGCCATAGAGCATCAAATATTGTTTCGTTTAGAAGAGGTAAGCGGCCGTCACGGTCCAGGCGCGGCTCTTACCGTTCAATGCCGAGTTGAGGACATCGTTCTCAAACTCCATGGCCTTGCCCAATCCCCAGCCATACTGACCGGCAATCTGCAGGTGGCTGAAGAATTCGAGACCGATACCTACGTTGATGGCCGTCTCGAAACTCTTCTTCTTGTACTGGTCGGCAAAGTTGTCGCCTACCCGGAAGCCGAAGCTGGGACCGGCATAGACAAAAGGCGACATGAACGACCCTACGACCGGCAACGAGAATTTGTATTTCAGGTTGATGGGAATCTCTACATAATCGGTGTGTTGCTTCTCGGAAGCACCGGTAGTAATCTCTTTCAAGTCAGACCCCTTGCGGGTATACATCACACTGGCATCGAGACCGATACCGATAACGGGGACCATAAACTCGGCCATGACACCGCCCGTAAAGCTCGAGACATTGCTCGACTGGAAGTTCTTCGACAAATCTCCACCCAGCGAAAGCGTAGAGATGTTCACACCCACCTTGGGACCAATCTTGAATTGGGCATTGGCCGGAATGGCCAAAAACAGGGCAGCAACCAGGGCTACACAGAAAATTGTCTTTTTCATAATCTCTTTTTATTGGTTTCTAATTCAGTCTCGGGGACTACGACAGTATAACCCATTTCCCGACTGCTATCTGCACAAAGATAAAATAAAATATATTAAAATCACAAAATCGAAGCAGAAATCGACAAGAAACATAAAAAATCACAGCCACGCATCGGGTATCGAAAAAAATAGCGTATCTTCGACAATCGAAAAAAAATCAAGATTCCGGCTTATGGATACAACAGACAACAAACCGACCATCGAAGAGGAAATCGTAAAGATGCTGAAAACCGTCTACGACCCCGAGATTCCGGTCAACATATACGACCTGGGGCTCGTCTACGACATCGAGGTAAACGACGGTGCCGTGAAGATAGCCATGACGCTCACCGCCCCCAACTGCCCGGCGGCCGACTTTATCATCGAGGATGTGCGCATGAAACTCGAGAGTATCGAAAATGTAAAGAGCGTCGACATCCAACTCGTATTCGAACCCGAATGGGACAAAGACATGATGAGCGAAGAGGCCAAACTCGAGCTCGGACTTCTGTAAACCGTATTGACTATGCCCGGGACTAAAACCTATTTCGCCTCCGATTTTCATCTGGGAGCCCGATACATCGAGGATCCCCTGGAATACGAACGCCGTATCGTACGCTGGCTCGACAGCATCAAGGCCGATGCCGGCACCCTCTACCTGCTGGGCGACATACTCGACTACTGGTACGAGTACCGCTACGTGGTTCCCCGGGGCTTCACCCGCTTCTTCGGCAAGCTGGCCGAGTTGAGCGACAGCGGTGTCGACATCCACTGGTTCATCGGCAACCACGACATCTGGATTTTCGACTACCTGCCCCACGAACTGGGCATCACCATACACGACGGCACCCTCGTCACCGAAATCAGCGGGAAGCGGTTCTTCCTCTCGCACGGCGACAACGTGGGGTATCGCGACCGCTCGTTCCGGCTGCTGCGCAGCATCTTCCGCAACCGGTTCTGCCAACGCCTCTACGCCGCCATACACCCGCGGTGGACCGTGGCCTTTGCCCTGCGATGGTCGGCCCACAGCCGCAAGGCCGGCGACGACTATGCCGAATACCTGGGCGAGAAGAACGAACATCTGGTCTGCTTTGCCAAGGAGTACCGCAAAGAGCACCCCATCGACTGCTTCATCTTCGGCCACCGGCATATCCTGCTCGACCTGGCTCTGCCCCAGCAAAGCCGCATTATCATTCTGGGCGACTGGGTCAAAAACCCCTCCTATGCCGTCGTAGACGAAACCGGGATAAATCTCTATGATTACATCGAAGAATAGGGCAAAAACGATGACAAAATGCTCGTTTTAATATTTTTTACACATTCCCGAAAACGGACAGAAAGAGGGTACAAACAATTATTTAACAACTATTTACAACACAGGCATCACAAAAAGTAATTATAAAACCATATTATAAAACATATTTTTTTGTTTGCGTATCTGCAAAAAAAAGTTGTCCTTTGTGTCAATAACCTAAAACAATCTTTTTTACCTTAAAAAAATTAATACCTATTGAAAACCTATAAAGAAAGAGCTTTTGAGAAAAAGCTCTTTCTTTATTGTCTCTAATATCCTGACAATCAAAAGCGAAGGGAGGTGGAAACACCACTCCCCCCCCGAAGCCTCGAAAGCCACCATCCGCTTACCCGCTGCAAATTGCCACCCGTCTCACCCAAAGAGAGCTATCCAATATACTCTCAGCCGTCTGCGGCCACAATCGGCACCGCTGTCCGATACCCACATGTCCGCTACCTGCCATTGCCAACTTCTGCCACAAAGGCATAAACTTAAAATTTTCAAATAGATATTTATTGCATAAAACAGATAAAAGAAAACATTTCGACAAAAAAACAAGCATTTCCGTATCAATTTTTCAATTATATTTCTATATTTGCAGAATGTAAACCGATATATCATTTTTTTACATAAATCTTCACTAATAAGTTTTAATTATGAAAAAATCTTATCTACTCACCTGCATTGGATTGGTAATAAGTCTATTAGGATTCATACCAATCACTCATGCACAGACCTATACGTATTTCTGCGGTTTTGAGGACGATGCAGAAAACGCACAGTGGACACTCGTCAATGGCGACCTCTCCAACCAATGGCACATAGGTACAGCCGATAAACAAAGTGGCGAAAAGGGGCTGTACATCTCGAACGACGGCGGTGCGACCAGTGGTTATAACACCGATGCCCCCTCGACAGTATTTGCCTATCGCACGATCGAAATCACCGAAGAGGCTTCCTTCTCGATTTCTTTCGATTGCAACGTGCTGGGCGAAGGATCCGATTGGGGTATGTATGACTATGCCGACGCCTTACTGGCTCCGGGCGACGCCGTGTTCACCGCCAGCAGCGCCCCCTATCAGGTATCTCTTCCCGAAGGTTGCATCTCGCTCACCAGCGAGAGCTACCTTATGAACCAATACACCTGGGAGAGCCGGACCAGTTTACAGAAACTCACCCCCGGTACCTACAAAATAGTGTTCATGTGGCATAACGACGACATGACCGGCGAAGGTTCGGCAGCCATCGACAACGTGCGCATCGAGAAACTATCCAGCTCGCCTTCCATTGCGGTAAGTTCGTCGCTCGAATTCCCGCTTACGGCAACCGGGACAAGTTCAATCGCCACACTCACTATCCGCAATACAGGTGGCGGCGACCTTTATATCTCGTCCTTCAATTTCTCCAACCCCGCATTCGAGATGGTTGCGCCTCCCTCATACCCCGACACCATCGAAAGCTTGGGAGGAGAGAAGAGCTACCAAATCAAGTTCACACCGAGTTCGGCCGACGAGGTTTCCGGGACCTTGACCATTCAAAGCAATACCGACGAACAGACGATATCCCTCTCCGGTACTGGCTACTCGTTTATCGAGATTACCGACCAGGCTCCCCTCTTCGAAGACTTCAACGACCTTGAAGACAACGAACCCAACATGGGCCTGGGATCCTGGACTTTGAAAAACGGATATGCCACGGGCAGTACCGCGACCTCTTGGAGTATCTGTACGACCAGCGCCTATGTGTGCGACGGAAAATCGCTGCAAGCCAACGACGCCCGAGCTACAAGTACCGCCCTGCTGATAAGCCCCAAACTGACTTTTGCAGCCGACCGCAGTGCCAAAATCTCGTTCTACATGCGCCGTGCCGGTGGCACTTCGAAAGAGAACGAAGGTTTCAAAGTATATGTCAATACCGTAGGTGAAATCTACAGCTACGACAGCGACGGCAACGTAGTAATCAACAGCGACAACAGCGTGACTACACTCGTCGAGCCCATACTCCACGCCAAGAGATGTGCCGGCAGCGAAATAAGCATGGAAGGTATGTACCCCGTAGAGGTAAATATCCCTGCCGACTATGCCGGAAAAGAGTTCTTCGTCATCATCGAAGCCATTCAGGAATATGGCAACTACAACACCATCGACAACCTGAAAATAGAACTGTTGCCCAACACCCCGTGCCTGGGCAATACGACCGAGTCGATAAATCTGGGCTTTGTAAAAGCCGGCGAAACAGCTTCGCAAGAATTTACCCTCTCCAACGTAGGTACCAACGTATTGGAGGTCAACCTCGCGATGGCCGATGCAAACTCCTCCTTCTCGGTTACTCCCGAGACGGCCAGCATTCCGTTCAACGAACAAAAGACCTTCACGGTCAGCTTCTCGAACAGTGAAGCAGGTCCGTTCAGCGACAACCTCTATATCACGACCAACGGCGGCAACGACACCATCGCCCTCCAGGCCGAGACCTATCCGGCAACCTCGTACTACGAGACCTTCGACAACTCGACCAACCTGCCGGCCGAATGGGTAGTGGTAGCCGATGGTAACGAAACCACCTACTCGATCAAGACCGGAGTCGGTGAAGACGGGTCGAACGTACTGACTGCCGCCGTAGACTACTGGGGCGACACCTCATCGCTCGATACCATCTACTCGCCCGTAGTCTCGGGTAAAGTGACTTTCGACTTCAAGAAGGTATATTCGGCCTCATCCATATTCGAAGCCTTCCTGGTTGACGCATCCGGCAACAAGACCGAAATCGAGTTGGGAGCCAGCACAACCAACTGGACACCCATCGTCATCGAAGATGTGCCCGAAGGCTCGCGCTTTGCCTTCCTGATAAGCAACTCCTACCTCGACAATTTCATGGCATTCGCACACCAAGAGATTACCAAAGGTATACAACTGCAGAGAAACTCGCTCAACCGTCCGAGCAGTTGGATGTCGCTGTATGCCGGTGAGGAAAAGGCTACCGACAATACCATACAGTTTACGTTCAAGAATATCGGTACCCAGGCTATCGAAGCCGGAAGCTACAACTTCACCACCCAACTGGTCGATGAGAACAACGCTCCCGTCGAAGGTGTTTCGTACAAGACCTATATCCAGAACGGTGACGAGTATACACTCTACGAAGACAACGTAATACCTGGCCCGGCCATTGCTACCAACGAAGAGAAGACCATCAGCGGCTACATGCTCATCGAATGCGACGACGAGATCAGCAAACTCATGTTCAATGTAATCGCCAACGGTGTAGAGAACACGCACTTCGTTGTAATGCAAACAGGAAACAACCTGACCATCAGACCCAACAAGGGCTCAGCCTCTTTGCCTGAACTGGTCTTTGGCATGACCAACAAAGCCATGACTCTCGACTACGTCATCAAGAACAGCAGCAACAACGGCGCCCTCACCATCTCGAGCTTCACGGCCCCTGAGAACTCGGCATTCACGGTACAGGCCGAATTGCCTATCGTCATTCCCAGCAGCGGCTCCGATACGATTCAGATCACCTTCGATGCAGCCCCGGGACACTACGCCGACAGCATTGCCGTAGAGCACGACGGTATAGGCAACACGAAATTTGCCGTATCGGGTACCATGCTGGCCGCAACCACTTTGCTCGAGTCGTTCGAAGGCGATGTATTCCCGCCCATCCTGTGGGATGTAAAACAAGGTCAATGGAGCAAGAGCACCAGCTCGCCCTACGAAGGGAAGGCTTGTGCAGCCGTTACGAGCACCGAACCCGATACCCTCGTGACCCCGCTGCTCCACCTGGCAGCCGGCGACTCCATCGCATTCTCGATTAAAGCCGCAAGCTCTTCGGGCTATGGCACAGAACTGCTCTACTCGGCCGACGGAAAGAACTGGTCGCTCCTGAAATCGATTGCCATCTACGCTTCGTATTGGAACAACTGGGAGAAAATGGCCGTCTACATGCCCGATGACTTTACAGAAGGCGACTACTACCTGGCATTTGCCAGCAAGAGGACTTACCTCGATATGGTATATGGCCCGCAAGTGGTTTATCAGGAACATCGTATCGACATCAAGGGCTTCTCGGGTGCAGCCAAGGGTATGGTCAACTACGCGCAAGAGTTTACCATCGACCTGGCCTGCCTGGGTACCGAAGGTGAAACAGCCGACAGCTACTCGATCGACCTGATGAACGGCGACGAAACCATCGGCAGCTACGAAGTAGAAGCCATGGTACTGGGCGACACCAAGAGCTATAAATGCTCGTGGACTCCTCATACCGTAGGCGAAGCCCAAATCTATGCCTTGCTGAACTACAACGGCACGGTGACTTCGACCGATACCATCACGGTAAACGTAGCCGAAGAGACGCTGGTTTCGGCTGTCATGATCGGCGACCTGTCTACCCCTACATCGGCAACCTACTACAAGCACTTGCTCTTCGAAACGCTCTATACCCCCGATTTGCTCAACGGTCTGACCGAAGGCGATGTGATTGAAACCGTCAATCTGCCCTACATTGCTACCGATGCAACCGTACAAGGCTATAGAGTAAACGTATGGATCGGCAACACCGACAAGACCGAACTGACCACCGACAAGATGTCGGCAGCCGACATCGAAGGCCTTTCGCACATCGGAGTCGACCTGCGATTCGAAGTAGGCGGCAGCCAGGAGGCTCCTCTCTATTTCGAAATGCACCCCGAAACGCCCATCACCTACAACGGTGGCAACATGAGCCTCATCGTTTCGATCGACTCCACGGCATACGCCTCGCGAGACAAAGCCCAATTCTTCCTGTCGGCCGGTAACATCAGATCGATGAAATACTATACCTTCGACGGCAACACGTCGGCCGACTACATGGATGCCTGGACCAACGGCTCGTACACACCCGGCTACAAAGCAAACATCATGACGGTAGAACTGGGTCTGGCTACCGAGGCTCCCATCGTTCACGGTATAGTTACCCGCGCCGACAATGACGAACCCATCGAGGGCGCTACGGTTACGATGCAATCGGGCGAGGTTATCTACTCGGCCACTACCGATGCCAGCGGTGCTTACAGCATAGCCGTACTGCAACCGGGCAAAGAGTATGAAATGAGTGTGACGAAAGACCAGTACACCGCCGTAGACGGAGTAATCGTTTCGGTTGAAGAGGGCGAAGAGATCGAACAGAACTTCGAGCTGACCATCATCACCGGTATCGACCACACCGCCGAAGCTGCCACGAAGATATTTACCGACCGCTCGGGCAATATCCGCATCGAAGCCGGCAGCCCCATCGAGCTGGTTAAGGTATACTCGATGAGCGGTAGCCTCTGCATCACCGAAAGTCCGGCCACCGAATCGGCCGTAATCAACGCCGACAACCTCAAGGGTGTCTACATCGTCGAGGTTCAGACCGCCGGCAGCGTGAAACGCGCCAAAGTAAGACTCTGATCAGACTGATCGCTCAAACCATAAACGGAGGGAGTTTCGGCTCCCTCCGTTTTTTATTTCGCCAAGCCGAAATAAAATCCTATATTTGTAAACCTGAACAATCCAGAAGTGACATCGATGAAACGATATGCAATCATAGTAGCCGGCGGCAGGGGCACCCGCATGGGCAGCGAGCTGCCCAAACAGTTTCTGCGCCTGGCCGGGAAACCCATACTGGCCCATACGCTCGACAATTTCTACCGGTTCGACCCCGCGACAGAGCTGGTGGTCGTACTCCCCGCCTCGCAGCAGGAGTATTGGAAAGCGGTATGCCAGGAGTGCCATATCGACATTCCCCACCGCATCGCCTCGGGCGGAGAGACCCGCTTCCACTCGGTGCGCAACGGGTTGGCCCTGCTCCCCGACGACGGCCTCGTGGCCATTCACGACGGGGTACGTCCGTTGGTAGCCCACACCGTTATCGAGCGTTGCTTCGCCGCCGCACAGCAATACGGCGGCGCCATACCGGCCCTCCCGCTCACCGACTCGCTGCGGCAGCTTGGCCCCGACGGCTCGAGCCTGGCGGTAGACCGCAGCCGGTTCGTAACCGTGCAGACCCCGCAGACCTTCCGCTGCCGCGAAATCAAAGAGGCCTACGACCAGCCCTACCGCGAGACCTTCACCGACGACGCCTCGGTCTACGAAGCGGCCAGATACACCCCCCGCCTGGTCGAAGGCAACCGAGAGAACCTGAAGATAACCCTGCCCATAGACCTGGCTTTGGCCGAAATTCTGCTCACCCGATGACCGACCTCGCCAAACTCGATATAAAATACCTGCCCGGAGTCGGACCCAAACGGGCCGAACTCCTCAACAAGGAGCTGGAGATATTCACCTATCTCGACCTGCTCCACTACTACCCTTACAAATACATCGACCGCAGCAAGACCTACAAGATAAGCGAAATCGATGGCTCCATGCCCTACATTCAGTTGCGGGGACGCATCGTCTCGTACAACACCCACGGCGAGGGGGCTCGCCGGCGCCTCACCGCCCTGTTTTCCGACGGCACGGGGGTAATCGAGCTGGTGTGGTTCAAGGGTATCCGCTACATCACCGACCGTTACAAGCCGGGCACGGAGTATACCCTGTTCGGGCGGCCTACCCTCTTCAACGGCAAATTCAACATCGCCCACCCCGAGCTCGACCCTATCGACGACCGCATCGACAACACCACCGGTCTGCAGGGCTACTACACCACGACCGAGAAGATGAAGAACGCCTTTCTCAACTCCAAGGCCCTGCAAAAGATGGTCTACACCCTGCTCGCCGGCATACAGGCCCCGCTGCCCGAGACTCTGCCCGCCCCCGTCATCGCCCACATGCAACTGATGGGAATTACCGATGCGCTGCGCAACATCCATTTTCCCGTCTCGGTAGGCCACCTGCGCCGGGCCGAGATGCGGCTCAAATTCGAAGAGCTCTTCTATCTGCAACTCCACATCCTGCGATATACCCGGCTGCGCAACCAGAAACTGGGCGGATTCCGGTTCGACCACATCGGCGACTACTTCAACAACTTCTACCACCACATACTCCCCTTCGAGCTCACCCAGGCCCAGAAGCGGGTCATCAAAGAGATACGGGCCGACATGGGCAGCGGCCGACAGATGAACCGGCTGCTGCAAGGCGACGTGGGCAGCGGCAAAACCCTGGTGGCCCTTATGAGCATGCTCATCGCCGTCGACAACGGCTACCAGGCTTGCCTGATGGCCCCTACCGAGATACTGGCCACCCAGCACTACGAGGGGCTGAAAGCGATGGTCGAGCCCCTGGGGTTGCGCATCGAGCTGCTCACCGGGTCGGTCTCCAAGAAACGGAGGGCCCCCATTCTCGAGGGGCTGCTCACCGGCGAGGTCAATCTGCTCATCGGCACCCATGCCCTGCTCGAAGATACGGTCCACTTTGCCAACCTGGGCTTTGTCGTCATCGACGAGCAACACCGGTTCGGCGTAGAACAGCGCTCCCGGCTCTGGCACAAGAACAGCACACCACCCCACATCCTGGTGATGACGGCCACCCCTATCCCGCGCACCCTGGCCATGACGGTCTACGGCGACCTCGACGTCTCGGTCATCGACCAGCTGCCTCCCGGCCGCAAACCCATACAGACCCTGCTCCAATACGACAACAAGCGGGGCCAACTCTATGCCGCCCTGCGCAAACAGTTGCAGATAGGCCGGCAAGCCTATATCGTCTATCCCCTCATCCAGGAGAGCGAGAAGAGCGACCTGAAAAACCTCGAGGAGGGTTACGACCACATACGCGAGGTGTTCCCCGAGTACCGGGTGTGCATGGTTCACGGCAAGATGAAGGCGGCCGAGAAGGAGGAGCAGATGCAGCGGTTCGTCTCGGGCGAGGCCCAAATCATGGTAGCGACGACCGTCATCGAGGTGGGAGTGAATGTGCCCAACGCCTCGGTTATGATTATCGAGAATGCCGAGCGGTTCGGGCTGGCCCAGCTTCACCAGTTGCGGGGCCGTGTAGGGCGCGGAGCCGAACAGTCGTACTGCATTCTGATGACCTCGTACAAAATCAACCAGGATACCCGCAAGCGGCTCGAACTGATGACCGAGACCAACGACGGATTCCGCATTGCCGAGGCCGACATGCAGATGCGGGGGCCCGGCGACATGGAGGGAACCCAGCAGAGCGGCATCGCCTTCAACCTGCAAATTGCCAACCTGGCCAAAGACGGCCAAATCCTGCAGGCAGCCCGCGACGAAGCCAACGCGCTGCTCGACAGCGACGAACGTCTGGAACGTCCCGAAAACTACATCGTACGAAAAGAGCTGAATCGGATTTTCGAAAGACAAAAAAACTGGGGATTGATTAGCTAATGTAAAATAGCGTGGTTTTATGTTGTAAAACATATTCCATTATAATTTATTATAAATCAGAACGATAATACCTAAAACAGGTTATTTTACCATAAAGCCGGACTAAATTTTGTTAACCACCCGGAACACTTCTCCCCAAAATTGATTATCTTTGAAGAGTGCGTTTGAAAAAACACACCCATATCATGGTTTAGATTACTGGAAGTCTCTTTTTTGACTCTCTATTTTTTTAGGACTTGGCTCGGGCCAAAAACAGATTAAAATGTATTTCGGAAAAATAAAACATTGTATCCTCCCACTGCTGCTTGCATTCTCGTTAGGCAACCTCAATGCCCAACACAATAGGAATCTCTCTACTCAACAACACTCCAAACTGCATCAAAACCTCATTGCCGGGCAACAGAATATCCACAAGGCCATCAATCTGGTCGACTCGATTGCCCTGCTCGAGATGCTCGAAGAGGAGGAAGAGGAGTTCCCGGGAGCCGATGTTTACGGTGACAACTGGGACCAGACGTGGGTCAACCCGTACAAAGTCCCCATCGAAAAACTGCCCGAAACCGAGACCATTGACGTATCGGAATATTGCATGCCCATCATCAGCCACATCACCTCGAACTACGGCTGGCGTCGCCGCCGCATGCACCGGGGCGTAGACCTCTCGCTCCACATCGGCGATACGGTGCGTGCCGCATTCTCGGGTAAGGTTCGCCTCACCCGCTACGAACGCCGCGGCTATGGCTACTACGTCATCATCCGTCACAACAACGGTCTCGAAACCATCTACGGCCACCTCTCCAAATTCCTGGTTGAACCCGACCAAATCGTGAAAGTGGGCGATCCCATTGCATTGGGCGGAAATACCGGTCGTTCTACCGGTCCGCACCTCCACTTCGAGATTCGCTATCTGGGTATGGACATCAACCCCAACAAGATATTCGACTTTGTAAACCAGGTACCCCACACCGATACCTACACCTTCAACCCCAAAGAGTTGGCCAGCAGTCTGGGATACGGGAAATACAAAAACAGCAGAAACAAAGGGACCAACAACGGTGCCAAATATGTGTCGTACCGCGTACGCAAAGGCGACTCGCTGTCGAGAATAGCCAGCAAATACGGTGTCTCCATCAACCAATTATGCAAACTGAACGGAATCAAACGAAACGCTATCCTGCGTGAAGGGAAGGTTCTGAGAATAAGATAATAACCCCAAAATTAGAACAACAACAAAAAATTGAATCATTTCCATTAAAACAAACTGCTTCATTCTATAAAAAGCATCAACGTGCGTTGGTGCTTTTTTTTATTCCTCTCCACTCTGTACAGCCCATCCCAAAGAGCTGCCTGCCGACAAAAAGCAGACGGCATCCCCCCGGCAGAGAACAAGTCGCCCCTTCCCCCGGGAGAAGAAGGTGGCTACCCACCTCGGCACACAGGAGTGTGACCGAACGACTCGATTCGGAACCCGGCGACACAGAAGACAGAAGTCCCGGCCATGGAGCAAACAGCCTCAGGGACAAACAGCCACAGGATGTGATTGGGGAAGGGAAAAGAGGCTATGCCTATTTCCCGAACAGAGCGTGATAGCGTTGCAGCAGTTCGCCATACTGGGTCAGCAGACGAACAGGCAACAGCGAAACCGACGAATAGTGATCGATGGCTATCCGGTTGTAGTCGCCGAATCCGCTCTGCAAAGCCTTTTCGAGATAGCCGATTGACTTGTCGGCATCGGTCATGGCATACATGCAGGCCAAATAGAAATAGTCGATATTGCGCACCGTCCCCGACTGCAGCAGACGGCTCTCCCAGCGAGCCATCTCCCGGGGCTGATGCAGACGGGCAAAGGCTATGCCCTTGAGGTTGTCGCCGTAGTAGACCGACTGGTCGTCGAGACTCAGCACCTTGCGATAGTCGGCCTCGGCTTCGGCCCGGTTTTCAAGCCCATACTCCTGCACGTAGGCCCGCAACAGATAGGGATAGGGCATCGTGGGATCCGCCGCGATAGCCTCGTTGTAGTACCCGATGGCATCGACGAAATTCCCCTCGTCGTAGGCAATCATACCCCGCTCGATGCACACCTGCACGTTCGAAGGGTCATATATGGCCGCTTGCCGGATAGCCTGGTCGGCAGCCGTCAAATCGCCGGCACCCCGTTCGATTTCGGCCTGCAGCCGGTAGTATTCGGCATTCTGGCTATCCTTCTCGATGGCCCGCTTAATATCGTTGCGGGCTTCGTCGAAGCGTCCTAGGCGCGACAGACAATAGGCCCGGTTGTAGTAGATGCTGTGGAAATTGAAGAAGTTCTCGGAGAGAATCGTATCCCAATCGTGCAGCGACGAGTTGAAGTCGTAATGATCTTTGTAGATAGAGCCCCGCACGTAGTAGAGCATGCCCTGACGGGGGAATCGCCCGATATTCCGGTTCAGCCCGGCAATCACCTCGCTGTAAGCCTCGTTGCTGTAAGCCACCAACTGCTGGATGGCCCCCGAACGTCCGTCGTCGAGCGATACGGCATAGACCAGATCGTCGACTGCCTCGGGCAACAGCCCCATCTCTTTGTAGATTTCGCTACGCTCCAGGTAGACCATGGGATCTTTGGGCGAAAGATTCACCGCCTGAGCCAGAAGGTCTTTGGCCCGCACCGGTTGCCCGACGTGCGCCTCGACCCGGGCCAGCCCCATGTAGGCACTCTGGCTGCGGGTATCCATCCGCAACAACTGGCTGTAATCGATTTTGGCCAAGTCGTACTGCCCCATCTTGCAAAGCAGGTCGCCCCGGTCCTTCAGGGCCAGCCTGTGGTTGGGGACCAGCCGCAAGGCACTGTTCAGGTCGGTCAGGGCCGGCTTGTTCTCCCCCTTCACCGTCAGAATCTTGGCCCGCAGCAGATAGGCTTGGGCCAGGTCGTCTTTCTCCCGGCGGGGAAAATATTTAATGGCATTGTTTATATCCGACAAGGCCTTCTCCATATCGCCCTGTCCGAAATAGGCCATGGAGCGGCTGTAATAGGTTCGGTAGTCTTGAGGATTGGCGGCCAGCTCTTCGGCATAAACCTCCATCATCGCATTGACCAAATCGTCGTTTCCTGCCACCGCCGGAGCCGAAACAACCGACAGACCCAATAAAACAACTCCCCATATATAGTTACGTCGTACACCCATCGTGAACCCCTTTTCTGTTTTTACATGTGTGGTTATTGCAAGTTGCTCCGCCAGCAGACTCCTCATCGGGGAATCGCGCCGCCGTATTCGGCGACACCGGCCCGGCCTCGCTATTCGGGAAGCAGGCGCCCCGGCCACCGTCGGCAACTTTTTTTCAAGGCAAAAATACAAACATTTCTCCGAATGAACAAACGGCAGCTTAGCCATTTACACGCTGTCGCGCCCCGTGGCTACGACAGTTCGACCGTCTCCAAATCGTCGGGGACGAATACCCTCCCGGAGAAGTGCTGCAACGCCTCGGCCCGGTAGAGCTCCTTGCGGGTGGCCAGGTTGCGGTCTTCGGTATGGTAGAGCAACAGGTTTTTCACCCGCAACTCCTCGGCCAGGCTCCCCGCCTCGAGCGCCGTGCTGTGGTGCTTCTCGTAGGGTTTGAATATGTCGCGGTCGCGATAGAGACAGAAAGCCTCGCACAGCAGCCAGTCGGCACCCTCGACATACGACCGGTTGGCCTCGTTGTAGGGTTCGTCGCCCAGGCAGACCAGCCGAAGCCCGCCGGGCAGCTCTACCCGGAACCCGAACTGTTTCTCCTTGGTCGACAGGATGTCGAAACACTGGAACTGCATGTCGCCCACCTCGAAACGCTCCTTGTCCTTCACCTCGCGGAAGTGTACCCCATTACCCAGAAAGGCCCGGTCTTTGGCCGAGAAGGTCATGCGGCAAATCCAGTCGAGCACCGTCAGCACCTTGTCGTGACCATACACGGTAAAAGGACCTTCGTACCGGCCGCTCTTCATGCGGTTGACAATCATGCGCACCACCCACACGGCACCCAGTATGTGGTCGGTGTGGGCATGGGTAACGAACATATCGTGCAGGGAGCCCAGGTCGATGCCTGCCTTCTCGAGCTGCGAAAGCACTCCGTTCCCGCCCCCGGCATCGACCAGACATCGCGAGGTTCCGGTACTCAACACGAAACAGGTATTGTAGCAGCGGGTGGCAATGGCATTGCCCGTGCCCAGCATGGTGAGGGTATTGTGACTCATAACAATATTTTTTTTGACCGATGTGCCGCCCGCATGCAGCGGCTTCCATACGGCATATTTGAAAAAAGGGAGAGGTCGACGGTTACCGTCGCTCCCCTCCCGAAACCGGATTTTATTCTTCTCTATTTTTTGTCAAATGAATTGACGGTCTGTCTGATGCGCACCAACCGGGTGAGCAACCCCTCGAGCCGGTCGAGCGGCAACATGTTGGCACCGTCCGACTTGGCCTCGCGGGGATTGGGATGCGTCTCCATGAAGAGGCCATCGACCCCCACGGCCACCCCGGCACGGGCTATCGTCTCGATGAGTTCGGGCATGCCGCCGGTCACGCCCGAGTCCTGATTGGGCCGTTGCAGCGAGTGGGTAGCGTCGAGCACCACGGGAAAACCGAACTTCTGCATCACCGGGATACCGCGATAGTCGACTATCAAGTCTTGATACCCGAAGGTGGTGCCCCGTTCGGTAATCATCACCCGGTCGTTGCCGGCATCGACCACCTTTTGGGCGGCAAACTTCATCGCCTCGGGCGAGAGGAACTGCCCCTTCTTGATATTCACCACGCGGCCCGTCTGCGCGGCGGCCACCAGCAGGTCGGTCTGCCGGCACAGGAAGGCGGGAATCTGCAACACATCGACATACTGGGCTGCCATGCGCGCCTCGTCGGCCGTGTGTATATCGGTCACGACCGGTATCTGGTAGGTCTCGCCCACCCGGCGCAGAATCTTCAGGGCCTTCTCGTCGCCGATACCGGTAAAGGAGTCGAGGCGCGAGCGGTTGGCCTTGCGATACGACCCCTTGAAGACATAGGGTATCTGCAACGCATCGGTTATCTGCACAATCTTTTCGGCAATCTCCATAGCCATGGCCTCGCCCTCGATTACACAGGGGCCGGCCAGCAGGAAGAAGTTGCCGCTGTCGGTATGTTTCAGTTTTTCGAGTTTCATTATTTCGGGTTTAATTGGTTCATCAGTTGTATCGTGTGGCAGGCCACCAGACCGGCCGTCTCGGTGCGCAGACGGCTCGGGCCCAGCATCACGGGGAGGAAGCCACAGGCGATGGCCTGCTCCACCTCCTCGGGGCTGAAATCGCCTTCGGGGCCAATCAGTATCAGGGCATTCTCACCGGGCCGATAGAGCTCGGTCAGCTCCTTGCGGTCGCCCTCGTCGTAGCAGTGGGCGATGAATTTCTGACCGTCGAACGGCCGGGCCACAAACTCGGCAAAAGGGGTCATCTCGGAGAGCTGCGGCAGCACCGCCTTGAGCGACTGTTTCATGGCCGAAACCAGAATCTTGTTCAATCGCTCGGTCTTCAACTCCTTCCGCTCCGAAAAGCGGCAACGCAACAGCGTGATGGCGTCGATGCCTATCTCGGTGGTCTTCTCGGCAAACCATTCGATACGGTCGAGGTTCTTGGTGGGGGCAATGGCCACGTGCACCCGGGCGGTCCAGGGATTGGGAGCAGCCTCTTTCTCGAGCAGCCGTACCCCGCAGCGTTTGGGGTGAGCCAACACAATCTCGGCCCGATAGCGGGTACCCCGCCCGTCGATAATACCTATCTCGTCGCCCTCCTTCATGCGCAACACCCGCACACAGTGCTGGCTATCGCCTTCGGGCAACTCGTGAACCGTCTCTATATCGGGAGCATAGAATATCTGCATGGTCTCGTCGGTAGTCGATTAAGCGTTGGCCGATGCCGGGCGTTGATGTTTGTAGTGGAACGTAAGGGCAAACAATATACCGATAACGAGCGCATAGGCGGCAAAGATGGTCCAGCAGGCCGTCCAGTCGGTCACACCAGCCGTAGTATGTGCCTTGATTACCCATCCGGCACCGTAGCCGCCCACGATAGAACCCAAGCCGTTGGTCATCATCATAAAGATACCCTGCGCACTGGCCTTGATCGACTCGGAAGCCTCATCGGCAATAAAGAGCGAGCCCGACACATTGAAGAAGTCGAAAGCCATGCCGTAGACGATCATCGACAAGATGAGGAAGAGTACCGAGAAGCCTTCGGGCTCGCCAATGGCAAAGAAGCCGAACCGCAACACCCACGCGGTGAAACTGATAATCATCACCCGCTTGATGCCATAGCGGCTCATAAAGAAGGGGATGGCCAGAATAAAGAGGGTCTCGGATACCTGCGAAAGCGACGAGAGGATAACCGAATATTTCACGGCCCAAGAGTCGGGCGAGGTAGCTTTGAAGCTATCGAGGAAGGGCACGCCGTACATGTTGGTTACCTGCAGGGCGGCACCCAGCAGGAACGAGAAGAGCAGGAATACGGCCGTGCGGTAATTCTTGAAAAGTACCAGCGCATCCAGGCCCAACATAGACATGAGACCGTTGTCCTTCATGGCCTTGGCCGGCGGACATGCAGGCAAGGTAAAGCAGTAGAGACCCATGATGACCGAAGCACACCCGGCCATGAGCAACTGTCCGTTGTTGGCGCTGAAGCCGGTGAAGTTGTCGATCCACATGGCTACGATAAAGCCGACCGTACCCCACACCCGCACCGGCGGATAGTCTTTGACGCGGTCCAGCCCGGCCTTGTCGATGGCATTATAGGCTACCGTATAAGAGAGCGACAGCGTGGGCATATAGGCCAGCATGTTGACCAGCATCGCTATCTTGAAGAGGTCGTAGTCCGAGATGAAAGCGGCACTGAAGAGCGCGATGGCTCCCACGAAGTGCAGGCCGCCCATCAAACGCTCGGCATTGAACCATTTGTCGGAGACGATACCGATAAGAGCCGGCATGATGAGCGAAGCGATACCCGAGAGGGCAAACACGCTGCCCACGAGAGCACCGTCGAATGCAAGCCCCCCCTCTTCGGCGGGCAATGTCATATACAATCCCAACGTACAAAGCCAAGATCCCCAAATAAAAAATTGGAGAAAGTTCATTACTATGAGTCGCAGTTTGATATTTTTCATATAATTGTGTTTTGTTTTCTACGATTTATTCTCTATTCGCACATGGTTTAGATTAGCTGGCAAATCTACCAAAATATCGTTGTTCTCACAAGCGATTGTCCCTTTTATTCAACTCCTCCTGTATACGGGCCGCCTCTTCGTAAGCCTCCGAAGCGATAGCCTTCTCGAGCCGCTCCTTCAACTCCTTACGCGAGCAGAGCGACAGGCTGCGGTCTCCCGGGTCCGACGGTTTTTTCTCGCGGCTTCGCCCGGGAGCAGGCTCACCCTCCTCTTCATAAACAAAGCCGGACTCTTCGATAATCTCGGGCATCACAAATATATCCGACCGCGTACGCAGGGCGATAGCTATGGCATCGGAAGTGCGGGCATCGAGCCGTATCTCGCGGGTACCGTCGTCGAAAACCATCTCCGACGAGAAGACCCCGTTCTCCAATTTATAAATGCAAACCTCTTTCAACCGTACCCCGAAGCCATGGGCAAAACTTACAAACAGGTCGTGTGTGATGGGTCGAGGCGGCACAATCCCCTCGAGCGAAATGGCTATCGACTGGGCCTCGGCCACCCCTATCACTACGGGAATACGACGGGGCCCCTCTTCCTCGGCAAGGACCAAAGCATAGGCCCCCTTCTTCACTTGACTATAGGTCAATCCCAATACCTTTAACTTGATACGATTTTCCACGGCTCACTTGTTTTTATAAGAAACAAAGATAATGAAAGGCGAGAGCAGAGACAAATAGAAAACACCATTTTCAATATTTGGCTCTGCCGAGCCGCCTCTTTTCTTCTGAAAAAATAATGAAAGGCGAGGGGAGAATAAAATATCGAAACTAGTTTCAGATATTTTTTATCCCGAACCGACTCCTATCTTCTTTCAAAGATAGAAAAAATATCGTACCCTTGAACTCTCGAAGCGGGAAATATGCAACTTCAACGGGAGGGAGACAAAAAAGACTTTGTGGCCGATTCTTCCTTTTCAGGTGTTATTGGGTCAAAAAACTATGCTCACGCACAGAGGGGATCTCAAAATATGACGATTCACATCGTCCTCAATAATAGAACCGAAACCACAAAGTCTATCTAATAGCTTTATATTTTCTCTTTTGTTTTCAACGCCTGCTCTACCTCTTCGAGCGAAGCATTGCGCAAAATTATTTTTTTATCCTTATCCAGCAAATAAAGCGCCGGCATTATTCGCAAATCGAAACAGCGTTCGCCATTCTCCATCGAAGCGACTATCCACTCCTTGGGATAATCGGCCACTTCGGCCAGCCACTCTTCGGTCTCGCCGTCGGGATAGAGCGACAGTATCGTGAGCTGCCCTTCGCGTATCTCTTGCAGCAGAGCCTGCGACACGCTTAGCCGCAAGGTTGCCAGCGAACAATCTTCGCACTCGGGGTCGTTGATGTAGAGCAGCACATAGGGCGACTTCAATTTCTTGAAGCGATACTCCTTGTCTTTGCCCGGCAGCTTGTATTCAAAGTCGGTCATCTTCATGCCCACCTGATTCTGCGTCAGCACATTATACTGATAGGTGTAGCGCAACTTGCGCAACTCGTCGACCTTTTTCGACTCGGCCACCGCCTCGGCAAAGGGCAGATAAGCCTCATCGCTTACAAACGTACCGCCACCGCTGTACAAGTATTTATCGGCAATATCGGCATACATCAGCAGGATGTCACCATCGCTCGAGGCCCGCTTCAGCAAGGTCTCTATCGCCTTCATCGTACTCTCCCGCGACGCAATACGCATGATCGACGTGAAATCGACAAAAGCCTGTTCGACAACCAGCGGAGCCTCCAAATAGGCTCTGTTCTCAACGTCGAATTTATCCCAGTAGTGTTCTATGAGATATTCGCTTCTTACATCGGGAGTCGTGAGACTGTCGGGAATATCGGGTAACTGGTAAGGTGCCACAGCCGTATCCTGTGCCTTCGCCAAAACGAAGGTACAAATAATCGAACACACTATCAGCACTTTTTTTACCATAAAAAAATCAATTATCAATTCATACTCTATTCATTATGTCCCCCGTATTACATCTATGCAACAAAGATACTAAATTTATCTAAACCTCCAACTTATTCTGCTTTTTTTATTTCTGCGACAAAAACGGCAGTTGCCGCGATTTTTCCGGCATCGTTCTCGACGATAGAGCCTTACTCTCATATCTTCTTGTCAATCCACTTGCCCCATCTCATATAGGCAGCCGAAAACAGAAGGATACCCAGGGCATAGACATGCTCGGTAGTCCAGCACACGGCCACATCGACCCGCAGGTAAAAAATCATCACCACTACATAGACGATGTAGATGAGCAGCGTGACCAGCTCCAGCAAGAAAGCCATACGGGTATTGCCCGTACCCGAGACGGCCTGGAAGCAGACATTGCCCGGAACAATGAGCAGATAGGCCGAACAGAGCACAAAAAGCGACGGCACCGAGGCCGAAATGAGGTCGGGCATATCGGTATAGATGCGCAGGATAAGGGTGGGAAAGAGCACGAAAAACAGGATGAGCGGCAACTCAAAGAGATAGGCCATGCGTATGCACTGCCCCATCGTACCCCGCACATACCGGGCATCGCCCGCCCCTATCAGGTTGCTGATAAGGGTGCTGCAGGTCGAGGCAAAGGTAATGACTATCATAAAGGGCAAAGCCGACACGTTGCGGATGATGTTGGTAATGGCCAGCGACCGCTCGCCCAGATGCTCGACCGCAATGAAGAAGAGGAACCAGGTCGACATCGACACGAAATTCTGAATCATGGTCCATACCGACGTATTCAGGATGTGACGCAGCGAGTCGCCCCGATGCAGACTGAAACCGTTCAAGCCATACTTGCGCACATCGACCCGCATGCGGGTATAGACGATAAAGAATACGAGCGAAACCAACTCGGCCAGCGACGACCCGATGGCGGCACCCGCAATACCCATAGCCGGGAATCCCAGCTTGCCGAACACGAGGATATAGTTGAAGACTACATTCGACAACACCATCACCACCGAGTTGAGGGTGAGGGTCTTGGTCTGTGTCGTCCCCACAAAGAAGGCTCGGAACATCACGGCCACGAAGGCAAAGAAGAAGCCGTAGACCCGCCAGTGGATATAGCTCATGGCTGCCTCGTAGACGTGCGGCGACTCGATGAACCGGGCCAACAGAATGGGCGAGACGAAATAGGAACAGACAAACAGCACCAGCGCCACTCCCAACAGGAAGAGAGTCCCCTTGTAAAAAATGGGGCCTATGCGGGTGTAGTTGCCCTCGCCGTTGCGACGCCCCATGATAATCTGGGCCCCCAGACTAAAGCCGAAGGCTATCATGAAGAAGGTCATGTAGTAGACCCCGGCAATGGCCGACGCGCCCAGCTCCACCTCGCCTACCCGGCCCATGAAAGCGGTATCGGTCATGCCGATAAGCTGCTCCATCACCAGGCTGATGAGGATAGGATAGGCAATGTGCCATATCTGTTTATAGCTGTATTTTACCGGATTACTCGCCATATTGCTGCAAATAGGCTTCGGCCGCCTCACACAGTTCGTTATACCACGCCTCGCCAAACCGACGAATCAGCGGCTCTTTCAGAAATTCATATACCCGCACCTTTTCGCTGCGGCCCAGTACCTCGCCGGCCTTGCAGATTTTCCAACGGTGGTAGTTCACGGCCGAGAAGTCGGGATACTCCTTCAACCGTATGGGATAGAGGTGGCACGAGATGGGCTTGTAGAAATCGATCTTCCCGGCCCGATAGGCCTTCTCGATGGCACACTGGCACATGCCGTTCTTGTCGTAACAGGTAAAGACACAATCCTTGCCGTTGACAATCGAGGTGACCAGGTCGCCCTCCTCATCGACATAGGCTACTCCCTGCTGCTCGATTACCCGCCGGGCCTCGGGCAGCAAATCGTCCCACACGACATCGAGAATCTCCTTGAGTTTGCGACGCTCCTCCTCGGTGATGGGAGCACCGGCATCGCCTTCGACACAACAGGCGCCCAGACACTTCTCGAGGTTACAAATAAAAAATCGTTCTATGACGTCGAGGCTCACCAGAGCACGGCCTACTTGTAGCATAATCTCCTCGGTTACGGTTGTTTTCATCGGTTAGTATAAGGCAGAAAAGCCGGGGTGCACATACAGGCACTCCGGCATATTCCAAATATGAATTACAGTTATTTCAACAGGTCGTGACCCGTCATCTCGGCCGGCTGGGGCAAACCCATGATGTGGCAAATCGAGGGAGCCACATCGGCCAGGATACCGTTCTCGACACGAGCCTCTTTGTTCTCGGTCACATAGACAAACGGCACGGGGTTGAGCGAGTGTGCCGTGTTGGGCGTACCGTCGGGGTTCTCGGCATTGTCGGCATTACCGTGGTCGGCAATGATGATTACCTCGTAGCCGTTGGCCTTGGCAGCCTCGACCGTATCGTGCACACAGGCATCGATAGCGACCACGGCCTTCTCGATAGCCGAGTAGACACCGGTGTGGCCTACCATATCGCCGTTGGCATAGTTCACAACGATAAAGTCGTATTTGTTCTCGTTGATGGCGGCTACCAGCTTGTCTTTCACTTCGTAGGCGCTCATCTCGGGCTTCAGGTCGTAGGTAGCTACCTTGGGCGACGGTACCAGAATACGGTCCTCACCCTCGAACGGAGCTTCGCGGCCACCGTTGAAGAAGAAGGTTACGTGGGCATACTTCTCGGTCTCGGCAATGTGCAGCTGGCTCTTGTGCATTTTCGACAGATACTCGCCCAGCGTGTTGTGCACGTTCTCCTTGTCGAAGAGGATGTGCACGCCCTTGAACGAAGCATCGTAGGGAGTCATGCAGTAGTATTGCAAACCGGGGATGGTGTGCATGCCGGCCTCGGGCATGTCTTGCTGCGTGAGCACGACAGTAAGCTCTTTGGCACGGTCGTTACGGTAGTTGAAGAAGATAACCACATCGCCCTCCTGGATGCGACCGTCGCAGGTCGTGTTGACGATAGGTTTGATAAATTCGTCGGTTACATCGGCATCGTACGACTCCTGCATGGCCTGTACCATGTTGTCCGACTTGCGGCCGATACCGTTTACCAACAGGTCATAAGCCTCTTTGATACGCTCCCAGCGTTTGTCACGGTCCATGGCGTAGTAGCGGCCCACGATCGAAGCCACCTTACCGGCCGACGTGGCGCAGTGAGCCTCCAGTTCCTGGATGAAGCCCTTGCCGCTGTGGGGGTCGGTATCACGACCGTCCATGAAGCAGTGGATGAAAGTATTCTCCAAGCCGTACTCTTTGGCGATGTCGCACAGTTTGAACAAGTGGTCGAGCGAACTGTGTACGCCACCGTTCGAAGTCAAGCCCATGAAGTGCATGTTCTTGCCGTTGTCGCGAGCATACGAGAAGGCCGAGATAATCTCTTTGTTCTGCAGGATAGAGTTGTCGGCACAAGCCTTGTTAATTTTTACCAGGTCCTGGTAAACGATGCGGCCGGCACCGATATTGAGGTGACCTACCTCCGAGTTACCCATCTGACCGTCGGGCAAACCCACATTTTCGCCACTGGCCTGCAGTTGCGAGTGAGGATAGGTTTTCAACAGATAGTCCCAATAAGGAGTGGGGGTATTGTAGATTACATCTGCGTGTGAATGATTGCCGATGCCCCAACCATCGAGAATCATCAAAAGTGCTTTTTTACTCATCTCTTCTAGTATTTAGAGTTATTTATCTTCTATTCTCTCATCGGCAAAAACAGTGCCGAAACAGCTCCGGCAGGCTCACACCCGCCGCTCGGCCCGAGGCTGTCGACCCGGGGCTGTCAAATTGTCCTGCACCTCACCGGCTTACACCGCCACAGCCTCACCGGCCATGCTGCCAACCCGGCCCCTTGCATAGACGGTGCAAAGATAGTGCAAACCGCGGGCATCGCAAAATTTATTTCAATTCGTTAAGGTACAGAGCCTGTTTTCTGCCCTTCACCCGAAATGGCATCGCACTTCCTGCCACAAGCCCACACCCTTGAGCACGCTCAATCTCGAGCCAATCGCACAAAAAGCAGGGGCCCTGCACACCATCGGCAGAGCCCCCGTATCGGATGGATTGAAACGGATTGACCCGAGTCGCTACCGTTTCACAATCTTGTAACTCTTGTTCTGGATGCGACACAGATATACACCCGGTTTGAAGCCGGCCATATCGAGCACGGTCACACCCTCGCAAGCCTGGGTCGAGAGAACCAGACGGCCGGTCATATCGTACAAAGTCACGGTTGCCTCCGGGGTAGCGCCCTCGATATGCAGCAGATCGTTCACCGGGTTGGGATAGAGAAGTACGGGCTCGGCCTCCACCTCTTCTACGCCACTGACATAGCGCACCGACACATGGCAGGTAGCCGACAACCCGCTGCTCGTCGATACCGTAATATCGGCTTCGCCCTCTTTGTTAGCACGAATCATCCCATACTCGGTTACCGAAGCTATCGTCTCGTCACTGCTCTTCCACGTCAGTCGGGAGAAGTTGGCCTGCTCGGGATAGACCGAAACCGACAGCGAAAGGTTCGTCGACGGAATCATCGCCACGCTGTCCGCCCCATTGAATCGCAACTCCGCAGGCACCACATCGGGGAATGTTTCTATGACCTCGAATGCGCTCCACGGCAACGTGTTGCGATAAGCCTCTTCGGCCGATGCCGGAACCCTCAGCACACCACGCAACAGGGTAACCGCCGAAAAGGTAGACATCCCGGCTTCCGGAGGCGTAGTGCTCATACACGTAACGGTTTTAATATTGCCACACTCCGACCAAATCATATCTGAGGCATCATAAACAAAACTGCCAAACGTAAGATCGGTCAATGCCGGCAGCTCGAGAAAGAGTCCACTCGAGGTAGGTCGTCCCACATACAGGCTTCGAAGATTGTTACAACCGAAAAACAGCGGTCCGTTATCGGCATCAAGCGTTTTATTCGTATCCGCAATTCTGGCTACCTTCAACGAGTCGTATAACGACAGAGCCGAAGATTGGTACCGAGAAATCGATTCGGGGATTTCCAGCGAATCCAGACCCCAACCGGCAAACGCATATCGCTCGATATCGCCCACGAAATTTTCGAGATTCAACTCTTTCATGCTCGAGCAATAGGCAAAAGCAAACTCTCCCACACTCGAAATCTTGCCTTTAACGGTCAGGTCCGACAAGCCCGAACAATTATAGAAGGTCGAATCGCCTATCTCCTCTATCGATTCGGGCAATACCACCTTCGACAATTTCTTGCAATTGGCAAAAGCCGCCCACCCTATCGACTGCACCGACTGCGGAATATCCAAGTCCAGATTCTCACATCCCAAAAAGGCCCTTATCATAATTTCGCTCAACCGATCGGGAAGCTCCAGTCGGGTCAAACTCGTACAGTTCTCAAACGCATCGATACCTATCGACTCGACCGACGAGGGTATATTCACCTCTTCCAAACTACGGCATCCCAAGAAAACATAATGAGATATTTCCTTTAAAGACTCCGGCAACGAAACCTTGCGCAAATTGACACAATCTCTAAACACCCCCATCCATAAAGTTTCAATCCCCTCAGGTACCGTAACTTCCTCTATACCTTCACATCCTCTGAAGGCCTCCGAGTCGATAAAAGTTACCGTTTGGGGAATATCGATTACCTTTTCCTTATTCCACGGAAAACAGAAATCAAGATGGGTCATGCTCTTGTTATACAATACATTGTCCACAATAGCCAAAGCTGCATTCGCCTCATCGACCGTTACAGACTCCAACGCATCGGAACCGTCGAACGCATGCCTATCGACCTGATATACGCCGGCCCCTAAATGCACATGGGTCAAGCTGGGGCAGTTGTTCAAACATACACCCACCTTCCTGATGGTAGGAGGAAGTATCAACTCTTTCAGATTGGGGCATCCGCTCAAATTGGGGACCTCGGTCAACGAAGCCGGCAAATCTATGGTTTCGATGGCACAACCCTCTATCCCCTCTACCGTCCGTACGGTATTGGGCAACGTGAGACTGGTCACTCCGCTAAAATCATATTTCGAAACCTTCACCCCGATTACGGGTCTCTTCTTTCCATAAAACTCATACGGATTCACTACACTGTCGGCCACAACCACATCACCGCTATACGTATGATGCACCGTTTCCCGTCCATCCAGATATTGCGAGATAACCCACACCTCATCGTCTGTATTGAGGCCATACAAGACACCGTTCGAACCAAACGTCGCCCGATACTGAGCATACGACGGCAACAAAGCCAGCGCTACGGCTACAAGCAACCCTACTACTTTTTTCATAGCTATTCCTCCAGTTAATGATTATATACAAAGATAATTGTTTTTCTTTAATTAACAACTCTACAAGCCCCTATTTATGGGGATTTCGTAATATTATCATTATGCCATCCTCCCCACCTCGTAACTTTAAAACATAAAAACCGCACTGATTGCTCGATGCGGTTTTTATATGCCTCAAAAAAGAGATTAAACTCTCTTCTCTTTGATACGGGCTTTTTTACCGGTGAGTGCACGCAGATAATACAATTTGGCGCGACGCACTTTACCACGACGGTTGATTACGATCTCTTCGATGAACGGCGACTCGATGGGGAAGATTCTCTCTACACCCACGTTGCCCGACATCTTACGAACCGTGAAACGCTTTTTGTTACCGTGACCCGAGATGCGGATAACGTCGCCGCGGAATTGCTGGATACGCTCCTTGTTTCCCTCTTTGATACGGTACGATACGGTAATCGTGTCACCACTGCGAAAATCGGGGTGCTCTTTACCGCATGCGAATGCTTCTTCTGCAATCTTAACTAAATCCATTTTTAATAGCTATTTAAAATGTTCATACTGAAACGTAATATAACAGGCCACTTTTCCTGCCAGAGATTACGAAAAGCGGTGCAAAGTAACAACTTTTTCGGCACATATACAAGACTAAAGCCTTTTTTAATTTTATTCTGCACATGGCACTTGTGGTACACCCCAAGGTTTCGGTTTTTACCATAACCTTTTACGGAGCAGATTTCCCTTGTTTGGGTAGTCTCCCTCCTATTATTTTAACGGCTCCCAACGATTAGCACAACCTCGGGCCATATCGCACTGGCATTCAGCCATATTCACATATAAAAGTTATGGCTATCTTACCATCACCTTTTGTGTACAACCCTTTGTACACACCACATAAACACCGGGAGCCAACGGAACCATAGAGGCATTGCCTGCATAAACGACCCTCCCCTCGGTGTTGTATATCCGATACACACGCTCTCCATTTTCAACATGTAACGTACGTCCAACCACGCAGACGTGCACACGGCCACTCTCTGCCGACTCCATGCTGCTGGGCAATTCAACAATATTCACAAACTCCTTCCAATACTCGGCCCCCTCATACACCTCTTTCTTACCGGCCGGGACATAGAGCGGACTGCGATAGTTATCGAATGTATATTCCCCTATCTCTGGAGGCGTCACAGCCAGAGATGTAATTGACTCCAATCGAATGCACCCGAAAAACGCATAATCACCCATACTCGTCACCGACTCGGGGATAGTTATCGTGGTTAAGTGTTTGCAATGTTCAAAAGCCTTGTCGCCTATATTTGTCACCGAATGAGGTATAATTACCGACGTCAACCCTTCGCAATCAAAAAAAGCCGATGCTCCGATAGTTGTTACCGATTCAGGGATAGAAACTGCCGTCAGGCTCTCGCAATCCGAGAAGGTCGATTCCTCGATACATGTCACCGAACGGGGTATATTCAAGGCTGTCAAACCCGTACACCCTAAAAAAGCCGATGCCCCTATACGGGTCACCCTTTCGGGGATAGCTATCGCCGTCAAGTCCGTACAGTTCATAAAAGCACTGGCGCCGATACTCGTTACCGACTCGGGAAGAATTACCGAGTTCAAACTGCTGCAACCACAAAACGTATTGTCTTCTATACTTGTTACCAGTTCAGGTATAGCTATTTCCGTCAGATTCGTACAGTTCATAAAAGCGCTGGCACCGATACTTGTTAGCGTTTCGGGAAGAGTTACCGACTGCAAGCTGCTGCAAGACTCAAAAGCCAACTCTCCGATACGGGTCACCCGGTCGGGGATAACAACCGTGGTTAAATCGCGACAAAACTCAAAAGCCGATTTCTCGATACTCGTTACTGTTTGAGGAATGGCTGCACTCGTTTTTTTCACCGGGCATACCCATAGTTTTGTCTGTGCCTTATCATACAAGATACCATCCCGTGACGAGTAATAACGGTTTTGGTCCGAAACGACAATCTCTTCCAAATTCCAACAAGCTCTAAAGGCATCATCTCCTATACTCGTCACCGACTCGGGTATAAAGATCGTAGTCAAGCCCAAGCTATTCGCAAAGGCATATTCCTTTATACTCGTTACCGTATTCGGAATCGTTATGCTTGTTTTGGCTATCGGGCACACCCACAACACGGTTTGCTCCTTGTCATACAAAACACCATCCCGTGACGAATAATAACGATTTTGGTCCGAGACAACTATCTCTTCCATACCGGAACACCCCCAGAAGGCAGCAGAGTCAATACTCATTACCGACTCAGGTATGGTTATTGTAGATAAACTCTCGCATCCCGAAAAGGCCTGTTTGCCTATTTGGGTGACCGACTCAGGAATTGCAAGGGTTTTCAAACGGGAACAAAAGAGGAAGGCTTCGTCTCCAATACTCGTTATCGTCCCGGGAAGAGTAACCGAACTCAAATTATAACAGGACCCAAAAGCACTCTTTCCTATACCGGTTACCGAATAGGTAACGCCCAGATAATCGACCGACGATGGAACGACTACATTATTTTCATATTTACCCTGAAATCCGTAAGTAACAGCGACCTCATTTTCACCGGTAATGCTGTAATAAACCCCGTTTTGGAAAAAATCATACGCTTTTGCCGAGAAAAGGCCCAGAAAGAAAAGGGTAATCAAAAGAGACAATCGTAGATGTATTTTCATAGCCTTTATAAATTCATGCCTACCAGTCCCCTCGGTAAGCGTAAAAACAGGGTACTGAAGCGTAAGGGGGACCTATACTCCATTTACCACAGAGCCATACGCTTCAAAACGATCTGACACAAAGATAAAGATATAAATCTACCCAAACAAGTCTGCTCAACCCGAGTCACACATTTTCCAATACACTCCCTTAAAAATCACCACTTCTTTCATTTTACCAAATTCAAAAGAGATAGATAAAAGATAATCGCATCAACAAAATTTTCATTCCCGTTTGATATATCCTCCCTAAATTTGTAATTTCGTCCAATCGAAACAACAAATTATTCAAGAATATACACGCAATTTATGGTAAAGAAAATTATTGGAATCGCGGCTGTTTGCCTCTCGATGGCCTTCTGTGCCGAGGCTCAGCAAGGGCGTATCGTCATTCTCCACACCAACGATACCCACAGCCAGATAGAACCTTTTGCCCCTTCGCACAAGACTTACGGCGGACTGGGCGGCGTGGTGCGCCGCATGGCGGTCATCGACAGCATACGCAACGCCGAGCCCAACGTGCTGCTGGTCGATGCGGGCGACGCCATTCAGGGTACTCCCTACTTCAATCTGTTCAAAGGCGATGTCGAGTTTGAGGCGATGAATGCCATGGGCTACGACGTGCGCACGCTGGGCAACCACGAGTTCGACGCCGGCATGGAGAAGTTGGCCCAACTGATCAAGGGCTCGACGGCCGATTTCATCTCGACCAACTACGACCTGTCGACTACCCCGCTGTCCGGTCTGGTGAAGCCTTGGGTCATCCGCGAAATCGGCGGCTACAAGGTGGGATTCCTGGCGCTGAACGTCAACCCCGAAAACCTCATCCCGGCCGAGTCGTGCCAAGGGGTGGTATTCCACGACCCCATCGAAGCGGCCAACCGCACGGCCCGATTGCTCCGGGAGAAGGGGGCCGACCTCGTGGTGGTACTCTCGCACCTGGGATATACGGCTCAAGAGAAGAGCGATACGACCGACCCGCAGGTGGCTGCAGCCAGCACCGACATCGACATCATCATCGGCGGCCACTCGCATACTCAAATCAACCCCGAGAAAATCGATGCCAACCCCGACTCCGAGCTGCGCTACCGCGTGAAGAACCGCGAGGGACGCGACGTAATCATTGCCCAAACCGGCATGAGCGGAGCCTACCTGGGCTGCATTACCATTGATCCCAAAAACAAATAATCAAGCTCCACACTCATGAAAACGACTTACAAACATACCTGCTGCATACTCGCGGCCGCCTTGTGGCTTCTCTCGGCCTGCACGGCTTCGCGACCCGAATTTGACATCACCTCCCGACTGATTCCCGTCGATGCCCACTGGAACCAGACTCCCGAGCCCCAAATGGAGGCTATCGTGAGCAAATACAAAGCGAGCGTCGACAGCGTGATGCGCATCGTCATAGGCACCTCGAGCCAATACATGGAGCCCAAACGGCCCGGCTCGCTGCTGACCAACCTCTCGGCCGACATCATCAAGAGCGAGGCTCCGTCGGTATTCGGGCAACCGGTCGACCTGGCCATCACCAACATCGGCGGTATCCGCAACCCATTGATGCAGGGCGAAATCACCCTCGGCGAAATCTACTCGATATTCCCCTTCGACAACACGCTGTGCCTCATTAAACTGAAGGGGAGCGACCTGCGCGACCTCTTCGACATCATCGCCTCGCGAGGCGGCGAGGCCGTAAGCCACGAGGTGCGCATGACCATAGCCGACGGCAAAGCCGCCGACCTCACCATCGACGGCGCCCCCCTCGACGACAACCGCATCTACTCGATTGCCACCATCGACTACGTGGCCAACGGCGGCGACCACATGACCCCGTGCCTGAAGGCTACCGAACGGAAAAACAGCGCCGCCTTCCTGCGCGACGTGGTCATCGGCCACATCGAAAAAGCGACTCAGGCCAAACGTGCCATTTCGGCGCTGGACGAAGAGCGCATCACCCCGGCTAAACCTCAATAACACGATATGAAACACTCTGTTGTCTGCACGGCGATACTCCTGGTTCTCTGGCTCCTGCCCGTCCAAGCGGTCGAACCTCATCTGTTGCAAAAGGCCGACCCGCAAAAAATGGAGCAATGGACCGACTCGGTATTCAACACCCTCACCCCCGACGAGCGCATAGCCCAACTGTTCGTCATCACCGTGCGCAACAGCGATACACCGCAAAACCGCCAGTCGCTGAAACGATTCGTGCAGGAGCTGAAGGTTGGCGGCCTCCTCTTCGATGCCGGCACCGCCCCCGACCAGGCCGCACTCACCAACTATTGCCAATCGCTGGCCCGGGTGCCGCTGCTCATCACCCTCGATGGCGAGTGGGGATTGGCCATGCGCCTCTCCGACACGCCCCGATTCCCGGTGAACATGATGCTGGGGGCTATCCAGAACGACTCCCTGCTCTATGAATATGGCCGTGCCGTGGGCCGCCAGTGCCGCCGCATGGGCATCCAGGTCAACTTTGCCCCGGTGCTCGACGTCAACAGCAACCCCCGCAACCCGGTCATCGGCAAACGGTCGTTCGGGCAAGGGCTCGACAACGTGTCGGCCAAAGCCATCGCCTATGCCCGCGGCCTCGAAGCCGAGGAGGTGATGGCCGTAGCCAAACACTTTCCGGGTCACGGCGACACTTCGGAAGATTCGCACAAGACCCTGCCCCTCGTACCGCACAGCCGCGAGCGGCTGATGCAGGTGGAGATTGCCCCCTTCAAGCGGTATATCGACAGCGGACTGTCGGGGCTGATGGTGGGCCATCTGAACATTCCCGCGCTCGACAATTCGGGCCGACCGGCCTCGCTCTCGCGGGCCATCACCCACGACCTGCTGGGCGATTCGCTGCAATTCGAGGGGCTTGTCTTCACCGATGCCCTCAAGATGAAAGGGGCATCGATCTTCGGCAGTACCGCCTTGCTGGCCATCCAGGCCGGCAACGACATCGTGCTCAATCCGCTGCGGCCCGAGGCCCAACTCAAAGCCATACGCGAAGCCATCGACCAAGGGAAAATCCCGCAAAGCCTCATCGACGAGAAATGCAAAAAGGTACTGCGCTACAAATATGCGTTGGGGCTGGCCCGGCTAAAGCCGGTCAACCTAGAGGGACTGACGGCCGACTTGAACGCCCCCCGATACGAGGCGCTGAACCGCCGGCTCAATGCCGAGGCACTCACCCTGCTGCACAACCGGCACCACACCCTCCCCATCACGCATCTGGACAAATCGAGAATTGCGGTCGTATCGGTGGGTAGCAACACCCAATCGGTATTCCAGACCACCACGAAACTGTATGCGCCGCAACCGGGAGAGTTCGACGACTCTACCGACCTGACCGTCCTGCTCGACACCCTGCGCCACTACGACCGGGTGATTGTGGCCATACACAGCGACAAGACGCCATACCGGGCCCGCATAGGCCGCCTCTGCCAGACCGGCAAAGCCATTGCCGTCTGCTTCCTCTCGCCCTACCAGATGAACCGGTTGAGCCACGAGCTGGCCCACAACCGGGCCCTGCTGCTGGCCTACGAAGATACGCCGCTGGCTCAGGAGTATGCCGCGCAGGCTCTCTTCGGCGGCTGTGCCATACGGGGCAAACTGCCCGTCAAGCTCGAGGGCTCGTTCGACGAAGGCGATGGCCTGCGCACCGAGAAGTGTCGCCTGGGCTACACCCTGCCCGAGTCGGTAAGCATGGACAGCCGGATGCTGTCGAAGGTCGATTCGATTATTGCCGAGGGCATCGCACACGAAGCCTTCCCCGGCTGCCAACTGGTCGTAGCCCGTCGGGGCGAGGTGGTCTGGAACAAGGCCTACGGCTATTTCGACTACGAAACTCACGCCCACCCCGTCACCACCGGCGACCTCTACGACCTGGCTTCGGTATCGAAAGCCACCGGCACCCTGCCCGCCGTAATGAAAGCCTGCGACGACGGCGACATCGTGCTGGAACGGCCCATGAGCCACTACTTCGCACCGCTGCGGAACAGTGACAAAAAGGACATTACCCTGCGCCAGGCCCTGCTCCACGAGACCGGCATGCGCCCCTCGCTGCAGGTTTCGGCGGTACTCATCGACCCGCAGAGCTTCACCCCACCCCTGTTCAAACGCCGGAAAGATACCACCTACTCGATACCCATCGACGGCTGCAGCTACGGCAACCGCAACGCCCGGTTGCGTTCCGACCTGCTCTCGACCCGGCAGTCGGCCCAATATCCCATCCAGATAGCCCGCGACCTCTACGGCTCCGCTTCGCTCCCCGATACCCTCATCGCCCGCATCATCGGCACCAAGCTGCGCCCCACGAAACGCTATCTGTACAGTTGTCTCAACTTTATCCTGTTGAAAGAGACGGTCGAGAGTGCCACCGGGGTAGCCATGGACCGCTACCTGCAAAAGCATATCTACGGACCGCTGGGCATGGGCACCACGAGATACTGCCCGGCTACCCGGTTCCCCATCAGGCGGATTGCCCCTACCGAAAACGACCTCTTCTACCGCCACCAGCAGATCGACGGCTATGTGCACGACGAGACGGCCGCCTTCTTCGGCGGTGTGCAGGGCAATGCCGGACTCTTCTCCTCGGCCAACGACCTGGCCAAGCTGTGCCAGATGTGGCTCAACCACGGCAGCTACGGCGGCGAACAGATATTGTCGCCCGAGACCGTGCACCGCTTTATGACCGAGAAGAGCACCACCAGCCGCCGCGGACTGGGTTTTGACAAACCCGACATGAAAGAGCCCGACAAGAGCCCCACCGCCCTCGAGGCGTCGGCCGCCACCGTGGGCCACCTGGGCTTTACCGGTACCTGCTTCTGGATAGACCCCGAGCAACAGCTCATCTACATATTCCTCTGCAACCGGGTCTACCCCTCGCGGTCGCACAACGCCCTGTCCGAGCTCAACATACGGCCCGAACTCTTCTCGGTTATCTACAACTCTATCGAGGATTATTCGAAGTAGAACGACAACACCACCATGTTGGAGGTCGCCTTCTTCAGCGATTGGGTAAATTTGATGTCGGCCGGATCCTTCAGGTCACTCCGGTTGCGATTGATTACATCGGTGAGACCGAAACAGAACTTCAGTTCGGGAATCAGTTTGAAATAGGGAAGATAAAGGTCACACCCGATACCGATGGTCAGGTATCCGTCGAAGGTGTTCAGCTTGAGCAGATCGTTCCGCTTCTTCGACACGTCGGCCGTAGCCATCACTCCGCCGATAAGATAGGGGCGGAAGTTGTTGCACCGCTCGGCACTGAATTTCAGCTCGACGGGCAGCACGATATAGTTCGACTTCAGGTCCTGCGTCTTATACTCCTGCGTGTTCGACTCGCGGTATTTCACCACCTTGTTGCCGAAGAATATGCCCGGCGACACCCGCAGGTTGAGGTATTGGCACAGATAGAGATCGGCCATGAGGTTCACGTTGAAGCCCGGCGAAAAGTCGGGAATATCCATAAACCAACTCTCGCCTCCCTCGGTCACGAAGCCCGAGTGCACAAAAGTCATATCCTGCACATGCGTACCGATGGAGAAGCCCAGATGCAGCAGCTTGTAGTCGGCATAAGGCAAATTCTGCACCTTGCGCGGTTGGGCCCACACCGTGCCGCCAGCCAGCGACAAGAGCGCTACCACCCCCACGCACCAACGCACGACCGACTTTCGCCCACGAAATATCGGCCGCCCCACAGAGCCTCTATGTAACCATCGTTCCATCATCGGGTAACTAATTATCAAACGGAAAAACAACGGGGTTATTGTTTCGCAAGAATTCTATTTACGCCAGAAAATCTCTCCTCATTTTTTTTGCAATCGCAATAAAAGTACTACATTTGTGGTGCAATTAGATCTAATTATTTCAAACTAAAAACTAAAAAACAATGGCTTACGTAATTAATGACAACTGTGTTGCTTGCGGTTCTTGCATTAGCGAGTGCCCGGTAGAAGCTATCTCGGAAGGCGATATCTACAAAATCGATCCCGAAAAATGCTTGAGCTGCGGAACTTGCGCCGAGGTTTGTCCTAACGACGCTATCCACGAAGCATAAGAAGCACACACGTGAAAGATTAAAAAAGGGTCTGCATCACACCGATGCGGGCCCTTTCGTTTTATCCACCGCCGGCATCGGAGAGGGAGCAACCATTGCATTCCCCGTCCCCCCCCCACATACGAGAGCAGCCACCACCGCCGGCATAGGCACATCACCGACACGCACAGCACCACTGCCATACCACACTCCATCCACGAAACCCGCGCTCTGCATTCCCTCCCGTACAAAAATAAAAAACGTGACTGCTCTTGCGAGCGGTCACGCTTTCTATACATAGGTTATAACTCTTTATTAGTTATTGTCTGCCGGTACAACCGATACATACGAACGGTTCTCTTGACGTTTGCGGAATACTACCGTACCGTTTACCAAAGCGAACAACGTGTGGTCTTTACCCATACCTACGTTCTCACCCGGGTGATGTACTGTACCTCTTTGACGTACCAGGATATTTCCGGCCTTGGCATATTGACCACCGAAAATTTTGATACCCAATCGTTTGCTTTCCGATTCACGACCGTTCTTAGAACTACCTACACCTTTCTTATGTGCCATTTTCTTAGAAGTTTAATAGGGTTAAGCAACAATTTCTTTAACTAACACTTCGGTGAAATATTGACGGTGACCGTTCAAGCGACGATAACCTTTTCTTCTTTTCTTCTTGAAAACAAGAATTCTTTCACCTTTTACGAGGCCTTTCTTACCGTATCCGTCGTTCGAAACAACCTCACATACGACCTTCGCACCTTCTACGGTGGGAGTGCCTACGGTTACTGCTCCGTCTTTGTCAACGAGCAATACTCTGTCAAATTCGAGAACGGCGCCATGCTCTGCTCCCAAATAGTGGACAAACAACTTCTTTCCGTTTTCTACTTTGAATTGTTGTCCTTGAATCTCAACAATAACGTACATTTTTACTTTTTATTTTTACGTTTATCTCTGCCGGGCGGGGCCAACCGTGGCACCTCTTTTTGAGCCCATATCAGAATCAGCCCACAAAAGTACAACAAATATTTGGCTCTCACAAGCATTCGGCCCATTTTCTCCGAAAAGAAATGCAACAGCCGCCCCTCCCCGCCAACCGGGTTTAAAACAACAATCGCAACCACTTCTTTTTCAAGTGATTGCGATTGCAAGTCGGGGTGAGACGACTCGAACGTCCGACCTCCACGTCCCGAACGTGGCGCGCTAACCAACTGTGCTACACCCCGCACTTTGTTTTTGCGGGGACAAAGATACATAAAGTTTGAGAAAAGCAAAAATGATTCCCTAAATTTTCGCGTTTTTCTTACCAAAATCTCCATCATTTTCATTTTTGTGGCAAAAAATTAGGAGGATAATAAAAAATAGTTCTATCTTTGCACACGCAAAACCAAGGTGCCATAGCTCAGATGGTAGAGCAAAGGACTGAAAATCCTTGTGTCCCCGGTTCGATTCCTGGTGGCA
>CABRIW010000009.1:0-109604 GCA_902471075.1 uncultured Barnesiella sp. | reverse complement strand
GCATCTGCCTTACAAGCAGAGGGTCGGCGGTTCGAATCCGTCAACGCCCACCACTCACCAAAAACAACATATAAGTCCGCACTTGTAAGCAATCGGCTTGCAGGTGTTTTTTTTATTTCCGGCTATCCCTGTCGCGATAGGTCACCTCCTTCCCGACCAGCCGCCGGCCCTTGAACCGTACCGACCGGTTGCAGCACGAGCAACGATAATAGGAGTAGTAGTGCTCGACAACCGAGGTCTCGCGCGTCACAAATTCATCGACCGTATCGGAGATGACCAGCTTGTCGCCCTGCCGCTCGACCTTGCGCGAGAGCAACCGGCTGTCGTCGTACTCATCGACCGAGACCACCCGCTTCAAATCGCCCCGCCCCAGGAACTTCAACCCACTGACCGTATGGCAGTAGGGACAACGGCCATTGACATCGGCACTCCAGAACATCACCGAGAGAATCAAGGCTACGTAAACGAAAAACATGTTGACCGACACCATCGAGAAATAGAAGAGGTAGAGGTGATAGACCACCAGGATGCACAGCACACCCACCACCTTGAGCCATCGGTTGGAGAGCGGGTGCAGATAGATGACCGTGTGGCGCAACCCCCACGACACCACGAAGGCCAACAGCAGCAACAGCGCGGCATCGACCAGCCCCACCACGCCCCGCGCGGCCCACAGCGGCAGCAACCGGCTCCCCACCCCTTCGCCCAGCGGATAGGCAGCATAATAGCCGGCCCGCACATAGTTGGGGTTGTAGCGAATGTGAGAATTGATCAGGTGCGAGAAGAAGGGCAGCGACCGGGTCGACTGCCCCGAGATACGGTAATCGGCCAGCGTATCATTTTCGAAGACGAGCATCAGCGTCCGGTACAACAACGAGTCGTTCTGCAACACATCGATACTGGGCAGGAAGGCATACTTGCGGCTCCCCTTCACCACCACGCTCTGCGCCGGTTCGTACAACGCCTCGATGGCCGCCAGACTGTCGCCCTTCAGCCGGTTCAGGTCCCGGTCGAAGACCGCCAGCCGGTCGACAATGAGATACTCCTTGTCGGGAATGCGCCAGGTATAGACAGGCATCTGCCCGCGAATGGGCCAGTAGAGGGGCTCGAAAGCCAGCTTCTCGCCGCTGTCGAGCACATAGAGGTAGGGATAGTCGCTCCGTTTCGTCTCCGACTTCATGGGATTCTCGGCCAACCGCTCCACCCGCACGACCCGGCGAGGCTCCAGCCGGCCGTCGACCTCGACCTTCACCTCCAGCCCGGTAGCCGCCTCGGGCACCACGGCCAGACCCCGCGTGCCGTCGCGCAACTCTATCTGATACTCGGCCCACGGCTTGTAACTGAGCAGCACCCGCTCGTCGGGCAGATCGTAACAAATGGCCAACATCCGCACCGGCGTGCCGGCCGGCAAACGCCGCACCTGCTCCTGGCCGTCGGCATCCACAACCCGCAGGTCGGTACTCCATCGCAAGGTCACCTCGCGCGACCGCTCCCGCACCTGCCCGACCTCCATCGACGAGTAGTCGATCAGGTTCCACAACCCGAAGTTGCACCACGGCAGAATGCAAATCAAAATCAAATAGATGACAAACGCACGCACCATGCGATAGACATCGGTTGCCTTATCTTGTGCCAGGTAATAGCTTCTGTCCATATATCCCCTTTTATCAACCGGTATTAAAAAAAGCCCTATCGCCCCAAGCAGGGATGCTGCCGGGGAAGAGGTTCAGCCTCTTCGCTCTGAACAAAAATAGACATTTTTTTTATTTTTACAAATTCCGGCTTAGTGGCCCAGTCGACAAAATTCCCGAGACACTCTGCTGCCCCCTTTCCCCGGGGAAGGCCTGCCCCCCTACGGCCGAGCGCAAGAGAGATAAAAAAAGCGCCTGCATCGTGATGCAGGCGCCGTTGTCTGTGACCCCGGAGGGGCTCGAACCCTCGACCCAATGATTAAGAGTCATTTGCTCTACCAACTGAGCTACGGAGTCATTCCATAAGGAACGGGTGCAAAGGTAAGGCTTTTCGAGAAACCTGCAAAGGATTCTTCAAAAAATTTTTCGCCAATGTGCAAAATTCGTAAAAAGAGAGCTGCACCTACTCCTGCCCGTCGGGCTCCTCGAAGGTATAGAGCGCCGAGGGGTGGTTGCGGGTAAGCGCCACCAGCTCCACATCCTTGCCCACGCGGATACCCTCCTCGTACAGCCGGTTCTCGATGGTCTTGTAGGCCAGCTCGGGGTGGTTGTTGTCGCCGCTGAGGTGGCACAGGAAGATGTTGCGCAGTGCCGGGGTATAGATACGGGCCAGATAGTCGGCCGTGCGGGCATTGTCCATGTGGCCGTTGTCGGCCAGGATGCGCCGCTTGAGGTGAGGCGGATAGGTGCCGTGTTGCAGCATGGCCTCGTCGTAGTTCGACTCGATGACCAGGTAGTTGGCCTGACGCAGATACTTGTCGGCCGTCGGGGTGATGGTACCCAGGTCGGTGGCAAAGGCAAAATGCTGATTGCCGTAGGTAATGAAAAAGCCCACGTTGTCGCTCCCGTCGTGGGGCACCTCGAAGGCGGTGATGGTAAAGTCTCTGATTTTGAAGGGTACCTCCTTGATGATGGCGCGGTGCGCGCTGTATACCTTGTCGACCATGCAGTAGTTGCGGTTCATGCCGTTCTTGATGGTCTCGGTGGTATAGATGGGGATTCCGAATTTCTCGCCCAAGGTTCCGGCCGCCTTGATGTGGTCGGCGTGGTCGTGGGTGATGCACAAGGCCACGATTTTTTCAAACGGTATGCCATACTCCCTCAAAACCTTCTTGATGGTGCGTACACCCTTGCCGGCATCGATCAGTATGCCATAATCTTCCGTTCCCAAATAATAACAGTTGCCACTGCTTCCGCTGGCCAAGCTCAGAAATTGCAAGCTCATATCCTTTTTTCTCCTTGGGGTACAAAGATAGTTTTTTAGCCGCACAATAGAAAATTATCGGCCACAAGATATTGCCGCAATTCCGACAATTTTTCCGAAGCCCGGCAGGCACCCCGCCCTATTTGTAGAGCAGGAAGATGGCCGGGGTCTTCTGGTAGTTGTACGAAGTCTTGGCCCACTCGCCGAGTGACAGGGTGCGGATATTCTCGTCGGGGCAGGTGATGTTGGCCGCCACACACAGGCGGGTGTGCGGGCGACAGGTGCGCACAAGGTCCTCGATCATCTTGTGGTTGCGGTAGGGAGTCTCGATGAATATCTGGGTCTGGTCTTCGGCATAGACCCGCTGCTCGAGTTGCTTGATGCGCTTGGCCCGCTCGCCGGCCTCGATGGGCAGGTAGCCCTGGAAAGCGAAGCTCTGGCCGTTGAAGCCCGAAGCCATGAGCGACATCAGTATCGACGACGGGCCCACCAGCGGCACCACCGGCAGATGCTCGCGCTGGGCAATCGCCGCCACATCGGCACCCGGGTCGGCCACGGCCGGACAACCCGCTTCGGAGATAACCCCCACGGGCTGCCCCTGCCGCAACGGATTGAGGTAACTGCTCACCTCGGTGGCCGGGGTGTGGCGGTTCAACTCGTAGAAGGTGAGGGCATCGATGCAAATATCGGGGTTCGACTTCTTGAGGAATCGACGGGCCGAGCGTACATTCTCCACGACGAAATGGCTGATCCCGGCTATCACTTCGCGGTTATAGGCGGGCAGTACCCGGTCGACGGGAGTATCGCCCAGCGGTACGGGTATGAGGTATAAAGCGGCTTTGAGCATAACGACTTTTTTGGGGGCTACAAAATCTATCGGCAAAAATACCTATCTTTGTCGAATCGTGAAAATTTCCTCGACCCGATTATGACAGAACTGCCCTCTTCGTTTATCGACCGCACCCGCCGCCTGCTGGGCGACGACTACCCCCGCTTTGAACAGGCGCTCGCTACCGAATCGCCGGTGAGCATCCGGCTCAACCCGGCCAAATGCCGGCCGGGCGGACCGTTGGGCGAAGCGGTGCCCTGGTCGCAAGAGGGCTGCTATCTGCCCGAACGGCCGGCCTTCACCTTCGACCCCTGCTTTCATGCCGGGGCCTACTATGTGCAGGAGGCGGCCTCGATGTTCCTGCACCGGGTCATCGCCCAGTACATACACACCCCGGTGCGCTACCTCGACCTTTGCGCCGCACCCGGCGGCAAATCGACCGACGCCATCGCCTCGCTCCCGGCCGGCAGTCTGGTGGTGAGCAACGAGGTGGTGCCCAACCGCACCTATATTCTGGCCGAGAACCTGACGAAATGGGGCTCGCCCTTCTCGGTGGTGACCCGCAACGAGGCGGCCGACTTTGCCCGTCTCGAGAGCTACTTCGACGTGGTGGCTACCGATGTGCCCTGCTCGGGCGAGGGGATGTTCCGCAAAGACCCCGATGCCATTGCCGAGTGGTCGCCCGCCGGCGTGGCCCGCTGTGCCGAGCGGCAGCGGCAGATCCTTACCGACGTGTGGCCGGCCCTCAAACCGGGCGGAGTGCTCATTTACAGCACCTGCACCTACAACCTCGAGGAGAACGAAGAGATGGTGCTCTACCTGATGAAGGAGCTGGGAGCCACCCCGCTCACGGTCGATACCGACCCGGCCTGGGGCATCGCTCCGGCTCTCGTACCGGGGGTGACGGCCTACCGCTTCATGCCGCACCTCACGCGAGGCGAAGGGCTATTCATGGCGGTGTTGCGGAAACCCGGCGAACCCGACGGCTCGCAACCCCGACTGCTCGACGAACCGGCGGGCAAACGCAACAAGAAGGGGAAGAAGACCCCACCGGCGGCTCCCGTGCCCGACGAATGGTGCCAACGGCTGGCCCGTCCCGACAATTTCGAGTTTGTGTCGCGCGACGACAGCTTCCTGGCCATCCCCCGCGAATACCGGGCCGACTACCAGTTGCTCGACCGGCACCTCACCCTGCTGCAGGCCGGTGTCACGCTGGCTACCGTCAAGGGGCGCGACTACATTCCCCACCCCTCGCTGGCCCTCTCGACGGCCCTCGACCCCGAAAAGACACCCCGCTTCGAAGCCGACCGCGCTACGGCCCTGGCCTACCTGCGCCGCGAGAGCATCGTGCTGCCGCCCGACCAACCCCGCGGATACCTCATCGTCGCCTACCGCGGTTTCCCCCTCGGGTGGGTCAAGAACCTGGGCAACCGGGCCAACAACCTCTACCCGCAGGAGTGGCGCATCCGCAGCGGCTACACCCCCGACCTCCTGCCCGACCTGCCTGTCGAACATCTGTAAAACGGACGGTATCGACAACCTCCACTGCTATCCCCTCGGCCGAAACGAAAACGAGGGCATGGCCTTCGCCATACCCTCGCCCTGTACCTGTTCACGATTCACCCGCTACAATTTGGGAGCCGGTACCCGGCTCATATCCCGAGGTACCTCCACCTTGCGGCAGCCGGGGAAACCATCTTTTATCAAGTCATTAAGCTCTGCCACCTCATCGGTATAGCTGCCCCGCTTGCCACACACGTAGAGTTCGGTGAGCGGGTAGCGCTCCAGAATGCGGGCCTCGAGCTGCTGCACGGTAGGCGTCTGCTCCAAGGCACTGTACTCCTCGTAGGTGTAATCGAGGAAAGCCACGTGCTCGTTAATGCCGCGATTGTCGAGCCAATAGCCGTCGGCCAGTGCGGTAGGCTTGGCCAGGCTACCTTGATAATAGAGATCGGAGGGAGCCGGATAGGCCACGATATGCTCGTGCCGGGCATCGAGTGTTACCGGCACATGGTCGCTGAAGTCGCGGGTCGTCTTATACACGATGGCCGACGGGAGAGCCTGGGCCGGCTTCGCCCCCGTGAGCACCTGCCCCGAGGTCTCCTTTTCGGGGGCCTGGGCGGCCGGTTTGGAGCTTTTGCATCCTGCACTGAGAATCAACATGGCCGAACAAAGAAAAATAATCGGTTTCATACGGGTTTCTATTTCTTGATAAATTGGGTTGTCTTCACTTCTCGAGCCGTGCGTACCCGCAACAGATAGGTGCCGGCCTGCAGATCGGCCACAGGCACCTGTATCTCTTCGCCGGGTGCGGGAGTCAGGCGCAGCAGTTCGCGCCCCGAGAGGTCGTAGACCGCCACGTCGATTACCTCGCCGGCCTGGCGCACATGGAGCACCTCCTGCGCCGGATTGGGCCAGACCGCCAGGCCTCCGACTGCCCCGTCGGCTTCATCCAAGCCGGTAGGCGTACTCAAGGTAAAATAGACAAAACTGTTTTCATACGGGGTAAACTGTATCCAGTCACTGCCGTTATAATAGTAGAGCACAGCCACATAAGTACCATCGTCCAGCGTGAGAGCTGCGTCGATGTTCACGTCGACCTCCTCGTCGGCATCGATAATCAGCTGCTGGTAGCCGATATACGATATATAGGTGTCTCCCGACTCGGAGAAAATAAAGGCGACTACATCGTTGGCGAAGTAGGCTCCTCGATTGGCGACGCGTGCACTCATGCGAATATCGGCCCGATTCACGGAGTCGCCGTCACCTTCCAGCGTCAACGGCGAAACCAGTTGCAAGTCGGGAGTTCCTTCGGCCGGAGCCTCGTACACCGTAACCTGTCGGGGCTCACCCAAAACCGACACATACGAGAAGTCACCGTTACCATTATTCCCTTCATCGTAACAGAGATAGAGATTATATTCCCCGGGTGCTACGGTTATATGCTCCGACACCTCAAAGGTCTGCGTTTCACCGGGAGCTATGGAGACAGGGTTGAAAGTGCCCCACTGTGCTATATTGCCGTCGGTTACCGACTCCAATATCAAAACCAGACTCGACACATATTCGCAGCCCCGGTTGGTTACCGTGTAGGAGAACCGGCCATTTCGATTCTGGTAGAGATTACCCGAGAGTTCCAAGGTATCCAGCTGCAAGTCGACATCAAACCCGGCCGCATCGGCAAACGTCACCCGGTCGCCGCTCACCGTCACTTGCAGGTAGTTGGGGGTACCCGCAGGAGCACGCATGGCGTGATAGTCGGACGAACCCGCAGCCTGATAGACCAGATGAAGCCGATAGCTGCCATCGGGCACCGTGCCGGGTATCGTTTTTTCGCCAAACGAAAGCGAATACCAGCCATAGGAACGATCGAGAAGCGTAGACATCATCTCCAGCGGGCAGACCACATTGCCTGCCTCGTCGCACAGCGCGGGCCCGATATTCCCCTCGAAGGTATTGCTTCCCTGGTTCCAAAGGCCATTGACCCACACCTCGAACGATTCGTTGCGCCCAATCTCTGTACGGGAGACCGACAGGGTCGTATCCATGCAGAGCTGGTAGAGACCGTCATCGGGCAAAGTCTGCGGCTGTATGCCGGTGATGATTGCCTGGCTCCAGTTGAAGCCGCCGTTGCTGCCACCGGTACCCTGAGCCGTCGGAGTCAGATTGGAAAGCATGAAGTAGCCGTTCGACATACCGCTCCAGCCCCAGTTGATGTGAAACAGGCCATTGGTATCGTAGCCATCGCACACAAAGGCATGGCCTCCCTGCGCACTGGCACCGCTGTAATAGACGGGACGCTTCTCGTCCAACTCGTGGCGAATGATGGAATCCCATTCGGCCTTGGTATAGTAGAGCCTGTTCTGCAGCTTCATATTCCTGTTGTAGCCGAAATAGGTAGTCAGAGCCTCGGGCACATCTTGCGAAAAGGCGCCGCTCTCATAGCCGTAGTCCATACCTACCGAGATTCCGCAATGATACATCAGGGTAGCCACGGCATTTCGCTCCTCGTCGGTACTCTCGCTGGTATAGACGGGCGTTATATGGTCCCAGTCGTAATAGGTATTCTCGATATTCTCTTCGTCTATCACCAGGCCCTGGCTTTGCGTAGTATACCCCGGTATCGTGCCGGTTCCCTTCTCGGGCCACTGGTGGTATCCCATAATCTGAGCCATGGCCGTAGCCACACACCCCACGACGGACCTTCCGCCATCGCTCATCACCGGGCATTGCCGATTGTAGGGGTCTCCCTGGTTCCACAGGATACTGCCCAGCAACGGAGCCACCGACTTGCCCGTGGCCTGCGTGGAACGCTCGACCACCTTAGCGGGGAGGGCGATGGCCTCGGGTGCCGCAGCAAGCGACTCGAGCTCGGCCGCGTAAGAGTTCAACAAATACCGGAAGTTGTCGGGCAGGCTGTCGACATCGAACGGTCCGGCATCGGAATACCCCAGAATCTCGGGGGCCCGGTCGTCGGCCGACACAATGACAAAACCCGCATCCCGGTTAAAGACATAGAACAACGGCTGCGAGTCTCCGCTGCGGGTATAGGCGAGCTGCGTCGAGGTCCCCATCGTCTTTTTAAGATTGCCGGCACTGCCTGCAAATTCGCTGGCTATCTGTTGTGCCTGCTGCACGGTGCGCGGCCGGGCATACAGCGATGCAGCCAACGACACACACAAAGCCACTATAAAAAATGGTTTCACTCGATTGTTTTTCATTTTAGACATCTCTACTACTGTTTCTGTAATATGGCTCGCCATATCCCTTTCTTATGGCGACTATAATATTATATGTGTGGTGCAAAAATAGTGAAAGGTGAGTGCAGAAGCAAACGGGAAAACTTGTTTTTCAAGTTTGACTATGCCGAACCGCATCCTATCTTATCTAAAGATTGTGAAAGGTGAGCGAAGAATAAAATATCGAAACTTGTTTCAGTATTTTTTATCCCGAACCGCATCCTATCTCCCAGGGAAAAATCGGGCAAAAACTTTTTCACATTCCCTTCACAATGTTTCCGCCCTAGGAGTTTCATATATCGTTTTTTTTATTACTTTTGCATGTAGGAATATGACGGATGCCGGTCGAGGTTCTGGTACGGAAATTCCTCTTTACCAACCGCGACGGATCCCTGTTCCAATCGGCAGGAGATAGCCCTTTGGCGTATCTCTGCGGTCATGTGGTTCTTCCTTAAAAACAGCCCTATGAAAACTCTGAAACTGATAAAAAACGATCCTTGGCTGGCTCCTTACAAACAAGCCATCGAAGGCCGTCACAATCGTGCCTTGGACAAAATGGCCGAACTGACCAACGGCAGCGGCAACCTCTCGGAATTTGCCGACGGATACCTCTACTTCGGACTCCACAAAGAGAGAGGGCACTGGGTATTCCGCGAATGGGCACCCAACGCCAACGCCATCTACCTGATTGGTACCTTCTCGGACTGGAAAGAACAACCTCAATACAAACTGCTGGCTATCGGGAACGGCGTGTGGGAAATCAAGCTCCCCCTCAAGACCCTGCATCACCTCGACCTCTACAAACTGTCGGTCCACTGGAACGGCGGGCAGGGCGAACGCATACCCGCCTGGGCTACCCGCGTGGTACAAGACCCCGAGACCTATATCTTCTCGGCCCAAATCTGGGACCCCAAACAGCCCTTTACCTTCACCAAGACCAACTTCAAACCCAAAACTTCGCCCCTGCTCATCTACGAGTGCCACATCGGTATGGCCCAGCAGGAGGAGAAGGTGGGCACCTATAACGAATTTCGCGAGAAGATTCTGCCTCGCATCGATGCCGACGGCTACAACGCCATACAGATTATGGCCATTCAGGAGCACCCCTACTACGGCTCGTTCGGCTACCACGTGTCGAGTTTCTTTGCCCCCTCGTCGCGATTCGGTACCCCCGACGACCTGAAGGCTCTCATCGACGACGCTCACCGGCGCGGCATCGCCGTCATCATGGACATCGTGCACTCGCACGCCGTGAAGAACGAGGTCGAGGGTCTGGGCCGCTTCGACGGTTCCTACGACCAATATTTCTATGGCGACAACCGGCGGGAGCACCCGGCGTGGGATTCGCTCTGCTTCGACTACGGCAAGAACGAAGTGCTTCACTTCCTGCTCTCCAACTGCAAATACTGGCTCGACGAGTTCCACTTCGACGGGTTCCGTTTCGACGGCGTCACCTCAATGCTCTACTACAACCACGGGCTGGGGCAGGCCTTCTGCTCATACGACGACTACTACAACGGCGGGCAGGACGACAACGCCATCGTCTACCTCACCCTGGCCAACGAACTCATCCACCAGGTAAACCCGCGCGCCATCACCATCGCCGAAGAGATGAGCGGCATGCCGGGCCTGGCCGCCAAGTTCAAGGACGGAGGCATCGGCTTCGACTACCGCATGGCCATGGGTATCCCCGACTTCTGGATAAAGACCATCAAGGAGAAGAAGGACGAAGACTGGAAACCTACCGCCATATTCTGGGAACTGACCAACCGGCGGGCCGACGAAAAGACCATCAACTATGCCGAGAGCCACGACCAGGCTCTCGTGGGCGACAAGACCATCATATTCCGCCTCATCGACGACGTGATGTACTGGCACATGAGCAAGGGCGACTCCAACTTTGTCGTAGACCGGGGCATGGCCCTGCACAAGATGATACGGCTCGTTACCCTCTCGACCATCAACGGCGGATACCTCAACTTCATGGGCAACGAGTTCGGTCACCCCGAGTGGATCGACTTCCCCCGCCAGGGCAACGGCTGGTCCTACAAATATGCCCGCCGCCAGTGGGACCTCGTAGACCGCGAAGACCTCAAATACCAATACCTCGGAGCCTTCGACCAGGCCATGATTCATCTGGTAAGCCAGAAGAAGAAATTCGAGCAGACCCCCATCGTCAAACTGTGTGAAAACGATGGCGACCAGGTGCTCGCCTTCATGCGCGACGACCTGCTCTTCGTCTTCAACTTCCACCCCTGCAAGTCGTTCAACGGCTACGGCATTCTGGCCCCCGCCGGCGAATACACCACCCTGCTCAGCAGCGACGATACCGAGTTCGGCGGATTCGGGCTGGTCGACAAGAGCGTGCCCCACTTCACGCGGCGCGACCCGCTTTTCGAGAAAGAGAAGAAGGAGTGGCTGCTGCTCTACCTGCCGGCCCGTTCGGCTCAGATTCTCCGGCGGAAAAAACCCGAAGAGATAGGCAACACCCCCGATGCTACCGAGAAGGAGCCGGCCCGGGAAACCGCCCAAGCGGACAAGAAGCCGAAGACGGCCCGAAAAGCGACCGCCCGCTCGACCAAAACGACAAAAGAGAAAAAACAGTAACCGGCCAAACGACCGATAACCATCGGACCGAGGGCACCCGCACGGGTGCCCTCGACTTGCATATACCTCACCCGGAAGAACGCTCCACCGCCCCCTCGCTCCCCACAACTCATCACCCCACCCGACCGACCAAGGCTTCTTGCCTCTCTAAGAAAACGGGAAAGGGCTACACCTCACCCCCTTGCGCCCCACATTTCGCCGAAACGAAATAAGATAGATATACGTTTGTAACGATTCTGTAACATGAAAATCGTTCCTTTGCGATGCAAAAAACATGCAAATTGGAGATTATGGAAACATTCTATCTGATTATCGTTATCTTTATTTTCTTCATAGCCGTCTTCGACCTCTCGGTCGGCGTGAGTAACGATGCCGTCAACTTCCTCAACTCGGCAATCGGGTCGAAAGCCGCTTCGTTCAAAATGATCATGGCCATAGCCGCCGTGGGTATTTTTGTCGGAGCCTCCATGTCGAACGGCATGATGGATATTGCCCGACACGGCATATACCAGCCCCAGTACTTCTACCTGAACGAAATCATGTGTATATTGCTGGCGGTCATGCTCACCGATGTGGTGCTGCTCGATGTCTTCAACACCATGGGGCTACCCACCTCGACTACGGTTTCGATGGTATTCGAGCTGCTGGGCGGTACCTTTGCCCTGGCTATCATCAAAACGATAAACAGTAACGGACTGTTGCAGATGGGCGACCTCATCAACACCGACAAGGCGCTGCAAGTGATTGTCGCCATCTTCGTATCGGTGGCCATCGCCTTCTTCTTCGGTGTTATCGTACAGTATATAGCCCGACTGATTTTCAAGTTCAACTATCGGCGACAACTCAAATATTTCGGTGCACTGTTCGGCGGTTTCGCAGCCACGACGATTATCTATTTCATCCTCTTCAAAGGGTTGAAAGAGTCTACCCTGATGACCGCCGACACCCGGCAATGGATTCACGAAAACACCACGATGCTGCTGGGCTGCTGTTTCGTAGCCACTACGGTGCTGATGCAGATACTCTCGTGGTGCCGCGTGAATGTGCTGAAAGTGGTCGTGCTGCTGGGTACCTTTGCCCTGGCTCTGGCCTTCGCCGGCAACGACCTGGTGAACTTCATCGGTGTGCCGCTGGCCGGCTTCTCGGCCTATACTGACTATGTGGCCAACGGAGGCGGCGCAGCCCCCGACCAATACCTGATGACCACGCTGCTCGACTCGGCCAAGACACCGCCGGTATTCCTCATCGGTTCGGGTATCATCATGGTTATCGCCCTGCTCACCTCGAAAAAGGCACAGAACGTCATCAAGACCTCGGTCGACCTCTCGCGTCAGGAGACCGGTGAAGAGAACTTCGGTACCTCGCCCATCGCCCGTAAACTGGTGCGCATGACCACCAACACCTCGTCGTACATCATCAACAGCATACCGCCCAAAGCCCGGGCCTGGCTCAACAGCCGGTTCGACAAGGACGAAGTGATACTCGAGCACGGCGCCGCCTTCGACCTGGTGCGGGCCTCGGTCAACCTGGTGCTGGCCAGTCTGCTCATCGCCCTGGGTACCTCGCTGAAACTTCCCCTCTCGACCACCTACGTTACCTTCATGGTGGCCATGGGTACCTCGCTCGCCGACCGGGCCTGGGGACGCGACAGCGCCGTATACCGCATCACGGGCGTCATCTCGGTAGTGGGCGGATGGTTCATCACGGCCGGTGCAGCCTTCCTCATCTGCTTCATCGTTACGATGATTGTCTACTATGGCGGAACCATCGCCATCATCCTGCTGAGTGCCCTCGCCGCCTACATGCTTATCCACAGCCAAATCACCTATAACAAGAAACTGAAACAAGAGAAGAAGAGCTCGCTGGCCCAACAACTGGTGGCCAACAAAGACAAGGAAGAGGCTCTGGTGCTGCTGCGTCAGTTCAGCCGCGAAGAGTTCACCAAAGTGCTGGAGTGGAGCGCCGACCTCTACAACCGGGTAACCACGGGATTCCTGCACGAGAGCTACCGCACCTTGCGTAAGGCCATGGACGACATCGAGACCGAGCGCCGCTACTTCAAACAGGTGAAACGGTTGGGGACCATAGGGGTATCGCACCTGAACGACCAGGTGGGTCTGGAAAAGGGTCTCTACTACTTCCAGGGCAACGACTTCTCCTACGACATTATCCACGCCATCAAGCGCATGTGCGAACCGTGCCTGGAGCATACCGACAACAACTTCAACCCGCTCGACAAGAGCCAGAAGGAGAACTTCGGCGCCATTGCTCCCGAGATTGTCGACTTCCTCGAGAAGGGCCGGGAACTGGTCGAAGAGAACAACTTCAGACAATTCTCAACGCTCTACAACCGGGGCAACCAGCTTATCAACCAACTGGGTGTGCTCAAGCGGGAAGAGATTCGCAACATGCGTGAACAGGTATCCTACATCAAGGTGGGTATTGTCTACCTCACCGTCATCCAGGAGTCGCAGAATGTGGTGGCCTACACCATCAACCTGCTGAAGATGAACCAGAAATTCCAGGAAGAGAATCAATAATATACAAGTCTCAATTTGCATCTTTTAATTTTTGAGAACTCGGGCCGCCTCTTGCGAGAGCAAAGGGCGGCCTATCCTTTTTTTGACATCTGTTCAAGCAGAACATAGCCCCCGCTACATGCCAGAGAGGTGTGCCTGCCGGAGAACCGGTCAGACACACCTCTCTGGTGATATTTGTACAACCCCGTGGTGACGGGGCTATTCGAGTTTACGGTCAAGGTTTATGCGGGGCAATGCGGATACCTATGTCGGAGATGCCGCGGATGCGGTCGTCGCGCATGGCCTGCTGGATGGTCACTACCTGATCGCTGCCGAAGCGGAAGCAATCGTCGAGCAACAGCTCCTGCTGGTAATACGAACCCCAGCCACCTCCCGCCCAGCGGCCGAACTCATCGGCCAGTTCGCAGTTGACGGTGTCGATCTTCTGCCGGCCGCCGGCATCGGTATAGGAGACGAAGAGCCACAGGTTGCGGTAGGCATAGTCGCCGTTATGACGCAGCGTGAGGAAGAGGTCGTAACGCCCCGTCGAGTCGGGCGACTCGGGGGTGAACCGCTGTACGTCGCGCTTGAACCAACCGTTCTTGGGCAGCGTATTGAACTCGTTGTAGACATCGTGCTGCCCGCACGAGAGCAAACTGGCCAGCCACAGCGCGGCACATCCTATATACAACCCGTTTCGCTTCATCGTTTGCCTCGGTATTACTCTTTTTTCTCTTCACGCTTCTCGGGAGCGGCCGGCTTGGGTGCCGACTGCTTGGGCGCTCCTTGCTGTTTGGGAGCTCCCTGCTGCCTGGGTGCGGCATTCTCGCCCCCCTCTTTACGGGGTTGCTGCCCGTTATTGGGTTGCTGGGCGTTGGCCTCTTTGCCTCCGCCCCCCTTCTTGCCGTTGCGCGGCTTGTTCTGCCCGCGGTTACCGCCGTTGTTATTATTGCCGTTGCCCGACTTGTTGCGCGGCTCGCCGCCACCCTGCTGACGGCGCCCGTTGTTGTTGCCGCCATTGTTGCCGTTGTTGCCGCCGTTGCCTTTTTTCTTCTTCTTGGCCTTGTCGAAACGGGTAAGGCTGTCCTGCCCCACCACATCTTCGAAGTCGCGACGTTCGGGAGCACGGGCTCCGTCCTCGGCCTCGAGGGTATCGGGTTTGATGCCCCGCTTGTTGAGGGCGATGATTTCGAATACCCGCTCGGCACTCACGGTCACCAGATTGGCAGCCATCGACTTGTCGGTCGAGTAGGACATCTCGCGTTTGAAAATATCGGTCTTGAAATGGTAGTAGGTATTGAGTTTCGTCTCGAGCGGAATCTCGCGCGAAGGGAGCCGCTTCTGCGCCTCGACGTAGGCATCGGCCTCGTAATTGAGGCAGCACTTCAGCTTGGCACACTGCCCGGCCAGTTTCTGGGGATTGAGGGCAATATCCTGATAGCGGGCGGCACTGGTGGCTACCGACACGAAGTTGGTCATCCAGCCCGAGCAGCACAGCTGACGGCCGCAGGGACCCAGCCCGCCAATGCGCCCGGCCTCCTGGCGGGCACCGATCTGCTTCATCTCGATACGCACCCTGAAGACCTCGGCCAGCACCTTGATGAGCTGGCGGAAGTCGACCCGCTCGTCGGCAATGTAGTAGAAGATGGCCTTGTTGCCATCGCCCTGATATTCGACGTCGCCGATCTTCATGTCGAGGTGCAGGTCCTCGGCAATCTTGCGGGCCCGGATCATGGTGTCGTGCTCCTTGGCCTTGGCCTCTTCGAACTTCTCGAGGTCGTTGGGCTTGGCCTTGCGGTAGACCCGCTTGAGCTCGGGATTGTCGATCTTGACGTTGTTCTTCTTCATCTGCAGCAACACCAGCCGGCCGGTGAGGGTCACCTCGCCGATGTCGTGCCCCGGCGAAGCCTCGACGGCTACCAGATCGCCGGGCACGAGCCGGATGTGGGTCGTGTTGCGGTAGTACCCTTTGCGGGTATTCTTGAACCGCACCTCGACCAGGTCGGTGTCGTCGTGCGACTCGGGAATGTCGGCCAGCCAGTCGTAGACCTCGAGCTTCGCCCCCTTGCGGCGGCAGTTGGCCGAGGTAAGCTGCGGCTTCTCCGACGGGTTTGTAGTATGGTTGTCGTTTGTATGGTCCATGTTGGATAAATCGTTAACACCGACAAGGCCCCAGACCGTACTCGAAACAGCGGTTCGGGTAACGCCCTACGGCCTCGTCGTTGGTTGATAAATGGGGGAATGGAGCGGTATGGCGTCGCCCGGTTACTTGGCGAAACTTACGGCCCGCGTCTCGCGGATGACGGTAATCTTCACCTGTCCGGGATAGGTCATCTCGTCCTGAATACGTTTGGCGATTTCGGTCGACAGATTTTCGGTTTCGGCATCGTCGATCTTGTCGGCACCCACAATCACGCGCAACTCGCGGCCGGCCTGTATGGCGTAGGTCTTCAATACGCCGGGATACGAAAGGGCCAGTTGCTCGAGGTCGTTCAACCGCTTGATGTAGGCCTCGACGATTTCGCGACGGGCACCGGGACGTGCACCCGAGATGGCATCGCACACCTGTACGATGGGGGCCAGCAGGCTGGTCATTTCGGTCTCGTCGTGGTGAGCGCCGATGGCGTTGCAAATATCGGGTTTCTCCTTGTATTTCTCGGCCAGTTTCATACCCAGCAGAGCGTGCGGCAATTCGGGCTCCTCGTCGGGCACTTTGCCTATATCGTGCAGCAAGCCGGCGCGACGGGCTTTCTTGGGATTGAGACCCAGTTCCGAAGCCATGACGGCGCAAAGGTTGGCCGTCTCGCGCGAGTGTTGCAGCAGGTTCTGCCCGTAGGACGAGCGGTATTTCATCTTGCCCACCAAGCGGATAAGTTCGGGGTGCAGACCGTGTATACCCAGGTCGATGGCGGTGCGTTTACCGGTCTCGATAATCTCTTCTTCAATCTGTTTGCGCACCTTGGCTACCACCTCCTCGATACGGGCGGGGTGGATACGGCCGTCGGTTACCAGCTGGTGCAGGGCCAGACGGGCAATCTCGCGACGCACGGGGTCGAAGGCCGAGAGCACGATGGCCTCGGGGGTATCGTCGACGATAATCTCGACCCCGGTGGCAGCCTCGAGGGCACGGATGTTGCGGCCTTCGCGACCGATGATGCGGCCTTTGATTTCGTCCGATTCGATATGGAATACCGTTACCGAATTTTCGATAGCGGTTTCGGTGGCTACCCGTTGGATGCTTTGTATCACGATGCGCTTGGCCTCTTTGTTGGCGGTCATCTTGGCATCGTCCATGATGTCGTTGATATACGAGGCAGCCTGTGTTTTGGCCTCCTCCTTGAGCGACTCGACGAGACGCTCCTTAGCCTCTTCGGCAGAAATACCCGAGAGGTGTTCCAGACGCTCGACCTCCGACTTGTGGAGTTTCTCGAGTTCCTGTTTCTTCTTCTCTACCAGTTCGAGCTGGTTGTCGAGGTTGGCACGCACGGCCTCGGTCTCGCTCTTCTTGCGTTGCAGTTCCTGTTGTTGCTGCGAGAGCTGCATCTCGCGTTGCTTGAGTTTCGACTCGGCCGACTGTATCTTGGCATTGCGGGCATTGGCCTGCTTCTCCATTTCGGCCTTCATGTGGATAAACTTCTCTTTCACCTCGAGCAGCTTGTTCTTCTTGATGACCTCGGCCTCTTTCTCGGCCTCTTCGAGGATGGTCTTGGAGCGAGCCGCCAGCAGGTAGCGGTTCACCAGAAATACAACGAGACCGCCTATCACGAGACCGCCTACGCTTGCGGAGATTAGTAGTATGTAATTCATCGTTTCTAAAATTATATTATAAAAAAAGCACTACCAGCCGCCCACCTCCGGAGCTGCTGCAGTGCAGGAATTATCTCTCTTTTCGATACCGCTATCCTATACGGTATGCTCGTTTAATATCTGTTCCGCCTCGACTTCAAGTCTCTTCAAATCGGCCAGCAGGTTCTTGCGATCTTGTACCATCTCGCAATAGAGTCGAGCTATCTCGACGGCGACCATCGCCATTACCGATTCCGAATCCATCAGTCCGTCTTTGTACTTGTCCCGGTAAAAAGCCCATCGCTTGTTGAACAAGTCGGCGGCATCTCTCCAATATTTTTCGTCCGCACCGTAATCGACCCGCAAGGCTAACGGGTTTTTCAGGTCGGCAATTCTCAGAGTTATCTTTAATTTATCATCGTTCATAGCATCCTATTCGTTCAAGAGTGAGATGCACTTATCGATTTCCCGCACCAACCTGGCAAATCTGGCCTTTGTTTCGGCTGCACTCGACCCCTCTTGTGCCGTAATCGACCGCGAGAGTTTCAGATTGTTATACCTCTTCTCCAGCTCGTCGTATCGCTGCTGCAATGCCTGCATATCGTGCCCGCATTGCGCCAAGCGGTCTTTGAGTGCCCCGTTCTCCGCTTCGAGAGACTTACATAAATCGCTAATAGAATGAAACTTAGCGACAAGCGATTCTATTATGTCTTTCGAATTTCCGGCCATTATCTCACCAAATTCTATACAAATATAGATAATTCCCGACAAAAGCGGCAAAAACCGGTAGAATATTTCTCATTTTCTCAAATTTATCACATTTTTTAAGTTTATTTGACAAACCGTTTTTCTGATATTTCCTTGAAGAAAGGAGGCGGCTCGGCATAGTCAAATTTGAAAATAAGTTTTCATTTGCCTCTGCTCTCGCCTTTCACTATCTTTGCACTATGCGGAAAATCATACACATCGACATGGATGCCTTCTATGCCTCGGTCGAGCAGCGCGACAACCCGGCCTATCGGGGCAAGCCTATCGCCGTGGGACACAGCGGCCCGCGGGGTGTGGTGGCTACGGCCAGCTACGAGGCCCGCCCTTATGGTGTGCACTCGGCACTCTCGTCGGCCCAGGCCCGGAGGCTCTGCCCCCAGCTCATCTTCGTGGAACCGCGGCACGAGGTCTACAAGGCGGTGTCGATGCAGATTCGCAGCATCTTTGCCGACTATACCGACCTGATTGAGCCGCTGTCGCTCGACGAGGCTTTTCTCGACATGTCGCACGAGCGGTCGGCTACGCTGGTGGCCCGCGAAATCAAACGCCGCATTCTGGCCGAGACACAGCTCACGGCATCGGCCGGGGTGTCGGTCAACAAGATGCTGGCCAAAATCGCCTCGGACTACCGCAAGCCCAACGGACTTTTTACCATCGCGCCGGCTCAGGTCGAGGCGTTTGTGGCCTCCCTGCCTGTCGAACGGTTCTTCGGTATCGGCGAGGTGACGGCCCAGAAGATGCACGCGCTGGGTATCCTCACCGGCGCCGACCTGCGGCAGTGGGACCGCGCCTCGCTCATGCACCAGTTTGGCAAGGCGGGCAGTCTCTACTACGGCTACGCCCGCGGCATCGACGACCGCGAGGTGGTGCCCAACCGCATACGCAAATCGATCAGTGCCGAGACGACCTTTGTCGAAGATACCGACGACCGCTCCCGGCTGGCGGCCGACCTGGGCGAGGTGTGCGACGAGGTATGGGGACGGCTTCAACGCCACCGTTTCAAGGGGAAGACGGTAGTGCTGAAGCTCAAATTCGACAATTTCAAACAGATTACCCGTTCGAAGACACTGCCTACACCGGTCGACTCGTTGGCCACGCTCTATCGTGTGGCACAGGAGCTGCTCGCGGCCTGCGACTTCGGGGGACACAAAATCAGGCTTATCGGCGCAGGCGTTGGCAACTCGCTCGAGGCGGGTCTCGACGGCGTGCAACTGCGGCTCCCCTTCGACGACCTGCCTTAAACACAGCCGCGCGACCGACACCACACCACCGTCTGCCCCGCGCGATGGCCGCGATGGCCGACGACCGCCGCCACACGGGTGTGTGAATTATCGACTAAGCTATTGTACATTAGAAAATAATATCGTATCTTTGCCCCGCTTTTTGAAAATTCCGTGTGATGGGAAATTAAGGAGCAAGAGAAATCACTTAATTTTGAGTAACACAAAACAACAAAACAATGAAAACATTTCAACTGAATGGTACGGCCCGTACCGATCTGGGCAAGAAAGCTGTAAAAGGCCTGCGTAAACAAAACCTGATTCCTGCCGTTCTCAACGGTGGCGAACTGGTAGACCTGCCTTACAACGGCACCCTGAAACCCTGCGAGAAGCTGGTAGAACTCACGGGTGGTAAAAAAGGTATTATCGTTACCGACTTCACTGTAACCAAAGACGCTGTTCGCAAACTGGTTTACACTCCCGATATTTTTGCCGTAGAACTGAACATCGACGGTGAGAAGAAAATGGCCATCCTGAAAGACCTGCAATTCCACCCCGTAACCGACGCTATTCTGCACATGGACTTCCTCGAAGTTACCGACAAGAAACCGGTGGTTATGGAAGTTCCCGTTCAACTCGAAGGTCACTCCGAAGGTGTACGTGCCGGTGGTAAACTGAGCCTCTCGATGAGAAAACTCAAAGTGAAAGCCATCTACACCAACATCCCCGAACGTCTGGTTATCAACATCGACAACCTGGGTCTGGGCAAGACGATGCAGGTAGGCGACCTCCACTTCGAGGGTCTGGAACTGATGAACGCCAAGAACGCTGTGGTTTGCGCCGTTAACCTGACGCGTGCCGCTCGTGGTGCTCAAGCCAAACAAGACTAATCAAACACCATCTTTTGTAGATGAAATATCTGATTGTAGGGCTGGGGAATATCGGTTACGAATACGAAAATACCCGGCATAACATAGGATTCAGAGTATTGGACGCCTTGGCTAAGGCGTCCAATCTCGTTTTTACCGACGGCCGTTACGGAGCTACCTGCGAGCTGCGCATCAAGGGGCGTACCCTCGTGCTGCTCAAGCCCTCGACCTATATGAACCTGAGCGGAAACGCCGTGCGCTACTGGCTGCAGAAGGAGAATATCCCCATCGAAAACCTGCTCGTCGTGGTCGACGACCTGGCTCTCCCCTTCGGCACCTTGCGGTTGAAACCCAAAGGCAGCGATGCCGGTCACAACGGGTTGAAGCACATTTGCGAAACGCTGGGCACGCAGGTCTATTCGCGGTTGCGGTTCGGCATCGGCAACGACTTTCCGCGTGGCGGGCAGGTCGATTTCGTGCTGGGAGCCTTCCCCCCCGAACAAGAGGCCGAACTGCCCGAGAAGCTGGAACGGGCCGGCGAGATTATCAAGAGTTTCTGCCTGGCCGGTGTACAGCAGACCATGAACCAGTATAACAACAAGTAAGCTATGGCAAAAGAAGAGGTACGAATCGACAAGTTCATGTGGGCCACCCGCATCTTCAAAACCCGCACCATCGCTACCGAGGCCTGCAAAAAGGGCCGGGTGATGGTCGACGGCGTAGGGGTGAAACCCTCGCGCACGGTCAAGGTGGGCGACACGATACAGGTGCGCAAACCGCCCGTGACCTACTCGTTCAAGATTCTGGCTCTGGCCGAGAACCGCATGGGGGCCAAGCTGGTGCCCGGCTACCTCGAGAATATCACCCCGCCGGAGCAGTACGAACTGCTCGACATGGTGCGCATCAGCGGCTTTGTCAACCGGCAGAAGGGGCTGGGACGCCCCACGAAACGCGACGGCCGGCAGATGGCACAGTTCCTCGAGTCGCAGTATGCCGACGACGGATTCGATTTTGACTTCGATTTCGACGACGACCTGGACGAGGAATAATATTAAATAAATTTAAAACTCGATTGAAACTGCAGGGGTAATATCCCGTTCCCGGGGATTGTGCCTTACCTTTGCCGTTGCAAATCTATCTTTTATGTGGGCTAAGAAGCTGAAAATAGTATGTCTGTTGCTGGCCGGTTGCCTGGGAGTGCTCTCTACGACACTTCCGCATCATCACCACGCCAACGGCATGATATGCCTCGAGTTCAACCTGCTCGGCAGCGACGACTCCCACGCCAAAAGTGCCGATGAAGATACCGACGACTGTACCGGTTGCAGCTGGTTTGCCTACAAGATACCGGTCGATTTGACATCGTTGCATCAGCACCTTACCCTCCGGTTTGCCCCTGTCAAGATTTTACTGGGTACCTGGGCCGTACTGGCCGACTGGACCGTCGACATCCCCGACGAGTCGCCCACGTATGGCATCTATGTCGAACGGCTGCACACGGCCGTCTTTCTCCAGACCCTCGCCCTGAGGGCCCCTCCCGTAGCATAGGTATGTAGTTTTTAAATCGTGTTGTCTCGCAGAGCATCATGCAACTGCCGAGTCACGCGTGCGTGCGGCCACCGGCATGGCCGTGACGATTGAAACAACTGTTTATTCAACATTAAAGCAATACCTATGAAACGGAACATATTATTGACAATCACAATCTTATCGTATATTCTGTGGAGCTGCTCGGGCTCGTCGCACACCGATGGCGAAGCCCACGAACACAGCGACCACATCGAAGAGCACGACCATGAGCACAGCGAGCACGAAGGTCACGACCACGAAGCCGAAGGCCATGGCGACGAAATCATCCTGAAAAAAGCCGAGGCCGAAGCCATCGGCCTGACCACCAAAACCATAAAGCCCGAGAAGTTTCACAGCGTGATTCCCTGCTCGGGTACTCTCTCGGCCGCCCAGGGCGACGAGATGACGGTCGTAGCCCCCGTGTCGGGCGTGGTCTCGCTGGCCGGACGGCATATCACCGACGGCAGCCAGGTGTCGAAAGGGAGCGTGCTGCTGCACCTCTCGGCCGAAAAGCTGGCCGCAGGCGACCCGGCACAACGTGCCTATATCGACTACGAGACGGCCCGCAAGGCCTACGACCGGGCCAGCGAGCTGGTGAAAGACCAGATTATCTCGCGCCAGGAGTATGAACGGATAGCCAAGGATTACGAGACCGCCCGGCTGGCCTACGAGGCTATCGGCGGCCACGGGTCGGGCAGTGCCGTGCAGGCACCCATGAGCGGCTACCTGAAAAATATTCTGGTGAGCGACGGCGACTTCGTAGAGATGGGACAACCGCTGATGACCCTCTCGCAAAACCGCCGGTTGCAGTTGCGGGCCGAGGTGCCGCAACGCTACTACAAGGAGCTGCCCACCGTTGCATCGGCCCACTTCAAGACCTCGTACGACGACCGGGTATACAGCCTCGACCAACTGAACGGCAAACTGCTGAGCTACGGCCGCGGCTCCCTGGCCGGCGGCGCCTATGTGCCGGTTGTCTTCGAACTCGACAACCGGGGCGATGTAGTGCCCGGTGCCTGTGTCGAGGTCTATCTGCTCTCTACGCCGGTCGACAATGCCCTGGTGGTGCCCGTCTCGGCCCTCACCGAGGAGCAGGGACTCTACTTCGTCTACCTGCGTCTCGACGAAGAGGGGTATAAGAAGCAAGAGGTCACGCTGGGCGATACCGACGGGGCCAACGTGCGCATCCTCTCGGGTCTGCACGAGGGCGACCAGGTGGTTACCCGCGGTGTCTATCAGGTGAAACTGGCCGCACACAGCGGTGTCATTCCCGAAGGTCATTCCCACAACCACTAATCCGCCGCAGCCATGTTGAACAAGATTATTCGATATTCGCTGAACAATCGGCTGCTCGTGCTGGTTGCTTCGATACTGTTGATGTTTGCTGGCATCTATACGTCGCTCAAGATGGATGTCGACGTATTCCCCGACCTGAACGCCCCCACCGTCGTGGTGATGACCGAGGCTCCGGGCATGGCCCCCGAAGAGGTGGAGCGCCTGGTTACCTTCCCGGTAGAGACGGCCCTCAACGGTGCCACCGACGTGCGTCGGGTGCGCTCGTCGTCGACCACCGGCTTCTCGGTCGTGTGGGTCGAGTTTGACTGGGGTACCGATATTTATCGGGCCCGCCAGATAACCTCCGAAAAACTGGCCGTCGTGGGCGAGAGCCTGCCCCAGGGGGTAGGTACCCCTACGCTGGGCCCGCAGTCGTCCATTCTGGGCGAGATGATGATTATCGGCCTCACGGCCGACTCGACCTCGATGCGCGACTTGCGCACGCTGGCCGACTGGACCATTCGTCCCCGCCTCCTCTCCATCGGTGGGGTGGCACAGGTTACCGTCATCGGCGGCGAGATGAAGGAGTACCAGATTCTGCTCGACCTGCCCCGCATGAAACAATACGGGGTTTCGCTCGACGAGGTGCTGACCGCTGCCCGCCAGATGAACCGCAATGCCAACGGCGGCATCCTCTATGAATATGGCAACGAATACATCATACGCGGTGCCGTGGCTACGACCGATGTCGACGCCATTGCCAAGGGTGTGGTGAAACGCGTCGACGGTGTCCCCATCCTGATGGGCGACATCGCCGAGGTGAAGATTGGCGACAAGGCGCCCAAGCTGGGGTGCGCTTCGGTCGAGGCCCATCCGGCCGTGCTGCTCACCGTCACCAAGCAGCCCAACACCAGCACGCTCGACCTCACCGACAAGCTGCTGGAGTCGGTCGACGAGCTGAAAAAGAACATGCCGGCCGACGTGACCGTATCGACCGACATCTTCCGCCAGTCGCACTTCATCGAAAGCTCTATCGACAACGTGAAGAAGTCGCTCTACGAGGGGGCAATCTTCGTGGTCATCGTGCTCTTCTTCTTCCTGATGAACGTGCGCACCACCATCATCTCGCTGGTTGCCCTGCCGTTCTCGCTGCTCTTCTCGATATTGGCCCTGCACTTCATGGGCTTCACCATCAACACCATGAGTCTGGGCGGTATGGCCATCGCCATCGGGTCGCTGGTCGACGATGCCATTGTCGACGTGGAAAATGTCTACAAGCACCTGCGCGAAAACCGCAAGCTGCCGCCCGGCGAGCGCAAGCGGGTTATCGACGTGGTGTTCGAGGCTTCGCGCGAGGTGCGTATGCCTATCCTCAACTCGACGCTCATCATTATCGTCACCTTCATCCCCCTCTTCTTCCTCACCGGTATGGAGGGGCGCATGCTGGTACCGCTGGGTATCGCCTTCATCGTGGCGCTGTTTGCCTCGACCATCGTGGCCCTCACCCTCACGCCGGTACTCTGCAGCTACCTGTTGGGTAAGGGTGGCGACGACAAGATGAGCCGCGAACCCATCGTGGCCCGCACCCTCAAGAAGTATTACCAGCGGGCCCTCGAGTGGTCGCTGCGCCACCGCCGCGAGGTACTGGGCGGCACCATCGTGCTCTTTGTAGCGGCACTGATTACCTTCTTTACCCTGGGCCGCAGCTTCCTGCCGTCGTTCAATGAAGGGTCGTTCACCATCAACGTGAGCACCCTGCCGGGCATCTCGCTCGAGGAGTCGGACAACATCGGCCGCCGGGCCGAGCAACTGCTGCTCGAGGTGCCCGAAATCAAGACCGTGGCCCGCAAGACGGGACGTGCCGAGCTCGACGAGCACGCGCTGGGTGTGAACACCTCGGAAATCGAAGCCCCCTTCGAACTGAAAGACCGCTCGCATGCCGAGGTGGTAGCCGATGTGCGCAAGAAACTCTCGATTCTGCCCGGTGTCAACATCGAAATCGGGCAGCCCATCTCGCACCGCATCGACGCCATGCTCTCGGGTACACAAGCCCGCATCGCCATCAAGCTCTTCGGCGACGACCTCAACCGCATGTTCATGCTGGGCAACCAGATCAAGAAAAACATCTCGACCATCGACGGCGTGGTAGACCTGAATGTCGAGCAGCAAATCGAGCGGCCGCAACTGAAGATTACGCCGCGGCGCGAGATGCTGGCCCGCTACGGGGTAACGCTGTCCGAGTTCTCGGAGTTTATCGACGTGGCCCTGGCCGGCGAGGTAGTCTCGCAGGTCTACGAGGGTAGCCGTACCTTCGACCTCACGGTCAAGGTGAAAGACGACGAACGGGCCACGGCCTCCCGCATCGGCGACCTGATGATCGACACGCAGATGGGCAAAGTGCCGTTGAGCACGCTGGCCGAGATTGAGTCGGCTACCGGTCCCAACACCATCAACCGCGAGAATGTGAAACGTAAAATCGTCATCTCGGCCAACGTGAGCGACCGCGACCTGCGTAGCGTAGTCGACGACATCCGGGAACGCATCGACGAGACCATCACCCTGCCCGAGGGCTACTTCATCGAGTACGGCGGGCAGTTCGAGAGCGAAGCCGCCGCCTCGCGCACCCTCTCGATTGTGTCGCTCTTCTCGCTGCTGGTGGTATTCTTGCTGTTGTACAACCAGTTCCGCAGCGCGTCGCAGTCGGCCGTCATCCTGCTCAACCTGCCGCTGTCCCTCATCGGCGGCGTCTTTATCCTGCGCTTCACCACGGGCGAAATCAGTATCCCCGCCATCATCGGCTTCATCTCGCTCTTCGGTATCGCCACCCGCAACGGCATGCTGCTCGTGTCGCACTACAACACCATGCTGGCCGAGGGGCATACGCTGCACGATACCGTATTGCACGGCTCGCTCGACCGGTTGAACCCCATCCTGATGACGGCGCTCACCTCGGCCCTGGCCCTTATCCCGCTGGCTCTGGGCGGCGACCTGCCGGGCAACGAGATACAGAGCCCGATGGCCAAAGTGATTCTGGGCGGACTGATTACCTCGACCTTCCTCAACGCCTTTGTGGTGCCGGTCGTTTATTGGATTATGAACCGTAAAAAAGAAAACCGATGAGAAAAACGCTTTTCCTGCTCTGCGCACTCGCCGTTGCGGGTGCGGGAGCTCAAAATAAGATGGCCGATATTCTGTCGAGTATCGAGACCAACAACCCCCAGTTGAAGGCCGGGGCCCAGATGGTGCTGAGCCAGAAGGCCGAGGTGTCGTCGCAAAACTCGCTTGCCGACCCCACCTTCGAACTGGAGCACCTGTGGGGTGCCCAGAATGCCGGAGACCGCAAATACGACATCACCGTGTCGCAGGCATTCGATTTCCCCTCGCTCTACGTGCAGCGCAACCAGGTGGGCAACCTCAAGCGCAGCCTCTACGACGGGCAACAGGCGCTGTTGCGGCAGCAGGTGCTGTTGCAGGCCAAGGAGTTGTGCCTGCGCATCGTCTATCTGAACCGCTGCATTCAGTTGGGCGAGGAGCGGCAGGCGGCTGCCGACCAGCTGGCCGCCCTCTATCGCGAACGACTCGCGACGGGCGATGCCGCCATACTCGATGTGAACAAAATCGAAATCGAACAGCTCAACGTCACCACCGCCAACACGCGGCTGCGCAACGACCGTTCGGCCTGTCTGGCCCAACTGCGGGCGCTGAACGGAGGCAAACCCTTCGAGGGAGGTCTCGAGGCGTTGACCGACTACCCGCAGGCTGCGATGCCTGCCTCGTTCGACGACCTGAAGGCCCGGGCCCTGCAGGCCGACCCCGAGCTGCAACTGCTGCGCCAGGAGAGCCTCATCGCCGACAAGTCGGTGGCCCTCAACCGGGCCGGATGGCTGCCCAAGTTTGAGTTGGGCTACCGTCATGCCTATGAGTTGGGCGAACGGTTCAACGGACTTTCGGTAGGTATCTCCATCCCCCTCTTTGCCAATCGCAAGAAGGTGAAGATAGCCAAGGCCCAGGCACTGGCCGGGAGCTTTGCCGTGAACAATCGCGAGCAACAGGCATTGGCCGAACTGCAGACCGCCTACGACGAAGCCGTATCGCTGCAGCAAGACCACGCCCGCTACGACCTGCTGATGCGCCAGAACAACCTGGGGCTGCTGCAAAAGGCCCTCACGGCCGGCCAAATATCGATGGTCGAGTATCTGGTAGATGCGACCCAACTCTACGAGGCGTTTGACAACCGGCTCTCGCTCGAGTATGAATACCAGCTGCGGCTGGCCCGCATGTACAAGTTCGAATTGTAAGATTACACTTAACTCCTTGTAACAGAATCCTTCGCGCCCTACCCGGTGCGGAGGATTTCTTTATCCGGCAGACACCCAAACAGCCGCTCTACGCATAGCCCGGAACATCGAAAGTGTTAAAAGATATTATTTCTATAAATATTTTCCATAGGAATATTGTTTATATGGAAAACAATATATATCTTTGCAAAGTAATTTCTAATGGAATATTTTTCTTATGAAAACAAATATAGAGACAAAAGAGAAAAAACAAGTGCTGAAAAGCTGGTTGAAGCGTCACGGCCTGCTGGTCGTGGGTCTTGTAGTGGGGGCCGTGGGCGGATACCTCTACTGGCGGTATGTAGGTTGTGCCAGCGGCACCTGCCCCATCACGGCATCGCCCTGGACCAGCACGGTGTGGGGGGCAGCCATAGGCGGATTACTGATGAGTTCATTTAAAAAAGAGAAAAGCTATGAATAAACGACTGATGATTTGGGCGGTGAGTCTGGTTGCGCTTCTGCTGGCCGCCTGTGAAACCCAAGCAACGAATAATGATAAAAATAATAAAAAGGAGAACAAGATGAAAACGATTGAATTGACCAAAGCCGATTTCCTGAAAAAAGTGATGGATTATGAAACCAATCCCAACGAGTGGAAATACCTGGGCGACAAGCCTGCCATCATCGACTTCTACGCCTCGTGGTGCGGCCCCTGCAAAATGGTGGCTCCCATACTCGAGGAGCTGGCCGAGGAGTATGACGGACAAATCTATATCTATAAGGTGAATACCGAAGAGGAGCAGGAGCTGGCCGGTCTGTTCGGGATACGCAGCATCCCCTCGATACTCTTCATCCCCATGGGCGAGCAGCCGCAGATGGCTACGGGAGCCATGCCCAAAAGCTCGTTCAAGGAGGCTATCGACAAGGTATTGCTGAAAAAATAACCCAGTGACGTTACACTCTCTCGAGCAGGGACTGCGAGAGAGGTGACACTTTTTATCTCCACGGCAACCAGATGAGCCGTTGAGATAAATTCCTTTTGAGAGGAGGTCTGCCCGGTGGGTGTAAAATTTCGGTTCGGGCTCTTTCTGGATTTATCATATGGTAACTAATTGAGCTATTTGCCTATCAAAAAGAAATTACACCTCAAAATATGGATTTCAACTATTGGAATTTAAACTTTTTTTAATCACATTTGTAAGGTTAACAAAAAAAATAAAGTGGTTATGAAAAAACTTTTTACGTATGTGATTTTCTTGTGCGGTGCACTAAGCGCAGCTCATGCCGAAGTCGTGTATGAGGCTGCCTTGAACACCGAAACGGAGTTTGGCCAATGGTTGGTGGTCGATGCCAACGAAGACGCAACGACGTGGGGCTTCGACTCCTATACCCAAGCCGCCAAATATGGTTACAACATGCAGCAGGCGGCCAACGACTGGCTCATCTCGCCGGCCATAGAGCTCGAAGCCGGCAGTTACATGGTCTCGTTCGAATATCAGGGCAGTACCTACGGCGAGAAGATGGATGTATTCTTCGGTACCTCGCGCGATGCCGCTTCGATGACCCAACCCGTCATCGACCTGGGTGACATCTATATCGACGGCAGTTTTGCTCCGGCTTCCGGCCTGATTAACGTAACGGCCTCAGGCAACATCTACCTGGGCTTCCATGCCAAGAGCGATGCCAACAAGTACAAGCTCTATGTACGCAACGTGAAGCTGGAGACGGCCCAGGGTTACGACATCTGTGTCGACTCGGTCCGTACGACAGCCTCGGGCGAGAATCTGAGACAAGAGCCCGTGAAGCTCTATTTGAGAAACACCGGCTTTCACCCGGTATCCAATTTGCAGGTTTCGTATCAGATCGACCAGCAACCGGCCGTAACCGAGACCATTGCCGAAACCATCGGTGCAGGTGAGTCGTATATCTATACCTTCGAGACCAAGGCCGACCTTTCGGAATCGGGTTCGTACACCATCAAGGCCTGGAGCAATCTGGAAAACGACGACATTGCCAACAACGATACCAGCACGGTGAGCGTGCGCCACTTCGGCCCGGCCAAAGTACCCTACTTCAACGGTTTTGAAGATGAGTATAGCCGCGAAGCCATCAAGTACTTCGACCTGAACTTCGACGAAGCCGACGAGGGTAACGGCTGCTGGGCAATCGAGGCCAACTCGTGGTTCTCGTCCTTCTCCCGTACCGGCGACTATGCCATGATATATTGGTATAGCAGCAACAACGTGGGCGACGACTGGTTTATCCTGGAACCCATCCAACTGAAGGCCGGCTATTACAGCCTCAAGTTCTGGTACTCTTCATTCTCTTACGACGAGAAGTTTGCCGTGTACTATGGCACCGAGGCTACACCCGAGGCCATGACCACGAAGGTAGTAGAGTATGCCCCCTTCAATTCCGACGAATATATGGAGTCGGCCAACGTCATCCACATCGAGTCGGATGGTGTCTACTACTTCGGCTTCCACGCCTTCAGCGATGCCAACAAGAATGTGATTTGCATCGACGACATTTCGCTCGAAGAGATCGACGTGCTCGACAACGACCTGGCTGTGACCAACCTCACCTCACCGGTCAACGAATATGTATCGCCGCAACAGTCGCAAGACATTACCTTCTCGGTAGTCAACAATTCGGTCAACACCATCACCAATGCTTCGGTGGAGGTTGCCGTCGACGGTACGGTTGTCGAGACCTTCGACATCGAGAGCATCGAACCTCAGGAGACTAAAAACTACGTATGCGAGCAAGCTCTGGCCAGCCTCTCGTCCGGCGGTCACAAACTGACGATTACCCTCGAGAACGAAGGCGACGAGAACCTCGAAAACAATACGATTGAAGCCGAGTTCACCGTAGTGAAGAACCCGGTCATGTACTACGACTTCGAGACGGGAACCGTTCCCGAAGAGCTGACACTGAGAGCCGAAGACGGTGCCACGGTCAGCTCGTCGTTGAACGACATATTCCCCAACAACGAGCCGTGGAACGTGATTGAAATCAACGAGCACGCAACCTTCGGGTCGTGGATGCTTACCGCCGCTTCGTGGTTCTCGACGGTTGTTCCGGCCGACCGCTGGTGTATCTTCCCCCAAATCGGAGTCACTTCCGACAATGCCGATATGGTATGGTCGGCCATGTCGGGCGATGCCGGTGAAGAGTATGCCGAGGACTACGAGATTATGGTATCGACCACCGACGCCGAGCCCGAGAGCTTCACCTCGATTCTGACCGTTACCGACGAGAACTTCGCCACCAACCCCAGCACCCGCGGTGTAGACCTGGGCGCCTATAAGGGACAGAACATCTACGTAGCCATCCGTCTGACGACGACCGACGGCTATATGCTCTCGATCGACAACATCGGGTTCTATGGCGATGTAGTCAAAGGCGGTTCGGGCATCGAATCGGTAGCTGCCGATGGCCGCTTGTGGGTAAGTGCCGGCCAGGTGGTATGCTCGGCCGAGCAGGTAGACCGCATCGTGGTATTCGATGCCAGCGGACGTCAGGTAGCCGGTTGTGAAAACCAATCGACCCTCGATGTCGACCACTTGTCGAGCGGCGTTTATCTGGTTCGGGCCATGGCCGACGGACAAGTGCTGCAAACCAAGTTTATCAAATAACGCAGAACGTATCGGCGAGGGGGAGTCTCCCGCACGGGGAGATTCCCCCTTCGTTTTGCTCTCGGGCAAAAGCGGCTACCGGTCTTGTTCTGCTTTGGAAAAGAAAATGTAATTTTGTAAACCGATACGAGAGCCGTATCGCCCCGGGCCGGACAGGCCGACAAGGGATCGCGGCTTTCGCGTCAAGAAAGGAGGAGAAAAGAGATATGCCCTTAGTAGTAGACAAAGACCGTTGTCCGCAGAACCACCGCTGCCCGCTTATTGTCCTTTGCCCCCGACAGGCCATCAGCCAGGAGGGTTTCGGACTGCCGCAAATCGATGCCGACAAGTGCATAGCGTGCGGCAAATGTGTGCGCTCGTGTGGTATGCAAGCAATTTATGAAGCCAAGTAAGTCATGGAATCGTTTTGTAAGATACGCGATATATACCGGGCCATCACCGAGTTTGAAGCCCGGTTTGAAAAGGAGTATGGCCTCGGGCTCAACGAAGGCTCCCTGTTGTGTGCCTTGAGCGATTGCCCCAAACTGTCGTCGGGCGATATTGCCAGGCAGTTGAACCTCTCCCAGTCTAATGCCTCGAAGGTGATTCGGGCCGCCGAGAAAAAGGGACTGATCCAGCGCAGCCTGGGCGATGACGACAAGCGGCAGATGTATTTCTCGCTTTCGCCCGAAGGGGCCGAATGCCTCTCCCGCTTGCGATGCTGCAACATCCAGGTGCCCGAGCTTCTGCAGAAATTGTTGTAGAAAAGTTCCCCCGAACAGGACAAGGCCTGTTCGACCGATATTCTCCCCAGATCCGATTGGTTTCGGACCTGGGGATTTTTTTATCCTCCCCGGCTCACACGAGCTTCTGCCCCAGCAAACACCCCTGATAATGAGCCTGTTTTTTAACAGCAACTTATAAAGAATGTTGCACAGGATTAAAATAGTTGTAACACAAATGTCGCACGAGGCCGATAATTTTGGTGCAGCATTTAATCAACGGAAAAACAGTATGAAAAGGACATTCACATTGATTTGCATTCTCGTACAAATTGCTGCGGCACAAGCTGCAGGACTTATTTCGGGTACGGTAAAAGAGGGGATCGAGCAACGCACGTTGCCGGGCGCCGTATTGCGACTGGACAAATTTAACCGCTACACGGTTTCGGATAAAAACGGTTACTTCGAGTTTCTGAATGTTCCCGACGGGGAATATCGGGTCGAGGTTACCTACTTGGGATATATGACGGCCTATCAGAATGTCACGGTGAAAGAGGGCGGCAACTCGGTGATGGAATTTCTGATGCAGGAGGATTCGAAGGTATTGAACGAAGTGGTAGTCATGGGCGACCAGGCCCGCGGACAGGCCAAGGCGTTCAACCAGCAGAAGACCAACCGCAATGTAACCAACGTGATTTCGGCCGACCAGGTGGGCCGTTTCCCCGACTCCAACATAGGCGATGCACTGAAACGGGTACCGGGCATCACCATGCAGAACGACCAGGGCGAGGCCCGCAACATCATCGTGCGGGGTCTGGCTTCGGAGTTGAATTCGGTAACACTCAACGGCAACCGCATCCCCTCGGCCGAAGGCGACAACCGTAAGGTGCAGATGGACCTGATTCCCTCGGATATGGTGCAGACCATCCGGGTAAACAAAACCCTTACCCCCGATATGGACGGCGATGCCATTGGCGGCTCGGTCGACCTGGTGACTCGTGCCGCATCGGGCGGACAACGCATCTCGCTCACGGCACTGGGCGGTTTCAACCCCATCCGCAACGGGGCTACCGGGTCGGGCTCGTTTGTCTACTCCAACCGCTTTGCCGACGATAAGGTGGGTGTGGTACTCAGCGCCTCGTACATGAACAAGACCTACGGTTCGGACAACATCGAGGGTGTGTGGGGCAAGGACGACGCCCAGAATATTTTCCTCGAAGAGATGGACATCCGCAAATACGACGTGCAACGCATCCGCCGCAGCATCTCGCTCAATACCGATTGGAAAATCGACGCCAACAACACGCTGGCGGCCGACCTGATGTACAACTGGCGCGACGACAGGGAGAACCGCTTCCGCACACAGTTCAAGGATGTAGAACCCGTATACGACGAAACCACGCAGGCGATTACGGGATACACGGGAAACATCACCCGCGAGACCAAAGGCGGTATCGACAACAGCCGCAACAAGAACGCCCGCCTCGAAGACCAGCGGGTGCAATCCTACTCGCTCACGGGTACACACCTGCTCTCGCCCCGCTTCGATCTCGACTGGAACCTCAGCTATGCCAAGGCGCAGGAAGACCGGCCCAACGAGCGCTATATCGAGTATACGCAAGAGGGTGTCTCGCTCACAGAAGACCTGACCGACACCCGGCTGCCCTTTATCTCGGCTCCCGGGCAAGACTTGAGCCTCTTTGCCTTCGACAAGCTCACCGAACAACACGACTATACCGACGAGGATGAATACTCGGCCAAAATCAACGCCCGGGTACCCCTCTCGGTCATCGACTCGCAAAAGGGTCGGCTCCACTTCGGATTGAAAGCCCGTATCAAGAGCAAGGAGCGCAACAACAATTTCTATGAATATACCCCCATCGACGGACTGCCTTCGCTGGCCGACATGGAACCGGTCACCTACAACTCGCCGCTGACACAGGGCGACCGTTACATACCGGGCTCGTTCATTTCCAAAAAATGGCTGGGCAATGTCGACCTCAACAACACCTCACTCTTCGAGAAAGAGGCCGACCCCTCGGAGTATCTGGTCAACAACTACAAGGCCAAGGAACAAATCTACGCCGGTTATCTGCGTTGGGACCAGGATATAACCTCAAACCTCACCTTCATCGTGGGAGCCCGCATCGAGCATACCCGGGTCGACTATGAAGGCAACTATGTGCTCGACGAAGATTATGCCAACGCCGACCTGCGCAACGTGAAAAACAGCTACACCAACGTGCTGCCCAACGTGACCATCTGTTACACGCCCCGAAAGAACATGGTGCTCCGCGGTGTCTTCTCGACGGCACTCGCCCGCCCCAACTACTACGCCCTGATTCCTTTTGCCGACGTAAAATCGGAAGACCGCGAAATCTCGGCCGGTAACTCCGACCTGAAGGCTACCTACTCCTACAATGCCGACCTCATCGGCGAATACTACTTCCAGTCGGTAGGTATTGTCTCGGCCGGACTCTTCTACAAGAATATCGACAACTTCATCTACAACTACCTCGATGCCAGCTATACGACCGAAAAGTTTGCCGCCGATTTTCCCAACCTGCCCAACCCCATCCCGGCCGGTGAGCAGTGGCAGTTCCTGCGCCCCCTGAACGGCGACAAGGTACACCTGTTCGGTGTGGAACTGGCTTTCCAGCGCAAGCTCGACTTCTTTGCCTCGAGTTTCATGCGCAACTTCAGCGTGATGCTCAACTACACCTATACCCACTCGATTACCAAAGGTATCTATAACGAGGACGGCGAGGAGCGTACCGACGTAAGTTTCCCGGGTACGGCCCCGCACATGTTCAACGCTTCGCTGGCTTGGGAGAACAATCGCTTCTCGGCACGTGTTTCTTTAAACTACACCGCCGGGTATCTCGACGAGGTAGCCAGCAGTGCCTTTGAGGACCGCTACTACGACAATCAGCTCTTCCTCGACGCCAACGCCTCGTATCGCATTGCCGACGGGTTGCGCATCTTTGCCGAGGCCAACAACCTCACCAACCAGCCGCTGCGCTACTATCAGGGTTCCAAGCAGTACATGGCACAGCTCGAGTATTACAAGTCGACCTTCGACATCGGTGTAAAATGGGAGTTCTAAGAAATAAAAGCGTAACAAAAACAAAAAAACAGTAATATGAAAAAATCCGTCAGATTCTTTTTGAAAAATATCCGCTTCTTTTCGGCCTTGCTGCTGGTAGGGATTATCTTGTGCGGTTGGTCGTGCCGCCAAACCAACGACACGCAAAACAGCACCTTCCCCGAGTCGATCGACGACAACTTCAACTTTATCGTAGCCAACGACATGGGCCGGAACGGCTATTACGACCAGAAGCCCATTGCCGAGCAGATGGGCGAGACGGCCGGCGAGATAGGCATCGAGTTTGTAGCCGCCGCCGGCGACATTCACCACTTCGAGGGGGTGGCCAGCGTCGACGACCCTCTGTGGAATACCAACTACGAATACATCTATTCGCACCCCGAGCTGATGCTCGACTGGTATCCCGTGCTGGGTAACCACGAATACCGGGGCAACACCCAGGCCGTGCTCGACTATTCGGACGTAAGCCGCCGCTGGTGCATGCCGGCCCGCTATTACGACAAGACCTTCGAGGTGGGCGACAGCTCTACGCTCAAAGTGGTCTTCATCGACACGGCGCCGCTCATCGACAAATACCACAAGGAGTCGGAAGAGTCGTATCGCGATATAGCATCACAAGACATGCAAGCCCAGCTTCACTGGATCGACTCGGTGCTGAATGCCTCGCACGACACCTGGAAGGTGGTCATCGGCCATCACCCCGTCTATGCTCAGACTCCCAAGGACGAAATCGAGCGCGAGAACCTGCAGGAGCGTCTCGACCCGCTGTTGAGGAAATATGGTGTCGACATGTATATCGCCGGGCACATTCACAACTTCCAGCACATACAGATGCCCGACAGCCCGGTCGACTACGTGGTCAACTCGTCGGCCTCGCTGAGCCGCAAGGTGAGCCCCATCGAGGGAACGCAATATTGCAGCCCCGAACCGGGATTCTCAGTCGTATCGGTATCGGACCAGGAGTTGAGCCTCTACATGCTCGACAAGACCGGCCATGTGCTGCACACGGTTACGCGCACCAAATAACACGAGTTTCTTATTTTCTTTCTTTCAAAGGGGCTTTGCCTGTGGCCGTCGGGCCGGGCGAAGCCCTTCTGTTTTCGTGTAAAGGGTTGGGCATAGCGATACGGGGCCGAGCCGCTTCGCTCCCGGTTAGAGCGACGCGGTGCTGTCGGTCGTCCCGGAGGTCTCGGCCTCGGGCTGTCGGAAAATCGAGAAGTTCACGCTGCCGTAGCTGCGGTGCTGGTCGAAGAGCGGGTGCGACGAGAAGTCGTTGTTCTTCGAATGCTCGAGCACAAAGATACCGCCCGGTTTCAACAGGTTGCGCGACAGCACCTCGTGCGGGAGAGTCTCCAGCTTGGGCAAGTCGTAGGGAGGGTCGGCAAACACCAGGTCGAACTGCTGGCGGCAGCTTTGCAGGAACTTGAATACATCGCCCTTGATTGGAGTGAGGTTGCGGTCGCCGAGTTGCTGCTGCACTTTGCGGATAAAGTTGTACTGCGTCGGGTAAATCTCTACGCACACCACCCGGGCACATTCCCGCGAGAGCAGTTCGAAACTGATGGCCCCCGTACCGGCAAAGAGGTCGAGTGCCTCGATGCCCTCGAAGTCGATCAGATTCTCCAATACGTTGAAGATATTCTCCCGGGCAAAGTCGGTCGTGGGCCGGGCCTTGATGTTGGTGGGGACATCGAACCGCCGACGCCCGTATTTACCGCTGATGATTCGCATGCTGTTTGCTCTTTGATTTTTTGATGCAAAAATAGTGAAAGGTGAGGGCAGAAAGTCAAGTTTGCTTGAACTTTATGCCGAACCGCATCCTATTTTGGTGTGACAAAGATAGTGAAAGGTGAGAGCAGAGGCAAATGAAAACCCTGTTTTCAAATTTGACTATGCCGAGCCGCATCCTGTCTTCGTGTAACAAAGACAGTGAATGTCGAAAGCAGAAAAACAAGCTCGCTTGATTTTTATACCGAGAAACACTATATTTGCAAATGTATTGAATCCAAAAGGATATTGTAACCAAACAGTAGGGGGAATGATTCTGAATACGTTGTTCATCGAGAGCTTGTCTAATTTTGCCCACGGCCTGTCTACGGCTTTTTTTCTCTATTTCGGTATCAATCTGGTTTTTTTCAGAGGTTCCAGCCGGCCGTTGCAGGTGCTGGGATACCTGTTTTGTCTGTGGGCCGTGCAAGATTTGAAAGACCTGTTGCTCTATGTCGACTCGGTGAGCGAATCATACTACTACTCTACCCTGCTGCTGTCGTTCGACATGTGGGCAGTACCGTTTTGCGCCCTCTTCCTGCTCGAGATTCTCTACCCCGGTTTCTTCAGCCTCAAGCGGGTCGTGCAGTTCGAATTGCCGTTGATACTCCTCACTGCCGGATTTGCCGTGACCGGGATGCCGCTCTTCTATACGGGCAGCGTGGTCTATACGGCCATCTTTTGCCTGATTGTGATACTCTTCATCATCTCCAAGGTGGGGAACTACAACCGATACATGCGCGAGAACTACTCCTACACCGAGCGGGTGAATGTGCGCTGGCTCATCAACAGCATGATTATTCTGGCCCTCTGCCTGCTTCTTTGGCTCTATACCTGTACCAATATCAGCCATCTGGGCGACCTCGTCTATTATACCTCCTCGACCATTCTGTGGGCGGTAGTGCTCTATTACAGTTTGCGGCAAGAGTGGATACCGGCCTTATCTGAAAACGACGCCGCTCCCGAAGACGAGCCGGTGGAACCATTGCGCAACGGGATGTCGCTCATTGGCCAACGCCTCGAGGAGTATATCCGCGAAAAGGAGCTGTTTCTCAACGCCAAGCTGTCGCTCAACGACCTGGCCACGGAGATGGGGACCAACCGCAGCTACCTCTCCAACTGTCTGAACAACGAGTTGGGGGTAACCTTCTACGACTACATCAACTCGTTCCGGCTCGAACGGGCCAAGGCCCTTCTCGGCGATGCGACTTTCGAGGGCAGTATCGAAGAGACGGCCCTCTTGAGCGGGTTCAATTCGGTCTCGACCTTCCGCCGCTCCTTCCAGAAAAAATATGGTTGCACCCCCTCGCAATACCGCAAGCAGATAGAGGCTTGAAGCCCCGCCCTATCGGGTGTAGGCCGTGATGAGCCGCAGCGGCAAAGGCAGACTCTCGTCGCCGGCCGGCGGATATGAGGGGAATTTGGTAAGTGTAATAAAGGCCAGATGCTTGCGAATGAGCGGGATGATGTGTTGCCGCAACTCCTGATGGTCGCCCGAGAGCGAAAGCTCGTCGTCGGTAGGGCTGAATCCCAGTTGTTTCCACGCATTCAGAATGTAGTAGATACCATCGTTCACGTGGTGTATGGCAAAGCTGTTGGCCAGCAGAAATCCCTGTTGGTTGAAGGCAAACAGGTCGATTGACCCGTTACCCCAGTGCACGTAGAGTTTGGCGTTGTAGCCCAACCGGCTCTTGCGGCAGAAGTATTCGCACACGGGAGCCAGCCGGTGCAGCACGACGGGACGGTCGAAAGTACGCCGTATGAACGAGAGCCGCTCGGTATCTACCTCGAAAAGCATCTGCACCCCGGTGTGAGGCAGCTCGGCCGCTACGGCCGTACCGTCGCTGTCGGGGAAACAGAAGTTGAAGTAGAGCGGGTTGTCGTCGGCCGAGGCGAAGGCGTTGGGGATAAAGGTATAGCGGGGCGAGTCGACAATGAAGAATACCTTTTCGAAGGCCCGGGTGAGGATGGGTTGGGAAAAAACCGCCTCCTCGAGCGACTGCTGGGTGGGCTCGATAGGCAGCCGTTCGGCCACAATCGAGTCGCGTTTCTCGGTGTGCTGCAACAAGATGTACAGGTACGAACCGTCGGCATACATCGTCAGGATGTACTTGTGACTCTCTTTCATCAACTGGTTCAATGCCGGTATCGGTTCCATCTTTATTACTCTGTTTTTGAGGTCTGGACCACATTTTGGTACGGGGTATCGCACACTCCCAGCGAAAACGGGTGCAGAGATTTTCGCCATTTTAATCGTACAAATGTAAGAAAAGAAAACGGGAAACACTATTTTTGTGATACACTTTATCGCATTCACCCATGATTACCGACCTGCTTGTCCAACAGATAGAGAGCTGTTTGCCCTACGACCCCAACCGGCAGCAGCACGAATTGCTGCAGATGCTGGCGGCTTTCGTACTCGACGAGCACAACGACACGCTCTTTTTGCTGCGAGGCTATGCCGGCACGGGCAAGACTTCGCTGGTAGGGGCGCTGGTCAAGGCCCTCGCCCAGTTGCAGAGCAAGGTGGTGCTGCTCGCCCCTACGGGCCGGGCTGCCAAGGTCTTTGCCCGCTACGCCGGCCATCCCGCCTATACGATACACCGCCGCATCTACCGGCAGAAGAGCTATTCGCCCGACATGGAGGGTTTCCTCGTAGGTGAGAATCTGGCCAAGCACACCCTCTTTATCGTCGACGAGGCCTCGATGATTGCCAACTCGTCGGGCGAGGGTGCGGTGTATGGTAGCGGCCGGCTGCTCGACGACCTGGTGAAGTATGTCTACTCGGGCGAACATTGCCGCCTGATTCTGCTGGGCGATACGGCCCAGTTGCCGCCGGTAGGTCAGGAGCGCAGCCCGGCCCTCGACGCCTCGGTGCTGAAGGGGTATGGCCTCACCGTGTGGGAATATGAGCTGCGCGAGGTGGCGCGGCAGGCGGCCGAGTCGGGTATCCTCAGCAACGCCACCCGTCTGCGCGAGGAGATGGAGCAGGTACCGCTGCCCATGCCCCGCCTCCAGGTCAAGGGATTCCCCGACGTCGAGGCCCTCAGCGGCGAGTATCTGGTGGAACGCATCTCCGACTCGTACGACCGGGTGGGGCTCGACGAGACCATCGTCATCACCCGCTCCAACAAGCGGGCCAACATCTTCAACCAGGGCATCCGCAACCAGATTCTCTATCGCGAGGAGGAGCTTACCGCCGGCGACCTGCTGCTGGTGGCCAAGAACAACTACTTCTGGGGCAAGGAGTACAAGGAGCTCGATTTCATTGCCAACGGCGACGTGGCCCGGGTGGTGCGGGTGGTCCGACGTACCGAGCTGTACGGTTTCCATTTCGCCGATGTACTGCTCTATTTCCCCGACCGTGAGGTCGAGATGGATGCCAGGATTCTGCTCGATACCCTCTCGAGCGACTCCCCCTCGCTCACCCGCGAACAGCAGGAGGCGCTGTTTACGCAGGTAATGGCGGACTACTACGACCTCACCACCCGGCGCGAGAAGTTCAAACGCCTCAAGACCGACCCGTGGTTCAACGCCCTGCAGGTAAAGTATGCCTACGGGGTTACCTGCCACAAGGCGCAGGGCGGCCAGTGGAAGCACGTCTATATCGACATGGGGTATATTCAGCAGGGGGCGGCCCTCTCGCTCGACTTCTACCGTTGGCTCTATACCGCCTTTACGCGGGCCACCGAAAAGGTGTGGCTCGTGAATGTGAGCGAACAGTTCCTGGAACAACCGCTATAATACCGGGCTCAACAGCCGCATGATCGACTCCAGCCCCTTTTGCCACAACGGGCGGTGACGCCAGTAGTGCAGGATGATGCGCCGGCAGTGCTGCTGGTCGTCGATGAAAATGCGCTTCATCTCGCTGTTGACCTCGCGGTCGTAGATGAAGGCGTTGGCCTCGAAGTTGTGTTCGAAGCTGCGGAAGTCGAAGTTGGTCGACCCCACCGTACAGAGCTCGTCGTCGATAATGACGGTCTTGGCATGGAGCAGCCCCGGTTGGTAGAAGTAGACCTTCACCCCCGCCTTCAACATCTCGGCGATGTAGGAGAACGAGGCAAAGCGCAATACCTGCGAGTCGGACCGCTCGGGTATCATCACCCGCACGTCGACCTTGGCCAGCGCTGCCGTCTGCAACGCCTTAGCCAGACTGTCGGTGGGCAGGAAGTAGGGAGTCTGTATGTAGACCGCCTTTTTAGCGTTGGTAATGGCTTTCAGGAAGAGCATGGCAATGTTGGACCACTCGCCTATGGGTCCACCCGGCGCAATCTGGATACCGCTCTCTCCCCGATCTTCTATCGGCGGGAAGAAGTGCGGCGCCGACAACACCTCTTTGCACTCGAAACTCCAGTCGACGGCAAAGAGCAGTTGCAGTCCCTGCACGGCCGGCCCCTCGATGCGCAGATGCGTGTCGCGCCAGATGCCCCACTTGAGCCCCTCGATGTAGCGGTCGGCGATGTTCATACCGCCGATGTAGCCGATGTGGCCGTCGATGATGGTTATCTTGCGATGGTTGCGGTAGTTGATGCGGCTGGCCAGTTGGGGGAAGGTAATCTCGAGGAAGGGACGCACGACGATGCCGGCCTCCTGCATCTCCTTGAAAAAACGCTTCTTGACCGACCAGCACCCCACGTCGTCGTAGAGCACCCGTATCTGTACCCCCCGGCGGGCACATCGCAGCAACACCTCTTTCACGCGGGAACCCAGCTTGTCATCTTCGAAGATATAGTATTGTATGTGTATGTACTCGCGGGCTGCCTCCAGGTCTTGCAGATACTGGTCGAACTTGCTCTGCCCCGTGGTGAAGATCTTCACCCGGTTGCCCGAGTAGTAGGGCATGCTGCACAGGCTGTGACAGAGCTTGATCTCCTGCTTGCTCTCCTCGTTCAACGGCAGCTCGTCGATATTGACAATCGAGTGGTAGTCGCGCTTGCGCAATTTGCGCTTGATGCGTCGCGACACCATGCGCTTGGCCTTGAAATTCTGTCCGAAAAAGATATAAAAGACCAACCCCACCACGGGAAGGAAAGTGAGCACGATGACCCACGCCAGACTCTTTACCGGGTTACGATTTTCGGTGATGACAATCACAATCGTTCCCAGTATGGTGATGGCATATATCGTATAGACTACGAGATAGACCCAGTCGGTAAAGGGCATCAAGGCGAGTGTAAACATAAGTAAAAGCTAAATTATAAAAATATTCCGAAAAAAACAAATCCGGGGCGGTGGCACCGTTATTTTTTCGGCTCGACCGCTCCTATCGTGAGATGCTTTGTTTATCTTTGTGCTCTCATTGAAAGCCAAAGTGAAGAAAAAGAAAGCGGGGAGCAACTCCCCCAAACATACAAGCGGGCATGTGGTGGCCCTGTTGGTGATAGCTGTAGTTTTTCTATTCCTCCTGACAAAACTGCCTGTGATGGAATGGGGCGGTTTCACGACAAAACCTATCGATCTCTTTTCTGATATTCGGGTAGACGAGTCCATGCTCGAGTTGCCGGGCGATGCCGTGTGGCACGATGCCGAGAGCGACTCGCTCTTTGCGGCTCAGGAACAGCCGGCCGACTCGGTGGTGGAGAAATCAGTGACACCGGGCGACAGCCTCACGCCCCCGCGGGCAGCCGTGGCGGCACCGGCCCGGCTCGACACCTCGATGGTGGGAGCCCCGCCCCGCAAGGATGGCGAGGTGGTGCTGTTCGAGGACTTCTCGCCCGACGGGAACGGCCTGTCGCATCTGCTCACAGCCATGGAGCAACGCGCTACTTTGGGGCGCCCGGTTCGTATTGCCTTTCTGGGCGACTCGTTTATCGAGGCCGACATCTTCACGCAGGATGTCCGCAGCCAGTTGCAAAAGCAGTATGGCGGATGCGGAGTCGGCTACGTGTCGATGCACTCCGATTTCCCGGGCTTCCGCCGCTCGGTAGTCCAGTCGGGCAACGGCTGGGAGGTGCATAGCGTGCTCAAGCCCCGGGAGGCCGACTGGAGCCTGATGCCGCTGCAACAACAATATTTCGTGCCGCTGGAGGGGGCCCGGGCACAATACCGGGGAACCACACGCATCGAACGGGCCGACAGCTGGACCGTCTCGCGATTCCTCTTCGTGGCGCGCAACGACTGTTCGGTCGACCTTAAGACAGGCGATGGCAGTTGGCAGAGCTATGCCGTGACCGGCTCGCCCGATGTCCAGGCGCTCGAGGTGGAGGGCAAGACCAACCGCTTCGACGTGCGCACCGGCGCCATTGCCGGCTTTACAGCCATAGGCGTATGGCTCGACGATACGCAGGGCATTGCCGTCGACAACATCTCGACGCGCGGCTATTCGGGTCTGTCGCTGGTATCTATCCCGGCCGCTCGCTGCACGCAGATGGAGGCCATCGTCCCCTACGATGCCATCGTGCTGCAATATGGCTTGAATGTAATGACCCCCGAGATACTTCACTATGAATCGTATGCCCGCAAGATGGTGGCGGTTATCAACCACCTGAAGGCCTGCTACCCGAATACCGACATCATCTTGATGGGTGTGGGCGACCGCAGCCGCAAGCTCAACGGGTCGTTTACCACCATGCCGGCCGTACTGGCTCTCTCGCAGGCACAACGGCTGGCGGCCAAGAATGCCGGCGTAGTCTTCTGGGATACCTTTGCCGCCATGGGTGGTCAAAACGGCATGGTCGACTATGTAGCCCAGAAACAGGCCAACAAGGATTATACGCACATCAACCACAAAGGGGGCCGACGGTTGGCGGGCGAGTTTGTCAAATCGCTGGAATACAGCTTGAACCGAAACGGGTTATGAAAATACGTCACCTCATAGCATCTCTTCTGCTGCTGATGTGTGCCGCACCGCTGCGCGCGCAATGGGTGGGCGACACCGTATCGGTACCGGCGTTCCTGAACAAGGAGAAGAACCACATCGACTTCAACGGGGCCGACTGGTCGCCGCTCTTTGCCGAGATGGATTCGCTGCAAAACGGCTCCGACTCAACGGCCCGCGTGGTCTCTATCGTACACATAGGCGACTCGCACATCCAGGCGGGTTACCTCACCGAGGCGGTGCGGTTGCCGCTGCAACGGCGTTTCGGCGATGCCGGACGCGGGCTGGTGGTGCCGCTGAAACTGGCCAAGACCAACGAGCCGCACGACTACTCGGTGGTGGCCGACGGTGCCTGGAATTTCGCCCGCTGTGTGGGTCGCAAATACAGCGCCTATACCCCGGGCATCGGGGGGATAGCCATCGTGCCTCGTACCAACCGCATAGACCTCACGGTCTCGACCCTCAGCAAGACCGACGACTGCGAGGGATTCCGCCGGGTGCGCCTCTTCCACGAGCCCACCGACTCGTTCCCGGCAGTTATCTCCGAGCCCTATCGGGTCACGGGCGAGGCCCGCAGCCCCTTCCTCACCTGCTATTCGTGGGACGACCCGGTGTGCAGCATCCACTTCTCGGGACAGATTGCTCCCGGCGAAGAGCGGCTGGCCATCTACGGGGCGAGTCTCGAGACGGACGAGAGCGGTATCCTCTACCATACCATCGGCAACAACGGCGCCTTTTACAGCAGCTACGCCGCCATACCTCACTTTGCCGAGCAGGTGGCCGCCCTGGCACCGCGGCTTATCGTCATTTCGCTCGGCACGAACGAATCGTTCTCGACCTCGCTGACCCGCGACGAACTCTATAAACAGATCGATGCCGTGGTGGCTCCGCTGCAGGCAAGCTGCCCGCAGGCCCTGATTCTGCTCACGACCCCGGCCGAGTGTGCCCGCCGGCGTACCCGCTGGGTGAAGAAGCGTCGCCGGGTCTACTATTCGCCCAACTCGCGGGTCACGCTGGTACGGGAGACCCTGAAGGCTTATGCCGCCGACCACCATCTGGCCTGCTGGGACTGGTACGAGGTATCGGGCGGCAAGGGCTCGTCGGCGGCGTGGCGCAAGGCGGGACTCATGGCCTACGACCGCACGCACTGTACCGAGACCGGCTATCGCATACAGGGCGAAATGTTGTATCGCACACTTATGAATGCTTATCAAGATTATGTGGATAATGGAGTGGCTCAATAATCGGGTGGCCGACGTGGCCGCCTTTGCGGAGAGTATCGATTGGTCGAAGGTGGCTTCGCTGTTCGTCTACGACGGGCAGAATCCCCTCATGTTCAATACGGGTCTCTTCCTCTTTCTCTTCATCGGGTTCATGTGGATATACCGTCTGCTGGCCCATCGCGAGGCCCTGCGCATCGGGTTTGTCATCCTCTTCTCGCTCTATTTCTACTACAAGTCGAGCGGTCTCTGCTTCCTGTTGCTGGTTGTGGTGGCTCTCTCGGACTACTCGCTGGGGCGGCTGTTGGGGTGGCTTTCGCGTAATTGGCTGCGGAGGCTCTGCGTGCTGGCGAGCATGGTGGTGAACCTGGGCATGCTCTGCTATTTCAAATATACCAACCTGCTGCTGGGGACTTTTGCCGACCTGACACACCAGCCGTTCGAACCGCTCGACATCGTGCTGCCTATCGGTATCTCGTTCTTTACGTTCCGTTCGCTGAGCTACATCATCGACCTCTATCGCCGGCAGATGGCCCCGGTCACCAGTTTCCGCGACTACCTCTTCTACCTCTCGTTCTTCCCGCCGTTGGCTGCCGGCCCCGTGGTGCGGGCCAAGGACTTCGTGCCGCAGATACACCGGCCGCTCGACATCACCCCGGCGCTGTTGGGCGAAGGGCTCTTCCTCGTCATGTGCGGGTTGATCAAGAAGGTGGTCATCTCCGACTACATCAGCGTCAACTTCGTCGACCGCATCTTCGACAACCCCATGCTCTATACCGGGTTCGAGAACCTGATGGGTGTCTACGGCTACACGCTGCAAATCTATTGCGACTTCTCGGGCTACTCCGATATGGCCATCGGCATCGCCCTGCTCATGGGCTACCGGTTCAAAATCAACTTCGACTCGCCCTACAAGTCGGGCTCCATCACCGAGTTCTGGCGGCGGTGGCACATCTCCCTGTCGAGCTGGCTGCGCGACTACCTCTACATCTCGCTGGGCGGCAACCGGCGGGGTACGGTGCGCACCTATCTCAACCTCTTCATCACCATGGTGCTGGGCGGTCTGTGGCACGGTGCCTCGTGGCTCTTTGTCATCTGGGGAGCCTGGCACGGCCTGATGCTCATCATCCACAAGCTCTACCGGCGCATCTTCCCCGTAGCTAAGGACTATCGGGCCGGGCTCTTCCGCCACTTCCTCAACGTGCTGCTCACCTTCCATGTGGTAGCCGCCGGGTGGATATTCTTCCGAGCTCCCTCGATCGACATCGCCTGGCAAATACTGACCCAGATATTCACCAACTTCCGCCCCGAAGCCATCCCCGCCTTCGTATCGGGATATGCCATTATCTTCGTCGCCCTCGTGGCCGGATACCTGCTGCACTTTGCCCCGCACCGCTGGTCGCAATGGCTGCAACGCGAGCTCTCGTGGTCGCCGCTGGTGGTCAAGGCCGCCATCCTGGCCCTGGTGCTCTTCTTTGTGTTGCAGGTGCGTTCGAGCGAACTGGTGCCCTTCATCTATTCGCAGTTCTAAGGAGACGATACGCTTACACTGAAAAAGAAGTTTTCTTCTCTCCCCGGTAAAAAATTCAAGCCAACTTGACTTTTTTGCTCTCGCCTTTCACTATCTTTGTAGCTCAGTAAGAAACTTAATAACAGACCAATCGTCATGAAGGGAAAAATTTTGGTTACCGGGGGAACGGGTTATATCGGCTCCCACTCGACCGTAGAGCTGCAGAATGCAGGCTACGAAGTTGTTATCATCGACAATCTGTCTAACTCGAATATCGAGGTTCTCGACGGTATCGAACGCATCACGGGTGTACGCCCTACCTTCGTACAGGCCGACTGTACCGACATCGAAGCGTTGCGTAAACTCTTCAAGGAGAATCCGGGTATCAAGGGCATCATCCACTTTGCCGCCAGCAAAGCCGTGGGCGAATCGGTACAAAAGCCGCTGCTCTACTACCGCAACAACCTGTTGTCGCTCATCAACCTGCTCACGCTCATGCCCGAGTATGGCGTAGAGGGTATCGTATTCTCGTCGTCGTGCACCGTCTACGGTCAGCCCGACGTGCTGCCGGTCGACGAAACGGCTCCCATCAAACCGGCTCTGTCGCCCTATGGCAATACCAAACAGATAAGCGAAGAGATTATCAAGGATACGATTCACGCCAACGCTCCGTTCAAATCGATTATCCTCCGTTACTTCAACCCCATCGGTGCTCACCCCAGCGCCGAAATCGGCGAACTGCCCAACGGCGTGCCTCAAAACCTCATCCCCTACCTCACCCAGACGGCCATCGGTATCCGCAAGGAGTTGAGCGTATTCGGCGACGACTACAACACGCCCGACGGTTCGTGCATCCGCGACTACATCAATGTAGTCGACCTGGCCAAGGCTCACGTCATCGCCATGAACCGCATGCTCGAAAAGAAATCGCCCGAGGCTATCGAAATCTTCAACCTGGGTACGGGCCGCGGCGTTTCGGTGCTCGAGCTCATCGCTGCCTTCGAAAAGGCTACGGGTGTGAAAGTTCCCCACAAGATCGTAGGCCGCCGCGAAGGTGACATCGAGCAGGTGTGGGCCAACCCCGAGAAGGCCAACAAGGTGCTGGGCTGGACGGCTCAAGAGAGCATCGAAGATACGCTGGCTTCGGCTTGGAAATGGCAACTGAAACTGCGCGAAAGAGGCATCATGTAATCGCCCCTTTTCAACATCCATATGAAGCGAGATGGGCTCCGGCCGGTCTCGCTTCGCTTTTTTCACGGCGGTACTCTCGCCGCCCCGGACAAACCGTTTCGTTTGTCCCCACTCCTGCCCCCGGGCAAAAACCGAGCGTGGTTTCTCTTGACAAACCGCGCGGAATGTTTTATTTTTGCCTCATCGACAATCCCCAAAACCAATCATACGATGATGAGAAAAAGTGTATTCCTGCTTTCGAGCGTGCTGGTGGCTTCGTTGTGCGGAGCCGGTTGCGGCTCTTCGCAGAAGCAGGCATCGGCGACCGACGAAACGGAGGCCGTATTTGCCTGAACCGACAGCGTCACCACCGAGTGTGACGGAGTGAAACTAACCCAAATCAGAGACAATGCCCAGGAGCGGCTGATGCAGTTGAGCCTCTTCGGCGAACTGCCGCAAACGCTCATCGACAGCCTGAACATCGGCCAGGGAGTGCCCGCCTCGGTGAGTGCCTTCCTGCTGGAGATCGACGGTAAACGCATCTTGTTCGACACCGGTATGGGCTCTGCCGACAGCCGTCTGCTCACCAACCTGTCGGCCGCCGGAGTCACCCCGCCGACATCGACTACCTCTACCTGACCCACTTCCACGGCGACCACATCGGCGGCATGATGAAGGGCGATACGGTCGTCTTCCCCAAAGCCGAGGTCTATGCCTCCCAACAGGAGTACGACGCCTGGATGCAGATGCCCGACGAAAAGAAGATGCAAGTGGCCGCTACGATGGAAGCCTATAAAGACCGGCTCCACCTCGTGGCCTATGGCGACACGCTGCCCTGCGGCGTAGTAGCTCTCGATTGCGCCGGGCATACCCCGGGACATACCGCCTACCGGGCCGGCCGTTTCCTCATCGTGGGCGACCTCGTGCACGGTGCCGCCCTGCAGCTGGCCCACCCCGAGATTTGCGCCGCCTACGACATGGACCCGCAATCGGCCATCAAGCAGCGCCGCTACTACCTCGACTATGCCCGCCAGAACCACCTGCTGCTGGCCGGTATGCACCAGCCGGCAGGTCATGCAAAATGACACCTCAACCGATTTGAACAGACGAGGGGAGCCCGGCCGGGCTCCCCTCGTGCTGTATTTCACACGCCGCTCTATATCTCTTTCGTGAGGCTGAAATCCTTGTCGGCAAAGAGTTCGGCCAGCCCCGAAATCTGTTTATAGCGCAGCAGCTCGTCCTTATCCATCCCGATATTCTTCATAATCCAGCCATCCGACATGCCCGCCTTGGTCAGCTCGGAGACTATTTTGCACATGAGTTCGACGCAATGCGTACCTCGTGCCCGGTTGTGGCGTATGGTCGAGGCCATGCGGTTCGAAATATCCTTGTCGATGACTACCACCGGCAGCAGCCCCTTCTCCCGCTCGTAGATGCGCGGCGAGGTGAGCATCACCTTGTAGCGGTGAAATCCGTCCACCAGTTCGTACTGGTCGGTCTCGGGCAAATAGTAGCAGACACAGGGCATCGTATAGCCATCTTCCCAAATCGAGAGCTCGAGCAGTTTCATCTCGGGCGCAACTTCTACCGAATATTCCCCGAACGAACGCTGTTTATCCTTTACAAAAGTAAGCAAAATAGATCAAAACCAACTAACCGCAAGGCCATTCATCATGCGAGTTTTTCATAAACGACAATCCGTTCCGCGGATGAAGCCGGCACTTGCAGCGAATTTTCGCATCCGCTCCGGCAATTATCCGCCCAGGAGCCAGACGCCTCGGATAGAAGCCTGATTCGTAAGAATTTGTTAAATCGTTCCAACTATTTTTTTCTTTCCACAAAGTGACTATCTTTACCCCCGAATCTGAAATTATCTTAAATTCGCCCATTTTATTCTATAATAATTTTAGTTTTAGAATCATTCTAATTATATTTGCAACAGAAACAAATAACACATCAACCAAAAACAAAACGTCATGAAAAGTATCAAAGGAACCCAAACCGAGCAGAACTTGCTGAAATCTTTTGCCGGCGAATCTCAAGCCCGCACTCGCTACACCTTCTTTGCCAGCGTGGCCAAGAAAGAGGGTTTTGAACAGATAAGCGCCATCTTCATGGAGACGGCCGAACAGGAGAAGGAGCACGCCAAGAAATTCTTCAAATACCTCGAAGGCGGTATGGTCGAGATTACCGCATCGTTCCCCGCCGGTGTCATCGGTACCACGGCCGAGAACCTGAAGGCTGCCGCCGAGGGTGAAAACGAAGAGTGGGTAGACCTCTATCCTCACTTTGCCGACGTGGCCGAACAAGAAGGTTTCCCCGCCGTTGCCCTCACCTTCCGCAACGTGGCCAAGGTAGAGGCCGAGCACGAGAAGCGCTACCGCAAACTGCTCGAGAATGTCGAGAACGGCACCGTATTCTCCGACAGTGAAGAGATTGAATGGCAATGCCGCAACTGCGGATATGTGTACCGCGGCAAGACGGCTCCCGAAGCCTGCCCCGCCTGCGCTCACCCGCGTGCCTATTTCGAACGCAAAAAGAACAACTACTAATTCAGTATCAATCCCCCGTAAACTACCATCGGCCTGCTCTGTCGGGGCAGGCCGATGACGTTTACCCCCATGCCTCCTCACATGAACATCATTCCCCTGCAAAAAATCACCTACGGCCTCTATGTCGTAGGGACCGGCGACAACGGCCGGCCCACAGGCTGCATCATCAACACCTGCTTTCAGGTGACCAGCGAGAATCCCATCGTGGCCATCTCGATGAACAAGAACAACTATACCCACGATGCCATCGTCCGGCACCGCCGGTTCAGCCTGGCCATCCTGGCCGAAGAGAGCGACACGAGCCTCATCACCACCTTCGGGTTCCAGAGCGGACGCGACCGCAACAAATACGACGGACGCGACTACACGTGGCAGCACGACGTGCCCATCCTGAAGGGCAAGTTTGCCGGACACATCGTGTGCGAGCTGCTGCATGTCGCCGACAACGAGACGCACGACGTCTTCTTTGCCCGTGTGATTGACACCCTGCCCGACGACAGCACCCCCATGACCTATGCCTACTATCACCAGGTGATTAAGGGCCGGGCTCCCAAAAACGCCCCCACCTATGTCGAGGAGGAGAAGGCTCCCGCGGCCGAAACACCCCAGCCCCAAGCCTCGACCAAACGGTATGTGTGCGAGGTGTGCGGCTACATACACGAGGGCGAATTGCCCGACGACTACAAATGCCCGGTATGCCAGGCACCCCGGAGCTGTTTCAAAGAATTGTAGATTTTAAGCGAACTAAGTTCCCGTTCGAGAGTTTTACTTTCAACGGGAATTTTTATTTTTGCACCCGCGCCAACGGATAACCCCGACAGGGTTCACGTGGCGACAAAGAACGTAGATAACCCTTTTACTCATCCCATATGGACTTTATCATCGACAACCACCTGCAAGGACTCGTTATCGGAGTCTGCACCTTTCTCATCATCGGGCTGTTTCACCCGGTTGTAGTCAAAGCCGAGTACCACTGGGGCACCCGCTGCTGGTGGATATTCCTGCTGCTGGGTCTGGCCGGCATCGCCGCCTCGCTGTATCTCGAAAACGTCATGTTCTCGTCGCTGTCGGGAGTGTTTGCCTTCTCGTCGTTCTGGACCATCAAAGAGCTTTTCGACCAGGAGAAGCGGGTGCAAAAGGGATGGTTCCCCAAAAATCCCAAGCGTACCTACAAATTTTAGAGACCGAAGCCCCACATTTAACGACTTATCCTGCAACATTCCGCCAAAAAAAGGTTATCTTTGCAAAAGATATTGTCGTCGTTATGAAACATCTATACGCAATTCTTTTCGCATTGGCACTCGGTTGCACGGCCGCCCCACAGGCGTTCGCTCAAGAATGGACGGGCCAATCGGCATGGGTCCTCAGCGACGACGACCGCACCGACGGTACCTCACGCACCCCCGAAATCGAAGTCACAAGCAAAGAGGGGAATATCTACATACGCACCCCTCGCCAGGTAAAAGTAACAGTCTATACCATTCTGGGCCAGATTGTTACCGAACGCACCATCAACCCCGGCATATCGGAACTGAAAATCGGGACCCGCGGCATCTACCTGGTCAAGATTGAAGGCAAGACCCGAAAAGTGGCCCTGTAATCGTCCCCGCCCGCAACGCCTCCCCCACACCCCGGCAAGCACCCACGACCTCCATGCCCGGCATGGAGAAGCCGAGTTTCGTTGAAAATAGCTGAAAAGTCAAGCTAAACTAATCGGTTTCAAATTTTAATTTTCGGCTTTTATCGCTATCTTTGTCCCTATAAAGTCAAACACAAAAACAACGAAACTATGGAAAGTATCGATTGGTCAAACCTGTCATTCGGCTATATGCCCACTGACTACAACGTACGATGCACCTACAAGGACGGAAAATGGGGCGACATCACGGTTACCAGCTCTCAAACATTCGAAATACACATAGCAGCCACCTGTCTGCACTACGGACAAGAGGCTTTCGAGGGTATGAAGGCCTTCCGGGGAAAAGACGGCAAGATCCGCATCTTCCGCATGGACGAGAACGCCGCCCGCCTGCAAAGCTCGTGCCGCGGCATCATGATGCCCGAGTTGCCCACCGAGAAGTTTAACGAGGCTATCCTGACGGTTGTCAAGAAAAACGAGCGCTTCGTGCCTCCCTACGAAAGCGGCGCTTCGCTCTACATTCGCCCGCTGCTCATCGGTACATCGGCACAGGTAGGTGTGAAACCGGCCAAAGAGTACCTCTTCATCGTTTTCGTTTCGCCGGTAGGCCCCTACTTCAAAGAGGGATTCAAACCCACCCCGATGGTCATCCTGCGCCAATACGACCGCGCCGCACCGCTCGGCACCGGCCGCTACAAAGTGGGCGGTAACTACGCTGCCAGTCTGGTATCGGGCGAAAAGGCTCACGCCATGGGCTACTCGGCCGTGCTCTACCTCGACGCCAAAGAGAAGAAATATATCGACGAATGCGGTCCGGCCAACTTCTTCGGCATCCGTGGCAACAGCTACATCACGCCGAAATCGACCTCGATTCTCCCCTCGATTACCAACAAGAGCCTCATGCAACTGGCCGAAGACCTGGGCATGACGGTCGAAGTACGTCAGGTACCCGAGGAAGAACTCGCCACGTTCGACGAAGCCGGTGCTTGCGGTACGGCTGCTGTCATCAGCCCCATCGCCCGCATCGACGACCTCGACGAGAACAAGTCGTATGTATTCTCCAAAGACGGCAAACCCGGCCCCATCTGCGAAAAGCTCTATCACAAACTGCGCGCCATCCAATATGGCGACGAGCCCGATACGCACCACTGGGTAACTATCGTCGAGTAATTACAAACCCGCTTCATATTCAGGCAGCTCGAAGGCATCCGCTTCGGGCTGCTGTTTTTAAATACACATCACCATGGACGTTCAAGCCGTTTTCAACAAATACTACCAACCCGGTACCCCGCTATACAACAGCGTGTGGTCGCACAGCCGCCTGGTGGCCGACAAGGCCCTGCAACTGGCCCAGGCCCACCCCGAACTCGAGATAGACCTCGACTTCGTCTACGAGGCCGCCATGATTCACGACATCGGGGTATTCCTCACCGACGCCCCCTCCATCTACTGCACGGGCGACCAGCCCTACATCTGCCACGGCGTGCTGGGGGCCGACCTCATGCGGGCCGACGGCTATCCCCGCCACGCCCTCGTGTGCGAGCGCCACACCGGCACGGGCCTCACCGTGGCCGACATCATAGCCCAGAACCTGCCGCTGCCCCACCGCGACATGTGCCCCGTGAGCCTCGAGGAGAAGCTCGTCTGCTTTGCCGACAAATTCTACTCCAAGTCGAACCCCGACCGCGAGAAACCGCTCGACAAGGTACGCAAAAGCGTAGCCCGATACGGCGAAGATTCGCTGCGCCGGTTCGAAGAGATGGCCGCCCTGTTTCTCTGACCGGCCGCCGTTCAAGCCCGCCGGCCGCTCTACCCAACAGAGAATAAAATATATTAAATAAAGTCCAAAGGCCGATAAGTCGTAGAAAATGTGTATTTTTGCACGTTGATTACAGATGGACACCCCGATGCCGAAAGTGAGCAAGAAATACGCCATACTCTTATCGCTGCTATTCTCTTCCCTGTTTGTGTCGCTCATTGCGCAAGACAGGCATCCCTCTTATAATCAACCGGCTGCAGCCGACACCACACCCGGCGGCGACAGCACCGGGGCAGCCCGCCTCACCTTGCCGGCCCTGCCCGACAGCCTCGGCATCGACTCTCTCGGGGTCGACTCGTTGCTCACCGACTCGCTGGCAGCCGATTCACTGGCCACCGACTCGGTAGCTCCCAAAAAGAAGAAAGCCGGACTTACCTCGGTCGTCGACTACAAGGCCAACGACTCGATTGTATTCACCCACGGCAACGAAGTCTACATGTACGGCAAAGGCGTGGTGCAGTTCGACGGCATGGAGCTGAATGCCGACCAGATAGAGATGAACATGGACAGCAGCCTGGTCTACGCCGTAGGCCGCCCAGACTCGGTAGGCGACATCGTGGGTCGCCCCGTGTTCAAGGACAAGAGCGGCGAATACGAGTCGGAAACCATGCACTACAACTTCAAGACCAAGAAGGGATACATCACCAACATCGTCACCCAGCAGGGCGAGGGCTACCTCACCGGCGGCAAGACCAAGAAGATGGACAACGACGAGTTCTACATGAAGGACGGCAAATACACCACCTGCGACAACCACGAACACCCCCACTTCTACCTGCAACTGACCCAGGCCAAGGTGCGCCCCAAAAAGAACATCGTCACCGGCCCCGCCTACATGGTGCTGGCCGACGTACCCCTGCCGCTGGCTATCCCCTTCGGCTTCTTCCCCTTCACCGAGAAGTATTCGTCGGGTATCATCATGCCCACCTTCGGCGACGAGCTGGCGCGCGGCTACTACCTGCGCGACGGCGGTTACTACTTTGCCATCAACGACTACGTCGACCTGGCCCTCACGGGCGAAATCTACACCAAGGGCTCGTGGGGTGTCAATGCCAAGTCGGCCTATATCAAGCGATACAAATACTCGGGTAACGTAGACCTGAGCTTCATCACCACCATCACGGGCGACAAGGGATTGCCCGACTACACCAAGATGAAGAACTTCAAAGTGGCCTGGACCCACACCCAGGACACCAAGAACAATCCCAACATGTCGCTCTCGGCCAGTGTGAACTACACCACCAGCGGCTACACCCGCAACGACCTGAACAGCTACTACAACGCCAACAGCTTCACCGAGAACACCAAGAGTTCGACGGTAAACATGACCTACCGCATCCCCAACTCGGTGTGGAGTTTCTCGGCTACGGCCAACGTCACCCAGCGTACCCAGGACTCTACGCTGAACGTCTCGTTCCCCAACCTCACCATCTCGATGGGCCAGATCTACCCCTTCAAGCGTAAAACCGTGGTGGGCAACGAACGCTGGTACGAGAAGATACAGATGTCGTACAGCGGCCGGTTCCAGAACTCGATTCTCACCAAGCAGGACCAGATACTCAAGTCGAACCTCATCAAGGACTGGCGTAACGGCATGTACCACAACATACCCATCTCGGCCACGTTCAACGTGCTGAAGTACCTCAACCTCACCGCCAGCTTCAACTTTACCGACCGCATGTACTCCAACAAGGTGATGCAGTCGTGGGACACCCAGCAGGCCCGCGTCGTGCAGGACACGGTCTACGGCTTCTACAACGTCTACAACTACTACGGTTCGTTGAGCGCCGATACCAAGCTCTACGGTTTCTACACCCCGTGGAAAATCTTCGGCGACAAGGTGCAGGCCATCCGCCACATCTTCACCCCCTCGGTATCGTTCAGTGCAGCGCCCGACTTCAGCTCGCCCCGCTACGGGTTCTGGGACTCCTACTCCTACGTCAACTCGCTGGGCGAAACGGTGACCACCAAATACTCCCCCTTCTCGAACGGCGTCTACGGCACCGTGTCGCAGGGCAAGCAGGGGACGGTGTCGTTCTCGGTATCGAACAACCTGGAGATGAAGGTCAAGTCGGACCGCGACTCGACCGGCGTGCGCAAAATCTCGCTCATCGAAAACCTCTCGGCCAACATGAGCTACAACATGGCGGCCGACTCGATGAAGTGGAGTAACCTGAATACCTCGATTCTCATCAAGCTCACCAAGAGCTTCAACCTGCAGATGAGCGCCACGTGGGATACCTATACTTACCAGCTCGACAGCTACGGCAACCCCGTGCGGGTGAACAAGCCCCGCTGGACCGTAGGCAAGGGGCTGGGACGGCTCTCGAGCACCGGAACCTCGTTCTCCTACACCTTCAACAACGACACCTTCAAGAAGAAGGACAAGGGCTCCGACACCAAGAAGACGCAGCAAAACCTGCCACAGAACAACATGCCACCCGACCCCAACATGAGCGACGACGAGGAGGAGAGCTCGTCGGGCAACGACGATGTGCAGTTCGGCCCCGACGGATATGCCATCTGGGAAGTACCGTGGAGCCTCTCGATCAACTACTCGGTCAACTACGGCTACGGCACCTTCAACAAAAAGAAGATGGAGTACAACGGCAAGTTCACCCAGAACCTCAGCCTCTCGGGCAACATCAACCTCACGAAAAACTGGTCGTTCAACTTCTCGGCCAGCTACGACTTCGAGGCCAAGAAGATAGCCTACATGAACTGTAACATCACCCGCGACCTGCACTGCTGGTCGATGAGTGCCAGCTTCGTGCCCGTGGGCCCCTACAAGTCGTACAACTTCCACATCAGCGTCAAGTCGTCGCTGCTGCAAGACCTCAAGTACGACAAACGGGGCAACTCCTACGACCGCCTCGACTGGTATTAACGGAGGGCGGCATTTGCCACAATGGCGAAAAAGTCGTATTTTTACCGTCAATTCAACCCCACGATTATGCAAGCCGACAATCAGCTTATTCTCGATCATCTCGATCAACCCATATTCCACCTCATCGGCGAGGTGGCCGACGCGATGAACCGCCCCTGCTTCGTCATCGGCGGCTATGTGCGCGACATCTTTCTGAACCGCCCCTCCAAGGACATCGACATCGTCACCCTGGGCAGCGGCATCGAACTGGCCGAGGCCCTCACCGCCCGGCTGGGCAAACGGGCTCACCTCTCGACCTTCCGCAACTTCGGCACGGCTCAGGTGAAATATAACCGCCGGGGCGAGAATTTCGAAATCGAGTTCGTCGGCGCCCGCAAGGAGTCGTACAGCCACGACTCGCGCAAGCCGGTGGTCGAGGACGGTACCCTGCAGGACGACCAGAACCGGCGCGACTTCACCATCAACGCCCTGGCCCTGTGTCTGAACCGCGACCGCTGGGGCGAACTGGTCGACCCCTTCGGCGGCATGAACGACCTCGAAAAGGGAATTATCCGCACCCCGCTCGACCCCGACATCACCTTCAGCGACGACCCCCTGCGCATGATGCGGGCCATACGGTTCGCCACGCAGCTCAACTTCCGCATCGAGCCCGAGACCTTCGCCGCCATCGAGCGCAACCGCTCGCGCATCGAAATCATCTCGAAAGAGCGCATCATCGACGAGCTGGGCAAAATCATCCGCTCCGACATCCCCTCGAAGGGCTTCATCCTGCTCGACGACTGCAAGCTGCTGCCCCTCATCTTCCCCGAGGTGGCTGCCCTCAAAGGGGTAGAGACCGTCGAGGGTCGCGGACACAAAGACAACTTCTACCACTCGCTCGCCGTGCTCGACAACGTGGCGCTGCGCAGCCGCAACGAGTGGCTGCGGTGGGCCGCCCTGCTTCACGACATAGGCAAACCCCGCACCAAACGCTACGATGCCCGGCTGGGGTGGACCTTCCACAACCACAACTACGTGGGCGAGAAGATGATACCCGGTATCTTCCGCCGCATGAAACTGCCCCTCAACGACAAGATGAAGTATGTGCAGAAACTCGTAGGGCTGCACATGCGGCCCATTGTCCTGGCCGAAGAGGTGGTCACCGACTCGGCCGTACGCCGGCTGCTCTTCGACGCGGGCGACGACATAGACGACCTGATGCTGCTGTGCGAGTCGGACATCACCTCGAAAAACCGCGAGAAGGTGAAACGGTTTCTCGACAACTTCGAACTCGTACGCACCAAACTGCGCGAAATCGAAGAGAAGGACAGCATCCGCAACATGAAGCTGCCCATCCGCGGCGAAGAGATTATGGAGACCTTCGGGCTGCCCCCCTCGCGCCCGGTAGGCGAACTGCTTTCGGCCATCAAGGAGGCCATACTCGACGGCAAAATCCCCAACGAACACGAACCGGCCCGCCAGTTCATGCTCGAGACCGCGGCCGCCATGGGTCTGCAACCGGTCGAGAAATAGTATAATTATGAGAGATTTCTCACATTTCGAGCGATAATTCGCTCAAAAAGATATTATTCCGTCAATTTTCTTTGTAAAGTGAAAGTTTTTATCCAAAAAGGCTTTCACTTTATTTATTTTTACTATCTTTGTCGGCACAAATAAAGCCGAGCCGCTATTCTACAGCACAATTTGTTACGGAATCGAGGCACTGCACAACACGATGTCACCATAAGAAAGCATCACGCTTGCAACGTGTTACACCAGGAATAGTATTCCATCAAACCAAAAAACATACTTATCGATGAAAACAACAGAAGTATTGAACGAATTGAAACGCCGGTTCCCCAACGAGCCGGAGTACCACCAGGCCGTCGAAGAGGTATTGTCGACGATCGAAGAGGTCTACAACCAACACCCCGAGTTCGACCGCTACAACCTGATTGAACGCCTGTGCATCCCCGACCGCATCTTCTCGTTCCGGGTCACCTGGGTCGACGACCAGGGCCGCGTGCAAACCAACATGGGCTATCGCGTGCAGCACAACAACGCCATCGGCCCGTACAAGGGAGGCATCCGTTTCCACTCATCGGTCAATCCTTCTATCCTCAAGTTCCTCGCCTTCGAGCAGACCTTCAAAAACGCCCTCACCACGCTGCCCATGGGTGGCGGCAAAGGCGGATCGGACTTCAACCCCAAGGGTAAGTCCGACATGGAAATCATGCGCTTCTGCCAGGCCTTCGTCACCGAGTTGTGGCGCTACATCGGCCCCGATACCGACGTGCCTGCCGGCGATATAGGCGTGGGCGGCCGCGAGGTAAGCTACATGTACGGCATGTACAAGAAGCTGGCCCGCGAGAATACGGGAACCTTTACGGGCAAGGGGCTCGAGTTCGGCGGCTCGCTCATCCGCCCCGAAGCCACCGGCTACGGCAACGTCTACTTCCTGCTCGAGATGCTCAAGACCCGCGGCATCGACCTCAAAGGGAAGGTGGTTACGGTATCGGGCTCGGGCAACGTGGCCCAATACACCGTGCAGAAGCTCATCGCACTGGGCGCCAAGGTGGTAACCATGTCCGACAGCGACGGCTACATCTACGACCCCGACGGTATCGACGAGAAGAAACTGGCCTATATCTTCGAACTCAAGAACCTCTACCGCGGCCGCATCCGCGAATATGCCGAGGAGTATGGCTGCAAATATGTCGAGGGCGGACGTCCCTGGGGCGAAAAGTGCGACATCGCCATGCCCAGCGCCACCCAGAACGAACTCGACGGCGACGACGCCCGCACCTTGCTGGCCAACGGCTGTTTCGCCGTGTCGGAAGGGGCCAACATGCCCTCGACCCCCGAAGCCATCGAGCAGTTCCTCGCGGCCAAGATTCTCTACGCTCCGGGCAAGGCAGCCAACGCCGGCGGCGTGTCGGTGAGCGGACTGGAGATGACGCAAAACTCCATGAAGATAAGCTGGACAGCCGAAGAGGTGGACCAGAAACTAAAACAAATCATGCACGACATTCACGAGCAGTGTACCCGCTACGGCAAAGAGAGCGATACCTACACCAACTACGTGAAGGGCGCCAACATTGCCGGTTTTATGAAAGTGGCCAAGGCCATGATGGCACAAGGCATCTTGTAACAAACAGACAGTTAGTTATTGTTGAATAAGCCAAACAGGCGGGAGGTTCTCCAGAGAGTCTCTCGCCTGTTGTATAGATACGGACGAAGGTATATCAGTTCGCCTTTTTATAATCGATGGTTATCGTTTTGCCATTGTACAAATAGCTCGTGGGGAAATCTTTCGGCACATTTGTATTATCAAACCACGCCGTCACCGGGAACACCGTTCCATCACCAGGATTACCCGAACAGGAAAGATAAGTCAGCATTCTATTTGCACTTATATCCAACGAAGATAATTGATTACTATGGCACACCAATATCTCCAGTTTTGTGTTTTTGCTAATATCCAATGTCTCCAACTGATTATTATTACAATACAGCTCTTCCAGATTGGCAAACAGTTCTATCCCATCTAAATATCTTATATCCTGTAAACAGCAATTCATTTCCCGAACCGAATCGGCCTCCTCTTGTGACAACTTACCATCAGAATCGGCATCAAAATTCTTCTTCAGATACGATTTGAAATTCTCATCTGGGATAATCACCGATAAATCGGAACCAATGTCATAGGGTGACTGATACTTTACATAAGCCCCCAGCACCATATCAGGAAGGGGCAAAATATACTTCGCTACATACAGTCGGGCATATTTATACCCATTAGAGCTTTGAGCTCTAACAAGATAGCCATGTCCCTCTTGTACAGCTACTCTAACAGACCATGTCGCAGAAATAGCATATACATCTGCTATGCCTTTAACCGCCCCAATCGGGCTGAATTCCATATCAGAATTATAAGGCACAAAATTATTCTCTCCATCTATATAGAAACTTCCTAATCCTGGGAGCTCAACTGGAGTTCCTCCGTTAACCGAGTTTCGAACAGAAACAAGAATTGTTCCATCTGGATCTGATTTTTCCAGAAGAACAGGTTCATCATTCTCTTTGGTACAAGCTACACCAACCACCAAGAAGGTAGCCAACACCATCATCAAAAAAATTTTTGTCTTCATAACAGTAAATATTAAAAGATTAAACTTAGTGCTACTCCAGACAAAAAAAACGTGGACAATTTGCATATCCACTGATGAGGTCTTGGCGTACCCGAGAAAAGAGATGATGCAAACGCCCACGCCGTATGAACAGCGCGAACATCAACTTTGCTCTTCCTTTTCTCTTAAAACCGCCAAGTTTCATCAGTAAGAAAGAAAAGCCAATGCGCTTTTTATGTCGTATGTCTGCACACCTTGCAGATGTGCGAAGCAAAAGTAGTGCTTTTTATTAAAAAAACAAAACCAACATCACCTTTCTGACTCTTGCTAATCACAAAATTCCAAAATTCCATGATACCCCAATAAAAATATTCGCATTGGTACACCTCCCTGCTTATACTCCACCCGCTACCTGTACTCCCTGTGGCATTTTGCACGGCGACGCGGTATCCAGAAATACCCGGACACGGCATAACTCAGGACACACGAGCCATGCGTCCCTACTCCACCCACTGCCACCTCCAGAAGCTGGACCCCGCATCGGGGTGCGGGTGACACTCTCGTCATTCCGCGCTGCGACGCGGAATCCAGAATATCCGGGCAAGAACTCAGGACGCACGAGCCGTGCGTCCCTACTCCACCCACTGCCACCTCCAGAAGCTGGACCCCGCATCGAATGCGGGGTGACACACTATGTTCATTCTTCTCTACAGCGAGAAGAACGAACCAAGAAGCGCCGCCGCTGTTATCGGGCTATCTCGTTCGGAGGCTGGCGCCGCCTTCGGGGGCTGCGGAACTCGCTGCGCTCAGACAGTCCTCGCCCTCACTCCTCGGTCGGCTGGCCTCCTCCCGGCCCGATAAAGGCGGGGGTACCGCTACTCTACACAGAAAATGACCCTGACGTTTTGCAGCACAATATCCAAGGATATACCGGCCTCTCGTCATTCCGCGCTACGACGCGGAATCCAGGAATACCGGCAAGATATGACTCAGGACGCACGAACCGTGCGGCACTACTCCACCCACTGCCATCTCCAGAAGCTGGACCCCGCATCGAGTGCGGGTGACACAGTGCGCATCACGTGTGGGGTGACACAAAGCCCCCATCGAATGCAGAGCGCCCCTCTCCCTCAAAAAAAATACACCCACTCACTAAAAAAATATTCCGAAATATTTGGTTTATATTATAAACCGATTTATATTTGCAGCATCAATACTTTCCAAGGAGAGACCATATAGCTATATAGTTTATAAAATAAACCAATTTGTAAACCTTAAAATTTGAACGTATGGAAGAGAAAAAACTGAACGAAAAGGAGAGCCTGGAGCTCATCACCCAAATGATTAGGCAGAGCCGGAAGAATATCGGGACCGGAAGCGGTAACCGGTTCCTGCTCTACGGTTACCTGGCCGTAGTGCTTGCTGTCGTGGTCTTTGCGCTGGTCAGCACAACCGGCAGCTCGGTATGGGCCGCCGCCTGGTTCCTCATGTTTGCCCCCTTTATCTATACAACGGTACATGACCGCAAGCACCGCCCCACGGTGATTACCTATACCGACCGCATGATCGACGAGACGTGGAAGGTGATAGGCACCCTCTTCGTCATCACCGTGCTGACGATGATGATTCTGGGTTATGCCCTGGGGAGTGTCAACTTCGGGCTGATGATGCCGTTGGCTCTTATCTACTGCGGCATAGGAACCTCGATTACGGGGCTGGTGATTAAAGACTCGGTGCTGGCCTACCTGCCGCTCTTCGGACTGGTCTTTGCCATCTACATGCTGATGACCCTGCCTGCCTTGCAGCACGTACCTGCCACCTGGCACCTCTACTTTGGTATTTCGTTTCTGATTATGATGGTTATCCCCGGGCATAACCTGAACGCTAAATGTCGTAAGTGATGCTGCGCGAACTGAATCCCCTGCTACACTCGCAACTGCGACTGGCCATCGTGTCGATACTTCTCTCGGTCGACGAAGCCGACTTCGTCTACCTGAAAGAGCAGACGGGCGCCACGGCGGGTAACCTGAGCGTGCAGATAGACAAACTGGCAGCGGCCGAATACATTCGGGTAAAGAAAGAGTTTGTGGGGAAAAAGACCCGCACGACCTGCCAGATTACCGAACGGGGCCGCGATGCGTTCGAACAGTATGTCGAGGCGCTCAAGGAGTATCTGAAACTGTAAGCGAGGCATCATGCGGTAGCCAGAAGTAGCGACGTCTGTGTCATTCCGCGCCACGACGCGGAATCCAGAATTACCCGGGTAAGAACTCAGGACGCACAAGCCGTGCGTCCCTACTCCTCCCACTGCCAGCTCCAAAAGCTGGACCCCGCATCGAGTGCGGGGTGACACTCTCGGTCATTCCGCGCCACGACGCGGAATCCAGAATTACCCGGGCAAGAACTCAGGACGCACGAGCCGTGCGCCCCTACTCCACCCACTGCCAGCTCCAAAAGCTGGACCCCGCATCGAGTGCGGGGTGACACTCTCGGTCATTCCGCGCCACGACGCGGAATCCAGAATTACCCGGGCAAGAACTCAGGACGCACGAGCCGTGCGCCCCTACTCCACCCACTGCCACCTCCAGAGGGTGCACCGGGGTACAAAGTGATGCAAACAAATACACCACGGGCCGGCTCGATTGATTTCGAGTCGGCCCGTGTTAGCTTTTTCTGCCACGCTTAGAGCAGAGCCTTCACCTTAGCTTCGAGGTCGGCCTTCGAGGCAGAACCTACGTGCTTATCTACCAGTTTACCCTCCTTGAAGAAGAGCAACGTGGGGATATTGCGGATGCTATACTCGGCGCTGATATCGGAATCGTCGTCGACGTTATATTTACCGATAATCACTTTACCTTCATACTCTTCGGCGAGTTCGTCGACCGAGGGGGCGATAGCCCGGCAAGGGCCACACCATTCTGCCCAGAAATCGATTACCACGGGTTTGCCCGAAGCAATCAGCTCCTTTGCATTTTCATCATTGATTTTCAATGCCATAGTTCTATCTGTTTATAATTTATCGTTATCACGTATTACGGAACAAAATTAGGTATTCTGTGGTTGAGTCGCAAACGATTATTCATTTATTTTGAAGGTCACCTCTTCGTTCTCGTTGAGGAAATCGATGAGCTCCTCGGTAATCATGGGACGACGCCGCGAGCGCAACCGCACCGACTTGCCCAGCTCCGAATCGTAAATCTTGAAGTTGAGTTCGGCCTTGTGCTGATGAGCCGGCGGCATAAAGTCGGAGAGGGTCTGGATGAAACCGTTCTTCACGAGGCGGGCCGGCATCTCGATGGTGATGGAGTTGAGCATCGTGCCCTTCAGCTCCGAGAGCAGTTTCATTTCGAGTATCTTCAGGTCGATGCGTCCGGGGGTATACTTCGAGGGGACACAGCGGGCCCGCACCCACACGAAGGTGCCGTTGTTGGCACCGAACTTGCCGTAGTCGATGAAATCCTGCCCGAAGAGAGGGATGTCGTCGGCCCCCGAATAGTCTTCGATCTTGATGAATCCATACTGCCCGCCGCGCTTGCCGATGCCGGTGCGGTAGTCGACCACCACGCCGCCGAAAGTGAGCTCCTTGTCGAGCAGCGCCTCGCGGTTCTTCAAGTCGGTCATACGGGTGTTGCAACCGTAGAGCAGTTCCAGTTTATAGGCATCGAGAGGGTGAGCCGAGAGATACATGCCCACGAGCTCGCGCTCCTTGTCGAGCCGCTCGATGTCGGAGAGAGGTACACCCCGCGGTATCTCGGGCGGAGTCGTCACGATAGAGGAGTCGCTGCCGAAAAGCGAAGCCACCTGCGACAGCTTGTCGCTCTGTACCTTCACTCCGTAGCGTACCAGCGTATCGAGGAAGGGCTCGCCCTTGCTGGTCATGGCCGAAAAGTCCTCGCGGTGAATCTCCTTGAACGAATCGAAGGCCCCCGAAATGGCCAGCGACTCGATGGTCTTCTTGCCACAGGCCGAGAGGTTGACCCGCTCGACGAAATCGAAAATGCCCTTGTACGGACCGTTGGCCTCGCGCTCCCGCACGATGGCCTGCACGGCCGAGTCGCCCACCCCTTTGATGGCCCCCAGACCGAAGCGGATGTTTCCCTTCTTGTTGACCGAGAACTTGTACTGACTCTCGTTGACATCGGGGCCCAGCACCTGAATCTTCATGGCCTTGCACTCGTCCATGAATTTGGTGATTTCGGTGATGTTGTTGAGGTTTCGGCTGAGCACGGCCGCCATGTACTCCGAGGGGTAATTGGCCTTGAGGTAGGCGGTCTGGAAAGCCACCCACGAGTAACAGGTAGCGTGGCTCTTGTTGAAGGCGTAGGAGGCAAACTTCTCCCAGTCGGCCCAAATCTTCTCGAGCACCTCCTTCTTGTGACCGTTCTTCTCGCCGCCCGAAATGAAGAGGGGCTTCAAGGCGTCGAGCTTGTCTTTCAACTTCTTACCCATGGCCTTACGCAGACCGTCGGACTGACCGCGGGTGAAGTTGGCCAACAGACGCGAGAGCAACATCACCTGCTCCTGATAGACGGTGATGCCGTAGGTATCCTTCAGATACTTCTCCATGATGGGGATGTCGTAGACGATAGGCTCCTTGCCCTGCTTACGGGCGATGAACTGGGGGATATACTCCATAGGTCCCGGCCGGTAGAGGGCATTCATGGCGATGAGGTCTTCGAAGGTGGTGGGATGCAGCTCGCGCAGGTACTTCTGCATACCGGCCGACTCGAACTGGAAGGTACCGGTCGTGCGGCCGGCGCTGTACAGCTCGTAGGTCTTGGGGTCGTCGATGGGAATCGAATCGATGTCGAGGTCGATATGTCGGGTCTGCCGGATGTTCTCGACCGCCTCCTTGATAATCGAGAGGGTTTTCAATCCCAGGAAGTCCATCTTGATGAGGCCGGTATCCTCAATCACGCTCCCTTCGTACTGGGTCACGAGCATCTTCTCGCCGGTCTCCTTGTCGTCGGCCGTGCTCACGGGCACCCAGTCGGTAATGGCATCGCGCCCGATGATGACACCGCAGGCATGCACGCCGGTATTGCGCACGTTGCCTTCGAGCATCTGGGCATATTTCATCGTATCGGCCAGGAGCTGGTCGCTCGAGTTGCAAGCATCTTTCAACTCCTGAACATTCTCGATACAGTTTTTCAGATTGATTTTTTGGGCCTTGCCGTTCTTCTCGGGCAGGCGGTCGGGAATTAGGCGGGTCAGGCGGTCCGACTCGGAGAGCGGCAGCTTCTGCACCCGCGCCACATCCTTGATAGCCAGCTTGGTGGCCATGGTACCGTAGGTGATGATATGAGCCACCTTCTCGGCGCCGTACTTCTCGGTCACCCACTGCAGCACCCGTCCGCGGCCATCGTCGTCGAAGTCGACATCGATATCGGGCAACGAAATACGGTCGGGGTTGAGGAACCGCTCAAACAGCAGGTCGTACTTCATGGGGTCTATCTGGGTGATCTTCAGGCAGTAGGCCACCACCGAACCGGCGGCCGAACCACGGCCGGGCCCTACCGACACGTCGAGCTCGGTGCGGGCGGCGTTGATAAAGTCCTGCACGATGAGGAAGTAACCCGGGAAACCCATCGTCTTCATAATGTGCAGCTCGAAGGTGATGCGCTCCAGCACCTCGGGCGAAAGCTCCTCGCCGTAGCGTTCGTGCGCCCCCTTGAAGGTGAGCTCCTTCAGATAGTCGGCCTCGAGCTTGATACGGTAGAGTTTCTCATAACCGCCCAGCTTCTCGATTTTCTTGCGGGCCGACTCCTCGTCCATCACCACTTGGCCGTTCTCGTCGCGGGTAAACTCGTTGAAAATATCTTCGTCGGTAAACTTGCGGCGGTACTCCTCCTCGGTACCGAAGCTCTCGGGAATGGGGAAGGTAGGCATGAGCGGGGCGTGGTCGATTGAATAGAACTCGACCTTGTCGAGAATCTCGAGGGTATTCGCGAGCGCCTCGGGCACATCGGCAAAGAGGTCGTTCATCTCCTGCTGGGTCTTCAGCCACTCCTGTTTGGAATAGAGCATGCGGGTGGGGTCGTCGAGGTCCTTGCCCGTACTCAGGCAGATGAGGCGGTCGTGCGCCTCGGCATTCTCCTCTTCGACAAAGTGGACGTCGTTGGTACATACCAGCTTGATGCCGTGCTTGCGCGACATCTCGATGAGGCGGGCATTCACCTCGTTCTGCAGGACGAAGGTCTCGTGGTTAGCCCGCGGCACGGTGGCCTTGTGGCGTTGCAACTCCAGGTAGTAGTCGTCGCCGAAAATCCGCTTGAACCACAGGATGGCCTCCTCGGCTCCCGCCAGGTCACCCGTCAGTATTTTGCGGGGAATCTCGCCACCCAAACAGGCCGAGCAGACGATGAGCCCCTCGTGATATTTCTCGAGTTCGTACTTGTCGGTACGGGGACGCGAGTAGAAACCCTCGGTCCACCCTTTCGACACCAGCTTGATGAGGTTGTGATACCCCTTCAGATTCTTGGCCAGCACAATCAAGTGATAACCGCCATCATCGATGGCACCCTTGCGGATGGAGATGCCGTTCACCTCGTTGACCACGGCACTGCGCACCTCGCGCGGAGTGGCCTCCTTGTCGGTGAGCCGACGGCGGGCCACATACACCTCGCAACCCAGGATGGGTTTGAATATCTTGGCTTCGAGGTCGGCTACCTGCTGGCGCAGCGAGGCCAGCTCGGCCTCCTTGTCGTCGACCGTTTCGTCGCCCTTCTCGATGGCATCGATGCGTTTCTGTATCTTTTTGATGTCATCCTTCACCGCACCGTTTTTCTTCTTCACCAGATTGAAAAACTCTTTTATCCCGAACATGTTGCCGTGGTCGGTCAGGGCCAGGCCCTTCATGCCGTCTTTCATGGCCTTGTCGACCAGCGCCGGTATCGAAGCCTGTCCGTCGAGAATAGAGTACTGGGAGTGAACGTGCAGATGAACAAAGGGTTGCATATATGAGACTGGATTTAGATTCGTGGGGTTAAAGTTACGAAGATATTCGCAGAGAACGAAGTCGCCGGCCGATGTTTTTTGAACAACTTATACACACCGGCCCGTGCCGAAAAAAACTATCCCGGCAGAGCGTCTGTCGGGATAGAGCCCCCAAAGGGGAAATATCGTTTCGTCTCTCTCAGAGGGCGAAATCAGAAGAGCCGGAAGATGTCGACCGGGGCCTGCGTGATGGCCTGCAAACCGTCGGGAGTAACCACATAGGTATCTTCGATGCCTACGGCCCCCACGTGCGGAATCACAAACTTGGGCTCGATGGCAATCACCTGGTTCTCGGCCAGCACCTCTTTCGAACGGGGAGCCAGCACCGGGGCCTCGTTCACCTCGATACCCACGCCGTGACCGATGAAACCTGCCTTCTGGGTGTGCCCCATGAAGTAGTCGTCCAGCCCCGCCTCGCGGGCCATCTCGACCGCCTTGTGGTAGAGGTCGGCCGCAGCCACGCCGGGCTTGCCCATCTGGCTCAACCGGTGGTGTATCTCGATGGAGCAGCGGTGTGCGTCGAGGGCTTTCTGGGGCAGTTCGCCTATCGAGTAGATGCGGGTCATATCGGTCATGTAGCCGGTGAAGTTGCCGCACATGTCGACCATCACCGCCATGCCCGGACGCATGAGGGTACCGTTGGCGCCCACCGGTATCGAGCAACTCATACCGGCACCGCCCATGGCAAAGTCGTAGGGCGTAGGAGCGTCGGCATTGTCGCCGCAAAGCACGTTGCCCATGAATATCTCCATGCTCTGCCCGTTGATGCGGAAGAGTCCCAGGTTACCGTGCAGACGCAACAGACGCTCGATTTCGATCTGGAGTTCGATGTCGGTCATGCCGTCGCGATAAATCGACTCGATGCGGTGGTACACCTCGGCATGCTTCACGGCCGACTCGTGCAACCGGGCCAGTTCATACTCGGTCTTCACGGCCCGCGCCCCACGCATCACAGCCGACGCGTTCGCCACCTCGGCCTCGGGGAATACGGCAGCCAGACGTACATAATCGCCATGTGAGGCATCCCACTCCAGCGCGATACGCCGGGGTTGCGGCATACCCAGTTCGGTCAACAGGGCAGGTATCTGCTCGGGCTTGTGGATATAGTGCACGCTGTCGCCTTTCAACCCCACGGGACGACGTACGAAATAGTGCGGCTCACCCTTGGCCGGGATATAGGTGTAACCGTTGAACACCCGACCCGACGTGTAATAGAGGTTTGCATTGGTGTGAATCAAGGCGGCATCGGCCCCCACGGCCTGCAAGCCCGCCTGTATTTTTTGACAACGCCGCAAAATCTCGGCATGAAATTCACTCGAGAACATAGCTTATTTACAATTTAAAAAGAATTCGGTAAAATCGGTAAACGAGTCGAAGGCCAGTTCGTAGTCGTCGGTCTGTCCAAAGCCGTAACGCGCATAGACAAAGGGCAGACCCACGCGGTGGGTCTCCTGCCCGTCAGCGTCGATGTCGCCCATGTAGAGCGGTTGTTGCAATCCGTATTTCTCTTTGAGCAGCAGCATGTTGTCGCCCTTTGGCTTGTGCGTGTTGCCAAAGGCGAGCCCCTCGGTAATGTAGGGCGTAATGCCTATGCAAGCCATAAACACGGGCAGGGTGTGCGAGTCGCAGTTGCTCACCAGAAACAGCTTGTACTTGTGCGACAGCCGTTCCAGCCCCTCGACCACCCCGGGATAGGGCGTGCCGCCGTAGCGCGACAGCAAGGCGGGCTCCTCCTGCGCCAGTTCGGCCGAGAAGCGGGCCGCCTCGTCGGGGGTAATATCGGGGAAAAGATTTTCCATAATGCGAGGAATCGGTTTCCCGATGTTGCCGATGAGTGTCTCGCGGGTAACGTGGACCTCGCGGCCCGCCCGGGCAAAGACCTCGTTCCAGATGCGGGCATAGGTGTCGACCGCATCCCACAGGGTGCCGTCCATATCGAAAATAAGAGCATCGGTACGGCTCCAATCTATCTGCTTACTTTTCATGCCGCAAAGGTATGGATTTTATCGGGAACGACAACGCGTCTCATTGGAGTGCAGCCATTTTACATTCCCCCTTTCAACTTTATTTGCATATTACGGCTCCAGTCCAACTCTGCTCCAACCCAGCTCAAGTCACCCCAAGCCGAAGGATTCCCCAGCAATGCATCATACTCCTGCAACAAGCGTAAGGCGGTTGCCCTGTCGTTCAATCGAAGATACGCCAGGATTTCGGTTTTATATATATTTATATCCGAAGGATTCAGCTCTTTAGCCCGATATATCAAGTCGAGCACTTCTCGATTCGACTGCTCGTTATCCTGTATCGCCAACAAACAATGAGCCTTCAACAAATAGTCATCAGAAACAGCGACTTCATTCTCTATATTCTGGTTTACCAAATCAATAGTCTCTCTAAAATGCCCCATATCATATCTTGCCTGGGCCACACGGGTAATGACAAAAGATATTTTTTTCTCAAAAGCAGGGTCTTCAATAAATTGAGGCTCACCCAGAAGTCCTATCCTCTCTACTAATGCAGGATGTGTATACGATTCAAAATAAGGCTCATAACTACCTCTACTATCCATTTCTGCTTTAATATTCGACAAAACTGTCGCCAAGGCATTGGTATTGTATTGAAGAACCGAAAGTATCTGTCTCGATATATTATCGGCCGCTCTCTCCTGATCATGATTGTATTTCATACCCAGCCGATCTATCACTTGAGAGGCAACCGCCGATGAGACCATGGCCATACCCGCTGTTGCCAAACCGGGCACATAATCAGAATTTGCAGCAGCCACCCCTTCTGCAACAGCAGTTACTCCAGTCAATACAGCCGCCCAAAACTCTGCACGATTTTTACGAGCGACCTCTTCATTGACATTTTGCACTTGATGATCCAGCATAAGATGTGCGATTTCATGACTTAATGCGGCTACCAGCTCGTCCTCGGAATGCAAGTTCGATAAAATGCCCGTAGTAACCATTAACAGACCATTCGAGAACATTCCCATATTCAACGAATTGTCATTTACAATCATCAACTTAATATCTACACAACAGCGACCGAGAGAAGACTCTGGTACAATTTTCGAAATCAAACTGTATATGTAATTTTCGAGATATGAATCATGATAAATTGCCCCCTCCATATTCAACCTATTCATATACTCCAGTGCATCTTGCCCCATATCAAACCGCAAATCCCTTTGATATCCTTTCTTTGCTATAACAGGAAGTACCTTGCTTATAATCTTGGCATTCCAAACATCTTGCACTGTTTCATACATGAAATGGAGACGCTTCTCGATTTTACTGGTAATAGGTATTAACTGCCCATCTACCTCCATATAATAGAACGTCTTGTATTGGTCATCTAATTCCGACAAGGTATCTCTTACAGTTTCACAAACTATTCTTGAAACCCTTATTGTAGAACCTTCCTCAAGCCCCTCATACTTTTTATAAACGACTGCCGACAAATTAACATCATAGGTTTTTACCTGCGCATATCCACACAAACAAAAAAATTGTACAGACAAAAACAGCAAGAACTTTTTCATAATACTACATTTGATTTACAAGTTATTGAGGCAAAATTAACAATTATTTATCAAGAAAAGCAGACCCACGCAAAAAAAGCGTCCCAACGGGTCTTACCCTCTGGAACGCCTTGTACACCCGTGGGGAGTCGAACCCCAATCGAAGGAACCGGAATCCTTTATTCTATCCATTGAACTACGGGTGCCGCTAAACGATTCGGGGGAAAAGTACGCCTCGTCGGTGAGAATCTCCCCCTAATTGCGTGGCAAAAGTAAGAAATATTTGTAGCTTTGCAAACAGTTACGGTTAAAATCTTATACAAAGATTATGAATGTTCGCATCGAACCCAGCTGGCAACAACGGCTGCAACCCGAATTTGACAAGCCTTACTTCGAAAACCTGACTGCATTCGTGCGCAACGAATATGCAACCAAGACGGTCTATCCGCCCGGCAGCCAGATATTCGCAGCGTTCGATGCCTGCCCCTTCGACCGGGTGAAGGTGGTAATTCTGGGACAAGATCCTTACCACGAACCCAATCAGGCTCACGGCCTCTGCTTCTCGGTCAACGACCACGTGCCCTTCCCCCCTTCGCTCCAGAATATTTTCAAGGAGATCGAGAGCGACCTGGGTATTCCCGTACCCCAAAGCGGCAACCTCACCCGCTGGGCACGCCAGGGGGTATTGCTGCTCAACGCCACGCTCACGGTCGAGGCTCACCGTGCAGGCTCGCATCAAGGCAAAGGGTGGGAAACCTTCACCGATGCCGTCATCCACAAACTGGCCGAGGAGCGCGAGCATCTGGTCTTCATCCTGTGGGGGGCCTATGCCCAACGCAAGGGCGAGTTCATAGACCGCAACCGGCACCTGGTGCTGCAATCGCCCCACCCCTCGCCCCTGTCGGCTCACCGGGGCTTCTTCGGGAACCACCACTTCAGCCAGACCAACCAATATCTGGTGGCTCATGGCATCGAGCCTATTCAATGGTAAACAACTACACAAGCATGGAAAAGATAGATGTAGAACAGAGAGCCGAAAAGGCTCGCCAACTTTTTCACGAGGGCTACAACTGTGCCCAATCGGTAGTGCTGGCTTACAGCGATCTATTCGACCTCGACCCCTCTCTGGCCGCCTCGATAAGCGCCCCGCTGGGCGGAGGCATGGGCCGGTTGCGCGAGGTGTGCGGCGCCGTGAGCGGCATGTTCATGATTGCCGGACTCTACTACAAAAACGATATTCCCTCCGATATGGCCAAACGGAAAACGGTCTATGCCACCGTGCAGGAACTGGCCGCGAAATCGAAGGAGCTCAACGGCTCCATCATCTGCCGCGAACTGCTGGGGCTCGACCACAAGAGCGACGTGCCTACTCCCGAAGCCCGCACCGAAGCCTACTACAAGCGCCGCCCCTGTGCCGATTATGTAGCCTCGGCTGCCCGTCTCGTGGGCGAAAAGCTCAACGAGGAGCTGGACAAAGCGTGATGCTGCCATGCCCACACTGCAATACAGCCGCACCGACTCTCTGCTGCTCAAGGGGATAGGAATTGTGCTCATCGTTCTGCACAACTTTTTCCACACCTTCCCCGAGTTTCCGCCCGAGTGCGAGTTTGAATATATCCCCGACAACGTCGCACGGTTTGTCGACTCCCTGGGCAGGGGCAACCTGCGCACCATCGTGCTGTCGCTCTTCTCTTTTCTGGGTCATTACGGGGTATCGGTTTTTGTCTTCGTGAGCGGTTACGGGCTGGCCAAGCGATACGGACAGAGCCCCGATGCGGGATGGCGCATCCTGCTGCACCGGGCCACACAACTGTGGAAGAGGATTGTCCCCATGGCCCTGTTGCTCCTGCTCGACCGCTACTCGGGTCACACCCACATTACCTATCAGTATCTGGAGAATCAAAAGATATGGACCGACCTGCTGGCGATGCTTACCTTTACCGCCAACTTCCTGGTCGACCGCTTCGTCATTGCCGGCCCGTGGTGGTACTTCGGCATGGCCTTTCAACTCTATGTCGTCTATGTGCTGCTTCTGCGGCGAGCCGGTGACCGGGTGCTGTGGATTGCCTCGGCTGCCGCCTGGGTGCTGCTGCTCGTGCTGCAAGGGTTGGGACGCAACGACCTCATCTTTACCCTGCGCTACAACTTTGTGGGGTGGTTGCCGGTATTCTGTATGGGCATGCTCGCGGCCCGGCATCCGCTGCGGCTCCCGTGGGGTTGGGTGGCACTGGGGTGTGTGCTCTTCGTGCTAAGCCTCTTCAACCCCTATCTGTGGGTATTCAGCTCGACTCTGGTACTCTTCCCCTTCGTGGCGGTTCTGCCGCTTTTCAAAAAAGGCATTCTCCATAAAATCGTGCTGGAGTTGGGCGGACTGTCGGCCGTACTGTTCATCACCCACGCCTTCGTGCGGCAGCAGATACTCATCTATGCCAAGCCGCTACCCGTCGAATGGTCGGGCCTGCTCTATCTGGTCGTGTGTCTGGCTGTCGCCTGGATTTACCGCAAGGTATTGCTCGCCCTCTACACGCGGCTTCACTGGTGATAGTGCCCCTTCTCCTTGACCAGCACCACCTTCACCCGGCCATCCTTGAGGATGGCTCTCGAGCGCGAGAAGAAGGGCAGTTGCCAGGCCCAACGGCGGTGCTCCCACGTGAGCAAATCGACCGAAAAATCGAGATCTCTCAAAAAGCCATAATACGATGCGGGGAACGACAGAGCCTCGACGGCTCCGCTACGGGCTATCTGCTGAATCGAGTCGAGCCGCTCGTTACGCTCTCGGTCACTCATCTCGTCGAGGTTGGGTATATCGAGGTAACACGAAGTATAATACCCCTCTTGTGTGAAATGGCGCAGGGCTTTCCAGTCGCGCGACTCGACAATGAGCTGCTCCTTGCTGGCTCCCGAGCGGGCCAGCATGGCGGTCAGGAGCGACTCGGCCTGCCGGCAGTTGGCTTCGGTCAGATTCTTCAGGTCTACCCACAACTCCCGCTCGGGGTTCTTGCCCAGAAAGTCGAGGTATAGCCCGAGCGACTCGGGCGAAGGGGTATCGTGTCCGGTTCTGAAATCGGACAGTTCGGGCACAAACAGTACATCGCACTCGAAATTCTTATACTCACTTTCAAATTCGTGCAGCTTCTCTATCGTGTTGGTCCGGTGCAACCATATCTTGTCGATATAATGGTCCACCACTTTGTCGTTACAAAGGGGGATAAGCAATAACGGCAGGCACAACACCAACAGAAAAACGGCACCTAAGCGCCGTTTCATATCTTTACTGCAAATGCAGTTTCTTCAGAATCTTGGCCGGGACGGCATCCTTATGCACCAGAATATCCATCGTCTTGTATTTGACAAAGGCCTCCGACGCATAGAAGAATCCGCCATATACCTGCTCGGTCCCCCACGAGTTTTTCACCTTGTAGTATTTCGTACCGTTCTGGTCGACGGCCGTACCCACGAACACCATGCCGTGGTCGTCGGTTGTCTCGTAGTTGTCAAAAGCCTCCTGGCGCACCTTCTGGTCGATGACCATCTCCTCCTCGGGCTCTTCGAATTTGTAGAGTTCGCCCTCTTTCTCGGCCTTCGACAGCTTCACCCAGCGGGCCAGCTCGGTACCCGAGAGGTTGTCGTTTTTCTTCTCGACGGGAACCACGGCAAAGCCCTTGAGGTATTGGAATCCCTTTTCGCTCACATCCGATGCCCACATCACCGTGTAGCCCTTGTCAATCGAGTAGTCGATGGTCTCCATCAGCTCGTTGAGCGGGATGTTGTAGTATTGCGACCACAGCCAGTTGTCGGGAACCTCGATGGCGAAAGGTTTGTAGAAATCGTGGTGTGTAAACGAAGTCAGCGGAATGTAGTCGCTCGACTTGATGCCCAGCGACTCGGCAAACGACTTGGGCGTGTACTCTACCCCGTTGTAGGTAAACTTCTCGGGCACCTTGCCCAGATAGGTATCGAGCACCGCCTTGAAACCGTCGAGCCAGGCCGACGACAGCTTCTTGTTGGGGTTGTCGATAACGGCATCGACATAGCCTTTGAGAATGGCATCGAGCTCACCGTGCTGGTGTTTGTCGGTACCGTAGTTCAGGCCGGTATACACCTCCTCGGGCACCACGCCGTATTTATCGATAATGTAAAGCACATCGTAGGCGCTGCCTCCGGCCGAGAACGAAATCGTACCGTGCATGCGCACATACTTGATGGCCTTCTCGATATAGTCGTTGCGAACGATAAACATCTCGGAGAGGTCGACCGCCGGCTTGCCCTGGCGCAAAAGGTCATCCTCGATAAACGACAGCGTCGAGAAGCTCCAGCACGTACCCGAGCGGCTCTGGTCTTTCACCGAATTGGTTTTCAACTCTTTCGTAACGGTAAACTGGTACCCTACGGAATCCTTCTTGTTCTCTCCGGCCCAGGCGCACACCGAAACCACGGACAATGCGCAGGCAATAGCTAAATGTTTACAATTCATATATCGTCTTTCTTATTTAATTTCCCAATCGATCGATGCGCAAATATAGCCAATATTTTCATATCACGTGATAATTGCTCCATTTGTGTAACAGTTATTAGGAAATCGGTATAAAATTTCGTACATTTGCCATTAAGAACTTTCAAACCGATACTTTATGAGACCAACCCATATACTGCACGCCCTGCTCGCCGCGATTGCCCTGTGGAGTCCGCTGACTGTTCCGGCCCAGGACTTCTCGAACCAGGTCTACGAAACCCGCGCCTTCAGCGACCGCTTCAAGACCATCCGCACCGACGTCGAAGGGCGAGACCTCTTCCCCCCGATTATCGAGCTGAACAGCAACGAGCACATCACCATCTCGTTCGACGAGATGACCGAGGAGGCCTCGTACCTGCAATACAGCCTCGTGCACTGCAATGCCGACTGGCGGCCCTCGGCCCTGTCGGAACTCGAATACCTCGACGGCTTCAACACCAACCCCATCGAGACCTTCGACTACTCCATCGCCACCTTTGCCCACTATGTACATTACAGCCTCACCCTGCCCAACGAGGACGTGCAGTTCAAGGCATCGGGCAACTACGTGTTGCTGGTCTACCCCGAGAACGAGCCCGAGCAGATATTGCTGCAGGTCTGCTTCTCGGTCTATGAAAACGATATTCTGGTGGCTCCCAGCGTCACCTCGCGTACCGACATCGACTACAACCGCGAGCACCAGCAGGTGAGCGTCAGCCTCAACGCCAACAACTACCGCATACAGAACCCCTACAACGAACTGAAGGTGAGCGTCACCCCCAACGGACGGCGCGACCAGGAGGTGATTGTAACCCGGCCGTTGCGCGTACAGGGCAACCAGGTCATATTCGACCATGACCGCAACCTCATCTTCGAGGCGAGCAACGAGTTCCGCCGGTTCGAGATGGTAGCCACCCGCTACGCCGGGCTGGGTGTCTCGAAAATTTACCACTTCGACCCCTACTACCACGTGGTTCTGACTACCACGGAGCCCCGGGCCGAGACGAGCTACCTCTACGACAAGACTCAAAACGGACGCTTCGTCATCCGCCAGAGCGGTGCCAACGACAGCGACACCGAGGCAGACTACTTCGTGGTGCACTTCACCCTCGACTCCGACCCCATACCAGGCGGCAAAATCTATATCGACGGCGAGATGACCAACCATCTCTACACCCCCTACAACGAGATGGTCTATAACCCGGAAACGGGCCAATACGAGAAAACCCTGCTTCTGAAACAGGGTTCCTACAACTACCAGTATCTGTTCCTGCCCGACGGGGCAAGCTCGGCCACGGCAGCTCCTGTCGAGGGCAACTATTACCAGACGGTCAACGAGTATCTGGTGAAGGTATACCACCGCGCACCGGGCGAACGCTACGACAAGCTCATCGGGATAGGCATGACCTACTCGGGCCGATAACCGTCAATCGTTTCTCTCCTTGACAAACTCGCCCGTTTTCGAAAAATAGAGATGGGTTTCGGGACGGACAAGCGTAATCTTGTAGACATTCTTGCGCTGTTCCATGCTCTCGACCTTCGCACCTGGGTAATGCTGCTCGAGATATTCGGCCACCGGCGCAGGAAGCAACTTGACCAGACTGGAGTCCAGAGGGTTGTCGTGCGAATCAATCTCCTCCCAGCGTCCCTTGCGGTCGAACTCCAGGTCGTAACCGCCCGAGACCTTCACCCCGTATTCGTCCCACGTGCGCGAATGGACACACTGCAACACACGCGCCCCGGGGAAATAGGTTCGCAGCAACTGACGGGCCGGTTGTGGAAGTTCCGACATCGAGATTTTCCGGTCGGTCGTCTTGTTCTCTCCCCGGCCCGGTCCTATACCCCATGCAATCGTTGTGAACAAAACGATAAGATACAAATAATTTTTCATATATTTACCTCGGTTTTTAGGTTTTCGGTATATTCCCAAAACAAATACCTCGAAGCCAATGTTTATAATCCAGTCACTGGAAAACCGTTAAATAGGGTGTAAATACAGAGACCTGAAAAAGAATCCTCCCGCATGAAAAGAGCACTGAAATATATTGCCATCACCCTCGCCTCGCTTTTCGTGCTGCTGCTTGTCCTGCCGCTGTGCATCTACATACCGGCCGTGCAACGATGGGGGAAAACCGAAATATGCCGCTACGTGAACCAGTCGACCGGCATGCAACTGACCATCGGCGACCTGTCGCTGCGCTTCCCCTTCAAACTGCAAATCGACGACATCCTGCTGCTCACCGCCCCTGGCGACACCCTGCTGCAGAGCGGCAACGTGCAGGTAGGCATTGCCCCGGCCCGGCTGCTGAGGGGCGAGGTAGATGTCACCGAAATCGCCCTGAACGCCACCCGGTTCCGCTTTGCAAGCGCCGACTCTACCCTGGCCCTCTCGGCCCGCGTCGAGCGGCTTGCTACCCAGCAGGCCCGCGTCGACCTGAAAAGTTCGCTCATCGAACTGCCCTCGCTCCAGCTCCAGGGCGGCGACATTGCCCTCGACATCTCGGGCCAGTCGACCGACACCTCCGACACCGCCAGTGCCCCGATTGACTGGCGCATCTCGGTCGGCGAGATAGGCTTGTCGCAGATACACTACGCCATGCAGATGCAACCCACCATCCAGCAGCTCGACGCCACAATCGAGACGGCGACCCTGCGGAAGGGATACATCGACCTCTATCGCCAGCAGGTCGATGTGGCCGAGGCAATCATCGACCGGGGCGACTACCGCTACTACCCGGGCAGCGGCGAGACCGACGAAACCGTCACCCCCGCCGAAGAGCCTGCCGACACGGTGGCCTCGCCCCCGTGGACCGTGCGGATAGCACAGCTGCGGCTGCACCAAAACAGCGCCCTCTATGCCCTGCCGACGAAGATTCCACAAAAGGGTCTCGACCCAGGCTACCTGTCGCTTAACGATATCGAGATTGCCATCGACTCGCTCTACAACCGAGGCAGTGCCATACGGGTACCCATCCTGCAACTTGCCTTTATCGAGCGTTCGGGGCTGGCCGTCACCCACACGCAAGGCCTCTTTACGATGGACTCGACCGGCATCGCCCTGCACGACTTCCTCCTGCAAACCGCCCTCTCCGAAATTTCGGCTCAACTGCAGGCGGGGAGCGACATCTTCACCCAGTCGCCACAGGCTCCCGTCGAGGCCGAGCTGCAAGCCCGCATTGCCGTGGGCGACCTCATCCGCCTCTTCCCCCAATACGACACCTATACCCGGGGGCTGCTCCTCTCGAGCACGCTGCACACCGACATAACCGTGGGCGGCACACTGGGCGACCTGCGCCTCACCCGGGGCGACCTGTCGCTGCCCGGCACATTCAATGCCCGCACCACCGGTCGCGTGCAACACCTGCCCGATACCGAGCGACTGGCCGGCGAACTGCAATGGGGCATCAGCCTCAGGGAGTCGCCGCTCATCGCCCAATTCATACCCGACTCGCTGCGCCATCGCCTCTATCTGCCCCCTACCCGATTCTCGGGAAGGGCCACTCTGGCCGGCCCGACCATCCAATCGCGGGCCCGGCTCTCGACGGGCGACGGCAGCATTGCTCTGCAAGCCCGCCTCAATACCCGCAGCCAGCAATACCGGGGACAGCTGCACATCGACCGTTTCCCCCTTTCGGACTTCCTGCCGCACGACTCGCTGGGCGTGCTTTCGGCCTCGGCCCGAATCGAGGGCGAGCGATACAATCCGCTCGACTCGCTGGCCCGGCTCACGGCCCATCTCGAGGTAGACACCGCCCAATATGCGGGGTATCTCTACTCGGGCCTGACCGTCGACGCCCGCTTGAACCGCGGGAGGGCCACGGGCAATATCGTCTGCACCGACCCCAATCTGCTCGTCGGCCTCAGCCTGTCGGGCTCGATGTCTCCGCAACACTATCTCGTAGCCCTCTCGGGCGACATCCATACCGACCTCAACGCCCTGCGACTGACGGCCGAGGCCTGCCAGGTGTCGACCTCGATTGCCCTGTCGGGCCAGGCAGAGCCGGAGAAAGAGCAATACCAGGCGACCCTGAACCTCAGCAAACTGTCGCTCCTGCTGCCCACCGGACGACTGCAGACCGACAATCTGTCGCTCGCGGCCCAAACCGATTCGACCCGCATACAGGCCTCGCTGCAAAGCGGCGACCTGGCGGTGAACTTCACCTCGGCTACGGGGCTCACGCCATTCCTGACGAAACTCAACCAGGCGATGCCCATCGTCGCCTCGGTACAGGAGGAGAAGAGGCTCGACATGGAGGCGCTGCACCAGGCGTTGCCCCCCTTCGAGCTTACGGCCAGCGCCAAGCGCAACAATCTGGTACAACAATACCTCCAAGGTTCAGGCATGGGATTCTCGCAATTCAGCCTCACGGCGGCCAACGACTCCCTGCTCAACGCCAGGAGCCAGGTCGACCGCTTCTCGGCGAGCGGCATCGTCATCGACACCATACAGCTCTCGCTGTTCGAACGGCACGAACGCGAAGAGCGGCTCTACTATTCGCTCCAGGTGGGCAACAAACCCGGCAATCTGGACCAGCTGGCCTCGGTCAACCTCAACGGATTTCTGTCGGGCAACACCACCAAGTTCTTCTGCGTGCAGAAAAACCGACAGGGACAGGAGGGGTTCCGCATCGGTAGCCAGGTCGACTTCCTCGACTCGCTCGTGAAGGTGTCGCTCTTCCCCAAGAATCCTATCATCGGCTTCGAAACCTGGACCCTGAACCCCGACAACTTCCTGGCCTACCACTACGACCGGAACCACTTCGATGCCAACATCGTCCTCACACACGGCGACCGCCACCTCATTGTCACCACCCTGCACGGCTCGCCCGCCGACCACGACCTGGCCCGGCAGGAACCTCTGAAGGTCGACATCAGCGGTATGGAGATTGCCCCCTGGCTGGAGCTGTCGCCCTTCTCGCCGCAGATTGCGGGCAGCATCTCGGCCAACCTGCTGGTCGACTTCCCGCAGGGCGGCACTCAGGTAGCCGGCAACCTGGGGGTATCGCAATTCTACTACGGCAAACGACGGGTGGGCGACTTCGACCTGAAGGTCGACTACCGGCTCGATTCAATCGGCCGGCAGGAGGCGCAGGCCGCCCTGCAAATCGACAGCGTGCAGGTACTGACTCTGTCTGGACAGCTCGACGACAAGGCCGAATCGCCCGTGGCGCTGCAACTGGCAATCGACAGCCTCCCCCTGGCCACGGCCAACCCCCTCCTGCCGGCCGACATGGCCCAGTTGCAGGGGTACCTTAACGGACAGATGACCGTGGGCGGCACCACCTCGGCCCCCCAGCTCGACGGCTACTTGCAGATGGTGCAGGCCACGGCCAGCTCCAAGTCGATGGGGGCCAGCCTCAGCTTCTCGCCCAACCCCATACGCATCGACCGGAACGTGCTGCAATTCGACAACTACGAAATCACCGGTGCCAACAAGAACCCGCTGCACATCGACGGGAACGTCGACTTCCGGAATCTGGAGAAGATCAACACCGACCTGCACATCTTCGCCTCGGCCTTCCAGCCCGTGAAGTCGGGCCGCAGCACCAAGGCCACCCTCTACGGCTCGGTCATCGCCGATATGGACATGCGGGTAAACGGCCCCCTCGACGGCCTGAAGATAACCGGCAACGTGGGGTTGCTCACCGGTACCGAGGTGACCTACGTGATGCAGGACTCGCCCTTTGCCCTGCAACAGCAGGAGAACAACATCGTCACTTTCGTCTCGTTCAACGACAGCACCGAAGTAATCGAGGCCGATACTTTGCCCAAAAGCAACATGATGGGCATGGACATCCTGGTCAACATCAACATATCGCCCACCGTGAAGATGGGGGTAAACCTCTCGGTCGACGGCAAAAACCGCATCGATCTTCAGGGTGGCGGCAACCTCACCTACACGATGAATACCCTGGGCGACAGCCGGTTCTCGGGCCGCTACAACCTCTCGGGCGGATTCGTGCGCTACAACCCGCCCATCATCTCGGAGAAGCTGTTCAAGATACAGGACGGCAGCTTCGTCTCGTGGAACGGCGACATTGCCGACCCGCAAATGTCTATTACCGCCGTCGAGACGGTGCGCACCACCATTACCGAAGACGACAAGAACTCGCGGCAGGTCAACTTCGACATCAGCATCCTCATCAAGAACTCGCTCGAAAACCTCTCGGTCTCGTTCGACCTCTCGGCCCCCGAAGACCTCACCCTGCAAAACCAGCTCACCTCGCTCACGGCCGAGCAGCGGGCCTCGCAAGCCATGAGTCTGCTCATCTACAACACCTACACCGGGCCGGGCACCTCGACCACGCGGAGCGACCTGCTGGGCAACCCGCTCAACTCGTTCCTCGAGAAGGAGCTCAACCAGTGGGCCCAGGGGCTGAAGGGCATCGACCTCTCGTTCGGCATCGACTCCTACACCGACGCCTCGGGCATCAACACCCGCACCGACTACTCCTACCGGGCGGCCAAGAGTCTCTTCAACAACCGGGTGAAGGTGGTCATCGGGGGTAGTCTCAGTCCCGACGACAATGCCGACGTCAACTTCAAGGAGAACTTTATCGACGATATTTCGCTGGAGTATTACCTCAACCAGCGCGACAACATGTATATCAAGGTATTCCGCCACACGGGTTACGAGAGTATTCTCGAGGGCGAAATCACCCAGACCGGCGTGGGCTTCGTCGTGAAGAAACGGCTGGTCAACCTCTGGGAGCTCTTCCGTTCCCGCAAAAGCCGAAAGGAGGCCACACCATGAAACAGACCCTTGCCTACCTCTTTGTCGTCCTGCTGGCCACGGCGATACTCATCGGGTGTTCCACCACCCGGCGCCTCACCGACGACGAGGTGCTCTATACCGGCGTGAAGAAGATGGAGATTATCCCCGACTCGGGGGTGAAGATTGCCGACAACGTGAAGTCCGAAATCAAGGCTACCCTCTCGGTGGCTCCCAACAATCCCCTCTTCTCGCCCTACGTACGCACCCCCTTCCCCATCGGGCTTTGGGTGTGGAACTATCTGGAACCCAAAAGCGACAAAGGGTTGAAGCACTGGATTTACGAAAAGCTGGCCAAAGAGCCGGTGCTCATCTCGAGCGTACAACCCGAACTGCGCATGAATGTCATCAAGAACATCTTGAGCAACAACGGCTACTTCGGGGCCGAGGCCGACTACGAACTCATCTACAACAAGCGTAACCCCCGCAAGGCCCGCATCTCGTACAAGGTCGAGGTGCCGCCGCCCTACACCCTCGACACCATCGAGCTGCCTGCGCCCACCACCCCCCTCACCCGGTTTATCGACAGCATCAGCAGCGCATCCCTGCTGCAACGCGGCGACCGCTACTGCCTCGACACGCTCTCGGCCGAGCGCGACCGCATCACCAGCGCCCTGCGCAACAACGGCTATTTCTACTTCCGGCCCGAGTATATCGAGTATCTGGCCGATACAACCCTCTCGCCCGGCAAAGTGGCGCTGCGCATGACCCTCAAGAAGGGCATCCCCGCCCAGGCGCTCAAGCCCTACTACGTGGGGCACATCCACGTGAACCTGCAACGGGCCGACGGCGGCGGCACGCCCGACACCATCCGGTATCCCCACCTGACGGTTGTCTACCGCAAGCCCGTCCACCTGAAGCGGTGGATATTGCCCCGCAACATCACCTTCAGGCCGGGCACCATCTATTCGGTAGCCACGCAGAACACTACCCAGTCGAACCTGGGACGGCTGGGCATATTCCGCTCGGTAGCCGTCGAGGTGACCCCGCTCGACTCGCTCGCGCAACGGGACTCGCTCGACGTGACGATACAGGCGGCGTTCGACGTGCCGCTCGAGGCTACCATCGAGGCCAACGTGTCGTCCAAGTCGAACAGTTACATAGGCCCGGGACTGATTTTCGGAATCAACCACAACAATCTCTTCGGGGGCGGCGAAAAGCTCTCGGTGAAACTCAACGGCAGCTACGAGTGGCAGACGGGCGGCGGCTCGCAACACGGCAAGGCGTCGCTCTTCAACTCCTATGAATTCGGCTTGAACTCGTCGCTCTCCTTCCCCCGCATCGTGCCGGGGTTCCTGCCGCAGATGCCCCGCACCCGCCGGTACCCCGCCTACACGCGATTCCAGTTGGGAGCCAACCTGATGAATCGGCCGCACTACTTCCGCATGGTGTCGTTCAACGGGTCGATGAGCTACGAGTACCGCACCTCGCTGCGGGCCGGCCACTCGGTCACCCCCTTCAAACTGGTCTATACCAAACTGCTCAATACCACCGAGTCGTTCGACAAGACCATGGAGGAGAACCCCGCCATCGCCCTCAGCTTCCGCGACCAGTTCATCCCCTCGTCGAGCTACACCTATACCTACGACACCTCCTACGGCCGCGAAGTCGACAATCGCTTCGTATGGCAACTGATGGGCATGTCGGCCGGCAACATCCTGAGCGGCATCACCTCGCTGCTGGGGCAGCACGGCGAGAAACGCATCTTCGGCAGCAGCTTCTCCCAGTTTGTCAAGGGGAGCGCCGAGATGGTCTACTACCACCGCTTCCGCCCCGACCACTGGCTGGTAGGCCGCCTCTTCATCGGGGCCGAACATGCCTACGGCAACTCGCAGGAGGTTCCGTACAGCGAACAGTTCTACATAGGCGGTGCCAACAGCATACGCGCCTTCACCATCCGCTCGCTGGGCCCCGGCAGCTACCTGCCGCCGCAGGACGATGCAGACGGATACTTCGACCAGACGGGTACCTTCAAGCTCGAGGCCAACCTCGAATACCGCTTCCCCATCTGGGGCGACCTGCACGGTGCCGCCTTTGTCGATGCCGGTAACATCTGGCTGCTGAAGCGCGACCCCAACCGCCCCGGCGGCGAGCTGGACGGCCGCACCTTCCTGAAAGACATCGCCCTGGGTACCGGCGTGGGACTGCGCTACGACATCGGGATGCTGGTGATACGCGGCGACCTGGGTATCGGCATCCATGCCCCCTACGAGACCGGCCGCAAAGGGTACTACAACATGACCTCGTTCAAAAACAGCCTCGCCTTCCACCTGGCTATCGGCTACCCCTTCTAAGACATTCCCCTCGACCCCAAAAGCTATTCAACAAAAATACAACAGGCGGCCCTCCGAAGGAGAGTCGCCTGCTGCGTGCGTATGGCAAAAGGGAGATTAAAGTCCTCTCCCGTGACAGTTTTTGTATTTCTTGCCGCTACCGCAAGGACAGGGATCGTTGCGTCCTACGCGGGGTGCAGCCTTGATGGGCTCGGTAACCCGGGGCTGTTGCGGTGCTGCGGCAGCCTGTGCCTGGGCTTGACCCTGCGGGGCCGGCTGTTGGGCCTGACCGGGGTAGTCGTCCTTCTGGGTGCGGTACTTGCTGTAATCTTCGCGACGTTCGGGAGCGGCCTCGCGCACATCCTGCGGCTCCTGGATGTATATCTGACCCCGCATGAGGATGGCGATAGCCTTGCGGTTCATCGCCTCGACCATCGACTTGAAGAGGTTGAACGACTCGAGCTTGTAGATCAACAGCGGGTCTTTCTGCTCGTAGCTGGCATTCTGTACCGACTGGCGCAACTGGTCGAGCTCGCGCAGGTGCTCTTTCCAGGCCTCGTCGATAGTCATCAGCAATACGGCTTTCTGGAACTGCTTAACCACCGACTGCGATTCGCTCTTGTAGGCCTCGTTGATGTCGCAGGCGATACCGAACACCCGTTTGCCGTCGGTGATGGGCACCCGTATCATGCCGGTCGACAGACCGCGCATCTCTACGAAGGGTTTGATATTCATGTGAGCAATCTCGGCCATGCGTTCGCCCTTGCGCTTGAAGGTGGCGACCACGGCATCGTAGAGGCTGTCGATAATCTCGTTCTTGCGCATCGAGCGGAATTGGGCCTCGTCGAAAGGCATCTCTACGGCAAATATCTTGAACATCTCCATCGACAGCGGTTCATAGTCGTTGGAGCCGTTGTAGGCCTCGACCAGCGACTCGATGGTATCGTAGAACATGTTCATGATGTCGATACCGATACGCTCGCCCATCAAGGCGTGGTGACGCTTGGTGTAGATGACGTTACGCTGGGCGTTCATCACGTCGTCGTATTCGAGCAACCGTTTGCGGATACCGTAGTTGTTCTCTTCGACGCGACGCTGGGCGTTCTCGATCGACTTGGATACCATGCGATGTTCGATCATCTCGTCTTCCTTGAGACCCAGACGGTCGAGCATCTTCACCACGCGGTCGGTGGCAAACAGACGCATCACCGTATCTTCGAACGATACGAAGAATACCGACGAACCCGGGTCGCCCTGACGTCCGGCACGACCACGCAACTGACGGTCGACACGACGCGACTCGTGACGCTCGGTACCGATGATGGCCAGACCTCCGGCCTCGCGCACGGCGGGCGACAGCTTGATATCGGTACCACGACCGGCCATGTTGGTGGCGATGGTCACGGTACCCGTCTGTCCGGCCTGGGCCACGATTTCGGCCTCGCGCTGGTGATATTTGGCATTCAGCACGTTGTGCTTGATCTTGCGCATGGTGAGCATACGGCTCAACAACTCCGAAATCTCGACCGACGTGGTACCTACCAGTACCGGGCGTCCGGCCTCGACCATCTTCACAATCTCTTCGATTACGGCGTTGTACTTGGCACGCTTGGTCTTGTATACCCGGTCGTCCATATCGATACGGGCTACCGGCTTGTTGGTGGGGATAGTCACCACATCGAGCTTGTAGATGTCCCAGAACTCACCGGCTTCGGTCTCGGCGGTACCGGTCATACCGGCCAGCTTGTGATACATACGGAAGTAGTTCTGCAACGTGATGGTGGCAAAGGTTTGCGTAGCGGCCTCGACCTTCACGTGCTCCTTGGCCTCGATGGCCTGGTGCAGACCGTCGGAGTAGCGGCGGCCCTCCATGATACGGCCGGTTTGCTCGTCGACGATTTTCACCTTGTTGTCGATAACCACATACTGGTCGTTGAGTTCGAAGAGGGTATAGGCTTTCAACAGCTGATGCACGGTGTGAACCCGCTCGGCCTTGATGGCGTAGTTTTGCAGCAGCTCGTCCTTGCGGTTCTGTTTCTCCTCGGGCGAGAGTTCCAGGTTTTCGAGGTCGGAGAGCTCTTCGCTGATGTTGGGCAACACGAAGAAGTTGGGGTCGTCCGACTTGCCGGTCATCACATCGATACCCTTATCGGTAAGGTCGATGCTGTTGTTCTTCTCGTCGATTACGAAGTAGAGGTCGTCGGTAATCTCGGGCATACGGCGGTTGTTGTCGGCCATATAGATAGCCTCGGTCTCGAGCATCAGGGGTTTGATACCCGGCTCGCTGAGGTATTTGATAAGGGCTCCGTTCTTGGGCAGACCCTTGAAGCAACGGTAGAGCAAAACGACACCCTCGTCGCGGGTCTTCTTGTCGTCCGAGGCGATTTTGGTCTTGGCCTCGGCCAGCAGCTTGGTTACCAGGGTACGCTGCATCTTCACCAGTTCCTCGACTTTGGGCTGGAACTGCTCGAACATCTGGTCGTCGCCCTTGGGGGTGGGACCCGAAATAATCAACGGCGTACGGGCATCGTCGATCAACACCGAGTCGACCTCGTCGACAATGGCGTAGTTGTGCATGCGCTGTACCAGGTCGAGGGGCGAGCTGGCCATGTTGTCACGCAGGTAGTCGAAACCGAATTCGTTGTTGGTACCGAAGGTAATATCGGCGTTGTAGGCGTTGCGACGGGCTTCGGAGTTGGGCTCGTGCTTGTCGATACAGTCGACCGACAGGCCGTGGAACATGTAGAGCGGGCCCATCCACTCCGAGTCACGTTTCGACAGGTAGTCGTTGACCGTCACCACATGCACGCCGTTGCCCGGCAGGGCGTTGAGGAATACCGGCAGCGTGGCCACCAGCGTTTTACCTTCACCGGTAGCCATCTCGGCAATCTTACCCTTGTGCAGTACCACACCACCGATGAGCTGCACGTCGTAGTGTACCATGTCCCACACCACTTCGTTGCCACCGGCCATCCAGTGGTTTGCATAGATGGCCTTGTCGCCCTCGATGCGTACAAAGTCGTGGTCTACGGCCAGGTTGCGGTCGAAGTCGTTGGCGGTCACCTCGATAGTCTCGTTGTTGCAGAAACGGCGGGCGGTCTCCTTCACGATGGCAAAAACCTCGGGGAGCGACTCGTCGAGCACATCCTCGATTTTCTTCAGAATGTTTTTCTCGATTTTGTCAATCTCTTCCCAGGTCGATTCACGCTTGTCGTAGTCGAGCGTCTCGACATGCTCCTTGAGCTCGGCGATGCGTTGACGGTCGGGAGCAACCGTATCCTGGATATGCTGCTTCACCACATCGACGCGATGACGCAGCTCGTCGTTCGTCAGTTTCTCGAGTTCGGGCGATATGGCCTTGATTTTCTGGATATAAGGCTCTATCTCTTTCAAGTCGCGCTGCGACTTGTTGCCGAACAGCTTTTTCAATAAATCGTTAAATCCCATATAAAGTGTCTGTTTTATTCGTTAATAAAAGGTTCTTCCCCGCAGGGAGTCCCATAGAACCCCTGCAAAAATAGTGCAAATTTTGCTAACTCCGCAAAAAGGAAGAAATTAGTATTGAATTTCGGAGAGCGGAGAGGCCGAAGAACCGTTGGGCGAACGGATGCGCAGCAGGCGCGAAACGGTGGGTGCAATAGCCGTAGCCCGCACCGGCGTGGCAATGTGTACCGGCTTCACATCGGGAGCGAGGATGAAGCAAGGGGCCGGTATGGCGTTGATGCGCACATACTCGCGGGTGTCGGCATTGTCCTCATACACCACCTCCCACCCGGGGCAAAGGTCGAGCACGAGGTCGCCCGACAGCTTGGGGCAGTAGCCGTTGCGCATGGCGGCGAGCCGGTCGGTACCGTAGCTCAACAGCAGCCGTTGCGAGGTGTAGACATCCTGTACACCGGCCATCTGTATCAGGAACGAAGCAGCCTTTTCGCGCATCTCGTCGGCATCGAGGTCGCGCTCCTTGATGAGTTTGCGATTCAAAAATATCTGTCGGTTCTGGTAACCGATTACCCAGTCGCCCTGGCCATAGAGAGCCATCAGATAGACATTCAGCAGCGACACGGCGCGGCGCGGATAGAACTCGCCCGAGGGTATGTTGTAGATGGGCGACTCTTTGGCTTCGCCCTTGAAGTAGCCGGTCGAGGCCACGAAGATGACGGTGTGGTCGAGCCCCACCTTCTTGTCTATCTCGTCGAGCAGCCGGGCCAGATCGCGGTCGAGGCGCACGTAGGAGTCCTGCAACTCCAGTCCGTACTCCTGCACGGTCTTGTTCAGGTAGACCCCGGCCGTATAGCCAATGTTGAGCATGTCGAGCACGCCCCGGCGTCCCAGAAGCCCCTTGTCGAGAAACTCCACGGCCACATCGGTAATCTCGGTATTGACCAGCGCCGTCGTCTTGAACTGGGCAAAGCGGTCGCGGTTGTCGTGCGAGAAGGTGCGCTTGAACGAAAAATCGTTGGTCAGGTAGGGTATGGCCGTATAGAGGTCGGGGGTATAGACCGGCGTCCAGGCCAGGGTGTCGATACGCGTCGACAGCGAACGTCCGTAGTTGAACTGCTCGATATAGGCCGGCACATCGCGGTAGTAGGTCGTGGTGGCCCACTTGCCGTTACGGTCGTTTATCCAGAAGGCACAGTTGGCGGCGTGGCCCGCACTGATGATGGACTGCTGGGCATCGGGAGCCACGGCATAGACGCGTCCCAGACCGCCGCTCACAATCTTTACCTCGTCGCTGATGGTCGAGGTCTTGAGCCGCTCGGGCGAGAAGGTCTCTTGCGTATAGTTGCCTATCTTGGAAGGATCGTTCAGGATAAACTCTTCGCGCTGGAATGTAGTATTGAAAAACCGCTCCGAGGGGATGCCGTGGAAAAAGGGCATCGTGCCCGTGTAGAGCGTGGCCGTAGCCGAAGTCTTGTCGACATTGGGATAGTCGTAGACCAAGTTCTCGCAAACCACCCCCTCCTTCATCAGCCGTTTGAAGCCCTTCTCTCCGAAGAGATGCTGCAAGGCCATCAGGTAGTCGGTGCGCAACTGGTCGACCGTAATACCCACCACCAGACGCGGAGCCTGGTCGGCCGACTGCACCAGCGGTACAACCAGCAAAGAGAGCAGAAGTGTTGCTAATACCTTATTCTTCATATCTGTTCAGTTCCGCTTCTTGCCGCGCTCCACCCACAGCCAGGTGAGCGAGCGCATCATCAACACCAGCACCAGCGGAATGAATGCCGGGTTGAACTGCTGGGGAATCCAGTGCCACAGCACCAGGAAAATCAACAGCCCCGCAAAGTTAGCAAAATGATAGTATCTAACGATATTTTTAAGAGATTTAAACCAAATGAAGAGGGCCATCAACAGCCACAGGGGATGCAGCCAAAAGGCCGAATAGTTGGGCCAGGTGGCCGGATGTACCGAAACGAACATGAGGAAAAAGATGATCACGCCCCCCAGTCCGTAGACGGTGAAGAGCACGGTATCGAGTACCCGCGAGCAACGCCCCCGCCGGATGTCGCAGAGCGACCACACCGCCACAATCGCCGCCAGCAGCCAGGCCACGAAGAGGGGGGTGAGGCAGAAGGGGGTCACGCCGGGACGGGCCGGGACCTCGGGATCGTAGAGCACCTCGGTGCGGCTCACCAGCGGCACGGCAGCCGAGTCGGGCGCGAGTTGAATCTCGGCCCGGGCGAAGGCCTCTTTCAGCACCTCGGGGCCAAACATCTGTTCGCGGTAGGTCATGGGGCGGTCCAGACTGCCTCCCAGGGCCAGGTCGATGCCGAAGATGAGCCAGGGGCAACGCTCGGCGTAGCGGTCGATCTCTTCGCGGAAGGTGGGCAACTCGCCCTCGGGCTCGTGATAACGCACCCGATTGCCAAGGGTCGCCTCGACCATGTTGCGGGGCCGGGTGGCGCAGTTGTCGAAGAGGAAGTTATAACGGTAGACGCGGTTCTGGGGCTGGGCATTCTCCAGCAGGGCGTAGAAGAGGGCCTGACTCTGCTCGGGCGTGAGGTTGAGAATCTGCTCGTCGACCCGCGACTCGCGCATCACATAGTTGAACAGAAAGGTGCGGAAGTCGTTCACCCCCAGACAATAGTCGGTCTCTCCCTTGGTAAACCGCCACACAAAGGCCGGGGCATTGAAGTCGAACATGCCATAGTTGAACACATAGTCAAATCCGCCGGGAGTCAACTGCCTGATCCGCAAGGCCGTGTGCCCGAAAAGCTCGTACACCTCGGTACCGGGTCCGCACGTGAGCAGACTCACCTGCAGGGAGTCGCGGTTCTCGACCTGGGCCTGTACACTCATTGCCAGCGCGGCCACCAGCGCAGCCACGAATAATCGTACCTTTATCAACATGCTCGATTTCATCGCCTGAAAAAATGTGGTGTAAAAGTACAACTTTTCGCTCGATTCACCCGAAGGGTAACTCTTTTATTTTCTTCGACTTTGATAATTTTTACATTTTTATTTTAGGGCTCTACCGAATAAATCGTTATCTTTGTTCGTCGCACTCAAAACCAAGCAGTATGAAAATCAAAGGTTTACTTTTGTCGCTCCTCATAGCGAGCCCGATGATGGCCATGGCCCAGAACATCGAGCTCCCCGCCCCCCAGAAACAGGGAGGCCAACCGCTCATGCAGGTACTCGCCCAACGGGCCTCTACCCGCCAGTTCGATACCGCCCGGACCATCGAGCCGCAAACCATGGCCGACCTCCTGTGGGCTGCCTGGGGATACAACCGGGAGGATAAGCGCACGGCGCCCTCGGCCCTCAACCGGCAGGAGATTTCGCTCTATGTCATTACCGCCCAGGGGGCTTACTGCTACGATGCCCGCCAAAACGTGCTGACCCAGGTAGCCGCCGGCGACTTCCGCAAGAGCGCCGGCAAACAGCCTTTTGCCCAGACGGCTCCGCTCAACATCGTTTTTGTGGCCGACCTCGACAAGGCCCCGAGCAACGACATGATGTTTGTCGACTGCGGCTTCATCGCCCAGAACATCTATCTCTATTGTGCCTCGGCCGGACTGAGCAGCGTGGTGCGCGGCTCGTTCGATGCCGCCGAACTGGCCCAGGTGCTGAAACTGAACGAACGCCAGAAAGTAGTATTGACACAGACAGTCGGCTATCCGGCTCGATAATCCCCCGGAAAAGCCTCACCCCATGCGTCACACCTTACTACCGCTATTCGTCATCTTCGCCCTCCTCATCACCGGCTGCAAAGGCAAGCAGGTCGGGCCCGACTACCCCGACAGCTCCTTTATCGACACCTTCGAGGTGAAGCAGCAGACCCAGCCCCGCCCCACCGGTTGGCCGAAGAGCCCCATCCGGTACACCAGTTTCCGCAAACTCTTCAACGACCTCAACGACCAGCACCTGGCCATTGCCCGCAAAAACGGCATCGCCCCGCTCGAGTCGCTCGACGAGGCCCGCAGCATGGGCTTCTGGAAGCTGGCCAAAATAGACAGTTGCGAATACTACTCGGTCGACAAGCTCACCCACTCGATTCCCTACCTCACCCCCAGAACCAAGTGGCTGCTGATGACCATCGGGAAGAACTTCAACGATTCGCTCGAGAGCCGCGGTGCCGGCGGACGGCAAATCATCCTCACCAGTGCCCTCCGCTCCGACGAGTCCATCCGCTCGCTGCGCCGGCGCAACACCAACGCCAGCGAAAACTCGGCCCACCGCTACGGCACCACCTTCGACATTGCCTACAACCGCTACAACGTCACCGACTCGACCTGCTTCGTCCCCTCCGACCGTCTGCGCCTGCTGCTGGGCGAGGTGCTCTACGACCTGCGCAAGGCCCACAAGTGCTATGTGAAGTACGAGGTTCGCCAGGGCTGTTTTCACATTACAGCCCGGTAAAAAGCCACAAACGAGTTTGGTCCTCTGCCCTCACCTTTCGCTATCTTTATAGAAGAGAGGAGGCGGTTCGGCATAGTCAAAGTCGAAAACTTGTTTTCCCATTTGCCTCTGCCCTCACCTTTCGCTATCTTTGTAGAAGAGAGGAGGCGACGCGGCATAGTCATGTCTGAAAATTCCGTTTTCATTTGCCTCGACTTTCTCCTTTCATTATCTTTGACCCGTTGTTTATAAGCAATACGACCGATGAAACGATATTTGTACGCCCTGCGCTATCTGTTGTCGATACATCTGCTGGGGCTTCTCTTCTTTGCCGCGTTCCGCCTGATATTGTTCATGCAAGGCTACGACTACCTGGCAGGTGAAAATTTGTCGGTACTTACCCGTGCCGAAGCTTTCGCCCGGGGCGTGTGGCTCGACAACGTGGTGGCCTGCTACATCATGATACTGCCGCTCACGCTGGTATCGATATGTGCCCTGCTGGGGTACTACGGGAAGGCGCTGTTCCGGGGTGTGGGCATCTTCTTCTCCCTCTTCTACGTGCTGGCCTTTGCCATATCGGCGGCCGACATACCCTACTTTGCCTACTTCTTCAAGCATATCAACGCCTCGATATTCAACTGGTTCGGCTACACGGGCACTACGCTGGGGCTGATGTTCGGCGAGTTCTCCTACATCGTCGCCTTCGTGCTCTTCCTCGCCCTCTCGATTCTCTTTATCTTTCTGCTCCGATGGTTGCGGCAACGCACCTGCCTCGACATCCATCGGGTATCGGACGAGAAATTCCACTGGGGCAACGAGCTGCTCACGCTGCTGGCCTCCATCGTGCTGATAGGCGGCTGCATGTTCGGCATCCGGGGCCGGGTGGGCTACAACCCCATCAAGGTGAGTGCGGCCTACTATTGCAACAATACGTTTTTGAACCAGCTGGGAGTGAGCCCGGCCTTCAATCTGCTGCGCAGTTCGCTGGAGGCTTCGAAGTCGGAAAACCGCGAGATCGATCTCATGGACGACCGGGAGGCCATCGCCCGCGTGCGTCGGGAATACCACATCGCCGACTCGCTGCCCGAGGTGTCGCCCATCGCCCGCCGGGTAGAGAACCCGGGCGAACCGACCCGCCAGAATGTGGTGCTCATCTTCATGGAATCGATGTCGGCCGAGCTGATGGGGCACTTCGGCAATCCGTGGCAGCTGACCCCCTTCCTCGACACCATCGCTACGAAATCGCTCTGCTTCAACCGATTTTTCTCGGCCGGCACGCACACCAACCACGCCATCCACTCCACGCTGTACTCCTACCCGGCTCTGATGAAACGCAACTCGATGAAGGGGGCCGTCATCCCCTTCTTTGCCGGATTGCCCACCATCCTGCAGGACAACGGATACAGCACCCTCTTCTTCATGACGCACGAGTCGCAATACGACAACATGAACGGCTACCTGCGCACCAACGGCTTCGACCGCATCTTTGCCCAGGAAGATTATCCCAAGGAGAAGGTGGTCAACAGCTTCGGCGTGCAGGACGACTTCCTCTACCAGTATGCCCTGCCGGTACTCACCCAGACGGCCCGCGAGGGTAAACCCTTCTTTGCCGCCCTGCTGAGCATCAGCAACCACCCGCCCTATGTGGTGCCCAAAGATTTCAAGGCCCGCAACAACACCGACGAGCTGCGCATCGTCGAGTTTGCCGACCACGCTCTGGAGCAGTTCATCACCCAGGCCAGCCGGGAGGAGTGGTTCGACAACACCATCTTTGTCTTTGTGGGCGACCACGGGAAGCTGGTAGGGACACCTCGCAGCGACATGCCCCTCAGTTTCAACCACGTGCCGCTGCTCATCTATGCCCCCTCGACCATCGAGCCGCGCCAGATCGACGACCTGGGCGGACAGACCGACATAGCTCCTACGCTGCTGGGGCTGCTGCAAATCGACTACGTCAACAACGGTTTCGGCGTAGACCTGCTGCGCGAGAAGCGTCCGGCGGTAGTCTTCACCTCCGACGATGCCGTAGGCTGCGTGAACGATTCGCTCTTCTACATCTACAAACCCAAGGATAACCAGGAGTGGCTGCTTGCCCACAAACAGGCCATCGAGCAGAGCGGCGACATCGCCGACCCGGCGGCCCGCCAATCGCTGCGCGACTACTCCTTCTCGATATTGCAAACGGCTCAATACCTGATGAGCAACGGACTTACCGGCAAATACATAGGTTATCAACCCCGTTAAAACCGATACCCGCCATGAACCGATTGTTTCGACTGATTTCTCTCGTCGCCCTGCTGCTCCTCACGGTGCAGTGTCACAACCCCAAGGCCCAAAAGTCGGGCGGGGAGGCGGCCAACGATACCCTCGTGCACTATGCCGACCTGCTGTCGATTACCCGTCACGACGGCTTTACCGACGTGGCCGTGACCAACCCCTGGGATACCACCCGGCTGCTGCACCGCTACCTGCTCGTGCCCCGCAACGAAGAGCTGCCCGCCAACCTGCCGCAGGGTACGGTGGTGAGGACACCCCTCGAAAAGACGCTGGTCTACTCGTCGGTTCACGCCAGTGCCCTCGAACTGCTGGGCGCACTCGACCGGATAGGCGGCGTGTGCGACCTCGCCTACATCAAGACGACTGCCCTGCTCGACCGGGCCCGCCAGGGCAAACTGGTCGATGCCGGCAACTCGATGAGCCCCGACATCGAGCGGGTGATGGAGCTCTCGCCCGACGCCATTCTGCTCTCGCCCTTCGAAAATGCGGGCTATGGCCGCATCGGCAAGATGGGCATCCCCATCATCGAGTGTGCCGACTATCTCGAAACTTCGCCGCTGGGCCGTGCCGAGTGGATAAAACTGCTGGGGCTGCTCTACGGGAAAGAGGCCGAGGCCGACTCGCTCTTTGCCCAAATCGAACAGCGATACAACGCCCTGAAGGAGCAACTGGAACAAACCGGCTCGGAGCCGGTGGTCATCAGCGAACTGAAAAGCGGCTCGGCCTGGTACATGCCGGGCGGCAAAAGCTACATGGCGCGCCTCTTTGCCGACGCCGGCGGTGCGTACCCCTGGAGCGACAACGGCGAGTCGGGCTCCATTCCCCTCTCGTTCGAAACGGTATTCAACCGGGCGGGCGAGGCCGACATCTGGCTCATCAAGTCGTTCAACGTGGGGCAGCTCTCCTACCGCGCCCTGCAGAAGGAGTATGCCCCCTATGCCCGTTTCAAGGCCTTCCGCAATCATAATATCTACGGGTGCAACACGGCCGAATGCAACTACTACGAAGAGACCCCCTTCCGCCCCGACCTGCTCTTGCAGGAGCTGGCGGCCCTCTTCCACCCCGACCGCTTCCCCCACTATCAATTCCGTTACTTCCAACCCTTAGCCGAATGAACGAACCTCGCCATACCTCACGCGCCAAGCGCCTCATCGGGCTGCTCATCGTACTGCTGGTCGCCCTGTGTGCCGCCAACCTGTGGTTCGGGTCGGTGCAGATACCGGCCTCGGCGGTGTGGGATATTCTCTGCGGCCGGGAGAGCGAGAAAGAGGTGTGGCGCTTCATCGTGCTCGAGTCGCGCCTGCCGCAAATGGTGGCCGCCCTGCTCTCGGGTGCCGCGCTGGCCGTGGCGGGCCTGCTGCTGCAAACAGCCTTCAACAACCCGCTGGCCGGGCCCTCGATACTGGGCATCGACACGGGGGCCAGTCTGGGCGTGGCGCTGGTCATGCTCCTCTTCGGGGGAAGTCTGGGGCTCACCGAATCGACAACCCTCACGGGCTTTACCGCCATCATCGCGGGGGCCTTCGTCGGGTCCATCATCGTGCTGGGCACGATACTCTTCTTTTCGACCCTGGTCAAGAACAACATCATGCTGCTCATCGTGGGCATCATGGTGGGATACGTCACCTCGTCGGTCATCTCGCTGCTCAACTACTTCTCCACGGCCGAAGGGGTACACTCCTACACCATCTGGGGCATGGGCAACTTCAGCGGCGTCACCGGCGAACAACTGCCCTACTTCGCCCTCTCGGTGGGGGTGGGGCTGGCCATTGCCATCCTCCTCATCAAACCGCTCAACGCCCTGCTGCTGGGCGACCGCTACGCCGCCAACCTGGGGGTGAACATCAAGTTCACCCGCAACCTGCTGCTCATCGTCACGGGGCTGCTCACGGCATCGACCACCGCCTTCTGCGGACCCATCTCGTTCATCGGGCTGGCCGTGCCGCACATCGCCCGCCTGCTGCTGGGCACCTCGAACCACAACACCCTGCTGCCCGTGACGCTGCTCTGCGGGGCCGTCACCACGCTGCTGTGCAACCTCATCTGCATCCTGCCCGGCGAGTCGGGCATCCTGCCCATCAACGCCATTACGCCGGTGCTGGGGGCCCCGGTCATCATCTATGTGATTATCAACCAACGTAAAATACAATATTTCAACTGATGGAGAGCACGACCGCCATACTATCGGCTCAAGCGTTGAGCATCGGCTACCGAACGGGACACCGCGGGGTGAAGCAGATTCACCACGACCTCTCCTTCGCGCTGTATCGGGGCGAACTCACCTGCCTGCTGGGAGCCAACGGGTCGGGCAAGTCGACGCTGCTGCGCACCCTGGCCGCGGCACAACCTCCTCTCGACGGCACGATAACACTCGAGGGGCGCGACCTGTCGACCTTCTCGGAGCGGGAACTCTCGCGCCTCATCGGGGTGGTGCTCACCGACAAGACCCAGACCGGCGGACTCACCGTCTACGAAATGGTATCGCTGGGGCGGCAGCCTCACACCGGATTCTTCGGACGGCTCGACCACCACGACCGTCAGGTGGTCGACGAGGCCATCGAGGCCGCAGGCATCGCCCACAAAGCCGACACCTACATGGCTCAACTCTCCGACGGTGAAAAGCAAAAAGCGATGATAGCCAAGGTGCTGGCCCAGGAGTGCCCGCTGGTGATTCTCGACGAGCCCACCGCCTTTCTCGACGCCGTGAGCCGCATCGAGACCATGACCCTGCTGCACCGCATCGCCACCTCGCAACACAAGGCGATACTGCTGTCGACCCACGACATCGAGCAGGCGCTCGTACTGGCCGACCGGCTGTGGCTGCTGCGCAAGGGGCAAGGCCTGTGCAGCGGCGTGACCGAAGACCTCATCCTCAACGGCAACCTCGATACGCTCTTCGACCGCCGCGACATCTGCTTCGACCGCGCGCACGGCAGTTACTACCCCTCGGTACAATGGGAAAAGGAGATTGTGGTCGAAGCATCCGACGAGACCCTGCTCCACTGGACGGTCAACGCCCTCAACCGCAACAGCTACGGCTGCCGCATCGCCCCCGACGGAGATGCCCCTGAACTCCCCCGCCTGACGGTAAGCGACGCGCACACGCTCACCCTGCGCACCGCTGCCGGAGTGCAGCCGTTCGCCACCTTTGCCGCCCTCATCGAAGGGCTGAAAAAACAAGATTGATTTAGCCTCGCAGAGCCGAGACCATGGAGCGGGCCGCCTGCTCGGGCGCACCCGGCGCACCCAACCGACGGGCCACCAGATCGTAGCCGGCCAGCATGCGCTCGCGATTCTCTTCGTCGAACAGGCAGGCCAACTCGCGGCGCAGATTCTCGACCGTAGCCCGGTAGCCCAGCAGTTCGCACACCACGGGGGCATCGGCAATGAGGTTGACCAACGACACGTAGGGCACCCGCAAAATCTTCTCGAACGTCTTGTAGAACAGCTTGCCGCCGCCTACCCAGTAGCAGACCACCTGCGGCACCCGCAGCAAGGCAGTCTCGAGCGTAGCCGTACCCGAGGTGACCAGTGCCGCCCGGCTCTGTTGCAACAGCCTGTAGGTCTTGCCCTCTACCACCTTCACCCGATGGCCCTGCACATACGGCGCATACAGCTCGGGAGCGATACCGGGAGCCCCCGCTACCACCAGTTGGTATTCGGGATAAGCCTCGGCCGCCTCGATCATCAGGGGCAGGTTGTTCTTGATTTCGGCCACCCGGCTGCCGGCCAGCAGGGCGATAATGGGTTTGCGCTCCAGCCCGCATTCGGTCACAAAGTCGTCGAAGGTCTCGTCGGCCCGAGGGCGAGCCGCCAGTTCGTCGACCGTGGGGTTGCCCACATACTCCACCGCATAGTGATGGCGGGCATAGAAATCGACCTCGAAGGGCAAGATGGAGTAGAGCCGGTCGACATAGCGGCGGATACTCTTCACCCGCCACTCCTTCCAGGCCCATATCTTGGGCGAGATATAGTAATAGACAGGGATATTCAGGTGAGTCTTCACATACTTGACAATCTTCAGGTTGAAACCCGGGTAGTCGACCAGAATCACCGCATCGGGACGCCAGGCGGCAATATCCTGCTTGCACAGGCTCATGTTGGCCAGCACCTTGTCGAGATTCATCAGCACCGGGATAAAACCCATGTAGGCCATGTCGCGGTAGTGCTTCACCAGCGTACCGCCGCAAGCGGCCATGAGGTCACCCCCGAAGTAACGGAACTCGGCGGCGGGGTCCTCCCGCTTCAACGCCTTCATTAAATTCGAGGCATGCAAGTCGCCCGAAGCCTCACCGGCAATCAGATAGTATTTCATAGACAAACCGATAGCGTAATTGTTTCTACTCGATGCGCACGGCCGTACCGCTGCACGTCACCATCAACATGCTGCCCGAACCGCCCACCGTTTCGTAGTCGAGGTCGATACCTACCACGGCATTGGCACCCAGTCTCTGCGCCTCGCGCGACATCTCCTCGAGCGCCGTGTCCTTGGCCTCGCGCAGCACCTCTTCATAGGCACCCGAGCGGCCGCCGAAGAAGTCGCGGATGCCGGCCAGGAAGTCACGCATCACATTGGCACCGATAATGGTCTCGCCGGTTACCACCCCGTAATAGGTCACAATTCGCCGCCCCTCTACCGTAGGCGTTGTCGTCATCAACATAGTCGTCTCTTTTTAGAATTATCTTCTACAAAAATAGTGCTCTTTTGCAACAACACAAACAAAACGCCCGGAGATATGAAAAAGAGAATCTTCGGGACGGGGGCCGTCGGTTCTCCGATTACGGGAGATGGATATACGACGTGTAGGTCTCGGCAAATTGCCGGATAAAATCGACCTGCCGTCTGGTCTCGGGCGCATTCATAATCTTCGAGCGGGACGATTCGGCAAAGCGAGCCTGCATTTTGGCCAAAGCCTCTTCGAACGGGAGATGCTCGAAATAACAGTAGTAGCAGGCGACCAGCGTTCCCGTTCGCCCCACGCCACCGTGACAATGGATATACAGCCGGGCCTCGGGCCGGGTTTGGAGCATCTGCTCCATCGTTTGAAACAGAGCAACAACCGACCGCACACTCGACGGCACATCGCAATTCCGAATCGGAAACGCATGCCGGTGCCTGTCGGGTGGCAAAAACGACTCGTACGGCGGCACCTCGTAGGCGAGGGTCAGGTCTACAAAGTCGGTGATACCGAAGGTCAGCAACCGCCTCAGATTGGCCCGGTTGTTATGGTACAGCGGATGTTCACCGGCAAATACACGGTCACTCACCGGGTAGGAGTTGTCCAGGGGTTTGCTATTCATATCAGTTCTGCCTTGAATATCGGTTAATAGTTACACACATCTACAATATACTCCGGGGCCACCCGGGCAATCAGCCAAACGCCGTTCCTGGCCTTGAAGAATTTGCCCCCGTCCCGGTACAACTGCCCGGCCGCCAGGGTCAATACCACCGGCGAACCATGCCTGCGCCCCACCCCTACGGCTTCGGTGACCTTTGTCGTGAGATGCACATACTCCCGCGACATCGGCAATATCCCCCGGGAGAGGATGGACTCGACCGACTTTGTCGCCGTTCCATGATACAGGACCGGCGGCGGAACGGCCGGCTCCAAATCGAGGTCGGCCCGTATCGAATGACCCGACACCGCCCGTATCGAGGCCCTGTCGGGCGAAAACTCGAAACGCCCCTTGCTGTCGACGGCCACCAGGTAGTCCAACTCCTCCGCGCTGTATCCATACTCATCGGCCAGCAGACGAGTTGCCACCCATCCACACTTGTCGGGCAAGGCAGAGTGGCGCAGCAGAAAGGCCAACGAGGACGACCTCTTCGTCACGTCCTTCACTATCTTCTCCGGTTTGTCCTTTTCACTTCCCATGGCTTGTTCAATTTCAGTTACACAATCCTCCATCATCTTCGCCTCACGGGCGGGTCTCTACCAGAACCACGGTGACGTTGTCCTTTCCGCCGGCCTCGTTGGCCTGCCGTATCAGAGTGTCGACCCGCTGCTCCACGGTGGGCTGTTCGGCGAGCACCTGCGATATGGCCCGGGTAGGGAGCATGTCGTACAGCCCGTCGGAACAGAGCAGATATTGTGCATCCGGCTCTACGGGAACAGTGGCCGTCCAGAAGTAGTCGGTCTTCCAGTCCAGCCGCCCCAGCCCCAAGGCCCGCGTAATCACATTACGCCGGGGATGGTGCATGGCCTCCTCTTCGGTCAGACGCCCCTCGTCCTCCTCGATACCCACCAGCGAATGGTCGCGCGACAGTTTGGTCAATACCCCCGACCGAAATCGGTAACAGCGCGTATCCCCCACATGGCACAAAAAGGCTACCCCCTGCCCGAAGTCGAACAGGAGGGCGGTAAGCACACAACCCATGTTGTACCACCGGGGGTTGATCTGCTGCGACACAATCGAATTGTTGGCATATACCACCGACTGCTTCAAGGTATCGGGCCCCAGTTCGTCGACCGGCAATCCCTCCAGATAATCCACCATGCACTTGCCTGCCAGGTACGATGCGATTTCGCCCCCTTCGTGCCCGCCAAGGCCGTCGATGACCACAGCCAACAGATGGCTGTCGTCGCCCACGGTCCGAAGAAGATAGGTATCCTCGTTGTTCTGTCGGCAACGCCCTGTGTCGGTTGCTCCATAAAACACACTTTTCATCACATATTCGTTTTACATTTTACACCGGCTATCCGTTTCGCCCTCTCCCCGATTCCCCCTTGCGACCGCACACCAGGTACCGCGGCGGCACACCTTCCGCCCGTTTCCGCCAGAGCCTGTTATCCCCTACGCTTCTCGTATGACAAGTCCGTAAAATAGAAATGATTTTTTCTTTAGCCCCTCCGTTTCGAAACAGAAATATCCGTGTGGTAAATGTAATGAAAAAACAGCAGGAAACCAAGTTTTCGAATTTGAATTTTACCTGCGGCCGGAAACAGAAGCCGCTCAAAGAAATCGGCCGGTCCCTGCAATAAAGCCGCACAAAGCCCGTTTCTATAATACTATGAGAGCGATAACCGTTGCCATCTTTTCGTTATGCCTGCTGGCGGCCACGCTGCTGACCGGCTGCATCGACGACGACTTCACCACGAGCCCGTCGCACGTGCTCGCGTTCTCGACCGACACGGTCGCCTTCGACACGGTATTCACCACGATAGGCACCTCGACCCGCTCGTTCCGCATCTACAACCCCAACAAGAAATCGCTCAACATCTCGAGCATCAAGCTGGCCGACGCCGAGCACTCGGGATTCCATATCAATGTCGACGGCATGTCGGGCGACTACTTTACCGATGTCGAAATCCGGGGCAAGGACAGCCTCTATGTCTTTGTCGAGGCCAACATCGACCCCACCAACCAGGACAACCCCATCTTTATCGTCGACTCCATCGTCTTCCTCACCAACGGTGTGCAGCAGGATGTGAAGCTCACCGCCTACGGGCAGGATGTCATCATCAAGCGGGGCGAGACCCTCACCGCCGATACCCGGCTCACGGCCGACCGCCCCTACCTCATCTACGACAGTCTGGTGGTGGCACCCGGTGCCACGCTGCAACTCGACCCGGGTACCCGGCTGCACTTCCACAACCGGGCCTCGCTGCTGGTGCAGGGACGCCTGCAGGCCGAAGGGACCCAACAGGCTCCCATACAGATACGGGGCGACCGGCTCGACCGCCTCTTTGCCGACCTGCCCTACGACAACCTGGGCGGACAGTGGGGCGGCATACGCTTCTACCCCGAGAGCACGGGCAACACCATCTCTCATGCCTATGTGCGGGGCATGAGTTCGGGCATCGTGCTCGACTCGTGTGCCACCGAAGAGATGCGCCTCGAGATTGCCAACTCGCGCATACGCAACTCGTCGGGCAACCTCATCACCTCGAACTACAGCCGCCTCTATTGCTGGAACAGCGAGTTGTCCGACGCCGCCGGGGCCGTGCTCTCGCTCAAGGGCGGTATTGCCGACTTCACCCATTGCACCATTGTCAATTACTATTTCTACAGTGTCATCACCTCGCCCATCATCACGGTGAACTACTGTGCTGCGGCCGACTCGATAGACGGCGGACTGCCCCTGCTGCGGGCCCGCTTCAACAACTCGATTATCTGCGGCAAGACCTCCGAGGTGTCGGGCATCGACTTCATGGGCAGCCACGTCTTCTTCCGCTCGTGCCTCTTCAACTCCATGGGTACCGACGACGACAACTTCATCAACACCGTGTGGGGCGGCATGCCCCTCTTCAAGGCCACCGGCGAGGAGCATTACTACTACAACTACGAGTTGGGCTCCGAGGAGTCGCAGGCCATCGGCAAGGGTGACCCGACATTTGCCCTACCGCCCCTCGACAAAGACATGTATGGCAACCTCCGCACCGACCGGATAGACATCGGGGCCTACCAGTATGTGCCTCAGGCCGAGCCCCAGGAGTAGAACCTGCACACCGGTTTTGCAAATGAGCAACCCGGGCTATCGCCTTGTGTCTCTTTTCTTAATAAAAGTTACAAAATAGAATCGTCTCTTCTATTTTTTGTTGCATTTTTCTTTTTTGCTATCCCATTTTGCTAATTTTGTAAGAGATATTTAATCCTCTTTTAAACATTTGCATTATGAGCGAAGAGATAAAACAGATAGCCGAACGGCTGGTAGGGCTGCGAGATGCACTCGACCTTAAGCCCGAAGAGATAGCCGCCGCCTGCCACGTCGACCTGGATACCTACCTGGGTTACGAGTCGGGCCAAAAAGATATTCCCGTGAGTTTTCTGCACCAGATAGCCCGCCACTACGGCGTAGAGTTGCCGGCTCTCATGTTCGGATACGAACCCCGCATGAACGCCTATTTCCTCACCCGTAAAGACAAGGGCGTGGCCGTGGAACGCACCAAGGCCTACAAATACCAGTCGCTGGCTGCCGGATTTGCCAACCGCAAGGCCGACCCCTTCATGGTGACCGTAGAGCCTACGGCTCCCGATGCTCCTTTCACCCTCAACACCCACCCGGGACAGGAGTTCAACATCGTGATGGAGGGGAGCATGCACCTGCGCATCGGCGAGAAGGAGCTGGTACTCCACGAGGGCGACAGCATCATTTTCGACTCCACCCGGCCCCACGGCATGAAAGCCATCGGCGAAAAGCCGGTCAAGTTCCTGGCCATCATCTTCTGATCGCCTGCGGAACGACGCACCTATTTTATAAACATCAAAACGAAATCGAAGGGGACAACCCTCTCTCATATACACGATTATGTTAGAACGCTTTTTGGATAAGACCTCTTTCTCATCGCAGGAAGACTTCATGCAGAATTTCAAGGTAAAGGTACCCAAGAATTTCAACTTCGGATACGATGTCGTAGACGAATGGGCCCGTATCGCTCCCGACAAACAGGCCCTGCTCTGGACCAACGACCGGGGCGAACGCATCGACTTCACCTTTGCCGACATCAAACGCGAGAGCGACAAAACGGCCGCCTACTTCCAGTCGCTGGGCATCGGCCACGGCGACATGGTGATGCTCATCCTCAAACGCCGTTTCGAGTTCTGGTTCTCGATTATCGCCCTCCACAAGCTGGGTGCGGTGTGCATACCGGCTACCCACCTGTTGACCGAAAAAGACATCATCTACCGTTGCAACGCCGCCGACATCAAGGCCATCGTAGCCTGCGGCGACGAGATTGTGCTCGGCCACATCAACCGCGCACGTCCCAAATCGCCCTCGTTGCAGCACTGCATCTCGATAGGCCCGATCATTCCCGAAGGGTGGGACGACTTCCACAAGGGCATCGAGGCGGCTGCCCCCTTCGTACGCCCCGAGCACCCCAACAGCAACGACGACATCTCGCTGCTCTACTTCACCTCGGGAACTACCGGCGAACCCAAGATGGTGGCTCACGACTTCACCTACCCGCTGGGACACATCATCACCGGCTCCTTCTGGCACAACCTGCACGAAGGCAGCCTGCACCTCACCCTGGCCGATACGGGTTGGGGCAAAGCCGTGTGGGGCAAGCTCTACGGACAGTGGATTGCCGGAGCCAACGTCTTCGTCTACGACTTCGAAAAGTTCAAACCGGCCGATGTGCTCGACATGATACACAACTACCACATCACCTCGTTCTGCGCCCCACCCACCGTCTTCCGCTTCCTCATCCGCGAAGACCTTACGAAATACGACCTCTCGTCGCTGCAATACTGCACCATCGCCGGCGAAGCCCTCAACCCCAAGGTATACGAAGAGTGGCTGCGCCTCACGGGCATCAAGCTGATGGAGGGCTTCGGACAGACCGAAACCACCCTCACCATCGCCACCTACCCCTGGGTAGAACCCAAACCGGGCTCGATGGGCATACGCAACCCGCAATACGACATCGACCTGCTCACGGCCGACGGCCGCTCGGCCGAAGATGGCGAACAGGGACAAATCGTTATCCGCACCGACCACGGCAAACCGCTGGGCCTCTTCAAGGAGTACTATCGCGATCCCGAAAAGACCCGTGAGGCCTATCACGACAACATCTACTACACGGGCGACGTGGCCTGGCGCGACGAAGACGGCTACTTCTGGTTCGTAGGCCGTGCCGACGACGTCATCAAATCGTCGGGCTACCGCATCGGCCCGTTCGAAGTAGAGAGCGCCCTAATGACTCACCCCGCCGTAGTCGAGTGTGCCGTTACCGGTGTTCCCGACGAGATACGCGGACAACTGGTCAAGGCTACCATCGTGCTCTCGGCTGCCTATAAGGAGAAGGCCGGCGAGGCCCTTGTCAAGGAGATACAGGACCACGTAAAACGGGTGACCGCTCCCTACAAGTATCCCCGTGTGATCGAGTTCGTGGACGAGTTGCCCAAGACCATCAGCGGCAAGATACGCCGGGTAGAGATTCGTGACAAGGACAACAAAGCCCAATAACCCCATAAAACCCGCGACCATGCAAGCAAGCAACGAATGGTTCGTAGCCGATGCCGAAAGCGAAGGGAAGCCCCTCATCGTGCGAGGCCGGCTGTTTCTCGACTCCCTCAGGCAGTCGGGCCGATACACCACCCGCATCGCCCTCGTGTGGCCATACGGCGGCGACGGCAAGGGGATGCCTACCGACAAGGAGACCCGGGGGCTCGACCTGCTCAACGAGCAGTTGCGCCAGAAACTCGAAGACGAAGGGACGGCCATACTCACCGCCATCTTCATCGGCAACCGGGCCGCCCGCTACGAATACTACGGCACGTCGGCCGAGGAGTTCGGACGCATCGTCGAAGAGACCTTCGCCCAATATCCGCCCCTGCCCATACGGATAGGAGCCGAGAGCGACCCCGAGTGGAAGAGCTATATCGAGACCATACAACAATTTGCCATACAGCCATGAGGTACAACCGCAAACGCATTGCCGTAAAGATAGGCAGCAACGTGCTCACCCGCCCCGACGGCACGCTCGACATCACCCGCATGTCGGCCCTCACCGACCAGATTGCCGACCTGCACAAGGCCGGCCTCGAGGTGATTGTCGTCTCGTCGGGGGCCGTGGCCTCGGGCCGCAGCGAGCTGCACATCGACCGCAGGCTCGACTCGGTATCGGCCCGGCAGCTCTTCTCGGCCGTGGGGCAGGCGAAGCTCATCAACCGCTACTACGAGCTCTTCCGCGAGCACCACATCGCCTGCGGACAGGTGCTCACCACCAAGGAGAACTTCTCGACCCGGCAACAGTACCTCACCCAAAAGCAGTGCATGGAGGTGATGCTCGAAAACCGGGTTATCCCCATCGTCAACGAGAACGACACCATATCGGTGACCGAGCTCATGTTTACCGACAACGACGAACTGTCGGGCCTCATCTCGGCCATGATGGACGTCGAGACGCTCGTCATCCTCAGCAACATCGACGGCATCTACAACGGCATACCGGGCGAGCCGGGCAGCCGGGTCATCACCGAGGTGCACCCGGGCGAGGAGCTGTCGCAATACATCCAGTCGGGCCGCTCGTCGTTCGGGCGGGGCGGCATGACGACAAAAAGCCACATTGCCCGCAAGGTAGCCGACGAGGGTATCGAGGTAATCATCGCCAACGGCAAGCGCGAAAACATCCTGCCCCTCCTGCTGTGTGAGGGGAGCACCGAGGTGTGCACCCGATTCATCCCCTCGCCCACGCCCATCTCGAGCATCAAGCGGTGGATAGCCCACTCCGAGGGGTTTGCCAAAGGGCGGCTGCACCTCAACGCGGGGGCCGTCGAGGCCATTCACTCGCAACAGGCGACCAGCATTCTGCCCATCGGGGTGACCCGGGTCGAAGGCGACTTCGAGCGCGACGACATCGTGCGCATTGTCGATGCCGACGGCCACACCATAGGGGTGGGACGTGTCGCGTTCGACAGCGAGTCGGCCCGCCAGCTCATCGGCAAGCAGGGAGCCCGACCGCTCGTCCACTGCGATTATCTCTACCTCGAGCAACTTTAACGGCAATCTTATTCCCGTACTCGAAAAAAAAGATTACTTTTGTTCAAATACACATATCACAGCCATGACTACCGATCTGTCACATATTCTCGACAATGCCCGGGTGGCCGCCAACAAGCTGAACCTCATCGACGATGCCACGATAGCCCGTGTGCTCTGTGCCGTGGCCGACGAGGCCGATCGGCAGGTCGACTACATTCTGCAGGCAAACCGCCGCGATCTGGAACGGATGTCGGAGAGTGACCCCAAGTACGACCGGCTGATGCTGACCCGCGAACGGCTGGCAGGCATCACTGCCGATATGCGACGCGTGGCCTCGCTGCCCTCGCCGCTGGGACGCACGCTGGCCTCGTACGACCGGCCCAACGGCATGCACATCGACAAGGTGTCCGTTCCGTTCGGCGTCATCGGCATCATCTACGAGGCCCGGCCCAACGTGACGTTCGACGTCTTCGCCCTCTGCATGAAGTCGGGAAACGTCTGCATCCTGAAGGGCGGCAGCGACGCCCACGACTCCAACACCGCACTTATCAACATTATCAACAGGGTGTTGATAAGTCATGGAATAGACTCTAATACAGCCGTTTTACTACCCAACGACCACCGTTATACCGACCAGTTGTTAACAGCTGTGGGTAAAGTTGACCTGGTTATCCCCCGGGGCAGCAGCCGACTTATCAACTATGTGCGCGAGCATGCCCTCGTGCCGGTCATCGAGACCGGAGCAGGGATATGCCACACCTACTTCGACGAGGCGGGCGACCTGGAGAAGGGACGCCGCATCGTGTGCAACGCCAAGACCCGCCGGGTGAGCGTGTGCAACGCCCTCGACTGCCTCATCGTCCATCAAAAACGGCTGACCGACCTGCCCGCACTCTGCGCTCCGCTGGCCGAGAAGCACGTCATCATCTATGCCGACCCGCAAGCCTACGAGGCCCTCGCCGGACGATATCCCGACGAACTGTTGCAACCGGCTACGGCCGAGAGCTTCGGCACCGAATTTCTCGATTACAAAATGGCCATCAAGACCGTCGCCTCGTTCGACGAAGCTCTGGCACACATTGCCCGCTACTCGTCGAAACACAGCGAGTGTATCGTAACCGAGGACGAGGAACACAAGCGCCGGTTTACCCGGCAGGTCGATGCCGCCTGCGTCTACACCAACGTATCCACGGCCTTCACCGACGGCGGTCAATTCGGCTTCGGCGCCGAGATAGGCATCAGCACCCAGAAACTGCACGCCCGGGGGCCCATGGCGCTACCCGAGCTGACGACCTATAAATACATCATTTCCGGCAACGGACAAACCCGCGAATAAACTACGATTATGAGACACTTCACCAACGTACACGACATAGGCGACTTGAAAGCCGCCGTCCGCGAGGCCCTCGAAGTGAAGGCCAACCGATTCGCCTACAAACATCTGGGACAGGACAAGACCCTGATGATGATCTTCTTCAACTCGAGCCTCCGCACCCGGTTGAGCACCCAGAAGGCTGCGATGAATCTGGGCATGAACGTGATGGTGCTCGACGTGAACCAGGGCGCCTGGAAACTCGAGACCGAACGCGGCGTGGTGATGGACGGCGACAAACCCGAGCATCTGCTCGAGGCTATCCCCGTGATGGGCTGCTACTGCGACGTCATCGGGGTGCGCTCCTTTGCCCGCTTCGAAAACAAGCGCGACGACTACGAAGAGAAAATCCTCAACCAGTTTATCCAATACTCGGGACGCCCCGTCTTCAGCATGGAAGCGGCTACCCGCCACCCGTTGCAGAGCTTTGCCGACCTCATCACCATCGAGGAGCACAAGAAGACCGAACGCCCCAAGGTGGTGCTGACCTGGGCGCCGCACCCCAAGGCGCTGCCGCAGGCGGTACCCAACTCGTTTGCCGAGTGGATGAACGAGACCGACTACGAGTTTGTCATCACCCACCCCAAGGGGTATGAACTCGACCCGCGCTTCGTGGGGAAGGCCCGCGTGGAGTATGACCAGCGCAAAGCCTTCGAAGGTGCCGACTTCATCTACGCCAAAAACTGGGCGGCCTATGCCGACCCGCACTACGGCGAGGTGCTGAGCACCGACCGCAGTTGGACGGTCGACAGCGAAAAGATGGCCCTCACGAACCATGCCTACTTCATGCACTGCCTGCCGGTGCGGCGCAACATGATCGTGACCGACGACGTCATCGAGAGCCCGCAGTCGCTGGTTATCCCCGAAGCGGCCAACCGCGAAATCTCGGCCGAGGTCGTTTTGAAACGCATACTCGAATCTCTTTAATCAATAAATTCTACTCCTATGAAACGGTTTTTGATTCTCCTTTTGATAGCGCTCTTGCTCCCGGCATACACCCGGGCCGAAGAATTTGCCGACTATAAGTTCTGGAACGAGGGCAAGCTGACCTGGGACGACTTTCAGGATACGCTCAGTCTCAAAAGCGTACCCGCGGCTTTCACCGCCTTCCTGCGCATCGAGAAGACCAAAAACCGCGACGGAAACACCAGCACGGTACGCAACGAGGCCCAGGCCTGTTTCGACCGCCGGCACTCCTTTGCCGACTCGACGGTGCGCACCGACAATCAGCTGCGCCTCTTCCAGCTCAAATACGACCTGCTCGAGTTCTACCGCCGCCGGTTGCAGACCGAGCTGAACCTGGGCGTGGTGGGCATCGAGGCCGACAACCGCACCC
>CABRIW010000008.1:0-125617 GCA_902471075.1 uncultured Barnesiella sp. | reverse complement strand
CTTGCTATGGTGTGTGTTATGGAGGCGGCTCGCGACCGCTATGGCAACGAGAGCGCTCCGGCCGTGTGGCGTTGCCCGACGGTCGAGCCGGGAAAGTATGAGATAAAACTGTATTCACATAAAAAATAAAGAAGCTATGTATCCTTTGAAATTTGAAGACATCCTCCGTCCGATCATTTGGGGAGGAGAAGAGATTAGCCGATTCAAACAGTTGCCCGAGATTCATCCCGGGGTGGGTGAGAGTTGGGAGATTTCCCAGGTAGGCGACCGTGTGTCGGTTGTAAGCGAAGGTGCCGACAAGGGCAAGAACCTGACCGAACTCATTAAACGCGACGGTGCCGCTCTGCTGGGCAAGCATGTGGCCGAACGCTACGGCGAGAAATTCCCGTTGCTCATCAAGTTTATCGATGCCCACGACAACCTTTCGATTCAGGTACACCCCAACGACGAGGTGGCCATGGCCCGTCACAATTCGTTCGGTAAAACCGAAATGTGGTATGTCATCGATGCCAAACCGGGAGCCGGTCTCTATTCGGGCTTCTCGCAACAGATTACTCCCGAGGAGTATGTAGAGCGTATCAAAAACAACACCATCACCGACGTGCTGCAGTTCCACCAGGTAAAGAGCGGCGATGTCTTCTTCTTGCCGGCCGGCCGTATCCACGCCATCTGCAAGGGTATCCTGATTGCCGAGATCCAACAGAGCTCCGACATTACCTACCGCATCTACGATTACGACCGTCGCGATGCCCAGGGCAACCCGCGCGAGCTGCACGTAGAGCAGTCGATTGCCGCTGTCGACTTCAAGATGTACGACAACCTGCGCACCCGCTACGAAGCTCGCGACAACGACGCCGTCACGCTGGTTGAGTGCCCCTTCTTCGAGACCAATCTTATCGAGGTGGACAAGAGCGTGAAACGCCCCGTAGCCGCACACGATTCGTTCGTCATCTACATGTGTATGGGCGGCAAAGTGCGCCTGACCGACAATAACGGTTACACCATCACGCTGCATCAGGGCCAAACCTCGTTGGTCCCCGCCGCTCTCGAGAGTGTGACCATCGAGGCCGAGTCGCCTGCCAAACTGCTCGAATGCTATATCCCGGTTCAGAAATAAGCTGTGGAACTTGAGTATAACAGAAAAGCCGGGGTGTGTGCCCCGGCTTTTTCGTTATATGTATATTGCTTTTGACAGCTATCCTTACTCCTCCTTCTTCTTCCCGGCGCGGGTGTAGAACTTGCAATACTCGCGTATGCCGCACTCCAGGCAGTTGGGCTTGCGGGCCATGCAGACGTAGCGGCCGTGCAGGATGAGCCAGTGGTGGGCGATGGGCAGCAGGTGGCCCGGTATGTTTTTGACCAGGGTTTTCTCGGTCTCGAGCGGAGTCTTGGAGTTGTTGGTGAGCCCGATACGGTTCGATACGCGGAATACGTGGGTGTCGACGGCCATGGCCTCTTTGTGGAAAACCACCGAAGCTACGACGTTGGCTGTCTTGCGACCTACGCCGGGCAGCTTTTGCAGCTCGTCGACCTCCGAGGGGACTACGCCGTTGAACTCTTCGACAAGCGTGCGGGCCATACCCACCAGATGCTTCGACTTGTTGTTGGGGTACGACACGCTCTTGATGTAGGCGAACACCTCGTCGGGGGTAGCCAGGGCCATGGCCTGCGGGGTGGGGTATGCCTCGAAAAGGGCCGGGGTGACCATGTTCACCCGCTTGTCGGTGCATTGGGCCGAAAGGATTACGGCCACGAGCAACTGGAACGGGTCGTGGTAGTGCAACTCGGTCTCGGCTACCGGGCGGTTTTCCTGAAACCACCGGATTACCCCTGCGTATCGTTCCTTGGTAGTCATAGCGTTACCGACAGGATGTGTTTAGTGAGCCGACTTGAACTCTTCGAGGAACCGTACGTCGTTCTCCGAGAACATGCGCAGGTCTTTCACCTTGTATTTGAGGTTGGTGATTCGCTCGATACCCATACCCAGAGCATAACCGCTGTATACCTTGCTGTCGATGCCGCAGGCGTCGAGTACGTTGGGGTCGACCATGCCGCAGCCCAGAATCTCTACCCAGCCGGTGTGCTTGCAGAAGGCACACCCTTTACCCCCGCAGATGTTGCACGAGATGTCCATCTCGGCCGAAGGCTCGGTGAAGGGGAAGTAGGAGGGACGCAACCGTATTTGAGTCTCGCTGCCGAACATCTCTTTGGCAAAGTAGAGCAGTGCCTGTTTCAGGTCGGCAAACGATACGTTCTTGTCGATGTATAGAGCCTCTACCTGGTGGAAGAAGCAGTGAGCCCGATACGAGATGGCCTCGTTACGATACACGCGCCCCGGGCAGATGATGCGGATAGGGGGTTGTGCGTGCTCCATCGTGCGGGTTTGTACCGACGAGGTGTGGGTACGCAGCAGGATGTCGGGCGAGCGTTGGATGAAGAAGGTGTCCTGCATGTCGCGGGCGGGATGGTCTTCGGCAAAGTTCAGGGCCGAGAACACGTGCCAGTCGTCCTCGATTTCGGGACCTTCGGCAATCGAGAAACCCAACCGGGCGAAGATGTCGCAAATTTCGTTTTTAACCAGCGAAAGCGGGTGTCTTGTTCCCATCGGGATGGGGTAGGCCGTGCGGGTGAGGTCGATGTTCTGCTCGTCGCTGTGCGTCTCTTCGAATTCGCTTTTCAGTTCGTTGAGTCTTTCGATAGCCCGCTCTTTCAACTCGTTCAACTGTTTGCCCACCTCGCGCTTTTGCTCGGCGGCCACGCTTCTGAAGTCGTTGAACAGTTGGGAGATTTCACCTTTTTTACTGAGGTATTTTATACGAATAGCCTCTAAATCTTCTGATTTGGAAACCTTTAATGCTTCGATTTCTTCTCTGATACGTTGGATTTTTTCAATCATACCTGTAACTTCTTAGATTCAAAATGCAAATTTAATAATAAAAGGTGGCTCACCGGGTGGATTTGACCGAAATATTTTTGTCAAGCTGTAAAAAAGAGATTGGCTACGGAAGAAAATCTTTCTTTATTATTACTTTTGTCTCGATATTTCAAGAAGAGTTCCCATGCCTGTACCTCCGTTTTTGCAGCAGATCGAGAAGTTTATTGTCGATAACCGCTTGTTGGACAAGTCGGCCCCTGTTGTGGTGGGGATAAGCGGCGGTGCCGATTCGGTGGCGCTGCTGCATGTGCTTACGCGGTTGGGCTATTCGTGTATCGCCTGTCATTGCAATTTCAATTTGCGGGGTGACGAATCTCTGCGAGACCGCAATTTTACCTGCGAGACGGCTCGGGCGTTCGGGGTGCCTTTCGATGAAATATCGTTCGATACGCAACACTATGCCCGCGAACACAGCCTCTCTATCGAGATGGCTTGTCGCCAACTGCGCTACGACTGGTTCGAGACGAAGCGCAAGGAGTACGGAGCCCAGGCGATAGCCGTAGCGCATCACCGCGACGACAGTGTGGAGACCCTGTTGCTGAATCTGGTGCGGGGCACGGGCATTGCCGGCCTCACCTCGATGCGCCCCCGCAACGGTTTTGTGGTGCGTCCCTTCCTGCCGGTCTCGAGGCAGGAGATAGAGGCTTATCTCGAGGAACAGCATTTGTCGCATGTGGTCGACCACACCAACCTCGAAACTGTTTTTGTCCGAAATAAAATCAGGCTCGAGGTGCTGCCGTTGCTGCGTACCATCAACCCGTCGGCCGACCGTTCCATCTACACCACCATGCAGAATTTGCGCGAAGTGGAGCGGGTCTATCGCGATGCCATCGAGCGCCAACAACGCGAGGTGCTGACGAGTGGGGCAGACGAGACTCGCATCTCTATCGGGCGGCTGATGGCGCTCCCTTCGCCGCGGGCTTTCCTCTTCGAATTGCTTTCGCCCTGTGGCTTTGTGCCCGACCAGATCGACGAAATACTGGCTGCATGCAGCGGGGAATCGGGTCGGGTATTTCTGGCTCCCGGGCATCGTATAGTCAAAGACAGGGAAGATTTGATATGGGTACGGCAGGAGGGCGACGAATCGCAGGAGGATGTCGTGGCAACGATTCTGTCGCCTCGCGAAGCCGAGACCCTGCTCGACGGCCGTTTGTCGTATCGGTGTGTCGAAGGGCGGGGCTATGAATTATCGCGCGACAAGGCCCATGCCTGCTTCGATTTGGATAAACTCGAGTTTCCGCTGATTGTCCGTCGATGGCGCATCGGCGACCGTTTCCGGCCTTTCGGGATGAAGGGGAGCCGCAAGTTGAGCGACTACTTCGGCGATTGCAAGTATTCGTTGGTCGACAAATCCCATGCGTTGCTGTTGTGTTCGGGCAATACGATTCTGTGGATTTTGGGTGAGCGTGCGGCCGATGGATTTCGAGTAACCCCCGAAACCGAAAGAGTCATCGAATTTAATTATAAAAAATAGTTAAAATACAAACTTAATTTTACAATCTTTGTTTTGTTTGGTAAATCAGCCGTATATTTGTTCACTGAATTGCGTAGTGAAATTCTGTACGCAGCGTATTTCAACAAAAATCCAATAGTTATATTTGTTTTTTCGACCGGTATGTATCAGACATACAGGAGCCTCGATAAATAAAAAAGTGTAAATCATATTTATATCTACATGTATAATATTTTAGAATTAAGCGCTAAAACTCTTGACCAGTTAAAAGCGATAGCCGCCGAGATGGGAATCGAGAAGATTGACAGCACCGAAAAGGAAGATCTTGTCTATAAAATCTTGGACCAGCAGGCTATCGACATGGCCAGCAAAGCTGCAGCCAATACGTCTGCTCCTAAGAAAAGAGGGCCTAAACCTAAAAAGAATAAAGAGAAAGCGACCTCCGACAATTCGAAGGGGGTAGAAAATAAACCCGAAGCAGGGGCGGCAGTCGCTGCTGCGTCTGAATCGGACGATGCGAATGAACCGAAAAAGAGGGGCCGGAAAAAGAAAAACGACCCCAAGGAGAACGGCGCAGAAAACAAGGTAGCCGAAACGGCCGAGACTCCCGAGAGGAAAGAGCTCTCGACCCTCATCGAAGAGACGGGCCTGGCCTCGCACCCGGCGTTGAAGGAACCGGTAGCCGAGCTGTTCGAGAATTTGAAAGAGAGCACCGCTACCCCCTCGGAACCGAAACCGGATACGGAATCAGCCGAGCCGCAGGCTCAACCCAATCAGCCGATGGGCGGGCAACCCAAGCAGCGCAAGCGGATTCAGAAGAAAGCCATTCCGGTAACCGAGCAGGCCAACGAAGCTCAACCGCAACAACCTTCGCTCCCCTTGACGCCGCAACCGGCACCGCAGCCCGCTGCCGAGAGCAAGCCCGTCGAAAACCAACCGCAACAGCCGGCCCAGCCTCAGCAACCGCAGCAATCGGCACCACAGTCTCAGCAACCGGCACAACCTCATCAGCAACAACAATTACCGCCGTTGCAACCTTCGACCCTGCAAACCTTCTTCCCGCATAGCGAAAAGCAACGCTTCGTCCCCCGCGGACAGCGTACCTTTGTCCCGCAAAACCGAAACAACGCCAACAATCAAAATAACAACGGTCAGAACCAGCCTCAGCAACCGGCTCCCGAGCCGAAACCGGTAGAGAAGGCCTACGATTTCGACGGTATCCTCACCGGCGTAGGTGTACTCGAGATGATGCCCGACGGCTATGGTTTCCTGCGTTCGTCGGACTACAACTACCTCACGTCGCCCGACGACGTGTATGTATCGCAGTCTCAAATCAAACTCTTCGGTCTGAAGACGGGCGACGTGGTCGAGGGCCCTATCCGTCCGCCCAAGGAGGGAGAAAAATATTTCCCGCTGGTAAAGGTCGAGAAAATCAACGGCCGCACCCCCGAATATGTGCGCGACCGGGTTCCGTTCGACCATTTGACGCCGCTTTTCCCCGACGAGAAATTCGACTTGACCAGTGGCAAATATTGCAACCTGTCGACACGGGTAGTCGATATGTTCTCGCCCATCGGTAAAGGACAGCGCGGTTTGATTGTGGCTCCCCCGAAAACCGGTAAGACCGTATTGCTGAAAGATATAGCCAATGCCATCTCGGAGAATCACCCCGAGGTGTACATGATTATCCTCCTGATCGACGAACGTCCCGAGGAGGTAACCGACATGGCCCGCAGCGTAAAGGCCGAGGTTATTTCGTCGACCTTCGACGAGCCGGCCGAGCGTCACGTGAAGGTGGCCAGCATTGTGCTGGAGAAGGCCAAACGTATGGTCGAGTGCGGTCACGACGTAGTGATATTGCTCGACTCCATCACCCGTCTGGCACGAGCCTACAACACGGTATCGCCGGCATCGGGCAAGGTGCTCTCGGGTGGTGTCGATGCCAACGCCCTGCACAAGCCCAAACGCTTCTTCGGTGCCGCCCGTAACATCGAGAACGGCGGTAGCCTCACCATCATTGCCACGGCTCTGACCGAGACAGGCTCGAAGATGGACGAGGTGATTTTCGAAGAGTTCAAGGGTACCGGCAACATGGAGTTGCAACTCGACCGGAAACTCTCGAACAAACGTATCTTCCCGGCTGTCGATATTACGGCATCGAGTACGCGTCGCGACGACCTGCTGTTGCCCAAGGATACCCTCAACCGCATGTGGATTTTGCGTCGTTACCTCTCCGATATGAATTCGATCGAGGCCATGGAGTTCATGCGTGACCGCATGGAGCGCACCTCGTCGAACGAAGAGCTGCTGCTGTCGATGAACGACTGAACCTGAATCTGAAAGAGGGGAGGTGCTTCTCCCCGCAGAATCGAGATACAACCCCGGGAGCCTCAGAAACTCCCGGGGTTTATTTTTTATTAAAGGTTTGTGCGGTTCAACCCGAGGAATAAAATAGTTACCTTTGCCACCCGTTAGGAGGATATGACTTATGAAGATAAACAAGACCAATGCGGCCCGGCTGCTCGACCGGGGAAAGATTGCTTACGAACTGGTACCGTATGAGGTTGACGAGAATAATCTGGCGGCCACGCACGTAGCCGAGCAGTTGGGCGAGGATATTGCCCAGGTGTTCAAGACCCTGGTATTGCGGGGCGACAAACATGGCATATTCGTCTGTGTGATTCCGGGCGACAAGGAGGTCGATCTGAAAAAGGCGGCCAAGATGTCGGGCAACAAGAGCGCCGAGATGATAGCCATGAAAGAGCTGTTGCCTACTACGGGCTATATCCGGGGCGGCTGTTCGCCTATCGGCATGAAGAAGAATTTCCCCGTCTATATTCAGGAGAGCTGCCTTTCGCACGACTATATCTACATCAGTGCCGGACAGCGCGGCCTGCAGATTAAAATCGCTCCGGCCGACCTGATTGGCTTTGTTTCGGCTCAGGTGGGCGATATGATTGATTAAGCGCGGAGTTTATCGTCTCCGGATTTCGCCGAGGAACTGGAGCAGTTGCGGTTCGATGCGCCGGAACTCCTGCTCGAAGTTGGGGGTGAAGATACCTTGACCGAGGGTGCGGTGTATCTCGTCGAGCGGCCAGTAGCGACCGTCGTCTATCTCGACGGGGTCGATGGTGATAGGCCCGTCGTAGCAGGTGCAGTAGGCGTTCACCATCTCGCGCTCACGAGCCGACTCGAAGATATAGGTAATGAGCGGATGGGGCGTAAAGCGGGTGATACCCAGCTCTTCGCGTACCTCGCGGGCCAATGCCTCCTCGATCGATTCGCCATAGTCCACGTGTCCGCCCACGGCCGTATCCCATTTGCCGGGTTGTATGTCCTTGCTCATCGAGCGCTTTTGCAGGTACAGCTCGCCGTCGGGATTGAGTATGTGCAGATGCACCACCGGGTGCAGCAGCTTGGAACCGTTGTGACACTCCCGTCGGGTTGCCTTCCCGATGACTTTTCCCTGCTCGTCGATCAGGGGAAACCACTCTTCGTTACTCATGATTCTCTGTATTGGGGGTAGCTTTGTAATCTTGAATCCGTTGCCGCAAGATAGCTTCGTCGAGCGGTTGGCCGTTCTCACCGAAAGGCAGTCTGAAGCCGCAACCCTCGCGCCATCGGCTGCAACCGTAAGCCGCCTTGCCCTGTATCACTTCGCCCTTGTGGCATAGCGGACATGTCAGGGGCTGCTTGTCGGTCGGGGCCGGGGCTTGTGTCTCGTCGCCTTTTGTCGCTTTCTTCTTGCGGGGTTTGGCCGGTGCGGCCGCTTTTTTTCTGGGCTCTTTCTTCGGTTCTTCGGCCGGAGGTGTGGCTGCCGTGATGCGTCCCGAATTGTCGCTGAGCACATGCAGCACGATTTCGCCGACCATCTTTTTCAGCTCCTCCAGAAAGTCGGCAGCCCGGTATTCGTTGCGTTCGATTTTCCGCAGCTTGTTTTCCCAGATACCTGTCAGTTCGGCCGACTTGAGCAGCTCGTCGCGGATAGTCCCGATAAGCTCTATCCCCGTTTGTGTGGCAATGAGGTTCTTCCGCTCCTTGCGGATATAGTGACGTTTGAACAGTGTCTCGATGATGGCGGCTCGGGTCGAAGGGCGTCCGATGCCGTTCTCCTTGAGGGCATCGCGCAGCTCCTCGTCCTCGACCAGCTTTCCGGCGGTCTCCATGGCCCGCAACAGGGTAGCCTCGGTATAGGGTTTGGGAGGCTGTGTCCACTTCTCGGCCAGCGAGGGGGTGTGCGGTCCTGTTTCGCCGTTGGTAAAGGCGGGCAGGGTGCTTTCGTTCTCGTCGCCGTTCTCCTCTTCTTTTCCGAATACGGCACGCCAGCCCGGCGAAAGAATCTGTTTGCCGGTTGCCTTGAATTCGATCTGATTGACTTCGCCCAACACGGTGGTATTGGCAATGAGACAATCGGGGTAGAATGCCGCAATGAAGCGTCGGGCCACCAGGTCGTAGACCTTGCGCTCCTCGGCCGTGAGGTTCACGGCCTTTACATTGGTGGGAATGATGGCGTGGTGGTCGGTCACCTTGGAGTTGTCGAACACCTTCTTGCTCTTGGGTATCTTCCCGGTCTGGAAGGGAGCCGTCAACGGTTGGTAGTCGACCAGTGCCGCCAGTATGCCCGGTACTTTGGGGTAGATGTCGTCGCTTAGAAAGGTGGTGTCGACACGCGGGTAGGTGGTTACCTTCTTCTCGTAGAGCGACTGGATAATTTTCAGGGTATTCTCGGCCGAATAGGAGAATTTCTTGTTGCACTCGACCTGCAGGCTGGTCAGGTCGAAGAGCCGGGGCGGGGCCTCTTTCCCCTGTTTGGTGGTGACGTCGGTCACGGTAAAGGGGAAGCCCTCGATTTTCTGCAGGAAATCCTGTCCCTCCTCCTCGGTCTGGAACCGCCCCTTGGTCACCGAGAAGGTGGTGTCGCGGTAGATGGTTTTCAACTCCCAGTAAGGCTGGGGGACGAAATGCTCTATCTCGAGTTGCCGGTTGACAATCAGGGCCAGGGTGGGGGTCTGTACCCGTCCGATGGAGAGCACCTGCCGGTTCTGGCCATATTTGAGGGTGTAGAGCCGGGTGGCGTTCATCCCCAGCAGCCAGTCGCCGATGGCTCGTGACAAGCCGGCAAAGTAGAGCGAGTCGAACTCGGCTTGCGGTTTGAGATTCTGAAATCCCTCCCGGATGGACTCTTCGGTCAACGACGAAATCCAGAGCCGGTATACGGGACATTTGCAGGCCGCTTTCTGCATGACCCACCGTTGAATGAGCTCTCCCTCCTGGCCGGCATCGCCGCAGTTTATCACGGCCTCGGCTTTCGACATGAGCGACTCGATGATGCCGAACTGTTTCTCGATGCCCCGGTCGGGTATCAGCTTGATGCCGAAACGGGCCGGTATCATGGGGAGCGACCGCAGGGTCCACTGCTTCCACTGGTCGGTATATTCGTGGGGCTCTTTCAGGGTGCAGAGGTGTCCGTAGGTCCAGGTCACCTGGTAGCCGTTGCCTTCGAAGTAGCCGTCGTGTCGGCTTTTGGCGCCTACAATATCGGCTATCTCTTTGGCCACACTGGGCTTTTCGGCAACGCACACTTTCATAATGGGTCTCGTTTTTTTGAGGTTTTACGAGTGCAAAGGTACGTTTTTATTTTCATTCGGCCTCGACTTTTCCACGCCTCCCTTTATCGGTCGGGTCGCGAGGTGATGCGCTTGACGGCCAGCCTCAACGGCGGGTCGATGATTGTGGTGGTAAATTCCGACTGTTCCCGAATAGTCAGTGCCCGATGTAGCGATTGCCAGAGCCTGACGATCCGGCGGGCATCGAGCAGCTGCCGGGTGAAGTCGTCCGGCGAACCGAATCGGTTTCGGTAGCTCTCTTCGCTCCATTGCCTCAGCTTCTCTTCCCGCATCGATATTTGTTCCTTTTCGCACCTTTCGTTTAGTTGCTGTATTATCTCTTGGGTCTGTGGAGCGATAGCGGTATTTCCATCCAAAGCGAGCCGTAACGCCTCCTTTTCCTCGGGCGACAGGTCGACGTTCCGGGCATTGAGGGCTTCGATAAATTCGGCGCTCGTCCAGTCGGGAGGTGTGGTGCTGTTGGCCTGTTCCTCCAGCAGAGTGATGAAAGGAAGATAGTACTCCACAGCCACCGAAAGGGGCTCATTCAGAGGGTAAATTGTAGCGAATGGGATATCTATATTTCTGTATTTTAAATATTCGCATCCTGCTTCTGATTTTTTAATTACATTATATACAATTAGATGTGAAAGAAATAGATAGTAACTGTTGAGAATGGAGAGGGGGTAGGCCTTACTCGCGAGCTTTTGTGTCTGCCAGTCGCTATGCAATCGTTCAAGTTTTACTTTAAGTTTATCCTCTTCAGCCTGGTAGTAGAGCAATGGCGGTAGCGTGCGTATTGCCTGCATCCAACCGTCGTTTGCCTCGGCCTCTTGCAGGCGTATCTGCCGCAACTCGTAGTTGGCTTGCGCATTTCGTCCCTGATAGGTCAGGTGTGTGCAGTTTTGTTCTATTTCACGGATATTCCGATAGGGTACCAGCAACTCATCGAGCGGAATTTGCAGGGAAAGCGTGTCGTCCGGCTCGATATAGAAGGGGATGTATCGGTCGCCCAAAATCAACCGTTGCTGCACGGGGTGGCAGAGGGGCAGTTGTACGGCGAAGGTGCCATCGTCGGCAACAGACACCTCGACAGTGGTCTGCTGCCGGGTGAGCAGGTCGGTCAGTACAATCTTCCCGTCGGGCAGATTCAGCCGCCGGTGGTAGCCTATGAAGCGACCTTGCAGCCAGGCGGTATCGGGTTCGAGGGTGATGACCGGCAGCGGTGGGCTGGGGCGTGTGGCCGGTCGCGACGGCAGGGCGACGGGCGGTTGCTGCCGATTGAGTGAGATTCCGATGACCCGTATCTCGCCCGAAGGTTTGTTGCCAATCAGGTCGAACTCGTTCCACGAAGCCGGCAGGGGCGGAAAATCCATCTCGACAGAGACGATACTGTCGTCGTCGAACTGGAATATGCGGTTGAAATCGGCCCCGTCCATATCCTTTACCCGAGCCGTAAAGCTGCCCAGACTGTCCTGTATCACCCAGTCGTCGTATAGGGTAAGCGTGGTGTGAGGGGGCTGTTTCAGGGTGATGTAGAGCCGGCTCAACGTGTCGCGCAGCAAAATGCTGTCGACGGTAATTGCCGGCGTATTGCGGGCTGTCCACGCCGGGGCAATCAGAGTGCGTTCGGCGGCCTGGAGCCATGCCGGGCCCAGAGAAAGGAGGAGTAATAAAAAAGCTCTCATCGTTTATTCGTACAAGTGTGCATCGAATAAACAAACGAGAGCCTTTATAGGTTCACCCGTCGGGTCGATCAGAGTCCTTTCCGTTTGGCTTCGTCCCAGATGGCATCCATCTCGGCAAGTGTCATATCCTTGAGGTTTCGTCCCTTTTGCAGCGTTTCGTGCTCGAGGTAGTTGAACCGGCGGATAAATTTCTGGTTGGTGTGCTCCAGGGCATTCTCGGGGTTGATGCCGTAGAGCCGGGCCGCGTTAATCAGGCTGAAGAAGAGGTCGCCGAACTCACTCTCCATATTCTCGGGATTCATGTGGTCGATTTCCTCTTTCAACTCGTCGAACTCCTCGTGTACCTTGTCCCAGACCTGCGACCGCTCTTCCCAGTCGAACCCTACGTTGCGGACCTTGTCTTGTATGCGGTAGGCCTTGATCAAAGCCGGCAGAGCCGAAGGCACCCCTTCGAGCACCGTTTTGTTGCCGCCTTTCTCTTTCAGCTTCAACTGTTCCCAGTTCTGTTCTACCTCGTTCGAACCCTCGACGTGGGTAGTCCCGAACACGTGCGGGTGGCGGTAGATGAGTTTGTCGCAAAGGGCGTTGCACACGTCGGCTATGTCGAATGTGCCGTTCTCTTCGCCGATTTTGGCATAGAATGCAATGTGTAACAACACGTCGCCCAGCTCTTTTTTGGTGGCCTCGTTGTCGTGGCGAATGAGTGCATCGCACAACTCGTAGGTCTCTTCTATGGTGTTGGGTCGCAGGCTCTCGTTGGTCTGCTTGTGGTCCCAGGGGCATTTCTCGCGTAAAATGTCGAGTATGTCGATAAGGCGACCGAATGCTTCTGTCTTTTCTTCTCTGGTGTGTGACATAATCGTTTTTTATTTATTGGATGCTTTCAATCCGCTTTGCAGGAATTTGACGAAGCGAGGCACGCTTTCGTCATATCCGTAAGGAGCAGCCAGCGGTTCGCCCTTGTCGTCGATAATCACGTAGTAGGGTTGGGCATTGGCCCCGAACTTGTAGCGTTGCAGGAAGCTCCATTTTTCGCCCACGGTGGTCAGCTTCACCTGCTTGCCGTTTTCGGTTACGGTGATGGGCTTGCTCAGTTTTTCCTTATCGTCGACCATGAGGGTGATGAGTACATATTGTTTTTCGAGAATCTCTTTTACTTTCGGGTCGGTCCAGACCGAAGCCTCCATCTTGCGGCAGTTGACGCAACCATAGCCCGAGAAGTCAATCAGGATCGGTTTCTTCTCTTTGCGGGCATAGGCCAAACCCTCGTTGTAATCGTTGAAGGCGGCGTGCACCTCCTGCTCGTAGAGGTTGAAGTCCTGGGTATACAAGGGAGGAGCGAATGCGCTGATGGCTTTCAGCGGAGCACCCCACAGGCCGGGAATCATGTAGATGGAGAACGACAGCGATACGATGGCCAGGAACAACCGGGGTACCGACACGTATTTTACCGGTGAGTCGTGCGAGAAACTGATTTTGCCCAACAGATAGAATCCCAGCAGGGCGAAGATGACAATCCAGAGTACCAGGAAGGTTTCACGGTCGAGGATGTGCCAGCCATAGGCCAGGTCGGCCACCGAGAGGAATTTGAGCGACAGGGCCAGCTCCAGGAAACCCAGCACCACTTTGACCATGTTCAGCCAGCCGCCCGATTTGGGCATCTGTTTCATCAGCGAGGGGAACATGGCGAAGAGGGCAAACGGTATAGCCAGAGCAATGGCAAAACCACCCATACCCACGGCCGGGGCCAGCTTGCCTCCCCACGAGGCGGCCTCGACCAACAGCGTGCCGATGATGGGACCCGTGCAGGAGAAGGATACCAGAACCAGCGTAAAGGCCATGAAGAAGATGGCGATGATGCCGGTAGCGGTGTCGGCCTTGCGGTCGAGTTTGTTGCTCCACGATGCCGGCAGGGTAATCTCGAAGGCTCCGAAGAAGGAGACGGCAAAGAGTACCAGCAGGGCAAAGAAGAGTATGTTGAAGATGGCGTTGGTGGCCAGGTCGTTCAAGGCGCTGGCTCCGAACAGCAGGGTGATGAGTAACCCTGCACCCACGTAGATGACAATGATGGAGAGCCCGTAGAGAATGGCTTCGCCGATGGCCTTGCGACGGCTTTGCTGCTTTTTGAGGAAGAAGCTAACCGTAAGCGGAATCATGGGCCATACACACGGCGTGAGCAAAGCCAGCAGACCGCCCACGAAACCCGACAGGAAGATGAACCAGAGGGAGTCGGTATGCTGCAGCCCCTCGGTGCTCATGGACTGAACTTTCTCTACGACCGGTTGCCAGCCCGGCTGGTCGGGCAGGTTCGACGAAGTCTTGGTGTTGAAGGCGACAGGCGTCATTACCGGGGCCGGAGCGGCTTCGGTCTGGCTTTCGCCGAACGAAAATTCGTATTTGGTGGGTGGCAGGCAAGTCACGTCGTTACAAGCCTGGTAGGTGATATAGCCGGTGATTTTGAAGTTATCGGGGTCGTCGATGGTAACGGCCTGTTTGAAATCGATTTTGGAGTCGTACCATCCCAACTTCATGTCGAACAGCGGGCTGTACTCTTCGTGCGGACGTTGAGCCGGTGTTATCTCGCCCTTCAGCGATACTTGCGACAGTTCGTCGAACGAAACCGAAGTGGGGATAGGTCCGCCCTGGGGAATATCGGTGGCATAAAGGTGCCATCCATCCTCGATAAAGGCGTGAAAAACGATTTCTTTCTCTTGGCCTTCGCCTTGCAGGGAGACTTTCCATTTGACGGGTTCCAGTATTTGCGCCTGAATGCCTATGCAGAGGAACAGGCTCACAATCGATAGGAGCAAACTTTTTTTCATAACAACTCTGTTTTAGTGGGGCAAAGATAATTTTTATCTGTCAAATGAAAAACCGATTGAACGATATGATTTGGGTAATAATAGATAAAATATGTAGATGAACAAAAATAGTATTCGATATGTGGATAATAATTTTTACCTTTGCCTTGAGTGAAAAAATGTAGCGGAACCCGGCAGAATAGCTCGATTTTTATTGGGTGTTGTCGGCGTTTGCGCTATCTTTGTGCAAAACAAACAAAGTAAGAACCCGTTAAAAACGATAGATGATTAACAAAATAATTGCGGAAGAAAAAATACAGCAGGTACGCAAACTGATAGAGAAGAAAGAAAAGATCGTCATTACTTGCCACGTTTCTCCCGATGGCGATGCCATAGGGGCTTCGTTGGGGTTGTACCATTTTCTCGACGGGCTGGGCAAGGAGGTGAATGTAGTCGTTCCCGATTTGTTGCCTCGGAATCTGCTCTTCCTGAAAGGGTCGAAAGAGATTGTCGTCTATACGCGCTATCCCGAGTTTGCCGAGAAGCTGATGACCGAGGCCGAGCTCATTTTCTGTCTCGACTTCAATGCTCTCAACCGCATCGACCGATTGCAAAAGTCGGTATCGCTCTCCGAAGCCAAAAAGGTGCTCATCGACCACCATCTCAACCCCGAAGAGTTTTGCGACATCATTATCTCGCATCCCGAGGTGGCCTCGACCAGCGAACTGATATTCCGCCTCATCTGCCGCATGGGCATGTTCGACCGCATGAATCTCTACTCGGCCGAAGCCATCTATACGGGCATGATGACCGATACAGGCAACTTTACCTACAACTCCAATACCCCCGACATCTACTACATCATTGCCGAACTGGTGAAGCTGGGCATCAACAAGGACCGGATCTATGCCCTGGTGTTCAATACCAATACGGTAGACAAGGTGCGGTTGAACGGGTACGCCGTGAGCGAGAAGATGGAGATATTCCCCGAATACAAGGCGGCGCTGATTTCGCTCACTCGCGAGGAGCTGAAGAAATACGACTACCACAAGGGCGACAGCGAAGGGCTGGTCAATGTGCCGCTGGGCATCGAGGGTATCCGCTTCTCGACCTTCCTGCGGGAAGACAAGGAGTATATCAAGGTATCGATGCGCTCCAAGGGATTTTTCCCGGTCAACAAGGTAGCGGCCGAGCACTTCAACGGTGGCGGTCACCTGAATGCGGCCGGCGGGGAGTTTCACGGCACGATGGAAGAGGCGCAGGCTCTGTTGCGCAGCATCTTGCCCCTCTACGACAAGTATATGGCAAAAGATAAAGAATAAAATCGATTGATAAATTATGAATAAGTTAGCTCAAGTTCTGATTGTTTTGTTTGCAGGCGTAACCCTTTTGTCGTCGTGTAAAGATGGCAAGTCGTATGCCGATTTGTTGAAAGAAGAAGACAAGGCCGTGAAAGCGTTTCTGGCCGACAAGATAGTGATCAATGAAATACCGGCCGACTCGGTGTTCATCTCCTTGCAGGATGTCCCCAACAACGACACGCTGGCCGTGCCTTACTATAAACTCGATACCGACGGCAACGTCTACATGCAGGTACTCGAGCCGGGCGATATGAACGACCGTTTCGAGAAGGGTAACGATGTGAACCTGCGTTTCCTGCGTTACGACCTGAAGGCTCTGGTGGCCGGCAGTAATCCCGACCCGGTAGGGAATACCAACCCCTCCGACTACATTACGATTCGTTTCGGCGAGACGACTTTGTCGTCGACCACTCAATACGGTACGGGCATACAGTACCCCATGTACTTCCTGGGGAATGAGTGCCGGGTCAACCTGCTCATCCGGGCCAAGGCCGGATTCACAGCCGAGACCTCGACCGTGATGCCTTATCTCTACTACATACAGTACAACAAATCAAAATAATAAAGTTATATGTCTCTCATTAAATCTATTTCAGGAATACGCGGTACGATTGGCGGAAAAGCCGGCGAAGGGCTCAATCCGCTCGATATCGTCAAGTTTACGGCAGCTTATGCTACCTTTATTCGTAAAAATTCACCGGTAAAGACCAATAAGATTGTAGTAGGACGCGATGCCCGTATCTCCGGCGAAATGGTGAAACACACCGTAATCGGTACCCTCATGGGTATGGGCTTCGATGTGGTAAACATCGGGTTGGCCACCACGCCTACGACCGAGATTGCGGTTACTATGGAGAAGGCTTGCGGCGGTATTATCCTGACGGCCAGCCATAACCCCAAGCAGTGGAATGCCTTGAAACTGCTCAACGAGAAGGGCGAGTTCCTGAATGCTGCCGAGGGACAGGAGGTGCTGCGCATCGCCGAGGCCGAAGACTTCGACTTCGCCGAAGTGGACGAGTTGGGCCAACTGTATGTGAACAATACCTATACCCAGAAACATATCGAGAGCGTGCTGGCTCTCGACCTGGTCGATGTCGAAGCCATTCGCAAGGCCAACTTCACCGTGGCTATCGACTGCGTCAACTCGGTGGGCGGTATCGTTATCCCCGCTTTGCTGAAGGCTCTGGGCGTGAAGAATATCATCGAGCTGAACTGTACGCCCGATGGCAAATTCCCCCACAATCCCGAGCCGCTGCCCGAGAACCTCACCCAGATAGCCGGGGTGATGAAAGAGGGTCGTGCCGATGTGGGTTTCGTGGTTGACCCCGATGTAGACCGTCTGGCTATTGTTTGCGAAAATGGCGACATGTTTGTCGAGGAGTATACGCTGGTTGCCGTGGCCGACTATGTGCTGAAACACACACCCGGCAATACGGTGTCGAACCTCAGTTCTTCGAGAGCTCTCCGCGACGTGACCCGTTCGTACGGACAGCAATACAATGCCTCGGCCGTGGGCGAAGTGAATGTGGTTACCCTGATGAAACAGACCGGAGCCGTTATCGGCGGCGAGGGCAACGGCGGTGTCATCTATCCCGCCAGCCACTACGGTCGCGATGCGTTGGTAGGTATCGCCCTGTTCCTTTCGCACCTGGCCAAATCGGGCAAAACCGTCAGCCAGTTGAAAGCTACCTATCCGGCTTACAGCATTGCCAAACAGAAGATACAGCTTACCCCCGACATCGACGTGGATGCCCTGCTGGCTGCCGTGAAGAGCAAATATGCCCAGTACGACATCACCGACATCGATGGTGTGAAGATAGACTTTCCCGACAGCTGGGTACACCTGCGCAAGTCGAATACCGAGCCGATTATCCGGGTTTACTCCGAGGCCCGCACGCCCGAACTGGCCGAAGAGGCTGCTGCCGGTGTGATGGCCGTAATTGCCGAGATGACCAAAAAATAAGCTGCGGGTCGAGAGACCGCAACTCACCGATATAGCCGAGGGGCACTCCTGCAACAGGGGTGCCCCTCGATTGGTATGGTGGGTTTGTGAACGGGTTATTTGCGGGAGAGATAGAGGTAGGTATAGACGCACCCGACGAAGAGGGCGCCACCCACGATATTGCCGAGTGTGGCCGGTACGAGATTGTCGAGCAGGAATTGCCCCCAAGTGACCGAGGCCCCCTGCAACATGCCCAGCGGAATGAAAAACATGTTGGCGATGCTGTGCTCGTAACCGATGGCCACGAAACACATCACGGGGAACCAGAGACCCATCATCTTCCCGGCGGTAGAGTGGGAGCTGAATCCCAGCCAGACAGCCAGACATACCAGCCAGTTGGCCCCGATGCCCTTCACGAATACCACGCCCCACGGCAGGCTCGTCTTGGTCTGGGCTATCTGCACGATGGCGCTCTTCCACGGGTCGGCATCGACAATGCCTGCACACCAAATCATCACATAGACGAAGAAAAGGGCCCCGACGAAATTGCCGACATAGACCAGCGCCCAGTTGCGCAACACGGGTGCGATGCCGTATTTCCGGTTCATCAATCCCGGAATCAATACGGCATTGTTGCCGGTGAAGAGTTCGGCCCCGGCCAATACCACCAGAATGAGGCCCAGGGGGAACATGCAGCCCGAGAGGAGACGTTGCAGTCCCGGATTGCCGGCTGTCCACTCGGGGAAGCCGTAGCCGATGAGCAGCGACAGCAGGCCGCCCATGGCAATGTAGATGCCGGCCAGCATGGCGGCGACGAGGGTGCGAGGGGTAGAGAGGGTTACTTTACTGAGTGATGCCCGTTCGACTTGGGCAACGATTTCGGAGGGTGTGGAGAATGACATGGAAAAAATTTGAATTATACGTTTTTACAGAATGAGCAAAGCATGAAAAAAGCTGCATCGGGAAGGGTGCAGCTCGATAGGTTCGTGGCCCCTTAGAGGGGTACGACGCCGATGCCGGGACGGTCGGGGAGCGAAATCATGCCGTCGACAATCTTCATGCCGTCGAAGAGGTCGTTCGATATGAGCAGGTTCCCGTCGAGGTCGGCCCAGTCGACCATCGGCGACAGTTGTGCGGCGGCCGACACGGCACACGAGGTTTCGGTCATGCAGCCCACCATTACCTTCATGTCGAGGGCTCGGGCCAATATGGCCATCTGGTAGGCTTCGTGCATGCCCGTGCTCTTCATCAGCTTGATATTGATGCCGTCGTAGAGGCCGTAGGCCCGGCGCACATCGGGCAGCCGTTGCAGGAACTCGTCGGCAATGAGGGGCAGCGAGGCACGCTCGTGCAGCCAGGCCTGCTCGTCGATCATCTCTTTGGGCATGGGCTGCTCCACAAACAGGCAGTTCTGCTCCTTGAGCCACTCGACCATCTCGAGGGCATACTCCTTGGAGCTCCACCCCTGGTTGGCATCGACGCAGATGGGGCGGTCGGTCTCGGAGCGGATGATGCGCACCAGCTCCTTGTCGTTGTCGAGCCCCATCTTTATCTTGAGGATGCGGTAGGGGGCAGCCTCTTTCAGTTTCTGCCGCACCACCTCTTCGGTGTCGATGCCGATGGTAAACGAGGTGGCCGGGGCCTTCTCGGGCGAGAGTCCCCAGATTTTATACCAGGGTTGCCCCATGATTTTTCCCAGCAGGTCGTGCAGAGCAATATCGACCGAGGCCTTGGCCGCCCGGTTGTCGGGGGCTACCGAGTCGACATAGTCGAGAATCTCTTCGATACGGAAGGGGTCGGTAAATTGCGACAGATCGAGCTGTCCGAGAAACCGGCATACCGACTCTTGCGTCTCGCCCAGATAGGGCGGCATGGAGGCCTCGCCGTAACCGATGTAGTCGCCATAGCGCAGTTGCACCTGCACGTCGGGGGTATGCGTACGCGAGTTCTTGGCCAAGTTGAAGGCGTGCTTCAGTTTCAAGTCATAAGGTTTGAACGAAAGTTTCAGCCGGTCGCTTCCGGTCGCTTGGGGTGCGGAGCTGCCGCAACCGCCGAAGAGGGTAGGCGCCAAGCTCAACCCCAGAGTGCCCATGGCACTTTTCAGTAAAAAATTTCGTCGGTCCATCGTCACGATTATTTTTGGTCGAAATACCACGGGTGAGCCTTTACGGCCGTAATTCCGGGTGTTCCTATTTGGGTTTTCATACGGCTGATGCTCACGAAATTCGATTCCCGGTAATCGGGAGCCGCCGGGTCGAGGTTGTTGAGCTTCACCTGTCCCGAGCAGTGGATGTATTCGCCGTCGTTCAGGTAGAGAGCCACATGGTCTACACGGCCCCGCTCGTCGCCGAAGAAGAGCAGGTCGCCCGTCTGGCACGATTGCCATTGGTCGGTCGGAATGATGTCGCCGGTAAGCGCCTGTTGCGAAGCGTCGCGCGAGAGAATCACGCCGCTGCAGAAGTAGGCGGTCTTGACGAATCCCGAGCAGTCGGCCCCTTTGACCGAAGTCCCGCCCCAGAGATAGGTCGAGCCCATCATCTGCCGGGCCGTACGCACCACTACCTCCATGTCGAGGGGGCGTGCAGCCCACCGGGCCAGGTCGCAGCACTCGTCGCTCTTCAGGAAACCCTTGCGGCCGTCGGGGAAGCGAACGGGAACGAATCCCTTGCGGGCTTTTCCGTCGGCTTGCAGAATGGCACCGGCCACGATGTCCGACACGATGCCGGCGTTGCGGTCGGGTGCATCATATACAAATCCCTGGTAGTCGGTGTAGACATATCGGTCAGACTTTCGCCAGGCCTTCCAGCCGGTTTCGTCCTGCAGGGTTACCGAGTTGGCCGGTACCCAACTGATGTAGTGGTCGGGAGTCTGCACCAGAAGCCAGGCCTTGTCGCGCTCCAGAACAAGCAGCGGAGTGCCCATGATGGCCTGGGTCATCATCTCGGCCGCATGCCGGGGGCCACCTCTCAGGCTGGCACAGCACACGGTGACAAGTCCGCGGGTGAGCGCCCCCAGATTCTTATCGGGCAGCATCTTGATGCCGTCAACACAAGTGATGCCTGCCGAGTCGAGCCGGTGCAGCAGGGCATCGACAGCCTGCCGGTTGTTGCAGCGGCCTTTCAGTACACACAGCGAGTCGTTCAGCAGTTCGCCTTCTACGGCAAAGATGGCGGTACGCGAGTCGGGGGCATATTGCCGTTTCGTCGCGTCGATAGCTGTTTTTACAAAATCGTTTTGAGCTTGCAGTGCCATAGCGGGGAGAATGAGCAGCACACAACAGATTGTTTTGAATAGGTTTCTGAGCATAAAGTCGATTTTCAAGGTAATTAGCACGATACAAATTGTGTGTTAAAGATAAGGAAAGGTGAGCGCAGAGGCAAAGGAAAACTGTGTTTTCAGATTGGACTGTGCCGCACCGGCTCTTATCTTTTTCAAAGGTAACAAGAAATCTTAAAAAATCCTCTCTTTTTGTCCTGCAAAATGTATAGCCCGTTACCTTTTTGTCGAATTTAGCGGGTCAGATCAATCTGCGGCAATACCCAGAACCGGCTCTCGGGGTGGTGTTTCTCCAGATAGTCCCGGAGGTACGCCTCGGTGTCGGCATCGATCAGTTCGTCGGCTTTGGGGTAGGTATTGTATACGAGTCCGTAGAGGGGAATCGCTCGCTTCTCCAGAGCCTCGATAGAGAGCAACGTGTGGTTGATGCTGCCCAGCCTGCCCGACGTGACCAGAATAACCGGCAGATGTTGGTCGGCCACATAGTCGATGGTGAGGTAGTCGCGGGTAATGGGGACCATGAGACCGCCGGCACCCTCGAGCAGAACCACGTCGTAGCGGTCGCGCAGGATGCGGGTCGACTCGCCAATCCGGTCGATGGGGATTGTCTGGTGGTCTATCTCGGCAGCCAGATGCGGTGAGGCCGGGTAGGAGTAGACGATGGGGAAGGTGATGTGCTGCCTATCCTCCTCGGTCATGGGTATGCCCATGATTTCGCGGTGCAGGTCTATGTCTTCGGAGTGGCCCACGTTGCCGGTCTGAATCATCTTTTGGGTTATGGTCTTGATGCCCTGGCGGTTCCATTCGCGGGCCAGCCAGCCGGTGGCATAGCTTTTACCGATGTTGGTATCGATGCCGGTAATGAAAAAAGTTCCTTTCATAGTTATCTCTTTTTGTGTGCAATGATATAGACGGGACAATAGGTGAGCGTGCACGAGTGAGCTTCGCCGAATGTCTCGCGGTAGCGTTTGATAAAGTTGAATCCTTTGTGTCGGTTGCCCGGAGTCCCCGTTACACCGGTATTGCGCAGGTGGCGCAGCAGGTCGACAGGAGTATCGAAACGCAGCGTGTAACTCTCGCGTTCGAAGGTGTCGAGTTGGAAGTAGCGACCGAAGAGCCGTTGCAGGTCGTCGTATTCCCAATAGGGCATCTCGACGGAGGCCAGGGTGCGAATCTCGGGCAAGTTGCCGGCGACAAACGAGCTGAAAGCAATCGTTCCCGAGTCGGAGAGACGGACCGAAATGCGTTTCAGGAAGCTCTCCAAATCGGTAAACCATTGGATGGTCGAGGCCGATACTATCAGGTCGTATGGTCCTGCGAAGTCGATTCGCTCGGCATCGCCGGCTACGAAATCGAGCTGTTCGAAGGGGAGCCCTTCGACATGGCGTTTCATCTCGGGCGAGAGGTCGTTCAAGGTGAACCGGGCCTGCGGGAAACGCTCGACCAGCAGACGGGTCAGTTTGCCGGTACCGCACCCGATTTCCAGAATGCGACGGCATTCGTCGGCCGGGCGGTCGGGTATCATCTCGTTCAAGCGGCGGGCTATCCAATCTTGGATAAGTCCCTCCTGCTCGTAGGTAGAGGCGGCACTTTCGAACCGGCTCCGGATAACCGCCTTGTCGAATCGGTGTTCGAGCACGATAGGGCGGAATGGCAGGTAGTGAGCCGCTTCGACAGTTGTGACCGGGGTGTTTTCCTTCCAGGACTTCAACTGGTTCTCGGGCGGGAATATACGGTCTTTGGTCCCGACGATGGCCCGGTCCCAGTGGAATCGGGGGGCCGGATGCCGGGCTATACCGCTACTGATAGCCATCAGTTCGCTGCGCAGACTGTCGATGCTGCGGTCGGGGAGCACCTCGAGGAAGCGGCTCAGGGAGTCGCGGTCGTTGCACATGCGGCGGTAAAACTTGTTCAGGCTTGCGGCATCGAGGTGGTCGAGGGTAGCCTGGAATATCTCGGGCGATATGCCCCGCTCCGGGTCGATGCCGCAGGGGGTGCCGTTGATGGCCGTCGCATGCCGGATGGGCAGGTCCGTATCGGGCAAGACCACCGAGGCGGCCCATACCCCGAACGACCAGGCATAAAGCTCGATACTCTTGTAATCGGCGAGCAGGCTCGTGTCGAAGTCGAGCGTCGTATAGTCGTAGCAGATGCAGCAGTCGCACCCGATATGTTCGAGCTCGGCAAAGGGGCGGGTATCCATGCCCCAGCCGGCAAAGAAGAGAATCAGGTCGTCGCTGCCTCGGCGTGAAATGAAATGCTGTATCATAGGCTCGATTGTATCTGTTGTATGGCCGAGACAAGCCGCTCGATGTCGGCTTCGCTACACTCGGCGGTGAGTGAAATGCGCAGGCGCGACGTGCCCGCGGGGACCGTGGGCGGACGTACCGGCAGCAGGTAGAACCCCTTGCGTTGCAGTCGCAGGGCCACGTCGACGGCCCGTTCCGATTCGCCAAGCACATAGGGTATGATGTGGCTGCTGCTGAGAATGCCGCCATTCAACGGGTTGAGTACCTCGCGCACGCGGCGGCTTATCCGGGCCAGGTGCTCCCGACGCTCCGTCATGTCGCAAATCCTGTTGACAATAAAGAGGGTCCACTCGAGGTTGATCGGGGGGAGTGCTGTGGTGAAAATGAGAGTACGCATGGTGTTGACCAGGTACTGCTTCATCTCTTCGGAGCAGATGACAAAGGCTCCTACCGAGGCGGCGGCCTTGCCGAATGTACCTACCAGAAAGTCGATGTCGCCGATGACCCCGTACTCTTCGGCACAACCCAGTCCGTGCGGGCCGCGCACCCCGAAGGCATGCGCCTCGTCAAGGTAGAGACAGAGGTTGGGGTAGCGACGTTTCAACGCCACGAGCCGGGGCAGGTCGCTCTCGTCGCCGTCCATGCTGAAGATGCTTTCGGTAACGACAAATATTCGGTCGTACTCCTCGGTATTCTCGGCCACCAGCCGCTCCAGCTGTTCGTAGTTGTTGTGGCGGTAGCGTATGCAGCGGGCTTTGGAGAGTCCGATGCCATCGACGATACTCGCATGGACCAGCTTGTCGGCCAGGATGAGCGACCGGCTGTCGGTCACGGCCGGCAGGATGCCGCTGTTGGCGTGGTAGCCGTTGTTGAATACGAGGGCACTCTCGGCTCCGTAGAGTTGGGCCAGCCGCTCCTCGAGCCGGGTGTATACGGGATAGTTGCCCGTGAGCAGGCGCGACGAAGTGGAGGAGAAGCGGCACTCCCGCGGGTCGAGCGTTTTCAGAAACTCGCTCTTCAGCGCCACGTTGTCGGCCAATCCCAGGTAGTCGTTCGACGAGAGGTTCAGCATCTCCCGTCCGTCGCGCACCAGATAGAGCCCTTGCGGCTCCATCTCGGGCAGTTTGCGCAAGTTTCCTTTCCGGGCCAGCGCATCGAGTTGAGAGGCGTAGCTATCGGACATCATGGCTCCAGGTTTTTAACCACATCGACCAGAGCCGAGGTGAGGAAGGTGAGTTGTTCGCTGGTGATGATAAACGGCGGCATGATGTAGACCAGCTTGCCGAAAGGTCGTACCCACACCCGATGCTCGACAAACTGCCGTTGTATGGAGGCCATGTCGACCGGTTTCTTCGTCTCGATGACACCGATGGCTCCCAGCACGCGCACATCGGCCACCTGGGGCAGTGCGGCGGCAGGGGCCAGTTCGCGTTTCAACTGGGCCTCGATGGCAGCCACTTTCTCCTTCCAGCCCGACGAGAGCAGCAGCGAGACCGAAGCTCGGGCAATGGCACAGGCCAGCGGGTTGCCCATGAAGGTGGGGCCGTGCATGAATACGCCCGGTGTGCCGCGCGATATGGTGTCGGCCACCTCGTGTGTGGTGAGGGTCGCCGCCATGGTCAGGTAGCCGCCGGTGAGAGCCTTGCCTATGCACATGATGTCGGGGGTAACGCCGGCATGTTCCCAGGCAAAGAGTTTGCCGGTGCGGCCGAATCCGGTGGCAATTTCGTCGAAGATGAGCAGCAAACCGTAGCGGTCGCACAGGGCACGTGCCTCGCGCAGGTATTGGGGGTGATAGAACCACATGCCGCCGGCTCCTTGCACGATGGGTTCGAGGATAAGGGCCGCCAGTTCGTCGTGATGGGCTTCGATAGCCTCTTTGAGGGGTTCGATGCAGGTGGGGTCCCACTCACCGTCGTATCGGCAGGAGGGAGAGGGCACGAAGTAGCGCACCGGCAGCGCGCTGCCAAAGATGGAGTGCATGCCCGTCACCGGGTCGCACACCGACATGGCGTTCCACGTGTCGCCGTGGTATCCTGACCGTATGGTGATGAAGTTGCACTTTTTCGATTCGCCGCGCGAGTACCAGTATTGTACGGCCATCTTCAATGCTACTTCGACCGATACCGACCCCGAGTCGCAGTAGAATATATGTTGCATGGTGGGGGGAACAATCTGCAGAAGCAGTTTGCCCAGCTCGATAGCCGGGCGGTGGGTAAGTCCGCCGAACATCACGTGCGACATGGCCTTGAGTTGCTCTTCGGCCGCCCGGTTCAACACCGGGTGGTTATACCCGTGGACGGCAGCCCACCACGACGACATGCCGTCGATGAGCCGTTCGCCGGTCTCGAGTTCGATATAAACCCCCTCGGCCCGTTTTACCGGATAGCAAGGCAGCGGATTGATGGTCGAGGTATAGGGGTGCCACAAATGTTCGGCATCAAAATTATCCATAAGCATACGATTTTAAGGGGTGACAAAAATAGAAAATCCGGCATAAGGCGGTCGTCGGACCGTTATGTCGGAACAGATTATATACCATAGAAATAGATACAGACCGGGCAGGGGAATCGACCGCCAGGGGTGATACCGAACGAAGAGCCATGGTCTCGATGGCCTGGGGTTGCAGACCGGGCAACTCGGGCGAAGAGTCGTCGGGCAGGGCCCCATCGTATTCGGTCCATACGGTATCTTTTCGGTTGCAAGGATTGAGCGAGACGAGTCCCTTCCTGAGCGACTGGTCGGCTATCTCCTTGCGCACACACCCGATGTTGATGCAGCGGCCTATGCTACAAAAGGTCGAATAGCTGTGGCGATTCCAGCGGCGGAATCGCACGCGGCGAATCAAAACGGGTGTGACGGTTTTCATACGTGGGCAAAAGTACAAAAAATAATCTTCGTTTATCGGTTGTGAAGAGAGAATTTCATAAATCTTTCTTCTTTACATTGGCAGTTTCTTTGTATCTTTGCTTCATGCACGGCCATGAAATCTGATGTATCTCTCGTCAGGTGGTGCTGTGTGCCATCTTCAGGTGGAATAAGAGAAATGAAATATGAGGATAAATCTGATTTATATAACGATATTGACGATATTAAGTCTGCTGTCGATGACTTCGTGCTTCACGGGGGTCGAGAGTACCGGTAAGATCACTTTGCCCGAAGAGAGCAAAGCCGATAAACAGAGCCCCGAAGATGCCTTTATCGAATCGTATTTCGTACCGCAGGGGTGCGACTCGTGGCGTGAGGGCAAGACGTTTTACTATACCGACGAAAAACTTTCGTTTGTCTTTCAGGCCGAACGCCCTACCTTCCCCGACAGCGTATCGCTGAAAGGCAAGATCTTTACCTACACGGGGAGTGTCGAAGAGAGTCCCTTCGGTGGGGAGAAGAAGGTGGTGCTCCTGTTTGAGTGCGAAGGGTACAGGTTCCGTTACGATACCGACAAGACTCGGGCCGAAATCGCCCAAATGAAATACACGCCGCTGATACCGCCCTTCATCGACCTCGACGACCTGAACATGGCCCGTTCGCTGTTGAAGGGGCGCACCCTCTATATCAAGACGCCCATGTGGTACGACCGTAACGGCGATGCGATTGACGGCCGCAAGCTGGTACCGGTCGAGGTGCTCGACATCCGTCCGGGTAACAACGTGCTGCCGGTCGAGGTGTGGTTCAAGGACGACAAGGGCAACGAGGCCGGGGTGTTCATGTCGCTGTTGACTTCGGCACGCTCGCAATACATTACGTTCGACCGACTCTTCTCCTTCGAGAATCCCCGGTTGCAATACAAGGAGATACAGGACGAGGCTTGGGAACAAATCACCTTGAGCCGGGTAAAGGCCGGCATGACCAAGGCCGAGTGCAAGCTGTCGTTGGGCAATCCCAACGAGGTGAAGAAGATACCCACTTACAGCGGATTGAGAGAACAATGGATATATAACTCGGGAGCCTATCTCTTTTTTGTCGATGGCTTGCTGACCGAATATAGATTATAGTATGATAAGAATCGAAGAAAACTATTTTATACAGGCCCTGCATACCTTCCGTATGCCGGTATATGCCCGTTGGTTTGTCGAGTATGACCAGGTAGACGACCTGGTTTCGCTGCTGCACTCCGACTTGTTGAAGCATCATCCCTTCCTGCCGATGGGCGGGGGGAGCAATCTGCTGTTTGTTCACGAACACTACAACGGGGTGCTGTTGCACTCGGCCATCCGTACGGTAGACCTGTTGAGCGAGACCGACTCGGAGGTGCTCGTCAAGGTGGGTGCAGGTGTCGTGTGGGACGACTTCGTGGCCCGTTGTGTAGCCCAAGGGTGGGGCGGAGCCGAGAATCTGTCGTATATCCCGGGCGAGGTAGGGGCCAGTGCCGTGCAGAACATCGGGGCCTATGGCGTGGAGGTAAAGGATATTATCGCCGAGGTCGAAACCCTCGAAATCGCTACCGGGCAGCCTCGGGTATTCCAGAATGCCGAGTGCGAGTATGGCTACCGCAGCAGCATCTTCAAACATGACTTGAAGGGGAAATATATCGTTACGGCGGTGACCTACCGGTTGCAGAAGCATCCGCAGTTGCATCTCGATTACGGCAATCTGCGCAATTCGCTGTCCGGCGACCACATCACCATCGCCGATGTACGCCGGGCGGTAATCGACATTCGCCGCTCCAAGTTGCCCGAGCCCGACGAATACGGTAGTGCCGGCAGTTTCTTTATGAACCCGGTCATTCCGGTCGAGCAGTACGAACAGCTGAAAGTCCGATTCCCCGATATGCCGCACTATGTCGTAGACGAGGCGCATGTGAAGGTACCCGCCGGCTGGCTCATCGACCGTTGCGGCTGGAAAGGCAAGGAGGAGGGGGGCGCTGCCGTGTATGAAAAGCAGTGTCTGGTGCTCATCAACAAACACAATGCCCGCCCGGACGACGTGGTGAGACTGGCCGAGAAAATAAAACGGTCGGTTCAGGAGACCTATGGCATTACCATCAATCCCGAAGTGAATTATATTGAATAAATAGATATGATGCAGATCACGTTTTTGGGGACGGGCACATCGACCGGGATACCGCAAATCGGTTGCACTTGTCCGGTTTGTACGTCGAAAGACCCACACGACAACCGGCTGAGGACTTCGGCCGTTGTCACGGTGAACGGTAAAAACATACTCATCGACTGCGGCCCCGACTTCAGGCAGCAGATGCTTCGTGCACATCTGGGCCGAATCGATGCGGTACTCATCACGCATATTCACTACGACCATACGGGCGGTATCGACGACCTGCGGCCTTTCGGCAGTTCGCACACGTTGCCTATCTATCTGGAGCACCCGGTAGCCGAGGGCATTCGCACTCGGTTGCCCTACTGTTTCGGCGACCACCTCTATCCCGGGGTGCCCAACATCATGTTGCAGGAGATAGGTATTGAGCCTTTCCCGGTCGAGGGTATCGAGATTACCCCCATACGGGTGATGCACTACAAACTGCCTATTTTGGGCTACCGTATAGGCGACCTGGTCTACATTACCGATGCCCTCACGATTCCCGAGACGGAATACGAAAAGATGAAGCAGGTCGATGTGCTGGTCATCAATGCGCTGCGCAAACATCCGCATCTCTCGCATCAGACCTTGGCCGAGGCGTTGCGGGTAATCGAGCGGGTACAGCCGCGCGAAGCCTATCTGGTGCACATGAGTCACCACATGGGGCTCACGGCCGACGTCGAAAAGGAGCTGCCGCCTCATGTCCACTTTGCCTATGATGGACTGGTGGTCGAGAGCCGGTAAGCCGTGCCGATAAATAGAAACTGATAAAACGAGAGCGGGGTCGAAACTTTTACATTTCAACCCCGCTCTTCGTTTATGGGTTCGAACCTGTTTTAGTTCGTTTTTTTAGCTTTCATACTCATCACCGTGAGGAAGGCAATCAGCAACAGATACATCACCAATCCGGCAATCTGCATCGTGCTTTCGCTCAACGTGTGTTGATATTTGAAGCTGGTCAGGCTCAATCCGGTGCTGACTACACCCATCAGGGCACCACCGGCAATGAATCCCGAGGCAAGCAGGGTACCGCGGTCTACACGAGCCTTGTTGAGAGCGGCATCTTTCGAGCGGCTACCCACATACCAGCTGATGAGACCACCCACAACCAGCGGCGTATTCAGTTCCAGCGGAATGAACATACCCAGGGCAAATGCCAGGGCAGGAACACCCAGCCAAGTGAGTATCACGGCCAGAATGGCGCCGATACCGTAGAGCAGCCAGGGAGCTCCTTGTCCCATCATCAGGGGCTCGATAACGGCGGCCATGGCATTGGCCTGAGGAGCTACGAGTGCATTTTCGCCCGAGAAACCGTAAGCCTTGTTCAGCAGCAGAATCACACCGCCTACGGTAGCAGCCGAAACCAAGGTACCGAGGAATTTCCAAGACTCCTGCTTGCGGGGCGTAGAACCTATCCAGTAACCGATTTTCAAGTCGGTCACGAAGCCACCGGCCATCGAGAGAGCCGTACAAACCACACCGCCAATCACGAGGGCGGCTACCATACCGCTGGTACCTTTCAGACCTACGGCCACGAGGATAACCGAGGCCAGAATCAGGGTCATCAGCGTCATGCCCGAAACCGGGTTGGTACCTACGATAGCGATGGCGTTGGCGGCTACCGTGGTGAAGAGGAAGGCGATGCCGGCTACCACGACAAAGGCAACGACGGCTTGCAGCAGGTTGTTGATGACACCCAGGTAGAAGAAGAGGAAGGTCACAATCAGCGCTATGACGATGGCCCCGACGATGAATTTCATCGAGAGGTCGCGCTGGGTGCGCGGTGCCTTGTTGTCGTCGCTATCCTTCTTGCTCGAAAACTCTTTCGTAGCCAGTCCCAGCGCACCTTTGATGATGCCCCACGAGCGGATAATGCCGATAACACCGGCCATGGCGATACCGCCGATACCGATGTAGCGGCCGTAGTTGGTGAAAATCTCTTCGGGAGCAGCGGCAGCCAGTTCACTGCCGGGCACACTACCCAGCAGCGGGATAATGATGAACCACACGAAGAGAGAGCCCGAGCAGATAATGAGGCTGTATTTCAAACCCACGATGTAGCCGAGGCCCAACACGGCGGCGCCGGTATTGACCTTGAACACCATCTTCACGTTGTTGGCCAACTCGGTGCCCCAGGGTATTACACGGGTCGTGAGCACATCGCTCCACCAGCCGAAGGTCGAGAGGCAGAAGTCGTAGATACCGCCCACAAGACCGGCCAGAATCAGGGGTTTGGCCTGACTGCCGCCCTTCTCGCCCGACACGAGTACCTGAGCCGTAGCCGTAGCTTCGGGGAAGGGGTATTTGCCGTGCATGTCGGATACAAAATATTTACGGAAAGGTATCAGGAACAGGATACCCAGAATACCGCCCAGCAGCGAGCTGAGGAATACCTCCATGAAGTTGACGGTCAGTTCGGGATACTTGGCCTGCAGGATATAGAGGGCAGGCAGGGTGAAGATAGCACCGGCCACGATGACGCCCGAGCAGGCTCCGATCGATTGGATAATCACATTTTCGCCCAGGGCATTCTTGCGCTTGGCGGCTCCCGACAGACCTACGGCAATGATGGCGATAGGTATGGCGGCCTCGAACACTTGTCCTACCCGCAATCCCAGGTAAGCAGCGGCGGCCGAGAAGATAATCGCCATGACGATACCCCAGGTCACCGACCAGGCATTCGCCTCGGGATAGACTTTGTCGGGCGAGAGAATAGGACGGTATTCCTCACCCGGTTTCAACTCCCGAAACGCGTTTTCGGGCAAGTCGACAGGTTGTTTTTCGTTTGTTTCCATCTTATTTTTATTCTGTTTTTGTGTATCGCTTTTTACAAAATCGTGGCAAGTTAGTAAAAAATGGAAACATAGCGGGTATTCTTGCGCTTGTTTTTTGCCACGGGGGAGCATAAAATGCGTTTTTACGTGACAGAACGAACAAAAAAATCTATATTTGCTTCCCAAATAAGAAATGTGATTACTCGGTATCGAACCGATACAATGCTAAAGAATATGAAAGAGATATTGTCCTATTTGACTCGACTGAGAGAAAACAATAATCGGGATTGGTTTCAGGCCCACAAAGAGGAGTATGACCAATTGCGCCCGCTCTTTATCGACAAGGTGCAGCAACTGATCGACCGCATCGCGCAGTTCGACGACGAGATTGCGGGACTGGAGGCGAAATCGTGCATGTATCGTATCTATCGCGATATTCGTTTCTCGCCCGACAAGACCCCTTATAAAACCTATATGTCGGCCTATATGGCCAAGGGCGGGCGCAAGAGCCTGCGGGCCGGTTACTACTTTCATCTCGAGCCGGGCAACTGTATGATTAGCGGCGGGGTATGGTGCCCCGAGCCGAAGCTGCTGAAGGCTTTGCGACAGGCGATTTACGACAACTACGACGAGTTTCAGGAACTTATCGACCGCCCGCAGTTCAAGACGCTTTATCCCGATTGGGAGGGCGAGACCCTCAAGGTGGTACCCCGGCCGTTCCCCCGCGATTGCGAGCAGGCCGAGTGGCTCAAACGGAAAGATTATGTGATGGTCCATCTCGCTCCCGACAGCTTTTTCGATGCCCCCGACTGGGTGGAGCAGACGGCTCATGCTTTCGAGATAATGAAACCGGTAAACGATTTCTTCAACTATACGGTCGACGAGGTGTATAACCTGTAACCGTCCGTAGCATTTAGTTCAGCTCGACTACCGTAATGCCGGCACCGCCCAGCTGCACGTGCTCGTCCTGAAAGTGGGCCACGCCCGGCACGGTCTTGAGGTATTGCCGGATGACCTGCCGCAGCACGCCGGTGCCCGTACCGTGCAGAATGCGCACGCGGGTACAGCCCACCTGTATGGCATCGTCGATAAAATAGGTGACTGCCTGCAACGCCTCGTCGGCCCGCATGCCCCGCACGTCGATTTCCTGCTTGAAGTTGAGCTGCTTCTCCCGCATGTCTTCGGTAGTCTGTACCCCGATAAAGGTAGCCTTGGCATTCTCTTTCTTGATCTGGCTTTTGCTTACCCGCTCCAGCCGGTCGGCCTTGACGGTCGACTTGAGCATCCCGAAAGCTACGATTACGTTGTTACCATTCACTTCGAGCACTTCGCCTACCGAGGTTTGCCCCTTCAGTCGCACGGCATCGCCTGCGGCGAGAGGAGAGGGGGCTGCGGCCTGCGGTTGGGGTTCTTCGCTCTTCTTGCGCTGTTGCTTGCGTTTCTTCCGCTCGGCAATCTGTTTGAGCTTGCGGCTCACCAGGTCGTCGGCCGCGGGTTCAGACTCTTCGCTCAGTCCGGCTTTAAACTGTTCGAACTTCTGGCGGGCAGCACGGGTCTTCTCCTTCTCGGCCTGTGCCTCCTTGATTTCGCGTATCGTGTTCTCGATGCGTGCATTGGCCTCGGCCAGAATCTGGGCGGCATCGCCTTTGGCCTGTTTCAGCAGCTCCTTGCGTTGCTTTTCCAGAGCGGTGAGGTCGGCCTCGTAGCGGGCGGTGAGCTCCTCGAGCTTCTTCTCGCGCTGGCGTATGTTCTGGCGTTTGCTCTCCCAGTAGCGTTTGTCGCGCACGATGTCCTGCAGATACTTGTCCATGTCGATGTAGGCCGAACCCACCTTCTCGGAGGCCGAGGCGATGACATCTTCGGGCAAACCTATCTTGCGGGCTATCTCGATGGCAAACGAGCTGCCGGGGTTACCGATAGATAGCTTGAAGAGCGGTTGCATGAGGTGACGGTCGTAGAGCATGGCGCCGTTGACGATGCCGTCGGTGTCTTCGGCAAAATGCTTCAGGTTCTGGTAGTGGGTCGTGATGACTCCGTAGGCCCGCTTCTGGTTGAAACGGTCGAGCAGGGCCTCGGCAATGGCTCCACCGATTTGGGGCTCGGTGCCACCACCGAACTCGTCGATGAGCAGGAGGCTGTTCTCGTTGGCATTCCGCACGAAAAATTTCATGTGCGTGAGGTGTGAACTGTATGTACTCAGGTCGTCCTCGATAGACTGCTCGTCGCCGATGTCGATGAATATGTCCTTGAAGATGCCGGTACGGGAGTTGTCGTACATGGGTACCAGCAGGCCGCACTGCAACATGTATTGCAACAGTCCGGCCGTTTTGAGACAGACCGATTTTCCGCCGGCGTTGGGCCCCGAGATGAGCAGGATGCGGTTTTTCTCGTCGAGGGTCAGGTCGAGGGGTACGACGGTCTTGCCCTGTCGCTTGAGCGAAAGGTAGAGCAGGGGGTGCACGGCGTGGTACCACTCGATTTGCCGTTTGTTCTCGAAGCGGGGCAATGTGCCGCCGGTCTCCAGCGCCAGGAGGGCCTTGGCCCGGATGAAATCTATCTCGGCCAGAAACTCGTAGGAGTAGATGATTTCGTCGATATAGGGGCGCAGGGTATCGGTAAAGGCGGTGAGTATGCGCACGATTTCGCGTCGCTCCTCGTTTTCGAGTTCGCGCACCCGGTTGTTGGCCTCGACTACTTCGGCCGGTTCGATGAATATGGTCTTGCCACTGGCCGACTCGTCGTGTACGATACCCTTGATCTTCCGTTTGTACGAGGGGGCCACCGGTATTACCAGCCGGCCGTCGCGCATGGTGGGGCTCACCTCTTTGTCGACGAAACCTTCGCTCTGTGCCGCCCGCAGGATGGAGTTCAGGTTGCGCGATATGCTCGAGAGGGTCGAGGCGATGCTGCTGCGAATCTGGGCCAGGGCGGGCGAGGCACTATCCTTGATATGGCCGAATTTGTCGAGAATCGTGTCAATCTGTTTGATCAACTGGGGGAATGCCTCTACCTCTTGGGCCAGTTCATACAGGTGGGGATAGCGGATCTCCTCCTCTTCGCCGGGGCGAAGAAAGCGCACGATGGCCTGAATGGTGTCGAGCGACCGCCGCAGGTCGAACAGTTCGCTCTCTTCCAGAAAGGTCCCTTCGATGCGAACCCGTTTCAACGAAGAGCGTACATCGAAAAAGAAGTCGGCCGGGAAATCGTCGGCCTGCTCGATAATGTGCACAAACTCCCATGTGCAGTTCAGCTGCTTGCGTATGGTGTCGTAGTCGGTAGAGAATTGCATTCTGTCGGTATAGTCCGTTCCCAGACTGCTGAGACACTTCTCTTTAATGAGCGACCGTATCTGGTCGAAACCTATCTTCTGCTCGAAATTCTGCGGATATATCACATCTTATAATTTAGAAAAAGCATACAAAAGTAATAAAAGCGTGGGGATAATCGACATTTGCCACCGAACAAAAAGCAGGGGTTAGGTGTAATAAAGCGCGTATAACCGTTAATTGAAAAAAGAGATGGATTCAATAAGCTCGATTTACAAAGATATTCGGCGGATGTTCCAGTCGGCAGTTCCGCCTTATGTAGCTACAATCAACGACGACTACCACTACGAAGTGTGGGCTATCAAACAACAGGCTGGTCAATCGCAAAGCTCGGAGGAGTTGCTGGGATATGTAGCCAAACACGACGACAGTGTGACCGTAGGCTTCAACAACAAGTTGGGCGAGGAGGCTCGAAAACGTCTCTTTTCGGCCCTGTTGCTGACCAAGATGAATGGTCACGGCCGAATCTCCATTCATCGCATGACTCACCAGTTACATGCCGATTTGCAAGAGGCCATTGCCAACCTGATGCGCTATTACAGCGAGATGAACTGGATATAATCGGGGGCTGTACTTTTGCAAACTATTACCGACTATCTGCTATTTTTTGCTTAATAAAACTGTTTTTGGATATTTATTGTTATATTTGCGCCCTATAAATAAGCGCATTTATGACACAGATTGAAACCAATAACGAAGGAGAAGACAAGAAAAGTCTCAATTTCATAGAACAGATTGTAGAGGCCGACTTGAAGGCGGGTAAGAATGGAGGTCGTTTGAGCACCCGTTTTCCGCCCGAACCGAACGGCTACCTGCATATAGGTCATGCGAAAGCCATTTGCATAGACTTCGGTATTGCCGAGAAGTTCGGCGGTACCTGCAACTTGCGTTTCGACGATACCAACCCTGTCAAGGAGGATGTCGAATATGTCGACTCGATCAAGGAAGACATTCACTGGTTGGGCTTCGACTGGGGCGACCGCTTGTACTATGCGTCGGACTACTTCCCCAAACTGTGGGATTTGGCCATCCGCATGATTAAGGAGGGTAAAGCCTATGTCGACGAACAGTCGTCGGAGGAGATTGCCCGCCAGAAGGGTACCCCCACGCAACCGGGCATCGAGAGTCCCTACCGCAACCGCAGCGTCGAAGAGAACCTCGACCTGTTTGAGCGCATGAACAAGGGCGAATTCGAGGAGGGCCGCTTCGTGTTGCGGGCAAAAATCGATATGGCGTCGCCCAACATGCACTTCAGAGACCCCATCATGTACCGTATCATCAAGCACCCGCACCACCGTACGGGCACGAAGTGGAACGTATATCCCATGTACGATTTTGCCCACGGACAGTCCGACTACTTCGAGGGTGTGACGCACTCGATCTGTACGCTGGAGTTTGAGGTGCACCGCCCCTTGTACGAGTATTTCGTGAAGGAACTGGCCGACGAGAGCTACTGCCCGCGACAAATCGAGTTCAACCGGTTGAACCTCACCTACACGGTGATGAGCAAGCGTAAACTGCTGCAACTGGTCAAGGAGGGGCTGGTAGCCGGTTGGGACGACCCGCGTATGCCGACTCTCTGCGGTTTGCGTCGTCGCGGATATACGCCCGAATCCATCAAGAACTTTATCCAGAAAATCGGTTACACCAAATACGACGGCATCATCAGCGTATCGCTGCTCGAACACAGCATTCGCGAAGACCTGAACAAGACCGCTACCCGCGTATCGGCCGTGCTCAATCCGGTGAAACTGATTATTACCAACTATCCCGAGGGTCAAGTCGAATACCTCGACATCGAGAATAACCCCGAGGATCCCGAAGCCGGAACTCACAAGATTCCCTTCACCCGCGAGTTGTACATCGAGCGCGACGACTTCATGGAGAACCCGCCGAAGAAGTTCTTCCGTCTGGCTCCCGACCAGGAGGTGCGCCTGAAAGCCGCCTACATCATCAAATGTACCGGTGTGAAGAAAGATGCCGACGGGAACATCGAGGAGATTTATTGCGAATACGACCCCGAGACCCGCAGCGGCATGCCGGGCAGCATGCGCAAGGTGAAAGGCACGTTGCACTGGGTATCGGCCCAATACAGCTCTACGGCCGAGGTACGACTTTACGACCGGCTCTTCAACGTGGAGAACCCCTCGGAAGAGAAGGATGTCGACTTCCGAGAGCTGTTGAACCCCGATTCGCTGAAGGTAATCGACAACTGCCGCATCGAGCCCTATCTGGCCGAGAACGCCAAACCGGGCGACCGCTTCCAGTTCCAACGTACGGGATACTTCTGCGTCGATCCCGATTCGACCGAAGGTCATCTGGTCTTCAACCGCACCGTGTCGTTGAAAGACAGCTGGGAAAAACTGAAATCGAAATAAGATACCATTCCATTTCCATACTGTCGGATTCTTTGCCAGGCAAGGAGTCCGGCAGTTTTTATCTGAAAGCCAAGCAAGAATGTCTTCCAAAAAATCCAATGAACTCATAGAGCGGTACGAACAAATGCTGTCGGGAACGGGCAGTTGCTATTTCGATTCCGACGAAATCGACGAAATTGCCGACCATTACGAATCCAAAGGGCAGATGCCCAAGGCTCTGCATGCCGTTGAGTTCGGGTTGAAACTGCACCCCGACGATGTGGACCTGCGCCTTAAACAGGCCCGCTATCTGCTCTATCTCGACCGGGTGGACGAGGCCAGAAAAATCATGTCGGAGCTGGCCGATTACAGCCCCGATGCCACCCTCATACGGGCCGAGCTCCTTTTCCTCGACGGGCAGGTGAAACCGGCTCACAGGCTGATGCTCTCGTTGCTCGACAGTGATGAGTTGCAGGAGGATATTTGTTTCGAGGCTATCGACATCTATGCCGACTATAATTGTTTCGACGGGTTGGTCGAGTTTGTACAGAAGGCCGAGAAGGTGTTGCCCGACAGCCGCGAACTGCTGCGCGAGATGGCAGCCCTCTGTGAAGACCGGTCGGAGTACGACCGGGCCATTGTGATTTACAACAAGCTGATCGATAAGGATCCCTATTCGGTGACCGACTGGTTTTCGCTGGCCAAGGTCGAGGCTCTGCTCAAGCACTACGACAAGGCCATCGAGGCTTGCGATTTTGCCCTGACCGTGAAGGAAGACGACGAGGCGGTGCTCTCGTTCAAAGGGTATTGCTACTACGACTCGGGCCAATACGACAAGGCTATCGCGCAGTTCAAGGAGTATGCCGAGGTGACCAAGGACAAGTCGGTGGCCTACGAATTGATAGGGGAGTGCTACATCAAGCGGGAGGATTACAACAACGCCTTGACCTACTTTCACAAGGCGCTCGAAGCCGATCCCGGCAACTCGAATATCTGTTACCAGCTGGCTACCTGCTATTACGACCTGGGGAAGATTCGGGAGGCCATCATCTATCTGCAAGACACGATTAGTCTCGACGAACGGGACGACGAGGCCCACTCGTTTCTGGGCGAAATATTTTTGCAGGTGGGCGATTACGAAAAGGCCTATCGTCATCTGTCCCGCTCGCTGGCCTTGAATTCCGACGACCGGGAGACCCTGCGGCTGAAGGGGGTGGCCTGTTTGCATCTGGAGAATTACGAAGAGGCCATCGAGGCTTTCGAGGAGGTGCTTCAGGGCGACATGTACGACTTGCAGACCCGCTTCAATCTGGTGTTGGCCTATGCCCGCAACCACAACGAGGCCGCAGCCGAACATCAGGTCGAACTGATTGACAAGATGGCCCACACCTTCGATTTCAGCGAATTGCCGGCCGAGGAGCAGCAGCAATGGAAAAACGTACAGACGGCCATCCAGTCGCTCAAAGAGTTTTTGCTGGGGAATATCAAACCCGATGAAAACAAAGAACCCCTCTCATAGAAAGGGGTTCTCGTTGCGTTCGATGCCTATTTCGGTCTCGGGGCCGTGCCCGGGATAGACCACCGTTTCGGGGGGTAATGTCAATAGATTTTTATGAATCGACTCGATTAGCTGGCGGTGATTTCCGCCGGGGAAATCGGTGCGTCCGATACTCAACTGAAAGAGGGCGTCGCCCGAAAGGACAAAACCCGATTCGGGGGCATAGAAGGCCAGACTGCCCGGCGAATGTCCCGGCACGGCAATGGCTCGAATCTCTTCCGTCCCGAGCGTGAAGGTGTCGCCGTGGGTAATGTAGTGGCCGATGGGCTCGATTTCCCCTTTGAACGGGATACCGAATGCCTGACACTGCTGGGGCATGTGCTGCAACAGAAACTCGTCGGCTTGCGAGGCACTGAGGGCGACTCCGTACCGCTGGGCAACAAAAGCGTTGCCGAAGCAGTGGTCGAAATGCAGGTGGGTAGCCAGCAGATATTTTACCGTCAACCGGTTGTCGGCGATAAATCGGGCCAGAGTCTCCTCTTCCTTGGGATAGTAGCACCCGGCATCGACAATGGCACACTCCCGGCTCTCGTCGTCCCACAGCACGTAGCTGTTCACGGGGAGCATGTTGAAGTAGAAACGGTTTATCTTCATGGCTTCTATTTTTTTACAATCTGTACATAGATGACCTTCTTCGTCTCGAAATACTCCTCTTTGAAGTAGTCGCTCAGGTTGAAGAGAATCGACGTCTTCTTCACCGGAGCGAGTTCGCTCTGCAAGTCGCCTCCCTTGAGGCAGAGCAATCCGTTGGGCAACGCGTTCTGCTGCTCGCGCCGGATGTTCTTTCGAATCAGTTTCAGCAGGTCGGGCAGGGGCATGACGGCCCGGCTCACCACGAAATCGTACTCGGTCTTGAGCTCCTCTACACTGCCGTGCTGGAAGGTGACGTTTTGCAACCCGATGGCTTCGGCCACACTCTGGGCTACCTTGATTTTCTTGCCCACCCGGTCGACCAGGTGGAAACGGCACTGGGGAAAGAGGATGGCCAGCGGAATGCCCGGGAATCCGCCGCCGGTACCCACGTCGAGTATCGTGGTGCCATCGGTAAAGTCGATGACCTTGGCGATACCCAGCGAGTGGAGTATGTGGTGCAGATAGAGGTTGTCTATATCCTTGCGCGAGATTACGTTGATCTTGGCGTTCCAGTCGGTGTACAAGGGGCCCAGAGCCTCGAATTGGCTCTCCTGGGCAGGGATCAGATTTGGAAAATAGGTCTTGATATATTGCATGTGGTCTTATTTAATCAAACGTCTTACGGGGCTCTCGGGGAGCATATACATCTCAATCTCTTTGAAGGGGACCTCGATATGTACCTGTCCCGTGGCATAGCAGGCAATCTCGTAGGGATTGAATATCCAGCAGATGCTGTTGTCGGTAAGGTAGAAGTTCTCGTTGGCCGCAATGTTTTCGGTATCGAAGAAACCCAGTTCGAGCAGCGAATCGGGCGAAGCCAGGTTCTGGCTCTTGAGCAGCTGGTCCAGCAATACACGGTTTACCTGGTCGGTCGATTCGGGCAGGAAAATATCTTCGAGAACGATGCGATGCCAGTCCGAAAGGTCTATCGTGTAGAACAGGTCGGAATACATGCCATGGGCTCCGCCTGTATACTCCGAGGTGGAGAGGCTGTAACAGAAGAAGTCGTTGCGGTTATAGACCGTGGAGAGGGTGTAGTCGAACTCCCACTCGCACGAGTAGGAGGGTCCGTTCTCCTTCAACTCCTTTTCAAACTCGGGTTCGAGCTCCTTATAGGCGGCTATGTGCGACGCTACGGCCTTCTGTGCCGAACTCTCGAACAGGGAGTCGCTGGCATAATCGTCGCCGAATACCAGCGGTGAAAGCATCTTTTGCAACCGAATGCCGTCGCCTTCCTGCCGATATTTCGTAGGAACGTCGATGGTTACCGAGACCTTGCAGGCCGGTTGGGCCGTATCGCCCGCAAGGTGATAGCTCTCTTTGATGACAACCTCCTTCACGGCGACCGTGTCGGCCGTTGTGTCGTCGGTCGAGTTGTTACTCTTGAAATTGCAGGAATATAAACAGCCCACCAAGGCGATTATACTCAGTAACGATACCTTTTTCATAGCTACAAGTTTTTTACAAAAATACGCCTTTTACCGGGCCCGGCAAGGGAAAAGAGCAAAAAAAGCAAATTGGGGTGCGCGACGGGTGTTCGGGATGGAAGCGGACGGTATTCTGTGCGAGTACGTTGTTTTTCTGCAAACACCTGCGGGCAGAGTCGGAAGAAATGCGTACCTTTGCCCCACAAGCCCCGGAATGAAACGGGTATTGCAAATAGAATCGGTATGTTACAAATCGGAAAATTCAATACGCTCAAGGTCGTTAAGACGGTCGATTTTGGTGTCTATCTCGACGGAGGCGAGAAAGGCGAAATCCTGTTACCCCGCAAATTCCTCCCCGAACAGCCGTGTGCCGAGGGCGACGAGTTGTCGGTCTTTGTCTATTACGACTCGGAAGACCGCCTGATTGCGACTACCCGTAAGCCGTACGTGCAGGTGGGGCAGTTTGCCCGTTTGCAGGTAAAGTCGGTCACGAAGGTGGGTGCCTTTCTCGATTGGGGAGTAGAAGCCAAAGACCTGCTGGTGCCGTTTCGCGAACAGCATGGCGAGATGCAGCCCGACAGATATTATATCGTGTATGTCTATCTCGACTTTGCTACCGGCCGCATTGTCGCATCGGCCAAACTCGACAAGTTTCTCGATAATGTCCCGCCCGAGTATACCCCCAACCAGCCGGTCGAGATTCTGGTGGTGCAAGAGACCCAACTCGGCTACAAGGTCATCATCAACAACCTGCATTGGGGTGTAATCTATCACAACGAGATTTTCCGCCCCGTTGCCATCGGCGAACATCTGCAAGCCTACATCAAGCAGGTGCGCGACGACGAGCGAATAGACGTGTCGCTGCAACCGACCGGTTATGAGCAGCGCATAGACCCGTTGAGCGAAACCATTTTGAAGCGGTTGGACGAAGCCGGCGGCCGTCTGCCCCTCTCCGACAAATCGCCGGCCGAGGAGATAGCCCGCTACTTCCAGTGCAGCAAGAAGAGTTTCAAGAAGGCGATAGGAGCTCTCTACAAGGCCCGCCGCATCGTCATCGACGAACAGGAGATACGCAAGGCCTGATTCGTATCGGTTCCATTATCTTTCGACAAGTTAAAAGAACTTTTTTCTACAACTGTTGTTTAAGAGTTGTAAAGTTTCCTTTGTGGAGGCCCTACAACTTGAACAAGTACTAAACAATAAAAACAGTTATGAAAAGAGTTTTCGTTATGTTGGTCGTCGTGCTGGGAAGCGCGGGACTGCTATTCGCTCAAAAAATCAATCAAAAGGAGGTAAAACAACTGCAGAGTTTCTTGCAGCAGACCTCGGCCAAAGGCGATGCCAATTATGTGCGCTTGGAAATCACCAATATCAACAACCCGGCTACCTGGAAAGGGGTGACCTGGAGCGGAGGTCGGGCGATTTCGATTGAGTGGTCGGACAAGAATCTGGCCGGAGAACTCGACCTGGCCGGCTTTACCGCCCTGCAAAAGGTCGATTGCTCGCGCAACCAGCTTACCGGCATCGAGGTGTCGGGCTGTACGGCACTTAACACCTTGAACGTAAGCCGCAACAAACTCTCGTCGTTGAATATCGACAACTGCCCGGCCCTGATCAAACTCGATTGCTATAAGAACAGACTCACCGACCTGTCGCTCGCGGAGTTGCCGGGATTGAAGAATCTGAACTGCTCGAACAACCTGTTTGTCGAACTCAATGTGAACGGAGCCCAGCAACTGCAAAGCCTGAATGTGCAGGGGTGCCATCTCGAATCGTTGATGGTCGACAGTTGCGAAAACCTGAAGAACCTCTATTGCGGATACAACAAACTGACCAGCCTGAATCTCTTCGGTACGGTGAGCCTCTCGAACTTGAATATCGACGACAACGAAATTGCCAATATGGTTATCTCGAAACTGCCTTCGCTCACCTCGTTCGTTTGCAGCGACAACAACATGAAGACGCTGGGGCTGCTCGACTGTACCGCCTTGTCCGACCTGGTCTGCTCGTACAACGACCTCACGACGTTGAGTCTCGACGGGAGCAACAATCTCTATTTTGTCGACTGTTCGTACAACGACCTGACCAATCTCGACTTGAGCAACCGCACCATGCTGCAACGGCTCATCTGCAACAACAACCAGCTGAATACGCTCGACGTTTCGTTCTGTCCCAATCTGGTCTATATCAACTGTCGGTACAACCAGATTATCGACCTGCGCACCATGGGCGACAGCAACCTGCGCATGATTGCCTGTCAGTGGAATTACTAACCAACCATATCCCCTTATCTTGACCGAAAGAGCGATTGCCTGCCCGGATGCCGGGCCGTGCAATCGCTCTTGTCGTATAGGGGTGTTGGGGCTTTTACTGGTGCTTGTTGTCGGGGTCCGACGTTTGGGCCGACTGCTCTTCGGCGGCCTCTTGCTTGCGATACTCCTCGATCATATATCCCTTGACCTCCTTGAAGAGTCGGGTAGCAAATACGAAGTCGTTCAATGCTTCGTTCGACGAGGTGAATATCTTGTTTTTGTTGCCGACCCACTCCCGACGTCCCTTGTTGATGAATACGATGTTTTCGCCGATGCCGATAACCGAGTTCATGTCGTGGGTGTTGATGATGGTCGTCATGTTGTACTCTCGGGTGATGTCGCTCAACAGTTCGTCGATAAGAATCGAAGTCTTGGGGTCGAGGCCCGAGTTGGGCTCGTCGCAGAACAGGTATTTGGGATTCAGCGCAATGGCCCGGGCAATGGCCACCCGTTTCTGCATACCGCCGCTTATCTCCGAGGGGTAGAGGTCGTTCACCCCTTTCAGGTTTACACGCTCGAGGCAGAACTCGGCCCGTTTCTTGCACGTGGCATAATTGTCGCGGGTGAACATGCGCAAGGGGAACATCACATTTCCCAGCACCGTCTCCGAGTCGAACAGGGCCGACCCCTGGAACAGCATGCCTATCTCGGTACGCAGCACTTTGGTCTGGGCCGGTGTCATGGCCATCACGTCGCGGCCATCGTAGAGAATCTTCCCCTGGTCGGGACGCAACAGCCCTACGAGACATTTCATCAATACGGTTTTACCCGAGCCGCTCTGTCCGATAATCAGATTGGTTTTCCCGGAGTAGAATTTGGCGGAAACGTCGTGCAGAATCTCTTTCCCGTCGAATTGCTTGTATATGTTATTTACCGTTATCATCAGAACAAGATTTGAGTGAGCACTACATCGAGGAGCAACACGATTACGCTGCTGACCACAACCGAATCGGTACTGGCCTGTCCCACCTGCAAGGCACCGCCTTTGACCCGGTAGCCGTAATACGAGGCTACGCTACTGATGACAAAGGCAAAGAAGAGGGCTTTGAATATGGCTTGCCAAATGTAGTATTCGACAAAGAAACTTTGCAGACCGTAGATGTATTTCGAGACCGAAATGATGTCGGTAAACTGGGCTATGAGGTAGCCGCCCACGATACCGCTGGCCATACTGAACACGACCAGCACCGGGATGAACGAAACCATGGCGGCAATCTTGGGCAGGATGAGCAGGTTGGCCGAGTTGACACCCATGATTTCGAGAGCGTCGATCTGCTCGGTTACCTGCATGGTGCCTATCTCTGAAGCAATGTTCGAGCCCACCTTGCCGGCCAGAATCAAGCAGAGTATCGAAGAGGAGAACTCCAGCAAAATCACGTCGCGGGTAGCCAGCCCCACGGCGTATGCCGGTATGAGGGGCGACACTACGTTCTTCTGCATCTGAATGGCGATAACCGCACCGATGAAGACCGAGATGGTGATGACGATGGGAATGGAGTCGATGCCCAGTTTGTAGATTTCGGCAATGTATCGTTTGAAAAACTCCCGCCAGCGGTCGGGCCGGGTGAAGACCCGCCTCATCAGCAGGACGTAATCCCCGAATTTTCGTAGTGAATCGTCTATAATCATATCCGTTGTTTTGGAATATCAAGGAACAAAAGTAGTGAAAAAGATTGATGTACCTCCATTCTTTCCCCCTTGAAATGAGTCCGGCATTATTTTATTTTGTAAAAGTGGCGTGTGAATGTCTCTATTTCCGTATCTTTGCACGAGATAGGGAAGGACTGTATGCGGTCGACAGATGACATACGCCTCTCTCTTGTTGAGTAAAACGCTAATAGATAAAATATGTTCTCCAAACTATTCAAACATCGGGCCGAAGCTGCCGATGCCGCCCCCAAGGCGACGGCCGAAGTACAACAGCCGGCCTCGGAACTCACGGGCAACAACATGGTGCTGCGTACCGAGGACTTGGTGAAGAAGTATCGCCAGCGTACGGTGGTCAACCATGTGTCGATTGATGTGACACAGGGCGAAATCGTAGGTCTGCTGGGCCCGAACGGTGCCGGTAAGACGACCACTTTCTACATGACTACGGGTTTGATTACGCCCAATCAGGGACATATTTATCTCAACGACCTCGATATTACCGACTATCCCGTCTACAAGCGGGCACAAATCGGTATCGGCTATCTGGCACAGGAGGCTTCGGTATTCCGCAAGCTGTCGGTCGAGGACAACATACGCTGTGTGCTCGAGATGACTCCCACGTCGAAGGAGTACCAGCGCGAGAAGCTGGAGAGCCTCATTGCCGAATTTCGTCTGCAAAAGGTGCGCAAGAACCTGGGCGACCAACTGTCGGGTGGCGAGCGGCGGCGTACCGAGATAGCCCGCTGTCTGGCCATCAGCCCCAAGTTCATTATGCTCGACGAACCCTTTGCCGGTGTCGATCCCATTGCCGTGGAAGATATTCAGTCGATTGTCTACAAGCTGAAAGAGAAGAATATCGGTATCCTCATTACCGACCACAACGCGCCCGAGACCTTGAGTATCACCGACCGCGCCTACCTGCTGTTCGAGGGGAAAATCCTCTTCCAGGGGACCTCGGAGGAGCTGGCCGAGAATCCTATCGTGCGCGAGAAATACTTAGGCCGTAACTTTATCTTCCATCGGAAGAAGTTCCTTTAACCTAGCGATTGGCCGCGAATACTTTCTTGTAAAAGAGATAGAGCAGGAGGGCGGTGGCTGCGAGACTTACCCAGGCCAGCCACCCCGTGGACGACTGTGCCGTGCCCAGTGCTTCCAGCGTATTGTCCGATGCGTTGCCGGTAACGTAGGCGATGCAGACCACCATGCTGTTGTTAAGGAAATGTCCGAAGATGGGCAGCCACAGGTTGCGGCTCCACACAAGCAGATAACCGAAAAACGCACCCAGCAGCAACCGGGGGAAGAATCCGTAGAATTGCAGGTGTATGGCACTGAACAGGAAAGCGCAGGTCCAGATGGCCCAGTGAGCCCGGCGACTTTTGCCCTGTACCACTTGCTGGAGTACCCCCCTGAAAACCATCTCTTCGCCCATGCCGGTGAGTAATCCTATACCCAACACTACGGCCAGGAAATGGGCAAACGATTTGATTTGCAACATCTGTTCGGTCACTGCGGCAGCCGCCTCCTCCTGTTGTCGCATCCACGCCTCGATGCCGCTGAAAGCGGCGGGCAGACTGATAGACTCGTTCCACTCTACTAGCAGGTTGAACATGGGGGTGGCCACGAAATAGAGCACCACGATACACAGCAACTCGACCAGGCGGGGTGCCTTGTTCAAGTGCAGACCCTGACTGGCATCGCCCCAAAAGAGCATGGCGGCAAACAAGGCCGGCAAGATAAACATGCCTATGTTTTGCAGATACATGCCAATCAACAGGGCATATTCACCCCGCACGAAAAGCATGGGTATGGCAATGACAAAAACGCCGCACAAAATCAAAACCAGCAACACGATGAGTTTCATGCCCACCGACGAATGGCGAATGTATTCGGTAATCTTCATATCTCTTCTTTTTTTCGAGGGTAAAGATAGTACATATTTTTACAATAAACTTTCATTCATGAGGAAGAAAAATTCAGAAAATGGAATAAAACGAGAGATATGTAACAAAAGAATATGTGATTTTGATAAAATGAATTATTCTGTCAATAAATTGTTTTGAAACCATAGATAAATGTCTATATTTGCAGACTTAAACGTAGCAAAATAACAGTTCTATGGAGGTCGCCATTGTAAAATACAATGCCGGGAATATTTATTCGGTTGTGTGCGCTTTGCGCCGCCTGGGTCTCGACCCGGTGGTGAGCGATTCGCCCGAGGTGCTCTCGCATGCCGATAAGGTGTTGTTCCCCGGGGTGGGAGAGGCTTCGTCGGCCATGTCGTATTTGCGAGAGCATGGCCTCGACCGGGTGATTGTGGGTCTCACCCAGCCGGTGCTGGCTATCTGCATAGGCATGCAACTGCTCTGCTCGCACTCCGAGGAGGGCGATGTCGATTGTCTCGGCCTCTTCGATGCCGAGGTGCGACGCTTTGTCCCGCAGAGCAGTGAGCAAAAGGTGCCCCACATGGGGTGGAATACTTTGCATGGCTTGCGCGGGCCTCTGTTCAAGGGTATCGACGAGGGCAGTTATGCCTATTTCGTGCACAGCTACTACGCCCCGGTTTCGACCGATTGCATAGCGGCGTGTGACTATATAAACCCGTTTTGTGCGGCTATGAACAAGAATAATTTCTATGCCACCCAGTTCCATGTCGAGAAGAGTGGGGCAGTGGGAGTGCGCATTCTTGAAAACTTTCTGGCCCTATGATTCAGTTAATTCCGGCCATAGATATTATCGGGGGGCGCTGCGTGCGGTTGTCGCAGGGCGATTATACCCGGCAGCAGGTCTACAACGAGCATCCGCTCGAGGTGGCCAAGGCGTTTGAAGACAGCGGGGTGAGCCGTCTGCACCTGGTCGACCTGGATGGGGCCAAGGCCAGCCACGTGGTCAACTACAAGGTGCTTGAACAGATTGCCGGTCACACGAGTCTGACAATCGACTTCGGGGGCGGTGTGAAAAGCGACGAAGACCTGCATATCGCCTTTGAAAGCGGGGCCCATCTGGTGACGGGCGGCAGCATAGCCGTGCGCGACCGCGACCGGTTTGTCGGGTGGGTCGAGCGGTATGGCAAAGAGCGCATCATCCTGGGAGCCGACGTGCGGGACGGGAAAATCTCGACCGGCGGCTGGCTCGACGACTCGGATGTGGAGTTGATACCCTTTGTGCGCGACTACATGCAGGCAGGCATCGAGCAGGTGATCACGACCGACATTGCCCGCGACGGCATGTTGCAGGGGTGTTCCGTAGAGCTGTATCGCAAGATGCTGGCCGAGTTGCCGGGCATTTACCTGATTGCCAGCGGCGGCGTGGGTTCGTGGGCCGACATCGAGGCGCTGCAGTCGCTGGGTGTTCCGGCCGTCATTTTGGGAAAAGCCATTTACGAAGGGCACATTTCGCTCGACGAAATAGCCCGATTCATCACACATAACAACTGACGTATCATGTTGGCAAAACGAATTATACCTTGCCTCGACGTAAAAGAGGGTATGACTGTGAAGGGAACCCGTTTCGTGAACTTCAGAGAGGCCGGAGACCCGGTCGAGTTGGGCGAGTATTACAGCCGGCAGGGAGCCGACGAGTTGGTCTACCTCGACATTACGGCTTCGTACGAGGAGCGTGCCACCTTTACCGACCTGGTCAAACGTATCGCGGCCCGTATCGACATACCGTTTACGGTAGGGGGTGGCATTCACTCGCTGGCCGATGTGGACCGGTTGCTGAATGCGGGGGCCGACAAGGTGTCGCTCAACTCTGCAGCCTTGAAAAATCCCCAAATTATCGAAGAGGTTGCAAAAAATTTCGGTTCACAAGTATGTGTTATCGCAATAGATGCTAACTTTGAGGACGGAAATTGGATATGCTACCTGAACGGTGGTCGTGTACCGACCCGTCGCACGCTCTTCGAATGGGCTGCCGAAGCGGCCGACCGGGGTGCGGGCGAGATACTGTTTACCAGTATCGCTCACGACGGCACACACGGCGGCTATGCCTGCGATGCCTTGCGCGAGTTGCACCGACAGTTGCCTGTACCGGTGATTGCCTCGGGCGGAGCGGGGACGATGGCCCACTTCAAGGAGGCTTTTGTGGAGGGCGAGGCCGATGCCGCACTGGCTGCCGGCGTATTCCATTTCGGGGAGATTGCCATCCCGGAACTGAAAAAATATTTATCGGGATGTGGCATTCCCATAAGATTATGACGATATGAACGAAGCGATAATGCAACTGGATTTCGACAAGATGGGCGGCCTGGTGCCGGCTATCGTCCAGGACGACGTGACACAAAAGGTGCTCATGCTCGGCTTTATGAATCCCGAGGCGGTGCGTAAAACCATCGATACGGGGCGGGTAACCTTTTTCAGCCGTACCAAAGGCCGGCTGTGGACCAAAGGTGAGGAGAGCGGCCACTTTCTGCTGGTGAAATCGATACGGAAGGATTGCGACAACGACACGTTGCTGATCAAGGCCCACCCCTGCGGGCCGGTGTGCCACACGGGAGCCGATACCTGTTTCGGCGAGACCAACCGCGACGATATGGCCTTTATCACCTACCTGCAAGACTTCATCGAACAGCGCAAGGCCGAGATGCCCGAGGGGTCGTATACCACCTCGCTCTTCAACTCGGGAGTCAACCGCATGGCTCAAAAGGTAGGCGAGGAGGCGGTAGAGACGGTCATCGAGGCCACCAACGGGAGCGACGAACGGCTCATCTACGAGGCTTCGGACCTGTTGTATCACCTGATTGTATTGCTTACCTCGAAGGGGTATCGTATAGAAGATTTAGCTCGTGAATTAAAAAAGAGGCATAAATAAAACATTATGGAAAAGAAATTGCTTGTCAAATATACCGATGTGCAGATTTGCCGGGAGGAGTTGACCATACTCGATCATGTAGACTTCGAGTTGTACAGTGGCGAGTTTGTCTATTTCATCGGACGCGTGGGTAGCGGTAAGAGTTCGCTGTTGAAGACCATGTATGCCGATCTGCCCATCAGCGAAGGCGAGGCTTCGGTGCTCGACTTCGACGTGCGCTATATCCGCAACAAGGAGATACCCCTGTTGCGCCGGAAACTGGGTATAGTCTTCCAGGATTTCCAACTGCTTACCGACCGCTCGGTCTACGAGAATCTGGCTTTTGTACTGAAGGCTACCGGCTGGAAGGATAAAGAGGAGATTGATGCCCGGGTAGCCGAGGTGCTCGACCAGGTGGGGATGCGCAAGAAGTCGTACAAGATGCCGCACGAGCTGTCGGGTGGCGAACAGCAGCGTATCGTCATCGCACGGGCTTTGTTGAACTCGCCCAAGATTATTCTGGCCGACGAGCCCACCGGTAACCTCGACCCCCAGACCGGGCAGCAGATTGTCTCGTTGCTTCACCGCATTTGCGAGACGGGAACGGCCGTGATTATGACGACTCACAACCTGAATCTGGTCGAGGAGTTCCCCGGGCGTATCCTGAAATGCGAAGACAAGCGTCTTGTCGAAGTTTAATTTGCCCCCGAATAGTTGATAATCCGGCGAAAAAAGTCTATTTTTGCCCAGCGATAAGTATACATTTACATATTAAAACAAGTAGAATAGAAATGAAAGTACTCAAATTTGGTGGAACTTCTGTTGGTAGCGCCCAATGTATGAAAGATGTTGCCAAATTAATTTGTGACGGGAATCAAAAAATCGTAGTGTTGTCGGCCATGGCCGGAACAACGAACACCCTGGTGGAAATATCGGATTATCTGTACAAGAAGAATACCGACGGAGCCCGGGAAACGATTGGAAGTCTTGAACGAAAGTACATCAAAGTCATCGATGAACTGTACAGCACCGACGAATATAAGCAAAAGGCTCTCGATGTGGTGAAGGGTTGCTTCGACCACATACGCTCGTTTACCAAAGACCTCTTCACGCTGTTTGAAGAGAAGGTCATTTTGGCTCAGGGCGAATTGATGTCGACGGCCATGATGCACAACTACCTGTTGGAACAAGGGGTGAAGTCGGTTCTTATCCCGGCTCTCGACTATATGCGTACCGATAAAAATTCGGAACCCGACAACCAGTTTATCAAAACCAAACTTACGGCCTTGCTGCAGGAGAACGCCGATGCCGAAATCTATATCACTCAAGGATACATCTGCCGGAACGCCTATGGCGAGATTGACAACCTGCAGCGCGGGGGCAGCGACTATTCGGCATCGCTGGTAGGCGCGGCTATCAATGCCGAGGAGATACAGATCTGGACCGACATAGACGGCATGCACAACAACGACCCCCGTTTCGTGGAAAATACGAAACCGGTTCGTCACCTGCAATTCGAGGAGGCTGCCGAACTGGCCTATTTCGGTGCCAAGATTCTGCACCCCACCTGCGTGCTCCCGGCCAAGTTGAACAATATACCGGTACGGTTGCTCAACACGATGCAGCCCGACGCTCCCGGTACCTTGATTTGCGACAATCACGAAACCTCCAACGGTCAAATCAAGGCCATCGCCGCCAAAGAGAACATCACGGCCATCAAGATTAAATCGGGCCGCATGCTGCTGGCTTACGGTTTCCTGCGGAAGGTGTTCGAGATATTCGAGAGCTACCAGACCTCTATCGATATGGTTACCACGTCGGAAGTAGGGGTATCGCTGACCATCGACAACACGAAACACTTGCAGGAGATTCTCGACGATCTGCGCAAGTTCGGTACGGTTACGGTCGACGAAGACATGGTGATTATCTGTGTTGTAGGCGATCTGGAGTGGAACAACGTAGGATTCGAGTCGGCAACCGTTCAGGCCTTGAAAGATATACCGGTGCGCATGATTTCCTACGGTGGCAGCAACTACAACATCTCTTTCCTGGTTCGCAGGCAAGACAAGGTGAAAGCGCTGCGATCGCTCAGCCAGTATCTTTTCGAAAACAAATAAATGGATATAACAACGGTGTCATGCAGAAAGCTTTCTGCATGACACTTTATTTTTTAATAATAGCACATGTTTCCTGTTACACATTTCAATCAAGTAAGAACCCCATTTTATTATTACGACAAGACCCTGTTGAATAATACTCTCTCTACGCTTACGCGCCTGGCCGAAGAGCGGAATTTCCAGGTGCACTATGCCATCAAGGCCAATGCCAATCCCGAGGTGTTGAGGCTGATTGCCGCTTCGGGGGTAGGGGCCGACTGCGTGAGCGGCGGTGAGATAAAGGCCGCCTTGGAGGCTGGATTCCCGGCCCGTAAGATTGTATTTGCCGGGGTAGGTAAAGCCGATTGGGAAATCGAGTATGCCCTCGATAACAAGATATTCTGTTTCAACGTAGAGTCGGCCGAAGAGTTGGCCGTCATCGAAGAGCTGGCCCGCAAGAAAGAGACGGTCGCCTCGATTGCCTTGCGGCTGAACCCCAATATCGACGCACATACCCACGAATACATCACGACCGGCCTCAGCGAAAACAAGTTCGGTATCCCCATCGAGATGCTCGATGGTGTGCTCGATCAGTTGCAAGGCTATACGCATGTGCAGCTTGTCGGTTTCCACTTCCACATCGGGTCGCAAATCTTGAATATGGAGGCCTTCCGGGTACTCTGCGCGCGCATCAACCGCCTGCAAGACGACCTGGTGAAACGGAATATTCAGGTAAAGCACATCAACGTAGGGGGTGGCCTGGGTGTCGATTACGACGACCCGGACAAGAATCCCATACCCGATTTCGAAAGCTATTTCAACGTATTCCGCGACAATCTCGATTTGCGAGGCGGTCAGCAGCTGCATTGCGAGTTGGGCCGCGCCATCGTATGCCAGTGCGGTTCGCTCATCACTCGGGTGCTCTATGTGAAGAAATCGCTCAAAAAGCAATTTGTCATCGTCGATGCCGGTATGACCGACCTCATTCGTCCGGCCCTGTATCAGGCCCATCACCATATCGAAAACATTACCTCCGATATGGCCGTGAAGCCCTACGATGTAGTGGGGCCCATCTGCGAGTCGTCGGACTGCTTCGGGAAAAATGTCATGCTGAATGCTACCGAGCGAGGCGATTTGATTGCAATCCGGTCGGCCGGAGCCTACGGCGAAATCATGGCTTCGCAATACAATTGCCGTCCGTTGCCCGGGTATTTGATAGAATAAAATAATTATTAACAATAATTTTTGCTTTCGTATTCAGAAATATAGTATTTTTGTGATTACAAAATTGTAATCATTACAAATAAAGAAAGATGAAAGAATCGGCCCAAAACAAATTACGTCGTTACAACATAAAGCCGTCGGTACAGCGCATGGCCGTGTTGGACTATCTGATGACCCACCACACGCATCCGACTGCCGACACCATATTCAATGCCTTGTATCCGTCGATTCCTACGTTGTCGAAGGCAACCGTTTACAACACGTTGAATTTGCTGACCGAGCAAGGCGTCATTCAAATGATTACAATCGACGAGAAAAATGCCCGCTTCGATGCCCGTGAAACCCCTCACTTGCATTTCAAGTGCAACGAGTGCGGCGAGATATTCGATTTTGATCTGCCTCCTTTTACGATGGAGGCACTTAAGGATTTCGAAGTCTCCGACATTCAGATGTATTGCAAGGGCGTATGTCCGTCGTGTCAAAAAAAGAAAGAGAACATCAACTGATAAATACACAGCATTAACAACTAAAAATAACCAATCATGAAAAAGTTTATTTGTACTGTATGCGGTTACGTATACGAAGGTGAAGAAGCTCCCGAATTTTGCCCCCAATGCCACCAACCCCGTTCGAAATTCAAAGAACTGGTTGAGTCGGACAAACTCGATTTCGTAACCGAACACCACATTGGTGACGGTGTTGTAGAAGACGCCGAGGTTATGGAAGGTCTCAAAGCTCACTTCGCTGGTGAATGCACCGAAGTAGGTATGTACCTGGCCATGAGCCGTCAGGCCGATCGTGAAGGCTATCCCGAAATAGCCGAGGCTTTCAAACGCTACGCTTTCGAAGAGGCCGAGCACGCTTCGAAATTTGCCGAATTGCTGGGTGAAGTAGTTTGGAACACCGAGAAGAACGTAAAAGCCCGTATGGAAGCTGAGAGCGGTGCTTGCGCCGACAAGATGCGTATCGCCAAACGTGCCAAGGAACTGGGTTACGACGCTATCCACGACACGGTACACGAAATGGCCAAGGACGAAGCTCGTCACGGCAAAGGCTTCGAAGGTCTGTACAACCGCTATTTCAAGAAATAAATAATTGCCATTAGTTTACAGAGAGAGGACAGCCCGAAAGAGTTGCCCTCTCTTTTTTGTCTGCTGTTCCGTAGGGTAAAATGCAGACCGCCCGGGATAAAAATATCTGAAACCGAGTCTCCCCATTTGCCTCTCTGCTCTCCTTTTTGTATCTTTGTCGCAATTATCAGACTGATTTCAATGAAGAATATACGCAACTTTTGTATCATAGCCCATATAGACCATGGTAAAAGTACCTTGGCCGACCGCCTGTTGGAGTACACCAAAACCATAGCCGAGAAAGACCTGCAAGACCAGGTGCTCGACAATATGGATTTGGAGCGCGAACGCGGTATCACCATCAAGAGCCATGCCATACAGATGGAGTATGTATACCAGGGCGAGAAATATATCTTGAACCTGATAGATACCCCGGGGCACGTCGACTTCTCGTATGAGGTTTCACGCTCCATTGCCGCCTGTGAGGGTGCTCTGCTCATCGTAGATGCTTCGCAAGGCATTCAGGCGCAAACGATTTCGAATCTCTATATGGCTATCGAACACGACCTGGAGATTATCCCGGTGGTGAACAAGGTCGATCTGGAGAGCGCCCGCCCCGACGAGGTGGAAGACCAGATTGTCGAGTTGCTGGGTTGCAAACGCGAAGAGATTATCCGGGCCAGCGGTAAGACGGGGCAGGGTGTCGAGGAGATTCTCGCCGCCATTATCGAGCGGGTAGAGCCGCCCAAGGGTGACGTAGATGCCCCGCTGCAGTGTCTTATTTTCGACTCGGTATTCAACTCGTTCCGTGGAATTATCGCTTATTTCAAGATATGCAACGGCCGTATACGGACCGGCGACAAGGTGAAATTCGTAGCTACGGGCAAGGAGTATGAGGCCGACGAAATCGGGGTACTCAAACTGGACATGGTGCCTCGCAACGAATTGCTGGCCGGCGATGTAGGCTACATCATTTCGGGTATCAAGACCTCGCGCGAGGTGAAGGTGGGCGATACCATTACCCACATAGACCGCCCGTGTTCGGAGGCTATCGACGGATTCGAAGAGGTGAAGCCGATGGTCTTTGCCGGTGTTTATCCCATCGAGACTGAAGACTTCGAGAACCTGCGTTCGTCGCTGGAGAAACTGCAGTTGAACGATGCTTCGCTCACCTTCCAACCCGAGTCGTCGGCTGCGCTGGGTTTCGGATTCCGTTGCGGATTTCTGGGGCTGCTCCACATGGAGATTGTGCAAGAGCGTCTCGACCGTGAGTTCAACATGGACGTGATTACGACCGTACCCAACGTATCGTATAAAGTCTATGACAAGAAGGGCGGAATGATCGAGGTTCACAACCCGTCGGGATTGCCCGATCCAACCTTGATCGACCATATCGAGGAGCCCTACATCCGGGCTTCGGTCATTACGGCTACCGATTACATAGGCCCCATTATGACCCTCTGCCTGGGCAAACGGGGCGAACTGGTGAAACAGGAGTATATCTCGGGCAACCGGGTAGAAATCATCTACGACATGCCACTGGGCGAAATCGTTATCGACTTCTACGACAAGCTGAAAAGTATATCGAAGGGGTATGCCTCGTTCGATTACCACATTCACGACTTCAGAGAGTCGAAGCTGGTGAAGCTCGATATTCTGCTCAACGGAGAGTCGGTCGATGCCCTGTCGACCTTGACCCACGTAGACAATGCCGTCACCTTTGGCCGGCGCATGTGCGAGAAGTTGAAAGAGCTTATTCCGCGTCAGCAGTTCGAGATTGCCATCCAGGCCGCCATCGGTGCCAAGATTATCGCCCGCGAGACCATCAAGCCGGTGCGCAAGGATGTAACGGCCAAATGTTACGGCGGCGATATAAGCCGTAAGCGCAAACTGTTGGAGAAACAGAAAAAAGGAAAGAAACGGATGAAGCAAATCGGTTCGGTCGAGGTGCCTCAAAAGGCTTTCCTGGCGGTGCTGAAACTCGACTAAGCGGGGTTATCCCTTTTTTGATTCCGAGGCAGAAAAACTGTAACGAGCTTTTTTTGTTTAAACTACAAAAACAACCCATATGGACAGCTTGTATGCCATAAAGAAATCGATCAAGAACTACGCCAGCGGCGGTAACGTGTTGATCGTAGCTACGCTTTTGGCTTTTATCATAGCCAATTCTCCGCTCGACAATCTCTATTTTTCGTGGTGGGCACAACCCATATCCCTGCAGGTGGGCGGGTTCAACCTGTTCAGTCACGGGGGTGAACCGATGACGGTTATGGCATTCATTAACGATGCGCTCATGGCCATCTTCTTTTTCTCCATCGGCCTCGAAATCAAACGCGAGGTACTGGTGGGCGAGTTGACCTCTCTGAAGCAGGCCCTGCTGCCCATTGTCGCAGCTATCGGCGGCATGGTGGTGCCGGTGCTGCTCTTCATGTATGTAGGGCGGGGGAGCGATTTCCTGCGGGGCAGTGCCATACCGATGGCTACCGATATCGCCTTTTCGCTGGGTGTACTGGCGATGCTGGGCAAGCGGGTACCCATTGCCCTGAAAATATTCCTCACTACGCTGGCGGTTGTCGACGACATAGGCGGCATTCTGGTGATTGCCTTCTTCTACTCGACACACATCGAGGTGACCTATCTGCTCTATGCCGTGGGGGTATTCCTTGTACTATGGATAGGAGGCCGGGCAGGTGTAAACAGCAAACTCTTCTACTTTGCATTGGGCGGTGTGGTGTGGTTCCTGTTCCTCAATTCGGGCATTCACCCCACCATTGCGGGGGTGTTGGTTGCCTTCTGCATTCCGGCCAAGCCGGTGTTGGCGACCTCGCACTTTATCTGCACGATACGCAAGGAGATTGCCAATTTCCCGCAGGAACAGTTCGAAGACAGCGACCGCTCGATTATGCTCTCGAAAGAGCAGATCAACTGCCTGAAGAGTATCGAGTCGGCCTCGGATAAGGTCATCAGTCCGCTGCAGGATTTGGAAGACACGCTGCACCCGGTCATCAACTACCTCATCATTCCGTTGTTTGCCTTTGCCAATGCCGGCATTGTGCTCTCGGGGCTCGAGTTCTCCTCGCTCTTCTCGGGTATCAGTCTGGCTGTTTTCGTGGGGCTGTTGGTGGGGAAATTCCTGGGTATCTTCCTCTCGTCGTGGCTGGTCATCAAGCTGAAAATCGTACCGATGCCCACCCGCACCACCTGGAAGTCGCTGGCGGCCGTATCGGTATTGGGCGGTATCGGATTCACCGTGTCGCTCTTCATCGCCAACCTCTCGTTTGGCGATATGGGGCCCGAAGGGGCTGCACTGCTCGAGCGGGCCAAACTGGGTATCGTGGCCGGTTCGTTGGCCGCAGGTGTATTGGGATATATCTTCTTGAATCTTTCTTTGCCCCGACAGGCCGAAGAGGAGGATTGACCCGACGGGGGCCGGGTTTATTCAAACTTGATGGACTTGGCCGGCCGGATAAGCGAGACCAGATACGAGGGGGCAATCAGCATCAGTACCGAGATGACCATACAGCCGATATTCAGCCAGAGGATGTACCAGAAATTGAATTCGATAGGTACGTAAGGCACGTAGTAGGCCTCAGGGTTAAGTTTGATAATGTGGAACTGCTGTTGCAGGAAACAGAGGGCCAGGCCGATGACATTGCCCCATATCATGCCTTTCCCCACGAGGAAAGTCGAAACATAGAGGAATATCTCGCGTATCGAGGTGTTGTTTGCGCCCAGCGCCTTGAGGATACCTATCATGTTGGCTCGTTCCAGAATGATAATCAGCAGGCCCGAAATCATGGTGAATCCCGATACGGCAGCCATGAGAATGAGAATAATCCATACATTCATGTCCAACAGGTCGAGCCACCCGAAAAAGATGGGATTCAGCGTGCGGATGGATTGCGGATAGTAATGCGTACCGTAGTCGTCGGGGCGGTCGATTAGCTGGGTGTAGAGGTCGTAGGCGATATTGTCGGCCTGGTCGAAGTCGTTGACCAGTAACTCGATTTCGCTATACTGGTCGGGATTCCAGCCGTTGAGCCGTTGTACCTGGCGCACATCGCCAATCATCAGCAGTTTGTCGTAGTCCGAGAAGTCGGTCTGATAGATGCCCGACACCAGAAACCGGCGGGCCCGTACCTGGTCTTGTACGAAGTAGCAATAGATTTTATCGCCCACATGCAGGTTCATCTTGCTGGCGATTGTCCTGGAGATAATCACTTGGTTGGAGGTTGCCGAATCGGTTATGAGGGGAAGGTTGCCCTCGACCAGATATTTCTTGAAAAACGACCAGTCGTAGTCGGGCATAACCCCTTTCAGGACCACGCCCATAAAGTCGCTGTCGGTCTTGATCATCCCCAGCTTCGTACCTACGGGCTCGACCTTGGCTACCCCTTCGTGAGCCATCAGGACCTGATGCAGGCTGTCGGTATATTGTACCGGCTGCTTCTCATAGGTCGTATTGCTGTCGAATGAGGTAATCTGTATGTGGGAGCCGAAACCTACCACCTTGTCGCGAATCTCTTGCTTGAAGCCGACGACTATCGCAACCGAGAGTATCATAACGGCCAAACCCAGGGCAACCCCGGCCACGGCTACCCGTATGGCCGGCGGCGTCGCCTTCTTCCGAGTGCTCTTGTCGAAATGAATGCGATTGGCAATATATAGTTTCCAGTTATTCATGTACGGCTACACGACCGGGATAGGCCTCCAGTGCCTTTTTCAATACGGTCAGGGCTTTGGCCAACTCCTCTTTTTCCAGTACGTAGGCCATGCGCACCTCGTCTTTTCCCAACCCGGGAGTGGTGTAGAAACCCGAAGCCGGAGCCATGAACACGGTCTGACCTTCGTACTCGAATTCGGAAAGGCACCATTCGCAGAACTTGTCGGCATCGTCGACCGGCAGTTTGGCCACCGTGTAGAAGGCGCCCATGGGGATAGGGGAGTAGCAGCCGGGTATGCGGTTCAGCCCGTCAATCAGGAACTTGCGCCGCTCTACATACTCGTTGTAAGTGGCAAGCATATAGCTCTCGGGGGCATCGATCGAAGCCTCGGCAATGATTTGGCCGATAAGCGGCGGACTGAGCCGTGCCTGGCAGAACTTCATCACGTTCTTCTTCAACTCCTTATGACGGGTAATCAAGGCACCGATACGGATACCGCACTCGCTGTAACGCTTCGATACCGAGTCGATAAGCACCACTTGCTCTTCGATACCTTCGAGGTGAAAAGCCGAAATGTAGGGGGCCCCGGTGTAACAGAACTCGCGATAGACCTCGTCAGAGAAAAGGAACAAGTCGTATTTCTTCACCAGGTCGCGTATCTGGTTCATCTCTTTTTGCGTATAGAGATAGCCCGTGGGATTGTTGGGGTTACAGATCAGTATCGCCTTGGTCTTCGGGGTAATGAGGGCTTCGAACTTTTCGACCGAAGGCAATGCAAACCCCTCTTCGATTGAAGAGGGCAGGGTTTTGATGATTGCCCCGGTCGAGATGGCAAAGGCCATGTAATTGGCATAGGCCGGTTCGGGAACGATGATTTCGTCGCCCGGGTCGAGGCAGGCCATGAACGAGAACAATACCGCTTCGGAACCGCCGGTGGTGATGATAATATCGTCGGGGGTTACGTGTATGTTGAACTTGGCATAGTACTGTACCAGTTTCTCCCGCAAGCTCTTTATTCCTTCGCTGGGGCTATACTCCAAGGTGCGGCGGTCGATGTGCTTGAGCGCATCCAAGCCGATTTGAGGGGTAGGGAGGTCGGGCTGACCGATGTTCAGGTGGTAAACTTTTATACCTCTTTCTTTCGCCTTATTGGCCAGAGGGACCAGTTTACGTATGGGTGAGGCCGGCATAATTTCACCTCGATGGGAAATAGTTGGCATATTTTCTTCTTTAATGTATAAAATAGACTAAACTGATATTTATTGAAGTGCAAAGATAGAAATTTTACTTTTCTATCTGCCCATAAAAAAGACAGAATGTGCACATCGAGGGGTTAAATAGAACAAATATGGCCATTTACAGAAAATTATGGAGGTGTTGTCTCGCATAATCAGGATGTGAAAGCGTCCCTTTTGTTGCCTTTACGCTCAATTTCACTATCTTTGCGGCCACAAATTATGCAGCCATTTTTGCATTGCGCTTACCTTTGCGTATCTTTGTTACACGAATCTGAATAAAGCGAGTTCTATGGATGAATTGAAACATCTCTTTTTGCTCTTGGTTTTCCCCGAAAAGACCTGGCAAAAGACAGATAAGGCGCCTTATGCTACACAGGTATTCCTGAACCAGTTTCTTTACCCGCTGATGGGAGGTGCGGCAGTAGTCTGTTTTCTGGGATATTTCTTTCACGACATTTCATTGTCGCGGGCTCTGCAACAGGCCATCGTCGAATTTGTAAAATTCTTCGGGGGATTCTATGCGCTGGTATATGTGATGAAAGCCTTGTCGACGCACTTGTTGGAGGTGGTGCAGCCCGAGTCGCGAATCAAACGGTTCGTCGGTTATAACCTGGGGCTGTACATGCTGTTCGACATCTGCATTCTGGTAGTGCGCTACTTCTGCGAAGTACCGGCCATTGTCGATTTTCTGCCGTTGCTGCTGGCGTATGTCATTTGGAACAGTCAGAAATATATGGAGATACCCGAGCAAAAGAGTATCTTGTATGTGGTGACTACCACGGTGTTGTTTCTGGCTATCCCGATGGCCATACAGAAGCTGCTCTACTTTTTCATGCCCGGTGTCATGTAACCAATAAAAGATGAAGATTAAACGATGAAACTGCCACAAATAAATATTCGCAACAAACGGGCCTCTTTCGATTACGAGTTGCTCGATACGTTCAATGCCGGCATCGTATTGTCGGGTACCGAAATCAAATCGATCCGACTGGGCAAGGCGGGGTTGAACGACTCTTTCTGCTATGTCAACAACGGCGAGGTATGGATTAAAAACATGTATATCGCCGAGTATTTCTATGGCTCGTACAACAACCACTCGTCGCGCCGCGACCGCAAATTGTTGCTTACCCGCAAGGAGATAGTGAAGCTCGAGCGGGCCTCTCGCGAGTCGGGGTTCTCAATCATTCCCACCCGTGTCTTTATCAACGACAAGGGGTTGGCCAAGGTGACCATAGCCATAGCCAAGGGTAAGAAGGAGTACGACAAGCGCGACTCGATTAAAGAGCGGGAAGACAAGCGGCAGATGGACCGCATGTTCAAGCATTGACCGCTTTGCGGGTAATAATCAAAACCTTTCGATTATCAGCAAGGGTGGTGGCAAAGAGATAAAATTCGCCGCCGTCTTTGCACTTGAGCCGTTTTTGCAGCTCGGTTGCCGTGAACGGGAAGTTGCGCGTCGAGAGGTTGATGTGGGGATATTGTTTCCCCACCGTTTTCACACTCTTGGCGTTGAAATCGACAACCTCGACAACCTCGAATTTTCGTCCCGGGAAATCGGGCAAATAGCAATCCGATGTATATAGGTGGCTGTTTATTTGCAACTTATCGACTCCATACGCAGCCGCTATCGATTTATAGGCTCCCGCTTTGAGAATAGACGAATTGGGCTCATACAGGTATCGGGCCACTGCTTCGCATGGGGCAGAGTGGGGGAGGTGTTTCTCTTTATCGAGACTAAAAGTGAATGTAGATTCCTGGCCCGTGGCATCTATGTCGACACAGTAAATCGTTGCAAATCCTTCCTGGACCGGAGTATTCGAGTCGATTATCAAAAGCAACTCCTTGCACTCGTTTCGTACCGACACGACATGCACCTCGCGGACTTCGGGCAAAAGCGTCAGAATAGCCGAAATATCGGCCATGGGCGAAACTTTCACGACAATACGACGTCCATGACGCAAAAGTTCGGGCATCAGCACCACCACATTGGGCTCACATTCGTCGAGAGCAAAAATCCGTTTGTTGCCGCTTCCTCTCCGGGCCGGATCGATATAGAGCGTGTCGAAACAGCGGTTACAATGCTGTATGAAGTGGGTACTGTCGTCCTCGACCACCGTGATGTTATCGGCTCCCAGCCATTTGAAATTAGTACGGGCAGCCTGGCAATATTCGGTCATACGCTCCACATAAACGACCTGCGAGGCCTTTTGAGCCAGGTAACAGGTATCTATGCCCAGACCACCGGTCAGGTCGGCCAAATCGCCCGGAAGGATGAGCTGTTGCTTATACCGGGCCGTCAGTTCGGAAGAGCATTGCTCGGTCGACAGGAGCGAAGGAAATACCAAATTCGGGTTAGCAGCCCAAGCCGGCAGTTTGTGGCGAATTTTTTTGCGGGCCTCGATTTGCAGAATGGCCCACGATACATCGAAATCGGCCTGTATGTTCATCAGCCTCAGACGATTCGTGTCGGCATCGGCATATTCGGAGATGAAGTCTTGTATGGTTCGCTGGTATTTCATGGAACAAAGATACACAAAGGCGAGAGCCGAGGCAAAGGAAAACACAGTTTTCAACTTTGAACTATGCCGAGCCGCATCCTGTTTTATCCAAAGATAAAGAAAGTCGAAGGTAGAAAAACAAGCTCGCTTGATTTTTATACTGAGCCGCATCTTATCTGAAGCAAAGATAGTGAAAGGCGAGAGTTTTGTATTGAGCTTCTTCAGGGATAGCAAATAATAAATGGAATACGAATGCCCCTCTGATGTTTTACTGCTTTGTGCAGAGACACAGGCATATATAGAATTGCATTTTAGATTTCGGATTTTGTACGCCTTGTAATCGGTTAAATAGACGGTAACTGCATGGCAACAGGCAAACTCGTATGTCTGGAGCAGTAGAACGAATTTATATAGTTGATTATTAGTATATTTCAGTCAGTGCTCCTGTACCCAAACAAGGCTTGACTTTTGTTAGGAGGGGCTTATCTTCCCGTAACAAATGTCCATTTATATTTGTCCTATAATTTATATTATGATAAATAGATTATCGGGGGAAGAAAGTGAAAGTGTCGGATGAGATTTACATTCTGTGGTGTGATGACGATATAAGTGTTGTAATTGAGAGGAATAAAAACATTCGCAAACGATGAATAACTATTTTACCCCATAAATAGCGATCCTGTTTTCATGGGTGTATTTCTCACTATTCGCCATTCCCATAGACGGAAACGTCTTTTGTTGCTTTTCGGCTCTGCTATTTTCTGTTATAGATATTGGGCTGTTGCTTGACGTGTTTGAAGCATGCCTCTCTTAAATTTGGCTTGCGGGAATCACGCTGTTTTGTGCAATTTTCCTATACACTCTCTTTCCGGCTTTGGTTTACATGAGCCAGTTGCAGCATAGATAACAGAAACCGCGGAACTGTTATATCTATGTTCTGTTTTGGCATATCCGTACTACTATATTCGTAACAGAAAAATGGGAAATGCAATGGTAGAAATCCACACATTGTCGGTGTCTGATTTCAATAGTTATTCCAGAAGTGTTAAATCTATGAAAGCAACAGAGGCAAAAAAATTGACGTATTCCTGTAACCGGGAAGTTGTTGAATTGAATACGGAAAAGCTCAGGAAAAGACTCCTGACGATTGAAACGGATATCAAGACCATTATCGGACCTCGAAAGGAAAAAGATTGGGTGGATGTTCCGGTTGACATCAATCGTGGGAAACTGGAAAATCTTTTGCAATCAAGACGTTATTGCCTTGATATGCTGTTCCGAAAAGATCCGATGGGCCTGGAACATTTCAGAAAAGTCAACGATTACTTGAAAAAACTTTCCGATCGAATGTATATGAAAGGAGCAAAGGCTTACAGGCAATACCTTGCCTCTGGCATAGACGAGGAATTTGATGATGACTTTATGATAGAAGCAGATATGCGGTTTGTATATAACGGGGAAGAATCTATTGCTGAAATCGGAGATGAAGCATATTACGGATCGGATTTCAATTATATGATAAATGTCATATATGATTTGTGTGCAGATGTCCCTCTTGCTGGGGCTTCATTCTCGAAGAGTTTCCGACAGACCGACAGACCGCAAATGTCGGACAAAGAATTGGAACTTGATAACCGTTATGATAATGCTTGCGATTGTGGCGAATTAAAAATCTGGATTCCAGAACTCGAAAGCATGAAAATATGCCATGCCGTCAACGAAATCTGCGTTTATAACCATGGTTATTCCGTGGCGGATCTATTGCGTATGAATGATTTTTGGTGTGAAGTAAAAGCGATATATCAGCATATTCGGAAAATATATCCACAATAATCGACGTTTTTATTGGAATTTGCTTTGGACTGATTAAAAATACACCGGAATTTTGCATGTCCTTATCTTCTTTCTTATCTTTGAATAGGGGTGTATTTCTCCACCCTATCTCGATTCATGTCATATTAAAAAAGAAGGATCAAATGGAAAATATCGATTTGAAGAAATTGAGTGCAGATCAGCTTTGTGACTTGTTCAATGATGAAACTTCCCATGTGGACCATTGGGATATTATTCATGAGTTTATCGACCGGAAAATATCCACAGTCAATATTCAAAGGGCTTCGGGAAGTATGAGGGGGCGCTCTATGCGCATTTGGTACAATGAGGAACGGAATTGCATAGAGGTCCGTGGTCGTGCATTTTTCGAAGGTACAGATCTTTTGCAGTGGTAGCATAGTTGCCTTGTGCGTGGTTAACAAACAAAAAACAGCCCCTCTTGAAAAGGAGGGGCTGTTTTTTGTTTTATCGATTGTGAGTATTATTGACCTTCGATGGCTTTCAGTTTCTCGGCGTCGTTCAGGTTGTAGTAGATGTTACGCAAAGCATACTTGTAGTCCGGTTCACCGGGTTTCAATTCGTATGCTTTTTCGTAATAAGGACGCGATTTCTCGAACAGAGGAATTACCTCTTTTTCGCGAGCTTCGGCATATTTTACGTTATCGGTAATCGAGCTGATTTCGTTGTTTTTCTGCACGGCGAGGTTGAAGTAGATACGACCCAGATTACCCAGTGCATCGGCATAGGTAGGATCGATTTCGATAGCCTTTTCGAAGCACTCGATCGATTGGTCGTATTTCTTTTGCGACTCGTACAGGTTACCTTTTACATTCCAGTACTCGGCTTTGTCGGGCTCTTCGGCCAGGATGGCATCGAGCGTGGCGATAGCTTCGTCGTACTTGCCGCTGTAGATGTAGAGGTTGATCAGCTTCAACGTGTAGGTATTCTCCTTTTGCATTTTGGGTTGGCCGTTCTCGTCCATTACGGTGTTGCCCATTTCGTCTTTAACCTCTACCATTTCGTTTTTGAACAGCTTCTCACCTTCCTGAAGGGTTTGAATCAGATTGACCGTGTCTTGAGTTTGCTCATATTCGTAAACGAGATATTTGTAGATGTCGTTCTGATTGTAGCCGTTACCTTTAGCTTCGTTCAGTGCGCTGATAGCCAGAGCATGGTCTTGCGTTTGCAGGGCAGCCAGAGCCCGGTTGAACTCCAGAATGGCGATGGTCGAGTCGGCCGGAAGTCCGCTTTTCTCACCTTTCATAATCGACAGTTTGGGAATGTCCAGATAGATACCCCACACGTCATAGGCTTTCTTGTAGTCTTTCTGCGTGAAATAGTACACACCGGCATTGGCAAATCCGTCGATGTTTTGTTTCAGCGTTTTACGGATGTCTTTTACATATTTGGGTTTTACTTTCCCTTTTTCGTTAGGCAGCGTATCGAGCGCGATGGATTTCAGGAAATACTCGTAGCTCTTTACCAGAGCGTCGTACATGGGGCCATCGCCGTCTTTCAAGGTCATACCCAATGTTTTCTGAACATTGTCTTTCTCGAAATAGGTATTTTCGATGAAACCGGCCACATACCAAGTCTTGGCATCGTCTTTCGATTCGGGATTGGTCAGTGCACCCTGAATGGTGGTACGAGCCTCCTGGAAGTTGGGATTCTCCATCTTTGCTTCGCTGAAAGCCCGGTTCACAGCTTTCTTTTGGCCAAATGCGCAAATGACTGAAAGCAGTAATACTGCGGTTAATGTTGTTTTTTTCATTGCGTGTTTATTTTAGGATTAACAATTTATTCTGCAATTTCGGTGACGCTGTCGTCCTGCATGTTTTCGTCGACACTGTCCGACAAGACTTTGCAAACCGAGGCAATCTCGTCGTTCCGTTTTTCGAGGTTGATCAACCGAACGCCTTGCGTAGCCCGGCCCATGACACGTACGTCGGCTACCTTCATGCGCAGGGTGATGCCCGACTTGTTGATGATAACCAGGTCGTTCTCGTCGGTTACGCACTTGATGGCAACCAGGTATCCGGTCTTGTCGGTGATGTTCAGGGTCTTCACACCCTTGCCGCCGCGGTTGGTTATGCGGTAGTCTTCGATGAGCGAACGCTTGCCGTATCCCTGCTCTGAAACTACCATGATGGTCTCTTTCTCGGGATCGTTTACGCAAATCATTCCTACTACGGCATCGTCGTCGTTGTCGAGGGTCATACCCTTTACACCGGTAGCATTACGTCCCATTTCACGCACGGCGCTTTCGTGGAAGCGGATAGCCCGGCCGTGACGGTTGGCAATGACAATCTGGCTGTCGCCCGTGGTAAGCCGTACTTGTATTACCTGGTCGTCTTCGCGGATGGTGATGGCATTCACACCGTTCTGACGGGGACGCGAATAGGCTTCGAGTTTGGTCTTCTTGATGATACCCTTGCGCGTACAGAAGAGCAGGTTGTGCGACATGTTGTATTCGGGGTCTTGCAACCGTTTCACCCGGATGAAGGCATTTACCTTATCGTCGGAGTCGATGTTGAGCATGTTCTGAATAGCCCGGCCCTTGGAGTTCTTGGTTCCTTCGGGTATTTCGTATACCTTGAGCCAGTAGCATTTACCCTTTTGCGTGAAGAAGAGCATGTAGTTGTGCATCGAAGCGGGATAGATATACTCGATGAAATCTTCTTCGCGGGTGTTGCTGCCCTTGGCCCCTACTCCACCCCGGTTTTGTGCACGGAATTCGGAGAGCGGCGTACGTTTGATATAGCCCATGTGCGAGATGGTGATAATCATCTCGTCGTCGGCATAGAAATCTTCGGCATTGAACTCTTCGGACGAGTATACGATTTCGGTCTTGCGCTCGTCGCCATATTTCTCTTTGATTTCGATAAGTTCGTCTTTCACTACCTTCATGCAGACGGCATCGTCGGACAATATTTGATGATAATAGGCAATCATCTTTTCGATGTCGGCATACTCGTTTCTCAGCTTGTCCTGATCGAGGCCGGTCAACTGACCGATGCGCATATCCACAATGGCCTGCGCCTGCTTTTCGCTGAGCGAGAAGTGCTCCATCAAGCGCGTGCGGGCCTCTTCGCGAGTCTGCGAAGTTCTCACGATTTTGATTACCTCTTCGATGTGGTCCGATGCGATGATAAGTCCTTCGAGTATGTGTGCCCGCTCCTCGGCTTTGGCCAGGTCGAATCGGGTGCGGCGCAGCACCACTTCGTGACGGTGGTCAACGAAGGCCTCGAGCAGTTGTTTCAGGTTCAAGGTTTGAGGACGACCGTGTACCAGTGCGATGTTGTTGACACTGAACGACGACTGCAAGTCGGTCATTTTGAACAGTTTGTTCAGTACTACACTGGCGTTGGCATCTTTCTTGACTTCGATAACGATGCGCATGCCGGCACGGTCGGACTCGTCGTTGATGTTCGAGATACCTTCCAGACGTTTCTCTTCGACCAGGTCGGCAATTTTCTTAATCAGTTCCGACTTGTTGACGGCATAGGGAATCTCCGATACGATAATCGATTCGCGACCCGTCGAACTGTCTACCTCGATTTCGGCTTTGGCACGGATGACGATACGGCCGCGACCGGTTTCGAAAGCATCTTTTACACCGGCATAGCCGTAGATGATACCCCCTGTGGGGAAGTCGGGAGCCTTGATATATTGCATCAACTCTTCGATGGTGATGTCGCGGTTGTCGATCAGAGCGACCGAAGCATCGATACTCTCCGACAGGTTGTGAGGCGGCATGTTGGTAGCCATACCTACGGCAATACCCGAAGCCCCGTTTACCAGCAGTTGCGGTATGCGGGTGGGCAATACAGTAGGCTCTTCGAGCGTATTGTCGAAGTTGGGGGTGAAATCGACCGTATCCTTCTCAATATCGCGAAGCGTCTCTTCGGCAATGCGCGAAAGTCGAGCTTCGGTATAACGCATGGCGGCAGGGCTGTCGCCGTCGACCGAACCGAAGTTACCCTGGCCGTCGACCAAGGGGTAACGCAATGACCACGGTTGGGCCATACGTACCAGTGCATAATATACCGACGAATCGCCGTGCGGGTGATACTTACCTAATACGTCACCGACGATTCTCGCAGATTTCTTGTAAGGTTTATCCGATGTGTTACCCAGCTTGTCCATACCGAACAACACCCGGCGGTGTACCGGCTTGAAGCCGTCGCGCACATCGGGCAAGGCTCGAGCTACAATTACCGACATCGAATAATCGATGTAGGCCGATTGCATCTCTTGATTGATGTCTATCTTTAGAATTCTATCCTGGTCAATCATTTATTAGTGAAAAATTGGTTATACATTGATTCTTTAGCGTACAAAGATACCAATTTTTTGATAAAACCGAGGTATCTCCCTCAATAAATAATCTTCGGCAAACGGGAAAATTCGGCATATTATTTGTTATACACAAGAAATAATATATGCCTGCCAATTTTTGGCGTAAAGGTGGTATATTTGCTAAATCAAATAAGGAGACAGATTTGTTTATGGAAAGAAACTTTTCACAACATGTAAAGGAGATTCTCGGTTACAGCCGGGAGGAAGCCGAACGCCTTCAAAATTCCAACATCGTTCCCGAGCATCTGTTGCTGGGGATTATACGCGATGGCTCCAATCGGGCCGTCGATGCCTTAGTGGGGCTGGGTGCTTCTCTTCGCACGATAAAGAGTTCGCTGGAAAATGAACTATCCGCTTCCAACAACCACATGGAACAGCAATCGAACGAGCTGACTATCAGCAAGAGCACCGATAGAGTGCTGAAAATGAGTATGCTCGAGGCTCGGTTTATGAAGAGCCAGGAGACCGACTCGGAGCACCTGTTGCTGGCCATCTTGAAAGAATCGGATTCTCCGGCAGCGAAAATTCTGCATACGAACGACATTACCTACGACGAGGTGTCGGCCTTTTTAAAAGGTGAGGTGGCCGGTGAGGAGGAGGCTGAACAACACCCCTCGCCTCGCGGTATGGGCGCCGGATTTACCGACGACGATGACGACGAGATGGAAGACGAGCGCAACTATCGCCGCGAACAGCAAGGCGGCAGTGGCAGCAGCGCTGCGACACAGCGCAGCGGCAACGATACGCCTGTGCTCGACAACTTCGGTACCGATATGACCAAGGCCGCCGAAGAGGGCCGTCTCGACCCGGTTGTGGGTCGTGACACCGAGATAGAGCGGTTGGCCCAGGTATTGAGCCGCCGGAAGAAGAACAACCCGGTGCTCATCGGTGAGCCGGGTGTGGGTAAATCGGCTATTGTCGAGGGACTTGCACTGCGAATCGTTCAGCGCAAGGTGTCGCGCGTGTTGTTCGACAAGCGGCTCATTTCACTCGACATGGCATCGATTGTGGCCGGCACCAAGTATCGCGGACAGTTCGAAGAGCGCATCAAGGCTATCTTGAACGAGCTCTCGAAGAACCCCAATATCATCCTGTTTATCGACGAGATACACACCATTGTGGGGGCCGGTGGTGCTACCGGTTCGCTCGATGCAGCCAACATGCTGAAACCGGCCTTGTCGCGGGGCGAGATACAGTGTATCGGTGCCACCACGCTCGACGAGTATCGCAAGAATATCGAGAAAGACGGGGCCTTGGAGCGTCGGTTCCAGAAGATTATGGTCGAGCCTACGACTCCCGAAGAGACTCTGCAGATTCTCAACAACATCAAGGGTCGCTACGAAGACCACCACAACGTGACCTACACCGACGGTGCACTGGAGGCTTGTGTCAAATTGACAGACCGCTACATCAGCGACCGGAACTTCCCCGACAAGGCTATCGACGCCATGGACGAAGCCGGTGCCCGGGTACATGTGTCGAACATCACGGTACCGAAGGAGATCGAGAGCCTGGAGGCCCAAATAGAAACCTGTCGCGAGGATAAGATAAACGCCGTGAAATCGCAGAACTACGAATTGGCTGCCAGCTTCCGCGACAAGGAGAAGGAGTTGCAGCTTGCTCTGGAGACGGCCAAAGACAACTGGGAGAAACAGATGCAGCAACACCGCGAGATTGTCGACGAAGAGAAGGTGGCCGAGGTGGTAGCCATGATGACCGGCGTGCCCGTGCAGCGTATTGCCCAGGCCGAAGGTAACAAACTGCTGGCCATGGCGGGTGAACTGAAGCGCGAAATCATCGGTCAGGACGAGGCTGTCGATAAAATCGTGAAGGCCATACAGCGCAATCGCGTAGGCCTGAAGGATCCCGACAAGCCTATCGGTACCTTCATGTTCCTGGGACCGACGGGTGTAGGTAAAACGCACCTGGCCAAGAAACTGGCCGAATACTTGTTCGACTCGAAAGATGCCCTTATCCGCATCGATATGAGCGAATACATGGAGAAGTTTACCGTGTCGCGTCTCGTTGGTGCCCCTCCGGGATATGTGGGTTACGAAGAGGGCGGCCAGCTCACCGAGAAGGTACGTCGCAAACCCTATTCGGTCGTACTGCTCGACGAGATAGAGAAGGCTCACCCCGATGTCTTCAACCTGCTGTTGCAGGTTTTGGACGAAGGTCGGTTGACCGACAGCCTGGGCCGCCGTATCGACTTCAAGAATACCATTCTGATTATGACCTCGAACATCGGTACCCGTCAGTTGAAGGATTTCGGCCAGGGCGTAGGCTTCTCGACCAATACCGTTTCGGAGAAGGACTACTCGCGGGGTGTCATCCAAAAGGCTCTGAACCGTGCCTTTTCGCCCGAGTTCCTGAACCGTATCGACGACATCGTCATGTTCGACCAGCTCGACAAGAAAGCCATCTTCCAGATTATAGACTTGGAATTGAGCGGCTTCTACAAACGGGTAGAGACGTTGGGGTATCACCTCGAAATCACCGATGCTGCCAAAAACTTCATTGCCGAGAAGGGGTACGATGTGCAGTTCGGTGCCCGACCCTTGAAACGGGCCATCCAGAAATATCTCGAGGATGAGTTGGCCGAGATGATTATCCGGGCTACCGTTCAGGAGGGTGATACGATACGGGTCGACTTCGACCAGGAAAATCACAAAATCGTTTCGTCGATTATCGACTCGAAGAAAGAGGCGTGACACGACAGAAAGAGAATAAGCCAAAATGTCAGACTTTTTGAGTCTGGCATTTTTTTTGAAAAAATTTCGAGTAGAAAATTGTAACAATAAAAACATATAACCATGCAAAAAGGTACTATCGGGGTTACAACCGACAACATCTTCCCCGTTATCAAAAAGTTTTTGTACAGCGATCACGAAATATTCTTGAGAGAGCTGGTATCCAATGCCGTCGATGCTACGCAGAAACTGAAGACTCTGGCATCTTTTGGCGACTTCAAAGGTGAGCTGGGTGCGATGAACGTATCGATTTCGATTGACAAGGCGGCCGGCACGCTCACCATCTCCGACCACGGTATAGGCATGACGGCCGAAGAGATAGACAAATATATCAACCAGATTGCCTTCTCGGGTGCCGAAGAGTTCCTGGAGAAATATAAAAACGATGCCAACGCCATCATCGGCCACTTCGGCTTGGGCTTCTACTCCTCCTTCATGGTTTCGAAGAAGGTCGAGATTCGCACCTTGTCCTACAAAGAAGGAGCTCAGGCAGTCATGTGGAGCTGCGACGGTTCGCCTGCTTACGAGATGACCGACATCGACAAGAGCGAGCGCGGTACCGATATTGTGTTGTATATCGACGATGAGAACAAGGAGTTCCTCGAAGAGCAACGCATCGAGACGCTGCTGAAGAAGTATTGCCGCTTCTTGCCCGTACCCGTTGTATTCGGTAAAGAGCAAGAGTGGAAAGACGGCAAATATGTCGATACCGACAAAGACAAAGTCATCAACGACATGGAGCCGGCCTGGACTCGCAAACCGACCGATCTGACCGACGAGGATTACAGGAAATTCTATTTCGACCTCTATCCCGGCATCGACGAACCGCTCTTCTGGATTCACCTGAATATCGACTACCCCTTCAAGTTGACGGGTATTCTTTACTTCCCGAAAATCAAGAACAACATCGACATCAACCGGTATAAAATACAGTTGTATTGCAACCAGGTATTTGTAACCGATTCGGTCGAAGGCATCGTCCCCGACTTCCTGATGCTGCTGCAAGGTGTCATCGACTCGCCCGACATCCCGTTGAACGTATCGCGTTCGTACCTGCAAAGCGACTCGAACGTGAAGAAGATTTCGGGGTACATCACCAAGAAGGTGGCCGAACGTCTGCAGGAGATTTTCAACAGCGACCGCAAGCAGTTCGAAGAGAAATGGGACGACCTGAAGATCTTCATCGAGTACGGTATGCTCTCGGACGAGAAGTTCTACGAACGGGCTCAGAAATTCGTTCTGCTGAAAGATACCGAAGATAAATACTACACCCTCGAGGAGTACAAGAAGCTGATCGAAGGCAACCAGACCGACAAGGATGGACAGCTCATCTACCTGTATGCCACCGACAAGGAGGCCCAATACAGCTACATCGAGACCGCTACTTCGAAGGGCTACGACGTGTTGCTGATGAACGGTCAGTTAGACCCGCACTTCATCGGTATGCTGGAGCAGAAGTTGGGCAAATGCCGCTTCGTACGGGTCGACAGCGACTTGATAGACCGACTGATCCAGAAGAGCGACAACAAGTCGTCGGTTGCCCTGAACGAGCAACAGCGCGATGTGATGACTACGGTATTCAAGTCGCAGATTCCTGTCATCGAGAAGAGCGACTTCCTGGTTATGTTCGAGCCGGTAGGTGCTACGGCACAGCCTATCGTGATTACGCAGAACGAGTTCATGCGTCGTATGAAGGATATGGCTGCCATACAGCCGGGTATGGCTATCTATGGCGAACTGCCCGACAGCTACAACCTCATTGTCAACACCGAGCACCCCTTGACGCAACGGATTATCGCCGACACCGAGTCGTCGTGCAAAGAGCAGTTGACCCCGATACTCGACGAGTTGAACACGGTCAACGCCGAAATCACCCGTCTGCAAGAGGCCAAGAAAGACAAGAAGGACGAAGAGATACCCGTAGCCGACAAAGAGGCTTTGAAGAGTGCCGAAGAGAAGGCCAAGGAATTGCGCGCCAAAGAGTCGGACGTACTGAAGAGCTATGCCGACAAGAACCCGCTGGTTCGTCAGTTGGTCGACCTGGCTCTGCTCTCCAACAACATGCTGAAGGGCGAGGCTTTGAGCAACTTCATCAAACGCTCGGTCGAGATTCTTTAATGACTTGTTGATGCCGGTGAGAGGGTATGGATGTAAAGCAAAACTTTATATCCTCCTCTCGCCCAGCATATAAAGCAATACTTAAATAGCGAATATAGATTTACAAAATTTCCGCAATCTATATTCGCTATTTTTTATTTATCTGTTAATGAATAGCTTATAGAATAAGCCCGCCTGTCAGCTCTTTTACCGACGAAATATGATTTTTCTCGAGATATTCGTCGATTCCGTCGACGATTTTTTCCGAAATCTGAGGGTCTACAAAATTGGCGGTACCCACCTCGATAGCCGAGGCTCCGGCCAACAGAAATTCAATTGCATCGGTGGCATTCATAATGCCTCCCAATCCCACGATAGGAATCTTTACGGCATGATAGGTCTGCCAAACCATACGCAGCGCAATGGGTTTGACACAGGCACCCGACAGTCCGCCGGTGACGGTCGAGAGTACCGGGCGACGCCGCTGCGCATCGATGGCCATACCCAGCAGGGTGTTGATCAACGACACGGCATCGGCCCCTTCGGCTTCGACGGCTCGGGCTATTTCGGTAATGTCGGTCACGTTGGGCGACAGTTTTACAATCAATGTCTTCGGATAGGCAGCCCGCACGGCCCGCACAACGGCAGCCGCACTCTGGCACGAGGTGCCGAAAGCCATTCCGCCCTCCTTTACATTGGGGCACGAAATATTCAACTCGATGGCCGGAATGCGGTCCAAAGCCGCAATCTTCTCGGCCGTAGCCACATAGTCCTCGACCGAAGCACCCGAGACATTCACCAGAAAGTGGGTATCGATCTCTTTGATACGGGGATAGATGTGCTCGATGAAATAGTCTACGCCCTTGTTTTGGAGCCCTACGGCGTTGAGCATACCCGCAGGAGTCTCGGCCATACGGGGATATGGATTGCCCTCGCGATGGTGCAGCGTAGTACCTTTGACTATGATACCGCCCAGACGCGACAGGTCGATGAAATCGGCAAACTCTTCGCCATAACCAAATGTCCCCGAAGCGGTCATCACCGGATTTTTCAGGGACAGTGCACCTATATTAACTTTTAAATCTGCCATTTGAGTTTTTCTATATTAAAGATAGGACCTTCTTTACATACACACACATGGCCTTCGACCGTGTCTTCTACACAGCAGAGGCAGGCACCCACGCCGCAAGCCATCGTATTCTCGAGCGATACCTCGCAAAAGATATTCCGCTCGCGGGCATACCGCGCCACGGCTACCATCATGGGCTTGGGACCACACACATAGAGCCGGTCGAAAGTCTGTTCGAGCACCGAGTGCTGGGTCACGAAACCCTTCTCGCCCAGCGAACCGTCTTCGGTCGAGATGTAAACCTCGCCCCATTGCTTGAACTGCTCATATTGCAGCAGGTCTTTGTCGCTGCGGAAACCCAACAGGAATCGGGGAGTATAACCTTTTTCCTTCAGATATTTACCCCAGTAGAGCATGGGTGCTATACCCACACCGCCACCTACGAGCAGAATCTTCTCGTCCGGGGTTTCGGGGAGTGTGAAGGTATTGCCCAGGGGCAACACCAGATTCAAGGTTTCGCCGGCCGGCAGTGCGCACAAGGTACGGGTTCCCTCACCGGCTTTCCGGATGAGCAGCCACAACTCGTTTCGGTCGTAGTCGACAAAATTGATTGAGATAGGACGCCTCAAAAAGGTGGCGGGAGAGCGGTCGACCCGCACTTCGACAAACTGCCCCGGCAACATGGGGGGCAACGGTTGTCCGTTGGCAGGCGTCAATTTCAAAAGAGCATAGTTGTCGTGCAACTGTACATTTTCGGCTATTCGAAAATCGAGAATGTATTTTTTCATAAAACTGTTTTACTGGCAAACTCCGGGAGCGTAGCTCTTGACCGGCACCATGTCGGCAAATGTCCGCAACCTCGTTTTGCATTTCTTTGCAAAGATAGCGAAAGGCGAGAGCAGAGGCAAATGGAAAACAAAGTTTTCAGCATTTGATTATGCCGAGCCGACTCCTGTCTTCTGAAAAGATAGCGAAGGTGAGAGCCGAGGTAAATGGGAAACAAAGTTTTCAACATTTGACTATGCCGCGTCGCCGTTTATCCATGATTGGCAAAGACGAGCGATGAAATAAAAAAAATTAAGACTGCAGGTCGGGCGAAAAGCTCTCAAAGGTGCTGTCGGAGTAAAAAATCATGATTTTGACAATCCGTCTATTTTTTGCATCGCCTTGGCGAGTGGAAATATTCGGGGCGTTTGTCAATCTTCCAGTCTCATTTTCAGTAGGCTTCGTCAGATTGGGAGCCCTGTTTGAGCCGTTTTCCTTCGCATATTCGGTTTTGTCCGTATCCTCGGCCGCATTTATGCCACTCTCGTTATCGAATAACGACATAAACGGAGAGGCTCCGGTCGGTAATCCCGATTCATCTTCGGACAGAGTAGAGGGTGTCGCGGTTGTAGAGTGAGACTCTGGGAACCCGCTCGATTCAGACTGAAGCATCGGGCCGTCTCCATACAACAACCAATAGATAGAGAGGTCGGGGTACCGCTCATGTATCTTACCGATGGTGGTGATACTGATCTTCTGATTACGACCACTCAGCATCTGCGACATTGACGGGCGTTGTATCCCGGTATTGTCGGCAAACTGAGTAATGGTTATTCCCAAGTGGTCGATAAATTGCTTGATTCGTTCGGCTACGGCGAGCGCCACAGTTTTATCATTTCCCATAAGAGCAGATTTTTAGTCTAAAAAATGTGTTACAAATGTAATCAATATAATTTAGAAATCAAAACCTTGTGTTTAACTTCTGTAAATAACAAATGTAAATACAAAAGTTTGCAAATTTTCAAATGAAACATACAGATAGATATTACATTTGTAATTTCGTACTGTGTCTATTCAATTTATTCTTTAGTATATGATAGTTATATTATTGATAATAAATATATTAAATTGTATGTATTTTGCAGTTTGATGGATTTTGATGCTAACAGTGCTCTCATGTATAAATAAAAACTACATATATATGCCGATAATAGATTGATATATAGTTATATATATTATATGACATTAAGCAATAACCAATATTTATCGACCTGTACACAACATGTTTACAAAACAATCTCATATTCCCTACTCTATTTACATTTGCATTAAATCCAGGAATACATCTGCAAATTTTCCCCGAATTAAATTTGTAAATTCCCTATTTGCAAATGTAATTTTAGTAATAATTGTATCGCCCTTGATTTTTTGGAGGCTTATCTCTCCTACGATTCATTTTTGATGTACCGTTGTAAATCGTTATGCAAATAACTCAAGGATTTTGCACTTAAACGGCCCGATTTCAAATCTATCACATTTATTTACAATCTATTATGCAATTCTAAACAGCAATACGAAACACTGTGAAATAGACAAAAAAAGGCCCAAAGCCTAAGCCTTGAGCCTTTATACCCGTTTTTTGTCGGATTTTATCGCTGTTACTAATCTTTCAGTTCTTCACGCAGGTAACGAGCCGTAAATGTATCGCATTGGCTGACCTCCTCGGGGGTTCCCGTAGCCAATACGTAACCACCGTTGCGGCCACCCTCCGGCCCCATGTCGATAATGTGGTCGGCACATTTGATGATGTCGAGGTTATGCTCGATAACAATCACGGTATTTCCCTTCTCGACCAGCCGGTTCAGCACCGACAGTAATACACGTATATCTTCGAAATGCAAACCGGTGGTAGGTTCGTCGAGTATGTAGAGCGTTTTGCCGGTATCGCGTTTGGAGAGTTCGGCCGCCAGTTTCACCCGCTGGCTCTCCCCGCCCGACAGCGTGGTAGAGGGTTGTCCCAACTTGATGTAGCCCAACCCCACCTCTTGCAGTACCTTGATTTTGGAGATGATGGCCGGAATATTTTCGAAAAATTCGACGGCCTGGTTGATGGTCATGTCCAACACATCGGCAATCGATTTTCCCTTGAAACGCACCTCGAGGGTCTCGCGGTTGTAGCGTTTGCCGTGGCAAGCCTCGCATGGCACCAGTACATCGGGCAGGAAATTCATCTCGATGGTCTTATAACCGTTGCCGCCGCATACTTCGCAGCGTCCGCCGGCTATGTTGAACGAGAATCGTCCCGGTTTGTAGCCGCGGATCTTTGCCTCGGGCAACTCGACAAACACGTTTCGGATGTCGGCAAACACCCCGGTATAGGTAGCCGGATTGGAGCGTGGCGTACGCCCCAGCGGCGACTGGTCTACGGTCACCACCTTGTCGATATTCTCCAGCCCCTCTATTTTGCCGTAGGGCAACGGAGCCTGCAACGAGCGGTAGAACTTCTGGCTGAGAATCGGCTGAAGCGTCCCGTTAATCAGGCTCGACTTGCCGCTGCCCGATACGCCGGTCACGCAGATAAATTTCCCCAGAGGGAACTCGACCGTGACGTTTTTGAGGTTATTGCCCGTAGCCCTCGACAGTACAATCTTCTTGCCATTGCCGGGCCGACGCTGGTGCGAATATTCGATTTTCTTCTCGCCGTTCAGATATTGCGCCGTGAGCGTATTGGTCTTGAGCATCTCTTCGGGAGTCCCGGCAAAGACGATGTTACCCCCGAGACGCCCGGCCCGAGGGCCCAGGTCTACCACATAGTCGGCGGCCAGCATCATCTCTTTGTCGTGCTCCACGACGATAACCGAGTTGCCCATATCGCGCAGCTCCTTCAGCGAATTGATGAGCCGGGTATTGTCGCGCTGGTGCAGCCCGATACTGGGCTCGTCGAGAATGTAAAGCACATTGACCAGTTGCGAGCCTATCTGCGTGGCCAGCCGTATGCGCTGGCTCTCGCCGCCCGACAAGGTGGCCGAGGCCCGGTTGAGACACAGATAGTCCAAACCCACATCGACCAGGAAGTGCAACCGGCTGCGTATCTCTTTCAATATCTCCACGGCAATTTTGCGTTGCTGCGGCGAGAGTTCATATTCGACCTGATTGACCCACTCGTACAGTTCCGAAATATCCATCTCGGCCAATTCGGCAATGTTCTTCCCGGCTATCCGGTAATGCAGGGCCTCACGATTCAGCCGTCGGCCTTCGCAACTGGGGCATACGGTCGTCGTGACAAACTGTCCCGCCCACTTCTGGGCCTGCGACGAGGCATCGCTCTGTTGCTGCACTTCGATATACTTGATCAGGCCATCGAACGAGAGAAAGTAGTTCGATGTACCCAACGATTCGTTCTTGATTTGCAACCGCTCGTCCGTCCCGTTCAGAATATCGTCGAGAGCCTCCTCGGCCAGGTCTTTGATGGGAGTCTTCAGCGTGTTGCCATACTTCTCGCAGATGGCGGCAATCTGCCAAAATATCAAGGTATTTTTATATTTGCCCAGCGGGACTATGCCCCCTTCGTAAATCGACTTTTCGTCGTTGGGGATAATCTTCTCGCGGTCTATGATATTGACATAGCCCAACCCCTTGCATCGGGGGCAGGCACCTTGCGGCGAGTTGAACGAGAAGTTGTGCGGGGCCGGTTCGCTATACGACAAACCCGTTTGGGGGTCCATAAGCGTGCGGCTGTAATGGCGCAACTCCTGCGTGTCGGCATCGAGAATCATCAGCTGACCGTCGCCCTGTTTCATGGCCGTCTTCACACTCTCTTGCAGCCGGCGTTCGTCGTCCTTGTCAACCACCAGTTTGTCGACCACCAGTTCGATGGTGTGATTCTTGTATCGGTCGAGCTTCATGCCATGCGTAATCTCGCGCAATTCGCCGTCGATACGCACGGTCAGGTATCCCTTGCGGCGCACCTGCTCGAACAGCTCCTTGTAGTGCCCCTTTCGGTTACGCACCAGCGGTGCCAGTATGTAGGTGCGGCGGCCCTGGTATTTCTCCAGGATAAGTTCGATAATCTTCTCCTCGGTATAGCGCACCATCTTCTCGCCCGACAGGTAGGAGTAAGCCTCGCCGGCCCGGGCAAAGAGCAACCGCAGGAAGTCGAAAATCTCGGTCGTCGTTCCTACCGTCGAACGCGGATTCTTGTTGGTCGTCTTCTGCTCGATAGAGATTACGGGGCTCAACCCGGTAATCTTGTCCACGTCGGGACGCTCCATGTTGCCGAGCATGTTGCGGGCGTAGGCCGAGAAGGTCTCGATATAGCGCCGTTGCCCCTCGGCAAAGATGGTATCGAACGCCAGCGACGATTTGCCGCTGCCACTCAATCCGGTAATTACCGTCAGGCTGTTGCGCGGTATGGTGACATCTATGTTCTTGAGGTTATGCACACGGGCGCCATACACCTCGATTTGATCATCTGCTTTCATTTCTTATCGATTACCCACTCTTTTCTGTAAGCTGTAAACTTACGTTTCGTGTAATACAAATCCTCTTTTTGTGGTATCTTGATGTAATAGACTCTTCTCGACTTGTCGGGCATGGTGCGGGCACGCAACCAGGGATTGGCCTCTTTGAGCTGGGCGTAGGATACACCATGTTCCTGAGCAAAGAGAGCCAGATTGTTGATGGTCGTGTCGACTCGTATCTCGGTGTAGCGAATGGGCTGGTACAGCTGACGGGTCTTCAGCTTGTACCCGTATTTGGCCGGCGAAGAGAAAATCTCTTTCATGGCCAGGATGCGGAACACATAGCGCGAGGTCTCTTCGTTCAGCCACAGGTCGAACGAATGGTCGGCCAACTGCTTCTCGAGTTCCGACGAGATGCGCCCCATGCCGGCATTGTACGATGCCGCTACGGTGGTCCAGCTTCCGTACTTGGCATAAGCCTCTTTCAGGTAGCGGCATGCGGCCCGGGTCGACTTCTCTACATGACACCGCTCGTCGATGTCGTCGTTTACCTCCAAACCGTATTCACGCCCCGTGCGTGGCATAATCTGCCAGATGCCCATGGCCTTGGCCGGAGAGACGGCCCGCGGGTTGAGGGTGCTCTCGATGACGGCCAGATAGAGGAAATCGCTCGGGATGCCCTCCTCCTTCAATATGGGGGCCATGATGGGGAAATAGCGGTTGGCCCGCTTGATGGCCAGCGAGGTCGAGGAGTGCATGTAGCACAGCGTGGTCAACTCGCGGTCGAAGCGTTCGTACATGTCGAGCCGGTCCAGGTCTACCACCTCGCCGGCAAATTTCACTTGTAACGGAAATTCGGGAATCACTACATCCGAGAACTCCTTCTGCGCCATCTCCTCGCCCTGTACCTGTTGTACGAAAAGGGGCGAAACGACCGACAGCGCAATCATTAAATATTTATTCAATCTCATCTGTTACAGCGTTTTTTCAATCTTTGGAACGCATGATGTTGATGTGTCCCTTCAGTTTAATCTTTTGGTTGTTGGAGCCTTTGGCCTCGATGACATAATAATAGACTCCGGGGTCGACATACTTGCCATGATACTTTCCGTCCCAACCTTTTTCGGGGCTGTCGAGATAGCACATCTGTACCCCCCATTTGTTGAATATCCAGCATTTGAAGCTCACGATCGACTTGTAGGCCACCTTCCACTCGTCGTTCACGCCCGGACTTGTACCCGGCGAGAAGGCATTGGGGGCCTCGAGGCGGGGTTCGCCGATGTTGACGGTAAAGGTTTCGCTGTAAGCCTGGCATTCGGCCGTACTGTTGCTGCCGACAAGTCGCACATACGTGACTCCTTCGTCGCGGAAGGTATAGCGCAGGGTCTGGTCGTTGTAACGGGCAATCGTGGTCGAGAAATCCTCCTTGTCCGAAAACTCCCACTCGATGTGAGTCACGGCATCGGTCGTATAGGCCTGGAACTCGATTTCGGCAGGAGCCGAACCGCCCAGATATTCGGTCGGATGCCGGTCGTCGTCTTCGTTAAGGGCATCATCCCGATAAGCTTGCTCAGCAATAGCATTGACGGCTATTGCTTGAGTCGCAAAAAATTCTGTTGTTACAGAGTCTCTTATTCCCCAGAAAGACAACATCTGGTCTCCAGACACTCCAAAATAGGTATTGCACAGCGGGGCCGTCACCTGGACGGTCGACGTGAAATTGTCAATCGTCTCCGACTGGGCGGTCTGCACATAGGTGAGAGCCTCGGCATCCCATACCAGGCTCATGTAGCTGATTGTAAGCTCCCGCTCCATGTTTTTAGGGGCACCGTTTATCGAGTAGTAGTTGAGCCGCGGGCCGCTACCGTCGAGCAACAGCGTGGTGAGTTCGCATTGCCCCGAGTCGTTCGAGACCGAAGCCCCGTTCAGCACGAGAGGAGCCTGCGAATAGTCGATAATCCACAGGTAGTAGCTGCGTCCGTTTTGTTCGATTACATATCCGCAGTCTGCTTCGGTCAGGGTGAGAGTCGAGAGGTATCCGTTTTGCACCGCACCGGCAACCGGTGTAGAGGTAGCTGCACCCGACGGGCCGAACTTGCTCCACGAAACGGGCGAATCGTCGGCACCCGAAAATTCGACGGTCGCCTGGTCGAGCGAGTAGACGACAAAGACTCCCCCATTCAGACCGGTACTGGCCTCGGGAGTATAGCTGTATGCCGGTTTCCCCCCACCCGTCACGGTTATCTGCTGGGCGCACAAGCTGCCGAATATAAAAAGCGAGGTTAAAACGAAGAGGAATCTGTACATATCAATCCGAATCATAAATGTGAATGACAAAGTTACAACTTTTCGACCAATCGCATTTCCATCCACACTTTAAAATTTCCCAATAAAGCCTCTTCGGTAAGAATAATTGTACACAAGGCTTTGCCCATGCGTTTTTGACTTGCAACTGACAATATTTTTATATACTTTTGTTTCTTGTATATTACCATCAAACACAAAACGCAAACCATTAGAAATATGAGATATACACGAATAACGATAGTTCTGCTATTCTGTTTTACCGCCTTGTTCATGCTTTCGGCACAAACCGAAAATCTGCAAACCAAGGTTATCGACGGAAAAGAATTTTATATCTACAAGGTAAAACCTTCGGAAGGATTCTATGTGCTCAGCCAGAAATTCGGCATTTCACAAGAGGAGATTATCCGCTACAATCCTGCTGCCAAAAACGGTCTGAAACGGGGGCAACTGCTGATGATACCGACACAAAAGACGGTCCAGGGACAATCCGCCGGGTCGGAAATCGAGAGTACCTTCGAGCATACCATCGTGCGGGGCGAGTCGCTCTACTCCATCTCGAAGATGTACAAAGTGACTATCCAGAGCATCATCGACCTGAACCCCGGTTCCGAACGGGGTATCAAGGCGGGAGCCACACTGAAAATTCCACAACGCTATAAAAAAACGACCTCGAAAGCCCAAAACAAGGCTGTCACTACGGCAACAGCCAAATCGCAAGGTACAGCCGTAACGGCAACATCCGCCCCTACTCCCGAAAATACAACCGCTACGACCGACAACGGAAACGGAGAGTATGTATATCATACTATCGGCGAAGGCGAAACGCTCTTCTCCATATCGAAAAAGTACGATATCGACATAGAAACCATTCTCAAACTTAACCCCGGCATCTCTCCCAACCACCTCAAGAAGGGGTCGGTCATTCGACTTACCCCCGATACCAAAGAGATAAACGTGACTATCGAGCAAAAACAACTCTACACACAGTACAAGGTGCGCAAGAAAGAGACCTTGTACAGCATCTCCAAAAAATTCGGGACCACAGTCGAGGAGATTAAAAAGTGCAATCCCGACCTCAAGCAAATTCGTCAGGACGACATCATCAATATCCCGGCCGGTATCGAATACAATACCGTGACGGCCGAAAACCCCATCACCAGCGCCGAAATCAACAACATATACAACAAGCTGTACAAGAGCGACAAACGGGGAGTAATCAACGTAGCCGTGATACTGCCGTTCATGTTGCAACAGACCCACCCCGACACCAAAGCCAGCCTGTATACCGAATACTACCAAGGTTTCCTGATGGCCGTAGACAGCCTGAAACGCCAAGGAGCCTCGATCAACGTGTACGCCTACGATTCCGAAGAGTCGGACGCTACGGTACGCCGCATCCTGACCAATCCCGAGATGAAGGAGATGGACTTGATTATCGCTCCCGAAAGCGACAATCACATCAAACTGATTGCAGACTTCGGCCTGGCCAACGACATCAATGTGGTCAACACCTTCTCTCTCAAGAACGAAGAGGTTTCACACAATGCCAAAATCTTCCAGACCAATATTCCTCACTCGTACCTCTACGCCGAAGCCGCCGACCGGTTCATCCGTTATCTGGGCAACCGCAAGGTGATATTCCTCACCCACACGGGCGAAGAGAACGACAAGCGCGACTTTATTGCCGGACTGAAAGAGGAGCTTTCGCGTGCCCATATCGCATACAGCGAGATTCGATTCGACAACGAACTGAACCTGTTGAATCAGGATTCCATTCTAACCGGAGCAAGCGGAATCGTATTCGTTCCTACATCGGCCAAGAAAAAAGAGCTGTCGTTGATTGTTGCCCCTATCGAGACCCTCAAAGAGAACCGGACCGACCTCGACGTCGCCCTCTTCGGCTATCCCGAGTGGCTCACCCAAGTGCCCGAGTATCTGAACGAGTTTTACAAACTGAATACCTACCTCTACTCGCGCTTCTATGCTAACCCCTTCGACGAAGACACCAAGGCGTTCCACAAGCGTTTCCTCTACTGGTACAACAAAGACATGATCAATGCCAGCCCGCAATATGCGCTGCTCGGCTTCGATACCGGCATCTACTTCCTTTCGGCCATACGGGCCAACGGCAAGAATTTTGCCTCCCGGCAGTTGACCTCTTCGAGCGACCGCATCCAGACCGATTTCTCGTTCCAGCGCATCAACAACTGGAGCGGGTTCATCAACAAGTCGTTCTACTTTGTCAACTTCGCTCCCGATTTCACCATCAAGAAAATTAGAGAATAATCCATGAGACTGTTGCGATATATATGGCTGCTTGCCGCCCTCGTCACCCTGCAGACGGGTTGGGCGCAGCGCAGCGACTACGAGCCCGAGTTTACCGTAGGCGTAAAGGGAGGGACCACCCTCTCGCGGGTGTCGTTCACCCCTACCGTCACCCAGTCGCTGCTGTTGGGATACACGGGCGGAGTCTCGGTTCGCTATATCGAAGAGAAATTTTTCGGACTCATTGCCGAGGTCAACTTCACCCAATGCGGTTGGAACGAGACCTTCGACACCGATCCCTATACCTATTCGCATACCCTCAACTATGTGACGGTGCCCTTCCTTACCCACTTCTTTTTCGGGAACCGGGTGGTGCGCGGTTTCATCAATGCCGGCCCGCAAATCGGATTTCTCCTGAGTGACAGCTATAAGAGCAGTTTCGACATCAACAACCTGCCCGAGTTCAGCCAGAAGAGTAAGGTGAAAGAGATATACACCATGGACATCGCCCACAAAATCGACTACGGCATCATGGCCGGAGCCGGTATCGAGTTTCGCATAGCCCGCTCGCACGGTATCGTGCTCGAGGGTCGCTATTATTATGGATTGGGCGACATCTTCAAGAACCGCAAGAAAGATGTTTTCTCGGCTTCACACAACCAGATTATCACCATCTCGCTGGGGTATCTCTATCACTTTTGATACGGGCTGTAGAGAATTTTAAACACCAGCTCTCTCAACAGGTCTCCGTCGTTGCTCGAGGAGCCCGACCCGATACCTTTCGACCGGGCGTCGTACTGCCGGATAAGGGCAATGATGTCGATGCACTTGAACGCATTGTAGACACGCATGGCTGTCAGATAGTCGCGCGCCTGGTAGCCCGACCGCAGGTTGAGTTCCTTGACGATACCGTTTTCCGACCGGTCGGCCGAAAAGAAACAGAGTAACAGATTGGCAAAAAAGTTGAACAGCACGCTTATGGTCACCACCAGCGGGTTGTTCTTGGGGTTCTGCTCGAAATGGTGTACGATTTGGGCCGCCTTCGACACATTGTGCGTGACGATGGCATTGAGCAGTTCGTAGTTGTTGTAGTCTTTACTGATACCTACATTCTGTTCCACCGCCTCGGGGGTGATGCGCATGCTCCCCTCGGGCAACGAGATGGCCAGCTTGTCGAGCTCGCCGCTCAACCGGCTCAGGTCATTCCCCACGAAATCGGCCAGCATCGACACCGCTTTCGGGTCGATCGACAGCTTTTTCGCAGCCACATAGGTATTGATGAACGCCGGCAGCTGGCTGTCGTACAGTTTTTTCGACTCGTACACCACCCCTATCTTTTCGATACCGGCAATAATCTTTTTATTCTTGAGCGAGCCGTTTTTGTAGCAGATGACCAGAATCGTACGCATCTGGGGCTTCTGCAGATAGTACGACAGATTGTCTATCCCCTTGATGTTCTGGGCCTCCTTGACTACAATCAACTGATGCTCGGCCATCATGGGGAACCGTTTGGCCGCATTCACCACCAGAGCGAAGTCGTCGACATCGGCCCCATACAGGATGGTCTGGTTGAAGTCCCGTTCCTCCTCCTTCAGGGCGTTGGCAACGATGGCGTCGCAAATCAGGTCGATATAATACGACTCGTCGCCCATAAGCAGGTAGACGGGCTTGAACACCTTCTTGCGAATATCCTGCAAGAGGGCAATATGCTGGTTGGAATCTTTCTTGGCCATAGTGGTTAATCCTCGTCAAATCGCAGATGCTTCACGGTTGTCCGTTTGTCGATAATCAATTTCAGCGCCTCGACCCCGATCAAGACATGCTCCTCTACGAAGTCCTGGGTGATTTTCTTGTCGCTCTCGGCCGTCTTGACCCCGCTCGAAATCATGGGCTGGTCCGAAATGAGCAACAGAGCCCCCACCGGGATGCGGTTGGCAAAGCCTACCGAGAAGAGGGTGGCCGTCTCCATATCGACCGCCATGCAGCGGATGCGGCGCAGATACTCCTTGAAATTGTCGTCAAACTCCCACACCCGCCGGTTGGTCGTATACACGGTTCCCGTCCAGTAATCGCGGTGATGGTTGCGCACGGCCGTCGATACGGCCCGTTGCAGCATGAAGGCCGGCAGTGCAGGCACCTCGGGCGGGAAATAGTCGTTCGAGGTACCCTCGCCCCGTATGGCGGCAATCGGCAAGATGTAGTCGCCCAACTTGTTTACCTTCTTGATGCCGCCGCACTTCCCTAGAAACAGAACCGCCTCGGGAGCCACGGCGCTCAACAGGTCCATGATGGTAGCGGCATTGGCACTACCCATACCGAAGTTGATAATCGTTATCCCCTCGGCCGATGCACTGGGCATGTTGCTGTCCTCGCCCAAAATCGGCACGTTGAAGTGAGAGGCAAATATCTCGACATACTTGGCAAAGTTGGTCAGCAGGATGTGCTTCGTAAACTCCTCGACCGGCCGCTGCGTGTATCGGGGTAACCAATTTTCGACAATCTCTTGCTTTGTTTTCATAAATCGATATTTTTGGAGTAAATTTACAGAAATAATTAGAAAGCACAAATTTTCGACCGCGAGATGATTGAACTGAACCTGCCCCCCTATCCCTGCAGACTGAAACAGGAGAAGGATAAAATCCTTATCTTCGACGAGTTGCGCCGGCGGTATGTGGTGCTTACTCCCGAGGAGTGGGTGCGGCAACATTTCGTGGCCTTCCTGGCCAACGAAAAAGGATTTCCTCGCGGACTGATGGGTAACGAAATTTCGCTCACGCTCAACAAATGCAGCCGACGGTGCGATACGGTGGTCTACGACCGCAATGGTCGCCCCCTCTGCATCGTCGAATACAAGGCCCCGCACATCGAGATTACCCAAAAGACCTTCGACCAGATCGTGCGCTACAACCAGGTGCTTCAGGTAAACTACCTGCTGGTCTCCAACGGGCTCACGCACTACTGCTGCCGCATCGACTATGCCACCGGCAGCTACGCCTTCCTGCCCGACATCCCGACCTATACCGACTTGTAGCGGGGGTCGGCCAACCCCGACATCCCTATACAAAAAAAGACCCGCTGCATTAGCGAGTCTTTTTTGTGAGGTTCCTAGCAGAATCGAACTGCTGTAAACGGTTTTGCAGACCGGCGCCTAACCACTCGGCCAAGGAACCATTCGTCTTTCGAGCGATTGCGAGTGCAAAGATAGATTATATTTTCCGATTATGCAATACTCCTGCCCTATTTTTTTGATTTCTGCGATTTTATTTCTCGCAGTTTGCAATCCACATCGCAGCTGCAGCAAGCCGATGCCGGCTCGTTGCGTTTCTGCACCATCTTGACTATCTTGTAAATAGCGTATGCAAAGGCTATCGCTACGATGGCTACGACTATCCAGAACTGAACCGAGGCACTCATCACTTTTTCTCCAGGAAATAGGTGTAACGGTTGTCAATATCGTCGACGGTATAGACCTCGCGCCCCTTGTACCGGCTCATATAGGCGAGCATCATCAAGTCGCCCGAGCACGAGAGCAGGTGGAAGAACAACAGTACGGCGATGGCAATCTTGCCCCACAGGGGCAGCGGGAAAAGCAACAACACCACAAGCAATCCCGACAGGATGCGAAGCGGAGCCAAAGCTATTCGTTTGAAAGTTTTGTAATCGGTCAGGAAATTGTGTGCCGCAGCAAAGAAGACAAACGAGCGCCAGATAGCCCCGAAACGCACATCGGCTGCCCCTTCGGAACGATATACGAGCCAGTGTATAAATTCATGCAGAGGTATCATAAGGGCATAGCCCACCACTACCCACACAAGACTCGCCCCTATTTCGAGAAAGAATTGGCTCGCCGATTGGGATTCTTGCCACAGAGCTATCATAAACCCGACACCGAAAAGCACCAGCAGCAGAACTCCAATATAGATGGCGCGGAATGTCGTTTTGGGGAGGTTGCGCATCAAGAATAGTTTGATGTCGCTATACGTAAACGAGTCGATTACCCGATAGCCAGCCTTTTCATAAAAGGACAAAAAGGTTTCTTTATCCATAGTTTACTATATAAATAATGATCCAATCTGATAAACGATAAATGCAACAATCCACGCCACACAAGTATTATATATAACAGTAAAGGCTCCCCATTTCCAGCTGCCCGACTCTTTGATAACAGCCACGACCGAAGCGATACAAGGGATATAGAGCAGCACGAATACCATGAACGTGAGAGCAACCAGCGGCGTAAAATCGGGGGTACCCGTTGCCGGGTTGGGTTGCGAGATGCGTTGTGACAACGTGAGAGTTTCGTCCGAATCGTTCTCGGAGTACAACACCCCGAGGGTACTTACCACCAACTCTTTGGCTGCTGTTCCCGAAAGCAGCGAAGTGGTTACTTTCCAGTTAAAGCCCAACGGCTCGACCAGCGGCGTAAGAGCCTGCCCTATCTTGCCCAGATACGAATTGCTCTGTTGCTCCATCTGCTCGTGCGGCGTCAGTTCCCGCTCATACGATTCGGCAGGACGGGGGAAATAGCTCAGGAACCAGATAATGACCGAGGCTACCAATATCACCCCTCCCATTTTGCGCAAATATTGCTCGGCTTTGCTCCACATGTGGCGGATAGTGGCTTTGGCCGTAGGCATACGATAGGGTGGCAACTCCATCACAAATGGCGTTTCGTCGACCTTAAAGAGAAAGCGGCGCATCAACTTGGCTGTAACGACTGCTACAACGATACCCAACACATAAAGACCGACAAAAACCAAACTGGCATAGCGTGGGAAAAATGTACCCACCAGCAGAATATAAATAGGGATGCGTGCGCTGCATGAGATAAACGGGTCGATAAGTATGGTTATCAGTCTACTGCTCCGGCTCTCGATGGTGCGGGTAGCCATAATGGCCGGTACGTTGCAACCGAAGCCCATGACCAGAGGAATGAACGATTTTCCGTGCAACCCTATCTTGTGCATGATCTTATCCATGATGAAGGCCGCTCGGGCCATATATCCCGAGTCTTCCATAAACGAGATAAACAGATAGAGTATCAGAATATTGGGCAAGAACACAATCACGCCTCCTACTCCGCCAAGAACACCGTCGATGAGTAAATCTTTCAGCGGCCCGGCCGGCATATAAGTACCTACCAGCCCCGACAGCCACGCCACAAAACTCTCAATCCACTCCATCGGATAGGCTCCCAGCGAGAAGGTGGCTTCGAACATGAGCCACATGAGGAGAATAAAGATAGGGAACCCGAATAGTTTGTTGGTGACAAACGAGTCGATAATGCGTGTCGAGCGGGCCTCTTCCTTATCGCCCGGCGTATAGGTCTCGGCCAAAGCTCCTGAAATGAAGCCATATTTTTCATTGGCAATAGCCGACTCTATATCTTCGTTCAACGTGGCTTCTATCTCCTTCACCTCCTGGTCGCGCAGCTTCATCAGTTCGGGATAGGAATCTGCCCCCTCCAGAATCTTTTTTACCTCGGCATCGCCCTCGAGAGTCTTGATGGCCAGATAGCGGGGCGAAAACTCCCGGGTGCAGGTGGGGTCCTGTTTCAGCAGGTTCTTCAGCGGGGTGATTCCGCTTTCGATTACATTACCCAGGTTGACGTGGACGTGACGCACCGATTCGTTACGACCCTCATACACGTCGATAACCGTGTCGAACAGTTGGTTTATCCCTTTGCCCGACCGCGATACCGTGGGGACAATGGGCACACCTATCATGTTGCCCAGGTGCTTGTAGTCGATTTTGCCACCGCTCTGCTCCAGCTCGTCGAACATATTCAGGGCGATAACCATGCGGTAGTCCATATCGATCAACTCGGTGGTCAGATAGAGGTTCCGTTCCAGATTCGAAGCCACCACCACGTTTATCAGCACATCGGGCGTTTCGTTCTTCAGATAGCGGCGTACATACAGTTCCTCGGGCGAATAGGCCGACAGCGAATAGGTGCCCGGCAGGTCGTAGATGTTGAAGTGGTAGCCTTTGTACTCGAAGAATCCCTTTTTGGCATCGACCGTCACACCGCTGTAGTTGCCCACGTGCTCGTGAGCCCCCGACGCGATATTGAACAACGAGGTCTTGCCGCAGTTGGGATTCCCCACCAGGGCTATGTTGATGGTTTTGGAGCTCTTCGAGAGAGCCTGTTGTATACATTCGTCCTCCTCCGAGGGGGTCAGTTTCGACTCTCCGCTGGCTTTGCTCGATTCGCCGAAAACGGCTTCGGCCTCTTCGGGAGTAATGACCTCGACCAACGAAGCCTCGCTGCGACGCAGCGAGATTTCATAGTCCATGATTTTATATTTGATAGGGTCTTTCAACGGCGCATTCAGCTCGACAAGGACCGTTTGCCCTCTGACAAATCCCATTTCGATGATTCGTTTCCGAAATGCCCCGTGGCCTAACACTTTAACAATTACGGCTTTATCGCCTGTTTTCAAATCGGACAACCGCATATTCTCTCTGTTTAACTTTATTTCCAAGTGCAAAGTTCGCAAATTGTTCCGATTTATTGCTATATATCCCCTATATATTATTTATAATCCGTATAAATAATAACATATTTTTACTATTATGCAAAACAAAACGGGCCGATGATTTACTTCACCGGTCCGTTCCTGTTTCTATCCGAAAAATCGGTTTACTGTTGCCGTTTACTGTCGGCTCCCTCCATAAAGTTTATGAAGGCATTGTTTACCAGACGGTTGCCGCCAGGCGTGGGATAGTCGCCCGAGAAATACCAGTCGCCCGGGTGGCTGGGGATAGCCTGGTGCAACCCCTCGAGTGTCTGATAGATAATCTCGACTTGAGCGGTAATCTCGTCGGAGGTAAGCATTTGGGCTATCTTCTCCGACACCTCCTCCTGGGTAAAGGGGGCGTAAATCTCTTTCACGTAGTTGACTATCTCTTCCTTGGGCTTGTTCTGCTGAGCCTTGGATTTGCGGTATACCTCGTCGATTACCGACTGCATGCCCCGCTCTTTCAACAGCTCCATGGCTGCCTTGAAGGCAATGAACTCGCCCATGCGCGACATGTCTATACCGTAACAGTCGGGGAAACGCACTTGCGGCGACGACGACACGATGATGATCTTCTTCGGGTGGAGCCGGTCCAGTATCTTGATGATACTCTGCCGCAACGTGGTACCGCGCACGATACTGTCGTCGATTACCACCAGATTGTCTACCCCCGGCTCTACCGTGCCGTAGGTGATGTCGTAGACGTGGGCCGCCAGATCGTCGCGGGTATCGCCCTCGGCGATGAAGGTACGCAACTTGATATCCTTGATGGCCACCTTTTCCGAGCGGACCTTGAGCGAGAGTATCTGCCGCAGTTCATCGTCGGTAAGGCTGTCGCCGGCCTGCCGGATGCGGGCCAGCTTCTGTTCGCTCAGATAGCTGTCCAACCCTTCGAGCATGCCATAGAAAGCCACCTCGGCCGTGTTGGGGATAAAGGAGAAGACGCTGTGCTCCAGGTCGTAGTCGACGCTCTTGAGAATCTGGGGGGCCAGATGGCGGCCCAACTCCTTGCGTTCGCGATAGATGTCGACGTCGCTACCCCGCGAAAAGTAGATGCGCTCAAACGAACAGGCGCTGTAATTGGCCGGCGGGAGAATCTGCTCGATGAGCATGTCGCCCCGACGGTTCACGACCAGACATTCGCCCGGTTGCAGCTCTTTTACCTGCTCGACCGAAAGGTTCATAGTGGTTTGTATTACCGGCCGCTCCGATGCCACAACTACAATCTCGTCGTCGGCATAGTAGAAGGCCGGCCGTATGCCCCGCGGGTCGCGGAAGGAGAACATGTCGCCGCTGCCGGTCATGCCGCAGATGACGTAACCGCCATCCCAGATACGCGAAGGTTTCTTGAGTATCTCGGCCAGGTTCAGGTTGTTCTCGATCGATTCGGTAATCTCGATGTCGTCGAGTCCCTCCTTCTTGTAGAGGTCGTACAACCGCTGGTTTTCCATATCGAGGGCATGCCCCAGCTGTTCCAGCAGGACAAAGGTATCGGCATAGCTGCGGGGGTGTTGCCCCTTGGCCACGATGCTCTCGAATATCTCGTCGACATTGGTCATGTTGAAGTTGCCGCACAACAACAGGTTGCGCGAACGCCAGTTGCCCCGACGCAAAAACGGGTGTACGTACGACAACCCCGAGCGTCCGGTGGTGCTGTAGCGCAGGTGTCCCATATAGACCTCGCCGGCAAAAGGCAGGTGCAGGGCCGCCCACTCGGCATCGGTCGTGTCGTGGGGGGTATTCTGGATTTGTGTCTTTACGTTGGCAAAAATCTCTTGTATGGCCCCGGTTCCCAAGGCGCGTTCCCGGTAGATAAACTCTTCGGCCGGACGTGCGTGCAGCTTCACGCAGGCCAACCCGGCCCCCTCCTGCCCCCGGTTGTGTTGCTTCTCCATGAGCAGGTAGAGCTTGTTCAACCCATACATGTACGAGCCGTATTTTTGCTGATAATAAGCGAGTGGTTTCAACAGCCGCACCATGGCGATGCCACACTCGTGTTTGATAACTTCTGTCATATAATCGAATCCTTATAAAAACGATAGGGTGTCATAACGCAAAACGAGCCACAACAAGATTTCTCAGGTCTGTTATAGCTCGTTTCTGTATCATGGGGTCATCTATCCGATAGGTTATTCACTCGATATTCATTAACGGATAAACAACAGTTCTCTGTACTTGGGCAGCGGCCACATCTCGTTGTCGATCATCAGCTCGAGCTTGTCGATGTGGTAGCGAATCTCGTCGAGGTGCGGAGCCACGGTGTCGTGATAAGCAATGGCCTTTTCTCGTTCGTTCTCGATCTTGTTGGCCACCTTGCGGGCCTCGACCATGGTGTGGACCTTCTCCTTGATGGTGAGTAGGTGGTAGGCTATCTTCTCGATTACCTCCATGTCTTGCGTAGCAATCTGCTCGCTCTTCTCGGCCGGGAACAGGCTCTTGATCTTGAACACGTTGTCGAGCAGGAGCGACTGGTACCGTGTGGCTACCGGCACAATGTGATTGATGGCCAGGTCGCCCAGTACACGGGCTTCGATCTGTATCTTCTTGGTGTAGATTTCCCACTTCACTTCGTTGCGGGCCTGCAGTTCGACGCGGGTAAATACGTGGGTACGCTCGAACATCTTCACCACATCGTCTTTCAGATAGTTGTCGAAGATGACCGGCACGCTCGTTTCGCAATCGAGTCCGCGGCGTTCGGCCTCGGCCTTCCACTCGTCGCTGTATCCGTTGCCGTCGAAGCAGATGTCTTTGCTCTCGTTGATAAGCTCTTTGAGAACCGTGAGGATGGCCTGCTCCTTCTCCTTGCCTTCGGCAATGAGGGCATCGACCCGTTGTTTGAATTCCTGCAACTGAGAGGCCACGGCCGCATTCAAGGCAATCATGGCGCTGGCACAGTTGGCCGACGAACCTACGGCCCGGAACTCGAAGCGGTTGCCGGTAAAGGCAAAGGGCGACGTACGGTTGCGGTCGGTGTTGTCCATCAGGATTTCGGGAATCTGGGCAATATCCAGCTTCAGGCCCGACTTGCCGCTCATGTTCAGCACATCTTCCGAGGTGCTCTCGGCCAGTTTGGCGAGGATTTCGCTAATCTGTTTGCCCATGAAGATAGAGATGATGGCGGGAGGAGCCTCGTTGGCACCCAGACGGTGGCCGTTGGTGGCCGACGAGATGCTGGCTTTCAACAGTCCATTGTATTTATAGACGGCGGCCATTACGTTGACAATGAACGTAATGAACTGCAGGTTCTCTTTGTGGGTCTTGCCGGGGGCAAAGAGCAGCACGCCGGTATCGGTACCCAGCGACCAGTTGTTGTGCTTGCCCGAGCCGTTCACCCCTTTGAAGGGTTTCTCGTGCAGCAGCACTCTGAAGTTGTGCCGACGGGCCACCTCGCGCATCACCGACATGAGCAGCAGGTTGTGGTCGTTGGCCAGGTTGGTCTCTTCGAAGATAGGAGCTACCTCGAACTGGTTGGGTGCAACCTCGTTGTGGCAGGTCTTTACCGGGATACCCAGTTTGTGGCATTCGATCTCGAGGTCTTGCATGAAGGCTTCGACCCGCGAAGGAATGGCCCCGAAGTAGTGGTCCTCGAGCTGTTGGTTCTTGGCGCTCTCGTGCCCCATCAGCGTGCGGCCGGTGAGCACCAGGTCGGGACGAGCGGCATAGAGGCTCTCGTCGACCAGAAAATACTCCTGCTCCCATCCCAGATAGGAGTAGACGTGGTTGACGTGCTCGTCGAAATACTTGCAAACGGCAGTTGCCGCCTTGTTCACACTGTTCAATGCTTTCAGCAACGGAGCCTTGTAGTCGAGCGATTCGCCCGTATACGATATGAATATGGTGGGGATACACAATGTCTTGTCGAGGATGAATGCAGGCGAAGAGATGTCCCAGGCCGAATAGCCTCGGGCCTCGAAGGTGTTGCGGATACCGCCGTTGGGGAAACTCGACGCATCGGGCTCCTGCTGGATGAGCAGCTTGCCCGAGAACTCCTCGACTACCCCGCCTTTGCCGTCGTGTTCGATAAAGGCATCGTGCTTCTCGGCCGTACCGTCGGTGAGCGGATGGAACCAGTGCGTATAGTGCGTGGCACCCATTTCGAGGGCCCACTTGCGCATGCCGGCAGCAACACTATCGGCCACCTCGCGGCTCAGCGGCGTGCTGTTGTCGATCGCCTCGATTACGGCTTCGTAAGTCTTTTTGGGCAGATACTTGAACATCTTCTCCCGGTTGAAGACATATCGCCCGTAGTATTCCGACGGTCGCTCTTTCGGATAATCGACAGGGACTGCCTTCCGACTGAAAGCCTCTTTCGTCACTTTGAATCTTAGCATTGACATAGTTGAATGTATTAGGTTTAGTTTCTATTGTTTTTTCTCCTCTTCTACAACTTCCCGTTTTGAATACGCGAAATAGCCTCTACCGTATCCTCGTATCGTCCGAAGGCCGTCAAGCGGAAATATCCTTCGCCCGAGGGGCCGAACCCTACTCCGGGAGTACCTACGATATGACACTCGTGCAACAGACGATCGAAAAACTTCCACGAAGATAATCCATCGGGAGTCTTTACCCAAATATATGGAGCATTATCTCCTCCAAATATTTTCAACCCGACATTCTGAAGCGACTCTTTCAAGAGCCGGGCATTGCGCATATAGTACTCGATAGACTCTTTTATCTGCTTGTTACCCAGCGGACTATATGCAGCTTCGGCAGCCCGTTGCACAATATAGGAGGTACCGTTGAATTTGGTCGTCTGCCGGCGGTTCCACAGCGGGTTCACCATCACCTTTTTGCCGGCGGCATCGTAGAGTTTCAACGCCTTGGGCACTACGGTATAGCCGCAACGCAGACCGGTGAAGCCGGCTGTCTTGGAGAAGCTGCGGAACTCGATGGCTACCTCTTTGGCCCCCTCCATCTCGTAGATGCTGTGCGGAATATCGTCGTCGTGGATGAAGGCCTCGTAAGCCGCATCGAAGAGGATGAGCGACTCGTTTTCACGGGCATAGTCGACCCACTTTTGCAGTTCGGCTTTCGACAGGGCGGTACCCGTGGGGTTGTTGGGGTAGCACAGATAGATAATATCGGGACGTTCGGCTGGCAGAGCGGGCACGAAGTTGTTCTCGGCCGTACAGGGAATGTACACGATTTGGCTCCAGTGCTCCCCGTCGCCGGACAACTCGCCGGCTCGACCGGCCATCACGTTGGTGTCGACATAGACGGGATAAACCGGGTCGGTCACAGCCACCCGATTCTTCACGCTCAGAATATCGCCGATGTTACCCAGGTCGCTCTTGGCTCCGTCTCCGACAAAAATTTCGTCGGGATCGAGTTCAACGCCTCGCGTCCTGAAGTCGTGTTCGATAATGCGTTCCTGCAGGAAACGGTATCCCTGCTCGGGGCCATACCCTCTGAAGGTCTCGGCCCGACCCATCTCGTCGACGGCCTTATGCAGCGCCTCGATGATGGCGGGAACGATAGGCCGCGTTACATCGCCTATGCCCAGGCTGATGATACGGGCTTCGGGATTCTGCTCCTTATAAGCGTTTACTTTCTTCTTTATATCTGAAAACAGATAGCTCTCTGCGAGCTTCAAATAATTTTCATTGATCAATACCATATACTTCTATTATTATCATCGGGCCATTCACCTTCAAATACGGTGACGGCACCGCCTGTCATGTAAATTCGATTGTTCTGTTCGTTCCACTCGATCGACAGATCGCCGCCCAACAGATGCAGAGTAGCCCGACGGTCGGACTTCCCGTTCAGTACGGCAGCGACCAGCGAAGCACAAGCGCCCGTTCCGCAGGCCAGGGTCTCGCCTGCTCCGCGCTCCCACACGCGCATTCTCAGGTGCTGGGGCGACTGAACCTCGACAAACTCGACGTTGGTACGCCGCGGGAAAAGGGCGTGATGCTCGATCAGCGCCCCGATGTGATGCAGGTCGTAGCAGTCCATGTCGTCGAGGAAAATGACGGCATGAGGGTTGCCCATCGATACGCAGGTCGTGGCGAAGAGGTTGCCTTCGATTGTCAGCGGATAGGCAACAACCGGACTGCCCGGAAGGTTGACCGGAATATCGGAAGCCGACAGAATAGGCTCACCCATATCGACCGTAACCCGTTCGACTTTGTTGTCCTTGGTATGTAGCGTGAGGTGTTTGACACCGGCAAGCGTCTCGAGAGTCAATTCTTTTTTCGAAGTCAGTCCCTTGTCATAAACATATTTCCCTACACAACGCGAGGCATTCCCGCACATTTCGGCTTCGCTGCCGTCGGAGTTGAACATCCGCATTCTGAAATCGCAACTGTCCGATGGCATGATAATCACGAGTCCGTCAGACCCTACCCCAAAATGTCGGTCACTCATTTGTCGAGCCAGTTTGCTCAAATCGGCCGGCAATGTTTCAAATCCATTCAGGTAAATGTAATCATTGCCTGCACCTTGCATTTTTGTGAATCTCATAAGAATACTCTTTTTGATACAACATTCCGATTTTCGAAAACTAAATGCAATTATTTTTCTGCAAAATTAGCCTTTTTGATAAAGATACTTACAAATTGAAAGTATAAATATTGTATAAATACATTTACATATCATAATAAACGGATGTATATAATTACACGATTGTGCAGACGACACACCCCGTGAAAATTTATTTTTACAATCTGGCGGCAAAACCTGCGGAATAGGGATTTTTTTCGTATCTTTGCATGGTTTTCACGATAGAAATCCACCCGACTTACTTAAAGCTAATTACTAATACATATATAATTCTATCGTAATGCAAACAACAAAAAAGGCTTCTCTAATCCTGGATGACGGTACCGTATTTGTCGGGAAATCATTTGGCTACGAAAAACCTGTTGCCGGCGAGGTCGTCTTCAACACCGCCATGATGGGCTACCCCGAAAGCCTGACCGACCCCTCCTACTCCGGACAAATCTTAGTGACCACCTATCCGCTTATCGGAAATTACGGAGTGCCTCGACGCGAAGAGGTAGATGGATTGTCGCGATTCTACGAGTCAGAGAAAATTCATGTCGAAGCGTTGGTCGTATCGGACTACTCGTTTGAATACAGCCACTGGAACGCCGCCAAGAGTCTGGCCGACTGGCTGAAGGAAGAAGAGATTGTGGGTATCTACGACATCGACACCCGCGAGTTGACCAAGCGATTGAGAGAGCATGGCTCCATGAAAGGCAAAATCGTAATCGAAGGCGGCGACGACATCGAGTTTGTCGACCCCAACCTCTCCAATCTGGTAGCCAAGGTGAGCTGCAAAGAGGTGATTCGCTATGGAAACGGCGACAAGAAAGTGGTGCTGGTCGACTGCGGCGTGAAGCACAACATCATCCGCTGCCTGCTCAAGCGCAACGTGACCGTCATTCGCGTGCCCTGGGACTACGACTTCAACACGCTCGAGTACGACGGTCTGTTCATCTCGAACGGCCCGGGCGACCCCGACATGTGCGGCATTACCGTAGACCACATACGACAGGCCATGAACGGCACGAAACCCATTTTCGGCATCTGCATGGGCAACCAACTGTTGTCGAAGGCCGGAGGGGCCCGCACCTACAAGCTCAAATACGGACACCGCAGCCACAACCAACCGGTGCGCCAGGTGGGCACGAACCGCTGCTTCATCACCTCGCAGAACCATGGCTTTGCCGTAGACAACTCGACTCTGGGAGCCGACTGGGAACCGCTCTTCATCAACATGAACGACGGCACCAACGAAGGGATACGTCACAAATCGAAACCCTACTTCTCGGCCCAGTTCCACCCCGAGGCTGCCAGCGGTCCTACCGACACCGAGTTCTTGTTCGACGAATTTGTAAAACTGTTGTAAACCCGGAAATACCATACCTATGAACCAAGAAGAGATTAAAAAAATAAAGAAAGTATTGCTGTTAGGCTCCGGAGCCTTGAAAATAGGTGAAGCCGGTGAATTTGACTATTCCGGGTCGCAGGCCTTGAAAGCCCTCAAAGAGGAAGGCATCACGACGGTTTTGATCAACCCCAACATCGCCACGGTACAAACCTCGGAGGGCGTGGCCGACAAGATTTACTTCCTGCCGGTTACCCCCTACTTCGTCGAGCGGGTTATCCAAAAGGAGCAACCCGACGGCATCCTGCTGGCCTTCGGCGGACAAACGGCTCTCAACTGCGGTGTGCAGCTCTATCAGGCCGGCACGCTCGAGAAATATAACGTGAAGGTATTGGGTACGCCGGTACAGGCCATCATGGATACCGAAGACCGCGAACTCTTCGTCAAGAAACTCGACGAAATCGATGTCAAGACCATCAAGAGCGAGGCCGTCAACTCGATAGAAGATGCCGTTCAGGCTGCCGCCGAGCTGGGCTACCCCATCATCATCCGGGCTGCCTATGCGCTGGGCGGATTGGGCAGCGGTTTCTGCGACAACGAAGAGGAGCTGCGGTTGAAAGCCGAAAAGGCACTGTCGTTCTCGCCCCAGATTCTGGTAGAGAAATCGCTCAAAGGCTGGAAAGAGATAGAATACGAGGTGGTGCGCGACCGCTACGACAACTGCATCACGGTATGTAACATGGAGAACTTCGACCCGCTGGGTATCCACACGGGCGAGAGTATCGTGGTGGCACCGTCGCAAACGCTCACCAACAGCGAGTATCACAAATTGCGCGAACTGGCTATCCGCATTATCCGCCACATCGGCATCGTGGGCGAGTGTAACGTGCAGTATGCCTTCGATCCCAAATCGGAAGACTACCGGGTAATCGAGGTGAATGCCCGTCTGAGCCGCTCGTCGGCCCTCGCCTCGAAAGCTACGGGCTATCCGTTGGCCTTCGTGGCTGCCAAACTGGGCTTGGGCTATGGCCTGTTCGACCTGAAAAACTCGGTTACCAAAGAGACCAGCGCCTTCTTCGAGCCGGCTCTCGACTACATTGTCTGCAAAATACCCCGTTGGGACCTGGGCAAATTCCAGGGCGTAGACCGCGAGCTGGGCTCCAGCATGAAATCGGTCGGCGAGGTAATGGCCATCGGCCGCACCTTCGAGGAGGCTATCCAGAAAGGTCTGCGCATGATTGGTCAGGGCATGCACGGCTTCGTGGAGAACAAGGAACTGGTTATTCCCAATATCGACAAGTCGCTGCACGAACCCACCGACAAACGTATCTTTGTCATCAGCAAGGCCATGCGCGCCGGTTATACGGTAGACCAGATACACGAACTGACCAAAATAGACTGCTGGTTCCTGCAAAAACTGATGAATATCGTGCGCACGGCTCACGACCTGGAAGAGCTCGACGAGTCGATTACCCGCGCCGAGAATCCCCAGGAATACTACGACCTCATGCGTCGGGCCAAGATACAGGGCTTCTCCGATTTCCAGATAGCCCGCGCCATCTGGAAAGAGAAGATGGAAGACTGCCACATGCAGTGGGTGCGCCAGTTCCGTAAATCGCTCGGCATCGTCCCCGTGGTGAAGCAGATCGACACGCTGGCCGCCGAGTATCCGGCACAGACCAACTATCTGTACCTGACCTACAGCGGCATCGCCAACGATGTGAAGTACCTGGGCGACCGCAAGTCGATTGTGGTGCTGGGTTCGGGTGCCTACCGCATAGGCTCTTCGGTTGAGTTCGACTGGTGCGGCGTGCAGGCCCTGAATACCATTCGCAAAGAGGGCTACCGCAGTGTAATGATCAACTACAACCCCGAAACGGTATCGACCGACTACGACATGTGCGACCGCCTCTATTTCGACGAGTTGACTTTCGAACGGGTGATGGATATTCTCGAGCTCGAGAATCCGCACGGCGTAATCCTTTCGACCGGCGGACAGATACCCAACAACCTGGCCACGCGCCTCGACGAGCAGCATGTGAGCATATTGGGTACGACGGCCGACAGCATAGACCACGCCGAAGACCGACACAAATTCTCGTCGATGCTCGACTCGCTGGGTATCGACCAGCCGCGCTGGCGCGAGCTGACCTCGCTGGCCGACATCTACGACTTCGTGAAAGAGGTGGGTTACCCCGTGCTGGTTCGTCCCTCGTATGTGCTTTCGGGTGCTGCGATGAACGTCTGCTCGAACAACGCCGAACTGGAACAGTTCCTGCAACTGGCCGCCAACGTATCGAAGAAACACCCGGTCGTAGTGAGCGAGTTTATCCAGCACGCCAAAGAGATCGAGATGGATGCCGTGGCCCGCAATGGCGAAATCATCATCTACGCCATTTCGGAACACATCGAGTTTGCCGGTGTACACTCGGGCGACGCCACCATACAGTTCCCGCCGCAAAAACTCTATGTCGAGACCGTGCGACGCATCAAGAAGGTGGCCGGGCAGATAGCCCAGGCGCTCAATATATCGGGTCCCTTCAACATCCAGTTCCTGGCCAAGAACAACGACATCAAGGTAATCGAGTGTAACCTGCGAGCCTCGCGCAGTTTCCCGTTCGTTTCGAAGGTTTTGAAAATCAACTTTATCGAACTGGCCACGAAGGTGATGATGGGGTTGCCGGTAGAGAAACCGGGCAAAAACGAGTTCGACCTCGACTACGTGGGCATCAAGGCCTCGCAGTTCTCCTTCTCCCGTCTGCAGAAAGCCGACCCCGTGCTGGGTGTCGACATGGCATCGACTGGCGAGGTAGGCTGTCTGGGCCTCGACACGAGCGAAGCTATCTTGAAAGCCATGCTTTCGGTCGGTTACCAGATTCCGAAGAAGAACATCCTGCTCTCGACCGGTAGCGCCAAACAGAAAGCCGATATGCTCGAGGCGGCCCAACTCTTGCACAAGAAGGGATACAACCTCTTTGCCACGGGCGGAACCCACCAGTTCCTCACCGACAACGGTATCCCGGCCGTAAAGGTATACTGGCCCAGCGAGAGCGACCACGAGCCGCAGGCCCTGGAGATGCTGCACAACAAGCAGATAGACCTGGTGGTGAACATTCCCAAGAACCTGACACAGAAAGAGCTCGACAACGGCTACAAGATACGCCGTGCCGCCATCGACTTCAATATCCCGCTCATCACCAATGCCCGGTTGGCTTCGGCCTTTATCGAAGCCTTCTGCAGCCTGAATATCGACGATATTCAAATCAAGAGCTGGGACGAATACAAGTAATGTAAGAAAACTCTGAACCGCATAAAAGCGCGACCTTCAATCGGGAAGGCCGCGCTTTTTTATTCCCCTTTTTTGTACAAAAAGAATAAATTATTATCTTTATGTTCATGATTCAGAGGAATCGTTTCATACGATTCCCTGAAACGACAAATGCCTTAATCAAACACAACACGGTAGCAAGATGAGAAAATTTATTTATGCGGCTACGCTGTTGCTCGCCCTTGCAACAGTCGAGACAAATGCACAAAATTTCATGGACCGGGTACACTTCGAATTCTCTGCCGGAACAGGAATGGAAAATAAAGGAATAACGCCCGTTGACTTTTCATTCAAGTCTCAGGTAGAGTTTGTCTCTATCGCCTATCTCTTCGTTACCGCAGAAGACAACATTTCCCTGTATAAACATGAAGGCGTCAAAACCTATTATAATGGAGTCAGCATAGGCGGTGGCCTGGGTGTAAAACTGCTTGACAGTGTGAAAAGCATCCATGCCCTCGATATACGGGCCAAGGCATTGAGCAGTGTGGGCTGCCCCTCGTGGAAACGCTCGAGCTACGATGTATCGTTGGCCTGGTATCTCAAGTCGTACAGGTTCTCGCCTGTCGTCGAGTTGGGTTACCGGTTTATCGATTCGCACACCTCGGGGCTCGACAATTGCGGGAACGTCTTTCTCTCCATCGGATTCAGATATTGACAACGGTTATTTATTTGCGGGTCTTGTACGAGAGGATATGCCACGACAAGGCCACGGCCAGCAGCACGAAGAGCAAAGCGAGCCACCACACCCGGGCCACAAACAGGGCACAGTAGAGCAGCGTAATCCACACCAGCGATACCGAGATGACTTTCACCCGCAGCGGTATGGCCTTGTGCTCGAGGAAGTCGCTGATATAGGGTCCCAGCCGCTTGTGATTCAAAAGCCATTGGTACAACCGAGGCGAACTGCGCAGCCACAGGGCGGCCGACAGCAACAGAAAGGGCGTGGTAGGCAACAGCGGCAGGAAGATACCGGCTACACCCAAGCCGAGAGAGAGTCCGCCTAAAAAGATATAGATAGCTTTCACGGTGCAAAAATACAATATTCAGGGCTATTTGTTCAAAGCTCCATCCAAGAAATTAAAACCGGAAGCTGCCCCACCCCTCTTCCATTTTAGAGAGAACGGGCACGATATGTTATTCTCCGCTCTCTTAACTCGTATCTATAGAATATAGGATGCGGCTCGGAATAAAAAACAGATGAAACGATGGTTCGATATTTTATTCTCCTTTCACTTTCGTTATATTTGTACCCATCAACTAACCTTAAACAGTCTGAAGGGGAAAGGTATGACACACAAGTATTACGCCTTTATCAGTTACAGCCGGGCCGATGAAGAGTGGGCCAAATGGCTGCAGCATGAGTTTGAACACTACCGGTTGCCTGCTACCTTGAATGGTCGGACAGACTTGCCCACAGAGTTCAGACCCATCTTCAGAGATGTTGACGAGTTAAGTGCAGGTAATCTGCCCACACAGATTTTCAACGCATTGTCGCAGTCGCGTTTCCTTGTGGTGATATGCTCGCCCCATGCTGCAAAATCGCAATGGGTCAACAAGGAGATAGCCGATTTCATCGAAATAGGCCGACAAAAGGGAATCGACCATGTCGCCAATATCTTCCCATTTATTGTCGAGGGCACACCCCACTCGTCGGGTATCGACGAATGCTTCCCCGAAATATTGCGCAATATGAAGGCGCAAGACGAACGCATCGGAGGCAATATCCAAGAATCGGGACGAGACAAGGCTTTTGTAAAAACACTGGCAGGAACTTTGCAAATAGGATTCGATACCTTGTGGAACCGGTATGAGAAGGAAAAAATCGAAGAAGAACAGCGCAAACGCGAAGAACGGGACAAACTGCTGATTACCCAAAGTCGATTTTTGTCGGAAAAGGCTAAAGAGTTGATCGATCAGGGTAACACCAACCGAGCCGCCTTGCTACTGCTCGAGGCTCTCCCTCAAAACATATCCGACCCCGACGACAGGCCGTTAATACCTGAAGCTGAATTTTTGTTGCGAAAAGCGGTCGAGTATAAATCTATTGTATTTGACGGCAGAATAATTCCAGGCAGTCGGGTATTGTCGCAACAGGCCCGAACGGTCGTTACATTTCGCGACGATACAATTTTGTTGTGGCATGTAGATACGGGCGAATGCTCATGTCTCGACTTTGAATATGGCATTAAAAATGCGGCATTCAGTCCATCGGGTAACTATTTCGCCGGCTTTACCGACAATAGAATTGCCGTATGGGATTTCCATACCCGGCAATTGATTGCCTCTCAAACATTGGATAACGGGTATTCGCTCTCGAGCAAAATCGACTTTCTCGAAGACGAAAAGCTCATCAGCCTCGAAGACGAGGTAAACAACGGTTACGTCTACGACACCACAACCAACAGCGTTTATTGGGATCGTGACAGGCAATGGACTCCCTTGCGGTCCAACCAGGCAGAGCTGTGCAACAAAGAACAGATGCAATTCTCCACCGTCAGCCCATCGGGAAGGTATGTAGCGACACTGGACCAACGACAAATAAAACTCTTTGACCTCGAACAAAACAGTTGTATTTTTTATGTCGACGACGAATTTTCGCCTTCCTGCATCGCGGCCTTCTGTCACCCGGCAAATGCTATCGTGTATATAAACGGGGCCAATGAGCTAAAATGGTGTAATTGGGACTCGGGCGAGACGAAAGCCATCGATTACACACCCCAGTTCCCGGTTCGGGCTTTCGCATATCTGCCTAGCTCGAACGAACTTGTTTTGCTGGGAAACCACATGCTGTCGGTCATCCCCTTGAATCTATCTTCAATCAGGGAGCTACCCCGGCTAAAGTTGCATCAACCCCGGTTTGTACCTCATACCCGTTACCTCGCAGCCATCGTCGAGGAGAATACCGGTAAATACCTGTATAAAACAGAATTATGGGATATGGACAAATCGAAAGATGCTGTGCAGTCCGAAACCTATCGACACACGATTCTGCCTCAGCGATTCATATCCGAATCGCATTTTGCCATCAAGTCCTTCAACTTCAGTTCAGATGCCAGCCTTCTGGTAGAACTTCGGGCCGATAATTCGATAACCGTTTATCAGGTATCCGATGGTTCCTGTGTGGGACAAATTAAGGCATTCAAAGAGAGAGTCGTCTCGGCAAGCTTCAGTCCCTGCAACCGATACATCATAGCGACTTCAGAAGATAACGATATAACCATTTGGGGGCTGCATCCGTTGACGCTTCTGCATACGATACACACCGTTACCCCCATTCGCAACGCCATGTGCAGTGCCGATGGGAAATGGATTCTCTCCACTCACGAGCACGAAATAGGGCTTTACGCATGGGAAGGCCTCAAGTGTATCGGACGAATAAAAGCCCCGTTATTGCAAGAGGCCCGGTTCAGTGCCTGTGGCCAATATATCCTTGCCGCCTTGAAAAACGGAGTAAAAGTATACCGGCTTTCCGGCGAGGAGGTCAATCAGATTCGATTCAACAAAAGGGTCGCATACTCCAACGAATGCTCCTATATCGACGAGCTGTACGGTTTCAGCCCGATATACGGTTCAGACCTTTTGATACTGAACTACGAGAGCGGCTGCTATATTGGTAATTTGCATCAAAAGAAGGTCGAAAAGATAGACGGACCTGTCTCCAACATCACTTCAATAACGACATGCGGAGAGTATCTGCTGTGCGACAACAGACTATTCGTGCGGGCCGATGGCGGAGTGCTGTCGCCACCGAGCCATCGACACGGCCACCAAGGCGAGAGTGAGAGTGGCATGTCGTCTATAACCTTTCCCAACGGCACTTCTTACCTTTGGGTCGGATATATCGATGCCAATGCCTCGCAAATATTCAGACAGGCAATTCGGCAAATTCGAGTCTCGGCGGAAAACTGCATCTACGGGAAAAATACGCATCATTCGGACCTCGAAGGGGGTGTAATTTACCACATCGACACAGACGTATGGACCGACTCTGCATGGCCTGCTCACGGTCAACCGGATGCCTTCGGGTCTATCCGCATCTTGAATGATACATTCGAATTATTATTTGAAGAGTCGCCCAATCTCTGCAACGGTGGCGACAGAAGCAATCTCACCGTCATCGAGCGCAAAAGCCGCAAACCCGTCTGCACATACAAGAGCCATACGCCCGAGGAGACAATCGTCGATGCAACCTTCTCGCCTAACGGCGATGCCGTCATCTTCATAACCGACCGGTTTCTATACATCAAACCATTCGTCGCTTTGCAATACTGTATAGACGAAACTTACAGACGATTCCAAGGAAGCCAACTGACAAAAGAAGAACGGGCACGATACTATCTCGAATAGCCTGCTGCCCTACTCTATTTCACAAATTTCCTACTGCATATAGGCAGATTCATCGAGAGCAAGAACATTCTGGATGAAGCGAGAGGGAGAATCTGTTGACTTCACGGTCTCAGGCTCTCCCCTTTTTATAACAAGATTCAGCTTTATACTCGAATAAGAGACACAAAAAAAGGGAGCACTCACTTGGAGTACTCCCTGTTATAGGATGTCGGAAGAATCGCAGGATTACATCATGCCGCCCATTCCACCCATACCAGCAGCCGGCATGGCAGGAGCAGGATTCTCTTCCTTCTTATCGGCGATTACACATTCGGTAGTCAAGAACATGCCGGCGATAGAAGCGGCGTTCTCAAGAGCTACACGAGTTACTTTGGCAGGGTCGATTACACCGGCTGCGAAGAAGTTTTCGTAAGAATCGGTGCGGGCATTGTAACCGAAGTCGCCTTTACCGTCTTTTACGCGTTGTACCACTACGGCACCTTCTACACCGGCATTAGCGGTGATTTGACGCAACGGCTCTTCGATGGCGCGTTTTACGATTTCGATACCGGTAGTCTCGTCTTCGTTGGCACCTTTCAAGCCATCCAAGGCGGGAATACAACGGATGTAGGCAACACCACCACCCGGTACGATACCTTCGGCGATAGCGGCTCTCGTTGCGCTCAAGGCATCGTCTACACGGTCTTTCTTCTCTTTCATTTCTACTTCAGAAGCGGCACCGATATAGAGAACGGCAACACCACCAGCCAATTTGGCCAGACGCTCTTGCAGTTTCTCACAATCGTAGTCGGAGGTAGTCGTTTCGATTTGAGCCTTGATTTGAGCTACACGAGCGGCGATAGACTCTTTGCTGCCCATACCATTGACGATAGTCGTGTTCTCTTTGTTTACGGTAACCTTCTCGGCACGACCCAACATTTCGATAGTGGTCGATTCGAGTTTCAAACCTTTCTCTTCGGAGATAACGACACCACCGGTCAATACGGCAATATCTTCGAGCATCTCTTTACGACGGTCGCCAAAGCCGGGAGCCTTCACGGCACATACCTTGAGTGAACCACGCAAGCGGTTTACAACCAGCGTAGCCAGAGCCTCGCTGTCTACATCCTCGGCGATGATGAGCAGAGGACGACCCGTCTGTGCGGTAGCTTCGAGTACGGGAAGCATATCTTTCAGAACCGAAATCTTCTTGTCGTAAATCAAGATGTAAGGCGTATCCATTTCGCACTCCATCTTCTCGGTGTTGGTTACGAAATAGGGCGAAATGTAACCGCGGTCGAACTGCATGCCTTCTACAATATCGACAGTCGTGTCGGTACCTTTGGCCTCTTCGACGGTGATGACACCCTCTTTCTTAACCTTCTTCATGGCCTCGGCGATGAGTTGGCCGATTTCGCTATCGTTGTTGGCCGAGATGCGGGCAACCGATTCGATTTTCTCGAAGTCGTCGCCAACCTCTTGAGCCTGCTCTCTGATGCCTTCTACCACTTTGGCCACGGCTTTATCGATACCGCGTTTCAAATCCATGGGGTTGGCACCGGCAGCCACGTTCTTAAGGCCTACGTTTACGATGGCCTGAGCCAATACGGTAGCCGTAGTCGTACCGTCGCCGGCATCGTCGCCCGTCTTCGAAGCAACCTCTTTAACCAACTGGGCACCCATGTTCTGGAACGGGTCTTCCAATTCGATTTCTTTGGCAACCGTCACACCATCTTTCGTGATGTGGGGAGCACCGAATTTTTTCTCGATAATGACGTTGCGGCCTTTAGGACCCAGGGTGACTTTAACGGCATTAGCCAACTCGTCTACACCTTTTTTCAGCTCTTCGCGAGCCTGAATATTGAATTTAATTTCTTTAGCCATAGTTCTTTTTCCTTCTAAAAATTAAACATGAAACGCATTAAAGGATAGCCAAAATGTCCGACTGTCTCATAATCAGATATTTCTCGCCGTCCAGTTCGATTTCGGTGCCCGCATATTTGCCGTACAAAACGGTATCGCCGGGTTTAACTACCATTTCCTCGTCTTTGGTACCATTGCCGATGGCTATTACTTTACCTTTGAGGGGTTTCTCTTTGGCCGAATCGGGGATGATGATACCGCCGATTGTTTTCTCTTCTGCAGGAGCTGGAAGCACCAATACTCTGTCTGCTAACGGTTTAATTGTCATGGTTATTTATTTTAGTTATACTTTTATTTTTGTATTTTTATCTGTACAAGAAGTGCAGACACTGGTGATACAGCCAATTTCATGCCAAACGATATATTGGCTCGAAATATGACAAAACGTCACCTTTGCGTATAACTCGAAGTGAATGAAAACTGACAAAGATTCCTGTCGGCCCGGAGTGCCTCGAGGCTACAACCCGAATCAAGAGGGTATGGCGATAAGCGGAGTATCGGTGTGGAACAGCATCTTATGGGCGATACTGGGGTTGAAGAGGCGGGCAAAGATGTTGCGCTTGCGGTTGGGCACCACCATGACATCGATCGATGCCTCCTGGAACAGGCGCTCTACGTTGTCGAGGAAATTCTCCTCGCCGAGTATCTTGTAATCGATCTCCCGACCGGGATAGTGCGACTGACAGTAGTCGCGTATGCCGGCCAGCTTTATCTCGGTCCAGGCATCGCTTTTCTCGGTCAGATGGAAGAAGCGTATCCCGAACGAATAGTTCTGGAACAGGCGCATGAAGGTGTCGAGCGAGATTAAATCCTGCTGGTCGAAGTTGGTAAAGAAGGCCACATTCTTAATATCGCTCACGTGGGTATGTTTGAATCCCTCGGGTATGGCAAATACCGGGAAATTGCCGTTGTCCACCACTTCGGCCGTAACGCTTCCTATCAGGTCTATCTCCTTTCGGGTCTTTCCCCTTGACCCCATAACAATGAGCGACGGGTTCAATTCCTTTGCCATCAGGATGATCGTGTCTTCAGGCACCCCTTCACATACCCTATATATAAAGGGGACCTGAGGGATGGCGCCCTCGATCATCAACTGGTGCAACTTTTCACAAAAGGATGTCATCTCACGATTGGCCTTTGCAAATAATAGTTTATGTTCTTCACTTTCTTTCAATTCATGACTGATCGTCTCGGCCAACGAGAGAGACCCCATGGTGAAAGGAGACAAGAAGGTATGAAGCAATACGACTTCGGCCTGATGGGCCTCCGCGAAATCGAATCCCAGCCGACAGGCCAACAACGAATAGTCGGAGAAATCTATCGGGATGAGAATCCGGTTTTTCTGCGGTTTTTCCGAGACCTCCGATTTTCCGAAAACCGGGTCGGTCTCTAAAATCTCGAGGGCGTGAGGCAAATCCTTTTCATGGATTCGCACTCGCACCCCCGGAGAAATGACTGGTTTCAACAGATTGACATTCTGAATGGCGACGGCTATACCCTGGCTCTCCAAAATGCCCTTTAAGATGAGAGCCTTCGGATAGGTGTGAATGGCCAGTGTGATTAAGCGGTCTTTCTTCATGGTCTATCTGTTTATTTAACTATGATTTATTTCTTATTGTTTTCTTCTTCCAGAATACGGATAGCCATATCGTAGATTTGGGTATTATCGAGAACAACGATACCTCCGTCGGGACCCGGTTCGATATGAAGACCACAATTTTTCCCAAATGAATAATTGGTTCCTCCAAAATAGTTACGCACGGTTTGGGTGGTAACATTCAACTCGTCGGCTATTCTATGCATGGAACCATCGGGCAAACTGTCTTTGATGCGACGAAGTTCGTTAAATGTGATTGTCTTAGTCATAAGGGTAATGGTTTTTTATGGTTAATTATTCGGTTAATTGTACTCTTTTGAATACGCAATAAATTTAAGTTCTATTTTCTTTATTTCCAAATTTTGCAGCCAAAATTTTGCGGACTTTCAAAAATAGATTGCAACGAGTGCATAGACCGAAATAGCTACCACGCTCAAATAGATGACAGTAGTCGCAATGGTTATACCGGAATCGTTGCGGTAAAGCGATTGCCGTTGCGACAGGCGGTGTCTCTGCCACAGGATATGGCGGACCCTCTTCCACATTATATATACGAGTAAGGCAATGACGACGCCGGCTATCGTCCCGGCCAGGATGTCGCCGGGATAGTGCACCCCCAGGTAGATGCGCGAGTAGCAGTTGACGGCGGCCCACACAAGACCGGTTATGGTAAAAAGCCGGTTGCGGAATATCAGCGCCAGCAACACCACGGCTCCGAAGCTGTTGGCGGCATGGCTCGAGATGAAGCCGTAGCGCCCTCCCCTGTACCCGTTCACAATCTGTACGAGGGGTGAGAAGTCGGGGTCTTGTGCCGGCCTGAACCGGGCGAAATAGGGCTTGCACAGGGTCGAAGCAAACTGGTCGCAAAGGGTAATGGTGAGTGCCAGGGCGACCACAACAAGGGTAGCCTCTTTCCAGTTCTTCCGGAACAGCACGAAGAGCAGGGCGACTATGAGGGGTATCCACGTGAGACGCCCCGTGTATATCCACATGAAATGATCCCAAAAGGGTGTGTGGGTATTGTTCAAAAACAGGAAGACCGTTTTATCCCACTCGATTAACTGTTCCAGCACCTCTGTCTTTCGTTTAAATGATTTCTATGGACGACGACGGCAGCCACCCGCGGTTGCCATCGCTTATCTTCACCTCGTACCAATCGCTCACCTTGTCCAGAATCACCACCTTGGTTCCTTCGTGCAGGACAAAGAGGTCGGTACCGCTCTCCGATGGCGAGCTCTTGGCCGGTACCGTAGCGGCAAACACGATAGCCTCGCTGCGGCGCTCCATTTTGTCGCTCAAGCCCCAGGCGAACCAGTTGGCCATGATGGCGACAAGCAGTATCACGATGCCGCCGAAGAAACCAATCTTCTTCAACCGCACCGACCGCGTGAAGAGGTAGAGATAGCAACCGCCCAGGAAAAGGAAGAAGGCGATGATGCCGATTACCGCCCACGTGTTGGACGACAGGAAGCTGCGCATCGAGTCGATCCACACCGAGAGGAAGAAACGCCCCACGGGGTCTATCTTGTCGACAATGTGCGTGTTGGCCATGTCGAGGTTGAAACGGGCATCCTCGTTGCCGGGGTTCAGCAACAGCGCCCGTTCGTAGTTCAGGATGGCCTTGGCAAACTCGTTGTGCTTGTAGTAGGCATTGCCCAGGTTGTAGTAGAGGTCGGACGACACGCCCTGCTCCCGGGCCGTCTGCTCATAGAGTTCGATAGCCTTGATGTAGTCCTCCTGAGCATAGGCTTCGTTGGCCTGTTGCAGGGTCTCCTGGCCAAACATCGTCGTCACGCCGGCGACGACAAAGAGCATGTATATGATTATCTTTTTCATCTTCGTTGTGTTTTACTTTTTCACCGTATTTTCCATTTTACCGATAGCTTCGACCGTCTGGGTATAGAGTTCGTCCATGGCCTCGTCGGTCTGCGAGGGGGCATATTGGGCAAACTCGCAGCGGCCCAGGATGTCGTTGAACTCGGCTATCAGTTCGGCACTGGCACCGTATTTCTCGAGCTCGGCAGCCACGTTGTCTTTGGTCAGCTCCGAGTTGGGCAAGCCCAGTTTGTCGCTCAGGTATCCCCATACGGCCTTGAGTACCTCGTCGTAGAAGTGCTCCTTGTCGTGGTTCTTCAAGTATTTGCCGGCCACCTTCAACCGTTTCGAGGCTACCTTGTTGGCTTTCCGGTTCTTCATCAGAGCCACATTGGCGTTAGCCTTGGCCTGCTTGCGGTTGATGATGACAAAGACGATGAATGCCAGAGCCGGAACGATGTACCACAACCAGTAAACCCAGTTGTCGATATAGAGGGTCGGGGTCTGTACCAGATTCATCTTGTCCAGCTTGATATAGTGAATATCCTGGTTGAGCAGCTTCAGATCCTCTTTGTTGGAGAAGTTGGTGACGGTCTTTCCTCCGCTGCCGGGAGCACCCTTGTCGACCGTAATCTCATACGCTTCGGTACGCAGGGTTTTGTAGCTCTTGCTCTTGATGTCGAAGTACGAGAACTCTACGGCCGGGATTTTGAACGTACCGGCAAAGCGGGGAATGGTGGTGTACTCTACCGTGCGGGTTCCGCTCACCCCACCGGCCGAAGCCTTCACATTCACATCGACCTTGGGGTCGTAGGTGTCGAAATCGTTGGGCAACTGCAACTCGGGGTTCTTCAGGTATTTCAAGTTGCCCGACCCCTTGATGGTCAGTTTCAAGGTGATGGCCTCGTTGGCCTTGACGTGGGTCGAACTGATGGAACTGTTCAACGAGAAGTCGCCTACCCCACCCATGAACGAGGCCGGTTTGCCACCGGGCAGAGGCATCACCTCGACCGAAGCGGTATTGGTGCTTACCGACCGGCTTACCCCTTGAGGCACACGCATGGGGCCGAAGGGACCGTTGACCAGTTGATAGGTCTCGACCTGGAAATCGAACTTGCCGGGCGTGATGGTAATCTTGCCCGTACGCTGCGGGAAGAGCAGACACTGTTTCAAGACTGCCACCTTGTAGTTTATCCCGTTGTAGTTTTCCAGGCTGAACGAGGTGTTTTGCGGAAGGTCAATATCTTGTACCACAAAGCCTTCGAACGAGGGGAAACTGTAATTCTCGGCCTGTACGCCCGAAGCCTGCGTGTACAGCTTGATGGTGGCCAACACGGCCTCCTGCTCATATATCTTGCTCTTGGAGAGTATCAGACGAACAAACAGAGCCGTGTTGTCGCTGCTCTGCCCCGAGCGTCCCGACGAACGACCCGACGAAGCCCCTGCCTTGTCGGGGGGTAATACGGTCAGTTTCCAGGTATTGGTCGACAGGGTGCGACCGTCGGCCGAGATGGTGGCCGGAGCAAAGGTGTAGCTGCCCTCTTTTTCGGCCCGCAAGGTGATGACGTGGGTCTCGGTGGTCTGGCGATCGACTTTGCCATTGACTACCGACACGCTCGTGCCCGAGCTTGTACCCTGATACAACACCTTGCATCCCTTGAACTCGGGCAATTTCAAATCCTTACCCGAGGCGTTGTACAGGGTGTATTCCAGTTGAAACTGCTGTCCCTCTATCACCTGCCGGGGACCATCGACCGCAAAGCGGACATTGTCGGCCCACAACCCGGCGGCAAAGACCAGCGCAAAAAACAAAATCAAATATCTTTTCATTGCTCTGTTGTATATAAGTTAGACTCCCCGTTACCACTCCTTGTCGGTCTTCTTGCGCTTTTGCTGCTGCATCAAGGCCCGTTGCACTTTCTCCTGGGTGTCGCGCTCATCCTGCTGGATGGCATCGAGAATCTGCTGGGCATTCTCCCGCGACATCTGTGACTGCTGGGGTTGCTGTTGCTGGGGATTATTTTGTTGTTGGTTATCTTTCTGGTCTTGATTCTGTTTATTCTGGTTTTTGTTCTGGTCCTGATTTTGTTGCTTCTGATCTTTCTGCTGGTCCTTGTTCTGGTCCTGCTGATCCTTATTCTTGTCCTGGTTCTGATCTTGCTGTTGTTTCTTCAGCAACAGTTGGGCCAGCCGCAGGTTGTAGCGGGTCTCGTTGTCCTTGGGGTTGCGGCGCAGGGCATTCTTATACTCTTCGATGCTCTGGGCGTAGTTTTTCTCCTGGAACGAGATATTCCCCAGGTTGTGCCAGGCGTGGGCCGTGCGCAGGGTATCGGACGAGGCCTGCACTATTTTTTTGTACTCGTTGCGCGAGTCGTTCCACTTCTGCTGCTTGTACAGAGCGGCCCCCAGGTTGTAGGTGGCTATCTCGGACGAAGGATTGGCCTCCAGCGCCTTGCGGTATTCGATTTCGGCCTCGGTATATTTCTTGTCGTTAAACAGGTCGTTTCCCTTCCGTATCGAGTTTCGCTCGCTCTTCTGGTCGATTTTTTTCTCTTTGGGCGGTACGACCTTGGCCGGGGCCTCGTTGGCGGCAGGAGCCGCAGGAGCTGCCTGTCCCTGAGCCGAGGCGGTCCATGCCCCACCGGCCAATATCAAACATAGTATATAGTTGATTGCTTTCATAGTGCAAATTACTTTTCTGAATTTTCGGAGAAGAAAGTTATCTTCTTCAGCCAACTGTTCTTGCGGTCGATAATAAAGAGGTCGATCAGCAACAGCACCAGAGCAATCCAGGCCAGACCCTGGAACTGCTCGTCGTATTGCGAATAGACCTTACTCTCTATATCGGCCTTCTTCATCTTCTTTACCTCGGCCGTCAGAGCCCGCAGAGCCGCATTGGTGTTATCGGCTCTCACGTAGATACCGGCACCGGCTTTGGCAATCTCCTGCCCGAGGGCCTCGTTGAGTTTCGAGATAACCACATTGCCGTTGCTGTCCTTGATGAAGTTGGTCTCGCTGTCGCCGATGGGGATGGGTACACCCTCGAGCGAACCGATACCGATGACATCGACCTTGATGTTTTTCTCGGCGGCCATCTGGGCCATCTGAGCGGCATCGTCCTCGTGGTTCTCGGCATCGGTAATGACGATAATGGCCTTATCTACCCCCTCGTTGGGCGAGAAGGAGTTCATGGCGGTAGAGATGGCCCGCCCGATAGCCGTACCTTGTGTAGGTACCATCGAGGGGTTGATGGTATTCAGAAACATCTTGGCCGACACAAAATCGGAGGTAATGGGCAACTGCGTGTAGGCATCGCCGGCAAAGACGATAAGGCCTATCTTGTCGTTGTCGAGTTCGTCGACCAGTTTCGAGAGCATCATCTTGGCCTTCTCGAGACGGTTGGGTGCTATATCCTTGGCCATCATTGAGTTGGAGACGTCGAGGGCAATCATAATCTCTACGCCCTGTTTCTTGACCGTCTCGAGTTTCGACCCGAACTGAGGTCGGGCCAACATGAATATGATGACAATCAATGCCAGTTGCTGAAAGATAAACTTAATCCACGGCTTGTACTTCGACACATCGGTCATCAGCGGAGCCAGCACCGACGGATTGCCATACTTGGCCAGGTTGCGGCGCGAGCGGTATCGCCCGTAGATAAAGAGTCCCCACAGCACGGGAACGAGAATCAGCAGATATAAATATTCGGGTTGTGCAAATCGAAACATAATCAACTTCTTTTTAAGGAATATTTTTCAACAACGTATGACGCAGGATTATCTCCAGCCCCAGACACAGGAGTGCGAGCAGGGCCCATTGGGTATATTCCTCTTCTTTTACACTGAATTCCTTGACGGTGAGCTTGGTCTTCTCCAACTTGTCAATCTCTTCGAAGATGCCTTTCAGCACGTTCTTGTTGGTAGCTCTGAAGTATTTGCCGTCGGCCGTAGCCGCAATTTGCTGCAGGGCGGCCTCGTCCATCTCTACCGGCATGTTCTGGTAGGTAATGCCGTAGGGGGTCTGTACCGGCGTGGGGGCCAACCCCTTGGTCCCTACCCCGATCGTATAGACGTGTATGCCGAACGACTTGGCTATCTGTGCCGCCGTGGCCGGGGCTATATCGCCCGCATTGTTGGTACCGTCGGTCAGCAGGATGATGGTCTTCGACTTGGCGGGACCGTCCTTGATGCGGTTGATAGCCGTGGCCAGACCGTCGCCGATTGCCGTACCGTCGTCGACCATACCGCAATGTACATCTTTCATCAGGTTGAGCAGCACGGCGTGATCGGTAGTCATCGGGCACATGGTGAAACTCTCGCCGGCAAAGATGACCAGACCTATGTTGTCGTGCTCACGCCCCGAAACGAACTGGGCAGCCACGTCTTTGGCGGCTTCGACCCGGTCGGGGGTAAAGTCGCGGGCCAACATACTGCCCGAAATATCGAGCGCCAGTACGATGTCGACCCCTTCGGTCGATGAATTTTGCCAGTTGTCGGTCGACTGCGGCCGGGCCAAGGCGATAATCAGGAAGGCGACGGCCAGTATCCGCAGGGCAAAGTTGAAATGGCGCAAGTATATCTTGTAGGTGCGCGGCATCTTGTCGAACGGCTGCGTAGTCGAGACCTGCAAAGGGGCCTGCATGTGCTTCTGTTTGAGGATATACCACACGATGGCCGGTATAATCAGCAACAACAGCAGCAGATATAAAGGATTCGCAAATACCATTTTTCAAAAAATCTATTTAAAAAGCCACATGAGCCTTTGTTCAACAATGGGTTTATTCCGGTTTCTCGGGAGCCGTACCGTCGGCAGCCGGTTCGGGAGCCTTCTCTTCGGGCTTGGTCTCTTCGACAAAGTTCTCGGCATACCGCATCACCTGTTCGTTGTCGTCGGGGAGCGGCCGCATCTTGGCAAATTTCACGAAGTCGGCCATCTCGAGAATATCGCGCAACTGCTGGTTCACCGCTTTGGTCTCCTCGTTGCGCCGCAGCGTGTCGATAATCTGGGTCGAGGTCATCTCCATGGCGTTGATGTGGAAACGCTGGTCGATGTATACCCGCAGGATTTCGGTCAGGTTGGTATAGTAGGCCTTCTCCTGCCCTTGCTGCCAGAGCTTCGAGTCTTTCAGCTCGTGCAAAGCCTGTATGGCCCGTTCGTAGGGCGGTATGGCCTTCTCTTCGGCAGCGGCCTCGCCACCCTTGGCCTTGCGGCCCCAGCGCCAGTAGGCATAGATGCCGGCGGCTATGACAACGAGAGCGATGAGCAGATAGATGACCCATGCCGGCACATAGTCCCAGAGGACAAAGGGCGGTGCATCGACCCCCTTGATGTCAAACTCGGCATGCGTCGTATCGACCGGTACCGGCACCACCTTGAGGCTCAACGACTGGGTCTCGAAGGTATCGTTGTCGATAACGTATTTGAAGGGAGGCAGATAGTAGAGGCCCGAGTCGAACGAGGTGATAAGCACCTCGTTGTTGATCTGTATACGGTTGTTTTTCAAATCGACCGTATCGGGTTTCGAAATCTTCAGCACCTCTACGCCGGCTACCAGCGTGTCTTGTATGATGGGCAGCCGCACAAACTTGCCTTTGTCTTGCGACACCTCGAGGCGCACCGTTGTCTGGTCGCCCATCATAATGGCGGCCGAGTCCATCTGGGCCCGTACCACAATCTGATTCTGGGCCGACACCGTTGCGGCACTCATCGACACGAGCAGACATCCGCCAAACACTCGCAATAAGATAGATCGTATTTTCATAGAATCTCAAATTTTTATTACCCTCTTCGCTGGAAGAGATTCATCAGGGCCACCACAAAGTCGTCGTCGGTGGCAATGGTCGCCAGGTCGACACGGCTCTTGCGCAGGGTGGTCAGCATCTTGTCTTGCCGGGCATTCCACCACTCGGCATAGCGGGCCCGCACGGCGGCCGACGACGAGTCGACCCACTGCTCGACACCCCGCTCGGAGTCTTGCAGCTTGATGAGCCCCACGTTGGGCAGTTGCGACTCCCGGCGGTCGTAGACCTGTATGGCTACCAGGTCGTGCCGGCGGTTGGCAATGGAGAGGGCGTTTTTGTAATCGCCGTTATCGATGAAGTCGGAGATTAAAAACGTCGTACACCGTTTCTTGATGGCGTTGGTCATGTACTCCAAGGCCAGACCTATGTTGGTTCCCGTATTGTCGGGGGTGAAATCGATCAGTTCGCGTATGATATAGAGGATATGCTTGCGCCCCTTCTTCGGCGGGATAAACTTCTCGATTTTGTCCGAGAAGAAAATCATGCCGATCTTGTCGTTGTTCTGTATGGCCGAAAAGGCTATCGTGGCAGCGACCTCGGCCATCATTTCACGCTTGGCCTCTCCCACGGCACCGAAGTTACGGCTGGCAGAGACATCGACCAACAACATCACCGTCAGTTCACGTTCCTCTTCGAAAACCTTCACAAAGGGCTTGTTGTAGCGGGCTGTCACATTCCAGTCTATATCTCTCACATCGTCGCCATACTGATACTCCCTCACTTCGGAGAAGGCCATACCCCTCCCCTTGAAGGCCGAGTGGTACTGACCCGCAAAGATGTTGCGGGAGAGACCCCTCGTCTTTATCTCGATATGACGGACTTTCTTTAACAGTTCACTGGTTTCCATAAACAGCAGCTCTCCCTAACCGGTTATTTAGGGTACTTCTACCTTGTTGAGTATCTCGCTGATAATCTCCTCGGCCGTCATGTTGTTGGCCTCGGCTTCGTAGCTGAGCCCGATACGGTGACGCATTACGTCGTGGCATACGGCACGCACATCCTCGGGAATCACATAGCCGCGCTGTTTCAAGAAGGCATAGGCGCGGGCTGCCATGGCCAGACTGATGGAGGCACGAGGCGAAGCACCGAACGAAATCATCTCTTTCAGGTCGGCCAGACCGTGATCTTGCGGGAAACGGGTGGCGAACACGATGTCGACGATATAGCGCTCGATCTTCTCGTCGATATAGACCTTTTGCACAATCTCGCGGGCCTCGATGATTTCGGAGGGCTTCAGCACCGGCTTGATCTCGACCTTGCGCCCGCTGATGTTCTGGCGGATAATCTGCTTCTCCTCCTCTTTCTTGGGATAGCTTATAATCACTTTGAGCATGAAACGGTCGACTTGCGCCTCGGGCAGCGGATAGGTACCCTCCTGCTCGATGGGGTTTTGCGTAGCCATGACCAGGAAGGGATCGTCGAGACGGAACGTCTGCTCGCCGATGGTCACCTGGCGTTCCTGCATGGCCTCGAGCAAGGCACTCTGTACCTTGGCCGGGGCACGGTTGATTTCATCGGCCAGCACGAAGTTGGCGAAGATGGGGCCCTTCTTGATTTGGAACTGCTCCTTGGCCTGGCTGTATACCATGGTACCTACCACGTCGGCAGGCAGCAGGTCGGGGGTAAACTGGATACGGCTGTATTTCGAGTCGATCAGCGAAGCCAGCGTCTTGATGGCCAACGTCTTGGCCAAACCCGGAACACCTTCGAGCAAAATGTGACCGTTGGAAAGCAAACCGATCATCAACGAATCGATCAGATGTTTCTGACCTACAATCACCTGGTCCATGCCCTGTGTAATCATATTCACGAACGAACTCTTGCTGGCAATCAGGTCGTTCAACTCCCGAATATCAACTGTTTCACTCATACGTTTTCTCTTTTTATATTTTCAATTTATACGTTTTTTCACTTTATCTCTCGCAAAATTAGCGATAGAGAGTCTCTATATCTCCCCTATCGTGTTAAAAATGGCTAACCATTCACTTAAAAAAGACTAAGTCGCCAACCCTTTCGGTCAACGACTCAGCTATCGGTCACTCATACTGGCTCAGAATCTTCACGGCCAGCGCCTTGGCCTCTTCGACCGAGCGACGATCCTTGGCATCGATATGGTATTTCGAAGCCTCGGGAATAACCACCCGTGTACCGATGGGTACCTGATTGGGATTCTTGATTATCTTCTTATTCTCTTCGTAGATATATACCCAGAAGGTCTTGTGCCCGAAATATTTGCGGGCCAGCGTCGTGAGGAACACTCCCGAACGGATGGTCTCGACTACCGGCTCGGCTGCAGGCTCTACGGCCCGTGTGGCTGTCTCCGCCGTCCGGCTCGGTTTTTCTGCTTTCTCCACACGCTCGGCTTTCTCTGTCCGGGCAACCGGCTTTTCAGATACGGAATCCCGTTCGGCTGCATCGGCTGTAGCCGTCGTATCGACCGGCTCTGATACAACAACCGTATCGGCCACTTGGTTCGCTTGCGGCTGGGGTGCGAACACCTCTTCATTGGTAAGTGACAGTGTATATTCGCCTATTCGTATACCTTCATCGCCTCGCAAGAAGAACCACACGGCCACCCCGATAACCACGATTACACCCAGTGCCGAGAGAGCTCCCCACCAGAAGGCCCGGCGCGAGGCCGACTTCTGTAAATAGTCGGTATAGTCAGTGTCGGTTTCTACGGGGACAAGTGCCGGAACGTCGGCTTTCGGTTCGTCGGCAACAGGCTCCGACGGCGTTTCGACCATCGGCTCTTCTACTGGCTGTGCCTCAGGCTCAATAGGCGTATCCTCCGAGGGTTCGGCCGGCTCGTCACTATCAGCCGAATCCGCATCGGGTTCCGGCTCTGCTTCGGCATTCTGGTCGAGGGCCGAATCGGGTATCACAGCCGGTTCGGGAACTGCCGGTTGCTCCCCCTCCTTTTCGTCTGGCAGGTCTTCTGCCTCCGTCGTTCCAGGCCTATCCGTTTCGGTGATAATGGCATCTTCAACCTCTTCTTGAGGAGCCGGCTCCTCCGTGACAGTCGGCTCATCGCCCGGTATCGCCACTTCTTCATCGCCATCGGTATCGCGGGTATCGGCCGGCTCTTCATCGCCTACGGCCATCATGGCCTCGGTCGATACATGGTCGTTGAGAATCTCGACCGAGAAACTCGAGAAGGGAGCATTCACCGCCTCGCGCAGCACCTTGTCGGGGACGAACGACACCTTGTAATGGCCCGGTATCTCCACCGGCTCGCCCGTCTGCACGTTCACACTGGCACGAGGCTCTACCCAAATAGGCTTGAACACGCCCAGTTCGTTGATTCTCAATTCGTCGCCCGACGAGATAACCTCCGTCGAAATCGTAAAAAACTCCTTGAGAAAAGCCTCGGCATCCTTTTTCGTCACATTCAGTTTTGTGGCGAGCAAGGTAACCAAATCGGGGAAAGATATTTTTTCATTCATTTCGACGAGAGCATTTTAAGTTTCATTTTAATGGCACTGCCCGGCTTAAACGACAGAATCATTTTGGGCGGTACGAGCATACGTTTGCCCGTAGCGGGATTCACGACGACCCGCTCCAGCTTCTTCTTCGGCTCGAACGTGCCGAACCCCTGGATGGCTACCGAGTCCATCTGTGCACAACGCTCTTTCATGATTTGGAGAAAAGCCGACATGTACTCCTCGACCTCCCCTTTATCTTTGCCCAAACGGGTCTGCAACTGCGTCAAAAAAGTTTTGTGATCCATGACCTTCTGTTTTTCGAGCCCCTGCCAGGGTCTTGTTCGCTATCTGCAAAATTAAAAAAATTCTGTGGAATAATTGCACAAAACAACAGATTAGTACGACAAGATATGGAGAAACGGGAGATGCAGATTTGCGAGAAAAAATTTGTGCGCCCGAACATTATTCGTATATTTACCGTTACTTAATCCTTACAGTGACAACTATGGAAAATGTTCGGAAATACTTCAAACGCGATATCAGTTGGTTATCTTTCAATTACCGGGTATTGATGGAGGCTATGGACAAAACGGTGCCGTTGTTCGACCGCATCAGGTTTCTATCGATATACCAGTCGAATCAGGAAGAGTTTTATCGCGTGAGGGTTTCGGAGTATCACCAGATTCTGTCCGACTCCTCCAAAAGCGAAGAGGAGAAGGAGCAGGCCGAACGGACTCTGGAGTCGATTAACCGGGAGGTCAACCTACAGGTCGACGATTTCAACAAATTCTTTTTCAACGATATTATTCCCGAACTCGAGCGGGAAGGCATGGTACTCTATCACCAGGAGAAAATCGAAGAGTGCCACCGGGAAGAGGTACGCAACTTCTTTAAAGAAGAGGTGTTCCCCTTTTTGCAGCCGGTGTTGATACTGAAAGACGACATCGTCTCTTTCCTGCGCGACAACCGGTTGTATCTGGCGATTAAAATGTATCGGAAGAGCGACCGCGACAATCCCGACCGACAACCGTTCTATGCCCAGATAAAAATCCCGTTCAGCAAGGTGCCGCGATTTATCAAGCTCACTCCCCACAACGGAAAGAACTATGTGATGTTTATCGACGACATGATTGCCTTGAACCTCGACATCGTCTTCCCGGGATTCGACATCGACTCGCACTATGCGATACGGGTCTCGCGCGATGCCGACTTTTCCATCGAGCCCAAAGAGGGGGTCAACATTGTCGATGCCGTGCGCAAGCGGGTCAAGAAACGCAAGATCGGCAACGCCAACCGGTTGGTCTACGACGGCTGCATGCCCCACGACATGCTGGAGTATATCTGCGAGGCCTACGACATTCCGCACGGACAGTGCATCCGCTCGAGCCGGTATCTGAATCTGGAGGACCTGACCAAGCTCCCCAACCTCACCGGCAAGGTGTTGAGCGAGACACTCCCCTCGCCCATGCGGCTGCCCATCTTCGACAACGCCCCGTCGATGTTCGAGGTGATTCGCCACCGTGACTTTCTGATACATTTCCCCTATCAGTCGTTCGACTACCTCACCCGGTTTCTGACCGAGGCCGCCGAGAACCCGACAGTGACCGAAATAAAACTCACCCAATACCGGGTGGCCGAAAACTCCGAAGTGATAGACCGGTTGCTCTACGCCGCCAAACAGGGAAAACAGGTGACGGTATATGTCGAAATCAAAGCCCGGTTCGACGAGGAGAACAACATCATCACCTCGGAGCTGATGCAGGAGTCGGGCGTTCGTGTCGTATACAGCACGCCGGGGCTGAAGGTCCATGCCAAGGCCCTGCTGGTCAAGTGTGCGCCTGCCGATGGCTCACAACCTCAGGCCTACGCCTTTATGAGCACCGGCAACTTCAACGAAGATACGGCCCGCATCTACTCCGACATGGGGCTGTTTACCGTCAACCGGGCCGTTACGGGAGAGCTCGACAAGCTCTTCTCCATACTCGACGGCTCTTCGAAAGACCGCGATTTCAAGACGTTGCTCGTGGCTCAGTTCAATATGGTCGACGAGTTGAAGCGGAAAATACGTTTCGAAATGGAAGAGGCCCGACAGGGACGGAAGGCACACATCATCCTGAAGATGAACGGTCTGCACGACACAGGCATGATCGATGCCCTCTACGATGCCAGCGAGGCAGGCGTACACATCGACCTGCTGGTGCGAGGCATCAACTGTCTGGTGCCCAACCAGCCTTACAGCCGCAAAATACACATGACGCGCATCATCGACTCGTACCTCGAGCATGCCCGCATCTGGTACTTCTATGCCGGTGGACGCGAAGAGGTATATCTGTCGTCGGCCGACTGGATGCGGCGCAACCTGAACCGCCGCATCGAGACCGCCGTACCCATTTTCGACCAGCATATCAAGAACGAAATACTGTCGGTCATCGACCTGCAACTGCACGACAATGTAAAAGCCTGCTACATAGACGAGTATTTGAAGAATCACTACGTCCGCAACCAGGGCCCGGCAATACGCTCGCAGCGATTGTGTTTCCACCTGCTGGAGCAGTATTCTACCCCCGACTCTTCTGCGGGTATGCCCGAGATATTTATCAGCTGACTACTGTTCTTGTCGATATTAGGCTAAATCGCAAGTACAAGGTTCCCATAATTCCGCATAAAAAAATAAAGATTATTATACGGATATTATTCTTTTTATATACTTTTGTCCGGAAACAAGGATCTAAAATTATGAAACGAATTGTACTCTTATGCCTTATCGGAATGTCGATAGTACCCCTGTCGGCCCAGACTTTGAAAAAGCAGAACCAAATGTTGAAGGATTCGATCGGTGTCATGCAAAAAGTCATCGACGAAAAGACAACGGCCAATCAGACTCTGTCGCAGGAAAACACGACACTCAAAAGCAAACACGCATTACTCCTGGCCAGCAAAGACTCGCTCGACGAAGCACAGAAAACCTTGCTGGACAAATACAAAGGTCTGTCGATAGAAAACGACCAACTGAAAGATTCGCTCTTTGTCTATCGAAACGAAAATAACGAACTGCGCAACCGGGTAGACAGCCTCAACGCTTCGCTGGTAAACCTCACCAACGAGATGAATGCCAAACTCGAATATATGGCCCGTCAAGAACAGATTTGGAAACGCAGCAAATATTTCTATGTCGCCTACGGTATGACCTCGCTCGACCGCGGCAGCGGCCAACCGAAATTGAACAGCAATTTTGCGGTTTCCATCGGACGGGGTAAAACCTATTACCTGCACAAAAAGCCGCTCCTGGGCATGATTAAATTCGGATTGGACTGGACGTTCTTCGATATTGCCGTAGCCCAATACGGTGTAGCGAGAGGCCTCTCCGCCGAAGATGACAGCGACATTTACAAGGGAGAGATTTCCATGCAGTTCGGCCCCTCGATTACTGTCAATCCGGTCGACTTCCTGAAGGTCAACCTCTATTTCCGCTACGACCCCTCCTACTCGATGATGTTCAATACCGACGGCAACAAGTTCAAAGGCAACTACGGCTCTTACTTCAATACCGGTTTGGCTGCTTCGTACAAGGTTATCTCGCTGGGGTATGAATACCGATGGGGCTCTACCTCGTACAAAATCGACGACGAGAACCAGACCTGGAAAACATCGGGGAGCTACTTCTACATCAGTTTCCGATTCTAACATCGAAGAAGAACTCATATCATGCCGGCCGGAGTTTCCTTTCGACCGGCATTTTTTATCCATCCGTTTCTTCTGTCCCGGCCCCAAACATTTCACAAACATCGCGTGTTTATAAAAAGGCCGGCAACAACAGGCACTGTAACGAGAAATACATTCATCCCCATCCATGGGGGTCATAAATATTTTCATACCTTTGAATCGGCCAGACTATCGCACATGTTCTAACTTAATATACAGCAACAATGAAACGATTATTTTCCCTACTGATTGCGGCTGCGGCCCTCTCGATTCCATCGGCCTGGGGCTGCACGGGCATCACCCTCACGGTGAAGGACGGTTCCAAAATCGTAGCCCGCACCATCGAATGGGGTGGCAGCGACCTGAACAGCCAGTATGTAATTGTACCCCGGGGGTATGAGCAGCACTCCTATATACCCGGCGGACAGCAAGCCGGCATGAAATTTACCGCCCAATACGGCTATGTGGGATTGGCCGTGGAGCAAAAAGAGTTTGTGGCCGAGGGGTTGAACGAGGCCGGATTGTCGGCCGGGCTCTTCTACTTTCCCAATTACGGACAATACGAAGCCTATAACCCGGCCCAACAAGCCTCGAGCATTGCCGACTTGCAACTGGTTGCCTGGATTCTGGGCAACTTCGCCACTGTCGACGAAGCCATCGAAGGGCTGAAAACGGTACACGTCGTATCGATAGACCCGCGGGCCTCGACGGTCCACTGGCGCATGACCGACGTAACGGGCCGTCAGGTGGTGCTGGAGATTATTGCCGGCAAGATGCAATTCCATGAAAACGAACTGGGGGTACTCACCAACTCGCCGGGCTTCGAGTGGCAGATGACCAACCTCAACAACTACGTCAACCTCTATCCGGGAACAGCCGAGCCCAAATCGTTCGGCGACATCAAGCTCGCCTCGTTCGGTGCCGGCAGCGGATTCCTGGGTCTCCCCGGCGACATCACGCCGCCCTCCCGCTTCGTACGTGCGGCCTTTTACCAGACCTCCGCTCCACAGTCCCGGACTTCAATCGAAGCCGTTACCGAGAGTTTCCACATCCTCAACAACTTCGACATCCCCATCGGAGCCGAGTTTACGACCGGCCAGACCCCTACCGACATACCCAGCGCTACGCAATGGACCTCGGCTGCCGACATGGCCAACCGCCTGCTCTACTACCGCACCATGTACAACAGCGCCATCCGCTGCTTCGATTTGAAGAGCATCGATTTCGGTCGGGTCAAGTACCAGGTGCAACCGCTCGACGCCGTCAAGCAACAACCCATACAGACTATTCGAATCAAATAACCCGCCAGAGGTGATACCCAAACAAAACAGAGGCTGTCTCAAAATAAAATTTGAGATGGCCTCTTTTGTGTCAGCAAAAAAATCGGGCAAGCCCTAACTTCGTTCAGTCTGGACTTGCCCGTTTCCCTAATTTTTTGTATCTTAGGGAATCAAGTAAAGATATCCCAAAGATAATG